>CAVUHP010000008.1:0-220834 GCA_963741425.1 uncultured delta proteobacterium
CTTTTCTGACAGACATCTTCATTTCATCAAATCTTTATGCTTTTAGGGGGTATTGATCATGACGAAAGCTGAACCGGTCAACTGGGGCCCCTCCTTGTAGCGTGCGGCGTTAATTCGCCGGAATTTCCCCATATCGGTATCAAATACGGCCCATCAAAAAGAGCACCAACACAATAACCAGCACCAGACCCAGGACACCGCCGGGGCCACGCCCCCAGCTACGACTCTATCCCCAGGTCGGTAGCGCTCCTATAAGCAGAAGGACGAGGATAATTAATAAATAGTTCCCATCGATTTTCTCCGTTCGGATAAGGATAGGTCAGAAAGTTAAGATAATCGCTCCGTCACAGCGGTAGAAGAAATCAAAGCAGCTTTCCCTACCCGGTAGCGATGCTTTCGCGACGGGCAACCCCCGGCATCGGTCCAAGCAAGTTTGATATTATTATCCTCCAAAGCGACAATTACATAGTCGCCGTCGGGCAGCGTACAAGCAGAAAAGCGGTCACGGCCGAAAAAATTGTATTCTGCCCTCAGCCCGTCCAAGTGTATGACATCTCCGATTTGCATAGTCCGTCCCTTTCGCAAGGTGGACAATCATTGTCCATCGCCTCGGGTATGACCGTATTCAATGCCCATCATCAATGAGCTGTCTGCTCAATAATGAAACTGTGTCACCACTGGGGCTTCCGGATTGCGGTTCGATGGAGAGGATTACAGAGAGCGGTTTACCAGCAGCGCATATGTGTCGCGTCTCGCCACCCACCTCCGGAATTGGTTTTAGGCGCGGGCCTCGCTCACCTTCAGACTCCGGCCTCCGAGATCCTTGGAATCGAGTCCCTGGATCGCTTTAAGACCTTCTCCTCGGTTGGTCATTTCAATGAATCCGAATCCCCGCGACCTGTTCGTAAATTTATCAATGATGATCTTGGCGGAATCTACTAACCCGTAAGCTTCAAACAAGGCTTCGAGTTCGCCTTCTGTGGAATCGAAGGACAGATTTCCCACGTAAATATTGATACTCATATTCTAGCTCCTAAAGAAAAGGCACGCCACACTTTTTGCGAGAGTGCGTTTGCGGTTATGAACAAGGGCTCTTTGTGAACGGGGAGAATCGGTTGGAATTAATTCGTAAAGTCCTCGGCACGGGTGCCTATGTCCCTGGATCTTAATCTTTGCATAACACCCGTGGTCCCTGAAGCGAGGTCTACTGGAGCAACACAAGTTAAGAATTATATTATTAATTATAGTGGCGATGTTCAATTTGTCAAGTATGTGAAGGTCATGAAGGAGAAGGTTTAAGAAAATTTTTAAAGCGATCTTTTGACAGTCCAAGAATTCTCCTAATCTGACAATCTCCTGTAATATCTTACTCCGGCAAGTCAAATATACACTTATTTCATAACAACAAGCACTTAAATCATGTGCAATATAGAGCGCTTAACGCTGACAGAGATTTTGCAGACGGCTCCAGCCAGACCATGATAATATATTGCATGAAATTCCATCCAAAGCTCCAGAGATTTAACCGAGATAGCCGACCAGGCACTGGTTTTCAAAGAGCTTTTGCCAAAAACCAGTCACAAATCGAAAGGAGTTACCATGCAGCCCGTATCAGGACAAATAATGGAAATCTTCAGACGATCTGGAATAGGAAAGGGAGAATATTTTCCCCGGCCTACTCTTGAAGGAATTAGTGTCGTCCGAATGGGATAGAGGGCTCCAAGACAAAGTAAGTGACGGCTTGAATGAGCTAGCAAAGTTGGGGTACATAAAAATGGGAGGGGATAGAGGCTTTTTCCTAACAGATACAGGTTATGATTATCTATATGGTTCACGTCCCTGAGGAACTGACACTTCTGTTGGCAATGCCTATAAAAGCCCCCAGAGGATCACGAGGGCTTAAAGAGTGCCCATTCGATTTATACCACGTCAGTAAAGGAATTAGCGAGTGCCTGTTCATGGTTTCTCGCTGAAAGCCTCACGTTTGTAATAGTTAAGAATTGACCCAAGGGGCATTTCTAACTTGCGGTCAAAGTACAATTCATTATTACTCAGTGACAGACGAAACAAGACAGCCCCTTGAAATGATGAAAAAAGGGTGAAAAACCGTTTTCTTGGACTCAAAATCCACCGCCCGTAAAGGTCTGCGAGTTCGACTCTCGCTCCGAGCACCAGGAAACCTAGAGGCTGCGGAAAAAATCCGTGGCCTTTTTTGTCGGATGGGAGTAATTGTGACTAAGGTTTCGACCAACCATGAGATCAAGGAGTAAGCGGGTGGCGGACCTTGCGTCGGGTCTCTTTTCGGAACATGCTTTATATCAAATGAGCCGCCGGGTGCTTACCATTGACCAGGTGCGTGGCGTCTTGGCAATTCCTGAAGAGGTTTCTTTGTTGCGGGAAGGCAGGATTGTGGTCCACGGATTTATTTCTATGGGTGAACCCACGAGGACCTATCTGCTCAGAGTCGTTGTGGACGAGGACCCAGAACCGCCAGTTGTTTTCACAGTCTACAAGACCAGTAAGATAAGCAAATACAGGAGTCGCGCATGAACGTAACGTACGACCCGAAAACGGACACTCTAACTGTAATCCTAAAACCCGGCCCTGTGGCCGAGAGCGATGAGGAGAAGCCCGGGGTCATTCTTGATTACGACGAACAAGGCAACCTGATTGGTCTGGAGATTCTGGATGCGTCAAAACGAGTGCCGGACTTCGCCAGCATTCAATTCAGTGTTGCTGTGTAACGGTAGACACCAATGTCTCCTGACGTGATCCATTTTGAGATCCTAAGCGACTACAGGATAAAGGCGGCGTTATCAAATGGAAACAAAGGTGTCTTTGATGTAAAGCCTTATCTTAATAAAGGCGTCTTCAAAGAGCTTAAGGACTATGACTACTTCCGAAGGGCCAGAATCGAATTGGGAACAATCACTTGGCCGAAGGAACAGGATTTTAGCCCGGAAACAATAGAAACAAGAATGGAAAAGGCATAGCAGAGTATCCAAATTCACCGCGCCCATGGAAGTGGGAGCACGACACTCTCTCAAACCGGAAAATCACGAAAGATTTCGCGCATAGCCAAATCCTTTTATAGACCGGGTTTCGGTTTCGAATCGTCAGTGACTCTTGGGGACGCATGTGACATACTCAGCTCCATAATTCGTCAGAAAATCTGTCAGTTACCCAAAGAATCAAGGAGGTTATATGATCACATTGGTGGCAATCGCACAAGCAAAACCAGGAAAAGAAGAGGTCCTAAAAGAGACTCTATTGGCACTTGTACCACAAACTCGCCAAGAGACCGGTTGCGTCAATTATGATCTTCATCAGAGCATTAGCAAACCGGGCGTGTTTATGTTTCATGAGAATTGGGCTGACCGGGAAGCTCTTCAGAAACACAGCAAGATGCCTTACATGTTGGACCTTCGTACAAAAATGGCTGATTTGCTAGCGGAGCCGCTCCAATTTGAATTGTACGAGATGATCTCCAACAGATAATCGCCTAACAGAGCCAGGAACGAATAAACTAGGTTCTTTATCAGGTCCTCACGGACGAGCGGTGCCCCTCGGGCCAGGACAGGGAGAATTCAATAGCAAAATAGGGAAATCTATTGGCAGGAGTAGCCTTCATGAATGCTGGTGATGTCGGTACTGCCCTCGTGGTCGGAGGCGGGGTCATGGGACATTCTATTGCCCAAGTCTTTGCGCAGGCCGGTATTGAGGTGGATCTTGTAGATCTCAATGAAAATGCGCTTAAACGTGCTATGACCCTCATAAGGACTAATTTGCATACTTTGGCCGAATTCGGGCGGGTGTCCGAAAACGATATACCGGGAATTGTGGCCCGTGTACATCCATCAACAGATCTCAGATCCTCGGCACAAAAAGCGGAGTTTGCCCTAGAAGCTGTGAGTGAGGTTCCGGAGATTAAGAAAAAGGTGTTTGAGCAACTCGACGGAATTTGCTCGCCGGATACTGTCCTGGCCAGCAACACCTCATCATTGGATATCTTCAAGATCGTCCGGGTAAAATCGCCGGAACGTCTCGTCGTCGCCCACTGGTTCGCTCCACCACATATCATCCCCTTGGTCGAGGTGGTGCCCGGACCGGATACGGACGCAAGGGTAATCACATTAACCACAGAACTGATGAAAAGGCTCGGGAAAAAGCCTCTGGTATTGAAGAAATTCTTTCCGTCCTTCATTGTAAACCGGATTCAAAACAGTATCTCAAGAATTGTATGGGAGATGTTGGAGAATGACTGGGCGACGGCTGAACAGATCGATTTGGCGGTTAAGACCAGTCTGGGAATCAGGCTTCCCGTGGTAGGGGTGGCGCAATCGATGGATTTCACAGGCCTTGACTTGCTGGCGGACATCATGGCCGCCCGTGATAAAATCAGCCCCCTAGTTGCGGAAAAAGTGAAGCAAGGCCACCTTGGGGCAAAGACATCCAAGGGTATTTACGATTATGGACAGCGCACTGAGGAAGAAATCCTCATCAAGCGAGACAAGAAGTATCTAAAGATGCTTGAGCACCTGGAACGGATACAGGCTTTTGATCCGGTATAGAAACCTCAGTAGGACTTGAAAAGGGCCACAAGAACAAACCTACTGTGTTAGAGGAGACAACTATGGCAAAACCGAACGACAAGACGAAAACAGCGATTGCCGCTGATATCCGTCCCGGCGATGACCCTGCCGAGGTCTCGCGGAAACTCGTGGGCCAGACAAGAAGTCAACTGCTCAAGGAGCTGTTCGGGTATTTCGATATATCATCCAATTTCATCGATCACATATTTGGGAATCTTTATGCGCGTGACGTGTTGACGCAGCGGGAGCGAGAACTCTGCGCTGTGGCTGCACTGTGTGTCCTGAGCCGCGGTAATGAATTAAGGAGCCACATCATCGCTGCGGCACGGAGTGGGGCGACGAAGGCTGAGATAGCCGAAGTAATTCTACAGATGTCCACGTACGGCGGAATGCCGGTTTGCATCGAGGGACTTGCCATCGCCAGACAGGTCTTTGACAAAGCATCGGAAAATAGGCAGAAGACTGATTAGCTGGAATGCGCTCACGTTGTATTGCTGACGTCACGCGGTGGGCGGTTCGCAAGGATCGGATATTCAAATAGTGGGACGCCGGCGGCTATCTTTTCCTTCCAGCCGGAACTCGAATGATCGACCTGGAAAAAACGTCCAGGCCAATTACATTTAAACTACGTCGCAGCTTTTCGAAATTGGGCAATTTGTCTGGAAATAGCGACCAGTCCTCCGTTTCCGTCCCATATCTCCCCGTCTTCCTCCAAAATACCGTTATCTACAAAACACGTACGGAAAACACCTTTCAACCAATTCGTATTGGGCAAATTGCGAACATTCACAGATAACTCTATCGAGGGTACCCAGGCAACGATTCCATGACTAGCGAGGATTGGAGGGGGAAAAGAATCAATAATCAAGAATATCGACAATGTGTCGAAGGAGCGTTCTTCTCTTAAATCTTATCCAGCCTCTGATTTCTGACTTTTCCGCCACAGTTCCGGTCATCCAGCCGGCACACGATGGGTCCAATCGGACGTCCATCCAGCTAAAAAGGCTATAATTGGGAATCTCGGGGATGACAACACAGTCATCCAAGGGGGCTATTTCCGGTTCGCATTTTTTCATAACGCCTCTCGGCACCATCAGAGTTTTCTTTTGCGAAGGTACCCAGGGATCGGATTCTCTCCTTTCCATCCTGCACCAGACTGGCTTGAAATCGATCGAAGTGAGTCGATTGCGCAATCCTTTCCAGGTGGATCTCGGCTTCACCGGGTTCCGCACGGGACAGGAAATTTGCTGTTATTATCGGGGTCGCAGTCTTTGCGGCACCCCGCATCATGGCATTGGCCAACAGGGCCATGAAGGTACCCCCATTGGGATTATTGTTGATGGACCAATTCGCAGTGCACCCGGGTTTCGAACATACCAGGGCCGAGCTCATGTACCGAGATATCTTGATCAAACAAGTGCATAAGTGACTCCGGGAAAAGAAATATGTCGACCGCCGTCGAAATTAGTCCTGCTGGGCATTCAATTGCAATCCCATAAATGGAAAAATTTCAGAAGATTCGATTGATAAACCTTACGTGCGATCTTTGGTAGGGATTGGGTGGTTCACGATTACGGCATGGCATGACTATTTTGATATGGCCACCGTCCTTGGAAGGTTGTTCCGGAACCAGTGGCCATACAAAACAGTGTAGCTTGCCAGCCATGTTAGTGGGGTCGCGAGCTATTCGGGCAAGACCTGGAAATGGGAATAATTAACCTCTGGATCCATCTCGTCTGTGCATACCGCGCATTTGCCCCCAACGCATTTTGTGCATTTTATGCCGAAAAGCCTTTTCTGCCTGCCAGTCAGCTATGCGCCCGATTTGCTCGGGAGTAAGCAGTGCCAGACGATCCCTTCTCAGTTTGAGCTTTTCTCGCAACAGGTCGCTGACTAGCTTTACGACTTGATCGTCTATCTGGACCAACTTTTGCTGATCGATTTTTCCGGAAAGAAGCATGGTTTGCTTTTCATCCTTGAGTGACCTCAAATCCATGCGTGTCTTGCGAGTCCGGTCTCTGAAACCTACATAAAGGGCACGTATCTGTTTCTTCTGTTCATCGGTAATGCCCAGTTTCTTCATCATGGCTTCCAAGGAGTGTCCATGACGCATAGTACCCGAGAGTTCCTCTGAAGGACCGGACGGCTGAGAGATTGCGCCTTCCGTAGTCCCAGATGCGGGTGGCATGCCTGGTTTGGCCTGGCCATAGGAGGTGGCAACGTTACCAATTGTTAGGAGTGCCACCATCAGAAACGGCAACAATACGCTTTTCTTCATAGTTAGTGCCTCCGTTTTAATGGTCTTTATCATGTTGGACGAAGTACACGGATGTTTGTTAAACAGCAACTGGGGTTGTCAAAATATTTGCTCGATCTTTCAAAGCTCAAAACAGGGTGAGAAGAAGGACGAGCGATGTATGCAAACGGCCAAGTAATTGGATTGGTGGTGATTAGATTTTCTGACTTTCTTGCTACCTGATCATATACATTGCCTGTCACGGTGGGACCTACAAGGTTACGACTGCTTTAAAGCTCAGATTGTTTTTACAAGTTCTGAAAAAACGGGCTTAAGCCGGAACCTAAAGGAAAAAGTTTACATCAAAAGGTTAGTAGAGAGACACTGATGCCGGATGCTCCAAGAGCATCGAAGGTCAGTAAGCAAACGGAAATCAAATGAAAAAGTGGATTTAGCCATGATAAAGAACAAAATAAGATCTCGGCATATGGAAGTAGCAGTCGTAATTGCTATTGTTTGTTTAACTTGGGCTTGGCCGCGCGGGTCCGATGGCCAAACTGTCATCAGCTCGCCCATGGCGATGGTTGACGCTGTCCAGGGAAATTCGGAGATCACCTCGGAACAAAACCAAGAACCTACAAAGTTAACCATCGGGCGCACAATTGATCCGGGTAATACCATAAGCACGAGTGAGCAAAGCAAAGTGTTTATACAATGGGAAACAGGCATGAGGACCTCCTTGGGGGAGATTTCGTCAATTTCCTTTGAGCAAAGGGGAAATCAAAACGGCCTCCTCAATTTTATTGAGGTGAACCAAGGTGTCCTGAGGGTGACCAAGCAAAGCGGCGGTGGGAACGTGACCCCGTATAAAGTTATAACGCCCGTGGCTTCTGTTGAGCCGTTCGACTACAACAAACCTGTGGATTTCGTCATCGAAGTTTACACGCCCACCACATTGTCGGTTTCGGTAATTTCGGGCACGGTCGTGGTCCAGAATCTTACCCTGAGTAACCCGACCGAGACAGTCGTTTCGTCTTGTCATACGGCGTATATAGAAAAAGGCAAGCTAAATTCGGAAGTCTCGGTTACGAAATCCGACGAGATAATACCATTGATAGATGGAACGACGATTCCCGGGACAGTAGCTACCAGTTTCATTTGCCCAGTGCCATTCTGGTTGTCTTCAGTGCGTTGGAAGGAAGAAAACCAGTTTAATGCGTCGCATGCGTATGTGGCCGTTCGACAGCGGGAGCATCCTTGATGCTTGAAGACTCAAAGTGGACGTTTTTGCCTCAGGAACCATATGCTTTGGTACTCGCAAACCCAAGACTACTGTCTTGTGTCAGCGGCCCTTAATTAAAGAATTCCGCTAGGAGGTTGTAGCCCGAGAGTAGAAATGGTTTAAGGCTTAGAAGCACATGAGGCTATTCTCTATTTGGGCAGCGCTTCAGGATCGGCTGGGAGCGGTCGGGCATCCGCCGCTCCATTTGCCACTCATTTACCCTTTTGTTCCCCTTCCGGCAGAATCTTGACGATCGCACAGTGCTCCAGATCAAGATACTTTCGTGCTACTCTCAGCACGTCATCTGCTGTGACCTCGCGTACTTTCTGGAGGTATTTGGAATCATAATCGTATCCCAAGCCATACAGCGTGTACAGTCCAATCGATTCAGCACGATCCGACGAGCTTTGCAAAGAAATCAAATGATTGCCGATGAGATTGTTGATCCCTTTTTGGAGTTCTGCATCGCCTATCTTTTTTTCCTTGATGAGCCCTATTTGTTTGATCAGTCCCTCGTAAGCCCGATCAGATTTGGACGTCTCGCAAGCCAAATATAAACCGAAGAGCCCCGCATTGAGTCCCGGCCGAACAAAAGAAGTGACCACGTACGCCAATGCTTCTCTGTCTCTGAGTTGGATAAAAAGCCTGCCACCTTGCCCCGCAAGGACCTCATTAAGCACATCTAATGGACAACGATCCGGATCACTCAACGTCGTTCCTCTGAAACCCACAGCGAGATGGGCTTTGGCTCTGGGAATATGAACAAGTTCCTGTCTAACCTTCTCCAACGGCCGCTCGGCAGGTATTTCAGGCATTTCCAAAGCTTTTGGAGGGAGCCCCCCAAAGACTTGCTCCACTTGCTCGAGAAGCTTCTGAGGATCCATCTTTCCAACGGCCGTGATCACAGTGTTGGAGGGCACGGCAAAGCGTTGGTAGGTCCGTCTGAGATCGTCAACCGAGCATGCTGCAATCGTCGCCGGAGCGCCTAGTTTATTAAACCCGTAGGGAAAATCAGGAAAAACCCTTTTATTCAGGATATTGACCACGTACTTCGTTGGTTCATCCGACTCACTCTTAATTGCGGCTAAAATGAGTTGCCGTTCCCTGTCTACCTTGTCTTCGGGAAATGTGGGATCCGTATACAATTTGGAAAGCAATTCCAATCCATCGTGTGAGTGACGGCTGAAGAAACTCGCATAGAAACCGAAGGAGTCGTTTCCGGAGAAGCCGTTAAGTGAACCGCCCATATTGTCAACTTTTCGGGCTATCTCCACATCGCTCATACCCGCGGCACCTTTGTCGAGCATACGGGAAATGAAATTCATGATTCCCTGGTCATTTTTGTCCTCGAACCGCTTGCCGCCGAGGCACGCAATTCTGAAGCTAATAACCGGGTTGGAATTATCAGGAACAAGAACGACCTTAATGCCATTACTCAGTTCCTTAAAAACAGTTTCTTTGGTTGCGGTTTCGCCTGTCGATATAGCTTTGGCAGCAGGCGCAAACCCACTAACAATTTTCTCCAGTTCTTCGATTCGGAAATCCTTGGCTTCGTTATCGGGCAAGAGCACGGTGAGCGTCACGTTAGGAGGCCGGAGGTATTTCTTGACCGCTGCGGAGATCTGCTCGGGGACCACCGCAGAGTTCAGGGCCAGGTACTTCCTTTGATAATCTGCATCCCCGAGCGTGTTCTGATAATTGCCCATGGTTTTGGCTGTTCCTTGGACAGTTTCGGCCGAATACACGTGCTGCGACTCAATATGGATTTTGGCCTCTTCCAATTCTTCTTGAGAAGGCGGCCTCTCGGTCAATTGGGCTAATTGTTCCATGATCGCCTTCACGGTGGGTTCGAGGTTCTTTGCATCCAAAGTTGCAGATATACTCATCAGTCCTGATTGTTTGGGAGTAAGAGAATCAACTGATACCGAATTCACCAGCCCTTTTTCCTGCTTAAGCATTCTTGGGAGGCGTGAATCTTCTCTTGCTCCAAGTATGTCTGCAACAAGATCCAACGCATTGACATCGTTGCCTTTCATAGAAGGAATATGAAAACCTATCTCCAATCGAGTCTCCGCAGCGTTACGATCTCTAACCAGTGCGGTTCTTATTTGATCCTGTGGCGGTTCCGGAGGCGGAAGCACCTTGAAAAAACCCGTTGGTTTAATATCGGAAGTGAAACGCTGGGCAAGTTTCTTTACCGCATCGGGATCGACGTCTCCGGCCACGAGCAAGAACATGTTTTCGGGGACTTACCACTTTTTGCGAAAATCGATTATGTTCTTGCGGGTGATCTTTTCGACGATGTCTTTTTGGCCTATGACAGGGAATCGATACGGGCTGTTTACGTACGCGGTTTTGAAAAGCACTTCGGATACTACGTCCTCCGGTCGATCCTTTTCTTCGAGGATTTCTTCAATTACTACCTGCTTTTCTTTTTTCAGCTCACCGGGATCGATACTCGCTCTGAGGACTGCGTCTGTCACAATATCCAGCCCCTGAGATGTTGCCGATGAAAGCACCACGATGTGGAACACCGTTTCGTCCCAACTGGTATATGCATTTATCTCCCCGCCGATCTCTTCTACTTCTTGTGCAATTCGGCCCACTGCCCGCCTTTTAGTCCCTTTGAAAGCCATATGTTCGATGACATGGCTTATCCCGCGTTCTGCGTCGGTCTCGTAGGCGCTCCCTACCATCACCCATAATTGGATTGCCGCCACTTTGCGGGCATGATCTTCCTTCACGAAAACGTCCAGTCCGTTTTGGAGTTGAAAATGCTTCAATTCGCCATTATCTGCCGATGCAGTCGCAGGGCAGACGGTGAGTGTTGCTGCAAAAGCAATCCACATAACAAACTGTCTTGAAATAAATCGTCGCATAACTTCACCTTTCTGCGGAACTTAAGGGTTTGCCCAAGTGCCCCAACATTTTATGTGAGTTTTCTTAAATGAGAGACCAATTCTTTCAATGTGGCTCATACGCATACTTGCTGGACTGTGACCCGACAGTGGATAGTTTGTTCCCCGACCAACTGGAAATGACGAAAATGCTTCAATGCCTCACGTTGAAATAGTTACCGTAGGATGTGGTGACCAAGGGGACCGCATCAATCGCGGTTTTTCTCCAACGATGCGGATCGCTTCGCTCACCACATCCTACTGGCTATGTGTGGCAGTTCTTGAACAGGCGCGTCGAATGGGGTGCATCGAGAAGGGATTCGATTTCCTCGGGTGCCACTTTAGCCCAAAAGCGCTAACTCTGGCGCAGACTTTGACGCTCTCCGGTTTTATCAGCAGGAGCCTCCTCATCACAGAATGAAGCGGCCCAGAGATTACAGCCATAGGTGGATCGGGTGGGCGGTGGGTGTTCGGGCCGCGGGAGGGCCGGAGATAAAGGGTAAGTGGCTGCCCAGGCTTAAACGATCCTAATTGCCCGTATTCATCCCAAATTGACAAGAACCCTAGCAGTGCTCATCGTAACAACAGAAGAATAATGCCCGGCCGAATCGGCTTATAAAGGACTCCCTCGTGCGGAGGAGAGAATTTAAAATATATCTATTGGTACAGAAATATTAGACACGAGGAGAATAAGATGAAAAAGGTGTTTTTCGGAACATTATTTGTATATTTGTTCGCAGGTTTACTCGCGTTTGCAATAGCGCCCGCCGTGGCCCAGGCCATGTCAAATCAAAGTATGGAAGCCATTGCCCCGGCACCTCCACATAAAGGCCCAGTCGCCAATCCAGGCGAGAAGGTATCTTCCCAGGGGGCAAATTATGAGTCCAAATCCCACTTCCGGTGGGGCAAGACGGCGACTAATCAATCCACCCAGGACCAAGGCGGAGAAGCTACTGTTGCCCGCGTGAATCGACCCGGCAATTGTCTCCGCGTATACAGCCATCCTTCGCCTTCTTCGAAACAAATTTCCTGCGTGGGCAAGGGAGAAAAGGTTTATCTCAATGGTACGTTCAGCAAGGATAGGCGGTGGGCTCAACTGGATAAGCAGGGTTGGGTTCTATTCAGAAATCTCAAGACCTATGTTAAGGCGCCTCGGACCAAGCAAATGAATAAATCATTGGGACGATCGGCCGGAATAGGCAAAACGTGGAATAGATCCGCCGCAACGGGTAAGTCAAAACCGAAGCCAGCCGGGCACGATCCCGGATACAATGAAATGCCCATGGGCGAAATCTTTTAATGCTGAGCGAATTCATTAACATTCAATTTCGGAGGGCTCCTGATCTCTCAGAACCGAGCGGATTTCCGTGACCTAAAAACTAACAAAATTGCGATACATCCGATTATCACCAAACCGAACCAAAACTCCGTTTTTGCGTGCTTCGATATAACCGTCCAATGATCTCCCAAAAAATATCCGAGTGAAACAAAGGTAAAGGTCCACAAGAATGCTCCTGTGTAAGCAAACAGGGCAAAAACGGGTAATCGCTGAACCGAGTAGCTCCGGCCGTGAAAGCGGTTAAATGCCTCACTCCGGCTATGAAATAGCCAAACAGAAGAATCCATTTCCCAAACCGCTCATACCAGATGCGAACCCTACTGACCTTTTCGGGCGTTATATGAACCAGATAGCCGTATTTCAAAATAATAGGCATCCCCACGAAGCGCCCCAACCCATAGCTCAAACTGATGCCGCACACGCTGCCCATGAAAGCACAGCTCAAAGTCAGTTCCGGTGAAAGAAAACCTTTAAATATTAGGAACCCTGAACAGGTTAATACAATTTCATCAGGAACAGGGACCCCGATTATTCCCAGCATCAGTAGAAGGAAAATCGCGATGTATCCGTAGCGGGTTATCCAATTCAGAATTTCCGCGGAGGTGATTTCCATCGTGAATAAGCCTTGCTAAAAGCGGAACAGCGCTGGCGCAACGGCCAGCTACTTCAACTTTGGTGAGCTTTCAACTGCATTATTTTCAGATATGAGTTCTAAGGCGGCCTACTCACAAGAAGAAGGCGCCACGAGATTCCGGTTAACGGATGACGCCAGACGAATCGCTAGAACCGGCCCCGGATTCGCCTGGCGCGGCGTAATATTTCCTTTTCTTACATCTAAAAACCTTCCGCGAGGTAAAGGGTCGCTGGACCGCGTTGGATCAGAAAGCGTATAATCCCCGCTTTCTTTGCCTGCTGCACTTCTTTATTGAATTCCGAGACATCGGAGACCGGCTTACCATCCAATTCAAGGATTATATCTCCCTTGATCAGACCCATCGATGCGCCCTTGCCGTTGGGATCAACTTCTTCGATGACCAGACCGATACCCTCTTTCAAACCCAGCTTTGATGCTACTGCCGGTGGAACTTTATCGACAGCGATGCCCAATTCGGCCGATGTCTCGGCCTTAGGTTCGGGCGCTGCCACTGCTTTCGCTGTGCGTTCCGCTATTGTGACATCCAGGGTCATGGTTTTCTTGTCTCTCCATATCTTCAACTTGGCGGAGGCGCCCGGTTTGGTTTGCCCTACGATGTTCTTGAGCTGCGATGCGCCGGCGACTATTTGTCCGTTAAATTCCAGAATGATATCGCCGGGCTTTACCCCAGCCTTTTCGGAAGGACTTCCCGGCACGACCTGGGAAACGAGCGCCCCGCTGGTGTCAGGCCGCCCGAAGGATTTGGCCAACGATTCAGTGACATCCTGAATATTCACCCCCAATAACCCTCGCTCCACTTTCCCATGAGCGACAAGTTGATCCATGACCATTTTCGCGGAGTTAGAGGGTATGGTGAAACCAACTCCCATATACCCGCCGCTCTGGGTCGCTATGGCTGTGTTAATTCCAATGACATGCCCATTAATGTTCACCAGCGGGCCACCCGAGTTGCCGGGATTGATGGGTGCATCCGTTTGAATAAAATCCTCGTAGCCTATAATTCCGACGTTGGTACGCCCTATGGCGCTTACAATGCCATTTGTAACAGTGCCGCTCAAACCGAACGGATTGCCGACCGCCACGACAATCTCGCCAACACGCAGTTTTGAGGAGTCGCCCCATTCCACTGCGGGCAAGTTTTTGGCGTCGATTTTTATTACGGCAATATCGCTGTCCGCGTCGGATCCAATCAGCTTTGCCGCATACTCCTTGTTCCCGGGAAGCGTCACCTTGATATCCTTCATGTCCTTAACAACGTGGTTGTTCGTCATAATCAGACCATCAGGTGACACAATGAATCCCGATCCCATCAACATCTCTTGTGGCCGCCGCTGCTGTTGCCTGAACTCTTTCGGCATTTCTTCATCAAACGGAAAAAATGGAAATTGCTTCAGAAAATCTCTGAGTCCTTCACCGCCTGCAACTGGGGCAGCTTTAATTGAGCTTACCCGTACTACTGATGGGGTAACCTTCTCCGCGATTTGAACGTACGCCTGGTCCAAGTCCTTTATCGTGCTCAATGGATCGGCTCCAGCAGATATAGCCCAACCGCTAACGAGTAGAGTCACCAAACCGAAAGCAACGAGAGACTCTTTGGATAAATTTTTGGTCATTATGTTTCCCCCTGATATTGTTGAGAATAAGCTTCAAAAGACGATTCTGAGGTAGTTCCTGGATTTCCTATTTTGGTCCTGAGACAAGCCCAGGGAGCTTACCTTTGCTCGCGGTTCTGTGCGGAGTCCCTAATCAGCCTACTAAGCAGTTTCCTGGTCGGAATCGCTCTTTTTGGCCCAAAATCTCGCTTCAATTGCCCAAAATAACGATTTCCCCAGGCGTAAACAAACGGATCAATTGCTGTTCAATGGCCATCCAGCTACCTACTCCCACATATAACAAGTTTTATTTGGGTTATTATTCTCCCCCACGCAATTTATTCATTCTGACTCAAAGATCGAAAATCCGTTCCATGCTGTCTTGAAAAGTCAAATATAATTTGCTGACACCTGTTTCCGGATTTCGTCTGTAAGCCCACGCTTGATTAAGCTTGACGCATTCCATGCCGAGACCGTGACGCCCATAACTAACCAATTTGTCTACCGCTAATCAAATCTACGTCGGGAAAGAATTCGTGGCTTTTTTTGTCGTGTGGGAGTAACCATGAGACGCTATGGTTCATAATTAGCTATTATGCTCAATGTGTTATAGCCCAACAAAATGACATATATTAAGTTGCTTAGAATATGCTGTGTTCCGGTTATAGGTATCGCTGTTATTGCGATCTTGGCTGAGGACCAAGAATTTTTCCGAAGTTTGATGATATTGCCTTTGGCAATTGCACTCTCTCTACTTATCTGGTCAACGATAAAGATCAATGCCCAGATCAGGACTAATCATTTAATTGATCAAAAGTCTATTGTTCCTTTTGTATTCTCCTGGGCTGTTGTAGCTGTTGGAATATGCTTCTATTTTTTGCTTGAAGCGGCCCTGAGCCACGGATCAACTCCTACTGAATTATTCCGCAAAAATTGCTTGTTCACCCTAATTATCCTTGTCGTTTACCCGCTTGTTGATGTTCTTTTACTCCGTTCCCGTCTGAAATCGGACGCAAAATATTCACGCAGAATCCGGTATTCACATTTTTTGGTAAAATCTATCATTCTTGTTTTGGCGGTGTCTATTCTTGGCGACATTATCAACCCTCCTCTGAATGCGGCGTTAAGGAGGAATTATTCAAATACTGCAAGGTCCCTTGTTTATCTTGGTTCTGATCCGAGCAAAAGTGACAGATATAAGTGCACACCTCTCTGGTACGCACTCCACAAAGTCGATCTGAACATGACGGTGTTCCTTCTCGACAATGGAGCCGACCTGGAGAAGCGATTTGAAGGAATGGCTTTAACAAGGGCGGTTGAGAGTAATAGCATTGATCTACTCAGATTGTTGTTGAGCAGAGGCGTGGATCCGAATTCCACATATATGGGCGCTACTCCGCTGGTCTATGCCTGTCTGAAAAAAGATGTTGAAGTGGCCAAAATACTTCTAGAAAATGGAGCTGACATAAATATCCGAAGCAATTTTCCTAACATGCCATATAATGGGAAATCCGCCCTAGATATAGCTCATGAAAGTGGTGATCCTCAGCTGATAAGATTGCTAATTGGGAGTAATGCAAAACGACAAAGCGGCGAGAACTGATATATTACGACAATCGTGCCCCTGAGGCAACGGATTCAGCCAAGCTGACTACAAGGAGAGCGCTCTCATGCTCGGAAAGATTCTAATAAGTGTCATCGTCATTCTAGCTGTGGCAGTGGCCGGTTTTTGGATATATGCCGAACGCTCGATCAAGAAAGCTCCAGCTCCGATCGCGACCGGCGTGAACAAATCGCTGGTGGAGCATAGCAAAATGTTCAAGAAAGGCGTGGAACAGGTCCGCGACAACATCTACGTGGCTATCGGCTATGGGATCGCTAACTGTATTATGATCGAGGGGCGGGATGGAGTGATCATAGTTGACACCATGAACACTGTCGAAGAAGCCGCCGAAGTCCTGGCCGAATTCAGGAAGATCACGTCCAAGCCCGTGAAAGCGATCATCTATACCCATTCTCATCCCGACCATGTCTTCGGCGCTGAGGTTTTTGCCGCCGGCGGAAACCCGGAAATTTACGCTCATGAAACTACCGAGTTCCACGTCAAGAGACTTTTTACTGAGATCGGGCCGATCATCGGATCTCGGTCCATGCGAATGTACGGAGCGTTTCTCCCAACAGGCCAAGTGCCCAACGTAGGCATCGGTCCTTTTATCGGTATGAAGCCTGACAGCAAGCTTGGCTTTGTCCGGCCCACCAAGACTTTTGCGGATACACTGGAAGCCGAAGCGGCCGGAATCAAATTCAAACTGATCTTTGCGCCAGGTGAAACCGATGACCAGATTATAGTCTGGCTGCCAGAGCAAGAGACATTGATACCGTCAGACAATTTCTACTGGGCACTCCCAAATCTATACACAATTCGCGGCACGAGCTTCCGTAACCTGAAACAGTGGTATCAGAGCGTCGATAAAATGCGCGATCTGAGTCCTGAATACCTTGTGCCGTGCCATACCCGCCCGATCATCGGCTCCCAAAAGATCCAGGATATCCTCACGAATTACCGAGACGCGATTCAATACATCCATGATCAATCAATACGGGGCATTAACGCTGGCCTTACTCCGGATGAATTGGCTGAATATATCAAGCTGCCGGCTCATCTGGCTGAAGCGCCATATCTACAGCCCTTCTATGGCAAAGTCTCCTGGTCTGCTCGTTCCATGTTTACAGGCAACTTGGGCTGGTTTGACGGAGATTCCGCGAATCTTCAGCCTTTGACACGCAAAGACCAGGCTAAATTGATGGCCCGGATAGCAGGAGGAGAGAAGGAACTGCTCCGGCATGCTCAAGAACTGCTCGATGACTAAAGAGTATCAGGCTGCATTGCAGCTCACCGGCCACTTGATTCAACTCGATCCCGAGAACACGGGAGCCAAGAACATCCGCATCAAGGCGCTCGCTGCACTCGGTGAAAGCGAACAAAACCCTAATGCCCGGAACTATTATTTAACCGAGGCAATGGAAATTCGGGATGGCTTCGTGTCCTCCTCCACGGCCAAACCTTCGACTGAAGCGGTTCACCGGATTCCTGTTCAGAGTTTCATGGAATCGCTTGCGGTGAACTTGGATGCTAGGGCTGCTGCTGACGTTGATCAGAAAGTCGGTATAATCTTTCCGGATGTCAAAGAGGCCTTCACTATCCATGTACGCCACGGCGTGGCGGAAATACGGCCGCGCTCCGCGCAAGAACTGGATGGACTCAAACTGGATCTAAAGGTGACGGCCGATTCCGCAGCCTGGAAGGAAATGCTGGCCAAAATCCGGAATCCGGTGGCTACTCTGGCTGGTTTTGACTACAACCCCGGCAATGCTGTGGCTTTCGGGAAATTTCTCAGGCTGTTCGATCCCCCCAAGATGAAGCGACCCTTCGAGCCTGTCGTGCTGCGTTGAGAGCAAGCCCGGAAGAGTGGGATTTGTACCAGGTGTTATTC
The DNA here is from genome assembly GCA_963741425.1 of uncultured delta proteobacterium. Classification (GTDB taxonomy): domain Bacteria; phylum Desulfobacterota; class Desulfomonilia; order Desulfomonilales; family Desulfomonilaceae; genus DATJPW01. The sequence goes on from CAVUHP010000008.1 coordinate 18,088, forward strand.
GGTCAACATACTCGGCACATCGACTCTTGCTTGGACATATGCCTTGCCGGGGCATAGTTCTCACAGGTTTGTGCCTGTAACCGATGCGGATCGAGCATTATGCAGGGTAGTAGGACAGGCTTCCAGCCTGTCATCCCGGTAGGATGGGCTTCCAGCCCGTCTATTAAATGGGACGAGGCAATCCCGCGTTTGCGGGACTACCGGACATGACGGGTATCCCGCGTTCTGCGCGGGACGTCGCCACCAAACCGTTTTCTTTCTCGCGATTACTTTTGAGCCTCGTCGTTTGACTCCTCGCAAATAATAGCTCAGACTAGCGCTCTACCCAAATATAACCAAAAGGTAACCCATACAGCAGTTTTAGCTTGACATTGCGACTGGTTAAGACGTACCCACGATGGGGTTCACAGGTGGGACATACGGTGTCCTAAGGCATTAAGAGCATGGGGGTGGGTATCGTGGAAAAGAAAAAGATCAGTGCAAAGGACGCACTAGCCGACATACGCTCGGGCATGAGTGATGCGAACTTAATGAGCAAATATCTACTCTCCAATGCCGGATTGCAAAGCCTATTCGACAAACTCGTCACTGCCGGTTACATAGATCTGGCAGAAATCCTGGCGAGGACGCCAACGTTTTTGGGGACAGTCGATATACCCGACTCGTTTCCGCCGGTCGGAAGCGATCAAACCTGAACATGGCCGGCAATCGTCCAAATCCACATCCGCGACGCGAGTGAACGCTCAAGAGGCCGCCCGTGACATTAGATCGGGGATGGATGATTTCGCTCTAATGCAGAAATATCAGCTCTCTTATAAGAACCTTCCAAGCCTATTCAAGAAACTGATGGACGTAGGCTTGATTCAACAGACCGATATTGACCACAGAAACTTGGGGTTTGAGAACACGGTAGCCTTGAGCGAAGATATGCTAAGCTTCAGCGCAGCGTTCGCGGTTCTGGGCTCAACTCGATCGGCGGCAGGAGCGGAGAAGGGCAGGCACCGACCGGCTGTCACATACAATAAGGCCACTTCGGTTCAGGGCCAAGAGCTCGCCGCCCCTACAATTGAAGAGAAAATCAAAAGTGCAACCTTGCCCGGCGAAAAAACCTACACAAGGTTAACACCCACAAAGCCGGATCATAGGCCTCTCACGCTCCCTTGGTATGAAAATCCCTCAATCGTAATGCTTCTGTTGGTACTATTCTTCCCCCTGGGACTTTACGCTTGTTATCGGAACTCCAGCCTTTCCGCCGGCGTAAAAACTTTGGCAATCTTGGCATGCCTCTTTTTGCTGATCAGTCTGATTGCAATTTCTTTCATGCCTGATTGGTTGTTCTCGCGATTACTTTAAAATGTGATGCTCAGCAGCAAGCAAGTCCGCGTTCAGAGCGGAATTATCGAGAACATAGTGGAAAACTTGCCAAGCAGAGCGGCTCGCTGCAAATCCCTCCATTTGCTTTAGTAATGGGAATTAAGCGATTTCTGCGGGTATGGCATGCCCTGACTGACTGAGGATGTCTGCGTATTCTCTGTGGTGAGTTATTGCCATTTTAATTTTTCGTTGAAGTACGGTAATAGGCGAAGAACCGATATTCCGTGTCAGAGGATTCACTATGCCCGATGAGACTGCCGGCACACAGGTACTTAACATTCTGGTCGTGGATGACGAGGCGAATATCCGCAAGACCTTGTCCGTATGCCTGGAAGCTGAAGGACATCGGGTAATTGCCGTGAGCAATTTTCAGGATGCATTATCTGAGGCATCACAAAAATCTTTTGATGTCGCTTTCGTAGACCTTAGACTCGGCGCCGCGGACGGAATGGATTTGATACCGCGTTTATTGATTTCAACTCCGTGGCTCAAAATAATTATTATCACGGCTTATTCGTCCATCGAAACCGCTGTCGAGGCTATGCGCCGCGGAGCGGCCGATTACATCCCTAAACCCTTTACCCCTAGCCAGGTGAAGATCGCTGTCAGCAAGGTGTCCGAAGTCCTCTCCCTGGAAAGACGTGTGGCGCACTTGCAGGAAGAGCTTGGACGATCGCAGCCCGAGATGGTTTTTTCCAGTCGGAACCAGGCTATGCAAAAAGTGGCTCATCTGGCAAGGGATGTGGCCTCCACTGATGCAACGGTGCTCCTGCGTGGAGAAAGCGGCACAGGGAAAACCGTTCTTGCACGCCAGATACACCGTTGGAGTAAAAGGGCTTCAAAATCGTTAGGGATCATTTCCTGTCCAACCCTTTCGCCTGAACTGCTCGAAAGTGAACTATTCGGCCATGTTAAAGGCGCTTTCACAGGAGCGATACGCGATTATCCCGGGCGCATTACGGCTTGTGAAGGTGGAACACTGCTGTTGGACGAGATCAGCGAACTGGCTCCAAACGTTCAGCCCAAACTGTTGAGATTTCTTCAGGATCGAGAATACGAGCGTATGGGCGATAACAAAACCCGCAAAGCCGATGTCCGTGTAATTTCAGCTACTAACACTAATCTGGAAGATGCTGTAATACAAGAGAAATTTCGGGAAGATCTGCTCTATCGTCTAAATGTAATTCAAATTGAAATCCCGGCTTTGCGTGATCGTCCCGAGGATGTGGAGGCACTTGCCGAAGTCCTCCTGGCATTCTTTAGCCGCAAGTATCACAATCGCCTCATCGGTTTTTCCGAAGAAGCACTAGTGGCCCTGAAGCAACATCTCTGGCCCGGTAATATTAGGGAGCTGAGAAATACCGTCGAACGCGCGGCTATTCTGTGCAAGTCGGACCGAATCGGAATCGAGCATTTACCTGGCAATATTGTTTTGACGCCCGCGGTCCCAAGAATTGGTGATTCTCTAAGCTTGGCAAAAATCGAGGAAGAACATATTCGGCGAATCCTTGCGACAAGCAAATCCATACAAGAAGCTGCCGACACACTCGGCATAGATCAAGCAACCCTTTGGCGCCGGCGCAAGCAGTACGGAATCTGAAAAGAATGTGTGCTCGGAAGTGCAGTCCCGGCTTGCTCCAGAGCATAAATAATATGCAATAAACATTTGGCAGAATGCTTTGAGGCTGTCGGTAGACGGAGCGAGAACAGCGAATATTGAACGCGGGAGACTCTAGCCTCCGGGAATCACCATCTCGTTGCTTTAGTGTTGACGATTAGCCCAAACGCGAATATGCTCAGGTGTCCCGACCGGAGCTTGTTTGGCCTGATGTTTGCTCCATAAACTGAGAACACATGGAGCGAGCGGTCCGTGAAGCTTACAGTATTACTATTCATTAATATAAGTTTGCTGCTTTTTTTTGTTTCCCTCCTGCGCAAACCAGGATTGCTCAGTTCCTTCCTTAATGGCCGCTTTTGGCTCACATGGCTGGGTGTGGGAGTCATAACCCTGATGGATGAGTTGACTTCCGTCTTCTATGCACCAGCTGAAGCATATCGATTTATAGGACCCGCTGCGATATTCTTTATCGCTCTCACATCTATACTTATCCGTTTTTTCAGTTCCCGGTTGGTGGAAATCTCAGAAATCCTCGAGCATCATAAATTCTTTGGGGGTGGAGTTTACTCCTTTTCTTATTTGGTCTTGGGTCCGGTGATTTCATTTGTGGCAGTGTCGTCGATCATGGTGGACTATATCCTCACTGCCTGCATATCGGCCATAAGCGCCATTGAAAACGCCACTTCCTTTTTTTCGGTCTCGCAGCTTTGGAAGATGATTACTGCAATTGCGATTATCTGGTGTATCGCGGGACTAAACATTTTAGGAATCAGGGAAAACGTAAGGTTCACTTTTGGAGTCTTCATTCTTGCAGCATTCGTTTTTCTCAATCTGATAGCATCGGGAATTTTGGGTTTGGATCAGGATGCATTGATTCGGATGAAGGATTCGGTTGCCGGAGCCGCGAAAACTCTGGGAAGCGGATCCTTGACCCAGGATTACGGCATTTTCATTGCTTCGGTTGCCAGTTGCGTCTTGGCTTATTCGGGTGTGGAGTCTGTCCTGCAAACAGCGGGATTCGTCCGGTCTTGGAGAGACATCTCTAAGGCTTATATATTCCTGGCACTTACGGTAGGAATTGTAACCCCTGTAGTTGCAGCTTTGGCCCTGTCCGCACCGATTGATTTCGCTGCCCATGAGGGCGACCTTATTACGCATTATGCCAGCCACCTTAATGGGGTCCCGTTCGGAATTGCCGTGGCCGGATTAGCCAGCATTACACTGATAATGGCCGTCAATACCGCTTTTGTCGCATCAAGCGAACTGATGGAAAGGGTAGCGGAACGATATGGCTTTGCCTGGTTCATAGCGACCAACAGGCGACAGTCGTTGTACCGCATACATTTGACAAACGCCTTTGCTTTTTCGGGCATAGTCCTGATCACAGGCGGGAGTCAGATGGTGCTCGCAGATATGTACGCTATCGGGCTGCTAGCCTGCTTTTCTATCAATTTGGCGTCGCTGCTGATCTATCGGTATTTTATGGGTACTAAAGAGGTCATCCCGTATTTCACCAGCCGTACAGGCACTGTAGTTCTTTTCCTGATTTTCTTGAGCTGTTTTTTCTTCTTGGCCTGGATGAAGCCGCACGGAACCGAATTGTGGGCTGCGGTAACCGGTATTGTGCTGGTAGGTGGATTGGTGGTGGCAAAAAAAAGGGCCCCCGAGATACAAGCAGTGGCGGAGACGGATGCTCACATGGAGATGGTGCTGGCTCTTGCCGAAGCACATACAGCGGATATTCACATAATTTTTCGCAGGCCCAGAGAAGAAGGTTTAGGGCAAATCAAAAAAAATGAGGCATATGTTACTTTCTACAATCCTCGACAAGGCGTCCCGAAAAAGCTCACACCCAACCATTTCATATTTGCCACGGCCAAAAGGACTCTCTATCAGCATATCATCGGATTATTGAAGGTGATCGAATACGAATTACCGGATCGCAAGATCGTCATCCACTTCGGTTGGCCTCTGTCCTCCTGGTTGGATCGCATGGCTATAGGTGTGATGGTTTTCAATATCATGCGGCTGCCCAAAAAGTTCCCTCGGTTTGATTTTCACATCGACTATTGGGGTTCCGGATCAGATCAAAGGGGAGGGATGCATAGATGAAGCTCTTGGTTCGAGCCACATGAGGAAATATCTTTGAGTAAGGATTCAATAACAAGGACCCACTGGGAATATCCTAAAGAAATAAAAGTTGGAAACCCGTTCCTTGCAACGAGGAAATCGATACAAGAAGTTGCCGACACATTCGGCATAGATCAAGCAACCCTTTGGCGCCGGCGCAAGCACTACGGAATCTGAAACCAATATGTAATCGGAAGTGCAGCCCTGCGCTTGCCACAAACCATAAATAAAGTTCAACAAATATTTTACAGAATGCTTTGAGATCGTGACTAAATAGAGCAGAAATTTGAATATTGAAGGCTGAGGGCGACGGACTGTGCAACATGATTTGTTGCTTTAATGTTGACGAATAGCCACAAATGCAAATCTGTTCCAGAGTCTCTACCGGAGTTGTACCTTGTTCGAAACGCGAAAAATATTACTGTGGATCCCGGGTTAATCCCGAGCTGGATGGCCCCTCTCTTCTCGGTTGGATCGATTGTCCATAGAGCTTATGGTTTTCAATATGATGAGGCTGCCAAGCAAACCTAATTTCAAATTCGAAATCAATTACCAGCGGACGCCTTATCACTGAACTATAGCAGTTATCTGCCCCAAAATGGTGCGCTGACATTGACAACGATAGGAACCGCGGATTCGGGAGACGGTGAATCCTCAATTATCTCATTTCGATTCTATCTTGCAAAATGCAAGGAGACCTAAGACTCGATCTTGCAAACTGCAAATTTGGAAACTTCCAATCATAATTATAAATTGTAATTACAAGCAGATAGGATTAGCTCATTTGGTCTGATCTTTGCTCCATAAACCGAGGGCACATAGAGCGAACTGTCCGTGAAGGTTAGGGTCTTATTATTTGTGATAACAAGGACCCACAGAGAGTGTCCTGAAGAAATAGTAGTTAGCGACCCGGAATCCAACAAGAGGATGAATTATGCTGGGAATCAGGCAAAAACTGTCTCTGGGCTTCGGCGGTTTACTTGTCATTATATTGGTAATCGGATTTCAAAGCATTGTACTGTTGACAGAATTGGGGGACTCGATAGACGTGATCCTGCGCGAGAACTACCGCAGCGTTGTCGCCTGCCAGGACATGAAAGAAGCTTTGGAGCGCATTGACAGCGGAGTATTGTTTGTTCTCCTCGGATACGAGCAAAAAGGGTTGGGACTGGTAACTCAGAATACAAAGGCCTTCCGCGATTCATTAAAAGTGGAGCTTAATAATATCACGCTGCCGGGAGAAGGTGATAAAGCTGCGCAGGTACAGCAGCTTTTTGAACAGTATACCGTAGCGCTTAAGGACGCGACGAATCCCGTGATTGGCTCAAGATTTGAGGCGCGAAACATATTTTTCTCGGCTCCTGCCCTTGTTCGAACAAATAAAAACAACCGCTGATGAAATCTTGCACATGAATCAGCAAAACATGAGTGATGCCAATGAGCATGCACGAGAAGCCGCTGCCGCGGCACGACAACGTATGGTAGTTCTACTCATGATCGGCGTGGCTGTGGCCGCGGGATTTATTCTTCTTGCCGGTAAATGGATTATTCATCCTTTAGCCAGGCTGACAGCTTCGGCAAATGAAATCAAATCCGGAAACCTGGATCTTGTCGTCAAAGCTGATTCCAATGATGAAATTGGCGCTCTTTCAGAAGCTTTTAATGCGATGGCTGCCAGGCCTGAGACAGTTGCGTCGTACAGACCAGGCCACATTGCATAGAATTCGGCGATCCACCGAAGAAGCATTCAGATTCTTACCGGATGGCGTGGCAATAGTTGATATCAATGGAAATGTCGAGGTGGCCAGCGCCATTGCCCTGGATGCCTTTAATCTAAGGCCCAATCAGCAAATATTTAGTTTGCCTTTTCAGAGTGTCATTGAACTCTTTCGAGAAGCCGTGCGGACAGGTCGAGTGGCTGAACCGGCAAACGGAGAATCGTACATACAACGATTTGTACAGGGAGAGGAGCGTTATTTCCGCCCTCGAACCGTGCCGATTCTGGATGCAGAACGCAATTCCACCGGTGTGATCCTTATTCTGTCGGATGTTACTCAGGAACGACACCAGGATGAATTGAAGAGAGGCGTAGTGTCGATCGTGGCTCATCAGCTTAGAACCCCGTTGACTTCAGTGAGAATGGCCCTGCACTTGCTGCTGGAAGAAAAAATCGGAGCACTCAATGAAAAGCAGGCCGAACTCGTTGTGGCAGCCAGAGAAGATAGCGATCGCTTACATTCGGTATTGGAGCAGTTACTCAATATAAGTCGAATTGAATCAGGGAGAGCGCAGATAAACAGCAGGCCGATTTCATCGCACCAACTGGTATTCGAATCAATCGAGCCATTTCGTAGGACGGCTCAGGACAATGGAATTAGTTTGGAAGTTAGTTTGCCCGATGATTTACCGGAGGTGCTCGCAGATTCCGGGCTAATTGCTCAGGTATTCGCAAATTTGGTCTCAAATGCGTTGAAATACACTAATCCAGGCGGAAATGTCACTGTCTCTGCCAAAAGTGATGACAGTTTCGTTGTTTTTTCCGTGTCGGATACGGGAATCGGAATCCCGAAACAGTATCTGGAAAGCATTCTGGAGCAATTTTTTAGAGTGCCCGGCCAGGGCGGAGACGCGGGCTCAGGGCTGGGCCTTTCCATAGTACAGCAGATAATCGGTGCGCACGGAGGAACCGTCAGCGTGGAAAGCACTGAAGGCGTGGGTAGCATCTTCGGCTTTAGCCTTAAAAAGGTAGCTTGTTAACGAGAAGGAGTCCGGTCATGATTGATATAATTTTTATTCTAGTTTTTATAGCATTTTTCGTGTTGTGCGCAATCTATATAAACGCTTGCGAAAGGATCTGATGCAATGATTGACATTGTTGTTGGATGCATAGGAATCGGATTAGTCGTGTATCTCTTTGTGACGGTGATACGGCCCGAGTGGTTCTGATGTGAGAGGAAAACAATGGAATACTTTGATTGGATCCAAATGGCGTTGTATATCGGGGTGCTGTTCTTACTGACCAAACCCATAGGAATATATCTTTCTAATGTGCTGGATGTTGAGGGGAAGACATTTCTCGATCCTGCTTTGCGCCCTTTGGAACGGCTCTTTTATTCCGTATCGGGTATTGAACCCAAAAAAGAGCAGGACTGGAAACAGTATACCTTCTCGTTGATCGCTTTCAGCCTCGTGGGGGTTTTATTCACATATGCAATTCTAAGATTGCAGCACATCTTGCCGCTGAATCCGCAAGGCTTCGGGCCTGTTAGCGACCACCTGGCCTTCAATACTGCGGTAAGTTTCATGACCAATACCAACTGGCAGTCGTACTCGGGCGAGTCCACATTGTCTTATTTTTCCCAGATGGTTGGGCTGACCTTTCATAATTTCGTTTCTGCCGCCGCGGGAATCGCAGTGGCAGCGGCCCTGGTACGTGGCATTGCACGGCACTCAGCCAAAACCATCGGCAATTTCTGGGTAGATCTGATCAGGGTAAATCTTTATTTGTTCTTGCCACTCTGCCTTGTGTACTCGCTGTTTCTCGTGTCGCAAGGGATGATACAAAATTTTAAACCGTACCGAGAGCGCTCGTGTAATTGAGCCTTACACAGCCCAGGTTCCCAAGAAAACCATCGAAGGACAAGAAATCAAGGATGCTGAAGGCAATCCCGTGATGGAAAACCTCAAAGTCGAGAGCCAAGCCATCGCGCAGGGGCCAATGGCTTCGCAGGTCGCCATAAAGATGTTGGGCACCAATGGAGGTGGGTTCATGAATGCCAACGCATCACATCCGTACGAGAACCCGACCCCGCTGTCCAACTTCTTTCAAATGATTTCGATCCTGCTGATATCAAGCGGTTTGACATATTACCTCGGACGAGAGGTCAAGAACCAGCGACATGGATGGGCTGTCTGGAGCGCAATGACAGCAATATTATTGATCGGCGTACTGGTCTGTTATTGGGCCGAGGCCACGGGGAATCCCCGCTTGCACGCCCTCGGGGTGGATACGTCTGTGGGAAATATGGAAGGCAAGGAGGTTCGTTTCGGAATCATGAATTCCGCTCTCTGGGCCACCGCGACAACGGCAGCTTCCAATGGGTCTGTTAATTCGATGCACGATTCCTTTACTCCGCTGGGTGGATTGGTCCCAATGCTAAATATTCAATTGGGTGAAGTCGTTTTCGGGGGCGTTGGTTCGGGGTTGTACGGAATGCTTGTTTTCGTGGTGCTGGCTGTCTTCCTGGCCGGCCTGATGGTGGGGAGAACGCCCGAGTACCTTGGGAAAAAGATTGAATCGTACGATGTTAAGGTCAGCGTCTTGTTTATCATGGTGCCCGTTTTCGTCATCCTCGGGTTCACCGCCGCGGCCGTGGTAAGTCCCTGGGCTTTGTCCGGTCTCAATAATACTGGTCCGCACGGGTTAAGTGAAATGCTTTACGCCTACTCATCCGGAACCGGCAACAATGGCAGCGCCTTTGCCGGACTAAATGCCAGCACATACTGGTTCGATATAACCATCGGCATCGCCATGCTTTTGGGACGATTCTTCATGATAATCCCGGTCATGGCCTTGGCAGGAAATATGGCCGGGAAAAAGGCGGTTCCGCCGAGTGGAGGCAGTTTCCCGGTTTCCGGGCCGATTTTCGTGATATTGTTGGCGGGAACTGTCCTGATAGTAGGAGCGCTCACCTTCTTTCCCGCTCTATCCATGGGTCCTATCGTCGAACATTTCTTAATGATCAACTCGGATGTTGTCTTCTGAGAAGGGTAAATCGCCATGGCTGTGAGAATTCATTCGACATTTGAACCGGAAATATTGGGTCAGGCCGTTATTGATTCTTTGAAGAAGCTCAACCCACTACACATGGTGAAAAATCCGGTAATGTTCGTCTGCGAGGTTGGAGCTTTAATTACTACTGCGGGCATCATTTTCAGGCACGAAAGCGAAGCCTTCAGCTTTGCGCTTCAAATTGCCGTTTGGCTTTGGTTTACTGTCCTGTTTGCCAATTTTGCCGAAGCCGTAGCAGAAGGGCGAGGCAAAGCCCAGGCCAATGCTCTGCGAAAAACACGCACTACGACCATCGCTCACCGGTTGATTCAGGATGGGCTGGTGCAGCAGGATATCTCGGCTGAGAAACTCCGGAAGAACGATGAAGTTGTTGTGTCTGCGGGAGAAATCATCCCGGGTGACGGGGAGGTGATCGAGGGGGTCGCTTCTGTAGATGAGTCGGCCATAACAGGGGAATCTGCTCCGGTCATAAGAGAAGCGGGCGGTGATCGCAGCTCGGTCACAGGCGGCACCAGAGTGTTGTCGGACCACATCATAATCCGTATAACGGCTAATCCGGGTGAAAGTTTCCTTGATCATATGATCGCTCTGGTCGAAGGTGCGGAGCGTCAGAAGACCCCGAACGAAATTGCGCTCACAATTCTATTAGCGGCGCTGACTATCATCTTTCTGCTCGTTATCATTTCATTGAAATTTTTTGGGATTTACTCGGGTGTTTTCTTTTCAGTCACTGTCCTGGTGTCATTGCTGGTCTGTCTTATTCCCACAACTATTGGAGGACTTTTAAGCGCAATCGGTATAGCGGGAATAGATCGATTAGTTCAGAAGAATGTTCTTGCTATGAGCGGTCGGGCAGCCGAAGCCGCGGGCGACGTGGATGTCTTGCTCCTGGACAAGACAGGCACGATTACCCTTGGGGATCGGCAGGCTGTGGAATTCTTGCCCGCGGCAGGAATGCAAGTAGATGAAATGGCCAATGTAGCCCAACTGGCTTCTTTGGCGGACGAGACACCGGAAGGCAGGAGCATCGTTAAGCTTGCAAAACAGTATGGTTTGAGAGGACGCTCCATGTCCGAAATGCCCCATGCCAAATTTGTCCCTTTCACAGCTCAAACGAGAATGAGCGGCGTCGATATTGATGGCAGGCAGATCAGGAAGGGAGCACAGGATGCGGTCGAGGAATTCATACATGGCAAGTTGCCCGCATCAGTGCAAAACGACGTGGAAAAAATCTCCATGTCCGGTGGAACTGCGCTTGTGGTGGCTGAAAATGAGAAAGTGGTCGGTGTCATCCATCTTAAAGACATAGTGAAGGGCGGGTTGAAGGACCGATTCCAGCGATTTCGCGCAATGGGGATCAAAACAGTTATGATTACCGGTGATAACCGGTTGACCGCTGAGAGCATTGCGAGAGAAGCCGGAGTCGATGATTTCCTGGCCGAGGCAAGGCCCGAAGATAAGCTGGCGCTGATCCGCAAAGAGCAGGCGGCCGGTCATCTAGTGGCCATGACCGGGGACGGGACCAACGATGCGCCTGCGCTTGCCCAGGCTGATGTTGGAGTAGCCATGAATACCGGTACTCCGGCAGCCAAGGAAGCCGGCAATATGGTTGACCTGGATTCGAATCCCACGAAACTGATTGAAATTGTGGAAATCGGTAAACAGATGCTCATGACACGAGGCGCTCTGACAACTTTCAGTATCGCCAACGACGTGGCCAAATATTTTGCCATAATTCCGGCCATGCTGGTTGTCACGTTCCCGGATCATCGGGCCGCTGAATATTATGGGACTACATTCCCCTCAAAGCGCCATCCTGAGCGCTGTGATCTTTAATGCACTGATCATAGTGGTGCTAATACCGCTCGCATTAAAAGGGGTCAAATTCAGGCCTCTCAGCGCGGCCGCATTGTTGAGCCGCAATCTACTCATATACGGATTGGGCGGCCTGTTAGCGCCCTTTGTTGGAATCAAACTCATAGACATAATTGTGACTGCTCTGCATCTGGTCTAACAAGGAGCAAAACAATGAATTATATTTTGTCCCAGATTCGGATCTCTCTAATTGCCGTCGTGATGTTGGCTGTACTGCTATGTGGAATTTATCCTGTCGTTGTATGGGGCTTGGCCCAGATTCTATTTCCCGATTCCGCCAATGGATCACTGGTAAAAGTTGACGGAAAAGTAGTCGGATCGCAGCTCCTTGCCCAGAATTTTACCGGTGCTCAGTATTTCCATCCCAGACCCTCGTCCGCCGGAGATGCGGGATACGATGCAGCCAGCTCCGGCGGTAGTAATCTTGGGCCTACCTCAGAGAAATTGATAGAGACTGTCAAGAACCGGATTGATGCTTATAGATCCGAAAACAATCTAAATGTAGAGACTCCTGTACCGGCAGATGCGGTAACCGCGTCGGGCAGTGGTCTGGATCCACACATTAGCCTCAAGAACGCCTATTTGCAGGCGCCTCGTGTCGCAAAAGCACGGGGAATGAGCGAAAACGCGGTAAAAGAAAAAATCAAAATTCATTCGGAAGGTCGGGAACTCGCGGTATTGGGTGAGCCGCGGGTCAATGTCCTGAAACTTAATCTGGCACTGGATGCGAAACCGTGAAATCAGGTCTCCAGGAGACAACTCGAGCTGATTCTTTCCTTCGGATGATTCGCCGTGCTCAGCGAGGCCACCTCAAAATCTATCTAGGCTATGGAGCGGGCGTTGGTAAGACCTATCAGATGCTCCTGGAGGGACAGCGGCTCAAGGCCGAAGGTATAGACGTCGTAATTGGGCTATTAGAGACGCACGGCCGCGCTGAAACAGCTCAGTTGGCTGAAGGATTGGAGGTCGTCCCTCGGCGTAGAGAAGAGTATCGCGGGGTTGTATTGGAAGAAATGGACGTGGACGCTGTGATAGCCAGAAAGCCGGAAGTTGCTCTGATTGATGAATTGGCTCACACCAACGCCCCGGGAAGCAGAAACCCGAAACGCTATCAAGACGTGCAAGATATACTCGCCGCAGGCATTCATGTCATTACCACCCTGAATGTGCAGCACCTGGAAAGTCTCTATGACACCGTAGAGAAATCGGTTCGCGTCAAGGTGCGAGAACGTCTGCCGGACACAATTCTCGCCGAAGCAGACGAAATAGTGAATGTGGACGTTACCCCTGAAGATCTCCGAAAACGGTTGCAGGAAGGCAAAATCTACCCGCCCGAGCGAATCCCCACTGCATTGGATCATTTCTTTAAGGAAACCAATCTTGAAACGCTCCGCGAGCTCACTCTAAGGGAACTTGCAGCACAAATAGACCTTAGGAGGCGAGAGCAGGTCGAAGAATCGGAAATATCCGCACCGGATCAGATTATGGTTTGCCTGAGTTCCCGCGGACCTAATAGTGAAATGCTTCTTCGATATGCCTCCCGACTGGCGGGCAGACTCAATCGAAATTGGTATGCTTTGTACGTTCAGACCCCTTCTGAAGATCCTGCTGTAGTTGATCTCCATACTCAGCGCATCCTTTCCGGAACTCTGACTCTGGCCAAACAATTGGGGGCTATGATCTTCACGTACAAAGGTCAAGACATTGTGGACACCATCCTGCGTTTTGTAAGAGAATACAGGGTAGGGCACATAGTGATAGGCAGTCCTGGCCGCGTGCCGGTCTGGAAAAGAATTCTGGGCAAAAAGAATGTCGTGGAGCGTCTAATCGATCAGGCCAGAGGCGTTACCATTGTGGTTCTTGACACTCACGAGGAAATCCGACCGGAAACTTCGAGGACAGATCAGATTCCCGTTGAGGCGCCGAGACAAGAGCCTCCTGTTGCAGCTCCTCAGCATCTGGTTTTGAGTTCTCTGCTCTCAGCCGATAGAATCCAGATATGGAATGAGCCCGTGCCTAAGGAAATAGTACTTCGGGGACTGGTAAATTCAATGAAAGGAGTGGAACCGGGCGATCCGGAAACAGTCCTGATACAGCTTCTGAAACGAGAACAGGTGGCATCGACATTTCTGAATGAAGGGGTGGCTTTTCCTCATTTGCGGATCGAGGGCCTTCAAAATCCCGCGGTTTCCTTGGGAATCGCGAAAAGAGGCATATCGGATTTATCCACCGATCAACCGGTAAATCTCATTTTCCTACTGCTCAGCCCAAAAGAGCAACCAAGCGTACAGATTCATCTTCTCAGTGTAGCCGCTCGTGCAGCTAGAAGCAGGCATTTGCTGCAAAACCTGCTGGAGTCCTCAAATTCAACTGAAGCCTTAGCGGCCATAAAGCAATGGGAGGCCTTGGGGCCAGAATGTCGCCCTGAAAGTTATTAGCTCGTAGTTTTTTGGCTCGACCTGCCTCTGAGCGGAGCGAACAGTCTCTATTCCATCGAGGACCGTGAGGAATCCGAGATTGCCACGTCGCTGAGCTCATAGCAATGACAGATTGGGGGCTGATCACACAGTGCATAATGCCGACGCGTGTCATTGCAAGCGGAGCCGAAGCAATCTCTCTTCTAGGCGAACCGTCCCCAAATCATGCGATTGCGCAACAGCCTTCGGCTCGTAGGGGCAGACCGGCGGACAGCGCTATCATTGGTGGCCGAATGTCGCCCTGAAAGTTATTAGTTCGTAGTTTTTTGGCTCTGCCTGCCTCTGTGCGGAGCGAACCATCTCTATTCCACGCGGACCGTACCAAATCCGAGATTGCCACGTCGCTTCGCGTCCTCGCAATGACAAATTAGGGCCTGCGATTATAACGGCGCAACCCAAGGCCTGTCATTGCGAGCGGAGCGAAGCAATCTCGCCGCTTTGGGGGCTTGCTTCTGAGGCTGTATCAAAATGGCTACACATTTGGCAATCGCCCCGTACAAGGGACATCCCATGTTTCCTGATCTTCTTGTACAGAAGTGTCCTATGAATTCCCAACAGCTTGGCGGCATGGGCCTTGTTCCCTTTTGAAACACCCAGAGCATGTCTAATTGCCTCTTTTTCCGCGCGATCCATGACATCCTTTAGCATGAGCGCCTCCGGGAGAGCTGCTCCCTTCGGTGAGCCATAAAGATGCGCTGGAATGTGACGAGCGAAAATGGTGTCACCTTCTAAAGAAGAGACTATTCGTTCCAGGAGATTGGAAAGCTCACGCACATTTCCCGGCCAATTGTAATTTCCAAGTATCGTTTCAGCCTGCGGATCGATCTTTATTTCCCTGCCCACACTATCTTTTATAATCTCTCGGAGCATAACTCGCGCGAGCGGCATTATGTCTTCTCGTCTTTCTCTTAGCGGCGGGATATTCAATGGAATGACATTTAGTCTATAAAAGAGGTCTCGCCGGAACTTGCCTTGAGCGACCATTTGTTCCAAATTCTGATTCGTCGCTGCGATCAGGCGAAAATCGACAGGAACAACGGTTGTGCCTCCCACCCGCTCCAGTTCCTTTTCTTCCAGGACTCGCAGTAGTTTTGGTTGCATGTCCAGTGCCAAGTCACCTATTTCATCAAGGAAAACAGTGCCATGGCGCGCGAGTTCAAACTTGCCCGGTTTCCCCTTGGATAAGGCGCCGGTGAACGCCCCCTCTTCGTACCCGAACAGCTCCGACTCCATCAAATCTCTTGGAATTGCGGCGCAGTTGATACGGACAAAGGCATGTAAACGTCTGGAGCTGGCATGATGTATAGCCTGGGCGAATAATTCTTTTCCCGTCCCCGACTCTCCGGAAATCAGCACAGGAAGATGAGTTGCGGCAGCCTTGGAAGCATCTTTCCTCAAATCTCGCACCGCCCGGCTTACTCCAACTATGCTGTCCATGGTGTATCGAGTGGATCGCAGCGCAAGCAGCTCTTGTTCGTATAAGTGAATTTTCGATTCCAAGACAGTAAGTTCGCGGGCAAGTTTACTGACGTCTCGGACATCTTTGAACATGACTTGACCGAAAACTGCGATGACTTGCCCGTTTCTTTTAATGGGAATCCTTTGGACAACCATGTCATGCCCTTTGATGCTGTGAGCGTAATTGATTTCCGCCTTGCCGGTCTCGGCTACCAAGTGCATGCGAGAGTTCTCAACCACAGTCGTGCAATGTTTTCCGATCTGCGTTTGTGGATCTATCCCCAGAAAGTGTCCATATGGACGGTTGAGGTGAGTCACGTATCCTTGAGGATCGGTTATCATTACTCCGTGGTAAATGTTGTCGATTATGAGTTGGAGCAGGTCCAGTTCAGGGATTTTGTCAGAGGTCGCAGACGGGCTAACTGATAAAGGTCTTGATCCATCTTTTCGAGGCTTGATCGCTGCTTCGAAGGGCATGATGACACCTCTCTTGTCGCAGAATTGCTACAGGTGTACACGGATTGAGACTCAAACTCTATGCCAAATCACCTCCCGGATGCAACAACAATAATGTGATCCAGAAAATGTACCATAACCAACCTCCTACTATTTCACCTCTTTTTATGATTGGCACGAGAGCCGGAGCGAACATTTGAAATTGTGGCCTCTGTATTGCAAGGTCCTTTCGCAATTTTGAAGGGAGATTTCTTCCATCATGGATATCAAAGAGCCCCTTATTAAATCAGAAGATATCCTCGTGCTCCTGGACGACGATTTCAATTCCCGCAATATCTGTGTTGTGACAGGAGTTTCGGGGGGTATTGGAAGAGCTACAGCAGTTGCTGCGGCCGCAAATAACCTCCTCGTTGTGGGTCTCGACGTAAATGAAGTTGAAGGAAAAAAGACTCAAGAGATGGCCAAAGAAATGGGTGGCCAGATGGTCTTTCGTAAGACGGACCTTTCAAAAGACGACGATGTAAGGAATGCTATCGCTGAAGCGGCCAAGGTGGGCTCCATCAAGTATTTGGCCAATGTCGCGGGCATTCAGCACATTGATTCAATAGAAAACTTTCCCATGGAAAAATATGATTTGATGCAGAACATTATGCTCAGGGCGCCGTTTCTCTTGTCTAAGCTATGCATTCCTCACATGAAAAAGAGCAAAGGAGGTACCGGCGTCGTCGGCAACATGTCCTCCGTTCACGGTCATATTTGTACGATGAATAAGCCGGTTTATAACATCACGAAATTCGGGCTTCGGGCGCTTGCTCAATCAATTTCAGCCGAAGGACAAGGCAAGATAAGGTCATTTTCGGTGAGCACCGGTTTTGTAAAAACCGGCTTGGCCCTGAAGCAGATTCCCGCTCAAGCCGAACAACGTGGAATTTCCCAGGAAGAGGTCGTTAGGGACGTCATGATGGGCACATCCCGTATAAAGGAGATGATGGCCCCCATTGAAGTAGGGAATCTGTTTATATTCGGATTCTCCCGATATGGAAAATACCTCATAGGTGGAGACCTCCTTTTTGACGGCGGCATGGTCCTCACCTATTAGACTAGGCAGACAGACACTTTGAAGAAGTAAGATTGTCATGCTCGACGTCAAAATGACCGTAATGCAGTTGCTCTGGCGCTGACCGCGTTAGGACCCGAAAATCTCAGCTTCTCGGAGATTCTGCTTGACATTTCAGTTGTACAGACTTTATGGTCCAGGCTGACGTTGTTTCCGCATCTGTGGCGGTGTTTCATTCCAGTTCGCGTCGGCTTTTTCAATACTGATAAACTTTGTCCGTGTAATCGGTAAGCGTAATTCTGTCAATTTTAGGACGTTGAGCCGTTACCAAAAGAGAACCGATCGGTTCTTCGATTGGCGTGCTCATTGCCAGTTTTCATCATAACCGCATACGGAGGGGACTATGAAAAGTAAGGGATTGAGGGTCACAGCGCTGGCGCTAACTGTTCTGCTGATGGGAAGCCTGGGAATCGCCGGGAACGCCCTTGCGCAAGAGACCATCAAATTCGGGGCTATTTACGATTTTGCCGGCGGCTGCCACATGTACTCGGAATCTGCCATGACCGGTATTAAAATGGCGGTTGACGAAATCAACGCCGCAGGCGGGGTCCTCGGGAAGAAACTCGAATATTTCACTCGAGACACTGAGGCAAAGACCGATGTGGCGGTGAGAGAGGTCAAAGACCTGATCCTTCGGGAAAAGGCGAATTTTCTTATGGGACCGTGCAGCAGTGGTGTGGGTCTGGCCATGCAGGTGGTCCACTCGGAGTACAAGATTATCAGGATTGCCGGGATTGCCAACACCGAGGGTCAAACGGTGGACAAGTTCACGCCCTACATTTTCCAAATAGTCCCCAATACTTACCAGGAAGCTACGGCAAATACGCGATACCTTCACCAGAAGTTTCCCAAGGCAAAGAAGTTCTGCACTATAGGTCCGGATTACGAGTTCGGTCGCCGCGAGGAAACTGCGTTTGCCGATGAGATTAAAAAGCTGGTACCGGATGCGCAAATTCTGTACGAAGCTTGGCCCAAACTAGGCGAAAAAGACTTCACCTCCTTTATCACCGCCATCATGGCCAAGAAGCCCGATGCAGTCCACGGTTCTCTTTTTGGTGGAGATCTGGTGTCCTTCACGAAGCAGGCCCTGCCTTATGGCTTCTTTCAAAAGATTCCTTTCATTGCCCTTTATGACCTGTCTGTGCTCCAGGCACTCGGAAATGATGCCCCCGACGGTACCCTGGCTTTTGGAAGAGGGTGCTTCTTTATGGACCCGAATCCAAAGATGATGGAATTCGCGGAGAAATACAAGAAGGCCAATAAAGGAGCTTATCCGGATTCTTGGGCTGTAATGGCCTATGAGACCCTTTATTTGTACAAAGCCGCGGCGGAAAAATCCAAATCCATCGACAGCGAGCCCATGATCAAGGCCCTGGAAGGAATGAAGTTCGAAATGTTGAGAGGACCTTACGAGATCCGGGCCCTCGACCACATGGGAACAGTGCCATGCTACCAGGGTGTGATCGCAAAATCCCCGGATTATCCCTTTAAGATTTGGAAGGACCTCTCCCGGATCCCGGGTGACCAGGTCATTCGTCCTGAGGCAAGTGTTCGGGAGATTTGGAAGAAGACGGGGGTTCAGAGATAACCCACTATCATTGGAGCTGAAGCCGTGTCCTTTGACGTACTGTTCAATCAGTTTATGAGCGGAATAGCCCGGGGTGCCCTCCTTTTTCTGGTCGCCTCGGGCCTTTCCTTGACCTTTGGGGTGCTAAGAGTACCTGAACTTCGCCCACGGGTCCCTGTACATGCTGGGAGCCTTTCTTTCTTACAGTGTCTGGAAATTTCTCCTGATGCCGACGTTCGGGTTTTACATTGCGGCCATTATAGTGGCTCTTATGCTGGCGGTCGTCGGGTTGGTTATCGAACTTGGTCTGCTCAGACGCCTTTATTCCAGAGGATGGCCTGAACAGTTGCTCGCCACGTACGCAATCATCCTGATCATAACCGACGTGGTCAAATGGGGCTGGGGCGGTGCTTTTCTCTCGATTCCAAGACCCGAACCTTTTACGGGTGCCGTAGATCTGTTTGATTTCCCTTTTCCTTCATACAATTTTTTCGTCATCTTCCTGGGAGCAGCGCTTGTAATCTTTCTTTGGTGGCTCGTGTACCGCACTCGTTTGGGGGATATAATACGGGCTGCTGCCCATGATCGGGAAATGGTGTCCGCCTTAGGCATCCCCATTCCATGGCTCTTCACGTCAATTTTCGTGCTGGGTGCCGCAATCGCGGGACTGAGTGGGGCGGTCACTGCACCATTTGGGTCCGTTGCCTTGGGAATGGATATTGAGATTATCATTGAATGTTTTGCTGTGGTGGTCATCGGCGGAATGGGGAGCCTGCCCGGAACGCTCCTCGGCTCTTTTATCGTCGGTCAGGTGTACGCCTTCGGGATTATGTTCTTGCCTAACCTGGCGTTAGCATTCATTTTCCTTGTAATGGCCGTGGTATTGATAATTCGTCCGTGGGGAATCTTCGGGAGACCGGAAAGATAACAATGGAAGCTAATCGTGTTAAAGGAAATGAGGGTTGGGCCAAACGGAAATGGTGGATCGTGGTTGGCATCCTCCTTTTTCTTGCCGCTCCGGCTATCCTGAGCGAATTTTACATGACGGTTCTGTGTGAGGCCCTGGTTATGGCCATGCTGGCCATCAGTTTTAACTTGCTCTTTGGATATATGGGGCAGATGTCCTTCGGCCAGGCCGCTTTCTACGGGCTTGGTGGATATGCCGTCGCCATGCTGATGGTCAAATGGCAGTTCAATTTCTGGCTCAGCATAGTGGCAGGAGTACTTCTGGCAGCATTTGCCGGCTTGATCGTGGGGTACTTCTGCGTTCGACTCAGGGGTATTTATTTCGCAGTGCTGACGCTGGCCTTCGGTCAATTGATCTGGACAATCGTCTTCAAGTGGCATGATGTTACGGGAGGTGATGACGGCATCCAGGGCGTGTTTCCCCCAGATTTCCTAAGATCGCCCTCGGCGTATTACTATTTGATCCTTATCGTCTTCCTGGTTTCGTCGTGGATTATTTGGAAGATCATTCATTCTCCCTTCGGGTACACGATCCAGGCCATGAGGGAGAATTCGGAGAGGACCGAATTCCTGGGCATCAACATCGCCCGGTACCAGTTGATCGCATTCGTAATTGCAGCAGCCCTTGCGGGACTTGCCGGAGCCATCTGGGTCCCATTCTACCGCTCGGTCGCTCCCTCCTATCTCACCTGGATCAAATCGGGCGAGCCGGTAATGGCAGCGATTTTGGGAGGCCCCTCTGTCTTTCTTGGTCCTGTCTTGGGTACATTCGTGATGACCTTTTTTCATGCTTGGGTTCTGGGATTCACGGTTTACTGGCCTGTTGTCATGGGCGCGCTGATTCTGTTTATAATCTTCTTCCTGCCAGGCGGGATTTTGGGTTTTGCGCTTGACACGCTCAAGGATCGAAGAGATACGGAAAAACTTGTTGGCAAAGAGATGAACCATGTTTCTTGAGACTCAGTCCATATCCAAAGAATTCGGCAGGCTCTATGCGGTCCGAGAGGTGAGCCTTGAAATAACAAAGGGAGACATCCACGCGATTATCGGCCCCAACGGAGCAGGCAAGAGCACCTACTTTAACCTGATCACAGGATACCACCCAGCCAGCTCCGGAAAGGTCCTGTTCAAGGGAGAAGATATCACCGCTTTGCCGGCTTACCGTCGCTGCAAGCTCGGGATAACCCGGTCTTTTCAAATCACCAGTATCTATCCCAAGTTCACGGTATATGACAGTGTGCTGATGGGGTTGTTATCTCATCGTGGTGTGACGCTCAATTTTTTCTCGAAAGCGAGCAAATTTTTCGAGAAAGAGGTCTGGGGCATTCTGGAGGACATTGGATTGGCCGACCAGGCCGATGTTCCGGGCGAGTCTATTTCCCACGGGGATAAGAAACGACTGGAGTTAGCGGTCACTGTGGCTACCGAGCCTGAAATGCTGCTGCTGGATGAGCCTACCTGCGGCATGTCCCCCGAAGAAACAGAGATCACCATGGGCCTGATCAAGAAGCTCTCTTCGGAGAGAGGACTGACCATCCTCTTTACGGAGCACGACATGGCCGTCGTTTTCGGAGTCGCCAAACGAATCTCCGTTCTGCACCAAGGGATGCTAATTGAAGACGGAACCCCCGAAAAGGTGAGAGAGAGTGCAGAGGTTCAAAAAGTCTATCTGGGGGGCGCTGCGTAAAATGCTCGAAATCAAGGACATTCATAGTTATTACGGCACCAGCCATATCCTGTTTGGCATCTCGTTGGATGTGAAGGAAGGAGAAGCGGTCTGTCTCCTGGGTCGGAACGGTGCAGGAAAGACCACAACCTTCCGGAGCATCATCGGGCTGACACCGCCCAAGACTGGCAGCATCCGGTTTTTGGGAAAGGAAATCGTCGGAAAACCCCCTTATACCATTGCCCGGATGGGGATCGGATATGTTCCCGATACAAGGCGTATATTTCCGGATTTGACGGTTCGCCAAAACATTATGATCGGTCGGATAGAGAGGGAAGGGGCTATCTGGAATCTGGATCGGATTTATGGTCTGTTTCCGGTACTGGAGGTGCTGGATAAACGCATGGGAACTCAGCTCAGTGGAGGCGAGCAACAGATGCTGGCCGTCGCCAGAACATTGATGACGAACCCTCGGCTTATCCTTCTCGATGAGCCCGGTGAAGGTCTGGCTCCTCTGGTGATCAAGACTATGGAAGAGCAGTTGGGTGAGATCAAAAAGCTGGGACTCACTATGCTCATCTGCGAGCACAATGTGGGCCTGGCCCTCGGTTTGAGCGACCGGGGTTACGTCATGGACAAAGGAATGATCCGGTTCCAGGGCACAGTGGACGAACTCAAGGGGAACGAAGAGGTACGAAAGAAATACCTCATGGTCTAAAGCCTGAAGGCCATGCCTCGAATGTCCCTCGTTCCCAGCTCCGCCCGGGAATGCATGACCTGGAGGCTCCGTCTCCATCATAGCCCGAATTGCAGATATTACCGGGCAGAGCCCGTAACCAGGGAAATCGTGAGATTGCCACGGCCTGACGGCCTCGCAATGACAAACCCGCACCCCGAGTGACCAAAGCCTGTCATCGCGAGTGCAGCGAAGCAATCTCTACTCTACGCGTGACGGTCACCAAATCCACTAAGGAGAGGGCTTTTCGTATATTACCTTAACCAAATCCACTATCTTCTTGTCCCGCCACTGGGCAAGCTCTGTGAGACTTTTATCACCGACCGCGTCTTTCATGCCTTCCACAAGAGTCTTTTTGGATTCATCCGAGATTGCCGTCCAGGTCGGCATGTCCTCCCACAATGTTCCGAAAGCCTTGCCTATATGATCTATGAAATATTCGTATCCTCCCTCTCCACCTCCCAAATGGTAAATAAGATGCTGGCCCATTAAAGCCCATCGAATCCCGGGTCCTGCATAGAGTGCCTTGTCCACGTCTTCCACGCTGGCAATACCTCGCGTGACAATCTCAATGGATTCTCTCCAAAGTGCTGCAGCCAGACGATTGGCAATGTGTCCGGGCGCCTCTTTTTTCAGCAACACCGGAATCTTACCCAGACCTTCGAAAAAACCTTTTACGAATTGAACCAATTCAAGGTCTGTTTGGCGGCCGGGAACCAGCTCAACCAGAGGGACCAGATGAGGCGGATTGAAGGGATGCGCAATGAGGCAACGTTCAGGTTTTTCAGTAACTGACTGAATCTCCGACATCAGTAGGCCTGAAGAACTGCTTGCCAAAATCACATCCACCGGAGTCAACGAGTCCAGCTCATGAAATATCTTTTTCTTAACATCGTAATTCTCGAGGACCGATTCCTGGATATAGTCTGCGTCTTCAACCAATTCTCGAACGTTCTTGGCTGAGAGCACGTTTGCCGTTGCCGGGTCGAGCATCGACTTGTCCAGCATGCCGTAGTCAACGAGGGTCGCCAAATTCTCCTTGGCCTTAAGAACACCTCTATCCAGAATAGATTTGTCGACATCGTACATTTTGACCGGGATGCCTTTGCCCGCGAAAAAAGTAGCCCAGCTCGCGCCGATGGTTCCTGTGCCTAAGATTCCCACTCTTTTTATTTCTTTTGATTTCATAGCCCCTTACCCATCCTTTACAAAATATGTAGTTCTCAAAAGTTCTGTCGGATTTCGCCACTGTATCTATCGCAGGCGAACAATGTCATTGCGAGGAGTGAAACGACGAAGCAATCTCCTAAGCCCACATTTTGGGGATTGCTTCGGGCTATGCCCTCGCAATGACAACAATTCTGCGATCCTGCTCACAAGGATTATCCGTTATGGTGATGGGGATCTGTTTATAACCAAGAAACTCTCTCCCGGTTGTGGTCTCTTGAGGAAATATGCAGCGGTCATGCAATTTTGAGGGGCCTTGAGCCCAAACCAGACCGGGGGTGGTTCATCTTAACCCGAACAGGACCCTGTTCTCCCTTGAGTTTAGTGGATTTTAGCCCGCCACGATGTTGTCTGAAAAAGTGTTCTTAGGGTCGTTGTCGAGCGTACTATACCGCATGCCCGCCGGTCAAGCACGGCGTGGGTTTGAAACCCGGGGGAGTTGTTGGGAAAACCTTTTTTGCAAGTGCTCCGCGCACGGCGAAATGCGGTTGTGAGATCTTGGGGAAGTGTTGAAGAATCCTCCGGAAAACCCCTTTTTGCAAAAAGTGGTTTTGCCGCGACCTTCCCCAAAAACTCTTAGACGGTTGACATAGCGTTCAGCACCTTTGCCATTATGATCTGCCTTTGTGAGGCAGGCTTTCCAGCCGGTCCCCAATTGGGAACCCTGGTTACCGCACCGCTAGCCATCCAAAGTTCTCTGCCGGAGGGGTCCGGGGAATCCGGCTTCTTTCAAGAAGCGGGTTCCCCGGATCCTCTTTGGCTCCGGAAGAAGCGGGTTCCCCGCATGTTTGGTTCCTTCCCGCGGATGCCGGCAAGTGTCATGAGAGTATGTAGTCGGTCTGCAATTTGTCTAACTTAATTTTGGGAAGGGGTGGGGGGAATCCTTTTACAGAAGCGAGGGTCGTTTTCGACGGTATACACCGCACGCCCGTCGGTCAAGCACCATACTCCTGATGACCGTTCATACCGATTCTGAAAAATAGTCGAATATTGATTGGTAGCTACCGGCCCCCGGGCGATTACGTGGTGTCAATATCTTGATTGGTAGCGGCCGGCCTCCGTGCCGGTCGTACCAACGGTACCTTACCAAGTGAATGCTTTCAAAAGAATGATGCTTGTGTGAAAATGGAGGTGAAATTCTCAGGAGTCGGGTCAGGAGAGCCGCTCCCGCGAGGGCCTGAACGCGTAGTTCATGCCTGGTAAGTGTATCTTTCGTAGGCTTGACGGGGAATGAACGCGGCGGAAAGGAGCTTGACGGATGTGGCACGGGAAACTATTCATAGCGCTGGCCTTGTGTGTTGTTATTGCGTCGGCTGCATCGGCCCAACAGGACAGATGGACTGAGCTGAATCAGCAGGCGGTAAAGCTATGCCGCGAGGGGAAATCTGCCGAAGCAATCAATATCGTTGAAAAATCGGTGGAGACGGCCGAAAATACCTTCGGACCGGACCATCCCAATGTTGCCGTATCTCTGAATTTTCTGGCGGAACTGTACAGATCGGACGGGAAATCTACCGAGGCTGAGCCGCTGTACAAGAGATCTCTGAGCATAGTAGAAAAGGCGCTTGGACCGGATCACACCGATGTCGCTGCTGCTCTCAATAATTTGGCGGAGTTTTATGGGGAACAGGGCAAGTATGCAGAGGCGGAGCCTCTGTACAAACGAGCGTTGCCGATATACGTAAAAGCGCTTGGAGCCGATCACCCGATTGTAACTGAGACTCTGAACAATCTGACCCAAATGCAAAAACTAATGGGAAAAAAGAGAGTGGACTCGGAATGTGAAGAATGCCCACAGAGGATTGAACCACGGGAACCGAACCGCTGAATTGTTTAAGGTTGATAATATAGTTGGATAAGGTTGTTGATCTTGCGAGGTTGTGAAAAGTGGCTGGAGTGCGGAAACAAGGCGAGTCTGTCCGCCGGTTCATTCTTGAGAATATAGAAGAACATCCAAAGGATATTGTCACTTTTATATCAAAGGCTCTTGGCATTTCCCGCCAGGCCGTTAGCAAGCACATCCAGTCTCTCATCACCAAAGAAATCCTGCTCGCGCAAGGCACAACAACCCGGAACCGAATTTACAGGCTGCGTCCTATTGCAACAAAGGAATACAAGTATTCCTTAGCAGGTCTTCGAGAGGATCTGGTTTGGCGAAATGATATAGCTCCTATTTTCTCAGATCTGCCGGAAAATGTGAGGCGGATTTGGCAATACGGTTTTACTGAAATGCTGAACAATGCCATTGATCATTCTTCGGGTAGTCGTGTCATGGTGTTTATTAGCAAAACGGCCACGTTATCTGAGATGCAGATATTTGATGATGGAGAGGGCATTTTCAAGAAGATCCAAAAGGAACTGAACCTCGATGACGAACGTCATTCCGTCCTGGAACTGGCGAAGGGGAAATTGACAACAGACCCTGTCCATCACACAGGCGAGGGGATCTTCTTTGCATCCAGGATGTTCGACCGTTTCGGAATATTCTCGGGTAAGATCGTTTTTTGGCGCGACGACAAGGTATTGGGTGGCCGGTATTACTGGGCGGATGACACTCCTGGTTCTTCCGATGGGACTATGGTGGACATGAAATTGGCAAATAACTCATCCAGGAGGGTGAAGCAGGTCTTTGATAGTTTTACGTCTGAGGACGACTATGGCTTCACAAAGACGATAGTACCAGTGAGATTAGCTGAATACGGCGATGAAACGCTGATTTCAAGATCTCAGGCGAAAAGGCTGCTTGCGAGGTTTGACAGGTTCAAAACAGTTGTGCTCGATTTCGAGGGTGTCCAAACGATCGGGCAGGCTTTTGCAGATGAGGTGTTCCGGGTTTTCGCCAAGGAGCATCCGGATACAATGCTGGTCGAAATTAATACAAATCCCAACGTACAACAGATGATCAACCGAGCCCGCCGGCATGAATAGAAATCTCACCATGAACCGGACCAGACAATCAGGGCCTTTAGGAAGCCGTTTGCCGTTGATGCCTCACTTGTATGTGCCGTAGATTTGTCATTGCGCGACGGTCAGGCCACAGCCCCCAACTTGTCATTGCGAGGAGTGAAATCCCGCGTTCCGCGGGATGGCAATCTCGGATTTGTTCCAGCCACGCATAAGAGCAGAGATTGCTTCGCTCCGCTCGTGATGACAATCTTTGGCCGGTCCTTACCGAATGCTTGCCGTTTCCCGCTACAGGAGCTTGACACCCGGGTCGGATGGATGATATCTTTTCAGGTTATGGCGGTGTAGCTCAGCAGGTTAGAGCATGCGGCTCATATCCGCAGTGTCCGGGGTTCAAGTCCCTGCACCGCCACCACCTAACCCCCTGCAATACCCATTAAATACCTACTAGAACTTGGCACTAAACCGGCACCAATTCTAGCCCTCGCCTTTGCAGGGATGTTTCCGGGTTGTGTCGGTGGATCTGTCGTTGTGAGCGCATGACCCGGGGCCTATTATTGCGAGCGAAGAGGAGCAATCTCTATTCAGATGCGTGGCTAGAGCAAATCTGAGATTGCCACGGCCTGACGGCCTCGCAATGACAAGTTGGGGCCTGTCATAGGCACTGTGGAACGATCGCGGGGGCGCCGATTAAGAGGCCCTCTGTCAAGGAAAACACTTCTCTTGGCGAGGAAACAATCAATGTCGCCCTGCTGAGGTACGGCGGCTGCGTTGGGTATATTCTTCGCGTTTGCCTGTATCAAGTGGTGTGCGGTGGATCTAGCCTTGATAAGGGAAATTCACCGCTGAGGACGCGGAGAGCGCGGAGAGGAAGGATGTATGAACGAGCTGGATTCACGGGTATTTCCAAATCCTGAGATTGCTTCGTCGTTTCACTCCTCGCAATGACACGTTGGGGCTGTCACAGCGATTGTGGAACGATTGTTGGGTCAAATCGGCTCTTCCAGCACCCGAGTCTGAAAAGGGCCAATATAGGGAATGGAGAGGGAGCTCCTGAGGAGCCAAGAGCCAATCTGACCCCAGCGGGCCATTTAGGATCTTGGGCGACTGTCGCTGTCATATCAAACAGATGCCCCCAAACTTCCCTTGGTATTGCCGGGTCTCAATAGAACTATGGGGCGGACACCATAGTTCCCTCAACGGACCGACCTGTTCTGCCGAGACATTGTCACCATAATTTGTCTAATTATTGTGACACGTTAGCAATGACGTTGGGTGGTGGTCGTTCCTGGCACGTCTTTTGCTACCACAGGGTAGCAAGCTGGAGCTTCCGGAGCGGAGAGAGGAGCCACGAGGATTCTTGTTGCAGATTATGATGCCATTTCCCCAAAACTTATAAAGTACCCAGCGGACAACCGGCAGAAAAATCAAAATGTAGTATCCAATTACTCGAGACACCGGCAGGTAGTGCCATGATCCGAAGCAATCTCATTCCCGACATCAGCAAGATCCCTTTTTGGGAAACCCTAAATAATGACCTCAAAAACGGAGCGCTTAGCAGCGTTGTCATTATAGCCTTGGTGTGTCTGGCTATTATCTTATTCGGCCGGTAATTATGCGAAATTGGCGGAGATTAGGCCACGCCAGAAGGAGACACGCGGGCCTCGGTCGAATCTCACCATACGGACTGTTGTACTTTTTCCACACATTTAGCCTAACTGCCTGGTTTGGCTTCTACGGTTATTACTCGGTCCTGCCACGCCTCCAAATTTTCGGGGACAACGCAGAAGCTCCAGTGGTCAGAATATCCCATCCTCTCCTTCCGCTGGGTCCGTATGGATGCCATCCAAAGGCAACCGAATGGTGAAAGTGGTTCCCGATCCAACCTTGCTCGAAACCAAGATGTCTCCGTTGTGGTTTTTCATTACGCGATAAGTCATAGCCAATCCCAGTCCCATTCCCAAGCCTTCGGCGGAAGACTTGGTGCTGAAGAACGGATCGAAAATCTTGTTCAGGATCTCTTCGGGTATGCCGTATCCTGAGTCCACAAAGTCCACTTCGATCCAATCATGGGCCTTGCGTGTCCGCAGTGTGAGAGTGCCGGAACCCTTCATGGAGTCGAGAGAGTTAAGGATGATGTTCATAAATACCTGTTCCATCATATTGGAGTCGACCACAACCTCGGGAATGGAGGGATCGTATTCTTTGTTCAAAGTTATGCCGAAGAATCTGTGCTGACCAATGACGATTTCAAGTGTTTGATCCAGCAATTCATCTATGCGGCGAGGCTCTTTGTGCATAGGTGTCTTCCTGGCAAAATCGAGAACCCCTTGCACTATTTTTTTTATTCTGGTTGTCTCCCTGATGATAACTCCTAGGTCTTTGCGTGTTAGTTCGTCATCCTGGAATTTCTTGCCGAGTAAGTAAGCAAAAGTGAGGACCCCCGTGAGCGGTTGATTGATTTCGTGCGCGATGCCCGCGGCGAGCTGTCCCAGCGAGGCGAGTTTCTCTGAACGCAGGAGCTGTCTTTCCAGGCCCTTCCTTTCTCGTTCGTCCGTGATAATCCCCAGCGAGCCTATTTCCTTACCATCTTCGTAAAGGATGGTCCCGTGAACACGAATGGGGATCTCGACTTTGCTTTTATCCAGCCAGACCATGTCCTTTTCAATAATCCGTGGCTGTCCGAAAGCGTTGAACCTTAAGTTCTTCATGATTCGCCTCGCCTCGCCGGGCTTATAGAGATCTCTGACGTCCAGCCTTCCGATAACTTCCTCCTTACTGTAGCTTGAGAGTTTCTCCGCTGCTGCATTGAAAATAACGATCTCCCCGCCTTTGCGAACATAGATTGTGGGGCTCGGCGAGTTTTCGATGAGGTTATTCATGAACTGAAGAGTACGAATAAGCTGCTTTTCAAGACCCCTTATCTCCCGAAGATCGGTGAAAATACCCACTGAACCAGCTTCTTCACCTCTATGGTAAATTAGCGATGCGGAAAGACACACGGGGATCTCCTTACCATATTTGTCCAGAACCACGAGGTCTCTCTTCTGGAGAATCCCAGGGCCTCCGTACTCACCGGATCTCAAGTCCCTCATTATTCTCCTGGCTTCACCACGCGGATAAAGATCTGTGATGTTCTTCTTTCCGACTACCTCAGCCTTCTTATACCCCAGGAGCCTTTCGGCAGCGGAATTGAAGATAATGATCGAGCCGCCCTTGGCAACGCTCATAATGGCGTCGGGGGAGTTTTCGATGAGGTTCTCTCTGAACTCATAAGCTTCTTCCAGTTCCACGCTGGTTTCCCGCACGAGAGCTTCCAGGCTGATGGTATACCGCTTCACTTTTCTCTTGAGCGCGACTCTTTCAAGAGACCGTTTAACTGAAATTGATAGGATCTCTTCGCTGACAGGCTTGGTAAGAAAGTTCGAGGCCTCCCTCCTGAGACATTCCATGGCCATTTCCATGTCCCCGTGGCCGGTGATCATTATGACTTCCGAGTCAGGGTCGATGGTCTTGATGTGGGTCAGCACTTCTCTTCCATCCATACCGGGCAGCCGAACATCCAGGAAAACCACGTCGGGGGATTCCTTTTTGAACATCTCCAGACCTGTCGGACCGTCTTCGGCCAACACTACCTGATGACCGTCCAGTTCAAGAGTCATCTGCATCATTTTTCGGATGCTTTCCTCATCATCAGCTACTAGTATTTTTGACATGATCGGTCGCCCTCTCTTCGGAACAGGGAAAGTTACTCGGGACAGGCGCCTCCCGTTTGCATGGTATCCATTTCTATAGGGCCTCTGTGCTCATTCATAATACCATAGATTATTGAAAGACCCGGCATCGCTTCACCGGTGAATCGGCCTTCCGAGACGAGCCGATCTGAAGTCAAGAATCTTAAATGTCCCGAAGCTCGCGTGAAATGCTCCGATGCGCTCCAGCAGAGGCGGCCAATGAGACGGGAATCGCAAGGAAATACATACATCGAGCGTCCGGCGCTTCCAGCCAACGTTGTTGCAGCGCCCAGGGTGAAGCAACCAGGAGAAGAGCTGAAATAGCAAGCGGTAGATAGAAGCATAGAAGACTTGTGAATCGGATTTTCCTAGGATGGACGTGGATAAAACGTAGGTCAAGGCCTATAATCCACGCGGAATAGAAATACATAATTACAGCAACCACAGCCCCAATGCCGATGTTCACCAACATAGAGGTCTGATTCAGGCCCGATGTGATTCCTGCAAGAAATACTGAAATGCCGCTCACGCCAAAGAGGACGTGGCGACGGTAGGGAAACTCCCTATTGTGCGGCAATAACATCATGACGATCCAACGAAAAGTTCAGCTGCCGTATTCGTTGCGAAAGTAGTTCATTTCCAATCTATCGCTATTGACGCAAGGCAGACAAGGAAAATGAACGCGAATAAGTAATCATTCAGTCACGTGTGGGAAAGACCGTAAAATATACGATTCCCCGCCTCGCGCAACCAAAGAGCTGTCATTGCGAGCCAGCGAAGCAATCTCTATACTCATGCAGGGCGGAGCCAAATCCGAGATTGCCACGGCCTGACGGCCTCGCAATGTACACGTCGACTCCCCGGGATCAGAGGTAGATGGGAGATCGCCACGGTGCCAATCTTGACCTCAGCCCAAGAACAAAATGCTGAAAGCACGGTCATGATGAGGACGAGAACCAGAGTCCTACCAACATGTATGCGCATTTCTTCCCCCCTTGGTGCGGTCTCGCTCTGTGCTGCATTGTGTGCCACATTCTAAGTCAGAAGCAAAGAATATTTGCTCCGTGGAAGAGGGAAGATGCTTCCACTGCTTAACCGAAGTCTCACGCTGTGGAGCGTTTACTCGGGTTCCACAGACGGAACCTCACCGAGGCAATAAGAGTGCTTGAGATTATTCTGCAGAAATTAAGACTCTTATCATATAAATTGGAAAGGATTCCGGAATTGACCTGCATGGATTTCGAACTGCCAAAAAATCACATCTACTTTCGTTGACACTGAAATCAACCAAGCCTACAATCTGCATTGTTCGGGCGTATCTCACGCTCCTTACTAAGCATTATCCACCCACCTGAGCCTGATGAGGAAAGACACATGGCGCATCAGTATCCAATAGATGATATCAATGTCCAGGAAAGCTGGAGGATCTTTCGAATTATATCCGAGTTTGTCGACGGGATTGAATCCCTTTCCACGATATATCCCGCAGTATCGGTATTCGGATCTTCGTCGGTGAAGGAAAGCGATCCGGTTTACAATGTGGGCCGCGACCTTGGTCGAATGCTCGTCGAAGCAGGTTTTTCAGTGATTACCGGTGGAGGCCCGGGTGTGATGGAAGCAGCCAATCGAGGGGCCTCAGAGGCGCACGGCAAATCCGTAGGGCTGTGTATAGAATTGCCGAAGGAGCAAGCAGCGAATCCCTATGCAAATATCAAGGTTTCGTTTCGTTATTTTTTTATAAGAAAAGTGATGTTTGTGAAATACGCCGTCGCATATGTGATTCTGCCCGGCGGGTTCGGGACAATGGATGAGTTGTTTGAATCTTTGACTCTAATTCAGACTCATCGCATTAAACCTTTTCCTGTGATTATGCTGGGCAAAGATTATTGGAAAGATCTGGTTTCCTGGCTCAGGAATACTATGCTGAAAAAATACTCCCATATTGACCCGGACGCTCTGAACCTATTTCAAATAACCGATGATCCCAAATTCGCGGTGGAAACCATCAAGCGAACGGTTATCGTCTGACCGGAAAATGCGGGGGAACCCGTTTCTTGGAAGAAGGTGCTCCGCGCACGGCGACCATGCATCACGGGGCATCGAAATGTGCCGGAAATGCCACGCCGTTGATCAACATTGCACTCGCTTGGGACTCAGTTATCGCCGTGCGCGGAGCACTTTTTGCAAAAACGTCCTCCCCGGAAACTCTTGACTCTACGCTCTACTGTTTCTACCACGAGTAAACGCCGGGGGAAGAATTCCGCCCGGCGTGACAACCTAATCCGGCAATATTTGCCGAAAAGCCCCTTTGATGCAGGCGGTTGCGGCCCAGGGTTTATGCGCCGCAGCCGCCAAGTCAATTAAATTGATCTACGAACCCCGGAAATATCATTAATAAGGCATCATTGGGCGAAAACCACCTTTCGGAGGTTTAACTTTGGCCACAGGAGGACACGGAGGCGCACAGCTAGGCATCGGCATACAGGGCGGAGCACAAGCCTGCTGTTCGCAACCACCCGATCCATAACCGAAGAGCCTGAACGGTAACGCGAGCAGGTCAAAGACACAGCTCAACGGGTTAAAGCATCCCCTCTGCTCGCACATTGGCGGCGGGCATGGGGGCGGAGCGCACGAAGGTGGCGGACATGGCGGAGGGCACATTTGCGGAGGGCAAGGCGGAGGGCAGCCTGCCATGGCTCTTGGTGGGGCCATCGCCGGTCCGCCGTAAGCCATCATGCCGGGTCCACGGACTTGCACCTTCACGGGTGGACAGCCGGTGTCTGGTCCGCAGTACGAGGCGACAGACACCGTCGTTCCAACAGTTAACAAAATCAGGCCGATTCCCACACAAATGGAGGTCATTCTTACAACCATACCACTTCTCCTTTCAGAAAAGGCTAATGAAATTCATAGATTTTGTAGTTTTACAAAACGATTCTATCATTTGTGATGATTGTAGTCAATACGGAAACTCAATAGATTTAGTGATATGCGCGAAATATGTGATCGCATGTACCAGCGTAGCTTCAAGCAATATCGGAAGACTCAAAAATGTTTATCATAAAAATATATCTAAAAACTGAAATGTTAAATATAGAACTTAATGTAATGCATTATATAAAATCTCGCTCGGGCAAAATTTGAAACCCAGCCCGAATTAAACCAGTTTCACATGTTCTATCTGTAAAGCGCGCTGCCTCGTCACCCGCATCCCCCCTGGATTATTTGACTCAGTGCCACTGCACCGCCTCTAAATCCTGTGTCCCTCTTAAAATCCTAAGCTCGTTTCGAAGATTGACTTATTTTCGCAATCACACCGATCAGCTTACAGTCTTTGGCTACTTGATTTTCGACGCTTTGAAACTATACTGATTAGACCACTAACGGAGCATTGCACTTTGATTTAAGAAGGATTGTTGCGTTAGATCTCGCAGAGAGAAAAGGTTCTAATGTAGGAAAATAATGCAAAGACCAGGTATCGACATAATAGTTGTGGGAGCGGGTCATGCAGGCTGCGAGGCTGCCCTGGCTTGTGCAAGAATGGGGCTCTCAGTGTGGATGTATACTTTGGGGGCGGATACGATCGGTCTGATGCCGTGCAATCCTTCCATCGGAGGGCTCGGGAAGGGACATCTCGTCAAGGAAATAGACGCATTGGGTGGTGAAATGGGAAG
Source organism: uncultured delta proteobacterium (assembly GCA_963741425.1). GTDB lineage: Bacteria > Desulfobacterota > Desulfomonilia > Desulfomonilales > Desulfomonilaceae > DATJPW01. The sequence goes on from CAVUHP010000008.1 coordinate 51,859, forward strand.
GGCCGCCGATGCCTCCTGCATTCAATATAAACTCCTAGGAACCGGCAAAGGGCCCGCGGTTCAGGGCTCTCGTATGCAGTGCGACAGATTGGAATATTCCCTAGCGATGAAATCGGCAGTGGAACGAGAGAGTAATCTGCTAGTGCGCCAGGAAATGGTTACCGGGCTCATAATTGAGGCAGAGGAGTGCCGGGGCATTTGCGAGCGGTCAGGTTATGAAGTGGCCGCTGGGGCTGTCATTCTGGCTACGGGCACTTTTCTCGATGGATTGATCCATATAGGATCTCGTAATTATCCCGCCGGACGCAGCGGTGAATTCCCTTCAGTAGAGTTGGCTTGGCAACTGAAGCAATTGGGATTCTCATTGGGACGGTTCAAAACAGGAACGCCTCCACGTGCGAAGGGTTCCACCGTGGACCTGACAGTTATGCGGGAGGATCCCGGGGATCGGATCATAAGACCTTTTTCATTAAGGACCAGTTCAATCGATCGACCGGTAAGGTCCTGTTTCCGCACTCGCAGTACGCAAAAGACGCATGAAATTGTGCGGCGGAATTTGGAAAAATCACCGCTCTATTCGGGTACTATCAAAGGGACTCCCGCCAGATATTGCCCCTCATTTGAGGACAAAGTCGCCCGATTTCCGGAAAGAGAAGCGCACCCGGTCGTGGTGGAACCGGAGGGGCTTCACACTTCCGAAGTATATATTAAAGGTATGGGTAATTCGCTTCCGCCGGAGATCCAAATCGAGCTGGTCCGGTCGGTCCCGGGATTGGAGCAGGCTGAGATCACGCGACCCGCTTACGCTATCGAATATGATTTCATCGATCCTACGTCACTTAAGAGCACGCTTGAGACCAAAGCTATTAGAAGACTATACATGGCAGGGCAGATAAATGGTACCTCGGGATATGAAGAGGCCGCAGCTCAGGGACTGTGGGCCGGGATCAATGCTGCTTCAACCATAATGGGCAGAGAGCCTTTTATTTTGAAAAGATCCGAAGCGTATACGGCAGTCATGGTGGATGACCTGGTCACAAGAGGAATCAGAGAGCCGTATCGCATGTTTACCTCAAGAGCTGAGTACAGGCTGCTATTAAGAGAAGACAATTGCGCGGAGCGGCTCTTGGGAAAAGGACATGAACTCGGGCTTATTCCCGATACATTAATGGAGGCCCAATCCGCCGGGTTCCGCGAACTCGATGCACAGATGCGGCGGCTGAATGAGGTGAAGGTCAGGCCTTCGGAAGAGATAAATAAGCTGGTGACTTCCCGCGGTGGGTCGGAGATCCGAGATGCAATGTCCGGGGCAAAGTTCTTGAAAAGACCCGAGATAACCGGTCAGGATTTGGCGCATTTGGGAATTTTGCCCAAGGATCTGGACCCGGATTTGGTTCGTCAAATCGAGATCAGAATTAAATATGACGGGTACATAGAGCGACAGAAGCGGGAATCGAATCAATTTCACAAAATGGAGCAGGTCCTGGTGCCCGATAATTTTGATTACAACGGGATTCCGGGTCTTTCGCGGGAGCTGACGGAAAGATTATTAATTGTTCGTCCTGGCTCGCTGGGACATGCATCGCGAGTGCCGGGGATGACTCCGTCAGCATTGACGGCTCTGATGGTCCGTTTGAAGAAACCGCGGATCGAATAATCTTGAATTGCGCTTAAGTCCGCTGTAATTCCTGGCTCAGCTATATGGCCGCCGTGATGCGGGCCGGGCGCCATAAGACGGGAAGACAAGGGAAAGATGCGGGGGAACCCGCTTCTTGAAAGAAGCCGGATTCCCCCGCACCCCCTCCGGCAAGAACTTTTATATGGGCAGGCTCTCCGGCCTGCCACAGAAGCGAAATGCACAGATGTTTCTGAAACGAGGCAACCCGCTGTCTGGTACATCGAAGGTGAGTGGAGGTAAGGGTAGGGCGGCCTGTGGCCGCCGATATTAGCCTCCCACACGCTCGTCCGCCGAAAGGTGAGTCAAGAGCGGACTTGACCCCGAGCCCGAATGGAATCAACGCGAGCCTCCACCCTCAATCCGGGCCAATAATTTGTGGATATTATCCAGATTCCGACCGGAGCGGAGGCCCATTGCATGCGGTTCGGTTTTGTAGGGGCGCTGCAGTGCTGGGTACTTCCATCCGGTCGAGACCGGCACGAAGCGCTTCATTCACAATGCTTCTGAAAGGTCTCCTCAGTTCGGTCGCGATCTTCCTGGCCCTGTCCAGCACATCATTGTCTATCGACAGCGCAGTTCTCATGCAATCATCATAATGTCGCCCGAATCACTCGAAGACACCACTCCGCCTCTAAGTGTAGGCACAAATTGAATGATCGATTGACCAACGTATACGACAAATTTCTTTCCGGAATATTATATTTGACTCACCCACAACATAGGGAATATTAGTGTTAGACGGCACAAAAGCCCGAACCACCCACTCCAACGGGGGCACTTGAGGACTAAGCGACTGCCGTCGCCTCTATCTCAATCATGATATCCGGATGAAAAAGGCTTACTACTCCGAGCAATGTTGATGACGGTTTGCAACCGGCGGCTGCCAGCCGCGGGCCAAACACGGGACCGGCTTTCAAAAAAGCAGCCATGTCCGTCGTGTAGTAATTCAACCGCACAACATTGGTCAACGTAAGGCCCGCCTCCTTCAGGACGGTTTCGAGGTTCTCCAACGCCTGACTCACTTGTTTGGCCATGTCCCGCGCATGCATCGGAGTTCCACTCGCGTCCACGGACGTTTGGCCGGAGCAGTAGACAATACGTTGTCCCTCTCGAACCTCGATAGCGTGAGAAAAACCAAATTGATCCTGCCATTTCCACGGATTGATTGCTTTCGTTTCCGCCATGTCGCTCTCCTTTTGAATTTCGGGCATGCGTTGGAAATTTATTTCGCCTCAATAGCCATTTCCGAAGCAGAGCTTATTCTTTCTCGCACTTGGCTTCTCTGTCATCCTCATCCCTTTTGCTTCTTTTCTTCGGTTTTGTAACGAGCACAGTATCCAACACCTCGTCAAAGGTGAACGGATACAGGGAAATAAGTTCTGGCTTTGGGCCTGGACGTTTCTTGATTGAATCGTTCTTGTCTTTATTCATGAGCTGTATCGTCAGATATCGGTCCAAATTGTGGGAACAAAATATTCTCTTCTTCGTCGGATGCAAGACCTATTGTTCTGCCTGAAATTTCTTCTAGGAACATCTTCTCTTGCTCTTGATACAGAAACATTGGGCTTGCCTATCATCATTGGTGGATTGCCTAGTTTTCCGTTCAACTGTATCAGGTCCTCATCGAACGTATCAACGGTCGCTATGTGATGTTTAATAGCGGTTGAAGGTGAATGGCGTCTTTAGGGTTTACGCCAGAGTGATCCCATACGAGCTGTCTAGCATCCTCTGCTGGATATCTATTCACATCTCGTACTTCGATCATGTCATGCCGTTCAAAGGATTCCTTGACCTTCTCAGCATGTTCCTTGGGGATGAGGGGTTATGTCTCACCTTTACTACTTCTGCCAATGTCAAAGTAGAAGTCACCATCAGCACTTCCGCCTTCTCTGTCGCTGCGACCACGCCTTTGCACGCCTCTATTTTGTCCGGCTCACCTTTGAGCCACCCAAGGAGACAGTCCGAATCCCGATATCTTCCGGGCTCTGCCCGGTAATTGTCTGGAATTCTGGCCTATAATAGAGGGAGAGCCTCCAGGTCATGCATTCCCGGCGGAGCCTGGAAACGAGAAATGCGGCACGATTTTTTCTAAATTCGGAGTTTTGAGACAGCCTCCGCGTGTCTGCCCGTTCCCTGGGCGCACACGCAGGTGCGCGCCGTACCAAAGGCATGTCACTTCTTTGAACGCGAAGTGGTATTATAGGTGGATTAGCACGTCTAGCCAGTCCTGGCGCCGGATTCATCCGGACTAGGTCACTCAGACCAGAGGATTCTTCCATTTCAGCTTGGAAAAACGTGCAAAGTCAGAATCAGTAGAGACCAACTCACAGCCATGCTCAATGGCAAGAGCGGCCAAATGTGCGTCCGTAACCAAATTGGCAGCGGCCTGACCGTCCACGAGCATCTGCCGAAAAATAGTCCAATGTCGTTCGGTCGGTCGAATGACTCGTGTACACGGCTGATCCAACCAGCTCTGCACACGGTCGAGCGTTTGTTCGAGAGAAAGTGGATACTCGAAGATGCGTGGATTGGTTGCTATACGTATGAATGCACACAGGACTGTCCAGCACAGACAAACGATTGAACTACCGGACAATTGTGTGTCCCACCAAGCGCGGGCTCTCTCGTGATTAGGGTTAAGCGAATCTTCCGCGTACAAGAGTATGTTGGCATCGACGAGAATCAACGGAAGTCCTCCCCCTCAATTTGAGCTAGTAATTCTTGGATGTTATCCATATTGCGGCCAGACCGGAGCCCCATGGCGTGAGGTTCCGTTTTATAGGGACGCTGCCTTGCAGGCTGTTCGACTTGATCAAGCCCAGCACGCAGAGCTTCATTTACGACCGTTCTGAGCGGTCTACGCAGCTTAGCTGCGACCGACCTGGCCTTATCTAACACATCGTCATCGATAGACAGTGTTGTCCTCATGAAAGCATCATAGCATCGTGATAAGTGATGTCAAGGCATCAAGTCAATATCACCATTTCCAAGCGCAGCCGTCCAACAGATTTATCTGAAAATTATAGATTCACGGCTGGTACGGAAAAGTGTTCTTCCGCGCAAGCGGGTTAATTGCAGAGTGAAATCCTGCGCTTTTGCAGCGAAACAATTTGCGAAATGGGGGTAATCGCACTGTTACTGTCCGTCCCACGACAGAGCGAGATTTGTTCAACCCAATGCATAACAAAGTTCTTTCTATTAATACGCCACTTGTCTCAGCTTCACGGTAAAGAAGCGGCACAGATTGATGCCGATCTGAGGATAGACTCTCATGATTTCCTGGAATTGGTGGTGGCGAAGCACATAAGCTTCTACATCACTAGCTGCGACACAGGTCGCATTAGGAGGCATTTGCGAGAAGAGGCTGAGTTCTCCCAAGAATGAGTGTTCGCCCAGTGTTATTTTTTCCCGCTGCTCTGGGGTTTCATATTTATCATAAATAGTGACGCTGCCGTGAACGATGAGATAAATCGAGGAGTTTGTTTCGCCTTCCTTTATAATGACATAACCGGGCTGATAGCTCTCCACCGTGAGGACCGAAGCAATCGCGTGGAGTTCTCGGATGCCCATTCCGTCAAAAATAGAGAATTCTTTTAGCACGTTGATTTTTTCAATTACGTTCGGCATTGGGACCACCTCATTCTTAGTGCGCTTCAGTGCATATTCGGCCAGTTCCCTGACGGATGGGGATTCATCGTCCAGGCGTCGTTCGATTATCGGGACAAAAATCTGCTGCGGGCATTGCTCAGCTATGACGAATAAGGCGAGCATTCTGGTAACCGTATCACCTGAATCCGCGAGATTTGTAAGCACCCGTTCGGTGGTTTCGCTGCGCATCAACGGGAACAGGTTCTTACCGTGCTCTATTTTCTCGGCAAGTGGTATTTCATCTATAAGTGGGATCAAATAGGGGCCAATTTCCTTTCGAACCGAGGTCTCCACCATCTCCACTGCAATGGATGCGCTCTCTGATTTGAGCGCCTGGTACAGGAGTCTCATATCCGCATAGTAAACCCACAGAGCGTAGAAAATCAGGCTCAAAGTTTCTTCATTCAATTCGGTGAGTCGCTGCTTGAGCATATTAACACTCGGCGGCGTTGTTCATCGCTTCAAGGCCTCTCATTGCTATCAGATTTGCATAAGCGCCTTGCAGCTCTTTGCCGATGAATGGAATTAATTCGAAATCTTTCAGCCCGGCAAGTCTGATAACTTCGAGAATGGAACGCTTACCAAGATGGTCCGCCTGCGAAAGTGAAACCTCGAGAAACGGCAAGATATTCTCTTTATAGCTCATGAGAGCTTCGATGGCTGCTTTCCGGACTTCATCATCAGGGTCGTCGAGGAGTAAAATCAGTTTTCTGACCGCACGTATGTCATCGCTGCCTGCGAGCGAGCCGGCCGCATCGGCTCTTGTTGCGGGATTTTCATCATCCAGCAATTTGAGCGCAATATCTATGTCCAGTTTAGGAGTCCTACGCTCTTCCGGGGGCGCTGCTTCTTCCACCCTGTCTTCCATGGCGACCGGCCCAACTTCCATAGCCGCGCCGCCGCTGTCGAAAGCATGGACGGAGTCAATCTGATCGAAGTCTATTTGCTTCTCGACAATCACCTGTTTGAGTATGCGGCGGTAATGTTTTCGGAAAAAGAGAGTCTCAAAAATCCAGTAGATAGCCAGAACCAACGCAATATACGAAAGATCCTTGGCATCTACGACCGGTTTGACGCCTATCATAAGAAGTGAACCGGCGAGCATACCAACTTTGACCACGGTCCCCCGAATGAAAGTTCTGCTCCACGCCATAAGCTCCCTAGGGTACTATGTTGTAGAGCACCTTGGTCACGGGCCCGGATATGGCCCTCTGTATGAGGATCGCAGTAAATTGGCCGTAACACGCGACATAGATATTGAAAAAAGCCGCCAGTGAGCCGAAAAGGACTGCGAAGTTGATCGGGTGCACGAGCGATGCATTGGTAAGACCCATCGAGGAATAGAGGCGACCCATGAAGAAAAGCAGGACGAATGTGGATAAAGTGGTCATGCCCCTAAATACACTGAGGAACGAGATAAGGGATTGCTCTGACGTAAATGTGTGGTTCGCTATGACATTGAATTGATACAGGAAAATAGGCAACAGCACATTAGGGATAAGGCCTGCGATAACCAGGTATCGCACAATGGGGTATTGTTTAATCAGACCAGGTACTTCAGCGAGCCGCACAACTTTGCTGGTGACAGCGGCACCCCCGGTCAGAGCGGTTTTCTTCTTCATCAGACCGCTCCCTGTCCGGATCACAAATAATGCTGTTCCGAAACACGCCACGCCAAAAACGAGTAATGCAGGATCTTCACCAAAACGGCTGGTGAAGGGGCTTGTGGAAAAGCTGCCTAACGTCGAACCAAGCACTTGTCCCGCCGTAATCAAGGGGAAAATTCTCTTACCTTGCCTGGTATCGAATAGATCCCCCGCCATATTCCACAGATATACCAGGAGGATTGTATCAAGGAGATAAAGGAGTTGATAAAGAATGGGATAAGCAATGGAAAATCCGGCTTTAACAGCAAAGAAAAGCGCTATTGTCGAACCCGCGTACCCGAACAGAAATACGCATAACAGCACGTAATCCGACGATCGACGACCCAGACGATCGACGATCCCCATGACCAAGAAGGTGAGTAGTCCATTGATTACCAACATCCAGGGGATGTACTGGGGGCCGTACCTTTTGAGAAAAGCAGCGTCGACGTAGTTTCTGAAAATCGCGGTTACAAAAAAGATTACAAAGAATATTCCCGTTATCCAAAGAAAACTGGAGGATTCGTGCACATATATGCGTAGGTACTTTTCGAGGAATTTCCTCATTTCCGCGCCTGCTTCGTAAGGTAAATCTTGGAGAAAAGGAACGATGGATTATACTTAAATCGAGTCGAAGCTTCAACCTGCTTTCACTCAGAGAAGAAATCCCCCAGTTACGGGGGCGTGGATTTGTCATTGCGAGGCCGTCAGGCCGTGGCAATCTCCGGATTCGTCCCAGCCACGCATGAGAATAGAGATTGCTTCGATGCGCTCGCAATGACATTCGCTCCGCTTGCAATGACACTTTTTGGCCGCTTGTAACTGGGGAATTGCGGACATGCAGGACAATAAATTTCTCTGCCGTGCCTTTGGTTTCGAAAACTCGCGAATGACCTCATTATAAGGCAACTTGTCTATAAAATTGTGCGCTATTATGGGGCTGCAATTCATCGATCGTTTTGGGCATGGATGGAGTGCTTGAATCATTCAGCGTCCAAGACATCGCGTACGGTCTGCAACATTTTCCTTACATTGTAAGGCTTGCCCACAAATCCACGGGCCCCCTTGTCAATTATTTTTTGTGTAGAGGAATTGGCTGAATAGCCACTGGCGATAAGTATTTTTGCCTGCGGATCAATCCTTAGAATTTCCTCCAGGCACTCCTTGCCGGCCATTTCCGGCATTATCAAATCAAGGATTATCAATGCGACATCTTGAGATTTGGAGTACACCTCAAGAGCTTCCCTGCCGTTAGCCGCAGTGAGCACCTTATAACCGGCTTTACTTAGAATTCTTTTCCCCAGTTCACAGACAAGCTCTTCATCATCCACCAGGAGGATTGTTTCATTGCCGCCTGCAGGCATAATTTCCGAGACTACGGGCTCGGATTCGATTCGATGTTTCAAGGCCGGAAAATAAAGTTTGAAAGTGGTCCCCCGATCGCGCTCGCTGTAACACATCACGCATCCGCCATGCTGTTTAACGCTACCGTAAACCATTGCCATCCCGAGACCGGTCCCTTCTCCAACAGGCTTTGTAGTGAAAAAAGGCTCGAAAATGTGTTCACGCGTTTCTTTATCCATCCCGTGACCTGTATCTGAAACCTTTAGCAGAACATAATCCCCGGGTTTTGCATCGAAGTGATTCAAGCAGTATTCCTTATCAAGGGTCGCATTTTCGGTTTCAATTATGAGTTTTCCGCCTTCGGGCATGGCATCTTTGGCATTTAAGGCAAGATTCATGAGGATCTGATCGATCTGCGTCGGATCCGCGTTGATAGGAGCGAGTCGGTCGTCGAGGGCTAATTCCACTTCAATGATCTTTGGAATCGTCCTTACAAGGATTTGTTGAACTTCGGTGATCCTATGGTTCAGATTGAGGGGACGAGGCTCGATTTGTGTCCTTCGGCTGAAAGTTAGAAGCCTCTGGACTAGCTCAGCTCCGTTTCGAGCTGCAACGTTTATCTTTTCAAGATCTCCCCGCATTTTATCCGGAGTATCCGGTTCTATAAGCAGTAATTCGGAGTAACCCAGCACTACCTGGAGCAAGTTGTTGAAATCGTGAGCGACGCCTCCGGCCAGTGTTCCAATAGCTTCCATCTTCTGCGCCTGCAAGAGTTCCCTTTGAAGGGTCTGCTCATGGGTAACGTCTCGTTTAACTGCTACATAGTTGATGATATCTCCAAACGCATCACGCACAGGAGATATTGTCGCCTCCTCCTCGAAAAGAGAGCCATCTTTTTTTCTGTTGATCAGATGCCCCTTCCAAGTAACCCCACCAGTTATTGTGCCCCACATTTCTTTATAAAACGATGCAGGGTGTTTACCACTCTTCAAGATACTTGGATTTCGACCCAGAACCTCCTCTACTGCATATCCCGTGATTTCCGCATAAGCCGGATTCACATATTGAACTGTTCCTTGTGCGTCTGTTATGACGATCCCCTCCGCCGCCTGTTCGACCGCTGTGGTCAAACGCCTCTGGGCTTCCCGCATCCGCTTGCGCTCCGTGATATCGTTGCCCAAATTTAGGGTAGCGGGGTGTCCATCCCACTGAATCCGGACGGCATTCAGCTCGACCCACTTGGTAATGCCTGATTTTGTTACAATTCTGAATGGATCGATTTGTTCCACAGGCTGCCCCTGCAATCTCTTTCCATATCGCTCGAGCAAAATTTCTCGATGATCAGGGTGTATAAGGGTTGCGAAAGAGGTCGACGCGAGTTCCTCTGCCGAGTAGCCTAAGATTTCGACTGTTCTCGGGTTCGCGAACTTGATGAACTCGTCCTGCCGCGATGAAGATCGCTTCGTTCGCATTTTCCACGAGCAGCCGGTATTTTTCCTCCGAATCCCGGAGCGCCCTTTCAGCATTTTTACGTGAGGTAATATCAGATATAACACCTATATAGCGAACGTTTCTGCCGCCGATATCGCGCATTGCAGAGACCGAAACGTCCACCCATATCGTATTTCCATTCTTGCTCACGTACCGCTTTTCGAGTCTGTAAGAATCTATTTTGCCTCGGAAAAGATCTCCCAGCTTCGATTTGGATGGCTCAATATCTTCAGGATGAGTTACTTGATTAATCGTCAGGTTCTCTGAGTTCCTCCTGGGTATATCCCAGCATATGCGCGAGTGCCGGATTCACGTGTTCAAAACGTCCCTGCTTATTTACTATATCGATACCGATTCCGGCATTATTGAATATTGCCCGGTGGCGCTCTTCACTCTCACGTAATGCTTCGTCAGCTTTCTTAAATTCCGTAATGTCACTAACTGCCGTCCTACATCCGATTGATCCATGTTCTCCCTCAAGCGGGATACTCTGCAACCTGGCATCGAATTGGGAACCGTCACTTCTGATCATCTCGAGTTCGCATATTTGCTCGGCTCTTCTCTCAACGATTCCTTGCCAGTGAGATAAATACAGTAGGACGGTCGGATCGGGGATATAAATTGGGAGAACGAGTCTCCTCGACCAATATGCTTCTAGCAATGCCAAGGAGATGCGCGAAAGTTAAATTAGCTTCTATAACAACTCCGTGCTCGTTTATTGTCACATAGCCGATCGGTGCCAAGTCATAGAGATCCAAATACTTGTCCTTCAGATCTTCCAATTTTGTCTGTGCAAGTCGTAGTTCTTCATTCTGCATTTCGAGTTCTATCTGATGGACTTCTAGTTCATGAAGGAGGCTCTGAATTTCACCTCTATCTAAACCCGATGTGCTATCCGGTTTGGAATAATCGGTTTTCAAGGTATTTCTCGGCCTTTATTCGAAGATCGGAGGAGGTCTCCTGTTCGCTATTGGGACTCGTCTTGGAAACGTCACTGTGCACGTTCTCATAAGTTATCGTCTGTTTAGTCTTTCGTGACATATAGTATTTATTCCTTACATATCTCTAAATCGGGAGACAAGGTGAAAAAATCCAGATACGCGATATGCAAGAAAGATAAGGCTCCTCGGCGAGGACAAAATCGATCAAATCCATTGAGATTGACGAATTATGAGCGGTTAATCATTTCGGATTGGTTATCAATCGGAAATCTGTTAGCGATCAGAGCTCTATTAAGCACAGCATCGGCTCTACGCCCCGGAAGGAAAGAATTTCAGGTAAGACTAAAATGTCAAAGAGCATGCAATTATTTTAATATCTATAAGATAATACGCTGTCAGTCAAATACCGTAGGATGACCCTTGATCAAGGGACAACTTCCTTAAAGGTTGGCTCCACATGTTCCGTATATCAGCCACCGGCACTACGTCATATAGATGACGGATTCGTGCCATCATAGTTGATTCACTTGGTGCTGTTCAATAGCTTGGATCTGATATTTACGAATTCTTCAGAATCCGGCGACAATTTTTTGAGCTTTCCGCCATTGCTGATCTCAAGGGTTGTATCACCCCATGAATGAATTGCATATGCATGGAAGCTCTCGCGCTGTGAATCTTTATCCCAGTTTGGGGCAACGTACAGAACGACATCCTTTTCCACGTTAAGACCATATTCATCCTTATAGGGTCCGCGCACCGGTCCCACAGGATAATATCGGCCATACTTGGCGAAATATTTTTGCTGAGAAGCTGCGGCGTTTGTTATTGTGAAAGTTACGGAATTCTCTCTTTCCGCGGTTTTTTTTCCTACAAAATAATCAAAGGCGAAATGTACCAGGAAATACGCTATGATCAGATTGATTGCAAATACGTATACGAGTAGTTTGGTTATGCTCTTTCGTTTTACCCTGAGTTTCCTGGCGACGAAATACAGCCATGCGGCATAAATCGTGGGCGCAAAGATCACGATAATAAAACATAAATAAACCAGAGCAATTATCCCGTAGCCAATTATATGATGAAGCATTTGGATACACCGGTTTAAATAAGTCGGATTATACCACCGAAATGATGTACGTGAAATTATGTATCACGGGAGTGATTGCGGAGAAGAGGCAGATGATATAATCAGTAATTGAGTCAAAGCTTCATGTTATTGTGAGAAAAAAAGATAGAGTGGTTTTTGGGTATGAAAATAGCTTTTGATGTAGACGGTGTAGTTTTAAAGTCGATCGATGTCATATTAGAGTACGTCAATAAAAAGACGGGTCTAGATATCAAAGTTGACGATTTGACAACCTGGGACCTTGAGCCCCTCGGTCTTGATCTTAAGACCCTCTGGGAAGCTGTGGATTATATGTACACGACTCCGAGAGTGGAACCGTATGGTCGGGCACAGGAAGTGCTTTCACGCATACACCGCAGCACGAAGGAGCCATTGCTGTTCATAACCGGACGTGCGGACCCTCAAACTGCAAAGCGGCATTTGGAAGCGCTTTCTTGGAATTCTACCATGCCCGACATGATAGTGTGCGGCGGAACGCGTGATAAACGAGAGTACCTCACACAGAATTGTGTGGATTTCATTGTTGAGGATGACGTTCGCCATGTTGACGATTACCTGAAAGCAGGATTCGGAGTCGGACTGATGGTGAGGCCCTGGAATAGGAGTGCGCAAACTGGGGTAACGGCACGATTCGAAAGCTGGGCTGACATCGAGCAGTGGTTCCTGAGCATCTCACGTAAGTACGAAAAGCGGTGAAAGTAGCTTTGCTTGACTTTTTATCGGTCGTATAAAATTATCATTGCCGCAAAGGAGAAATGAAATGAGCTACTTCGGAAAGCTCTGGGCGGTCCTCAGAGGCTTCTTTATAAGGGCAGGGGACGAAGTGGTTTCCTCGAGTCCTCAAGCAATACAAGCTACCTATGCATCCGCTATAGATGACGCTAAGCGGCGATATAAAGAAATGGAAAAAGCGGTGGCTATGCTCGCGAGTCAGAGAGAAAGAACCGAAATGAATGTGAAAGAACTGGGTCGTGAGGAAATAGAACTGCACAGAAGACTCGAAGGTGCCTTGGCATCAGCCGAGTCTGAGCCCGATAATCCGATCCATCGTGAAGCCGGTGCGCGTTACCTGACACGCATCAAGGAAATCGGGGAGAATCAAGCAAAATTAAATGGAGATCTTCAGACGCAAAGCCAGAGGGTGGATGAATATAAAGTCAAACTTCGTTCATTTACTGACGAGATTCAACGTCTGAAAAAAGAACAGGGAGAAATGATGGCTGAGTTCATTTCCACTCAGCAGGTACTGGCGTTGGAAGATCGTCTGAAGGGCTTGGGTGAAACGGCAGTGGATGAATCTCTCGTAGCAATAAGGGACAAAGTCGCGCAGATGCGCGCGCAAGTGAAGATCGCCGGCGAGATGCGAGACGCTGCAGTTCAATCACACGATGAGATGTATGAAAGAATAGGGACCGAGAAAGAAGCTAAAGAGCGTTTTGATGAAATGCTCAAGTCCAGGGCAGCCGCCAAAACCTCCGCGGGAAAAGAAAGAGAGCTAGGATAATTGCTGACCGAACATGCCCTTGAGGCGCCATGACAAACAATAGTGGGAAACGCCCCGAATTCGCGCAAAAGATTATTGAGAAATATATTTCAGCGCAGTCGAACGTTTTTCTGGTCTACGGAAATATAAAAGACATATATCCGGTTACGCCGACTCGTTATGTGCCGCTGATAGACTTCTTTATTGAAGCCCTGATAAAACCTGAACGGCCGGAAGTCCCTCGGATAGTCATAATCTATGATCCGGCTTCAGGCATCAAATTTCAGAATCCTGCCGACAGTCTCCTTATCGGCCGTGAGATAGGCGAGGAGCGCCTAAACAGAATATTATCTGCATCTCGGACTGATATTGTCACCGCTTTGGAAGCGCTACGGGAATTTACGCGGTTGAACATTACCGTTTCGGTTCAAGGGGATCAAAGCGACAAAATAAGAAAGGACTTCGCGATCGTCATAAAATATGGTGAAGCGGTGGCTCCTGCCGCAAAAGGCGACATCATGCTGGATTCGGATCGGCTGAAAACAATTATCTTAGAGAATTGGTTTTCGGATAGCGCCTTTGTGGCATCGTCCGATATTGTATTTGTTATCGGAGAGACGCTCAGCGGGATCAATGAACGAATAGTCGACTTGCCCTATTGCGCAGTAATCAATATTGACAGACCAAGCGAGAGTCAAAGAAGACAATATATCGAACATCTCATGACGACCGAAAAAGTGGAGACGTCAATTCCGGTGTCACAAATTGCCTACAGCTCCGCGGGATTGACGCTCTTATCGATCCGACAGATTTTTCGTCAGGCTCGATATAAGGTTGAGAGAATCACGCCTGAACAGATTTTCACTCAGACAAAGGAAATCATTGAAAAAGAATTGGAAGGCCATATTGAATTCCCGGTACTGAATTACGGTTTTGAAAGAATCATCGGTGCAAAGCGGCTTTTGAAGAAGCTCGATGAGATAAGGACGACACTCCGCGGTAGTGATCCTTCTCTGATGCCCGTAGGCATACTTGTTCCTGGTGCCAATGGCGTTGGTAAAACATTCATCTACAAGGCTTTTGCCAAAGAATGTGGATGGGTGGCGGTAGTTCTTAAGAACATACGGGGACCGTACGTTGGACAAACCGAGAAGAATTGGGAAAGAATACGTTCGGTGCTCGAAGCCATGGGAAACGTCATGGTTATTTATGATGAGGCTGATACCGAAATAGGGAGTCGGAACGCACAAACGCATGAAGTTGACCGGCGATTGTTCGGCAATATTTTGAAGATGATGTCCGATGAAGAGAATCGTGGCAAAATAGTATGGATTATCATAACCGCCAGGCCGGACAGGCTGGAACCGGATATCAAAAGATCGGGTAGGGCGGGTGAGCATTTGCCTGTTTTTTCTTATGAAGGTGAAGAGAAAGAGGCTCTGGTGAAACATGTCTTGTCGCAATGCGGAATCGAACTGGAGGCATTCTCGCCGGAACAGCGTTTGGAGTTTTTCAGACTTACTGCCGAGCATTATCCGTCGGATTTCGACCAGCTCACGACCGAGCTTAAACGTCGACGCCTCATGGAAGGGAAATTAACCCCCGAGATGGTGCTCGACGAAGTAAGGGATTTCATCCCATCGGACTTGGCCAGGCAGAGAGAATATCAGGAGCTACTGGCAGTTCTTGAATGCACATCCCGGGAATTATTGCCGGAACGTTATAGGGAAATCTCAAGAGAAGTCTTACAGCAGCGAGTTCAAGATATTAGGAGCATGATGGATCAACTATAATGCTTGTCTTAGGAATAGAAACATCATGCGATGAAACTGCCGCTGCTGTAGTCAAAGACGCCCGTACGATACTTTCTGATATAGTAGTCTCTCAGATCGACGTGCACAAGGAATTCGGGGGAGTGGTCCCCGAACTGGCTTCCAGGAAACATGTTGAAGCAATATCGATTGTTATACAACAGGCGCTGGACAGCGCGGGGTTGAAACCGGAAAATATAGATGGAATAGCAGTAACGCGAGGCCCGGGACTGATCGGTTCTCTTATAGTAGGGATAGCCGCGGCCAAAGGAATGGCTCTGGCATTGCAGGTGCCGTTGTGCGGAGTTCATCATGTGCATGGCCATCTTTTCGCGGCATTCCTCGAGCGTTCAGATATCAGCTTTTCCATTTGTGGGGCTGGTGGTCTCAGGTGGGCATACCAGCATCTATCATGTCAAAGGCCCATATGAAATTGACCTGCTGGGCAAGACAAGGGATGACGCAGCAGGAGAAGCATTTGACAAGGTTGCGAAGCTGCTGGGACTGGGATATCCGGGAGGACCGGTAATCGACAAGGAGGCTCAAAGGGGTCGAGTCGGTGAATGTACGTTTCCCCGCGCTCTTATGGAAAATAACGAGCTGGACTTCTCATTTTCAGGTCTCAAAACAGCGGTGTTAAGACAAGTGGAACAGGTGTTCGGCGCATCCAGACGATCTGATGTTCCGGGGAGTTTTCATCCCATAATAGAGGAACGAACGGCTGACGCTCGCAATGAGATTCGTTCCATTGCTGCTGCTTTTCAGGAGGCAGTGGTCGAAGTGCTGGTCGTCAAAGGATTCCGTGCTGCGCAGAGATACCGTTCTGAGAAGCTCATCGTGTGTGGAGGAGTTGCAGCGAACGGGGCGCTGCGGGAAAGAATGGCTGCTGAAGGAATTCGAGAAGGAATCGAACCGATTTTTCCTTCGATGCGGTTGTGCACTGACAATGCGGCAATGATCGCCGCAAGGGGCGCAATGCTCCTGGATGCAGGGCTTATCGATGACTTGGGTTTTTCAGCCAAAAGCCGATGGTGAACAATCCTGCGAATAGAATAATCAGATACCAATGAGTGCCGGAAGGAGAAGAGAATGAAACAATATGAAAAGAAAATGCTTTTCGATGCCGATACAATAGCGACCAGAGTCAAGCAACTGGGCGAAGAGATCTCCGCCAAGTACCCGGAAGGCGATCTGGTCCTGATAGGCATACTTAAAGGTTCATTCATGTTCCTGGCCGATCTTGTCCGGCATCTCACCGTCCCATGCCAATTGGATTTTGCACGCATTTCCTCGTACGGCGCTGACACCATCTCAAGTGGCAAGCTCGATATAATAATGGATATTCATATCCCGGTAGAAGATCGGCACGTCATTTTGGTGGACGACATAGTCGATACCGGTTTGACTCTAAACGAATACCGTAAACGTTTAGCAGCTCGAGCGCCACGATCTCTCGAAATAGCTGCTCTTATCGACAAAACGGTCAGACGAGAGAGGCATGTTGATCTCGATTATTGCGGATTTCAGATCGAAGACGGGTTCCTTGTCGGGTATGGTCTTGATTGCGACGAATCTTACCGGCACCTCGGGGGCATCTACATCCTGGATCCTTCCTGAAGTTGGGGTTCTATTTTGGATCATCCTTATTCACTTCTTAAAGCTTTCGTCGGTATAGCAATCGTTATCATCGTTGGAACGTGGGGATACCACTTTATCGAGGGATGGACGCTGCTGGAAGGTCTGTACATGACGGTGATAACGATCACCACCATCGGGTTCAAAGAGGTGAGGGAATTAAGTGACTCCGGAAGAATCTTCACATTGGCCATCATATTCTCCGGGATCGGCATGGTCACTTACGCATTCGTAACCGGCTCGAAGATGATAATTGAAGGCGAGGTTCAGAAGATTCTGACAAGGCGGCGTTATATGAAAGCCATTGAAAAAATTGAGAATCACTTCATTGTGTGCGGATACGGCCGCATGGGATCTTTTATATGCCAAGAACTCCATCACAGGCACATTGCGTTTGTCGTGGTAGAAAATAACCCGGAACAGCAAGACAAGATTGTGGAGGCGGGCTTCTTTTTATCTCCGGGCGATGCCACCGAAGAAAGCGTTTTACTAAGTGCCGGCATACGCAGAGCTAGAGGCTTAGTGTCAGTGCTACAAACCGACGCAGATAACGTATATGTCGTGTTAACAGCTAGAGAACTGAATCCGGAAATCGAAATAATCGCTAGGGCCGGAGAAGAGTCAGCGGAAAAGAAGCTATTAAGAGCCGGAGCGACTCGCGTGATCAGCCCTTATCGAATCGGCGGCATGAGACTCGTGATGGGCATAATCAAGCCTGCCGTGATGAGCTTCCTGGAATTGGCGATGGATCGCCGACAATTAGATGTAGAGTTGGAAGAGGTCAAGGTTGCAGAGAATTCCTCATACAGCGGCAAAAAACTGATAGATACGGATATCCGGAAAGAGCTGAACCTCATTATCATTGCGGTGAAAAAGCCGGACGGTCATATGGTTTTTAATCCGGGACCGGACACTCTGATTGAGAAAAATGACACGCTTATCGCGATGGGTGACAGAGTCAACGTGCAGGCCCTTGAGAAAGAGGCAGGCATGAATTCACTGTAGAATTTGATATGCCATCCGTCAGAGAATCGTCGGACTGCCTTTATTCCAGAAGAAAACAATGGTTAATTGGACAGGGGGGGTTGCGGAATGATCGAACGAAACCTTCATTTCACAGCGAGCAAGAGTTCCGGAGAGGTTAGCGCCATTCTCTTGCTGCCTGAAAATGTGCATTCATTGCTTGTGCTCGCGCATGGAGCGGGAGCGGGCATTCGGCATGCGTTCATGACAGGCTTGGCTCAGAGTCTGGCCAGGCACGGAATTGCAAGTTTCAGATACCAATTTCCGTACATGGAGCGGGGAAAAAGATCGCCGGATCCGCCATCGATTCTGCTTCAGACTGTTCGGTCTGCGATTGGCGCCGCTCGGGAACACGGTGGCGATTTACCTTTGTTTGCAGGGGGCAAATCACTGGGCGGTCGTATGACATCCACCGCGGCTTCTGAAGAAGCTCTGCCCGGGGTAAGAGGGATTGTTTTCTTCGGGTTTCCGCTGCATGCCCCTGGAAAGCCCTCAAATGAACGTGGCGAGCATTTGTTCAAAGTTGGTTTGCCGCTTCTTTTCTTGCAAGGAACGCGCGACAAGCTGGCTGACTTGACTCTTTTGCGTCCCTTATGTGACAGATTAAGGGCGAAAGGGCAAGCCGAACTCCACGTCATCAACGCCGCGGATCACAGCTTCCATGTGCCGAAGAAATCAGGCAGAACAGACGAAGATATCTTGGAAGAATTAGGGAAAGTGGTCGCGGACTGGACATCCAGCCTGGAGACCCATGCGTAAGAGACTTATTTGTGAGTCTTCACCACTGTTGCTACAGGTCTTTCCTGTAGATTCTGTATCGTTTGTTTATCGCTCCGCCTGTTTCCAAGTCGAACTGGTTGATGCCACGGTTATCTTCCAGATTCCATCCCAGTTCGCAGTACTTATATCCCTTTTCCTCTCCACTTGTGGTACGCATAATCCCAACAGAGAATCGAGGCTCCGAGCCTCTGATAAGCTTCTCTTATGCCGAATAGAATGCCGCGAACCCCCGTGATTTCTTTTCGATAAAGAGCTATTTTCACAAGCCCAAGCAGTCCCAGCTTTCCGTTGAGTCGCTTTAGCAGGGGATTTGCGTCGGGTAGCATCATGGCCACTCCAACAGGCTCATTTTCGTAACAAGGAAAGAAAATCAAGTCGGGGTCTGCGATTTTGGGGAGATCTCTAACTGATTCTCTCAGTTCCTCATCCGTCATCGGCACAAACCCCCAGTTTCCTGCCCAGCATTCCCGGAAGATCTCGTTGACCAGTTTCATTTCCTCGGCCAGATTCCTCATGTTCAGTGGACGAATGGTTATCTTGTTATTTCTTCTAATGCGGCGAACCAGGCGCTCGAGTCTTTGAGACGGCTGGTCCCACTCTTCGAAACGAATGGTTATCAGATCCTTCTCTTTTTCGAAGCCGTTCGATTCAATAAGATCTATGTAGTAGGGCGGGTTGTACAGTCATCATAAGAGTGGGGGCTTGTTCGAATCCCTCGATTAGTATCCCGCATTCATAGTTCATCGAGGGACTCAGAGGTCCTCTTAGAAAGGCCATTCCCTTTTCCCGGGCCCAATTCTCCACAGCTTTGAAAAGTTCCGCTGCGGCCTCCGGATCGTTTTGGCACTCGAAGAATCCCCACGCCCCCATCTTCTCATTGTGGTATTGATTGTAATTTCCATCCACTATTGCCGCTATTCTGCCGACGGTTTCCGGGCCCCTGCGGGCCAAATAAAGCTCACGTTCCGAGAACTTCCAGAACGGATGTTTGGAGGGATCGAGTAATCGACGCATATGAGATTTTAGAGGAGGCGCCCAAAGAGGGTAATCCTCATAAATCCGCCACGGCAACTCTATAAAATCGGTAGTGTCGGATCGAGTCTTAACAGCGGTTATTGTCAAGCCGGACATTCAGGCCGAGTTCTCCATCGCGGTTTTTTTAGTGATTGCCTGGAATCTCAATAAAATGTAGAGGAGATCAGGCAAGCGCTTAGATACAATAGAACGAACAGGTTCCGTCATGCAAGGGATAACCCGGCGAGGTCAATGCGCTGGCCCGAGAATGACCCGCGGCTGAACCGTAGTCCAGCGGGGCCGGAAGGATGACGTCCTGCCGTAGTCTTGTCACGGCTATCAACCCATTACATCGCTTTCTGATATGTCAGCCGACGCTTGAATCCAATTGGCTTTAGCTGGGTTAGTCCTCGCTCTCCAGGGTTGCTCCAGGGCGCCTTCTTCCGATGAGAGGCACGAGCGGGATAATAAGCAAAATAAAAGCAATCCCGAGACATGCAGCAGAGATGGGCCTTGTGACGAAAATGCCGAAGCTGCCCTTGGACATGAGCAGGGACTGTTTGAGAGAATATTCTAATAACGGGCCGAGCACGAAGGCCAGAATAAAAGGCGGTGCCTCGTACTTTAATTTTTTCATGAAATAGCCGATCACGCCGAAGATAAGCATAAAAAGGATATCCATGACGCTGCTGGCGATCGTGTAACTGCCTATAAGACAGAACAGGATGATCAAGGGCATCATAATAGGATAGGGGATCTTAAGGAATTGGACCCACATTCCTATTAAAGGCAAATTCAAGACCAGGAGCATGACATTTCCGAGATACATGCTAGCCACAACCCCCCAAAACATTTGAGGGTGCTGGCTAATGAGGAGCGGTCCGGGGGTAATTCCATGAATAATCAAAGCGCCGAGCAGCATGGCCATGACCACATTGGAGGGCAGTCCCATGGTCAGCAAAGGGATAAACGCCGACTGAGCTGCCGCGTTGTTGGCCGATTCCGGTGCGGCAACTCCCTCAATAAGTCCGGTGCCGAACTCCTCCGGCCGGGCAGACGACCTCTTTTCCACAGCGTAGGCCACAAATGAAGCCAATACAGCACCTCCCCCGGGGAGGATGCCCAAAAAGAAACCAATCACGGTTCCCCTTACAATGGACCATTTGCATCTGATCCAATCTTCCACCGTTGGCAATAATCCTTTGACTTTGGTCTGGAATATATCCCGATCGATTTTGGTTTCAAGATTCAGCAGTATTTCCGAGATGCCGAACAGACCCATAACGACCGGAACGAGGCCGACGCCATCCATAAGTTCCATTATCCCAAAGGTGAATCGACTCGTTCCCGATATCGTGTCCTGGCCGATCGATCCCACAATAAGACCGAAACAAGCCATCATCAAAGCCCGAATCATGGAGCTTGACGACAAAAATGTCAGGACTACCATGCCCAGGCACATCAGAGAAAAATATTCAGGTGGGCCGAAACGTAAGGCAAATTCAACCAGGGGCGGCGCCACGAGCGTTAACCCAAGTATCCCAAAGGTCCCGGCAATAAAAGAGCCGAAAGCAGCCATGCCCAGAGCCGCACCGGCCCGACCGGCGCGCGCCAGTTTATACCCGTCCAAGCACGTCATCACTGAGGCAGCTTCACCGGGGATATTGACCAGGATAGACGTGGTCGAACCACCATACATCGCCCCATAATAGATCCCGGCTAGCATGATAACAGCTGAAACAGGTGGCACATGAAAGGTGGCGGGCAGGAGGAGTGACATGGCCGCGGTAGGTCCCAGTCCAGGTAAGACGCCCACCATTGTGCCGATTAAACAGCCCATAAAACAATAGAAAAGGTTCATCGGCTGCAATGCGACCTGAAAACCCATACCTAGCTGAGTCAAAACGTCCATGCAGCCTCCGTATAACTATTGCTAATCATGGCCAGGGAACCAAAATTCCTGATGGCAATCTCACGTCCATCAAAAGGACAAATACAACGTAAACAGAGGCCAAGGACAAGACGCTAGCCAGGAGCACTGTCCGCCGGGGTACGGTTCAACGGCACGAAATAGAAAGATCAAGAGAAGAAGAGTGCATAGAAGGAAACCCAAAATATCGAGCAGGGCTACGTAGAGCAAGAGCGCCAGCAGGACGAGAGCCAGTTTCGGTACGTTTACTCCCGTCCACACCGATGGTTCGTCATCAACATTCTTGGAGTAGGTGGTTCGGAGCAGAGAAACCAATGAAAAAAGACAGAGGAACACGCCTGCCCAAAAAGGCAGGAAACCTGGCCCGGACTCTTGAACGTTCCTATCTTCAGGTTCCAGGACTCAACACAAACCGCCACTCCCAAGATCAGCCACAAACTATCAGCTATGAGATACTGCTTTTTCAAGACTGTCGCCTGATACCCGTAATTGGGTCGCACCTAGCTTGCACATTGATAAATAACTCTCCAATTGAGAGAAGGTCTGGCGATCATTCTTCCAGAGCTCCCTAAAGGCATCATCCAAGATCTCGACCCGTCCACTTCTTAGCACAGAACAGCAAGAATTTTGTGCCATCCTGCACGCCGATTCTGCTGCAGTCGCGGCGTGCGGAAACAAGCTTGATCCGCTGACGTGTAGCGGAAAACCGTTCGCTATGCGGGATCTCCGATCCTGGAAACGGCAACTTCGAATAATGGGAGGATAACATGGCTCTGAGCTTGTTCCGGGAATGGAACCAATTTCTGAAAAAATGATCTGAGTACAGAGCGCAAGCTACCCACTGCTGCTGCGTGTGTCAATGCTTATTATGAAGCCTATGCACATTCAGCTATCTTCTCAATTCATTTGCACTGTATTTCTTTCGATAAATGTGGTAAATTATAGATTATGATCAAACAGCTACTATTCTTGTTGTTTTGGGTGGTTGGAGTCTGCTTGGCACCTTTCACTGTCTCCTCTGCATGGACCCAAGGATATGATATCCGAGGGGCATGGGTGGGAAATGCGAAGGGCAAGATTTTTGGAGCGGAAGGCAGCGTCTACATCACTCGCCAGGATCGCGACGAGATCTATGGCACGGTAGAAGGCGGAAATTTTTTCGGGAAGGCTAAGTTCAATATTTCCGGAAGAATTCAAGGTAACCATATTTTCGGGCAAAAAGACGGGCACACCTTCCAGGGCTTACTCTATCAGGATGGATCTATCAGGGGTCAGTTCAGGGCCAGTGATGGAGATACTTACCAGGTAGTTCTGCGACGACCCTATACACATTGGGGAATGTCTCCTTCGAATCTGTGGTGAACTCCTAAAACGTTCCGAGAAAAATCCGTTGCCGGTCTATGATACTTTTGCGTCGCAAAATAAATAGCCGCACTTTATTCTGAACTGGAGCTGCAACAGGTATCATCAAATGGAGTCTCCGCACGCCGGTCGAAATTCTTGGAAACCCTTCCTGCTTGTCATTGGTTTTTGTATCATCGCGGTTTTGATAATTTTTCAGTTCTATCCGAGGGGGAGGCAATTGAACGGATTATTGATTGACCTGGAGCTTGACGCGCCTGATACAAGTCGGCACAGTGCGCTGAGAGATGTGGTCACGAAAAGATTAACGAGCGAGGTTCCGTCTCTAGGACATATTAAATTAAATCTTTTGTATGTTCATTTCTGTGATCTGAATAAGGAATTTCTTGATTCAATCCGAGTCGATTTCGTGATCTTGAGCCCAGCGTACACCCTGGAAAATGTATAGAGATGAATGGCTTTCAAAGCTGGAATCGGCCGAACAAATTCTTAAAGAATTAATTTTAAAAAAAAATGTACCTGTGCTTGGTATTTGCGGCGGTCATCAATTTCTGGCGCTCGCTTTCGGTGGTGCTGTCGACTTCATAGACCCCAATTTTATTGAGTCCGCGTCTGAAACGTATCCGGCGAATGCTAGTTCTGAACGGGGCGTCGTCGTATTGCAAGCTCTGTTAGACGACCCGATACTCGAAGGCGTGACCGATCAACTCGGAAAATTCAAAGCTGTTCAAAATCACTATGAGGAAGTAAAGCGAGTTCCTGAACCTTTTATTAATTTAGCAAGGAGCGAATTATCCGAGGCTCAGTTGATCCGTATTCCAGGCAAAGCTGTTTATGGGATGGCTTTTCACCCGGAACGGGGCTGGGATGGCTCATCGGTAACCGGTGCCACGGAAGGTAAGCAAATTCTTGCAAATTTTTTTCGAATGATCGCACGCGATAGCAGAATGAATTAGTACTGCTGTAAGGTAACTCATCAGTTACGCGGGTCTGGATTTGTCATTGCGAGGACGCCAGGCCGTGGCAATCCCCAAAAGGCTTGGGAGATTGCTTAGTGGGACCGGCATCTTGCCGGTCATTTCAATAGACAGGCGAGACGCCTGTCCTACCATACACGGCTCGCAATCATGGTCCTTGGCCGCTTCTAACTGAGGAATTAGGCTGTAACGAACTAATGAGACTGAGAATATTGAAAAACTTTATCAGGCAGGAGTTTTCATGGACGACATTCAAAAAAGTAGAGTCCGATTAGAACATTGGATAAATCATAATCTCGATCACATCAAGGGGTATGATGAAGTGGCTCAACTCCTTGAAAAAAGTAACTTCAGCGGCGCAGCGGAAATGATTCGACGAGGCACACGCCTGATTGAGGCGGCGAACTCGGAGTTTCAAAAAGCTCTGGAATCGCTTGGCAGTAGAGATGAGACAACAAATGAGTCTGGTGCCGGTGCAGCTTCTGAAGGCCATTCCCACGGGCACTCACATTGACTGATCGGTAGTAGATCAGCAGTGTCGGCCAAATCGATCCAGGTGTTCCAGGAGCGAAGGGGCATGTCTCAGGTGCCACGGACGATCCGCAAACAAATGCTCATTTCCAAATTAGATTGCCGGCGCACATGAAATGCCGAACATCTCGCGACTTATTTACCTCCTGATGTCGTCGCGCATGTTTTCCAAGTAATATCCTGAGTTAGCTATAAAAAAAGGCTTGACAGCGCGCGAATTCCCTATTATAGCGACCCTCGGTTGCGCATCTCACTTTAGCGCATGTGGAGCCTGACTCCAGCGCCTGCTAGCGAATGAGATGCTGCATACCAATCCTATGCTGAATTGCAGTGGATTTTATGTTCCATCGGGGGTAGGAAATGGCTAAAGCAGAATCTGTTCAACTCGGTAGTTCCTCTGATGAGAAGACCGCAGCTGCCGAATATGACCGGCTTAAAGCTCTCGTCACGATAGCAAAAAAAAATGGTTGGGACCTGGAGAGCATGGGGCTGGTACTGAAAGATCTCCCGAACTCTAAAGCGGTCTCTTTAACCAGGAAACAAATGCTCGAGCAAAATAAGCTTTTGAAAAGTATTCTCAAGAGATTTAGCAAGATATTGACTCCACCGGTACCAATTGATTTAGAAAATCACATAAAGAACAAAGAAGGAGCAGCCCTGCTCCCGTGGGAAGCAGAGGCGCTACAAAAGGTCAGCCGGTGGCGTAATGAAGTCAATAAAGTCAAGCCCCAAATAATCGAGGAACTGCGCCGCGCTCTGGAGTGAACGACCGATTGCGGGGCTAGTTAGCCCAAGGAAGCTTGCTCGAGTATGCCGCCAGCGCATTAGATCTCGCATCCACATAGATAGACCGGTACTTTGCCGGTCTTTTTCTTTTCAAATATTAACAAATAGTCGTCCCACATATCATAAAACAACGGCAGAGCCGATTTTCCCGGCAACGGATGCTTTGCCCCTCATGTGGCGGCTGGGCATGACAGTAAGGTCAGATTCCTATGGGCTGGTAGGACTTATTCCGGCCATAAATTTCCCCTCTCCCTTCCCTCTCCCGCCAGGGGAGAGGGATTTTGAATTACGCTCTGCCGCAAGGGGTGAGGCATTTCTAATCCCCCTCCCTCGACTGGGGCCGGGGGAGGGTGACAACTGTTTGAAATAACGAGCTTAAGTTATCATAAGTGAACGCTTACGGCCGGCTTGGCGCCAGTAGATTGATTCATCAGGTGGCCGCACCCCCAAAAGCCGCTATGTTATCTTGACATTTAGCGTAATAACGAATAATTACTTCTTCATGTTAAAGCAATTTATTGGACAACTTGAGAAGCGTGTCCCAATCGAACCTCTGCTCCGGGCTTGTTCCGATCTATTTGCAAAAGATAGGACCAATCATCCGAAATTTAATGATTCCGAATTTACCGATTTGCTACGCTTCATTGATGATGGGGAGGAGTCTTATCGAGCTATAGCTGTTCAAGCTGCTGTCAAATGGTCCGGCTCAGCTCAAAAAGTCTTGCTGCGGAACACGATATTGCATCGAGGCCTACTAACACCGTCTTGTTTATGGGCATATATCAGACTAAGGGGCAATTCCGAAGAACTGTTTAAGCATTATTCCTCCCCCGAACTCAGCTTGATGCAAATATTATTATTGAAAGAAACCGGGCCGGAGCGAGCGATCCCCTTCCTCATAGACCATTTCTTGAGCCGGACGCAGACATCGGATGAACTTCGTGTGGCATCGGAACTATGCATAATGTGTCTCCTGGACGCTGATACATCTCCGGAGCTACTGCGTTCTTTTCGGTCTCGCTATCGCCGTGTCGATGTGCTTCAACAATGGCGGCCCAGTATTCCTGCCAGAAATGAAAATGTTGAGTTTTCCTTCGAATCCAAGGGGACTAATTTTCACGAATTAGTGCGATTGGTCCGTGACACTGCGGGTCTTTCTTCCCTCACTAGATCTATCTACTTCTTAACTTTGTTCTACATACCGTTAACCGAAAAGGAATGGCGATTGTTTTGGCTGGCGCCGACAGATCAATTCTTCTTTGGACGATTAAAAACAATAGGAATCGTGGAATCCAGCAACGGGGGGTTTCTATTATCAACCGACACAGCCAAACAACTGATGGTTAGTAAATTCCTGTACGAATCGTACGATTTGGCCAAGCAATCGATAAACCAGCATCGGTCTAAGCGGATCAAGGAAGACCGGCAAAGGCGTGTACGTAACACAGAACTCGACCGCCAAGCACTCGAGATGGTCTCGGATGGCATAATCTGCGTCGATCCGTACGGATACTTGTACTATATGAATCCGGCGGCTGAATCTTTGTTAAAAAATGATTTGCTGCGGGAAACGCTGTTCGGAAATGCGTCTTTGGAAGAATCTCTGCGCACATATTCCAAAAAGGATGTGCTCGCCAAAATAAAGTCCTGCTTACCCGAAAATGGTTCAAGTACGGAGGTCTTTGGCAATCGCATAGCGATCACCAATGGGGGAAAAAAATTCGAGGTTGAATTGGGGGAGCAGGTTATTCTTTTAAGAGATGTCACCGATCATTATTTAATTGATAATGAAGTCGGACGGCTTTATCGGCACGAACTCAAAGCAGAGCTTGATGTAATCGCCGTCGGTTTGAGTATGGCACGGCAGCTTGTGTCAGAAGGTCTGTCAGATGATCTTCTGGCGTGTTTGGATCAGTTGGAGGAGAAACGGGCCGAACTCTGTTCCATGCTTGAGGAACGCATAGATTTCATCCGCCTTCATTCTGATGCATTTCAAATTCGCGGCTCTTTAGTCAATTTGAACCTTATTGTCGATAAATGTGTGACAAATTATAGGGAAGCCGCTGCAGAGAAGAATATCTCGATAAAGTCGAATCATTTTGATGAACCGCCGATCACGGTACTTGGAGAAGAACGTTTCTTATCAAAGGCTTTGGATAATCTCATTCGCAATGCCGTCAAGTTTTGTCGTCAAAAGGGAGAGGTGCGAATTCTGATGGGGATTGAAGCAGACGAGGCATTTGTAAATGTGGAGGATGCCGGACCGGGGATTGCTCCTGAACATCTGCAAAAGATATTCGAACTCGGATTCACTACCGGTGGATCCGGTCGAGGCTTATACATCGCAAAAAGAATAATATTGGCCCATAGAGGTCGTATTGACGTCAGGAACTGTGCTGATAATGGAGCTTGCTTTACGCTCCGATTACCACTCAATGTCGGGGAAACCTTATGACGAACAAGCCTTTAATTCTACTGGCCGATGATGAGGCAATAATTCGTCGTAGAGTAAAGATGATGTTGGGCGACAAATTCCTAATCAATGAGGCGCCTACCGCAAACGAGACTCGTGCAGCGATCGGCAAGAAATACGACGCGATACTTTTAGACATAGTTTTTCCGGACGGTAACGGGATAGAAATTTGCAGCGAAATAAAGAAGCATGACCCCCACAGCACAGTGGTAATAACATCCTCCATGGAAAGCATTAATGCTTGGAATCAAGCCTTTAACGCGGGAGCTGATGGATACCTTGAGAAGAAGGACTTACTCGAGTTGGATCCACGCAAAATAGCGTTGATAATAACTAACCTTATTGAACGTAATCGTCTCAGACGACAAGCGGAGGAGACTAATGCAAAACAGGCAGAGCTGTTATCAGTGCTGTCACATGATGTACGCGCTCCTTTCCAGGCGCTTTTGGGAACTATAGAGTTATTGAAACAGTCCCGAATTCCTCCCGAAGCTGCACGTAACGTGGAAGCTCTCCACAATTGCGCAAGAGAGCAGTTGGGCTTTATTAACGCTCTACTAGAGCTTCTTCGGCTCGAATCAAGAACTGCCGGCCTGCATTGGTTGTCCATAAATATAAACCTTCCCGTGAATCAGTGTATCCAGAGCCTTGGAGTGTTGGCTTCGCAAAAAAAAATAACGGTTGAGACCGACCTGGCCCAGGATGTTCCTCAAATGATGGGTGATATCGGGAGAATCGCACAACTCGTGAATAATTTGATGACGAACGCAATCAAGTTCACTCCTAGTGGTGGAAAAATCATTGTCTCTACGCAAGTTGCCCGGAGAAATGGTATTATAGGTTTGCAAATATCAATCGCAGATACAGGAATTGGAATCGCGGCTAAGGAGCAGGAAAAAATTTTCCGACGATTTTACCGTGGTCGCGAAGCCGGAACCGAGGGTGAGCGGGGTTCGGGGCTAGGCCTGGCTATTTGTAATAAAATAATGCAATTACACGGAGGCTCACTGGAGATTAGTAGTGAGAAAAGTAAAGGCACCGTGGCTACAGCCTGGTTCCCTTTGGCTCCCGAACAAGAAAATCAAAATGCTGAAAAATCAGCTAAGTATGACAATGAATACGCGACTAAACAAGAATTTCCGAAATTGGACTCTGGAGTAATTTCAATGAGCTGAAACGTGCTGGCAGGGGCAGGAGAGGGCTCGGATACGGCGTGTCAGGAATTAAAACCGCTTACAGACAATTGGGATTTAAGACGATCTTGCCTTCGGGCTACGTCGCGGTTTTTTTCCTTGGGCTTTTCCTTGCAGTTCTTTTTCTTACCGGTTGCAATTTGGTTCCGAACGCACCGGATGGAGTCTTCGCTCTTTACCGGGATCGGATGAAATCGGGGAATCTGGAGCAAGCGAGGGCCCTACTATCCGAGGATTCTCTGAAATTGGTATCGGCATTAACTTCTGATTACAAATTGAAGGAGCCTCCCGAGAGTATGGCTCTGTTGAATGCTCTTGATCCGGGCGGTCCGCCCACGGTGGTCAAGACAACTGATAGTTTGGCTTTACTCAATGTGAGAACCCTCAAAGGGGGGTCCAGGCTGGTACGACTGGTCAGAGTCAATGCCGATACGCCCTGGAAAGTGGATATCTCAGAAGAACTTTCCGCTTTCCAGTCATTTCTTCAAACTCAGCAAGCCCTTAATATGATGCGAGAACAGGCGGGTGAGTACGCGGCTTCCTGGAAGGCTTTTAATGACCGTTTGGGCCAAATGAATCTTGTGGAACCGCCCGCGCCTCCGCCTGAACCGGCCAAGGCAATGCCGATGAAACCTCCTCAGAAAAAGGACATTCCCAAGGGTAAACAAGCGCGCAGACCAGAGAAAAAAAAATAGATGATTGTCCGAGTCCCTAATCTTTAGCTTTCCTATCACGTAGATTCAAAGCCTAAACGCACCGATCAGTAATTCCCCCTGGCTGCGGTTTTGTCATTGCATCGAGTGAATTGCGGGACAGCCTCCGGTCTGACCAGTAGGGTGAGCTTCCAATCCGGCGTTCCGCGCGGGACATTCCCATCAGCAATCAAGCTAGCATACGAGATTGCTTCGGTTCGTTCGCAACGATAATTGGGAATGCTCGGTTCCGCACATAACTGATCGATGACAACCTAACTCTTTATCTTGCAATGTCAGTATGTTTTATGGTATTGTTGATGCAAAACATTAGGTGTATCGTTTCATGAAAAAGATATTACGTATTACGAAAACTACCCGGCTGGTCAAAATCCGAGAAATCCTCGCGGACATGTTTGCGGACGTAAGTGACGAGAAGTTATTGGAACAATATGACGTATCCTGGGAACAGCTTGGAAAAATTTACTCTAAACTGTTTTATGGGGGATTCCTCACCACCGAGGATTTGGAAAAACGAATTGAGCTGCGGCCTGGCAAAGACACTTCTCATATCCCGCTCGCAGATATTTATGGAGATAATCATATGTACGAGTGCACAATCTGCGGTTACGTGTCGCATCTGCATTTCAGCTCATGTCCAAGATGTCGTCAGATAAATTTGCGCAGGCTCAGCATGAGGTCGGCAGGTTCGGACTTTTATTGGCAACGCGCGGGCCATGTCCCCGGTTGATCCGTCAGGTCATTACCGTATTGCGTAAAACGAGAACTGTTCCTTGTTAATATCGTTAATTTTAATTAGAATTGACTAGCTAACGAATTTGTACTTGCAGAAGATTTTACGGATGAGAGAGACGCTCAGCTCAATAGCATCCCGGAATTAATTGTGATTAGCCCGGCTAAAGACAGGGGCGCTGCCTCTGCGAATGAATATATTATCTATGTTGTGGGTTAAGGGGCATTTTAGAACTGTCTGAAGAGCGCCCCCAGATGAACGACAGTGGAGATGATCTATGTCCAGGCCTCTTAGACCGGTAACAAATGAAAGCAATCGGGAAGTTGCTTCGACATCGGAACAACCCACCAAAGGGCTAACGTTTTCTCGTTTCTTTACTCAAACTGCGAAAGATCCTTTGAGCACTGTCGAATGGAGCAAACGATCGGCAGTGATCCGGAATAAGGAAGGCGAAGTCGTTTTCGAACAGACCGGGGTGGAAGCGCCGTCCTCATGGTCGGATATGGCCGTCAATGTCGTAGTATCGCGGTACTTCAGGGGAAAGATCGGGACCGAAGAAAGGGAGAAAAGCATCAGGGACCTGATTCTCCGAGTTGTAAATACGATTACCGAGTGGGGCAAAGAACAGAATTACTTCGCGTCCGAGGAAGATACTCAGATATTCATGGATGAATTGATTTTTATCATTCTGCATCAAATGGCTACTTTCAATAGTCCGGTATGGTTCAATGTGGGAATTGAGGAAAAACCCCAATGTTCCGCATGCTTTATACTCAGCGTTGACGATACTATGGAATCCATCCTGCAATGGTATACGCAGGAGGGGATAATATTCAAAGGCGGCTCCGGTTCGGGCGTCAATATTTCGAAACTCAGGTCTGCAAGAGAGCCCCTCTCGGGCGGGGGCACGGCTTCAGGGCCGATATCATTCATGCGAGCGGCAGATGCCTCGGCAGGCGTTATCAAATCCGGCGGGAAGACGCGGCGTGCCGCAAAAATGGTGATACTTAACATAGATCATCCGGATATATTGGAATTTATCAGAAGTAAAGCGGCGGAAGAAAATAAGGCCCATTCGCTGGTCCGTTGCGGTTATGACGGATCTCTTGATGGTGATGTATACAAAACCGTTGCTTTTCAGAATTCCAATCATTCTGTACGAGTCACCGATGAATTTATGGAAGCCGATGACAAAGATCAAAAATGGCATACCCGATTTGTGTTGAATAATGAAATAGCAGATACTTACCGGGCTCGTGACTTAATCAAAGAAATGGCCCTTGCTACTTATGCATGCGGAGATCCCGGGATCCAATTCGATGACACGATCAACCGTTGGCACACGTGCCCTGAAACAGCTCCTATTAGAGGTTCGAACCCCTGTTCCGAGTATATGCACGTGGACGATTCAGCCTGCAATTTGGCCTCGATCAGGCTCACTGCTTTCCTCGAAAACGGCGATGTCTTCAATGTTGAGGCATTTCGATATGTCGTCGATATCATGATTACCGCCCAAGACATTCTGGTGGATAAGGCAGCCTACCCAACTCCGGCCATAGCTAGTAATTCCCACAAAATGCGGGCTCTGGGATTGGGCTTCGCTGATCTTGGCACACTGATAATGTCTTTGGGTTTTCCGTATGACTCAGACGACGGTCGCTCTTGGGCAGCGATCATTGCAGCTATTATGACGGGTGAAGCGTATTTGCAGTCGGCTCGTATTGCTGCGGTTCGCTGTCCTTTTGAGGAATTTCCCAAGAATCGCGAGCCGATGCTGGAGGTAATCAGAAAACATCGACAACATATCGTGCGTTTGGATGCTCCTCAAATTCCGAATTCCATTTTAGAGCAAGCTTCCAAAATATGGGATAAGGCTTTGGAGATGGGCGAGCGTTTTGGGTATGCTAATTGCCAAACCTCTGTCCTTGCTCCCACAGGCACTGTGGCATTTATGATGGATTGCGATACAACAGGCGTCGAACCTGAATTGGCGCTCGTGAAATATAAAACTCTTGCGGGTGGCGGGCACTTGGAAATTGTAAATCGCTCAGTGAGTCGGGCGCTGGAGCGCCTGGATTATCCGCCGGTCGTGATACGCCACATAACAGCGAAAATTGAAGATACCGGGACCATAGAAGGCATCAAAGAAGTTCTTCCTGAACATCTGCCGGTCTTTGACTGCGCTTTCAAGCCGATTAACGGAGAGCGTTTCATATCGCCTGAGGGACATCTCAAAATGATGGCGGCTGTTCAACCGTTTATATCGGGCGCAATTTCAAAAACCGTGAACGTTCCAAACGACACCAAGCCTGAAGAAATGGAACAGATGTTTCGGAAAGCTTGGAAACTGGAGCTGAAGGCGATAGCGATTTATCGAGACGGTTGTAAGACGGTTCAACCGTTGGTGCTTTCTGAAGAGGAGGCAGAAACGGCCCCTTTGCCGGTGCGGCGTCGTTTGCCGGTGGATTGCAAGAGCTTTCGCCACAAATTCGAAGTGGCCGGCCAAAAGGGTTACATACATACGGGCTTTTACGAAGACGGAAAAGTGGGTGAAATTTTTATCAAAATGGCAAAAGAAGGGAGCACAATCTCGGGGCTTATGGACACAATTGCCACATTGACTTCCATTGCTTTGCAATACGGCGTGCCCTTGGAGGCTCTTGTCGGGAAGTTCAGCCACGTCCGTTTCGAGCCGTCGGGCTTTACCAACAACCCGGATATTCCCATAGCGAAGTCCTTGACGGATTATATTTTCCGATATCTAGGTACGCGCTTCTTGACCCCTGAACAGCAGCAGGACGCAGGCTTAGTGTTACCGGAAGGGCAACCGGAGCATCCACGGGTCGCCGCAACCTCAGGCAGCACGAAATCCAAGCAGCGTCACCGGAAAATTCGCGGGCAAGGCTTCCTTCCGCAGTCCGACGCACCCGCGTGTAGAGATTGCGGGGCCATAATGGTCCGGGCGGGTTCTTGCTACAAATGCTTGAACTGCGGCGCTGATAGCGGGTGTTCGTAAAATTCGACAAGCCTTTGACCCTTATCGTGCCGGAGGCTTCTTCTTGAATGGCACGCTGTTTGCTAGATAGACAGATTTAGGACAGTTTCGTTGAAAGGCTGTTGAACGCAGCACCTGTTTTCCAAGCTCAGGATCTTCTTTCTCAGAGTCCTCCAAACTTTTTTTAAATTTCTTAACAATTATTTCTAGAACAAAAGCTTCAGCTTCTCCTATAAACTTGATTCACGTTGGGGGTAATGTGCCTCATAATTGGGCCGGTTTTCGGTACAATGTCCGAAATTTCACCTGCCCGAGAATTCTAAGATTGCATGACTAAAACTAACATTTAATAGGTGCCATTTCGGCCTACGCCGCCGGTTATGGCCATTCCATTGAGGGCTTAGGTAAAAGGAGGGAAAACATGCGGGTCGGAGACACTATTCATTTGGACGGATTGAGGGCCGAATACAGTCATTACGGCCGCGATCGCTTCACCCCCTGCACTCTGCCGAATGGAGAGTATGTAGTTGTCGGTTTTGATGACGCGTACGTGAAACTCGCCTGGAAAAATGCTACCGGCTGTGCTTCAACAAAGCATCGCTATCGTGTTCAGAAGACAATCGTCGTCTGATCTCTTTGTTATTGGGGGTGCTGTGCAGAAGCGCACGTGCCCCCACTGATAATTCCGGCCAACGCGGGCTCGCTCCAATCCTGCTTACGTTAATATCTTGAAAACCCTCTTAGCCGGGCAGCATGAGTTTACGGCTGATGTCGCGTTGCTGTGGGTTTCTTCAACTCTCATAAATTTTCTGCTATAATTTTCAAAGAAAACTATCGGAGAACCAAAGATGACCCAGGAGCATGATTGCAGTGCATGTTCCGCTGGATGTACCGCCCAGCGCACAGAGGAAAAGACAAACGAGGAAATCAGCGCCGGCCCATACCTCCTTATCGTGGCAGTAGCCGTGACCCTCTTTAGCCTAGCTTTTAAATGGTTTTTTTAGAAAAGACGTGTCCTGGAATTTCGGTAGAAATCCGTGGCGCGAGACACTATGCAATTGCTAACATTGCACATTCATGGGCCAAATTTGGCCATGATATGGCTGGGACATTCGCACTTTATGTTCCTATTTCGTGACGGGGAATGAGATGAGACTCCCGACTTAGGAGCCAATTAATTGACGCGAACAGAGCGAATCAAAGAATTGACCCGATTATTCAATGAGATATCTCCAATGGCGAGATTTTTCGGCATGAAACTCTCGTTCACCGAAGATGGAAACGCTGTGGTGGATCTACCTTACAACCCGAATTTGGACAACCTTCAGCGTCTCGTACACGGGGGTGTTTTTGCAACCTTGCTGGACATCGCAGGTGGCTTCACTGCCGCGCTCTCAAACGAGGAACGTTGTTTTGTTGCTACCACGGAAATGTCCGTACACTATCTTTCGTCGGCAAGGCAGACGTCTCTCCGAGCCGTAGGCAGTATGCTAAAATCCGGGAAGCGCCAAAAGATCGCGGAAATGCGTCTATACGACGGGAAAAATAGACTTGTAGCGCACACGACCGGGACTTTTGTCGTGCGCCCCGCTCCTCCCTTGGAATGAGCGGAGGTCTTGCTAAACGGTTTTCTCAGCAACCCGACCGGCACGGAGACCGGCTATTTCATGCACATTCGTAGCCCGAAGCCTTTATCGGGCAAATTGGAATTTTGTAAGCGTTTGAGAATCCGAAAGAAGTCCTACTCATCCTCGTCAGTCTTAAGCACGGCCAGGAATGCGGATTGGGGGATAGACACGTTGCCGACCTGTTTCATCCGTTTTTTGCCTTCCTTTTGTTTTTCCAGGAGCTTCTTTTTTCGTGTGATATCTCCGCCATAACATTTGGCAGTCACGTCTTTGCGAAGCGGGGAAACCGTTTCTCTGGCGATAATCTTGCCTCCAATGGCTCCCTGAATGGCCACCTTGAAAAGTTGTCTCGGTATCTCCTTTCTCAATCTTTCGCATGCCCGACGAGCTCTTTGATAAGCACGATCGCTATGAACCAGCATAGATAACGCATCTACTCTTTCTCCGGCTACCAGAATGTCGACCTTGGCTAGATCGGTGGTGCGGTACTCAAGAAACTCATAGTCAAAGGACGCATAACCTCGCGAGATGGACTTGAGCCTGTCATAAAAGTCAAAGAGCACCTCAGAAAGGGGCAGATCGAACATAAGCTCGGCCCGGGTTGAATCCAAATATCTGAATTCTTTCTGAACTCCCCTACGATCTATGCATAGATTGATTACTCCGCCTACATATTGCTCGGGAACGATAATCGTGGCACGAATGAACGGCTCGTTGGATTTATCAATGGCTACGGGATCCGGATACTTAGCTGGATTATCAATCATTATTTCGCTCCCATCCTTCAACCTAAGCAGATATTGAACCGAGGGGGCTGTCAAGATCAGTGAAAGATTGAACTCCCGCTCCAGCCTTTCCTGTACGATCTCAAGATGGAGCAATCCCAGAAATCCACACCTGAAGCCATGTCCTAAGGCTGTAGAATGGTCATTCTCAAACGTGAGGGCCGCGTCATTGAGTTTAAGTTTTTCCAGGGCTTCAGCGAGGGCTTCGTAATCATCTGATGCAATGGGATAAAAGGAGGAGAAAACTACCGGTTTGACTATTTGGAAGCCTTTCAGCGGCGCATCACATGGCCTATTGTCGAGTGTTACCGTATCGCCTATCCTGGTATCGCTCACGGTCTTTATTCCCGCGATGATATATCCAACTTCTCCGGCTTGAATAACCTGACAAGGCTCTCTCTCGATTTTGAAAATCCCTGTCTCTTCAACCCTGTAGCTCGTTCCATTGGACCAGAATCGAATCGTGTCACCCTGCCTTATTCTTCCGTCAAAAAGTCTCAGATGCACTATGGTGCCTCGATAGGGATCCCAATGTGAATCGAAAATCAGCGCTTTTAGAGGAGCTTCCGGATTACCTGTAGGCGGGGGTATCCTTTGTACAACGGCCTCGAGGACCTCCTCAATTCCAATACCTTCCTTAGCTGATATGGCATATGGCCGATTCCGAATCCAGACCCAGGTCTTTTTCGATTTGGGCCTTCACCGCTTCCACATCCGCAGCGGGTAAATCGATTTTGTTAATTACCGGAATAATCTCGAGATTCTGTTCCAAGGCCATATAGAAATTAGCTAGAGTTTGGGCTTCCACCCCTTGCGATGCGTCGATGACCAGGAGCGCTCCCTCACACGAAACCAAAGCTCGTGAGACCTCGTAATAAAAATCCGCATGACCGGGAGTGTCAATGAGATTGAGCACGTAGTCCTCGCCGTCTTTGCCACGATAAGGCAACGCCACACTCTGGCTCTTGATCGTTATGCCTCGTTCCCTCTCGATATCCATTGTATCGAGCATCTGATCGCGAAATTCATGCTCGCCGACTACTCCGGTGATCTGCAGAAACCGATCCGCAAGAGTCGATTTACCATGATCGATGTGAGCGATTATTGAAAAATTTCGTATGGTTTTCATTCAATCTTTACCAATTTGTCCGATTCATTCTCAGATTGCTTAATGTATGCTCCGAAATGGACGGCTAATCAACCATTAAGTCATGATCACCTTAAGGGAGGCTGCTTGACGATTGTGATTGAGGAAGAATTTTACTCAGCGGAGTATGAAATGACTTTCCTTGACGAGACACCATGATTAGATCGTGTCCGTAATGGAACGGACCGAAGGAATCCGCTTCGGGGGGCGCAAAAGATATGTGTCGCGCGTCCAGGAGATTTGGGCCGCGTATCAATCCACTGATGGGGGCAGCATATATCAGTTCGGTCAAAGGAGATTTGTTCAACTCCATCACTGTTCCTTGAACACAGGTCATACCGGACGGGAACCCTGCATTTGTATAGCCGGCGGTCACTCCTCCCAAGAGAGAACCTTTATTCAAGGCTTTATCCGGATCGATGATATAGGTTTTCCGAGTATATAGATAATTCGCTGCCAACCAAACGGTTTTTCCATTCCACTCACCGGTGGTCATTGCAGTCACATGGAGATAGCCCATAGGGACGGTGAAAGTGATAATTGCCCTCTTGGCAATAAAGGAGGCGTTCAAATCTATACCCAGCACGAGGCGAGTCGTGTTGTCTGCTATCAGAAGCACGTTATCATAGACTGGAAAGGTGCTGATGACTGGCGAGACATAATAAGGAACAGCGAAGGATGCAACGCTATTGGGATCTGATGGAACTATGCTTCTCATTTCGAGAAAACCTGCTTCATCACGCAGCAAAGGGAGTAAGGCCTCGCCATTTACTCCCAGGCCCAGGATTTGCGTTTTTTCTTCAACCGATATGAGACGATCCCCTTCCTTCCAGTCGATTTTTAACCCTGGCTTATCAATCATGGCCCTGATGGGAATCTGATTCCCATAAATGAGAATACTAGCGAGCACTCCCAGCGGGATCGCAAGATTCAGCGCATAATTGAGCTTGCTTGAATATGTGCCTCCTTGGTCGAATCTTATGCCCAAATCATATTTTTTTCTTATTCCAGCCTTAAGGCGGATGTAACCGACCACCACCTCTATTGCCATTATCGCAGAGAAAAAAGACATCAGTGGAGTAAATAGATTTACATGCCAGCCAGCCCAAATAGCGTACACAATATAAAGAAAATATTTGCTGGTTATAGTAACCCGCGTGCCCAAACCCATTGCATTGATGATTACGCCGAATCCCACCACAATAAGGTACAGGACCATATATACGGCCCCGAGTAACGGAGCCACAAGATGATGAAAAACAGCCGCCATTCCGACAACCACCATACCAAGCTGATCGCAAACCAAATCGGTAAAAGCGCCAGATTGTGATGCCTTCCGGGCATGTCGCGCGAAAACTCCGTCCAGACCGTCAAAAATGACATGTCCGGCAAGAAATATCACCGCCAATGACGGTTTTCTCACGAAATACAGAATCACGCCGGCGAGAAATGCGATCCCGGTATACGAAATTGTATCAGGCGCCAGCCCTAGGCGCCTGAAAGGCTCAACCAGTGAAGAGAATATTTTTGTCCTTTTTTCGGCAAACCACGAATGAATCCAGCGGTCCTGTCCGAAATAATTAAAAAAATCCCCATATGACCCAGTTTGGCGTTCTGGGGTCACCTTGTCCGAAGACTTTGGTTTGGTTTTTTCAATGTCAGGCATTGAGTCCAGCCGACCAAAGCATCCGATTAGCTGGATAGCTTGGATTTGATACTCTCGGCATCACCAGATATATCCTTCATGTCGCCGGGAACTGCCTCCCAGGCTGAGAGCGTTAGACCGTCTCCTGTCCACCTGGGGACAATGTGAATGTGCAGGTGCGGGACTACTTGATCCGAAGCTCTTCCGTTGAGCTGCATCACGGTCATACCATCAGGGCTTATGCTCGCACCAACCGCTTTTGCAATTCGGCAAATCAGTGAAAACAGCCGACCATAGGTTTCTTCATCGATTTCCAAGATATTGTCAAAATGATTTTTTGGAATTACCAGGAGATGGCCCTTATTCAGAGGCGCGATATCCATGAATGCCAGGGCGGTGTCGTCTTCAAAAATCTTTGAGCAGGGTATCTCGCCCGCTGCGATTTTGCAGAATATGCAGTCGTCTTTTTTCATTTGGTCTCACCTCGAGGATTCTTTGCTTGGTTGTATTGTGTCAGTCCGTTTTTCACCAACTTCTTAGTCTACCGCACCCATATGGGGATGCGGATTATCTCACTCTTCGGGATTGTCTTTTTTTATGTAGTGGGAGTTCGACAAACGCCCGAGCAGGCCATTTCCAAACGACGAATCGAAAATATATTACGACCATCTGTTTTGAGAAGACGGTCTCGAAGATCTGCCGCTGCGATTATTCATACTACGACATCGATCCCCCGTAAATTTCCTCAGCCTTCGAATGGCTGGTGTTCCCTGTTCACCTTTTCCGTTCTAGGATATCCCAAGCAACCGGCTAATCGATCATGCCCTCGAACAGTGCTGAGCTGAGATAACGCTCTCCTGCACTGGGCAGAATGACCACGATGACTTTGTTTTGAAAACGCTCTTGCTGTGCCAATCGGATTGCCGCAAGAGTCGCCGCACCGGAAGATATTCCACACAGCATTCCTTCCCGACGCGCCAGCAGGCGCGCATATTCTATTGATTCGTCACTGGAAACCAGTTGAACATCATCAAGTATGCTCAAATCAAGAACATCGGGGATGAAACCGGCTCCAATACCCTGTATTTTATGCGGGCCCGGCATAGGGTCTTTCCCCTGCAAACTTTGAGTTATTACGGGACTTTCTGCGGGTTCCACCCCAACGGAATAAATATTTTTGCCTTTTTGATTTTTTATGTACCGTGATATTCCGGTGATCGTCCCTCCCGTTCCTATTCCACTGACCAGGACGTCTATTTGGCCGCCGGTTGCCTCCCACAATTCCGGTCCTGTCGTCTCTTC
This sequence comes from uncultured delta proteobacterium, assembly GCA_963741425.1. GTDB lineage: Bacteria > Desulfobacterota > Desulfomonilia > Desulfomonilales > Desulfomonilaceae > DATJPW01. Next base: position 91,679 of record CAVUHP010000008.1, read on the forward strand.
ATGAGCTTTCACGTTGGCAGGATTCTTAAACTGCTGCGGCATAAAATACTTGTCCGGCGCGGAATGCACAATTCCTTCCGCCTTTTCCACCGCGCCCTTCATGCCTTTGGCCCCCTCCGTAAGTATAAGTTTAGCTCCGAATATTTTGAGGACCTTTCGTCTTTCGATACTCATAGTATCAGGCATAACGAGCGTGAGCGGATAACCTCTTATCGCGCAGACGTAAGCTAGCGCAATGCCGGTATTTCCACTGGTAGGTTCGATGATTTCAACATTTGGTTTGAGCAGGCCCCTTTCTTCAGCATCACGAATCATGTACACGCCGATGCGGTCTTTCACGGAGAAAGCGGGATTGCGTCCCTCCACCTTGGCCAGTACTGTAGCCGTAGTGTGACCGCAAATTTTATTCAATTTTACCAGCGGCGTTCGGCCCACTGCATCCGCGTTATCACTGAAATATTTTTTCATGCTCCCTCGCTATCAGATAAGTGCGCCATAGTCCTAGTGACGGCCCTGTTTTGCGTTATTATTATGCCACTCAACCCTGATGGCGGTTGTTAATAATTGTTGTTCGCAAAGCTTATAGCTCTTATAACTTTCCCCTAATTTATCTTACTTCGTTTTCGCCACTGGCTACAAGTGTGGAAGCGCTCCTGCCCAATGACATTGAAGCCAAAGGGCGTCGTAAGATAAAAAAAAAACGATTGACAGCACGGTGCTTACCTGCTCATTTCAGGAAATAGTCTATTCGAGTTTCCTCATCATATGCTATTATATATTTGGGAATAGTGTAAGGAAAACAGCGATAACGTAGGCCACCGCGGGAACGCAACGTAGTGTTTGTGGATCCTCTTCCGGTGGGCGAAACACAATTGCAATTGTAGGGTAATTTCTGTTACATGTCGCAGAATGATAATACAAATATGCCTTCAGATAAACTCCCCTCCGAGAGTGAACAAGGTTCTGGAAGAAAAGTAAGAATTGATCAGATTTTAACTGATATACGGGCCGGCCTTCGCACCAAAGGTTTTTTGGAAAAGTACGGCCTCACTATGGGCGAGTTCGAGCGACTTCTGAAGAAGATGATTCGAAAAGGCATATTAAGTATAGAAGAATACACAGCTTGGAAGTCGCATCGGAGAACGGGCGCCCCTACGGCTGAACCTCTATTGGCCGATAGTGACTTGCCGAGTCCTGAGGCGGCTGGAACCAAGCACGGAATTACAACTTTCGTCATAAAGGACCCGGAAGAAAATGACTCTTGGGCCCTAAAACTGTTTTCTACGCAAAGGAACATGATGCAGGGCGCGGCTTTCAAAGTGGACATGCACGGAAAAAGATATTCTTTCGTTGTAGAACAAATGTTGTTTCGCGGCGCGGTTGATATGCTTCCCGGAGTGGTTGGCACTAGGGCGGGGACAAAAGATAAGCGAGAAGAGGCAATCGAATTCATATCCGAGCACGGATGGGCTGCTTATCTTGAGAGCAGGGCAATTGATGCCAACCTGAGTGCCTCCGGCGCTGAGGAACCCAAAAAAGCGCGCCTGGTTTTACTCCACTGCCGTAATAACACCTTCCTTGCAGCGCTTCACACGCCTGCGCCCGCGATCAATCTCTATGTCGGATCTTCCCTCAACAATATAAAAGCACGGCTCGCCAAGAGCGTGGACACGAGCTCAATAAGCCTTTAAGTTATTACCTCTGCGAATGTTTATGTCGCGTCCTGGTAGTCAGTCGGATCCGGGACACCTGCCTCGAGAAAACCTTTCTTGCGTATGAGACAACTGTCACAGTGACCGCAAGCCCTGCCAGCAACATCAGGATCATAACAGGAGTGAGTAATACCGTAGTCCAGCCCCAAATCGACGCCGCGACGAATGATCTCGGCTTTGGTCAGGTGAATCAATGGGGTGTGAATTCGAATCCTTAGCTCGCCTTCAACCGCTTTTTTGATACCCAGATTGGCTGTTCGTTCGAAAGCGGCTACATACTCCGGTCGGCAATCCGGATAACCGGAATAATCCAATGCATTAACTCCAATAAAAATATCCGCCGCTTCCAAGACCTCCGCCCATGCGACGGCGAATGCCAGAAAAATGGTATTGCGCGCCGGGACATAGGTTACCGGTATTCCGCCACCGAGTTCTTCGAGATTTGTATCCTTGGGGACTTCAATATCGGAAGTCAGTGCAGACCCGCCAATCTGACCCAGGGGCAAGTCCAAAACAAGGTGTTTCGAGACTCCCATTGCTCGAGCAACTCGGTCGGCCGCCTGCAATTCTATGATGTGACGCTGCTGATATCTAAAACTAAGCGCATCGAGCCGGTACCCTTCGCTCTTTGGCGATGGCAAGACAAGTGGTAGAGTCAATCCCGCCGGACAGCAGGACCACCGCGTCCCGGGGTTCCTTTGCACGAATTATCAATTTGTCCTCGAAACGATATCATTCCTGAGTCGTAACCTGAAACTCAGGCCGCGATTGATCCACCTCATGTAAAGCCTGGTCCTGCAGTGCAGGCGTAACAATGGTCAGACACCGCTATTTGCGTGCCCGGGGCGGGGGGGGCGTTTACTTCGGAAATATGTGTTCTAATACCTCCAACAGGGATTCCTTCGGCTTGATTGAAATCGCAATCATACAAATAGCCATCCCAGGAAACCGAGATAAGAGAACGGCACATGAGTTTGTCTACAGCGCATTGGTTGAAAGCGGAGACCAGTTTCCCCATATATTTTTCGAAATTTCCCGATTTTATTAACCACTGCCGAAACCTCCCCAAAGGCACATTTGCGAAGGCATATACATGTGAGAAAACAATCCCCCATTTTCTCTCCAGTTCCGACCGAAATCGCTCTTCTAGCTGCCTCTGGGAAGCCGGTAAGAAAGCGCCAGTGGGATTGCAGACTAGATTCAATTCCAGACCGGAATCCAATTTTCCGTATCCTATGGCGTTCAGCTGCCTTAGCATTGCAAGGCTTTTTTCCCAGTTTCCTGTTCCGCGTTGAGCTTCCAATTGGCCCGAGTTCAAAGAGGGTAGAGAAGCTACCAGCGCCACGCGTTTATCCCTTATGATGTCTAATATTACCTCATTATTGCACTCATAAAGTGCCGTTAAATTGGTGCGTAACATTATTTTAGGCGCCAGCACCGAAAACTGCTGCAATCATGTGCGTCAGATTAGGATTTAATTCCGGTGCGCCTCCAGTTATGTCAATCACTTGAAATTTTATTTTCCGGGCGAAATCGATAACCTGTTCCGCCGTTTTCAGCCCCATGACCTCGGTTCGTCCGGGACCTGCCTCCAGATGACAGTGTTTGCAGAGCTGGTTACACAAAAGGCCTGTATTCACCTGTAACGTGGTGGTTTCGGATCGGGTTAGCGTAAGTCCGAATCCGGAAGGTACATGAGAGAAACACCGCGTTGAGGTGGACGTGAATAAATCTTTGGCGGAACCCGTCTCACTAGCCATTGTGTTCCCTCTTTCAAATTGATTCACATGGATAATTTTTTGGCTACATTGCGCATTTGCAGACCATGAACGAGCGAAGCCCCTCCTCGAATTGAAACTGCAACGTGGAGCGCTTCAGTCATTTCGGCCAAATTTGAGCCTTTTTCCAGGCAAGCCTGTGTATAAGCATCGATGCAGTATGGACATTGGACAGTATGCGCAACAGCTAGAGCTATGAGAGCCTTCTCTCGTTCGCTAAGGGCTCCTTCGGCGAAAACCGAGGAATAATAATCAAAGAATTTCTTTGCCAATTCAGAGGCTTCTTCGCCTATTTCAGAGAACTTCGGCAAGTCTTTGGGATCGTAATAAGTTTCCATACATCCACCCATTCATCCGAATATTAATGCATTTTCAAAAGGATAGAGCCGCAACTATTTCTTCAATTCAGCTATCATTTCCTCTACTTCTTCGGTCCCTTCTCCGTAATTAGATTCCTCGTCGGGCTGAAGCTCCTTCAAAAGCCTGAGGAACTCTCCTGCGTGAACCACCTCTTCACGTGCTATATCCAAGAGCACTTTCTTCGCGAGTTCATTGTCGGTGGATTCGGCAAACTGCTCGTACAACTGGATTGCTTCATATTCCGCGGCTATAAAGAAGCGGATTCCTCGAACAAGTTCCGAATGAGTAACCTTTCTGTCATTTGCCAAGCCGGAAAAGCTGTTTCCAAATTCAGGCATAGCGAAGTCCTCCCCCATTTATCTACGAAGATTGCACGTCTTATGTTACAAATTAATCGATTGGCCCAGACTCTTCAAGCATTTCTCATAGGGGCCTTGTCCGATTTGATCTGATCCCGCAAGTAATCAAGGAAAGCAGAACACAATGGTGAGATGCCGCGACTCCGTCGTTGAATCAAATACAGTGGTCGACAAAAGCGCAGCCCTTTAATTTGAACGGTGGCCAAGAGGTCTCGTTCGACGTCCTCGGCTATTGCCTGAAAAGACAAGATCGAAACACCGATCCGTGCTTTGATGGCCTGGCGTATAGCTTCTGTGCTTCCCATCTCCGCTATAACGGAAAGCTTTGAAACATCGAAACCGTTTTCCTCAAGAATACGAGACATTACGATCCGCGTTCCCGAGCCTTTTTGTCTGAGAATAAAACCCTCCGACGCTAATTGATCCACTGAAATTGCAGATGCCGATGCCCACGGATGTTCCGGAGGCACTGCTAAGACCAGTTCATCGGAGAACAACTCTTCGGAAACTACTCTGCGATCACTGGAGAAAGAGCCGACCACGCCCGCCTCGATGTCGCCGTCTATCACCTGTTCAGTCACGGTCGCTGTGTTGCCAATTCCCAAGGTGATCTTGATAGCAGGATGATGAGCTTTAAATTCGCCAATAAATTTAGGCAACACATAATTTCCCGGGATTGTGCTTGCTCCAAGAATCAGATGTCCCGACAATTGGCCTTTGAACTGCTCCAGGCTTTGTATGGCTTCTTCCCGTAAACGTATGATGTTCCGAGCGTATTGATAGAACACTCTTCCGGCCGGTGTCGGTAGGACTTCACGGCCTAGCCTATCGAGCAGCCTTTCACTAAGCGTCTCTTCGAGTATGCGCATGTGTTCGCTTACGGTCGGTTGGGCCAGAGAAAGGCTTTCAGCGGCCTTGGTGAAGCTTTTCAGTTCAACTACTTTGCAAAAAATTTCGAGGCGACGAATATCCATAAGAAAACACCTTATTTTTGCTGAATCAATTCATAAGTTGCACTGAATACAAAGTCAAGCTTCCGGACGTGGTCGCTTCAGGTGGGTGTCCTCGCAAGTTTAGCGAGGAAATCTCCACACGTTGCGGAATTGCTGATACGGCCTACTTTCCGCAAGTCTCCCTACTGAACAGGCGTGTGGTCTGTGCAAAGTCATAGCAGAGATACTGCATTTCGCTGGACCTACATCTGCGTACGAGCGGTAGGACTCCGTTATTCGACGGTCCTGCCGGTTCCTCTGCGGTTAATCGGATAATTACCCAAAGCTCCAATAAAAGGTAAAATCAACAACCTAGCAAGCGTCAAGGCTAAAGGGTCCCTGAACTGATTGAGGCCGATAGTCATGCCTTCATGTCCAAGAGAAGGTTGCGAGCGGTAAGTTCCCATTAGACGATCCCACCATGGCATATTAAATCCGAAATTGCTGTTGGTTTCAGCCGGAAAAACGGAATGATGGACTCTATGCATATCCGGGGTAACCACAAAGAATCTAAGCAGCCGATCCAAGGTGAGTGGAAGCCTTATATTCCCATGATTAAACATTGAAGTGGCATTCAAAAGTATTTCAAAAATCAAAACCGCCACGGCAGGTGCGCCTAATACAGCTACCGCAGCAATCTTGATCAACATAGAAAGCAAAATTTCTATGGGGTGAAAGCGGGAGCCGGTGGTAACATCGAAATCCAAATCCGCATGGTGCATCATGTGTAAGCGCCAAAATGCCGGAACAGCATGAAACATCACGTGCTGAAGATATATGACAAAATCCAATACGATTACCGAAACAACTATTGCTACCCAGTATGGGATGTGAATGTTGTTAAACAGTCCCCATTGATGTTGCGAAGCATACAAAGCCATCATAATTGCCGCAGCGCCGAAAATTAGGCGTAAAAGGGCAGTGTTTATAATGGTAATAGCGATGTTGGTGAACCACCGTGCAGATTTCGAAGTGACTAGGGCGCGGCGAGGCAAGGTCAACTCGCCTACGGCCACGACGGAAAAAACGCCTACAAAAAAGATTAACCTTATTATGAATTCGTTTTGAATCATGAATTACTCTACGCAAGGGCTGGTGCTTCGACACTGACCGGAACCGCCGTTAAGGAATATCCGTGGATTGGATAGCGTAGGTGTCCGGATTTGCTATTCATAATTGAACAGTTGATCTTTCGGCACCTCCGCCTGCCAGGAGAATGACTTTCAGAAAGTCAACGCCCACGGTCGAACGACGCTATCCTGAGATCAGATAAGATCGTGACAGTAGCGTACGCCGCGAATGCTCTCCCCGCACCTAAAAGGACCAAATAATCTGTGACTTTGTTCAAGTTGCGGTCATGTCATTGCGAGCGAAGCGAAGCAATCTCCCAAATTTGGGGGATTGCCATCCCGCGTTCCGCGGGACTAACGCTCCTCGCAATGACAGAGCGAGCCCCCGCGGCTGAATGTCAATACTATCGAATAATATTCAAGAACCGGCGCCATCGATTTACGTGCGAAACATGGAAACCCGCCGCTTGCTCTTCCGCTGTCGGGTTCTTTTCAAATGGGGACGAATAATAGATCAGGAACGCCTCCCCCTTAACATCTTGTACCGGCACAAATCCCCAGAATCGGCTGTCCTGGCTGAAATCGCGGTTGTCGCCCATGACAAACAGATGGCCCGGTGGAACCTCGACCGGACCGAAGGTGCCTCTTCGGACGTTCATGCGATTACCGAAAAAATGCGCGTGTGGATTTTCTACCGGGACGCCATTGACGAACACTTGCTTCTCGCGAACCTCGACGGTATCTCCTCCGACGGCAATCACCCGTTTGATGAAATCTTTACTGCGGTCATTGGGAAAAATAAATACAATAACATCTCCCGGCTTTGGATCTTTGAAATGGGGCCAACGGGCATCTGTAAATGGAATGCGAAGTCCGTAAATGAACTTGCTGACTAAGATGTGATCTCCTACCAGTAGGGTAGGTTCCATGGAACTGGATGGAATTTTAAAAGCCTGCACCAAACAGCCCCGTATCAGAATGGCTAATATGATGGCGACGATGAAAGCTTCTGAGTACTCCTGAAAGATATTCCTACTTGATTTTTCCACAATTTCTTCAGTTTGCTTAATCTGAGGTTTCTTCATCGTACTCACTTTTGTGGCACCGACACTACTGACGATATTCTTTTCCGACGCGAGATCAAACTTGTAGTCGATTTTTATAAAGCATTAATCGACTCATGTAAAGCTACCCAAATCAAAAAATAAACCGGCGAGCAGGATGCCCGGCATCCGAACCCACCGGTTTACCGGTTTGACGGCCCCTCCCTCCCCCGAGGTTGAGGCCGGGCACTTCCTAGCATTAGACTATTACTAAGTCAAGAAATTCTGCAATTTCTGGATAAGCATTCCGTCAAGTGCGGTGACTATGTGGAACGAGAATGACTTCTCGGCATATGAAGTGGCGGCAGTACCTGCGTTTTTATGAGGATTCTTTCTGTCGACGAGTTTCTCCGAGATATGCTCGTTTAACGTCCGGATTGTTAAGCAAATCTTTGCCGGAACCTTCAAGAGCGATTCTGCCGGTTTCCAGAATCAATGCATAATCAGCGATTTTCAAAGCCGCGTTGGCGTTTTGTTCGACCAGAAATATTGTTACTCCTTCCTCACGAATTTCCTGTATTACTCGAAAAACGTCGGCCGTGACCAGGGGGGCCAATCCCAAGGAAGGTTCATCCATCATCAAGAGCTTAGGTTCGGACATCAGTGCTCTGCCGATGGCCAACATCTGCTGCTCGCCGCCCGAGAGTGTGCCTCCGAGTTGATCCAGTCGCGATTCAAGTGGAGGGAATATGGACATAACCCTTTTCATTGCGCGCTCAATATCATTCTTCTGATTATTATTGTAAGCGCCCATCAAAAGGTTTTCCCGCACCGTCAGATTAGCAAATATTTTCCGCCCTTCGGGGACATGCACCAAACCAAGCTTCTGAATCTCGTGTACCGGCAAACCGTTTATAATTCTTCCTCGGAATCGAACCTGACCCGAACTTATCTCTTCGAGACCGGAAATAGCTCTGATTGTTGTACTCTTTCCCGCTCCGTTGGATCCGAGCAAGGTCACAATCCATTGTTCCCGGACACTGAAGGTGACCCCCTTTAAGGCGCGAATTCCTCCGTAATGAACGTGTAGATTTTCTATTTCCAACATTGCTTCAGTCCGGGTGTTTAGCTGGTTCCGAGATATGCTTGAATTACTTTTTCATTATTTCGAATCTCTTCAGGGGTGCCCCATGCGATAGGCAAACCGTGATCGATTACCCTGATTTTGTGACAGACATCCATCACAAAGCCCATATCATGGTCTATAAGACATACAGTGAGACCGAGGTCCCTGTGTAAGGTCCCGAGAAGCTCGCCAAATTCAATGGTTTCAACAGGGTTCATTCCGGCCACCGGTTCATCCAACAAAAGCAACCCTGGATTAAGCGCCAGAGCGCGGGCCACTTCCAGTTTCCGCTGACTACCATACGGTAACGATTGAGCCTTTTCCCCGGCCAGATTGATCAACCCCATCAATTCCAAGAGATTTTCGGCCTTCCGCCGAAGTTCTCGTTCGTCGTGAGAGAAGCGACCCACTCCAGCGACAGCTTCCAGAAACGAGTAGCGAATCGCCGCGTGGCCCGCAATCATAACGTTCTCCACAAGAGTTAAATCGGTATACAGTCTTATGTTCTGAAATGTGCGAGCGATTCCATTGCGAGCGACTTTGTTGGCACTCCAGCCTGTTACATCTTGTCCGTGAAAGATAACTTTCCCGGAAACCGGCTTTGCGAGCCCTGTGATTGCATTGAAAGCTGTAGTCTTACCTGCTCCATTGGGTCCGATCAGTCCAATGATTTCGCCTTTTTGGATTTCCAGATCCATACCGGTCAGCGCCGCTAACCCTCCAAATCTAACTGAAAGGTTTTCGGTTCTGAAAAGAGGTTCACTCATGCGACCCTCAGTCTGCGAACTATTCTGCGCAAAAAACTGAACAAACCGTTCCAAGAGAATTCGTTTCTTCCCATAATCCCGCTTCGGGCAAAGAGCATTACCAGGATCAGAATTACAGAAAAAATGACCATGCGCATTCCCGGAATTCCTTCAATGTAATAGCCGAAGATGGTTATCGGCTCTTCAACAACTCTCAGCAGCTCTCCTCCCCAGGCAAACAGTACAGCGCCAATAACCGATCCCGTTGTGCTTCCCAGGCCGCCAATGACGATAATTATCAAAAGATTAAAAGTCAGAAGAAAACCGAAAAGGGAAGGGGAGATAGTGGTTACCAGATGGGCTAGCAGACCGCCTGCCATTCCCTGGAAAAAAGCGCTGAATACGAATGCAAGAGTCTTCGTTCGGAACGCATCAATCCCCATAGCTTCCGCTGCTGTTTCATCTTCCCGAACGGCCTTCATGGCCCGCCCATAAGAAGAGTTAACTAAACGAATTGTGCAAAAAACAGTTAGGAGGCAAATGCCCCAGCTCCACCAAAGATTCGTGTACGGTACAAGACCTTTCAATCCTAGTGGCCCATTTGTAATCGAAATCAGATTATTTGCGAATAATTGGACAACTTCGCCAAACCCGAGTGTGACTATCGCCAGGTAGTCACCTCGAACGCGAAAAACGGGAATAGCCATTAACAATGCCAGAAAGGCCGTTAACAAACCTGCTGCCAGCAGGGAAATAGGAAAGGAAACGCTGATTTCGGATAACGGCCATGCCATTGGCTGCAGAATGAAGCTCCGTAACTTCTCCTCCGGAGCCAGGCTTAATATCGCGCTGGTGTAAGCACCAACAGCAAGAAAGGCATTTGGGCCAAGGGAAAATTGCCCGGCTACGCCGTTGATTAGATTGTAACTTACGGACAATATCATGAAAATAGCTACAGTATTCAGTATTCTTATAGAATAATCGCTAAAATGGCGGTCGGCGTACCATAGGAGTGCCATAGCCAACGCTATGGCTGCGGCAGTTAAAATATGATCACGGGCTCGAGTGTCTTTCAAAACCTTATGTTTCTTGTCTTCGGATTTGATTCCACAGCGCTTTGGTCCATCCGATTCAATCGGGCAATTCCTGGCCGATTATACCGGTGGGACGTGTCAAAAGAATCACAATCAAAACAGCAAAGGCGATGGCGTCTCGATATCCTGACCATTCGGGTTGGATGGCGACTATGAGAATTTCGGCCAAACCCAATATTAGGCCTCCCAATGCAGCGCCCTTTACACTGCCTATTCCTCCCAAAACAGCCGCTATGAAAGCCTTCAAACCGGGTATAATTCCCATGAATGGTTCCAAAGCAGGATATTTCATGCACCAGAGGATGCCGCCCACCGCTGCCAGGGCTGATCCCAAGCAAAATGTATATGAAATGACCCTGTCCGCATCGATGCCCATCAATCTGACGGTCTCAATATCTCTGGAAATTGCCCTCATTGCCATTCCCACGCGGGAGCGATTAACCACCCACATTAATCCCCAAAGACAAAAAGCGGTCACGGCGAAGACGCAGATCGAAAGGAATGGAATTTGAACTTTTGCAATTGTGAGCATCTGTTCCAGAAAATCAGGTGTGAAAAAGGTCTTCGGACGTCCGCCTATAAAGACAATCCCCAGATTCTCAAGGAGAAATGATATACCTATCGCGGTGATCAGTGCGCTTATACGCGGGCTTTTCCTGAGCGGCCTGTAGGCACCCCGATCTATGACAATTCCCAAACCGCCAGTGAGCACAACGGCAATGATGAAAGAGACTATCAATGGCAAGTGAAATATGACAATGCCGAAAAAGGCGATATACGCCGAGACCATGAGCAAATCGCCATGCGCAAAATTGATGAGCCTCAAAACGCCGTAGACCATTGAATAACCAATGGCCAGGAGTGCATAAAGACAGCCAAGTGTTAACCCGAAGACGATCTGCTGAATAATGAATGAATAATCCACGTTTGACGTTAGCGACCTTAAGGTGTCACAGTCGTGACGTATTCGAATTTGCCGCCTTTCACCTTATTGATCACCATGGCCTTGATCGGGTTTCCGTCCGGTTTCAGGGTTATTTTGCCGGTGACCCCTTCAAAATCTTTTGTGGAGGCCAAAGCGTCTCTAATCTTCTGAGGGTCCGTGCTACCGGTCCGCTTGATTGCATCAAGAATGATGAAATAGGCATCTGCCGCCATTGCCGAAAAAGCATCCAGATCTTTACCGGTCTCCTTCTCAAATGATTCCATGAATTTCTGACCTCGCTCCGTAGAAATCATGGCTTTATGGAAATGAGCCGTGAAATACACATCCTCTACTGCCTTGCCGCCCAATTGAATCAATTCCGGGGCCTGAACTCCATCTCCGGCAAGGATCGGGACGTTCAGTCCCATATTTCTGGCCTGTTTGGCCGCAAGGGCGCACTCGGTATAGTAAATTGGGGCGTATATTATGTCCGGCTTGGCTGCTTTTATGCTGCTTAGCTGCGGAGTGAAATCCCTGTCGCCGCTCTTAAATTTGAGATCCACGACGACCTTGCCTCCTCCAGCTGTGAAATCTTCCTTGAAGTACTTGGCAAGCGCAGCGCTATAATCCTGCGCTATATCATAAATCAGAGCCGCGGTTTTCGCCTTCAACTGATCTAGAGCTAATTTCGCTGCAACGCGCCCCTGGTCCGGATCAATAAAACACACACGAAAAATGAAACTCTTGCCCTGGGTCACAATAGGATTTGTTGCGGTCGGGGACACTATCGGAATATGGTGACGTTCCGCAAAATCAGCCCCAGCTATTGTGTTTCCAGAGATCATCTCGCCGATAATCGCAATTACTTTATCCCTTTCAATCAACCTGGCAACAGCATTGGCTGCATCCACTTTTTCGGACTTAGTGTCTACGAGGACCGCCTCGACGGTTCTATCCAGGACTGCAGGTTGCATCTTCTTGGCTACAGTGATACCTGACCATCCCATCTGACCATATGCCGCGACATTTCCGGTCATGGGTAAAAACGCGCCGATAAAAATCGGCTCAGCCGCCCAAGCTGGCGCTGCAAGCACACAAAAAATGGTGAGAATAACTGCTAAATACCTCAAAACGGACACCTCCGATACTTACCCATAAGCAACACGTGCGCGACAGGTTCTTTTCTTTGACTGGAGTGATGATGCAGAATTGTCAAAACTCCTTTGCCATTGCCATACTATGTAGGTCGGCAATTAGTATAAACATAAATAACTCGCGAAAGTAAACGGTTTTAGGCTTTGACGAACAGCACATACCACGTGTATCTTCCACTATCATGAGAGCTTATGGACAAAATCTTCGAGTAGGTGTGGTCGGCGTAGGGACTATGGGTAATCATCATCTAAGACTCATCGACCAAAGTCCCACTGCGACCCTAGCTGGATTCTACGATCCCGATTCCGCACGGGCCGATGAGATGTGTCGTCTGCATGACTGCTCTTGTTTCAATGCACTTGATGAGCTTATGGACAGGGCTGATGCGATAACAGTGGCTGCCCCGACTTCATTGCACGCCGAGATCGGTGAACGCTGCCTGAAAAGGGGCCTTCACCTGTTGATGGAGAAGCCCTTAGCTCACAATCTTCAGGGCGCGGCCCGACTCGTGGAATTGGCTCGCCAAACAGGTCTGATTCTCATGGTCGGCCATGTCGAGCGCTATAATCCGGCAGTGACAAAACTACTCGAATTGGTTCAAGAGACTGCGCAGGACATAATCTCTATCGACGCGCGCAGATTGGCCCCTTTCGACGGTTCTCGCTGCATGGATGTGGATGTGCTATATGATTTGTTGATTCACGACATTGATCTTGCCCTGGAAATCGCCGGCTCGCCCATAAAATCGGTCACTGCCACAGGTAGACCGGTATTTTCTAATCAGCTCGATGTCACTCACGTTCGAATCGAGTTCCAAAATAATACGACAGCAGTGTTTTGGACCGGGAAATGCTCGCCTCGAAAGGTTCGATCTTTAACAGTTACAACACCGACCCGACAATTTGTGGCGAATACGTTGGGGAATTCGCTGACGCTATATAGCGCGGAAGAACTCCCGACCATGACTGACGGCGTATGTTTCATGGGCAATCTCCGAGAGGAAACGATCCCAATTCCGGATGAAGAGCCGCTGCGCCGGGAATTTGATGATTTTTTCAAATCCATCCTGAAAGGGACCACGCCGATTGTGGATGGAGAACGCGCATTGCGTGCCATGAAGGCGCTGGCGCTGGTCAGCCGCTCGATAAACGAAGGTGGATCTGTGGTTGATGGAAGCGGAGACGAAACAGTCCCGTAGTGTGCCTGACTATCGGGGACCACATCATTCGGAGTTTTTCACTAATCCATAAAATTCTTCTAGTTCACAATACTTTATTCAAGCTGTATTCAATTATTCCGGTGGCGCCTGCTTTCATGAGACGCGGTATCAATGAACGGACTATCTGCTCTGAAACTACAACCTCCACTGCGAACCAATCCGATCTATAAAGGCCCGAAACTGTGGGCGCATTAAGCGACGGAAGCAGCTTGACTATGGTTTCGAGATTTCCTTTGGGGACATTCATCTTGAGACCGACCATCTTGGCCGCCTCCAATGCCGCCTGTAGCAAAAGATGAATCTGCTGGATCTTGTCTCTTTTAAAAGGATTTTGGTATGCTTCCCGATTCGCAATCAATTGCGTATTTGTAGTGAGTAAAGTATGAATTATGCGCAGACCGTTGGCCCGCAGGGTGCTCCCTGTCTCGGTAACGTCTACGATTGCGTCGACCACGCCTTCGCTGACCTTCGCTTCAGTGCTGCCCCAAGAGAATTCAACTTCAACATTTGTATTACGTTCCTCGAAAAATTTTCGAGTGAAACGCACCAGCTCAGTAGCAATCCGCTTACCTTCAAGATCTTCCGGGCACTGGTAATCTGACTCCGCGTCCACGGCCAATACCCAACGGGCAGGAGTTGGTGAGACTTTAGAATAGACCAGGTCATCAATGACCACCACATCTGAATCATTCTCCAGCACCCAATCTTTACCTGTGAGACCTGCGTCAAACGTCCCCGATTCCACATAGCGAGATATTTCTTGAGCTCTAAGCCGCGCCAGCATGATTTCGTCATCGTCTACAGACGGGAAGTAGCTTCTAGGGGAAATATTAATATTCCACCCCGCTCTACGGAACAGATCTACCGTTGCTTGTTCGAGACTTCCTTTTGGAATGATTAATTTTAAAGTTTCTTTAGCCATCAATTTCCTGAAAATGACCTCCTCCGACAATGCGTCTGTAGAAACAACTCCAGCGACGCGTGTGGCAAGCCCCCTTGCCCTGCTGATCGACTAACAGCAGAATGGTGTCTTCATCGCAATCTATCAGTACATCTTTGACAATCTGAATATCACCCGAAGTATCTCCTTTACGCCACAATTCCTGTCTGGAGCGGCTCCAGTAGCAAGCACGGCCTTCCCTTAGAGTAGTTTCGAGCGCTTCACGATTCATGTACGCCATCATAAGTACTTTACCGGTACGCACATCCTGGGCTATTGCCGGAACAAGTCCACCACCCTTTTCAAAATCAACGGCTGTTCCCGCGGCCGATTTTGTCAGCGCGCTCACGAGCCCTCCTCTGGTTCATGCATGAATTCCATTTCCATGGCCCTTAGAATTCCCATCACAATGTTCGAAGCCACCTGCGCTACCGGTGGATCTATTGTCCCATTCATAACTCCGGCCAAAAGATGATTGAGCTCTCTCAGCGCATCCCCGGGGGTCCGGACCGGATCTCTTGGATTTTGATAACCCGCCACGCGGACACCCGCAGGCTGACTGTCACTACCGCCCGAGGACGAAGATTCCATGCTTCTGGATTTAAAAATTTGTTCGAGTATTTCTATAGCTTCGGGGGTGTAATCGTCGCGCTCGTTTCTCAATATTTTTGAAATTTCTTCCGTAGATTTGCTTTCGAGTAGTTTTCTATCGATTTCGTATGTTGCCATAGCGCCTCCAAAAGATCCGGATATTGTAAAAAATTTTCCGGGACTCGCAATAAGTGCTACTTCACTATAAAGCGCATAATACTTATCGTCTGATCATCCCGCTCGAATTCCATTTCATCAATCCACTTCCAGACGCTATCAAAAGCGCAACCCGAAAGAAATAGGACGATCAGCGCAACGAGAAGCCATTTTTTCATGATGCATTTCATAGGTGAACGGTCCTGTTGATGTGCCGAAGAAACGGCGGAATCAATAATACATTGAGGGGATTGGTTAAGCAAGGGTGATTTTTTATAAAAGTTATTTCTAGCAATATTAAACATCACAGGAGAATTATTAACGTTTTGTTGCCTTTCTAGATCTCGTGTGGTATCATAGATTCGTGACTCTGATACTCAACTTGATTCAGAGTTTTATATGACCGCGTCGCCATAGTTTGACCGGACTGGCGGTGTTTTTGCACAAAGGCGACAAACAATTGGTCACCGGAGGACACGATGAAAAGAATCTTAACAGCTACTATTGCTGTTGCATTGATGTTAGTTATCACTTGTTTGTCGTTCGCTTATGAAACCGATTTTGATGATTTAAAGAGGTTTGACAGAAGCTTGCCCGCCTGGAAACTCGGCAGAGGAGTGGTCAATATTATTTCTGCGCCATACGAACTTTGGGTCAACGTAACCAATTCGATGATCGATGGGGCATACGTAGGCGCGTACGACGGAGCACTTCAGGGGTACCTGGCAGGAACCGGAAATGGTTTCATCGCTGGGGCGACCACCGGTGTATATTTAGGGGTGAGAAGACTCACGGTCGGAGCTATGGAAATCCTCACATTTTGGAAGCCTGAATTCGGGCCGACGATAGAGCCTCTGTACGCCACGCGCGATAAATCTTTCGCAGGTCCGCAGGATTACTTCAGTCCGGAGCCGTGGTGGTTCAATGGGCCAATGAAATAACGATTTTGAGAATCCAATCTGGTTGGAGACAGCCGGAACTAATTATGATTTCTTCTTGGAAGATTTTCCAAATATAGTTGAGCGCTGTGTGCGGCAGAGGCACCATCTCCGACGGCCGTTGACACTTGCCTAAGTTCTTTCGAACGGATGTCGCCTGCCGCAAACAAGCCCGGAGTCGAGCAAGCCAGACTTGTATCCGTGATGATAAATCCTCTGGAATCCGTTTTGACCAACTCCAAGACCCCCCCAACATGATTGGGATATAAACCGACATAAAAAAATACCCCAGCCACCTGAAGATCCTCTTCAGCACCGGTAGTCAGCGAGCGAATCTTTAGAGTAGTGACTCCGCTGTCGCCTGAGACCGCTAGGGGAATGGTTTTCCAGTGGATCACTAACTTGGGTTCGTCAAAAGCCTTCTGCTGGATTTCCCGGCAGGCACGGAGTTGGTCTCTTCTGTGAATCAAATGGACTTTTCGGGCAAATCGAGTGAGGTATACCGCCTCTTCCACGGCAGAATCACCCCCTCCCACGACCGCGATTTCGACATCGCGGAAAAAAGGGCCGTCGCAAATAGCGCAATAACTCACTCCCTTGCCTGCAAACTCCAACTCCCCCGGTATTCCCAGTCTGACCGGCGAGGCCCCTGTGGCAAGAATCAAAACGCGACAGGTGTGAACTTGGCCTCCGTCCGCTGTCAATGAAAAGCCGTCATTAGTTTTCGAGACATTCTGAATGTCCGTCTGAACAATTTCCACACCGAATGCTCGAGCGTGAGTTTCCATTTTCTGAGCTAAATCAATCCCGAATATAGGCTCCGGGAAGCCTGGGTAGTTGCAAACCAACTCGGTGGCGGCCATTTGACCACCGGGGACTGCTCTTTCAAATAACAGCAGGGGAACCCCCGCCCGCGCCGCGTACATTCCAGCCGTAAGTCCGGCAGGTCCGCCACCGAGAATAATAAGATCCGCATCCATTACGGTTAAACCTTATCGAGCAATTCCTTTATTTTGCTCTTGGGAACAGCCCCCACGATTTGATCCACAACCTCGCCGTTCTTGAACAGTATCAATGTGGGTATGCCTCTGATCCCATAACGTGCCGGTGTTTCCTTGTTATCGTCTACATTGAGTTTTGCAACTTTAACTTTTCCGGCGTACTCACCGGCCAATTCTTCGACTACCGGACCGACAGTTTTACATGGACCGCACCACGCAGCCCAAAAATCGACAAGCGCGGGAAGATCCGATTTTAAAATTTGTTGTTCGAAATCGCCGTCAGAAACCTGATGTAAATTTTCACCCATTTCAATACTCCTCCCTATTATTAAGTTCCCTCTTTTCTGCAATTTTCTCTTAGGAATATCCTAAGTCGCTCACGTACTTTCTCGGGAATTTCACCGGACACTCCCTCGTTGCACATTTTAATGCTGGCCCGAAATGACCGAAATAGTAGTTCGCAGGGCGGGCAGTCTTGGAGATGTTCTTCAATGACACTGCACTCGGATTCGCAGATGTCTCCGTCTATATAATCGGAAAACATGTCGCAAAACTCCTTACAGGTTTTCATTTTGCTGTTGCTCCCCGTCCCGCGTAAATACTGCGTTCCGAATAATATGAGTTCAGCGCCTCGCGCACTGAATGTCTGGCTCGATGTAGTCGAGACTTGATAGCGGATACCGAAGAATCGGTGATTTTCGAGACTTCTCGAACCGAAAAACCTTCCACGTCCCGCAACATGAGAACAGTCCTGTACATCAGAGGTAGCTCATCTATCGCTTTCTCGATTGTTCTTCGTCCTTCGTCGGATAAAAGCAATTCAAGCGGGGTATCCGCAAATTCGGGAGATGCCGGCGCATGATCTGTGCGAGCTCGCAGTTTTAGTTCATCATCGTATTGGATGCTCTCCGGCTTATGCTTTCTCAGGAACATCAAAGCTGCATTGGTGGCTATTCTAAATAGCCATGTTGCGAAGGAAGAATTTCCACTAAATCTGGCAAGGCCCTTGTACACGCTCAGAAAAGTCTCTTGAAGCAGATCCTCCGCCACGTCGTAATCTCTGACCATTTTTCTTAAATGACGATATATTCTTCCTTGATGTTTTTCCACCAATAATTCGAATGCGTAATAATCTCCTTTAATAACTCTGTCAACTAATTCACGGTCATGGTCCATCTATTCTTCTCACAATTTAATTCCTGCTTACGAAAACAAACCAGCAGGCAAGACTATTATGTGTACCATATTATTCTGAAGCTTCCACCTGTCAAGGCCAAAGCCCGAATAGAGCCTCCCAGATTGATCGTAGACATGCGATAGTCGTACGGCGCGTCAGCAGACGGTTAACGCAGAAATAGTGGCTCAAATGAATATTTCAGGAGAGGCTTAGCGATCGAGAGGGATGGGACGAACCTCCCGGAATTGTGGAACTTCTTGTTGCACCGCAGAAATGCCGTCCATGCTGCTGTCCTGAGAGAATATCTCAATCAATCCCGTGCGCAACGAATCACTCGGTCGTTAGGAATGAAATCCAGTGTGATTCCCGCGATCTATGTGGTCTATGCGGATCGGATGAAAACGGTTGCGCGATTCAATGCGCCCTTATATTATACAATTGTAGACAAGGAGTTCCCATGGAAGAAGCAATTACCGACATCGCAGAACATTTACTCCGAGCAAAAAACGTCGTCGCACTCACTGGGGCCGGGATCAGCACCGAATCCGGTATACCTGATTTCAGAAGCCCGGGAGGCCTGTGGACGCGAGTGGATCCTGGCGAGTTTTCGATAGATCGATTTCTTCAGAATCCTTCACGGTTCTGGAAATTGCATTGGGATCTGAAGATTTCAGGCGATTTTGACATGGCTTCGGCGAAACCTAATCCCGCTCATTATGCCCTTGCCAAAATGGAACAGATGGGAATTTTAAAATGCATAATCACACAAAATGTCGATAATTTGCATCAGAAAGCGGGATCTGTTGAGGTGGTTGAGTTCCATGGCAATATGCTCAGAGCGGTGTGCATGAAATGCCGCGAAGTAGAACCGATCGAAGATGTTGAGGCTCGCATTTCATCCGGAGAACAAGATCCACCAAGGTGCCGGAAATGTCTCGGAGTGCTCAAGCCGGATGCTGTGTTTTTCGGTGAGGCGATTCCATCCAAAGCGCTTATGGTTTCGCAAGTGCAGACTCGAAAATGCGACGTTTTGCTTGTCGTAGGGACTTCTTTGCAGGTTTTCCCAGCGGCTCAGATCCCCATCGAGGTTAAACTCAAAAATCCTCCCGCCAAGGTGATCGAAGTGAACCGCGAGCCATCCGCTCTGCATCAGAGAGTGACAGATATAATGGTTACGGGGAGCGCCGGGGAAATTTTGTCCCGCTTAATGGAGCACCTTGAGGCCAAAGTGACTGCCGGCATTTGTTGAGAGCTTTTGAAGACTTCTCGTGGGGCCCTGTTTTGTGTACGAAAGGGCTCCTTTGACCCCTCCTCAAAAAACTCTAATATTATTGAATAGAGATTGTCGACCTGAATCGTGCAAACCGGATACGTGACAGTAGGACCGGCAGGATGGCGGTCCAGTCGTTGTTGCTGTGTTGTGAGACAACCGGCAAGATGCCGGTCCTACTAAAAAAGGATCGATGATTCCAGGAAGAAGCCGGAGCGATTCACATCCAGGGTGTCGATATCCCGCTTGAATTTAATGTGCCAGAATCTGTAGCCGGCGTTCACGCTCCAGGTCCAAAGTTTGGTCACAGGAATATCCACTCCGCCGCCGGCCTCCCAATCCCAGGTCTCTAGGTTCTGATAATTCCACCAGTTAACACGAGCCGAGGCAGTCGGCCGCAGTGATATCCCGGTCATAATCGGATAAAAGGTCGTATGAAAACCGAGTGTCGGAACTGCTCGGGTGTCGTTGTTATTATAGCTGAAAGTAGAATTGGCAACGGTTACATTGGCTACGCGTGTATCAACATTGAGCACATCTAGGTCAATGTTCGCTCCAAATAACACCTGGGGGGACATATAGAAATCCAGATCGTAACCTATACGAAGATCCCTGATTCGCAGAGAAGAACCGCCTCCTGGTTGATCATAAATGTCATATGGCTCCACGCGCAGGCGCAGAACATGTAGGTTCTTGATTCGTGCGGCAATAGAATAACTCCAAACGAGATCATCTCCCTTCAGGCCCAAATTCCCCACCAAATCCAGCTTAGTGCGATCGCTCTGAATGAGATCCCCTTGAAGAGTGGTGAACCACATCCTAGACCCGCCGCTCACACAAAGGTATCCGGGCATATCCCATGCATGAACATTGGATAATAGAAGAAAGCACAGTATGGTAAGCCAGATTGTAATTAGTATATTCTTCATGTTAATAATATATTGTGAGGCATTTCTATAAATCACATCAGAAAATCGAGCCAATTAATACAATTTATGGTATGTTTTGTCAATAAAAAGTAGGAGGGCGATGGGCCATTCAAATGAAAAGGTGTACACGTAGGGGCAAGATTCAACAAATGCTGTTGCTCAGAAAAAGATGGCGACGGTATCAAACGGAATTAGTTCACAAACTCTACAGACACAATGCTTGAAGCTCCAGGCTCTTCCATTGTTATGCCGTAGAGCGAATCAGCCTCCTGCATGCTCCGTTTATTGTGGGTAATAAAAAGGAACTGGGTCTTGTCGGACAGCCTTCGGAGCATTTCGTGAAATCGGGCTAGGTTTGCATCGTCTAAGGGGGCGTCAACCTCGTCCAAAAGACAAAATGGGGAAGGGCGGGTAAGGAATATAGAGAAAATGAGCGCTTCGGCCGTCAAGGCTTTTTCGCCCCCGGATAGCAGGTCCATATTTTGAATCCTTTTGCCGGGTGGCCTGGCCATAATTTCTACACCGGATTCCAGGAGATCGTCTTCATTGGTTAATTCCAGTCGTCCTTCGCCACCTCTGAACAGGAATGGAAAGATTTCCTGAAATTGTTCATTAACACTGTCAAAAGCCGCCCGAAAGCGTTCAGTGGTAGTTTTGTTGATAGTATTTATCGTCGCGTAAAGCGAATCCACAGCCTTATTTAAATCATCCTCCTGCTCCAACAGAAATGTGAGCCGTTCTTCAGTCAGGCGACTTTCGGTGATGGCAGCCAGATTAACCTCGCCCAAAGATTCAAGTTTGGTTTTCATCTCTGCAATTTCTTCTTCGCTTGGAAGAATTTCCGGCGCAGGAAGATTACGGGGGTCCACATGATGACGCTCCAATATCTTTTCCACCAAATCCGAAAGCATCTGTTCGAGACGAACCGATTCCATTTCTTGCGCGTGCACAGCTTTACGTAATTCACTCACCGATCTCGCCAGGGAGGCCGATTGCTCCTCAAAGTCCCGCAGACGCGACGACAACTCCGCTGAACTTTTTTTGAGCGCCTCAATTTGCGACCCCTGCTCTTCATGTTGCATCATGAGCTGCTTTTCTTTGGTCTCGGCCGCCTCTATTTCCTCGGCCAATCTTTTGCCGTCCTGTTCGCTCAGAGAAATTTCATTCAAAAGCTCGCGCAATTGGTTCTCATATTGCGTCACACTCTCATTCGAAGATCGTAGCTCACGTTCGAGAGAGCGCCCTCGCTCTTCAAGTTGAGCCAACCGAACACGGATTTCCTCGGTTCGACGAGACCTGTCGCGAAGTGAGAGTTCCAATTGTTCAGTTGCTTTTTGTATTTCCTGTTTTTCCGTTTCCAGTTCCAGGCGGGTCTTTTCCAGTGATGCCGCGGCGAGATCACATTGCTCCATTTGTATTGCAATCTCACTCTCTTCTTTATTGAGACGCTCTCGTTCCAAGCCAATTACTTCAACTCGGCGTCGGGTCGTGGTTAGCTGTGTTTCCAGTCGTTCCTGATCACTCTTAAGGCGGACTTCTTTCAAATTCAAATCCGAAAACAGGCGGTCCGTTTCTTCTAATTCAGCGATGAGTTTTTCGAAGTGCGATTCTCGTTCATTTAGTGAGCTTTGTACTTGGGCGATGGCCGTTCCGAGCTCCGATACTCTGTTCTTCAGTGACTCTATTTCCCGACGTTTCTCAAACACCTCTTTCCGACCGCTTTCCTGCGACCCACCCGTGATTTCTCCATAACGGTTAAGCACCTCACCTCGGGTCGTAACCAGGTCAACGTGTATTCCGTTTGTCTCCCATATCTCAACCGCTCGTTCGATATTTTCAACGAGAAAGCAGCGGTCCAGAAGAAAATCCCCAAGTTCTTCAAAGCCAGCCCTGAAACGGACGACGTCCTTGAGTCGCAATAGGTCGGGCGGGGTGTGATTGTCATCTGCTTCGGAAACTCTTCTGGGAAAAAGGGGGATTAGAGTGGTCCTACCTGCATCGGCCTCTTTGAGCTGATTTGCGGCTTGTATCCCTTCACGAGTCGAGGTTACGACAACATGCCCCAGGCGCTCCCCAAGAGCCGCTGTAAGTGCTTCTTGAAACTCCTCCGAAACCTCGACTACTTCGGCAAGCGGCCCAAGCAAATATTCTTTTGGTTGGTCTTCCCGATTTTTCATCAGTAGCCGCACGCCGTCGCCATATACCCCGTAATCCCGCTGCATCTCTTCGAGTGACTGAAGTCTGGCCTGATCCGCTGCGGTAATTTTTTCAGTTTGAGCCAATTCCTTTCTAAGGGAACCGATTGATTTCGAGGCTTCATCCCGAGCTGCGGAGAGTTCCTCTTTTTTCTCGACGCATTCTCGGCGGAGTTGGAGAACCCGAACTATTTCATCGGCTACCATGTTTTTTTCACTCTCATCGATCTTGAGCCGTGAAATGATAGATTCTGAATCTCTCTCAATTTTTGCGAGCCCGTTTACAATTTCCGATCGACGTTTGGTAAGAGTTTCTCTTCGATTCCGTTGTTGAGCAGCTTCCTGGAGAATATTGAATTGAGCATCCTTGAGTTGGTCTAATCTCTGCTTATGGGCGGCGAGATCTTGCTCAGATTGTTGTGATTCGTCACGGGCCTCATTCAGTTCCTTTGTTGCCGCGTCAGTGTCAGCCTGAACAGCAGAGCTGCGCGTCTTTAATTCTTCTGTCTTGATGGAGGATTGTTCTATTCTTTTGTTGAGGGTCTCTGACTCTAAGGAGCGCCTTTTTTGCCGTTCGGTCAGCTCGGATACGCGTTGGCGGTCTGAGCCTATTCGGCTCCTGGTAGACGTAAGTTCCAGATCGACTTTATGGCGCGCTTCCAACAACTCCTTGAACTGAGTCTCGGTTTGTAGCATAGCGATACGAGATTGCTCCAATTGGGCTTCAACCCCGTTAAATCCGGTTTCTCGCTGGACTAGCGCTGATCTGCTTGAGTCGAGTTCTGCCTTAACGCGCTGGTACTCTTCCTGGGTCACCTTACACTTATGCGCATGCAGGCTGATATCAAGTTCCCGTAGACGAGCATTGAGCTGTCGATAACGTTCGGCCTTGGATGCTTGTCTTTTTAAAGAAACACTCTGGCGCTTTACTTCGGATATCAGATCTCCAATACGGAGCAAATTTTGCTTTGTCTGCTCGAGTTTCTTTAATGCGACTTCCTTTCGGGATTTGTAGCGTGTGATACCGGCTGCTTCTTCGATGAAAAGGCGCCTGTCTTCGGGCTTTGATGCCACGACCATGTCCACGCGACCCTGTTCGATGATTGCGTAGGAATTCCTGCCCACCCCGGTATCCATAAAGAAATCGGTGACATCCGATAGCCGGCAAGGAATATTATTGATTTCATATTGAGATTCGCCGTCCCGGAACAGGCGGCGAGTAATCATTATTTCATCATATTCGGCCATAGTGGGAGGAACTATTCCGTCATCAGTGGAAAGTACTAGTCTGACTTCCGCCATGCCGACAGGTTTGCGAGTTTCTGAGCCGTTAAATATGACGTCTTCCATTTTCTTGCCCCGAAGGCTCCGGACACGCTGCTCTCCCATAACCCAGCGAATAGCCTCGAGGACGTTACTTTTGCCGCTTCCATTAGGGCCGACCACAGCGGTGATTCCCGGTCGAAAATCGAACACGGTTTTATCGTGGAAACTCTTAAATCCCCTAATTTCTAAGCGCTTTATCTTCATTTCCGATCTCAGTTCTATTCGAGAAGTCGGGCGGATCGTATCTTCGCTCATGCTGAATGTAAAGCAAAAAGCCATGCCTGAACTAACTATTCAGTTACTGGGAGCCAAAGAATGCCATTGCGAGCGAAGCGAAGCAATCTCCATTCTCATGCGTGGTTGGAACGAATGCTGGGACTGCCATCCCGCGTTCCGCGGGACTTCGCTCCTCGCAATGACACGTTGGGGGCTTGATAGCGAGCGGATAACCCGAGGGCTGTCATTGCGAGCGCAGCGAAGCAATCTCTATTTTTCACGCATGGCCGGAGCAAATCCGAGATTGCCACGGCCTGACAGCCTCGCAACTGTAATTGACATTCTATGGCCGTCTGTAACTGAAGCGTTGCTGCCTGAACTAATCTGATTCAAGTCCGATGGGAATGTCGTTATGAGTGCAAGGATGCGGAGCGCCAACGATCCCGATCTACAAATTCTACCACTTTTTACCTGAATATCATTGCCGGTCTAAGATTCCACGTACCGTCTTCAGCATATTGGACAAAGTGAAAGGTTTGGCGACAAATCCTGATGCTAAAGCCTCGATTCTTATTCTCGTCGTCTCATCATTGGAAGCATATCCTGTCGAAACAATTATCTTCGCTGTCGGATTGATCCTTAGCAGTTCCTCGAGGCATCGCTCGCCACCCATTTCAGGCATGATAAGATCAAGTATCACCAGAGCGATTTTTTCAGCATCTTTTGAATATACCTCCAATGCCTCTTTACCGTTCCGCGCAGTAAGCACCTCATAGCCGGCTTTTTTTAGGATGCGTGTTCCTAGATCTCGCACCATCTCCTCGTCGTCAACCAGCAGAATGGTTTCGTCACCTTGAATAGAAGAAACCGCTGCAACGGAATCATCGCGCTGTTCGTCACGAATTGGCTTGTCATCAGGCAACGCGGGGAAATACAGCTCAAACCGTGTTCCCTTCCCGGGTTCACTGATGCAAACTATATTTCCGCCGTGCGCCATGACAATTCCGTGAACTATGGCAAGCCCGAGGCCAGTACCTTTGACGAAATCTCGGTTTTTTGTGGTGAAGAATGGATCGTACATGCGTTGCATTATTTCCGGGTCCATTCCACGTCCGGTATCCGAAACAGAGAGAAGCACGTAATTTCCCGGCTTCACTACAGAATGACTATTACCGGACTGTTCTTCCAGAGTTAAGTTCCTGGTTTGAATTAGCAGTTTCCCGCCGTTCGGCATGGATTCCACGCCGTTAAGGGCCAAATTCAATATGATTTGCTGTATCTGTCCCGCATCACCGTCGATCAGCCCCAGGTCTTCGGCCGTTTCCAGTTCCACGGAGATCATCTTCGGGATCGTTCTCGAGAGTAGCTCCTTCATATTCTCAATCTCATCGATTCAAGTTCAATGGTCCGAGCACGCTCTCGGTTTGTTCACTAAACGTTAACATTCTCTGGACCAATGCTGCGCCGCTGGAACCCGCGTCGATTATTTTTTGAAGGTCAGCCTTACCGGGATCATCCTCCCCCTTCTCGAGGAGAAGAAGTTCGGAATATCCCAGAATGATTGTCAGCAGGTTGTTGAAATCATGAGCAATGCCACCAACCAAAGTCCCTAAGGCTTCCATCTTTTGGGCGTGTAGAAGCTGTTGCCTCAGATTTTCTCGCTCCTGTTCCCCACGTATTTGTTCCGTGATATCTTCGCATGTAAGTATGAACTCGCCGGTATGCAATTGTGCAGACCGGAGAGTGATCATTTTTTGGATTCCATCGGCACATGTTATGGCGAAGGTGCGAACTTTCATTACACCTTGTTCCATACCAGGAACGTCCGTTATCCAAGCCTCAGCCACCTCTCGCCTGTACTCCGGATCCGGCCACGACTTTTCCAGCCAATGCTTGCCGGCGGGTATGTCGTTCAGGTCATAGCCGAACATTTCGGTGAATTTCGGATTTACATATTCGTACGTATTGTCTTTTCGGATCATCACTATCCCAAAGGGAGCATCGTCCACCAGCGTCTGGAATTTCTGTCTTTCATTTTCCCGCTCTGCCTCAGCCCTTTTACGATCGGTAATGTCGCGCACGACCGCAAGCACATAAGGATTGTCATTCAGAATGGCTTTCCTAAGATTTACTTCGACCCAAAAAAGTCGGCCGTCTTTGGCCTTGGCCTGCCACTCAAATAATTGAGGTTCTCCTCGTGCAGCCATGGCAATGCGTTGCAATGCCAATTCCCGTGAATGTTTATCGTTGCCGAAACTCATCTCTCCGGCAACCAGACGAGTAGCCTCTTCGCGGGTATAGCCGTACATTTCACACATCTTGCGGTTCACGTCGATTACTGCGCCGGTTTCTATGTCATGGACAAAAATGGCGTCGTTCATTGAATCAAAAATGGCCCGATAATTCGCTGCCGAACGCTGGAGGGCTTCCTCCGCTTGTTTGCGTTCGGATATGTCTCTGATCCACGACTGTAAGACTGTGCGGCCTTCTAGAACTACGGCCCGCGCATTGGTTTCAACCTCAAGGGCTGCACCATCCTTTCGCTGGAGCTTGAGTTCGTAAAGGGAAGGAACATCTTCCCCGCGTATCCTGGCAATGACCCTCTTCTTCACTAGGTGTCGATCATCAGGATGAAGCGTGAGTTCAACATCCATCCCTTCCAGCTCCTCTTTGCGATAGCCGAGCATTTCGCAGAACCGCGAATTGGCGAACTGGACTTTCTTGCCGTCATGGACCAACACTCCGTCAAAACTTTCCTCCACCAGCGTTCGGTATCGCTCTTGGCTTTTCCGGGCTTTCTCCTCGGCATTTTTTTGTTCGGATATATCCTTGATCCAAACTTGCGAACCGATTGCTCCTTCGATATCTATTGGCCGACCATTGATCTCGGCATCAAAGCTTGAACCGTCTTTCCGCTGGAGCTTAACGCCGTAGAAAGAAGTTACGCTTCTCCTCTCTGGCGAGCAGCAACCCTCTGGGCTATCAATTCACGATAGTCAGGCCGGACTGTGAGCAAATGGTCCATTCCTTCCAATTCATCTCTCTGATAACCCAACATCTCGCACAGACGCGAATTGGCAAATAGTATTTTCTTGCCGTCATGGATCAAGATTCCGTCGAAGCTCTCTTCAACCAGGATGCGGTATCGCTCTTCACTTTTCCGTAAAGCCGTCTCAGCTCTCTTCCGTTCCGATATGTCTCTGACCCAGGCCTGCACCCGCGGTTTTCCATGGACTTGGATTAGCCGAGCATTGGTCTCCACCTCAAAAATTGAGCCATCCTTTCGCACGAGTCTAAAGTCATATAGAGCGGGAACAGCTTCTCCATGCTGCCGGCGTATAGCCCTTTGCCTAACAAGCTCTCGATCATCCGGATAAACTGTAGATACAAGATCCATTCCCTCCAGCTCTTCTTTGGAATAACCCAGCATTTCGCAGAATCGCGAATTAACAAACTCGATTTTGGTGCCGTCGTAGATTACGACGCCATCAAAGCTCTCCTCCACGAGTTTCGATACTTCTTTTCGCTTTGTTGTAGTTCCTCCTCGGCTCTCTTGCGTTCGGATACATCTCTGATCCATGCTTGGATGCAAGCCTCTCCTTGCATTTCGATCACCCTGGTATTGAGCTCTACTTCAAAGCTTGCGCCATCCTTCCGAAGGAGCTTCACCTCATAATAACCGGGCACTTTTTCCCCGCCTATTCGGGCAGCGGCTCTCTGGGTTATAAGTTCCCGATAATCAGGGTGCAAAAGCTCCAAATAATCGAGCCCTTCCAATTCTTCCTTTGGGTAACCGATCATCTCGCTAAAACGTGAATTCGCGAAGAGTATTTTCGATCCTTTAACGATGAGTGCCCCGTCAAAACTCTCCTCCAGTGAGGTACGATAACGTTCGTTACTCCTGCGAAGCTCGTCTTCCACCTCGATTTGGGCTGACATGTCGGTTGTGCAGCACACGACGATCCTTTTCGCCGAATCGGAAGCTCTGAAAAAGGCCAAACGCAGGCGTGCATCGAAAATCGAGCCATCCTTTCTCTTTTGTTTTACTGAAATCTCCGCATTATTTCCGATCTCCAGATCCGAGTACGCGACCTGCGCGGCACGTTCAAACTCTTCATGAGAAGTAAACAGAATTTCAGTGCTTTGCCCAATGTACTCGTCCGGGCTTTCAAAACCATGAATCTTCATAAATGCAGGATTCGCCCAGGTAAGTTTCAGATCCTCTGCGAGACTGACGGCCACAGGCAATGTATCCAGAATTGCCCTGAACACCTGCGAATTTTCGCGCAGTACATCTTCCAGCAATCTATGATCGGCCAACTGCTTGATTAATTTCTCATTAGTTTCTCGCAGTTCATCCGCCGCTTTTCCTGGACGTTTATGAGTATCCTTTTGTGCCGCCACGGTATTTTCCTCTCTTGCAGTCAGGTAATAGCGATGTTCTCATGCGGTTAGTCAAAGACTTAAGTGTCGTTGCGCACCAACGAATCTCGTTATTCATACATTTGGTTTCGGCAAAGCCGTTCTGGCCTATTTTATAGTTTCGTTGTCTCAGGATCAGCGGGCCATGTATATGTGAAGGCAAGTTTTGGGCCAATTGCAAAGAAAAAAGAGCAGAATTACAATACTTGGATAATACTGAAGATCCTTAAATTAAATTCAATGGGTTGTCAACGGATCATAAATGAACAAGCACTGACTATGGGAGAGATCCCATAGTCAGTGGGACCAATCCCATTCGTGGACAAAAATGGTAACTGAGTAATTTGCCGTCCCGAGCAGAACAACAATGCTTTCACAATCACAAGAAATCCGGAATCAGCTACAAAGCTGCCAATTTGAAATGGAGCCTTGTAGGCTCAAGAGGAGATGGATGAGCCAATTCGACCCATGTGGATTCTGAGTACCTTAGCAAGGAGATTGTGACGCCAGGCCCATTGGTTTTCCCACTCTTGTAACATGCGCTTTTCTCCGCGCCAATGGTCAACTTAGGTCTGGCGTATGGTCGTGGTCATGATATGATATCGTCATGGATGACCAACACGAATATGTTCTGATCAGAGAGGCCAAAGTACTGGCTCGGATCGATCACGGTAAAAACCAGGAGCAAAATGGACTTGCACCGGAATTATTTGACGTGCGGACCGGAGTTCAGTTAAGAGAGATTTATCCTCCATTTGACGTAACGGAGGTGGAGCGGGGATATAAGATTTCGAAAGAGTACGCCGCTCTCATTTTCGCCGGCGGGGTTCCATTTGGAGCCGAATTGGACTCGAACCGCTCCAAAATAGTAGACATTACAGATATCAGGCAAAGAAGACTTGATTCAGTTGTCGCAGATTCTATTTTTGATCAACTGCGAGTAATCTCCGAACTCCTGAATAAACTCTTGCAAGCCGCGGAAAATTCCTCAAAAGAAGAACGATTCTGGCTGTCGCAACAGGTATTATCATTGATGAGGAAGTTTTCAGGACGGGAATTGAGTGAATTAGAAGAAATTCTGGACTGGTTGAATCGGAGTCCAAAGAAGTGATTGAACACGATGGGATTTCCACGAAGTTGAGATGCTTATTTAAGAATCGAATAACGGCAGCCATGAAGATGTTGGTTTCGGTGATCGTCTGCATAGCGGTACCTGCCCTCTCATGGCCGGCGATTCTCAGAGCGGAAGACAACGCTGTTGAGATGTTTGAGAAGGGAAAGTCACTCCTCAATAAAGGTAAGTACGCAGAGGCGATCGAGATTTTCTCCAAGATTGCCCCTTCATTGGATCTCTCGGAGCGCGATGCGCAGGTCGTGATTTTGGCTAAAGCCAAAGCGCACTTGGCGCAAGGAGATTTACAATATGCCTTGAAAGATATAAGCCAAGTCCTAGGAACTGAAGGAATTGAAGGTGAAATTCTGGCTTCAGGGCTACAATTGCGCAGCGCGGTGAATCTGCATCTGGGCCGAGAAAAACAGGCTTTGCAAGATTTGACGGCCGCCATTAAAGTTACTCACAATAGTGACACTTTGAGGTCGATGTGCTTCGCTAATCGTGGAATGATGTTTACCAAGCTTGGTGATTGCGATCGTGCAATAAGTGATCTGAATAAGGCAATAGAATTGGACCCGAAATCCAGCTTCGCTTACGCTGGTAGAGCCGAGGCCTATTTGCGGCATGACAATATAGAGCGGGCCCGAAAGGACAGCGAACAGGCTCTACAGCTTAGGCCGGACGAATATACGACAAAAATCGCTGAGAAGGTGCTGAAGGAATTATCCGTATCAGCTTCCGGTCCATCGAAGATCTCTGTTCCTATGGGGACCCACGGTCAAATATTCGTTCAGGTGTATTTCAGTAAGAAAGGTAAGCCTCACCGCTTTCTACTCGATACCGGGGCTACATGCAGTTTAATCGATCGAGACCTGTTGACCGAGATATTCGGGGAGACGGAGGTCAAGCCAATAGGCAAAGGAATGGTAAGTATTGCTGATGGGACGATGCTCTCGGTTACGCGTTACAAGGTGAAAACAGCCTTTTTGTACAATTTGCCCCTTGGAGAAATCGAGATCCAAGTATTCGAAAAGAAAAGCAAACGAATCACAAATCTCTTGGGGACAAAGAGTTTGCGGAACATTTCCGTTTCCATAGATAACAGCCAAAGGAAAGTCGAGATATCACGCAAGACCGATTAGACGAGAGAACCGGAGAATCCGCCAAAATCCACACGGTCCGGCACCGGGCCAAGTCCAACTATCGTGAAACCGTTTTTGCCGAGCATCTGCTCGGCGGCTTCGGCCACCTGCGCAGGTGTCACAGCCTCCACCTCTTCAATGATTTCATCCATATTTAGATAACGGTCAAAGTGGTACTCACATTTGGCAAGCCTATTCATTCGGGCATCAGTAGATTCCATAGCCAGAATAAAATTCCCTTTGATATGGCTCTTGGCGGTCCTGATCTCATCTTTTGTCAAAGACAAATGCAGATTCAATGTCTCCGCGCTCGTCACATCCAGAAGTTCCTGCAATCTCGACGGCTCGCAACCCGCGTAGATACCGAAGAGGCCCGTGTCGATGAATGACGAGACAAAAGAGTAGACACTGTAGGCGAGGCCTCTTTGTTCCCGAACTTCTTGGAACAATCTGGAACTCCAGCCGCCGCCCAAAAGAGTATTCAAAATATATGCTGCGTGCCGCCTTCGGTCTGTTACACTCGGGCCAACCGCACCTATGCAAACATGAACCTGCTCAATATCGCGATTCTCGATATGTACAGACGGTTGATGCTTGGACGCATTGGGTTTCCCGCGACTAAAATCGCCTGAAAGCTTTGACATTTCTTGAAAAAGATCCACGAACCTATCATGGTCCAGGTTTCCCGATGCGCATACTATGGTTTCTCGCGGCGTATAATATCGGTTCTTGAAATCTATTATAGTATTTCGATCTAGTCCCGTCACAAGCGGTACTGTTCCCATAATTGGCTGTCCCAAAGGATCATCCTGCCAAAAGCGGAGACCGAACATTTCATGCACATAATCCTCGGGGCTATCGTCCTGCTGGTAGATCTCTTGACAGATCACCTGCTTTTCCCGCTCCATTTCGTTTTCCGGAAACGAGGCATTCAGGAAAATGTCGGTGAGAAGGTCTGCTGCGAACTCAAGATTTTCGGTAAGAACCCGGCAATAGAAACAGGTCAATTCTTTGCTGGTGAACGCATTCAGCGCCCCACCCACGGCATCGATCTCTCTTGCAATATCCAGTGCGGACCTGCGTCCGGTTCCTTTGAAAACCATATGTTCGATGAAGTGGCAGATCCCGTTTTGGTCGGCAGTCTCAAACCTGGAACCGGAGCGAACCCAAATTCCGAGGGATACGGACTGTAGATAAGGAACAGCTTCGGTGACAATTCTGATACCGTTATCAAGCGTTGTCTTGCGGTACGTGACGGGGTCCTGATGTTTTGAGTTCAAACGAGGATCACACTTTCTTGGGTATGCCTTGATGTGGTTGGTAGGGCGTTCTCCCCTGGGAAAATTAAGGTCTGATTCATCTCCCCATAGGTACCTTATCCAAATCTAACCATATTGATTTGGGTGAATATCGCGTCAAACATCAGGCGTCAGGCCTATAGCATCCTTGCGGGATAACTTGATTTTTCCCTGAGGGTCAATCCCGATCACCTTCACCGGGAAAGTATCCCCTTCCTTCACTACGTCAGTGACTTTGCGTACACGTTCAGGTGCAAGCTGCGATATGTGGACCAGTCCATCGGTCCCCGGAAAAATTTCCACAAACGCGCCGAAGTCGGTTATTTTCCGTACCATCCCCATGTAAATCCGCCCTAATTCCGCCTGCTGGGTGATGGTTCGAATAGCTGCTTTAGCCTGTTCGGCCCCGCCGGCGTCTATGGATGCAATTACGACTTTGCCGGTATCATCAACCTCGATTTTGGTGCCCGTTTCCTCCTGGATGGATCTGATGACCTTGCCGCCGGGTCCAATAATGTCGCGTATCTTATCGGGATTGATATACATGACGAAAATTCTCGGCGCGTATTGGGATATATCCTGTCTGGGTTGCGAGAGGACCTTGTCCATTTCATCGAGGATGTGCAATCGGCCTTCTTTGGCCTGGTAGAGAGCTTTGGTGAGCACCTCTTTAGTGATACCCTTGATTTTTATATCCATCTGTAGCGCCGTCACGCCGGATCGGGTCCCTGTAACCTTGAAATCCATATCGCCGTGATGATCTTCATCCCCGATTATGTCAGATAGAATTACAATTCGGTCATCTTCTTTCAGCAGGCCCATGGCTATTCCAGCTACCGGGGCCGAAATCGGTACCCCTGCATCCATCATTGAAAGCGAGGCCCCGCACACCGTAGCCATGGATGACGATCCGTTGGACTCCAGGATCTCGGAAACTACTCGAATCGTGTAGGGAAAATCTTCATCATGGGGAAGTAAATATGAAACCGCCCTTTCGGCCAATGCTCCGTGTCCTATCTCTCTACGGGAAGGGCCGCGCAGGAATTTGACCTCACCCACGCTGAACGGGGGGAACTTGTAATGAAGCATAAAAGACTTATAACTCGCCCCTTCGAGAGCTTCAATCTTCTGTTCATCAGAGGATGTTCCTAAAGTAACCACCACAAGAGCTTGTGTTTCCCCCCTGGTGAACAGGGCGCTCCCGTGCGTCCTGGGAAGAACTCCTACCTCGCATGAAATTTCACGTACTTGATCTAAAGAACGGCCATCGATGCGGCGGTCTGTTTCCAAAATAATCTTCCGAAGGTATTCCCCTTCTATCTTCTCCAGGTATCCTAAAATCTCTGATCGTCTCGTCTGCCCATCCTCACCCAGTGATTCCACGATTTCGTCATATATGCTGGCGAGCGCGTTGTGACGCTCGTGTTTTTCTGGAATCACCAGGGAATTCCGTATGCGTTCGGAGAATTCATTTTTTATTCTACTGATTAATTCCAGATCCGCTTCAGGCGGAATTACCACACGTTTCTGTTTGCCCGCCTTGGACTGCAGCTCCTCTTGAGCGGCTACAATCTTAAGAACCTCGTTGTAAGCCTCGAAAATGGCTTCAAGGACCACCTCTTCAGCTAGTTGATCCGAACCGCCTTCGACCATGACTATTCCGTTACGTGAGCCGACAACCACCAGGCTCAAATCAGAATAGGTATCCTCGATGGGGGATGGATTGATGACAAAATTCCCTTCGACCCTACCTATACGAACGGCTCCAATAGGTCCGTGAAACGGAATGTCAGAAATCACCAAAGCGGCCGAGGCTGCGTTTATTGCAAGAATATCAGGGTCGTTTTCGCCGTCAGATGAGAGCACCGTAGCAATGATTTGTGTTTCGGCCTTAAAGCCGTCCGGAAACAAAGGCCGAATAGGCCTATCGATAAATCTTGCTGTCAGAATTTCTTTTTCGGTGGGACGACCTTCTCTTTTATAAAAGCCCCCTGGAATCTTGCCCGCTGCGTAAGTCATCTCAAGATAGTCCACAGTAAGTGGGAAAAAGTCTATTCCTTCACGGCCGTGTTTTTCCGACACGGCGGTGACTAAGACCATTGTCTCTCCGGAATTAATTACGATAGCTCCTGAAGCCTGCTTTGCAAGACGTCCGGTTTCGAATGTAATTGATCTATTCGCGATAGTGGCGCTGGAAGAATGTACCATAGTTCGTCCGATCCTCATTCCGCGTGATAGGCGCGGTAAAGCAATAAATTACTCTTGAAACATCCTAATACTATTTTCTGATGCCCAGACCTGCGATAATGGATTTGTAGCGATCGACATTTTTTGATCTGAGATAATCCAGTAATCGTCGGCGCTGGCCTACAAGCTTTAAGAGTCCCCTACGGGAGTGATGATCCTTTTTGTGGATCTTAAAGTGTTCGGTCAGATAACTAATTCTTTCGCTAAGAAGAGCAATCTGAACTTCCGGAGATCCGGTATCACTCTCGTGTATTCGATACCTTTCGATTATTTCCTTTTTTTTCTCAATTGGGAATGCCAACTCTCGCTTTCCTCCTGGACATCTCTAGAATTTTTTAGCTTAACTTAATGTAAATATCATGGCTGAAAAGGGAAGTAAAGACCTGATGCAAGCGGAGCGGGTAAACAATGGTTACGGACGGAGGACAAAATTTGCGACCCCGCCTCCAGTAGCCAAGCGAGGTCCCGGTTCGTTGCTTACGAAATTTTACCCAAGGTCCAGTTTGATCGGCCATTATATGCCGACGGTAATCAAGCAATGCAGCCGTCGCAACACAGTGGCGTACCAAGGAATCAGCGCCTGAGCGTCAAATCTGTCCAACTCCGGCCAGTGTTGTACGTCTGACCGGAAAAAAATAGCCGGTTTAAAGAGATTGATGATGAATCTTCTTTTTCTTATGTGGAAGCCTCATCGCCGATCATGGCACTTCTATTCCGTGTAATAGCCGCAACCAACAAAAATTTCCTCGCCAGGGACCCTCATGACAAAAGTCTTTTTGGCAACCGGCTTGGTTTCTCCCGGTTTGTTCCAGTGGTACTCGGTCCATCCGTACCCAGGATCTTTTGCGACGGCTACAAAATCTTGGATGATGTATTTTCCATTGATGTCCTGCAAATTCCATTGTGGCCCCAGGAGCTTAGGATTGTATGGATGGGCCAAGCCTGTTCCATCAAGAGTGAAAGCGAACACGTATAAGCCTCCATCCTTCCGGAGTGGGCCATTCGAAGCTCCCACCACTTTCAAGGCGTATCCTTGCCTTTTTCGGAAAAGAACTGGATGGCCTTCTCCACCAGTTCTTTCGCGTCACTTTGTTGATCCGCAGCTGGGCTCATTGACCAAACTAGAAACAGCACCGCCGAAAAAATGAGGATCATTCTTTTCATGCTATTCACCTTATCTTATGGTTTATTGAGGCGGCCCAACTTATGAGCTCCGCCTTGTTAGTTGTCCGTCATGGTGAATTCAATCGCCGTTTGATTCTCCAGTAGCTAGCCATAAAATTGAGGGGCAATTGCGCAACCGAAATGGATTCGCATATAACCAAAATGGTTAATGTCGCATCCTGCATTTGCCGGTAGTGCATTTAGTGCACTGGAGTGGCAAGCAGGGACAGATTCGGTTTTCTGGATGAGATAGTGTCTACCTTGCATGCGCACACAGTTGATGGAGCAATTAGTGTGCCAATGCGATTGGCCCATCAAACCTCGGTGAATAGGCCGAGTGATGCGCGTGTGCCTAGCTAGAATGTGCAAGGATTTCAGATAGTACGTTTAAGGGCGAAAGCGCTCATGTTTTCTGAGCGATAAAACACATTCTTTGTCGGGATCGACATTTTTGTCATCGAAGAGCTGATAAGGCTCGTAGCTTGGTGAATCTGGGCCTAATCGACTCATAGGCTCCGTGTAATGAAGAGTAAGTTCGCCTTGCTGAACTCTGTACCCGCAGAATTGGAAATCGACCCATCTTCAATAATCCCTGAATTAAAAGCTTGCCACTTACTCGCCGGCAGTATAAAAGGACATTTGATTTATCCCACGCATTACGGTATCATGAACAACACAGCTTGAAATTAGAATGATTCCCCTCTCTAAACCCCATCGCCCAACGTGTCAGTTTTCATCATTAAATCCGTGGGTTTATTCCCCGGAACCACCCCAGGAGGAAAAAAATGGACTTCATAGCACGTCTCACCGAGCTGGTCGGAAAGGAAGTGATTACCACTTCCCCGATTGATTGTCTGGCGTATTCCCGCGACATGTCGATCCATTTGGGAGCCCCGCAGGCTGTCGTTTTTGCCGCAGGTACCGAACAGGTCAGTAAAATTGTGGCTTTTTGTAATTCTGAGAAAGTCCCGGTAGTTGCGCGCGGGACAGGCTCTTCAGTGACGGGGGCCGTCCTACCGACCAAAGGCGGGGTGGTGCTGGATTTCACTAGAATGAACAATGTTAAAGAGATCAATAAAGAAGATAATTACGTCGTTGTCGAGCCGGGTGTGATTTGCAATGCATTAAATGCAAGGCTTGCTCCGACACACTTTTTTCCTCCGGATCCCGGAAGCGCTCCCATCGCTACAATCGGCGGAATGATATCTACCAATGCGAGCGGCGTGCGTGCAGCGAAATATGGGACCACAAAAGACTATGTGAAAGGCTTGACTGTCGTAATGGCCGATGGGACGGTAATTCAAACGGGCAGTATAGCCCCAAAGAGTTCAGCGGGATATGACCTGACGCATTTGATTGCGAGCTCCGAGGGGACGTTGGGCATTATCACAGAGGCCATTCTAAAAATATTGCCTGTGCCGGAATATGAGGCCTTTACAAAAGCTTCTTTCCCCGATGTAGCTTCTGCAGGAAGCGCTGTCGAGAAAATTTTTAAGTCCGGTCTGGAATTCGCTACATGCGAAATACTCGATAATATCTGTCTGGATGTTGCTCGAGACGCCCTGAAAATGGATATCCCCAAAGATGTTAATTGTCAGCTTTTCATGGGTATTGACGGTCCCAAAAGCGCAGTACAGGAACAAATTAAGAAAATAGATGAGATCTGCGAATCAGTTGGCGGTGGCGGCAATGTCTGGTCTGATAATCCCCAGGAAAAGGCGAAAGTCTTCGCAGCCCGCGGCGGACTGGTACCCGCGATGAGTAGACTCAAACCCCAGTATAGGCTGGTGCCCTTTGGTCGAAGACTTTGGCGTCCCGATCAGTAAGATTCCTGAGACAATTACTGAAATCCAGAGGATCGGCGATAAGCATGGATTTCCAGTGGCAACATTTGGCCATATCGGCGACGGAAATCTGCACGCAACCTTCATCATGAATCCCACTGTCCCGGAGCATTGGGAAAAGGTGAAAAAGATCGCGTTAGAATTCATAGACATGACCCTGCGGTTTCGTGGAACGGTCTCAGCGGAGCACGGAGTGGGGCTTGCCAAGTCGCCATACATTCGGGATCAGCTTGGAGCGTCTCTGGATGTTATGAGGGGAATCAAGAAAAGCATGGATCCCAATAATATTTTGAATCCAGGCAAAATGGGATTTGACGATTCAATCAAGGACATTCTGGACGTGAACGTGTTTGAGAAATACATCAGCCAACCGGACAAAGTTGAGCATTTCTCGGAAGCAGTAGAGAACGAGATCATAGCGTGCATGCAGTGCGGTTTCTGTAGGGCAGGCTGTCCGACCTTTGCAGAAAGCACAATGGAGGCTCTTAATGCCAAGGGGCGGGTTACATTGGCCCATTATATGTTGATGGGAGAAGTCCAGCCCTCCCAGGAGCTCGCGAAACGGTTATATCAATGCATGATGTGTCTGAACTGTAAATCAGTGTGTCCGGCCCAAATAAAAGTTTCGGATATCGTGCGAGCAGCGCGTGAAAGGCTGGTGGAAAAAGGCTTTTTGCCCGAAATATTTAAACCTGCTTTAGCGTCAATGATTGACGCTGCGAATCCGCTCTTGGCTCCGCAAGAGAAGAGAGCCGACAGCTATCCATCTGAATATAAGAAAGCCGTTCCCGGGCAGACCGATGCGATATTGCATTTAGGATGCGTCGCGAGTTTCCAGGATGTGAAGATCATACCTTCAATAATGCAGATACTCGACAAGGCTGGAGTGAATTACGGTTCACTTGGTCAAGAGGAATCTTGCTGCGGTTACCTGGCCTACCTTGTCGGCGACATGCCCACGTTCAATCGTGCCAGGGAAATGTACGCGGAGCGGATGGCCAAGTACAAGCCCAAAGAGCTGATTACCACTTGCGCAGGGTGTCTAAAAACTTTTCGTGATCTGTACCCACAGTATGGCGGCGGAAACGGCTACACAGTGGTCCATGCAGTGGAACTTATCGAAAAGCTCATCAACGATGGCAAAATAAAATTTAAAGTCGACGCGCCTCCAATAAAGGCCATTTATCATGATCCTTGCGATATGGGACGCCACATGGGAGTTTACGAACCGCCCAGAAATGTGCTTAAAGCGATCCCCGGGGTGGAACTGCTCGAGTTCCCCATGAACAGAGCCCTGGCAAAATGTTGCGGCGGCGGTGGCGGCATGAAGGGATTCGACAACGAAATGGCAGGAGACATCGGTTACAAGCGATTACTGTCTGCGGTCGATCTTGGGGCAGAAGTCCTGGTTTCCGCTTGCCCTTCCTGTAAAGGCACCTTTAACCAGGCCGCGGCCAGAGCCCGCAAAGAGAAAAAAGGCAAAATCAGAGTGATGGATATCACTGAGCTGTTAGCCAGCCGCCTAGCTTGATAAAAATTTCGGGGGAGGCTTTTCTCGCTGGAAAAGGTTCCCCCAAACCCGCTTCCAAAGACTTCATAATGTCCATGAAGCAGCTTGCCTACTAATTGATTCAACTTGAATTTGGGAACTCCCTCAAAAAAAATGCCGGGCTCGCATCCAGCCCGGCAGTTGTAGGAGGTAAAGGAGTGTTGAAGTTCTTGTTTTCAAGTTGTGCTTCAACAATTTGAAATAACATACCATAAAATAGGATATTTTGTCAAGATAGTATTCTTAAAGCAAAATCTTGATTTATTCGCAAGAAAAGAGTGACCCGCCCGAAGCAACAGGGGCGTCAGAGTAGCTTCCGGAAATCGACCACGCAGATCAGGCGCATAGCGGTCTCAGTCCAGCTTTCAGCGGTTTATTGAGGCGGTGTAGGTTTCTGAGAAGGGGGTCTACGGAGTGTAGAAAACGAGCTCAATAGCCATACAAGTGAAATGATATTCAAAGACAGGCTACCGAGCTCAAGTACAGTGGTAAGTCCCGAATCAAGATACCCGGCATCGTCTAAGCGCTGTAGGTGGTATATCAGGAAGGGGGTGTCTATGGCCATGAAAACAATGGCGGGAATAACGAGATCCCGCTTGTCGTTCCACATTGCTCGGCCCAGGAGCAGACACGGGACTATCATAATGACGAAATATACAACTTCCACAATCGAAGCGGTGGGTAAGGGGAGGGGCTCCAGACCAAACATGTACACATAGCAGAGGTACAAAAAAACTCTTCAGATATAGCCAGAGGCCTACAAACCAGAGAACCAGCGGAAAATCCGCGTCAAATCGGCTCTTCGGAAACCACCGTGTGGTCCATGATTCACTAGCGTTCATCAATTTTTTCCATTTCCGTTTTTCGAGTACAAATGGGAATCGATCACATAACTCTCGGACCTGATTTCTGATTCTGAGGATAACACTTTCATCGCGGTAATTTGTCAATACTTCGGCAATAAAAGAAGCCATAAGACGCATTTCATCAGGACCCATATATCGAGTGGTCACCGCCGGCGTGCCAAGTCGTATGCCCGAGGCTTTGGCCGGCGGGAGCTTGTCAAACGGGATGGAATTCTTATTCACAGTGATCCACGCGCTCTCCAATGCTTCTTGCGCATCCGCTCCGGTTATGTCTCTATCAGAAAGATCAACTAGAACCAAATGATTGTCCGTTCCGCCGGAAACCAACGAGAAACCCAGTTCCAGGAGCGCCTCAGCCAAAGCCTTCGCATTAATAACTATTCTGCGCTGGTATTCTCTAAATTCAACCGTGGCAGCCTCAGCTAGAGCAACCGCTTTTGCAGCTATGACATGCATTAACGGCCCACCCTGCATTCCGGGAAATATACATGAATCCAGACTAGCGGCGTACTGTCCTTTGCACATGACCATTCCGCCGCGGGGTCCTCGCAATGTCTTATGGGTGGTGGTGGTCACAAAATCCGCATAGGGAACAGGCGAGGGATGCACACCCGCCACTATGAGTCCAGCAATATGGGCCATGTCAACCATCAGCAATGCATCTACTTCCCGGGCGATATCGGCAAAGGCTTCGTAGTTGATAACTCGAGGATACGCGCTGGCTCCGGCAATAATCATTCGAGGCCTATGGCGCCGCGCCAGATCTCTAACTTGGTCATAGTCTATTCGGTGATCATCAGGGCGCACGGAATAGGGGACCACATTGTAAATGATTCCCGAGAAATTCTTCGGGTGTCCCATGGAGAGATGACCTCCGTGACGAAGGTCCATTCCGAGGTACGTATCTCCAGGTTTCATAACGGAAAAATAGACAGCCATATTGGCTTGCGTTCCTGAGTGCGGCTGAACATTAGCGTGTTCCGCTTGAAAAAGATCCATAGCGCGGCGCCGCGCCAGGTCTTCTATCACATCCACATTAACGCATCCGCCGTAGTAACGCTTGCCGGGATATCCTTCTGCGTATTTGTTAGTCAGAACACTGCCCTGGGCTTCCATTACCGCGAGCGAGGCGAAATTCTCCGAGGCGATCAACTCGAGGCGATGCTCCTGCCGCTCCTCCTCTTGTTTGAGAATTCCGAAAATTTCAGGATCTGTCGTTTCGAGAGGAGTCATGATACTTCTTGCACTCTTACGAATAGCACTTTTCACGTTCATTTTTCCAACCGTGGTTATAAAGTGAAGTTTAGCCGCTTATCAACTCAAGGGCCATCGGCCCCCGCCGATATCGGCTGCAGTGAAATCAATTCGTGTCAATGAGATTGAGCCGCCTCTGATGGCGTCCGCCCTCGAAATCCGTCTCCAACCAGACCTTCAAGATGGATAATGCCAACTCATCGCCGATCACACGTCCCCCCAAAACGAGTACATTGGAGTTATTGTGGAGCCGGCTCATTTTCGCATGAAACTCCGTGGTGCAAAGCGCGGCACGAATACCGGGATGGCGGTTGGCTGTAATACTCATACCCAAGCCGGTTCCGCAAATGAGAATACCACGGGATGCCTCTCCATTTGTAATACGCCGGCACAGATCTTGGGCATATTCCGGGTAATCGCACGATTCCGCAGATGCGCATCCAACATCGATTACTTGGACATGTTTTTCGAGAAACCCTTTAAGAAGGTTCTTCATAGCGAATCCCGCATGATCGCTACCGATGAGAATGGATTCCATTTCAGATCCGTCCGAATACGAGACTGGCATTTTGTCCGCCAAAAGCGAAGCTGTTGGACATAGCGTATTCCAAGTCTCTTGTAACTGACTTATTGGGGGTATAATCCAGATCACACTCGGGATCCGGTTCCTCAAGATTTATTGTGGGCGGAATGACCCCGTGTTTTAACGCCAGAATGGTATAAATGGCTTCTGCAGCTCCGGCAGCGCCTATCAGGTGGCCGGTCATGGACTTGGTCGAGCTAATTGCAACGTTCCAGGCCGAATTATTAAAAAGTCGCTTTATAGCCAATGTTTCCATCTTGTCGTTAAGGTCAGTGGATGTCCCATGGGCGTTAATGTATCCGATCCGGCTCGTCGCCACGCCTGCGTCTTCCAACGCATTCTTCATGCACCAATATGCCCCCTCCGCTTCCGGGTCCGGCATCACTCGATGATAACCATCGTCTGTAGCGCCATACCCGAGAATCTCAGCATACGCCCTTGCTCCCCTTTTACGGCAGTGATCCTCAGATTCGAGTATGAGTATCCCCGCTCCCTCAGAAATCACGAAGCCATCGCGCCGAAGATCGAATGGCCTGGACGCTTTTTCAGGCTCCTCATTCCTTGTAGACAGTGCTCGCAAGGCATTGAAACCGGCAATGGACAGGCTCGTAATTACTGCTTCGGCACCTCCGGTCATTATCATATCCGCACGCCCATCCCGTACATTGCTGAATGCTTCACCTATGGCCGAAGTGCCGGAAGTGCAGGCATTCACTACTCCAAAATTCGGTCCTTTGAAGCCATATTTGATAGCCAAAAGACCGGAAACCAAATTGATAACTACCTTTGGAATCATCAAGGGATGAACGCTCTTGGGTCCTTTCGCCCACAGGACCTTTATTCCGTCTTCAATAGTTTCAAGTCCGCCCATCCCCGAACCGACAACCACTCCACAACGATACGGGTTTTCAGGAGGGCATTCCAGGCCCGAATCACTAATGGCCTCTCCAGCTGCGACAAGGGCGAACTGTTGGTAGCGATCCATCCGGCGTAGTTCTTTTTCACGTATATGTCTATCCGGATCGAAATTGCCTCGAACCTCACCCGCGATGCGCGTTTGGTGCCTCTGCGCGTCGAACAATGTGATGGGTCCGATTCCAGAACGACCTGCCGTGAGCGCTTGCCAATTGACATTGACTCCTGTGCCCAAACAGGTCACCATTCCCATTCCTGTAACTACAACTCTATGCGGCACATCGTCCTCCGAAGCGCGCTGGTTTGTACAAAACTCGAGGAGGACTCATTTGCGCCCCTTTATGAAATTGGCCACATCTTGAACCGTCTGGATCTTCTCGACTTCTTCATCTGTAATCTCCAGAGAGAATTCGTCTTCCAGCAGGGCTATCATGTCGTATATATCCAGAGATTCCGCTCCAAGGTCCTCTACGATCTTGGAATCCATTCGGATATTTTCCTTTTTTACGTCGACCAATACTTCGGCAACAAGATCAACGACTCTTTTTTCCACATCATCCATATTGGTATCCTCCTGATTATTACTGCATCAGCGCGTTGCTACGTGCCGCAAAATTTCAGACTTTCGTGTGATCCGGCAAAGATCACACGACCAGCATCACATGAGAAGTCCGCCGTTTACCCGGATCACTTGGCCGGTAATATAATCAGACATTCCGGAGCAAAGAAAGAGCACGGCGGAGGCTACATCCTGAGGCTCGCCGGATTTTCGCAAAGGAATGTGGGTTCGGATCGCTGTCCAGTTGTTCTTTGGTGAGCTGTTCTCCGATTCCGACGGATATTATACCAGGTGAAACAGCATTCACGAGAATATTTCTGGGCGCCAGCTCTCGAGCCAAAGCCTTAGTAAATCCGATTAATCCCGCCTTGGAAGCAGAATA
Organism: uncultured delta proteobacterium; assembly: GCA_963741425.1. Taxonomy (GTDB): domain Bacteria; phylum Desulfobacterota; class Desulfomonilia; order Desulfomonilales; family Desulfomonilaceae; genus DATJPW01. The sequence goes on from CAVUHP010000008.1 coordinate 135,336, forward strand.
ATTCACCTGCCCTGCGTTCCCGATTTCTCCCGCCGTAGAAGCGATGTTAATGATCCGCCCGCTTCTCTTCCGAATCATACTCTTGGTTACCGCCCTGCAAAGATGAAAAGATCCGGCCAAATTGGTTCTCAAAACGTCGTTCCAATCCCCTTCTTGCATTCTTCCTATGAGGCCGTCCCGTGATACCCCGGCGTTGTTAACTAAGATGTCGATGTTTCCTCTGTCCGCCAGGATAGCTGCTACACTTTTTTCTACCGCTATCGGATCGGCGACATCAAACTGCTCTGTCCTCCCGCTCCCTCCAAGTTTTCTTATATTTGCAAGGACCTCTTCGGCGGCTTTTTTCTCCGCCCTGTAATTGATTGTTACAAATGCGCCTGCTTTTGCTAAAGTCTGACAGATTGAGCTACCGATACCTCTGGATCCTCCGCTAACGAGCGCTGTCTTTCCTTCCAAAGAGATCAGCGAAAGCAGGTCTCGGCTCACCGATTGGCCTCCACAAAAGACCGAAGGTCCTCGACCCCGGAAATATTGATCGTTTGTGCAGTACGGTCGATTCGGCGGAGCAGACCTGTCAAGACTTTCCCCGGCCCTATTTCAACAAACAATCCTACCTCGCTGTTCAGCATGGCTCGGACCGAGTCCTCCCACAAGACCGGGCTTACGACCTGGTCTATCAAGAGCTGTTTGATATCATTATCCGACACAGGGTAAGTCTGAGCCCTCATGTTCGATATAACACTAAAGACAGGTGGTCTCATTGTCACATGTTCGAGTCTGATACGTAAGGCGTCTCGCGCAGGCTGCATGAGATCCGTGTGGAACGCCGATGAAACTGGGAGCATTACGCCACGTATCCGTTTTTCCTTTTTCAGATATTCCAGTACGCGATTCAGGTTTTCAAGATGGCCTGAAATGACAACCTGATCAGGCGCGTTGAAATTTGCAGCTTCCAGAACCAGATCTCCTCGAAATCGCTCTACTAATTCCTTAGCCCGCTCTCGAGAGATTCCTATCAGAGCAGCCATACCACAGGTACCGTCTGGTTGCGAGCCTTCCATACCTTCCGCTCGAACTCGGATGACGTCCAAAGCGTCTTCAAATTCCATAACTCCGGCTGCACATAATGCCGTGTACTCTCCCAATGAATGTCCTGCGGCCAGGATCGGCGACAGTGGAGATACTTCCTTCAAAACTTCCAAAATTGCCATCGAGTGAACAAACACCGCTGGTTGTGTATGTATCGTGCGGTTCAGGTCGTCTTCCTGTTCGCCGGACATGATTCGTGTAAGGGAATAGCCGAGAACCTCGTCCGCGCGATCAAGCAGGCAGCGAGCCGCGGGATAATCCCGAGCAAGATCCAACGCCATTCCTGGATACTGGGATCCTTGACCCGGGAACATAAGCGCAATCGAATTACTTTTTTCTGCCATTGAAGAGGGTGGCATCTCTCTAGAGTCGGCTACTCTGTTTCAACTACGGCTTTGTCCTTGTAAAACCCACAGGAAGGGCAAATCCGATGGGGCATCATGGGTTCGGAACAATGAGGACAAGCGACCAAGTTTAGAGGAGTCAGCTTCTTATGTGTCCGACGTTTGTCTCTCCGTGTACGGGAAACACGCTTCTTTGGTACCGGCATTTTGCATCCTTTTACTATTTATTCTGAATTTTATCTACAAATCGAATACACCAATCGTGAAAGGGATAGAAACTCTCCATGAATTCGGCAAATAAATGTCGGAATCTTTATCTAAATCATTCTAGTTCTCTTCTAAGACGGCGAGTGATCATCCAGCTTCTTTGCCAAACCGGCCAGAGCTTCCCAACGGGGATCTATATCCCGTTCATCACCGCACTTGCATTCCGGTGAGCCTTTCAAGGCTCCACATTTCGGGCACAGGCCAGCGCAATCTTCTCGACATAACGGTTTCATGGGGATTTCGAGAAGAAGCTCCTGCACAATAATTTGCGCTGGATCCAGTTCCGCGCTTTCCAAGAACATCACATCCTGTTCCTGTTGATCTGCGCCTTGTCGAAATTCACTCTCAATGCCACCCACTCGAAACTTGAGATCAAGGTCCACCTGTTTCACTATTATGAATTCAGAAATACATCTCGAACACATAAGATTCATCGATCCGACGACAGTACCGAGAAGCAGCACATCTTCATCACTACGGAACAGGTCGACCTTGCCCTCAATATGCGGGTCTATCTTTACATCTCCTGGTATGGAGACGGCATTGATTGCATCGGAGAGGAAATCCTCATTCCCTGAGAAACTCAGGTGGAGACCGTCTTCCGGTATGTCGTCGACTCTTATCTTCATCGCTCTGCGGCATTGCTTCTCTAAACATAAACTTAAAGCTTAAAAATTCAGTAAGGCTAAGTCAAGAAAAATGTTACAGTTCATTCCTCCCCGCGGGACTGCTTACAACGGTTGTTTAAGCTTTCTTACAGCAGGATTCATGAGCCGCTGCGATTCAGTTTACACATTTTGAAATATAACCGCAATATCTACCAGTCGCAATATCAAGTTAATTCTTCATAAATAATATAGTATCTTACAAAGATTGCGGAAATCTTGACAAAACAGTATCATTAGCGCTATACTCTACCCGAAATTTTTCAGCCGGAGATCCACTAATGAAGAGATTTCTTTTAACGGCCTTAACTCTAGTTGCAATTCATCTTTTAGTAGTCGGTTCAAGCAATGCCCAAGTGCTGAACCCGTACGCTCCCTACAATGCAGTGGCCGCTGAACCCATGGAACCATACAATCTCTGGTTGATTCCCCAATGCTCGAGGACTCACTATGTTCCGTGCCCTACCTGTTATTATCCGTTCTCTGCCGGTTTACCCGATGTTCCAATTCAGTGGACGGTTCGCGGCTGCCTCGGGGTTTGTGTGCCGGTCCCATAATCTTTCTCAGGTCTTTATCAACCTCATAACACTGTAATTGAGCGCTTTTCCTTAAAATCTATCATGTTTCTCCAGCCAGTCCAAGATTTTGGGAAAAATTTCATTCTGGGCTCGAATGCCAACCAGCAGATCTACGTGGCCATAATCATCTAAGCATCCTGATTCTTTACCCATTATCAGACAGTCAGTCTCTAATCCACTATTCGCGTAATTGCACACGGCGCTCACCGCCTGAGGTGGTGCCATGAGGTCTTTCGATCCACCAATCACTGAAATCGAGATGTTGGATTCGTGCAGGTTTTCCAAATATGGCACACCCGTTTCGGGCCCAAAAACTCTGGTGTTCAGAAATCGACCGAAATCCAGCCACAATTTGCCGGAGGACATTGGTGTGGAGGCAAGCGCGATTACTTTGCGCGCGACTGAAGGTTCTACATTTGTTTGATGAAACAGCCTCCAGGCCGATTCAGGGATCCAGGGGGCTAAAGGGGCGATTAAGCGTCCCAAAAGCGGCAACGGCGAAATAGGTAATTTTTCAAAGAGCGGCTTCAGCCTCAACAACGGTCCAAATATCTCGGCATCTATTTTCGAGAAATCTGTAGGCGAGCCCATAGCAATTATCGATGCCAAATTGGGGGCAGGGTGCGAAGCCACGTGAGCTAACACGAGCAGACCCCCCATACTATGCCCCACCCAGTGGACTCGGGAACTGCCCGTACTTTCCGTAACGCGATTAATAATCGCGGGCACATCATGCCGAAGGTGATCCTCAAAACCCCACGAATAAGGCACATCGGAATGCATCAACCGCGGGCGTTCACTCATTCCCGACCCTCGGAGGTCCGGAACCCAGACATCACGCCCGCTTCTTTTCAGAAAATCGGCCAGAGATGGTGCGCCTGGAATTTCGAATATGCAGCTATTCGCACCTAATCCGTGGCAAAGTATCACAGGCAGCCCGACAGTTCGGTTTGTGGCTTTATAATGATGCAGAGCCAAACGCCATCCATCGTCAGCCCTGAAATAGATTGTTCGATCCTGAGTAGTGGGTTTATAATAAAACCATTGCCAAAAATACCCCATGAATATGATTCCGGCGATCGCTATGATCGATAGATAAAACAGGGTTAAGATCCACTCTAACATCGTCCCTCCCTATTGGAATTTCTACGCGTTGAACGAGCCTGTCGCACTCTATTAATTCAAGGAATGATTTCCGCAGCGAGTCTTAAGATCCATGTGAAGACGAGCCCGATCAACAATATCCAAATTATCAGATCAGCGGCTCGGCTCAGTTGATGCCTGGCCTCCAGCGATGCCCCACACCCGAGATATCGTAAAATCCGATAAGGGATCTGTAACCAACATAGCAAATATAGGATGGGACCCATTATATTGGCCTTAATCCCCATTCTGATATCTTCATGAGCCACGGCCACAAAACTTCTAGTGAGCCCACATCCGGGGCATGAAACTCCAAAGATGCGACGGCTCATGCATGTTTCCGGCAATTGGAAGCGGAATCCGAAGCGATCCGAACTGAAGATAACTGCGCCTTCAGGGGAGAGATCGAGAATGTGCGCCCCCGAAATTGCCACCAGGCAAAAAACTAATATCCAAAGATGCTCTATTCTGCCGCGCTGCCGAGAAAGCCGTGCGGTAAGCCCAAAATTGTGCTCAGCCGGTTTATTCATGCGCTCCAAATTCAGTTTACTCGGGCCGTTCTCTTCAGGCATGGCATATAATAACCAAAACAGTTCTCGTAACGGTCAGTTTTGTTACAACATCTTCATTATAACATTGAGCTTGCTCCGAGCCGCGGTTTCCTTTCGCTAATTTAAGCCAATATGTATGACTAGCGATATTGTATTGTATTATAATTCTTGACAATATTAGTGCCCTCTGCTAATTGCAGGCGAACCGTCCGGCCTCGGGGTTGGGCGGCGGTTTAGTTCATGGAGGAGCTTATGCTAACCTTCACCAGGGGTTGGCTCTACAGACTATTTGTTTTCGGCCTGACTTTGACGCTCATGACCGCATTTTGCTCGATTATCGCCCGAGCTGATGATTGTAAAAGAGTCTCAAATATTCTTGTGCTCTTCGATGCTTCAGGATTCATGAAGGAGAAGTCCCGATGGGAATTTTTCCTTCAACAGATGGCTTTTTTTCAACAAGCCATGCCTGTAACCGCTGATGGTTTCTTCAACGTGGGAATACGTCATTACGGGTTGAAAGTGGGGCTCGGTTGCGAAAACACCGAAAGCATTCTGGCCATTCAACCGTGGGATCCGGAAAGATTCCTGAATGCATTTCCGAGGTCTGTGTCCTATGGAGTGAGTTCTCTTTCAGCGGGTTTAAGGGCGTCCGGCGACGAGGTAGCTTCGGCTGAGGGAAAAAGCATAATCGTTTTGATCGGGGGCGGTCTGGAATCCTGCAATGTGGAACCGATCAAGGTTACGGATCAGATATGTCGAAACAACCCTGATCTGGAGATCCATACTTTTCAGATCGGGAATGCCCCTGAAGGTTCTTTTTATTTAAAGGCCATTGCCGAAAGAAGTCGAGGAACTTACAACCGAGTTGAGGATTCCAGATCCTCAGCGTCCTGGTATTCGTGGATGAAGAAGAACCTGGTCATGCCCTGTGGGCCGTCCGGTGGCCCCGGTTCGGATCAGCCCCCTCCAGCCATTGGACCGGTAATTTTCGATTCGAAAGGTTTTTCCGTCCGTTCGAATGATGCCGCGATTGATTTGATGAATCTTCAGAATCTTAATGCAGTAGCCCAAATCCTGAAGGGGAATCCATCGGCCCGGGTAGTGCTTCATGGATTTTCAGATGCCAAAGGTAATCAGGATTTTAATCTCAAGCTTTCCCGTCAAAGGGCTGAGGCTGTAGCGCAGTTTCTAATCAAAACATACAGCATAACTCCGGGGCGAATCAACATAGTGCCACACGGGTCATCTCAGGCAATTTTACCGGGGACCGCATCTCAGCCTGGAACGCGCAGGGTTGAATTCGAGATCTCTTTTCGGTGACGGCAGTGAATTAGGGCGGTCTGTGGATTTCCCTGCGGCTGGACGGACAGATCATCTTCCCAATACTTGCCACTTGTCCTATTATAAGCGCGGCATATTTTCTTATTTGGAAACATGACTCGATTCACACCACGATTCAGTTGTTGCTGTGCGCTTGTGATCTTAGCGACTGTTCTGGTTAACAAAGGACTTTACGCTGCCGATGCGCCTCCTGTAGGACCGGAAAAGCTGCTAAAAGCAGGTCAAGAGCTTTCCGAAAATTCGCATTATCTGGAGGCACTCGATCTTTTGGACGAGGCGCGGGACATCTTGGAAAATAATGGGCCGCCACAATCATCTATTTACGGTGATGTGCTTTTCACGATTGCACAAACCAAAATTAAAGGAAGGCTCCATCAGAATTTTTCGGCTTATTATGTCAAAACCGCTCTCCACGAGATCCAAGCTGCCAATAAATTGCGGGAACGACTCCCGGACACCATGCCTCAACGCTTGGCAGAAGGTTATTATCTTGAGGGTTATATTCAGAAAAGATTTTTTATGCGGAACAGCCAAGCTTTGGCATGTTTCACAAAAGCAGTGAATATTGACCCCGGTTTAGCGGCAGCAAAAAGGGAATTGAGCGACCTTGATGAATCCAAATAATTGGCTGATTTGATTTTACTGAAGAATGGGATTAATTTCAGGTGAACTTAACGGATGAACCGAGGGTCACAATGAAGAAAGCCAAAGAAACCAATGACCAATCCTCCGGTTTCGATGGGCAACTTGAAAAGCTGAAGTCCATAGTCGAGAAGATGGAACACGGTGGACTAAGCCTTGATGAGAGTCTAAAATTATTCGAAGAGGGCATAGGTTTATCCAAACGACTCCTTGAAATTCTAAATCGCTCGGAAGGCCGCGTCGAAGAACTGCTGGCAACCATGGAAAGGGTACCATTCAGCCGGGGAGAGGAATAGGTCTGGGAATGTGAATTTAGATGACTACCTTGCCCATAAAAGACGAATAATCGACAAGACGCTTGACGAGCTACTTCCTAGAGAAGATAATAACGCTGCTCTTCTACATTCGGCTATGCGCTACAGTGTCTTTGCCGGGGGGAAGAGAATCAGACCCATTTTGGCTATGGCATCCGCTGAGGCGGTGGGAGGGACGGAAGAAAGTGTTTTGCCCTTAGCTGCGGCTCTTGAATGTGTTCACACATACTCATTGATTCATGATGATCTGCCGGCTATGGATGACGATGATCTGAGGCGAGGAAAACCCACTGCCCATAAAATGTTTGGAGAGGCCATCGCCATACTGGCAGGTGACGCTCTCTTAACGTTTGCATTCGAAATACTCAGTTCTCCGTGGGCGGTGCGACTCTACCGGCCGGAAAAGTTGCTGGCCGCGATTCGAGAATTGGCAGCAGCAGCGGGTCCTATGGAATTGGTGGCCGGACAGGCGTTGGATATCTTAAATGAAGGTAAGGAAATAAAAGAAGAAATTGTGGATTCGGTAGTCAGAGCAAAGACAGCGGCTCTCATGCGTGCATCACTTGCATGCGGAGCCCTTCTGGCCAGCGGCGACTCACGGCAGATTGAAATACTTGGCCGATACGGAGAGTGCCTGGGAATAGCATTTCAGATTAGAGATGATATCCTCGACCTCGAAGGAGACCCAATTAAGTTGGGGAAAAATGTACGAAAAGACGAATCCCGAGGAAAACCAACTTATCCTACTCTGCTGGGAAAAGAGCAAGCAAAGAAAATGATGTTCCAGTTGCTGGATTCAGCCATGGAGGCGATTGAACCTCTTGGCCCGAAAGCCGAGCCGCTCGTTGCAATCAGTAAATATTTAGGTGAACGTATAACCTGATGGAAAGTGAATGAAGGAATTGACCGGACAAGAACCTAACTCAGTTCTTGAGTTTCTGCAATCACCCGCTGACATAAAGAAGCTGTCAATTGATGAATTAAGCCAATTGGCAGATGAAGTGCGCGAATTGATCATCGACACTGTCTCCAGGACCGGGGGGCACCTGGCATCAAGTCTTGGAGTGGTTGAACTGACAATTGCATTACTCAAGGTATTTTCGCCCCCTGATGACCGCATAGTTTTTGACGTGGGTCATCAAGCATACGCGTATAAAATCCTGACGGACCGGCGTAGAGTATTCCATACATTGCGGAGTAGAGGTGGGATATCAGGTTTTCCTAAGAGGGATGAGAGTCCTTATGACGTATTTGATGTGGGTCACGCCGGCAATGCTATCAGCGTAGCCGCCGGCCTCGCTCAAGCCCGCTGTTTTGACGGGGATGACAGAAAGATAATAGCTGTGGTAGGTGACGGTTCACTTACTTGCGGGGTTTCCTATGAAGGTCTTAATCAGGCGGGAGCCGCGGAAAAAGACTTGATCATTATCCTTAATGATAATGAAATGTCGATTTCGCCGAATGTAGGCGCGATGGCGGCGTACCTGAACCGGATCATGACAGGGCAGGTTGTGAGGCGTTTTCGTGACGAAATCAAGAGCTTGCTAAAGAATTTGCCCGGAAGCATGGGTCGATCCATGTATGGCATGGCACGGCAGTTTGAGGATGCGCTGAAAGGCTTCTTTACGCCGGGACGACTCTTCGAAGACCTTGGATTTACGTACGTTGGTCCAATAGACGGTCATCGAATCAAACATCTCATTGATACTTTGGTCAACGTGAAGCGGTTCCAGACCCCTGTTCTGATCCATACAGTAACCTCCAAGGGCAAGGGCTACCGGGTAGCTGAAGAGGATCCCTCTAGATTTCACGGAGTAGGCCCATTTGATAGGGAGACCGGACAAACCGTCGAATCATCGGCAGGACCGCCCAGCTTTACCGCCGTTTTCGGCGATACGATGCTGAAACTGGCTCAGGATGATTCAAGAATCGTTGCAGTGACGGCAGCCATGGAGTACGGCACTGGACTCGCGGAATTCGCGCGCATATTTCCGAACCGTTTCTTTGATGTAGGAATAGCAGAGCAGCATGGAGTAGTTTTTGCGGCAGGGCTTGCAAGGGAAGGTTATAAGCCGGTAGTTGCTATTTATTCCACTTTTGTGCAGAGAGGTTACGACCACCTGATTCATGATGTCTGTATGCAGAAATTTCCCGTGATATTTGCCATGGACCGTGCCGGAATTGTGGGAGAAGACGGTCCAACTCATCATGGGGTTTTTGATATCGCTTTTTCAAGATCCATCCCTAATTTGACTGTTATGGCTCCATCGGATGAAAACGAACTGGCCGATATGCTGGCCACAGCGGTTAGCTGCGAAGGACCTTGCGCCATCCGGTACCCGCGAGCGCGGGGGTGCGGTATACCTAGGAAAACCGATCCTGAGGTTTTGCAAATAGGGAAAGCTAGAATGGTGGTCGAAGGAACAGATCTGTTGATAATTGCTATAGGCTCTATGGTTCATCCTTCGATAGCGGCATCCAACACGCTCAAGCAAGAGGGTATCTCAGTAGCCGTTATGGATGCTCGATTCGTAAAGCCTCTCGATCGTGAACTTATTATCAGTAGAGCCACAGTTACCGGGACCGTTCTCACTGTGGAAGAGGGGGTATTGGCCGGCGGTTTCGGTAGCAGCATACTTGAACTCTTTTCAGAAGAGGGTCTTGAGAATATTGCCACAGCGCGCATGGGAATTCCGGATATTTTCGTTGAGCACGGGACTCGATCCGAGCTGCTGCAGGATTTGGGTCTGTCTGCCGACGGGATCGCACGACAAGTTCGGATCCTGTTGGATCGCCGATTTTTCCGAACAGTGCGGCAGATGTCATTTGTGAGAGGGGTCGGCAACTGATCCGCGCACGATACCCCAACTATTAATCAACACGCATAAAGATATTGCTGAGAGGCAGGGAAGTGAATGTATCGGTTTGCTGTCTCCAAGCCTGCTTTCCAAGGTCTTGACCCTTCCGGAAATCGATTTATCTTTGTTCTGTGGGGCCCCCAAGTCGTATGACTGACAAACAGCAGAATCCAATGAAATCAAGATTGCAATCCGGCGTTACTTGGCGGAGAGGGGGACGTGAATTTGGATCGCAAGCTCTGAGGGATCCGGCCAAGCTGATCCTCCTTTTGAATGCGTCCAAAGCGCTCGCATCCACTACTGATATAGACCAACTCCTTACAGTAATAGTGAGCGAACTTCAGCTCGTACTCAATTGCGAAGGCGCTGCCGTGGTTCTATACGACCCTGATCGGGACGATTTCTACTGGCGAACCGTACAGGACAAGGATGGCTTTCTCGCGTCTGCCAGAGAGGATATACGAATCCCCAAGGACCAGGGCTTGGTTGGATGGGTATTTAATTCAGGAGAACCGGCCCTGGTTCACGACGCAGCCAACGACCCCAGGCTTTATCGTATGGTGGAGGACAAATCCGGCTTCAGGGCTCGAAATCTCATTTGCGTTCCGCTACGCACCAGAGAAAAAAAATTAGGAGTGCTCTACGCGTTTAATAAAGTGAAGATTGTATTCTCGGATGAGGACGTGGAGATCATGGAGGCCCTTTCCAGCAATATTGCCCTGGCTTTAGACAATGCCTCCTACTATGAAAGACTCATGAAATCTCACAAGGAACTCGAACGGCTCAATCGGGTTAAGACAAAGATGCTCCATCACCTTTCACACGAATTAATGACGCCTCTGGCTATCATTGAGGCCTCTTTGAGGATTATGGAAAGAAAGCTGGAAACTGCTCACGTGAATCCCGCGGGATTGCCGCTGGAGCGTATCCAAAGAAATCTAGACCGCCTGAAGACAATGGAAAATCAGGTGAGCCATATTGTCGAAGAAAGAGAATACGAGCAGCGCGAGCTAATTGTGGCCTGTCTGGATACCTTGAAAGATTTTACGGAGATTACCGAAGAAGAAAACCCGGGGCTTCGCGGGGCGATGGAAGCTCTGCGGATGAAGATAGAAGAATATTATCCGAGCAAGATGCAGGAATCATGGCGACTCTCGATAACTATCGCGTTCGAGGGCCTGGAATCCCGAGTCAAGGAAATGATCAAAGAACGGAAGCTTAATGTGACGTTCCAATCGCCGGACCCTGTAATCATCAAAATACAGCCTCAGATCATAATATCCGCTATAGGCGGCCTTCTTCGCAATGCTATTGAGAACACGCCTGATAAGGGTAATATAATCGTGACCGGCCGAAAGTCGGTATCAGGGTACACTATCAGCATACGTGATTTCGGAGTCGGTATTCCCGAAAGTGAGCAGCCAAACATTTTTGAAGGATTTTATCCTGTCCAAGAAATGGACATGTACAGTTCCAGATCTCCTTACGAGTTCAATGCGGGGGGAACAGGAACCGATTTATTGAAGATAAAGATATTTGCGGAGCGATTCGGATTCACCATCGGTTTTTCGAGTCAGCGCTGCACCTGCATCCCCACTGCGCGAGATGTATGCCCCGGCGATATCGCCAATTGCAAATCCTGCGGCACGGTAGAAGACTGCTATCGCAATGGCGGAAGCGAGTTCACAATCGATATACCAAGGGGACTCATTGAGGAAGAACTCAGATGAACCGATCTCAATGCAATATCGCCGACATCTCTTGAAGTTTGGCATTTAGTTCCATAAAAGAATCCATCATCATTTCATAAATCATCACAAGCCGGTTATGGGCTGAGCCGGCGCCTCGCAATCGCTCGTCGATTTTTCGCTGGAACTCTGTTAGTTCGGGATGCTCTCTTAGAAAGAGATCCCGCTCCAGAAGTGCTTCTGCTTGTTTATCATCTTTGACACTAAATAAATGAGCCATAATTAAACCTGTACCAATTCGTTCAGTATTAATTCCTTTATTAATGTAATTACTATTCAGGCGATTTCAATTGAGGGGAAGAATCACCGCCCAACAAGCGGAAAACCAGACTTGTTGGATGCTTTCCAGGAGCGACGTTGTGCAAAAAGTCCTTCTCAGAAATCCACCCCGAAGACTCTTAAATATCTGCGCCCTGTTGGCGTGGCCGTATTCAAAATTTTTCAGAAGCAGCCGGTCAGTTTTACGTATGCGCTGATACCTGCCGTCGTGGGTGGAGGCTGATTCTCACGGAAATTTCGCTCCTCGAAGATTAATTCGTCATATGTGAGTTACTTGGGAAAGGGACCGGGAGACCCCTTGCTTAGAAAGAAGGGGTTCCCCTGAGGCTTCTAATCAGCGGCTTGGGCCCAGTTTTCTTCGGACGTGTCGGTGGCTTGTTGGTCGATTCCGTATTCTTTCAGTTTATGTTGCAGGGTCCGTCGAGTGATCCCCAGAACACGCGAGGTGCGAGTCCGGTTTCCATCGTTATCCTCAAGTGTTATGAGAATTAATTCACGTTCCATTTCTTTCAAGGTCATCCCGGGGCGGAGACCCTCTGTGAATTCTTTACCGTAAGAATCACCTGCGCTGTCTAGGATGGGTTGAGGAAGTTCTGAAAATGGAACGTAATCGTCTCGAGTCAAAATTACGCAGCGCTCTACTACGTTCTCAAGCTCTCGGATGTTACCCGGCCAGGCATAACGCATTAAAGCGTCTAAGGCCCGGGGATGAAATCCTTGAACACTGCGCCCGTTCTTCCCATTATAAATCCGAAGAAAATGCTCGATTAGCAGAGGAACGTCCTCTTTGCGTTCTCGCAAAGGAGGCAGCTCTATGGGAACCACATTCAAACGATAATAGAGGTCTTCTCTAAATCTACCGCTTTTCACTTCGTCTGTTAACACCCTGTTCGTTGCGGTGATGATTCTAATATCTACTTTCACAGTTCGAGTCGAACCGAGAGGTTCGAATTCTCGTTCCTGAAGGACCCGGAGCAATTTTGTCTGAGTAGCAAGGGTCATTTCAGCTATTTCATCCAAGAAAATTGAACCGCCGTCAGCCAACTCAAACCGGCCTGGCCTCCGCCGATCTGCTCCGGTGAATGCACCTTTCTCGTGTCCAAAGAGTTCAGCCTCCAGCAGAGTTTCCGGTAACGCTGCACAATTGACTTTGATGAACCGCTTGTCAGCTCGACCAGACCCCTGATGAAGCGCATTGGCGATCAACTCCTTGCCGGTTCCCGATTCGCCTAGAATAAGCACCGTAGCTTCCGATGGTGCAACCTGCGCCACTCTCTCGAGCATCTCTTTCATCTTTTGTGAACGACCGACGATACTGGATGTATCAAACAGGTTTTCAATTCGTCGTCTTTGGAGAATGTTATCTTCTTTGAGTCGCCAGAATTCAAGCGTCTGAAGAACTTTGAATCTGAGTTCCTCCATATCCAGCGGCTTTGTGAGATAGTCGTGAGCGCCTGCTTGAAGCGCCTGCACAGCGGTTTCGACCGATGCATAAGCGGTTATAATTATTACGGGTATTCCCGGCGAGATCTTTTTGATTTCCTTCAGAGCCTCTATCCCGTCCATCTGGGACATCCGATTGTCCATGAGAATTAAGTCGAAAAACTCCTCGGAAACGCGAGAAATGGCCTCGTTGCCGTCGCCGGCTTCCAAGACATGGTATCCGTCAAGTGAAAGATTGGCCTGAAGCATTTTGCGCTGGGACGGTTCGTCGTCCACAACGAGAATCTTTGCTTTACGAGCAGTCATGAAATATCCTATTTCTGAATGAGATAGTTTGCGAAAAAAATGTCAAGATAAGCCTGATGTGCGCCGGAAATCTATTGTCAGTTGATCCATTCCGCCCACATCGTGAGTTTTGTATCCATTAAGTGTTACAATGAAGCGCGTACCTCTGCCCGGTTCCGCTTCCACTTCAATTTCGCCGCCATGTCCTTCGATTATACTTTTGACAATAGCCAGCCCTAATCCTGTCCCCTTCTTTTTTGTGGAAAAAAACGGATCAAATACTTTGTCCTGATCGTCACGTGGAATGCCTTCCCCGGTATCTTCCACTATTATTTGCAGACGGCCTGTGTCATCGGTTGCATAGCGAACAAATACTTTGCCTCCTGCCGGCGTAGCTTCTATAGCGTTTATCAGTATGTTCAGAAAGACTTGAGTCATCTGATCGGTGTCCATCAGTACGAGAGGCGGGTCGCCCACCGGGAGTTCTCTGATCACTTGTACGCCTGCTTCAGCAGCTTCCCGCTCTAAAATGCGTGTGCAATGATCCAACACCTCTTCAGCCGATCGAATGCTGAGGCGGGGCTCCCTTGGCTTGGAGTATGCCAACATTTTAGAAATAACCCTGTTCAATCGATCAACTTCGGTGAGCATCAAATCGGTGTAACGATAATCTTCTTCGTCCAGTTGGAGCTTCTTCTGAAAATATTGGATGAAACCGCGGATGGAATTCAACGGATTCCGTATCTCATGAGCAATCCCCGCGGATAATCTCCCAAGGGCTGCAAATTTTTCACTAACTATGACTTTTTGTTCGAGTTCTCGGATCATAGTCAAATCACGGACAATGATTACCGCCCCCCTGCTGATGAGAGAATCCGGTTCTTTCAGCGGCGACACGGACAATCCAAGAAATATTTTGCCTGTAGATTCGGTAGCAATCTTGACTTCTTTCTCGATAATGTGCTCAGGGTCAGTCAATATCTGTTTTATTTCGTTTTCCAGAGGCAGGAGTTCCCCGATTGGATATCCTTCAACTTCTTCTTTGGGTTTCCGAAAAATATCCAGCGCAGTTGAATTAAATGTTGCTATTCGAAGAGACCTGTCAACAGTGATTAGTCCGTTGGCCATGCTTTCCACGACATTGCGCGTATATGTGCGCATTTCATCCAGCGTCCTGCGAACCAAATATGCGTTTTGCACCACAAAGATGAAATATACGCCCGCCGAGCCTATTACAAACAGCACCGCTCCGATAAATATAGCCAATAAAACATCTTGATGTTGAATCTCTTTGTATCGATCCATCTTCAGCCCAAGAAAGAGCACCTGCTTCTGGTCCCGATCGAACACGTCCAAGAGTTCCTGTCCGATCCGGGTATGGCGAGAAGTCGTCTCAGCTTGAGTTATTTGCTCTGTAAAAGGTGTAAAAAGTTTCCAGATTTCCAGAATGGAGCGATCCTCGGGAAGATTTCTCTTGCGGGAAAGAGGTTCCCCAGTACGTATGACCGTTTTTACGATAGACATGTCCTCGCCCATCAGTAGCCGCAATCCTATTTTTGCCGGTTCGCTGTGGGCAATGATCACTCCATCACTATTGATAAGCCCAACCCATTCCACGTCGGGGTCTTTGGCCGCTTGTTCAATGAGCATCTGTAGGTGCTCTATCCCCCAATCACCTTCCATGAAGCCGGTACCAGTCCCTGCTTCAAGCGTCCTAATGACGGCAACTCCCTGGCGGCTCGTAAATTCCTCCATTCGCTCATTTTGGGCATTAAGGTTCCTGAGAGTAAAAACCACCACGATTACAAGAAGAATACCTGCCACCAGTACGATGGATAAAACGGGAAGATATTTCAATAATGCTCTAAGTCTCATATCATTACCAAACCAAGCCGGCCTTCACTCAATCCTCTATCCTATCATGCAAACGTGAATTCCCGTCCATTTTATTCATATCGATCTCACGTACTATACTGGAGGAGGCGCCGGAATCCACCAATACTCCACTCAAGGACGGAAGAGGAATAAACACTTAATAAAGTGAATCTATTCCGTACTTACGGTTCATACTGCACTCCTATCACCTTCCTGAGGCAGCTTCAATACCTGCTATTATTTTCGGATACTTATTAGTTAACCCCGAATTGAATCTTTGGGCTTCGGGCACTAATTATAGGTCAATACCGACTATGGGACAAGGGCGTGTCTCATTAACGCTCTGAAGCTCGTTATCAACAGGGTGTCACAATTTACTTGTATTGGAATACGCGAAAGCGGTTGAAAAAGGGAAATAAATATGTTAAGCACTGCTTTAGAAAGTAGTTGTAACAGTGCAAAACGGCTGCTTTATTTGCACAGGAATGCCGGCAACAGGTTGCATCGGTATCTGCCCGAATTTAAGACCATGTGAGTAAGGAAATCAAAAAACATAACTATTCCAGAGGGTGATCAGGGCTTATGATGATGAACATAAATACAAATTTTGCGGATGAATCTCTGGTGATTAAAGGAAGGGAGTTCCTCGAGCGGGGGGATATCTCCTCCGCTGTGGAATGTTACAACAAAGCCTTTGATCCGGATTCTGCCGATGAAGAGGAAGCCAGGAGCATGCTGATTGAAGGCCGTTCTCATCTGTCGCGCAAACACCTAATGGAAGCGCTTGAATGCTTTGAAGAAGCATTGCTGATGGGGACTGAGGTCCAGAGGAGGCAAGCTCTCGAGGAAATCATAACTATTGGTGAAATCCGCGCGAGATTGGGGGCTCTCATTCCGGGATTGAAGAAAGGCCTAAAGGAGTGTTTTGGCAAGCAGACTGCCACTGCAGGGCTTGCGTTGATTTCAGACGTCGAGAATATTGTAGTGATTTCTCAGGAAATGTTTGTCAATTTGCCGACCCACCTGGCCAAGAACAGTAAGATTACGCGGCTTCCTCAGCACATAACCGAAGACCTACTTCCGTTCAAAGCGCTTCGCTGTGTCCCTTTTACCGATAAAGATGACATACGTTTCATCTTCGAATTAGCCGCAAGCCTGAGCGGTCAGGCAAATGTCTAAATAGGCGTACGAACTCTTCTGTGATTCTCTCCTGGCACATTCTGTCGAACCACTGACGATAAACTCGCGAAGAGCGTCGCATGGGAAGACAATTATTTTTCTGAACCGGTCTAATCATTAACTTCGAATTTCATATAGTCGGCAGAGAATCGAGATTTTGCATTCGATTTATATCCTGAAAGTGTATTTCGGGCATAGACCAATCTGAACCTATGGACAAATCAGGCGCGACAATTTTCCTATTCCAGTGCTGGTGTGATGGGTCGCTGGAACAGATCCGCAAGTATTCTTGTCTTCTTAATTAATAATGGCAATGAAGAAGGTGTTATTAGAGCCGGAGTACTTTCATCCGCTTCTTGACATGAGCGCAAGAATTAAATAAAGGTAAGCCCCCGAAGCGGCGGATTAGCGAGCAGTAGCGGTTGCAGGAGACCATTGGTGAGAATTCTCGGGCTTGATATCGGTTCAAAGAGAATTGGAGTCGCCATTAGTGATGAGTTGGGTTTTACGGCCCAGGGCCTGGAAACCATAAGCTGCAAGAGCCCTGAGGAAGACGCCGCGGCGATCTTCAGATTAACGGAAAAATATAGTGCCGAAGAAATTGTTGTGGGAATTCCATATAATATGAATGGCACTGAAGGGCCGCAAGCGGAGAAGGTGAGGGCTACCATACAAACTATTAAACAACAGGTAACTATACCGATACGAGAATGGGATGAAAGATTGTCGACTGCCGCGGCAGAGCGCGTGCTGCTCGAAGCGGACATGAGCCGATCCAAGAGACGCAAAGTTATCGACAAACTTGCCGCGGTCCTAATTCTCCAGGGGTATCTGGACAGGCAAAAAGTAAAGGAAAGACCGAACTCATGAGAGTCTCCATTGTTTCAATATTGAAGGGTTTAGTTACAATTTCAATACTGATTGGCCTGGGGGTAGCTACATACTTTGTGTACACTAAAATTCCCCGTTTTCTCGATGAACTTGTTCAACAAAGAACAACCGAAAATGTGGGCGCCGGCCAGGAAGTCATCGTCACCATTCCCAAAGGGGCTTCGGTTTCCCAAGTGGCGACTATTCTTCAGGAAAAAGGGATTATCTCCAATCGCCTGATTTTCAAATTGGTAGCATGGATAAGGGGTGAACAGAGGAACATAAAGGCAGGAGACTACGATTTAAAAACCGGTAGTGATGCGGGAGATGTACTGGACCTGTTGATTTCGGGTAAGACTCTAATGATATCTCTCACTGTGCCGGAAGGGTACAATATATTTCAAATTGCCGATATCTTCCAGCAGCTAGGGTTAATGTCACGCGATGAATTCCTTTCATTAGGCCGCAATAAGGCCTTCTTGAAAGAATTGGCCGTGGACGGGGACTCTTTGGAAGGGTATCTTTTTCCGGATACTTATTATTTCAGGTATTCCGAGAAGGCTGACGGGGAGCTAATTATCCGCAGAATGGTTCAACACTTCCACCAAGTTTATGACAAACATGTTCGTTCGCTAATGGAGCAATCCGGATGGACCATGGGACAAGTTGTAACACTTGCGTCGCTCATCGAAAAAGAGGCAAGGCCGTCGGAGCATGAGTTGATTTCAGCAGTTTTTCACAATCGTCTTAAATATAAAATGCGCCTTCAATCAGATCCGACCGTCATCTACGGGATCAAACCCATGGGTTCCAAGATCATGCGATCCGATTTGGATCGCAAGCAGCCGTATAACACTTATCAAGTCGATGGCCTACCTCCTGGACCGATAGCA
The DNA here is from genome assembly GCA_963741425.1 of uncultured delta proteobacterium. Taxonomy (GTDB): domain Bacteria; phylum Desulfobacterota; class Desulfomonilia; order Desulfomonilales; family Desulfomonilaceae; genus DATJPW01. The sequence goes on from CAVUHP010000008.1 coordinate 153,700, forward strand.
AACCCAGGACGAGAATCGCTAATCGCCGCAGTTAAACCGGCGGATGTGGACTATTTGTATTTTGTGGCAAAGAACGACGGAACACACCAGTTTTCAAGCAGTCTTGCAGAGCACAACCGTTGGGTAAACCTATATCAACGCCAACCTCGAACGGAAATACAGCCTGGCGCTAGGGTCCGTTAGCTAAGTTGCCGTTAAGATGAGATGTTGACGTACTAGTCTTGAGCCTGATCTGAGATATCTTGCAAAATTGCCATTGACGCTGCAAGCGCCCGCAATATAACAAAAATGGCAAATCCGGTGATGATGGCAGGCAATCCGAGTATTAAAACGCCTAAAATCGATTGAACGGCAGTTAGTAATCCTTGGTTTGCAGAAATTTGGATCATTATCAGCAGAGCAACACCAACCAGAATGTACACCAGCAACGCGCTTATGCCCAAAATGCGGCAATACCTGATTATACTGCGCAGATCGGGTTTTATCTTCGTCCGGGTTTGACCCGCGTCATCCGGTTCGACGACGCGAGACGATACAACTGATTCTCCGCCCAGAGAACTCCTGTAATATGGCGCGGAAGACTCTCCACTCGGCCGAGATTTTGATTTTTTTGGAGAGGTCCTCAAAGTCTTTGACTTTTTTCCCTGCCCCGGGGCTGTGTAATCACATCTGGGGCACACAGTGAATTCTCTTCCTTGTATATTTCCGCAAGCCGGGCAGATGAACAAACCAATATCAACTGTTCTTTCAGATAGTGGGACTCGCCCGTCCACTTCCTCCTCGGTGATTATGCGCGCTTCGATCATCTTATTGAATACACTTTGAAGGCCCTGCGCTGAAAGCATGTACTTCTTCATCAGTGCGGTATCATTCATTCCTGCTTGCACGTCCTTGAGGACTTCGCGGGCCGTTATCTTGCGCTTTTCCATGAATTCTCCTCGACGGGAATAGTTCCCCGTCACTTCTCGTTAAATTTGGAAAGGAACGGACCACCCTTGTCGGCAAATCCCAAGGTGAATATGTCTTAATTTGGACCCGGTCCTTCTCTCATCGTTCCCTATAAAATTTGGAATTCAAACTGCTACCCGGATACACGCGTGTGATTTACCCAGGTAAGTTAGGACGAGGTCCCAATTTGAGGCAAAAGAGCAATTCCGAAATATCACAAATAATGGAATGACTCATGATACGGCACGGCCCTTTATGACTCCGCCAATATATCAAACTAACCCAAACACATTCAAATGGTTATTATAAGAACGGCTTTCTTCTAGGTGCCTAATTTTATGGGAAAAGTGATTTTATGTTGGATTAAACCGCGCGGCTTGGATATGTTCTGTTCCCCGGAACGGGCGGGTACGTCCAACCGTCTTGAATAGAAAAGTGATTGAAATGATATCTGCTGATCAAAATAAACCTGAGACAAAGGCCGCCAAGAACGAGGCCGTCTTACGGTATGAGGTTGAAAAACGCTATCTCGCATACGCTCTTTCAACGATAGTTTCGCGCGCCTTGCCGGACGTAAGGGATGGCCTGAAGCCGGTTCACCGTCGTATTTTATATGCCATGCAGAGCATGCGGTTAACAGAAACAGCCAGAATGCGCAAATCAGCGGCTGTTGTAGGTGAAGTTATTGGAAAATATCATCCCCACGGCGATCAAGCGGCATACGAAGCTATGGTAAGGATGGCTCAGGATTTCAGCCTGAGGTATCCTCTTATAGAAGGCTCGGGAAATTTCGGCTCTCTGGACGGCGACTCACCGGCTGCTATGCGTTATACCGAGACACGCCTGAGCACATTCGCCGGACTCCTGCTGCGGGACATCGACCAGGGCACCACTAAATTCCACCCGACCTATGATGCTATGGGTGAGGAGCCGGATGTTCTGCCATCCGCGATTCCGAATCTTCTCTTAAATGGTTCATCCGGGATTGCCGTGGGGATGAGCTGTTCGTTTCCGCCGCACAACATAACTGAAGTATTGGCTGCGTGTAGGGCGGCGATTACCAATAGGGATCTTGATACCTCAGGATTGCTCAAATACATAAAGGGACCGGATTTCCCTACGGGCGGCGAGATACTTGAAGATCCCAAGCACTTGGCGGAAGTGTATGCAACGGGTCACGGATTTATTAAGATCAGAGCCACATTTGAGTTGGAATCCGCCGGGAGGGGTAAGACAAACCTTATCGTTACCTCTATTCCTTATTCAGTAAACAAATCCAGATTGATAGAGCGTATTGCTCAACTAATAAAAGATAAAAAGCTTAGAAATATCCATGACGTCCGTGATGAAAGCACACAGGATGTAAGAATAGTGCTTGAGCTACGCGGCGGTGATGTTAACGCTGAGTCGATGATGGCCTTTCTCTACAAGCACAGTGATTTACAAATCAATTTCCCGATCAACCATATAGCGATCACGCCGCTGGGCGCGCCTGAACGGCTAGGGCTCGATAGGATTATTTATTATTTTCTAGATTTCAGATACGAAAAAACCATTTTAAGACTCAAGTACCGATTGGAAATTCTCCAGAAAAGAATCCATGTTCTGGAAGGGTTTAAGACATTATTTGACGATTTAGACAAAGCGCTTCGCATAATCCGGTCCGCGGGTTCCCGAAAACAGGCTGAAGAAGGACTTAAAGCCGGTTTCGCTCTGGACTCGGAACAAGTCGACGCGGTTTTGGAGATGCGTCTCTACAAATTGGTTGGCCTGGAAATCGGAAAAGTGCTGGATGAACTCGCAGCCAAGAAGACTGAAGCGTCTGAAATTGCTCGTGATGTGGCAAGTGAGACCAGAATATGGAAGATTGTGGACAGCGAACTAGCCGAAATAGTGACTAAATTCGGTGACAAACGCCGCACAAAGATCATGGCGCAAGAGGAAGCCCCTGCACAAGCATATAATCCGGACGAGTTCGTGGAACATGAGGACGTCACAGTAATCCTATCCCGCCAGGGATGGATCCGCCGCGTAAAGACCGAAATCGAAGACCACACGACAGTAAAACTCCGTGAAGGCGACAGTCTTCTGGGCCACGTAAGAGTGAACACAGGGTTCACTGTGGCGATTTTCTCGAATCTCGGGAAGGTTTATGTAACCAGGGCATTGGATATTCCGCCGAGCACAGGCTTTGGAGAGCCGATCAACAGCCTTTTCGGGCTTGTAGACGGCGAGTTTGCAGTGGGATTCATTGCGCCCGATACAATCATTTCTCCGCCACGCGAAAAACCGGAAATGCTCGACCTGCCGAGCGATTCTGTTGATTCCGACGGAGATGGTTCCCCGCAATATTTCTTGTTCGGAAGCCTCGAGCAGGATAGGGCGGATTCTCCGGGTGAAGGCTTTTCGGTTCCGGTTCTCGAAAGGGGTATTCTTATAACCCGCAATGGGAAAGGGTTCCGATTTGATTATAGTATTTTGAGGGAGTCTACCAAACGTTCGGGCAGGAAACTTGTCAGCTTGGCTCAAACCGATGAAGTAGTCGCGGCAATTCCTGAGGACGGACAGGTGGTCGCCATAGCTATTGATTCGGGGAGGATGCTTGCTTTTTCCGTCGATCAAGTTCCTATTCTCGCTGGACCGGGACAGGGCGTACGCATGATCAAAGTAACCCCGGAATCCCATGTGGTTGGGCTAACATTGATGAATATAGGAGATAGTCTTCAGATTGATTCAAAAGAGGGTAAGGAGCAGATACTGGAAGCCGCGGATATTCCAATGGCTAATAGGAGCACTCGGGGCAAGAAAGTGGCCGAGTCCATTTCCGCTTTAAGACGGTTGTCCCGAGACGAAGGTTATATGGCATGAGCGAATACACAGTTAAAACTATTCAGGTATTGAAGGGATTGGAAGCGGTCCGCAAGCGACCGGGCATGTACATAGGTGGAACCGGGCCGGAGGGTCTGCATCAACTTGTCTGGGAAGTCCTGGACAACAGTGTGGATGAAGCCCTTAACGGACATTGTGACCGAGTAGATGTCATTTTGCTGGCTGACGGAAGTGTGTCCGTTGCCGATACAGGTCGCGGCATGCCTATAGAGAAACATCCGACCACGGGAAAGAACACGGTAGAAACGATCTTCTGCAATCTCCATGCGGGTGGAAAATTCGATGACGACGCTTACAAGGTCGCCGGTGGTCTGCACGGTGTAGGCGCCGCGGTGGTAAACGCCCTGAGCGAAAAAATGGTCGTTGAAGTCGAGCGCAAGGGCTTGCGGTATCGACAAGAGTTTCGGAGAGGAAAATCCGCTTCCCCGTTACAGCAGGTTCCCGGTTCCGGGCATACAGGAACGAAGGTAGTATTTCTGCCCGATTCAAAAATATTCACGGACAGAACATTTTCAGCAGATCTGATTCGAGAGCGACTCCGGACAAAGGCATTCCTTATTGCGGGCCTCACTATCACATTCGCCGAGGAGGCTCAGAATACTGTTGAGACCTTTTGCTATCCAGGTGGAATTTCTGACTTCCTCGAAAAATTGGTCCACGATCGTACTCTAATTGATGCTCAGCCATTCTATTATTCCTATAAGAACGATCTGCAGGTAGAAATCGCGATGGCGTGGACCGAGCAGACCTCTCATCGGATTCTGTCGTTCGTGAACTCAATACCCACTCCGAACGGAGGCACGCACGAAACAGCATTTCGCAACGGAATAACTCGGGCGGTTAGGGCATACATCGAAAAACGAAATGGTCTTCCCAAAGGGCTAAAGGGGATCTCAGCCGAGGACGTGAGGGAGGGCTTGCAGGCAATAATCTCGGTCTATCTGCACGGGAATCTGGAATTTCAGGGCCAGACAAAGGAACGGCTTACAAGCGAAACGGCACAGCAGGTGGAACCGCTGGTGCGGAATGCCCTGGAAACGTGGTTGCATCAGAATCCGACCCAGGCCGCTGCATTGGCCGGCAGAGTGGTGCTTGCCTCACAAGCTAGGGCAGCTTCCAGAGCCGCGAGAGACCAGGTAACGCGAAAAGCTGCTACGCGACGGCTTACGCTCCCCGGCAAATTGGCGGACTGTTCCCTGCAATCAGTCGAGAATACCGAATTGTTTATAGTTGAAGGCGATAGTGCAGGCGGCTCATCCAAACAAGCCCGCGATCGTCGGTTCCAAGCCATACTACCGATACGAGGCAAGATCCTCAACGTGGAGCAGGCTTCCGGTGAAAAACTGAAAGCCAATAAGGAAATCCAGAGCCTTGTTCAGAGCGTCGGGACCGGTATGGGCAAATCGTTCGATTACTCGCGGCTGCGCTATGGGAAAATCATAATCAATACCGACGCGGATGTTGACGGTCATCATATTGCCACATTGCTGCTGACGTTCTTTTATCGTTTTCTTCCGGAACTGGTCAGAAAAGGACATGTATATTTAGCAATGCCGCCTCTTTATAGGATAGCCGTAGGTTCCGGAAAAAAGTCGAGAATCAGTTATGTTTTTTCGGATAATGAAAAGGAAAAATTTCTAAAGACTCGTAATGGCAAAGAAGTTGAAATTCAACGCTTCAAGGGTCTTGGTGAAATGGACGCCCCGACCTTGAAGATGACCACCATGGACCCCGAGACCCGCAAAATCTTGCGAATTAGCATAGACGATGAAGACAAGACCCACGAATCCTTCGATACTCTTATGGGAAAAGACGTCAGGCGCCGGTTCCTGTTCATAAAGGAGCACGCCCGAGAAGTGCAGGACCTGGACATCTGAGGCGCCCACCGGTCGGATGGTCGTGTACGGCGCGGACCAGTGTGTCCGCCCTGGGGACGTGGAAGAACGGGGAGAGGCTTTTTGCAAAAAGCCCCTCCCCGAACCCCGCCGCAAAAACTCTTAAATGTCTTGTTCCATCAGTTATGATTCTGCTGTTGAACCGATTGCGGCGTAGCAGGGCCTGACGAGACTTTATTGAGCGTATCCAGTGCTCCCATAATAGATCGCTTCGCCGCGTCATTCTTTTCCGATTCAAGGGCGCTCTGAAGAATCGGTACCACTAGCTCCGGCTTTGTTTGACCCAAGCGCCTTAGAACCCCAATTGAAGCGATTCTGACGCGAAGATCGGGGTCTCTGAGTAGCTTTCCGATAGTCTGGACTACCCCCGGCGATGTTCCAAACAGTGCGAGAGCATTAACGGCCGAGCTGCGCACCTGCGGTTCCGGATCTTCCGTAAGTGCTTTCATAGCGGGCATAGCCTTTTCTGCTTGTGGACCAAGGCCTCTGATAATGTTTATTACAAATAGCCTGTTTTCCAGATCAGTATCTTTGAGCTCGTCTATTAATGAATCCATGAAGAGATTTGCCTTGGTGCGAAATCTCATCAGTCCCAGAAGAGCTTCTCTTCGATCTGACGGTGAAGGCTCTTTCAAGGCTTCCTCCAGCACAGGTATCGCAACTTCTCCTTGGGCATCAATGGCTGTAAGAGCGTCCAGTATTTCCCTTTTATCTTGGGCTTTGACATTCGGGTACAGCGCAGCGATACGGGGGAGCGCCTCGACAGCCTGGGATTTCATGCCTCGAAGAACCCTAACTGAATTCACAGCCGCAGGTAGCTGTTTCTTCTCCAAAATTTCCATCAAACCCGGCAGCACATCTTGCGGTTTTTCTTCGCCTAATGAGCGCAGGACCTTTGTAGCAGCTCTAACTGTGGTCTCTTTCTCGTTGCCCAATGCGATCAATAGGGTAGGAATCACAGACGAATCCATTTTTCCCAATTCCGCCATCGCAACTACAGCATCAAGCCGGGTGACAGGGTCTGGATCCTGAGTGAATTTTGTCAGAGCCTCTTCTACTTTAGTATTGCCTTTTCCAAGATTGCCCACGGCCAGAATGGCCGCACGGCGCACTTCCACATCATTATCCTCAAGACGTCCTAACAAGGCCGGAATAGTATCCGCGCTTTCTCGAGGGAAAAAACCTAATGACTCGACGGCATTCTTCCTGACCTTCGCGTTATTATCTTTGAGAGCTTCGATGAGAGGCGGAACCGCCCTCGCTGGCTTGTTTCATCCACATCCCAGTTCGTAGGCAGCCTTGGCCCTGATTTCCGGGTCTTCACTCTTCAAATTCTTGAGATGCTCATCAACGGAATCTGCGGCAGCCAACGAGAGCCACAAGAACGAACTGAATAGAATTATTACTACTTTGAAGATAAAGCCTTTCATGACCTCTACCTTTTTCCGCCGAGAACTACCTGTTTCTTCTGGTCAAGATAATCCCGGTCGATTTTCAAGAATCCCTTCTTCCCGAAAAACGCGAAACGAAGCCACTGCCCCGCAAAATAAAGAAGCGCAACATCGTCCTCGCGAATCTTTTCCAGTATATCGTCATCAACATGGAATTTTGTTAGGAACGAACTTTCAAATACGAATTCCCGAAAACGGTCTACATCGTAAATTGCCATCATAAACATGTCCTGCATCCGCGAATCTTGAATCTTTTGCTCCCATACTTCGTCCGCGCACATGACATCTTTGAGATTATGATCGAGATCATCGTAGGCGTAAAGACCCTGCTCTTTTCTCCAGCGTTCGATAGTCCATTCGTCAGTTTCGTTAAGGCCGTGACATTTATCCGGCTGCACGATAAAGGAATACTCGACTCCTTGCTCGGTATCCAGGGGGTAAAGTCGACACGAATATGGCCGATTTTCGTATACATCGCAGCCTTTCTCAGTAACAAACGGACATTTTTTCTGCTCGTCGGCGCCCATTTTGAGGACCACGGCAGGTAACCCACTCGCCGGCGATATTACCATGTCGGTAAATTTGTGCAGAAAGGCTGTCGATGGGATATCCAGGGCTTTTCTCAATCTGACTACATCGAGAGGATTCAAAAAGATAGTCACATCCCGACAACAGGAGTTGAAACAATCAATTCCGGGCCGGCAGGAAAAATTGAAAGTATTATCCCAGGTCATAATTCGCCGATCGCACCGGCTCGTCGGTTCACTTATTTTCATCTAAATTCCTTTCAATTGATTTGCGCTGAGGCGCCTTCTGTTTGAACCGCCTCCAGGCGGCGTATATTTTCTTTTGCCGCCTTATTTTCAGGATCGAGTTCCAGGGTGGCCTTCCAACTGGATAGGGCCCTTGCTTTGTCTCCGAGCAATTCGAAAACGATACCAAGTTGATGATGAGCGCTTGTATAATCCGGCCGAGCCAAAGTTGCACGTTCGAAACAGTGCAACGCATAAGACACATCACGCTTCTTTATGAGAGATATCTGGCCGAGGTTGTACCAAGCTTGGGCATAATTCGGATTGAGATCCACCGATTTCTGGAACTGAGTTAAAGCTTCTTCCTCCTTCTTCAGAAATGTGTAAGCGACGCCGAGATTATAAAAAATCGTCGAATTCTCGGGATCTATCGCAGCAAGTTTCTCCAAGCGTGCAGCCGCCGCCTCATAGTTTTCAGCTTCCATATCGGAAAAAGCTCGTTGCAGTTGTACGCGAACTCTGAAGAAGCTAGGATCGAGTTTTCCATTGCGGATATCGTCTATTATTTTTAAGATTCCCAGTAAATTATTTTTAATGGCCTCAGAAGAATGATATTCAAGGCATTTATTAAATGCAGAAAGCGCTTGGTCGAATTGTTCCGCACAGCCGGCGGCTACTCCAAGGCGGTAGTGCAATTCCCTGTGAGAAGATATCGGTGAATTTTCAAGCGCTTTAGTATAATATTCCATGGCCGAAGAATAATTTTCCAAACCATCATGGCAAGCTGCCATAGCTTCGAAAATTTGATAACGTTCAGATGAAAATTCCAGGCAGGATTGAAAAAGACGGATAGCTTCTTCAAAATTTTCTTGAGACATTTCCTTGAAAGCTCGGGCTCGAATCCCATCCGACTCAGGGTTGAAATTTTGACTTTGCGGGGCTTTTTTCAAGCAACATTTTTTATATTTAAGTCCGCTTCCGCATGGGCACGGATCGTTTCTTAAAGGATTAATCATGGATTGAAGCTCCTTTACGTAATTTTCCATGTTAACATGTAAACATGTGACTGACAAGTCCGGCGCCTCCTAATTTCGTGAACAAAAAAGCCCGATTTATATATCAAAATGTTCTTGACACTCTCCTACTGAATTTGATTTAATTTAGACTTCTTGTTCCGTATGTGGTCGGTCGCAGGAAGACCCCATACCTGCTCTAAAATTCAAGAGCCAGTGAAGACCTGTTCTGGTCAGGAACAGCCGGGAGGGACGTACCAGAGCGGCGAACGATTGCGGTCTTTGGCCGTGAGCTCGCCAGAACGTAAAGTCGGGAATTGGTTCCGGTGGCTGGGGTGAGAATGAGTGTGGCGCTCAGGACATAATTACTCTGAAAATAACTGTTTGTGCCGCATCCACCTTGGTCAGAGGCCGCAACGACTACATATAGAAAGGAGGGTCTCGGGCAATAACGCCTTATAACACAAGCCCCAGAGGGCAAAAGATCAACTTAAAAGCCTAACTAAACCTAGGAGGTTAGTTCATGCCAAGCTTCGTTATTATGGAAAAATGTGATGGATGCAAGGGTCAGGACAAGACTGCTTGCCTGTACATCTGCCCGAACGATCTAATGGCCCTTGACAAAGAAAAAATGAAAGCCTGGAATAGAGAGCCGGAACTCTGCTGGGAATGCTATAATTGCGTTAAGATATGCCCTCAGCAGGCCATTGACGTCAGGGGTTACGCGGACTTCGTTCCCATGGGCAGCGTCAGTCGTACCGCTTCGGGGTTCCGAAGACATCATGTGGACTGTTAAGTTCCGCAACGGAATGATAAAGCGTTTCAAGTTCCCGATTCGGACGACTCCGGAAGGTACTGCCAAACCTGATGGCGGTTTTGGCGAGGTCACGACCGACCTGGCCAGCCAGTGCCTTTACAACGAGCCCGAGGCCTTGAGGCTAAAAGAGCTCCCGACAATAAAGAAGTAATTTTGGGAGGAAATAAATATGGCGAATTTCGAGACTGTAGAAGTCACCACTGATATTCTTATATGCGGCGGAGGTATGGCTGCTTGTGGCGCTGCTGTCGAGGCCTCTTACTGGGCCAAGAAGAACGGTCTGAAGGTCACCCTTGTGGACAAAGCGGCCATGGATCGTTCCGGCGCAGTGGCAATGGGCTTGTCGGCCCTCAACCAGTATGTAGACCTGAACAGCGGAGACAACACCTGCGAAGACTATGTGCGTTACGTCCGCAATGACCTTATGGGGATCACCCGTGAGGATCTGGTCTATGACATTGCTCGTCACGTGGATTCCACTGTGCATCTATTCGAAAAATGGGGTCTCCCTATCTGGAAGGATGCGCAGGGTAAGTACGTTCATGAGGGTCGTTGGCAGCTCATGATCAACGGTGAGTCCTACAAGGTGGTGATCGCCGAGGCCGCGAAGAACGCGCTTGCTGAAAATGGCGGCGAGTATTTCGAGCGCATTTTCATCACATATCCGCTAATGGATGGTGATCGGATCGCCGGCGCTGTTGGATTCAGCACCCGTGAAGACAAGTTCTATGTGTTCAAGGCCAAAGCCGTAATGGCGGCCATGGGCGGCGCTGTTCACGTGTTTAAGCCCAGGAGCGTAGGAGAAGGTCTTGGCCGTGCATGGTATCCACCCTGGAACACAGGCTCAAGCTTGGCTTTCACCCTATTGGCCGGCGCAGAGCAGACCTGCCAGGAAGTCCGTTTCATCCCTGTTCGTTTCAAGGATGGTTACGGGCCGGTCGGCGCATGGTTCCTCCTGTTCAAGTCCCGTGCGACGAACGCCTACGGCGGCGAGTACATGGTCGAGCACAAGGACGAGCTTGGGAAGTGGGGCTCCTACGGAGCAGTGAAGCCCATTCCCGCCAACCTGCGTAACTGGCTGGGAATGCTCGACGAGTTCGCTGGCCTGGGACCGATCTACATGAGAACCGAGGAGGCCATTCAGAAGATAGCCGAACAGTTCAAGGACGACCCCAAAGAGTTCAAGAAGAAGATGAAGGAACTCGATTCAGAAGCCTGGGAAGACTTCCTCGACATGACGATTTCGCAGGCAATTCTTTGGGCCGGCACTAACGTGCAGCCTGAGGAGAAGTCCTCGGAAATAGCGGCATCCGAGCCGTACTTCATCGGATCTCACTCCGGCGCTTCCGGCGCATGGGTGAGCGGACCCAAGGACCTCGCTCCGAAAGAGTACTTCTGGGGCTATGAGTATATGTCCACGGTAAAGGGTCTATTCTGTGCGGGCGACGCATCCGGCGCTTCCAGCCATAAGTTCTCTACCGGTTCCCATGCCGAAGGGCGGGCTGCCGGGAAGTCCATGGTGCGATTCGTGATGGATAATAACACCCTGCCTAACGTCGATGCCGCCAAGGTGAATGAGCTAAAGGCTCAGATCCTGAAGCCTCTCGACATATTTGCAGAACATGCCGCGAAATCCAGCGATCCTGAGATCAATCCGGAATTCTGCCGGCCCAAGATGTTCATGTTCCGCTTGCAGAAAATCATGGATGAGTATGTCGGCGGCGTGACCTCAGGTTTCAAAACGAACGATAAGAAGCTTGAAAGGGCTCTGGAGCTTCTGGGATATTTGAAGGAAGATTCCGAGAAACTGGCTGCGGCCGATCTGCACGATCTGCTGAGATGCCATGAAAATATCCAGAGACTGTGGCAGGCGGAAGCTCACGCTCGAACAATTCTCTTCCGTGAAGAGACCCGTTGGCCGGGATACTACTTCCGCAGCGACAAGCCCACACTGGATGAGGCGAACTGGAAGGTCTTCGTCAATTGCTCGTATAAGAACGGCAAATGGGAATTCAAGAAGGTTCCTGTCATTTCAATAGTCAACTAACCATAACTGGTTTCTCGAAACGCTCCGGGTGCCTTTGCCTGCACCCGGAGTTTTATTAGAGAACGATCAAGCGGGATGGAGGGGGGCAACGGTACCCTCTCATCTCCGTTTCAGGGAGGCAAGCATGGCTGGAGAAAAGACCGGTACTCGTGGTTGGAGGCGGCATTAGTGGGATTACTGCCGCGGTCGAAGCCGCGGAGGCAGGCTGCAAAGTTATCCTGGTGGAGAAACTCCCATATTTGGGAGGTCGTGTGGCCAGATTGCATAGATACTTTCCCAAGCTTTGTCCTCCCACGTGCGGATTAGAAATTAATTTTAGACGGATCCGAGGAAATCCCGCTATCAAGGTGTACACCTCGGCAGAGGTAGAAAATATCTCAGGCGCCAAGGGGAATTATTCGGCGACTATAAAAGTGTCTCCAAGATATGTCTCGGATCAATCAGCGACAAGTAAATGTGTCGAGGATTGCCCGGTAGAGATTCCTAATGATTTCAATTACGGCATGGACAGTATTAAAGCAGTCCATCTTCCTTACGAAATGGCCTACCCGATGAATCTCGTAGCCGATAGAGAGGCGCTGAAACGAATTGACGGTTCGGGCGAGTTCAATACGTTCGTAGAGTCATGCAAGTCCAAGGGAATAGATATAGATCTTAATGCAAAAATTCAAACATTTGAGGTCCAGGCGGATTCTATTGTTTGGGCCACAGGTTGGAAGCCGTATGATGCCGCTAAACTCGACAAACTCGGCTTCGGACGTTACTCGAACGTCATAACAAATGTCATGATGGAACGGCTGGCCGCTGCCAATGGGCCTACCAAAGGGGAAATAGTTCGACCGTCGGATGGAAAAAGAGTTAACAACCTGGCCTTTGTGCAATGTGCCGGGTCGAGAGACAGAAATCATCTTCCATACTGTTCATCAATTTGCTGCTTGGCTTCGTTGAAACAGGCCACCTATTTAAGAGACTACAACCCCGATTCTCGGGCTCAGATTTTCTATATAGATTTGAGGGCGTACGGCAGATTTGAGTTCTTCTACGACAGGGTCACGAAGGACGAGAACATCATTCTGACAAAAGGCAAGATCGTGAATATAACTGAGGATCCGGTGACCAAGGACGTGATTTTGGAAGGAGAGGATATACTATCAGGCAACAAGATACGAAGAACCTTTGACATGGCTGTCCTTGCAACCGGCATGCAACCGAACACCAGTATCGAAAAGATTCCAGCTCCGGGAGTATCTTACGACGAATTCGGATTCGTGGTGTCAGATGAAGGCATACATGCAGCGGGGGTCTCAAAGAGACCGATGGATGTCGGCACCTGTTTGCAGGATGCTACAGGAGCCGCATTGAAAGCGCTTCAGGATACGGTAGGGAGGTAAGCCATGGAACATAGGATCGGAGTCTATATTGATACAGGATATGGCATTGGCGAATCCCTTGACGTCGAAGCCCTGTCCGCTGTAGCAAACGATGAATTCAATGTTCCTGTTTGCAAGGCAGGCGCGTACTGGAACACCGCAGATAAATTGGCTGAAATCAAGGATGACATAGCGGATCAGCAATTGACTGCCGTAATCATTGCAGGGCCTTCTGCTAGGGTATTCCAACAGGAATTTAAGTTCGACGGTATAATCACCGAACGAATTAATCTTCGGGAGCATGTTATTTGGAGCCATCCTGCAAACGATGAAGATACGCAGATGCTCGCCGAAGATTATATGAGAATGGTGATAACAAAAACCGGCAAGTACGAGGATCGACCTCCGTTCATGGAGCCTGTCGATAAGAGCATTCTGATTATCGGCGGTGGTGTTACTGGCCTAAGAGCAGCTCTCGATGCTGCTAAAGCCGGATCACAGGTATATTTGGTCGAAAAGGAACCTCAACTGGGCGGTTGGGCCAACAAATTCCATAAGGTATTCAACGGCAAGCCTCCATACACGGAAACTGTTGATTCACCGGCTCAGGAAATGATTTCAGCGGTAAATAAGAGCGACAAGATAAGAGTTTTTACCGGCCATAGAGTCTACAGTATTTCCGGCGCGCCTGGTATGTTTGACGTGATCGTAAGGCCGGATGGACCGTGGAACGAGAGGCTCGTTAAAGAGCAAAACGAATGGCTCGCTGCCAAGTTGGCCAGAGAAGCCGCTGGTGGTGAGGAAGAAAAGAAGCCCGCAGCTGCTGCCGAGGCACAGCCCGAAGCTGCGGCCGAAGAAGTCGAAGAGCCCAAAGAATTTCCTCATGAAGCTTTTCGAGTGGGCGCTGTGATTCTTGCTTCAGGATGGCGGCCGGAGGAGCCAACCGGATGCGAACATTTGGGATACGGGAAATATCCCGATGTCATTACTAATGTCCAAATGGAAGAATTGGCCGCTCAGGGCACGATCAAGAGGCCATCCGACGGAAAAGAAGTCAGCTCCGTTGCTTTTATTGACGCAATAAGCCCGCAAGATGAGCATCCGTTCCTTTATTGTTCGTCAATAACTTCCTTGATAACTCTGAAGCAGGCCCAGTACGTGCGAAAAGCCAACCCGGAGGGAAAAGCTTACATTTTCTATGAGAATATGAGGACTCCGGGTCAGTACGAAATATTCTATCAGGCAATGCAGGATGATCCAGGTGTTTTCTTGTCCAAGGGGACGCCTCTGAGCGTCACCAATGGCTCTTCCGGTCTTAATATTGAGCTTAAGGATACTTTGCTGGGAAAGAAGTTGCGGATCAATGCAGACATGGTGGTGTTGTCCACAGGAATGATCCCCACCACCAAAGATGCCGCAATTCTGAATCTCAAGTATCGACAAGGACCTTTCTTGCCGCAGAATCCTTACGGGTTCAACGACTCCCATTTCATATGTTTCCCTTATGAGACACAACGGACGGGGATCTATGCTGCAGGGTGTGTCAGGCAGCCCATGGATTTCATGAGTTGCGAGACGGATGCTACCGGAGCGGCATTGAAGGCGATTCAATGCGTGGAGTTGGTTGCTCAGGGCAAAGCGGTTCATCCCAGGGCAGGCGATGAGTCCTTCCCGGAGATTTTTACCCAGAGGTGCACCCAGTGTAAGCGATGCACGGAAGAGTGTCCGTTTGGGGCTTATGATGAAAAACCGGACGGAACACCGCTGCCTAATCCGACCCGCTGCCGGAGATGCGCCATATGCATGGGTTCATGTCCGGAGCGCATCATCTCATTCAGGGACCATTCTGTGGAAATGATAGGTTCCATGGTTAAATCCATCAATGTTCCCGACGCAGATGACGAAAAGCCGCGGGTAGTGGCATTTATTTGTGAAAATGATGCCTATCCTGCTATAGACATGGCCGGAATCAATAGATATCAGTACAGTTCGTTTGTGAGGTTTATCCCACTGAGATGCCTGGGAAACATTAACATGGTCTGGATAGCCGATGCCCTATCAAAAGGCATAGACGGCATTCTGTTAATCGGATGCAAATACGGTGATGATTACCAGTGCCATTTTGTGAAAGGAAGCGAGCTAGCGCAGTATCGTATGGGCAAAATAACTGAAACTCTCCAGCGGTTGGTACTTGAACCGGAACGCATCCGAGTTGAGCAATTAGCTATAGATGAATATTCAAAGATTCCGAAAATAGTGGACGAGTTTATGGAGAAACTCGCTGAATTCGAACCAAACCCCTACAAAGGTTTTTAAGGAGGCTTACTCATGGCGAACGAATTCGTTGCAGAACCAGACCTTCGGTTTGCCAAAGATCTTATAGACGCCGGCGGAGGGGATCTTAAGAAGTGCTACCAATGCGCCACATGCTCTGTTGCATGCCGTATTGCTCCGGATAATAATCCTTATCCGCGCAAAGAGATGATCTGGGCTCAGTGGGGCATGAAAGATCGGCTCCTGAACGATCCGGATGTATGGTTGTGTCATCAATGCAATGATTGCTCGACACAGTGTCCCCGAGGCGCGTACCCTGCAGATGTCATGAAGGCTGTTCGTAAAATGCTCATCCAGCAGTATTCATGGCCTTCGTTTTTGGGTAAGCTAGTCGGAACCCCCGCTCTTATGATAGTCGCTGTTGCGATTCCGATTATAATCGTACTTGCGCTGGTTTATCTCAACAATGGATTTAGTTTTCCCAAGCCGATCCATTACGGACACTTCATCGATTACGTATATATTCAGGTAGTTTTTACCCTGGCGCTGATTTTTGCGGTAATCTCTCTGGTACTGAGCCTTCGGAAGTATTGGGAAAGATTGCAATCCAGCAGCGTAATTGAGGTAAAGACCAGCCGGAAACCTTTTATACCCAGTCTCATTGAAGGGCTCTCGGAGATTTTGCCTCACACCACATTCAAAGAATGCGAAGCTAACAATATTCGCTACGCGTCGCATCTTCTCGTCTTTTGGGGAATGATCGGTCTGTTTGTGACGACAGCCATTGTTGCTTTTAATATAGATATTCTTCACATTGACCCACCGTCTCGCGGAGGGCCCGGGACGCTTCCCATCAAGGTCCTCGGTAACGTCAGCGCCGTGGCTTTCGTTTTGGGATTAGCAATCATGCTGGTTCGCAGATTAACCGCGCCTGATCAGGCCGGAACAAGTTCTTATTTTGATTGGTTCTTTCTGTTTACTATTTTCGGCACGGGAGCAACGGGTCTTCTTACAGAGTTGGCACGCTGGTCGGGGTCAATCGGTGGAACATACATCCTGTACACGATTCATCTCATGTTCGTCCTGACGCTTTTGCTTTATCTGCCATTTTCAAAATTTGCGCACCTGGGATATCGCACTATCGCCATAACATGGGCGAAATCGGCAGGCAGGAATCTGAAATATCCGGTGCAGCCGAACTATATTCCGGCGCCTGTCGCAACGGAAGAGAGCGCTTCGGGTGAAGCGAAGGCTTGAAACTCAGGAAGGCTTGATCTCAGATTTTAAGAAAAAGCCGGGCGCAGTTTACGTGCCCGGCTTTTTACGTTGCATACTTCATTAGTGTCTCTTAACTTGTAGTCAGCCCGTTTCCCTCAGCAGGAAATTCGCTTTTCAAATCTCTCCCACAGTACCAAGGCTATTTCATATCCCACATCTTCCCACTCCTGGTTCGCATGAGTCAGATAATTGGAAAGGTCAGATGTCCATTTTGATTTGTCGAATTCCATATAATTGCGCAGAAAATTGCCGTACAGCCCTTCATACATGTAAGGCGCATCCCGCTCCATATCTTTGACAATTCTTTCAGCCTTACTGGAACTTGCCATAACTAGAATCCTCCATTTCCTCGTAAGTGGCTGCGATAGTACTCTCTTTCTTTTAGTTAGATGTCTCAGAGCCCAACGTGTTTCAAAAAATATCGGGTGAATTGAAGATTTTCTGCATTTAGCTGCGTTGTCCACATCCGGGAACTTATTAAAATATTGTCACTTTGGATTTGCAACGTTCGCGCTGGTTGTGATAAGCTGGCATCCTCGAAGTATCACGGGCAGCAACCTGTTTATATATATTCTTAATGATTCGCTCAGCAGGGTCCCGCTTTTAGCGACGGGAGGCGGGGACGGGCCGTTTATTGTAATTCAGATCTGGTTTCGGCGCCGGGGCGAGCAGGGAGACCGGAATTCAGGAAGTTGCCGTATCGCTTTAATAGTGGTTGGAAAGGATAGGGGATTGATACCGCGTTACACGCGTGAAGCAATGGCAAAAATTTGGGAACCGGAAAACCGCTATCGCAAATGGCTGGATATCGAACTTGCCGTATGCGAAGCGTGGGCGGAACGCGGAATTATTCCCAAAGCGAGCGTAGAAAGGATCCGGTCTCGGGCCGGCTTTGATCCCAAACGGATTGATGAGATTGAGAACGTCACTCGGCACGACGTAATAGCGTTCACCACGTGCGTTGCGGAATACGTTGGGGAGGATTCTCGCTATATCCACAGGGGTCTTACCTCATATGATGTGGTTGATACCGCCCTTTCCCTACTTCTCAAGGAAGCCGGACTAATTATCCGCCAAGGTCTTGTGGATCTTCTGGATGCCCTCAAGGTTCGGGCATTGGAGCATAGACGCACACCGATGGTGGGCCGGTCCCATGGAATACATGCCGAGCCGATCACTTTCGGGCTTAAATTGGCGATTTACTATGCTGAGATGTCGCGCCATTTGGTTCGGTGGGATGCAGCGCTGGAAACAATTGCGGTGGGAAAGGTGTCCGGCGCGGTCGGCACCTATGCCCATCTGGATCCCGCAATGGAAGAATTGGTATTGGCTAGATTGGGCCTGAAGCCCGCGCCTGTTTCCAACCAGGTAATTCAGCGCGATCGCCACGCGGCGTACTTTACCTCTCTGGCCTTGATGGGATCGAGTATCGAGAAAATTGCCGTTGAAATAAGACACTTACAGCGAACTGAAGTCGGGGAGCTGGAAGAATTCTTTCACAAAGGACAGAAGGGTTCGTCAGCTATGCCGCACAAGCGGAACCCTGTCCTCACAGAAAATCTAGCGGGTCTCGCACGGTTACTGCGCGGGTACGCGATGTCCGCCATGGAAAATGTTGCTCTATGGCATGAAAGAGACATTTCGCATTCTTCGGTGGAACGGATCATAGCACCGGATGCCACTAGTCTCGCGGATTTCATGTTGCATCGTTTAACCGATGTCATAAGAAACATGAAAATATATGAAGATCAGATGATGAAAAATCTATCACTTACCGGCGGGCTCATTTTTTCGGAGGCCATACTAATCCGGCTGGTAGATCGGGGCCTCACAAGAGAGGAGGCTTACGCAATCGTCCAGCGAGCCGCGATGAAAGCGTGGGAAGAAGGAACCGAGTTCAAATCAGCTATCCTCCAGGACGGTGAGATTATGCAGCATCTGGATTCGAGCGAAATCGAATCGGTATTCAACCTGGACTTTGCGCTAAGATGGGTAGACGAATCGTTTAAGAGAATATTTGGGTAAGAGTTTCAATAATATGTGTCAAATAGTTAATGTAAAACTTCTTGACTTTTGGCCCAAGTACTTGTAAAGAAAAGCGTATGTTGGCTCTTAAACTTTACAAATTCCCCGTTCGGCGAAACTGCCTCAGCGCCGGCCTACTCTTGCTTATAACCTGGGTATCCGTCACTATGCTTGCGCCGGACGCCCATGCGGAAGAGACCTTGTACCCGCAAGCGCTCATGAACTGGATGGTCGAAGGGACTTTTCACGCCCTGATTGTGGACAAGTCTCAGCAGCGGTTGAGCGTCTGGGAAATCCGAGATGGGCAGCCCTCGATTGTTGAATCCTATAAATGTTCTACGGGAGAAAACGACGGCGATAAATGGGTTCGCGGTGATATGAAAACGCCGGAAGGAGTTTATTTCTTCTGTTCCGTTATAGACGGACGGTCACTCCCTGCAAAATATGGTTTATGGGCATTTACTACGGACTATCCGAATTTCGTGGATCGACGTCACGGCAAGAGTGGGGATGGGATATGGCTTCATGGACGCGATAAGCCACTGAACGGCAAGCCTGATTCTAATGGTTGTATCGCTCTGGAAAACCAGGATCTTACGAAGGTTTCACAGTTTATCAGATTGCAGAGCACTCCACTCATTGTGGTGGATAAAATTATAATGGTACCGCGATCGACTGTCTTAGAGAACGAGCGACGAATACGGGATTTTGTCGAGTCATGGCGCTCCGCGTGGGGATCTCGGGATGTCGATGCTTACATGGGACATTATTCCAACAACTTTCAAAGCGGCTGGTTTGATTTTGCTGGCTGGAAAGAAAAGAAACGAAAGCTAAATGACCGTTATAAGTCAATTCGAGTGAAACTGGGAAATATTTATCTTTACCGCCAGAATGGTTTGGTAACGGCTATATTCACTCAATTGTATACTTCGGATTCTTTCCGTAGCACCGGTGTAAAAATATTGTACCTAACTGACGCTGGTGGAAAGTTGAAGGTTTATGCTGAGGATTACCATCAGCCCGTGGATGATGCTTTTCCAACTCGAACTCTTCTTGCCAGGATGAATAATGATAATTCAAAATCCGGGGTTGACGAGAAGAGCAATTTTCGCATTCGTCTGGTTTCCACCGACGAACCGGACCAATCCCAGTACGGAGAAACAGAAACGCCTCGGCCTGCTGCACCGTCAAGAGGCGTTGTACTTGAAAAACTGCCCAAGTCCCATTCTCCGGAATCGGACAGCCAGCAACTGGATATTAATGAGAAGTATGCCGCGGATAAGCAGCCGGAAAGATTAATTGTTGCTCGGTTGATGCCCGCGTACGGCCAAATACCTTCACTGGAGGTGCGCAAAACAGCGGACAAGTTCGCGCGGACCAATACGGATTGGGCCGATGCAGCGGGTTCGAACCTTGTGCCACCACAGGAGGTCGGTCCCAGCGCGGGAGTGGGAGCTGCGGTTGTAGGGGCTGTGGAACAGCGGCATCCCGAGCCGGCGGCTGAACCGATCGTGAGGAATTCCGAACCTAACCAAACGAAATCGAATAAAGACCTACATCAATCAGGCATGTCCTCGGGCGAAAGGAAAGAAATTTTGGATTTCCTCAACAGGTGGAAACGCGCCTGGGTGCAAAAGGATCTTGACAGGTTCATCAAAATGTATCATCCAGATTTCAAGGACGGAATAGTGGATTACAAGATGTTCCTAAAGTCAAAACAAAATTTCTTCCGCAAGTACGGAATCATCCAGGTGGAACTAGACCGAGTGGACATCAAGAAGTCGGACGGGACCTGGCTGGTGAAGTTCTTGCAGTCGTTCCAGGGAGACGAATATCGTGATAAAGGTTGGAAAACTATGGTCCTGGCTGGCGAGAAGGGACAAGGTTTCCGGATCATCGAGGAGAGATGGTCTCCCCTATAAAGGCCTTCCTCCCATCCCGGTTCCGAAGCCTCGTAATAAGGCTGGTCACTCCCTAGTCATCATTAGCGCTTCAGGAAATACACGGCAGATAGACCTGACGCCTTTCAGGATGCGCGTATGCATACTTGCATGCGTCGCGTTGGTGGTTCTTGTAGTGCTGTCTGTATTTTCGATAAGTCCCTTAATTCGCGTAAATGGTGGCTCCGCGACGGCTGGTTCGGATTCGTCTGAAAAAATGGAAGCTCTTAAGGAGGAACTGAGGCAAAAGGACCTTGCACTTAGCGTTCAAGAAAAGCGGCTGAAGGAAATGCGTGAAACGCCAACATTGGCAGCCATAGGGCAAAGACAGCCCGCACAACAGACCAACAGGTCCACGCCAAAGGCGGAGCAACCCTCCGAGACGGAAAGTCCGCTGATGTCGTTGCAAGATTCCTCAAAAACTGAGGTTCGCACTCCGGCGAGGGAGGATGAGGAAGAAGAAGCTCCGGGAACCCAGGGTGTCGCGCAACCGCGAGTAGCAGCTAGATCGGATAGATCGGAGCCGGTGGGCGGATCCTCGACGCAAACGGCTCGTAATCCCGGCGCACAAGACCTTATCAACTTTGACGCGCAAGAAGTTGTTGCTGCGCCAAAAAATCGCAGCAGCGGAACAGTAAGCTTTCGACTGATTAAAGACGCTCCGGAGATCCGTTTTTCAGGATACCTTTTCGTTTTTGTGGAAATGACCGATCAGCGGGGTGAAAATTCCATCTGGGCTTATCCGAAGCAGACACGATTGGGGGATGGAGATTTACCGGCTGATTATCGTGACGGTGAGACTTTATCATTTAAGTACAACCAGCGGGTCGAACTCCCTTATGCGGACCCTCGAACAGGATCATCGCTAGCGCGAGTCTCGATAATTTTGTATTCGGAAAATGGGAAGATTGTTTTTCAACGGGGTTTTGATCGGCGGGAAATTAAAATTGCACCCTCTAAAAGCGCTGTAGAGGACCGATCGCGACAGGGTGCGGACAAAAGGCGAGCGCTGTAGCATCTCGGATCGAAGAATCTTAGAAGCGTTTATTGGTTTTATATGGTTTGTCGTCATCAACTGAGTCACAAAAAAGTGGACTTAAGGCCCAGGAATACCTCGACGATTGGTCGGGAGAAAATCGGGCACTCATGTGTCAGCATGCATAGCTTTCTTCGTCACGGAAACTATCGTGCGTTCTTATTGCTTTCCTTGTTTCTAATCCTTCTCTTATCTATTCGGGTTGAGGCCAAGAACTCCAGTCGAATTTATTTTAAAGGTACCGAGGCGGAGCTGGAAGTCCATTTTATCAATGGAGAAATTCCCGGCCCTACGCTGCTATTGCTGGGCGGAATACAAGGGGATGAGCCTGGTGGCTATCTGGCAGCGGACTTGTATGCGGATATCTCACTAAAGAAAGGCAATATGATCGTAGTCCCGCGAGCGAATTTTCCTTCCATTGTGGGCAATCGCCGGGGACTCGATGGTGATATGAATCGAAAATTCGCAGGTCGCGTCATGGCTTCGGACCGCGACGCGGCTGTCGTTGGTGTAATTAAGGAATTGATGAACGAATGCGATTTTTTTCTCAATCTGCATGACGGGTCGGGCTTTTTTTCTCCTGTGTGGGAATCCACCGTGCGCAACCCAATGCGCTTCGGCCAATCTATTATAGCTGATGCGGAAGAGCATACCCGCGCGGACGGCGCTGTTATCAACTTGGGCAGCATAGTTGGACGGGTGCTCGAGAAGGTGAATACTCAGATATCATTGCCGGAGCATCAATTCAGATTTAATAATCATAGAACGCTCACCAAAGATACCCAACATAAGGAGCAGCGCTTATCAGCCACATTTCATGCTTTGACTCGCGTAGGAATACCTGCATTTGGTATTGAAACATCTAAGAATATTACGGATCATCGCATGCGGGTCCGTTATCAAGCATTGGTGATCAACGCTTTCTTGGAAGAGTTGGGGATTGTTGTTGAGAATCCAAAGCTTTACCTTGAAGATCCAAAATTGAAATTCCTTATAGTTTCCATTAATGATTCAACGCCTGTCGTTGTGAAGGGTAATGATGTGCTGGAGGTGCGCCAAGGAGACAGCATCAAGATAGTCCAAATCGAATCCAACTACTCTCGAGGGCTGACCGCTCGTTTTAAGGGATCGGCCCAAGGATTCAACGACATGGATCGAGAGATCACCATTTCTGAAGACACTTACATCGAAGTGAAAAAGGACCGACACCTTATAGCCAATATTCCTGTGAAAATTGGAATGCGACGTTCTCATCCCGAGTCGGAAATTAGTATAAAACCGCGAATTCAATATTTTTGCGTTCGGGTGAACGGCAAGACATTCATAGTCGAGCCTGGTGAGGAATTGGCTGTAACAAAAGGTGATTTGTTGTACATTCTTGATCCACGTACGAACCTGAGCCACGATCGCGAAAAGGCCATGAAAGTTGATTTGCGTGGGTTCCAGGCACAGGGGCCGTACACTGGCGAAGACAGAGGGCATCAAATCAACACAGTTTCAGATCTTCAGGCCAAGTACGCCACTCTCCGTGGGTCAACCACGATTTTCCCGTTACTGGCGAGATTGAATAATAAGACGTTTGCTGAAGCCTACATCGCTGTTGCAGAACCGAAGATGGAGTATGTGGTTCTTAGAGGATCCGGCGGTTTGAGTTTTGCGGCATATTCCGGAGACAAGCTCGAATTACCGGCCGGTGCAGTGGTTAGAGTTATGGATGTGAAGACCAATAGTCCTTCCGGGACTCCTTTGTTCATTAAAATGGCCGGACGCAGTCTGAAATGGGAAAACAGCCGCTCCGCAGGCATAGATACCTCGAAACTAACGGATACGGAAACCCCACTCGACATTACGCGGGATGGCAACAGTATCGGTCGGATATGGCTAAAACAAGGTAAGGATTACAGACTGTCCACGGGGAACGGAGAACCTTACGCTCCGATCTTGCGAGTCAGGTATTGAACTCGCAGAGAGAGCAAATACAAGGGGAGCATCTTTCTCAATCATAGCCCCCCTCAGGCGATTTTGGTTATTTTGTTTCTTTCATCTACCAGCACATTGCGACCTTTGATGCCTCGAGCCTCTGAATCATCAACTGCAATGTAAGTACAAACGATTATTCGGTCACCAACGGAAACCTTCCGCGCCGCCGCGCCGTTGAGACACATTACTCCCGAATCGGCTTCACCCTTGATAACGTAAGTTATGAATCTCTCGCCATTTGAAATATTATAAATATGCACTTGCTCATATTCGATAATATCAGCGGCTTCCAACAAAGTGGAATCAATGGTGATTGAACCTTCATAGTCTATGCAAGCCTCGGTTACTCTAGCCCGATGTATTTTGGATTTCATCATTGTTCGCAGCATTTATGGCCTCCAACGGAGAGGGACTGTGCATCTTGTCGAAAAAGTCGCTCGTTAGATCAATAAGATTACTGTCTTAGTTGTTCTCGTTCGAAGATCATGTTATCTATGAGCCGGGTTCTGCCGATTCTGACTGCCATTACCGCTAAAGCTCTATGATTGACCTCTTCCAGGTCTTGAAGGGTTTCCGGATTCACCAGGTTTATGTAATCAATTTTTGCATCAGGTTCGTTTTCTATCCTTTGTGTCATTGCCTCGATGTACCTGGTCGCCTTGGATTCGTTATTGTCAAATAATCGTCGTGCTTCCAGAAGGGCCTGATTGAGGCATACAGCTTGCCTCCGCTCGTTATCAGACAAATACGAGTTCCGGGAACTCATGGCCAGACCGTCTTGTTCTCTCACAGTAGCGCAGGAGACTACCTGAACATCTACATCGAGATCTCTCGCCATAGTCTTAATCACTTGAAGTTGCTGATAATCCTTTTGCCCGAAGTAAGCCGCTGCAGGTAGAACAATATTGAAAAGTTTCAGCACTACAGTGGCAACTCCTCGAAAATGTCCCGGCCTCGAAGCTCCGCAAAGAGGGCCGGAGACGTTTTCAACGTCTATATAGGTCTGATAATCGGACCCGTAAATACCGTCAGGCTCAGGCATGAAGAGCGCGTCAGTGCCCACTTCAGCGCATTTTGCAGAATCAGACTCAGGATCGCGGGGGTACGCTCCGAAATCCTCATTCCGGCCGAACTGCGTAGGGTTGACAAAGATGCTGACAACTAGGAAATCGTTTTCCACACGAGCCCGGCGCATCAGGCTTATGTGACCTTCGTGCAAAAAACCCATGGTGGGAACAAAACCTATGCGCTTTCCAGCCGCGACGCGTTCCCTGCTCCACGCCTTCATCGCTGCCACAGAGTTAATGATTTCCATAACCACTTTTCCAAATAAAAAAGCCTTCCGGCGAGGAAGGCTCCATAGCATTCGTTTATTCTTGTCCTTCCGTCCCGGTCTAGTTGATCCAGGCGGTATGTTCCAAGACCGTACCAAAGTTCCGGGTCCCTTATCGAGACTCCAGACTGGTACTCATTATAAACAAAAAGAATCGACTATCAAGAGGAAAATCCAATTCAAAAAGATTTTTACCCAGGAGAATGCAGAGTGGGTAGGAGAGAGCCAAAGGCGTCTCTTCCGGATGGCGGGCAGGGCTGGCACGTTGCCCGGTCCTCTTCTTGCTTGATTTTCTGCGTGGGAAGACTTCAAAGTTTGGTGTTTGCCGCCTCTTCAAACTCATTGGCGCCAAGGCGCGTTCCGGAGACTTTACCCGATGACCGAGAGATGCTAAACAAGATTAATGCAGTCTACAGTCACAGTACGAAGGTGCGACGATTACTCACCGGCAAAGCTTGCTCCGGTTATTCGGCAGGTTTTCGCAGACCTCGGCAACTTGGAATCCATGATAAAGAACGGGGATCGAATCCTGCTGAAACCCAATTTGCTAATGTCTGCCGGTCCGGAGAAAGCTATAGTAACCCACCCGGCCGTTGTCGAGGCGGTAGCTTCGATATTACTTGATGCCGGAGCAAAGCCGTTCATCGGTGACAGCCCTCCTTTGGGAAACCTGCGCCGTGTCCTTTCCAAATCCGGCTATGACTCCTTTATGAAAAAAATGAATATTGAGGCTGTGCCATTCATAGAGAAGACGCCGGTGGAATTCCCGGAGAATCGGCTTTTTCGGCGCGTAGATTTAGCCAGTGAAGTTTTCGAATTCGATTCTGTAATCAGCTTGCCTAAATTGAAGACTCACACGCAAATGCTGCTGACGCTTGCGGTGAAGAACCTTTTCGGAACGGTGATAGGCACGGATAAGGCAGCATGGCACCTCCGGGCAGGCCGGGAGTTTGACACATTTGCGACAGTGCTCGTGCAGATTTACGATAAGATCCGACCTGTCGTTTCGATCCTGGATGGCATCCTCGGGATGGAACGAAACGGCCCGAATAGCGGCCAGCCAAGGCATCTCGGGATCATCGCTGCTTCTAAAGACGCTATCGCCCTGGATTCGATGGTATGTCGGCTTGTAGGATTCCCGATCGAATCTCTCCTCACCTGTGTAATTGGGCATCGACTCGGGATCGGAACGACCAGCGAAGATCAAATCGAATTAAAGGGTGATGAGCTGCCGGGGTTTCCTCTCAAAGATTTCAAACCGCCAAAATCCGCTACTATGGCTTGGAATCTGTCATATTGGAACCCGATCCGCAGATTCTTGGAAAACCACCTTATCACAAGGCCTGAGATAAACCCGTCTGTTTGCGAGGCATGCGGTATTTGCAGCCAGCACTGTCCTCCACAGGCGATTAGCGAACAGAATGGCCGTATGGTAATTGACCGAAAGAAATGTATTTCCTGCTTTTGCTGTCACGAATTGTGCTCGAATGAAGCGGTCAAGATTGTGTTGCCTCGTTTTGGACGGTTCCTGTCAAGAATAGCCCGCTAGAGCCAATTGGTATCCAATGGATCTCATTATCCTGCAAAAAATCGCGCAGGAACTCAATGAACTGCTGTCGGGGCGGTTCATTACCAGGATTCATCAGCCTCTTCCCCGTGAAATCGTTCTTCGAACGCGAGCACACGCCGGCCCCGAAATAAAACTAATGATCAGCGCGGATCCTGCTCTTGGGCGAATTCACATTACGGATCTAAGAATACCTAATCCACCGTCACCTCCACGATTTTGCGCTTTTCTGAGGGCACATTTTCAAGGATCGCGAATTACTCGAGTTGAATCCGAGCCGGATGATCGGGTTGTTCGTATACTTACCCAAAAAGGACCCGAGGATGCAAGGGTCAAGAGAGAGCTGATTCTTGAGTTATTGGGACGCGATTCGAACATAATTCTTGTAGACCGCGCAACCGGCAGGATTATGGAATGCTTACATTATTTGCCTGAGAAAGAAACTGGGCTCAGGGCCGTGCTGCCCGGTCGGGAATATGTCTCTCCTCCAAAGCGGAACCGGATTCAAACGGAAATGTCTCGGAGCAATCCGGAAATTCCCGGTATTACAGCGGGGGCTAATGGCAAAAAACGTTTAACAATACATGCGACCCAGGACAAAGATGAAACCTTTTCGTCAATGAATTTGGCAGCGGACACTTTCTTCAAACCAATCTTAAAATCGGCTCTCATCGAATCATTCAGAAAAGAGTTGTCAGGGCCTTTGCGTACGAGAATGCGCTCTTTGGATAGGCGAATTAATAAAATCCAAGCAGATGCTCATCGACTCAAGCAGTTCACGGATCTCCAGGAGGAAGGGGAACTCTTAAAGGCAAACTTGCGGAAGATCAAGAAAGGTATGACTTCAATAGAGGTCACTGATTGGCAGACCGGTGAGCCCCGAGTGATTGCTCTAGATCCGGCGCTTGGACCAATTGCGAATATGGATCGTATTTTCAGAAAGGGAGCAAAAGGGCGGCGGGGCGAGAAGAAGGTTCAGGAACGCGTGCAGCGGACGGCCGAAGAGAAGAGGGCGCTTGAAGACCTTCTCTACTTTGTGCACGATGCCAAAGATATCGAGACATTAGAGTTGATCGCCGCGGAGATTCCGGAACCAAAAGTCGCCAGGATCGAAGCTTCACGACCGGAGCATCGCGCAGGAAAGCAGGAATCGTCTCTCTTCTATAAATTCCAAACGCCAGAAGGACATGAAGTTCTGGTTGGGAGAAGCGCTCGCGGTAACGATTTTCTTGTTCGCAACAAAGCCCGAAAGGGGGCTCTTTGGTTCCATGTAAAGGATCTTCCGGGAGCTCACGTTTTACTCCCCGCGCGGGTAGGACCTGCGACCCAGCAGGACAAGGAATTTGGCGCCGGGTTGGCAGTGCGTTTCTCCAAGGCTTATGGCAAGGGTAAGGTAGAAGTAATCATTGCGGATGGTGGTCAAGTTGAGCGGCCTAAGGGGGCTTTGCCCGGGCAAGTTGTTGTTAAGAGTTTTGAAACAGTTCTCTCTGATGGCATTGAGCCATGAAAATATTCAGAACATTCGAATGTGAAAATGTGTTTTTGTATCTTGTTAGTCAGTAAAGTGCTGTAAGAGTGAGCATTTGTTAGCTAGACTGCTTTCATGCGCACTCGTTTCACAGTTCCATTCCAGTGCTGATGTCAGGCCTACAGCAATTGCCAAAGGTTTGTCCGATTCGAGGCGGCCTTATACCTTCATTCCGGCGTAAGCCCGAATCCAGGCTTTCAATCCCACGGCACGCGGGACTGGACCCCGGCTTTCGCCGGGGTGACGGGTCGCCACAAGGCCATTATTTTTGGCAAATTGCGACAAGTTTGCGGCGCCTGAACGCAGAAACAACACTCAAGCAACTTCCTCGACCATCTTAGGTTGCTTTTTCAATGAAAGTTTCGACAGAGGCAGGCTTATAGAAATCCACCTGAACTGAGAATGATGGCGCTCGCGGCAACCTATTCCGCTTTTTGATTTTTCTTCGTAATTTCCTTAATAGCAACAGCAACTGATGGATAGAGCACCAATTTCAATCCTTCGGCGACACGAATGTCGTGAAGAACCCGTAGAAAGTGGCCCTTGGCTCCGCAAATGCCAAAGTCTACACCTTGACGACTAAGGCTATCATCAAGATCTGCAAGGGTCTCGGCCGCATAGGCATCCATATCTATAATAGCTTCTGCATTAATTAGCAGGAAATTTACAGGAGTAGCAGCAGCGTCGATTAACTTCTGGATGCGACCGGCAAAACGAGAGGCGTTAAAGAAGAAGAGTATGCCTGCAAATCGGTAAACCAATAAACCGGGTACCTCATTGGGCGCTACCACTGTTTCGTGCGGCCGAGTCAGTCGTCGTAGCACCAGAGCAATTCCCTGCAGGCGTTCAACTATTCTCAATAACCAGGTGGTAACACGCTCCAGTACAAAACCCTGTATAATTATCAAAGCCAGCGCTACAACTGCATAAAGAGATTTGTTATTATCAAATAGGTGCTTAATCCAGTCACCTAATAGATGTAATACAAGAAAAAAATATACTGTGATGAAGCAAGCGTATAGTCACTAACTCCGGAACAAACGATCTGAGATTCTTCAACACATCGGGCATCTCGATTTCGATCCTTTCAGGGGCCGACGATCGCAAAAAGTTGGATTTCGCATTATCATTCGAAATTGATTAATCATGTGCTTACGTTGCCGCGGTCCAAACGTCAATTGGTTCTTGCTGCCTTTTCCGGAGACTGGAACAAGCGGCCCAAGAATTCTTTGAAAATCCGCCCAATTTTCATCTTTTCAGAAGTACGAACTACGAGCACAGGGATCCCGGCGCGGTTGACGATCTCGCGAGCCACGTCTCCCATCACATACTTCCGCAACTTTTCTTTTGCGGGTAACGAGCCGGAGACTATTAAATCGTAGTCAGTCCTTTTCAGTTCATTCAATAGCTCTGGTACAACATCTCCGGATCGCACTGTAATCTCGCCGAAGACACCGAGTTGCTCCAGCAGATTTTTCTGACGGCGCAAAACCTGACCAAGTTCCGAATTCGACTCCAAGATTCGATCAGTGTTTTCTTCAAACCGAACAAGATCGGCATACATTCCAGGAACTTCCGGCATGACATGAATCAAATTCACAATCGCATTTGACAGCGTGAGCCATTGCGCCGGCGAATTTTGTCGCCTTATCAAAGTATTCCGTTCCACCCGAACAAATCAAAATACGATTCACACTAGTGCGATTACCAATTACGACCAGCACAGGAGGCGCTATGGATTCGATTATGTCGTAAACCTTCACTGACATCCAAACCGGATCGAATAATCTCCACAATGTGTTTTTTCTCGATGCTCCGATGACCACGAGATCGTAAAGAAATTCACTTGTGTGTTTAATGATTTCCGGCACCGGCCGACCAATTTTGGTGATCAATTCGGTTTCGAGATTGTTTTCCTTAAAGATGTCCTGGACATGCTGCAGCGCTCTTATGAGCCCATGTTCGTCCAAGCTTTTTTCAGCAATGCCCAAAATCGAGCATTTGGCCTTGCACGCGACCGCTATCTGTAGACCGAATCGCACGGCCTTTTCCGCCTGTCTGGAGCCATCACAACAGAATAGAATTTTAAGTTGTTCGCAATCCGTCATTTGAATTGACTGCCTGTTACGAGATTGTAAATCACCAGAGCGGCCCCGATGAGCGGCAACGGAACAAACGCGAGTCGGAGTCGTGGGCCGTGGAAACTCTCGGTCAAAGTCGCGCCGATCTGGGCTCCGACGGCTGCTCCGGTATGCATCACGAGCGCTACTACAATATCCACGTTGCCTTTTGCGGCATGAGTAAGCGTTCCATAACCTGCTGAGATGATAATTTCAAATAGATCAGTCCCCACCGCGACATGAGTCGGCACTCCCAATAAGAACACAAGCATCGGCATCCTTATATAACCCGCACCTCCGCCGAGAAAGCCGCTGAACGCTCCACCTACAAAAGATACTGCCAGAATGGCCCACAAAGAGACCTGCTCAATCCCGGATACCGGCAAACTAACCATGGGTGGCAAATGGAATCGATGTACCCGCTTGGATACGTGCGCAACGGCCGTGACATCTTCCTTTACGCCGGTATCCTTTCCCTTGCGCAACTTAAGCGCCTGCCAGCTTTCCCAACCAACGAATGACGCTATCGATACGAGCACGACAATAAATCCGATCCCTACAACAATATCTATATTTTGACGGCGTTTAAGGTATTGAATCCCCTGCGCGCCGATTTCCACGCCGACAACAGTACCCAAAACCATAATCATGCCGAGTTTAATATCGACGTTGCCCAGCGTCCGGTGTTTCTTGGCCGCAACGATCGATTTGCCGACAATATGCGCCAAATCCGTACCTATCACGAAATTCATGGGCATACCGAATGCATATAGTGCGGGTCCGGCCAAGAAACTTCCCCCGACGCCAAAAAAACCACCCAGTATACCTATAATAAAACCAATTCCGATCAAATAGGCTGGAAAAATATGGGTTTGCGAAATCAAGAAATCCATGGTTGCGCTCTAATTATTCGATCCATTGTCCACAGGTCACGTTGCGCCGGACAAGCCTCACTGATAAATGTAAGCACGGCCTAAGCCGAGCGTAACTGTGGCTTATATCATTTTCGTCCCCGCACTATTTATGACTGTATCTATGTGTTACCGTTCTCAGGGGTGATAATTCTAATGGTGACCGGCTCGTTCCGGGCAAGAACTTCTTAGAAACGGCTCAGGACTGAAATGCGTGCTCTCAGTGTTAATTGTTGGTCACAGGAAAAACGGCAAATATAGCCACATCCCAGAGCGCGAGCGAGATACTCTTGTTCTTTTGTGCCAATTGTTTTGGTGTCATCAGCTCTGATTTATCAATTTTGCTTTGATATCAGACAAAATCGGATTCCCTCAATTTATTTGTCCTTTATTTTTTTCAGTAAGTCATTAGCTTCTGTATCAAAGCCAAGTCTGGGGTACTCATCCAACACTCGTTTGGCAGCCACTCGAGCCGCCCTATAGTTACGCATGCTGATGTATGTTTGAGCTTTGTATATTTCTTTTTCTGCAAGCTTCTTTCGGCATACCCTAAGTTTTTCCTCTGCCTTTTTCGCCCACTCGCCGGCGTTAGCATCCTGCGAAATGGCCTTGAATGAGTCCAGGGCCGCTTGAATTATAGAGGTGTCAACATCCGTATTTTTGATCTGGTTGAAATAAGCTAAAGCTATTTGGTACCTAGCCCTTGGGACGTCTTTATGTAATGGATACAGTTCCGCAAAAGTCTGGTATCTCATTATGGCCTTGTCATAAGCCCCGTTTTCGAACATCGCGTCCGCGATTTTTAGATAGGCGTCGGGTGTTTTCTCAAAGTCAGGATGTGCTGACTTAAGCTGCTCGAATGAATTAATTGCGGCCGAATAGTCCTTCTTCTTAAAAAGCTCTTCGCCCTCCTTGAAGAGCTGCTCCGGTGAAGAATTTTTTACAACGGTCTCCGACGTCCACAGCGCCGGACAGCCGGCAAGCAGAAGCAGGATCAGCGCTGCAGCAATTATTTGGAATTCCGTTCTGTTCATCAAGACCTCAATCTACTCTGGTCGTTTGTGCTTCCGATAAAGGCCCGGTTCTGGCAACGCCTCGACGAATTCGGGATCAAGTTTATGTGAATGCCTGGTATCACCGCAATGACGAATAACGTGAATTTCTGTTTTCGAAGGAATGACCGCAACAGGTTTTCGGGCCTTGTTTCAAAACTCGGGCAGCTCAACTGTGCGCACAAGACGCTGTTTACTCTATTTAATCACCAGAAGCAACTATATCTGTAGAAGCTCCAACCGTTAATAAGTACGTTGAAGTATATTTTGGGCCAGTTTCAGCAGAGCCTGTTTTTCTTCCGAATCAGGGAACAAAGACATTTGCTCTTCGGCCTTATCAACATATGAACGACTCTTCTCCAAGGTATATTGAATTGCATCCTTTTCTCGGAGAAAATGACGAATCC
Organism: uncultured delta proteobacterium; assembly: GCA_963741425.1. Lineage (GTDB taxonomy): Bacteria > Desulfobacterota > Desulfomonilia > Desulfomonilales > Desulfomonilaceae > DATJPW01. The sequence continues at coordinate 186,333 of CAVUHP010000008.1, forward strand.
ACTGAAAATCAGCTTCGTCAAAATCTTGGTTTCCTAATATTGACTCTACTCGTGCAACTTCTGTTGCCCCGGCTTTGCTCAGGGCAAAGATCAGCGGCAGGGTCAACTTGCCTTCCTGAAGGTCTTTTCCCTGAGTTTTACCCATTACCTGGGTTTCTGATTCGTAGTCGATAACATCATCGGTCATTTGGAATGCAATGCCAAGGTTGAAACCAAACATGGCTAGGGCATTTTCTCGTTCGGAGTCCAAGCCGCCGAGGATCGCTCCACCCCTGCACGCAGTCTCCATAAGCACTGCGGTCTTATCGGCAATTATCCGCAAATAATCTTGCTCAGTAACATTTACTTTTCCGATGTGCATCATTTGAAACAGTTCGCCTTCGCTCAGCCTTTCAGTTGTTTGCGAAACGATCTCCAATATTCGAAGATTGTTTAATGAAGTAAGAGAGGTAAAGGCTTTGGCCAATATGAAATCTCCCGCCAATACGCACATCTCGTTGGACCAAAGCGTATTGGCAGCAGGTCTTCCCCTTCTGGTGTCAGCATGATCAACCACGTCGTCGTGGAGCAAAGTCGCCGTGTGTATGCACTCGATGGCTCCGGATAATTTTACCGCATCCCAGCCGGTGTATCCACCCATCCTCGCGGCTATAATGGTTAACTGAGGGCGAATTCGTTTTCCACCGCTGTTCATTATGTGAGCGCCGATTTCGAACGCGACAGGAACTCGGCTCTTGAGTTGTTCAATCAGTTCGCTTTCCAATTCAAGCATCACTGACTGGATTGATTCGAGCAGACCCAATCGATCCTCCGACGGCAATATTATGACCCTTCACATTACCACGCAACAAAGTGCTTAGCAAGCTGCGAGCCATTGAACCCACGGTTACGTCAAAGTCTTTACTGTTAGATGTTATGGAGCCGCGTCGTAGAAGAAAGTGCATCGCGAGGGTGGCCGTGATCGTACAGGTGGGGGGTCTCAGATGGGGTGTAGGGGATGGAAAAGGGGGGGCGTTGGGAAATTGAGGCATAGCTGTACCGAGAGATCGGGGTTGCTGCCCGAGCTTTTCGACAACGAGTGTGTTGTGCGGCTCACAGGCCGATGAGTTTCAGGGCACGACGAGTGTTGAAGGCAAAGCTGCGGATGGTCTTGGCGATATTTTTGCTGCCACAAATACGAAATACGTTGATGACAAGGTTGTGAAGGGAAGCCATGACCCTTGGGGCTTGTCCGGTACGTATTTGAGAGCGGTCTTCGTCAAAAGTAACGTCTCGGACCCAATGGAGTTTGTTCTCGATGCCCCAATGGTTGCGATTCAGTCCAAGGAGGCGTTGGGGTGTAGCCAGGTTCGGAAGAAGACTGGTGATGCCGTGGACTGTTTCGTGTGTTTCGCGTCCGCTTTTGACATGGTAGGTGTGGCGCTGGATGCGGAAGACCTGACCTACATAAGGGAAATCCAGGTATTGATTGAGGCAGTCGCTGACCCGGATTTCGCGTAGTTCAATGCGTCCGTGGTCCTTGTTGACCGTAGTCACCGCAGGGGGAAAAAGACTCGTTGTCGAGGTCCTCAATGTGGCTTTTGAGGGTCGGTTGGTGTCTTTACCTGAGACCTCTGCCATTGAACTGATTTCTTGAAAAATGTGGTATTCGTGTTGAAAATCTACCATCTGATGAATTGTTTTATGATAGATCCCTTCCACGAGTTTCCAAACCTCCGAGTAATGGAGTTGGTCGATGGTTTGTGCAGCGCTTGTCACAGCGGGCGGACTTGGCAAAAGGATGGGAAGCACAGCTCCAAAACAATATTTAGAATTGAATGGCCGGCCTGTGCTTGCTTGGACCTTATTGGCTTTTGAAACCCATCCGGTCATAGATTTTATCATATTCACCGTTCCACCCGGAGACGAGGACTACTGTATGGAAAAAATTGTGAAACCGTACCGATTTCAAAAAGTTAGAGACATCGTGGCCGGAGGAAACGATCGCCAGGCATCTGTTCGCCACGGTCTCGAAAAATTGGTAAAGACGGACCTTGTAGTGATCCATGACGGAGTCCGGCCGTTGGTTTCTGCCGATACAATCTCCAGGAGCATCGAGACAGCCAAGACTTACGGAGCCTCGGTCGCCTGCGCGCCGGTCACGGAAACTGTGAAAAAACGAATTGGGCAGTATGTCCATACAATTTCGCGGACAGATCTATTGCTGGCACACACCCCTCAAACATTTCAAAGCCGTCTGATAATCGATGCTCACCGCAAGGCAGTAGAGGATGGTTTCACGGGCACGGATGACGCAATGCTGGTGGAACGATTGGGCCATCCCGTAGTAGCCATTGAGGATTCGGACGAAAATATAAAAATAACCACTCCGGCGGATATGATATTGGCAGGGATGCTGCTGAAATCAAGATCAAGAAAATGATCTGTGTTTGCCGATGCGCTGCTCCGATCCTTATGGCGTCCGGAGGGATCCCATCGGCCTGCATTCCAGGCTCGTCTTATCCTGCTCATCAGCCATTTTGACCGGATAACGCCCGGTAAAGCACACGGTACAGAAGTGGTCTGCAGGTTGAGGCATTGCGCGAAGCATGCCTTCCAAACTCAAATATGCTAATGAGTCCGCGCCTATGAACTCACCAACTTGTTCAACGGTTTTTGCACAAGCAATAAGTTCACCTTTGCTGGAGAAATCAATGCCGTAAAAACAAGGATATCGTATCGGCGGACAGCTTATGCGCATGTGGATTTCCTGCGCGCCTGCATCTCGCAGTGTCCGAGTTCGTAGTCGGCTGGTCGTGCCGCGGACTATGGAATCGTCTACCACTACGACCTTTTTTCCTTCAAGGACCTCGCGCACGGGATTAAGCTTCAAACGTACTCCCAAATCTCTGATCGATGGCGAAGGCTGTATGAAGGTACGTCCAACGTAATGATTACGAATTACCCCGTATTCCAGCGGGAGACCACTCCCTTGGGCAAATCCTAAAGCTGCGTAATTTCCGGATGCGGGCATCGGAACCACGATATCGGCCCCCTCCACGGGATTCTCAAGAGCGGCGTGCAACCCGAGTTGCTTTCGGATTTTGTAGACACCATGGGAAAAGATCGTGGAGTCAGGCCGGGCGAAATAAATGTACTCAAAAATACACATGGCAGGATGCTGTTTTCTGTATCCTTGAATAGATCTCAGGCCATTATGATCCGCTATGACTATTTCGCCAGGCTGGACGTCTCTAATATATTCCGCGTCAATTATATCGAGAGCACAGGTTTCTGACGCAAATATTATGGCATCGCCTTTTTTGCCGATGCATAATGGTCTGAAGCCATGAGGATCACGAGCTGCCAAAATTCCATCGGGTGTGAGGAATACCAATGACCACGCCCCTCTCATCTCTTCAAAAACTCTAAGGAGCCGCTCTTCGAATGATCCTTTCTTGTGCAAAATTAAATGTGCAATAAGTTCCGAGTCGGTCGAAGTTTGAAATATAGCGCCCTTGGATTCCAACTTCTTTCTCAGTTTAGCGACATTCACCAGATTGCCGTTGTGGCCGAGTGCAAAGATTCTGTCGATCTGTTCTACCAAGAAAGGTTGAGCATTTCTGAGCATAGAGCTTCCCGTAGTAGAGTAGCGCACATGCCCAATCCCCATGTTTCCCTTAAGTTTTTCGATGATGCCTTCTTTAAAAACATCTGAAATCAGGCCCATACCTTTATGCGCCTTAACATCCGTGCCGTCGCTTACGACGATACCTGCTGATTCTTGCCCCCGGTGCTGGAGCGCGTAAAGACCCAAATATATGAGCTGAGCCGGGTCTTCGGCCCCATATACGCCGAAGATCCCACAAGCCTCTTTTTTTGAAGGAGATTCGAACATAGCAGTCTCTCCATGTGAGACAACAATTTCCGTCTGAATTGTCGCCAAATTATCTTACGATGTTGAAGTCGTCAAGGCATGAGACGCGATGGGAAAACACAATGCCACAAAATATTATGAATTTCCGCGCAAGTTTGGCAATGCCACGTGACGGAGCGACCGCCGTAACATCCCAATTCCTGATGCGCACTTCCCTCTTTTCAATTGTCATCCAAAGAAGGCGCGGACCCTTTCTAACACGAAGCGGAAATTTAAATTCGGTTCTCTCTTCTTACCTCGTTCTTTGCGGAGCGGCGCCCTGATTAACGGCTGCTCCCCAGCCGGATCGAGGGTCTTGACCGCCCGGTATCTCCACTGGCTTAGGCATGGCAATTGGGGCTGAGGAATTTTCAGTCCCACTGCCAGACGTCATCTGCTCCCGAGGCTGAATACGTCTGGGCTGGGCCGCAGATGGTGTGCCCTGCTTCTGTTGTCGAGGCCGCTGGCGCACACCTGCGGGGGGGGGGCCTTGTTCACCTGCAGGTGGATAATATTCGACTCTCGTTCCCTCAGGAGTCGTTGTACTGACGCTAACCGCACCTGGCGGTAGATCGTCGGCACTGATCGGTAATTGACCGGGAGCCCCCGGCTGCGGCGTTTGTGAATACTGCCCGGGTCTCAAGCCTGATGCAGCCGGCGCTCTCTGAGTCCTGTTTCTTTGAGCGTCAGCCGGGGCGGCCTGCTGCTGAGGAGAGAACTGCTGAACAGGCGCCTGCTGTTGCGGCGCATACTGCTGTACTCCGGTACTGCTGAGGCGCAGCATATTGCTGTGGTTGAGAGGTACTGCTGCGGAGGAGGCGCGCCAACCTGCCCCTCGGTCTGAGGAGAATAGCTTTGGCCCTGTGGCGCATATTGTTGGGGCGCATATCCTTGTTGAGACGGATAATACTGTTGTTGCGCTCCCGGAGCCTGGGGATAGCCTTGGTAAGGCATTTGACCAGGCATCTGGTTTCCAGCGGCGTACGGTTCCGGAGAATTGAATTGGCCTGAGAAGCTGTCGCCCCAGAGACCAAGTCCACTGGGTCCGAAGATTGAATCCAAAAAGCCTTGCGCGGATGCCTGACACTGTAAAGCGAATACAAGAGCAATCACCACGAGGCCGGTCCGTAACATATTATCCTCCTTGCGGAACGAAGACTCCGCTTTGGTGGCTGAGAATTATAGAAAGCCGTAATTAACTATTTTACAGGCGTTACTGCTAGATGTCAAGAAATTGGTTTATGATCTACATGCAAATACTGAAAATATTACAAACATTCTGGGTAGCGCCGAACGCCATGAAACGCTTTTACATACGTAAGATTCAACTTCATTATAATATTAGTTTATGAAAAATCTTGCAAGCTCAGCAATTTGTACCTGTCTCGTCCCCAGCCCAATTTGTTCCGCGTATTCCAACTGGTGTTCCCAATTGATATTCGGGAAAAGGGCCCGAAACTTGTCCTCACCCGGATCCAGAGCTTTGTCCAGCACCGATAATGGATTGCCGGGGGCCCCATTCACCATATCCACGGCAGCCTGATCGATGGCAACAGGGTCCAATGAGGCCAATATGCCGAGATTGGGGACGATCTGTCGATCCGAAAATGGCGTACAGTCACATAGAGGCGACACATCAGTTATAAAACTCATGAAAACCACTTTGCCTTTTTTCTGTCTGCAGACAGCGGAGGCGTATTCCACCATTTTTTCCATGAAAACCGGAATTGATTCGTTCCACTGCACCTGAATGGCACCCTGAGGGCAGGTAAGAACGCATTCAGCACATCCCACACAATTTTCTGGAGTTATATGGGCTCGTCGTTCTTCGTTCTCACCCTCGAGTGTTATCGCCCCGCCTTTGCACCAGACCGTGCACTCACCGCATCCGACACATTTCTTCTTGCTCACCTTGGGAGAGATATTCGAGTGTTGTTCCAGTTTTCCTTCTCTCGACGCGCACCCCATGCCGAGATTCTTCAGAGCGCCCCCAAAAGCTGTAAGTTCATGTCCTTTGAAATGAGATAAAACAACCAAACCGTCAGCATTAGATATGTCTGATGCAATATGAGCGTGATCTATGTGACGGCCGTTCAGCGTAAATCTCGCGTAACTATTTCCTCTAAGGCCATCGGCTATTATGAGAGGTGCCGAGGTGATCTCTCGTGTGAATCCATTTTCAAAGGCTGTGGCCAAATGCGAGCAGGCCTCAGTGCGAGACCCACGGTACAGCGTATTTGTGTCGGTAAGAAAAGGCACAGTACCAATTCCTCTCAGATGTTCCACAATTCGTCGAACAAATTGGGGCCTAATATGGGCAGTATTGCCGGCTTCGCCGAAATGGAGTTTCACCGCGACCATGTCTTTTCGTTTGAATATTCCATCAGGTTTGAGCAGATCGAATAGAGCGCCAACCTTCTTGATCACGCTTTGTTTCCAATCAGCGTGCAGATCGGTCATATACACAATTGACGGCATAATCTCTCCTTCAAATTATCTGCACAGAGCAAATCAGCAACAGTTAAACGGTATCCACAGATTCTCTCATAATTTGAGCTATGAGCAAAATTATCCTGCAGGATTCCATAAATCTCAAGAAGAAATTGAAAAAATGCTTTCTCTGCGGTAAGATAAACTTCGGTAATAAAGTCGCACGAAAAGGTCTGCTATATAAATTGTCTTATCATTGGGCAGGGATGTAGTCCATTATGAAAGATCGCCTTGGCGAAATGTTGTTGCGAGAGAACGCAATTGATCCGGAACAGCTCGAACAAGCGCGAGATTTCCAGAAGAACAATGGTGGAACAGTTTACAATGCTCTCGTAAAGCTTGATTACCTGACTGAAGATGATTTGGTCGAGTTTCTTGTGAAGAAGCTCGGCCGACCGACCATTTCGTTGGATGAAATAGATGTAGACGCTGATGCGCTGAGATTAATACCTGTGGGAATCGCTCAGAAGTACTTAGCGATACCATACGGCCGGCTAAATTCAACTCTCCAAGTGGCGATGGCCGATCCAACGGACTTGGCTGCCATTGATGACATAAATTTTATGACGGGTTTGGGCGTCGAAGTGAGTATCGCCGCTGAATCTGAGATTCGCAAGGCGCTAGATACTTACTATGATACCGGCGAGCATATGGAAGATATGCTTGATGAATTAGGAGATGATGATCTCGAAGCTATTGGGACCGACACATCCGACTTGGACGTCAGTGATGCCGCCAAGATGGCTGAAGAAGCGCCAGTAGTGAAACTCGTCAATTGGTTAATGCGTGAGGCGATCCAAAAAGGCGCCAGTGATATCCACGTTGAGCCATATGAAAAGGTTTTTAGGGTCAGATTCCGCATTGATGGCTCGCTTTATGAGTTTCTATAAACCACCTCTGAGGCTGAAGGCTCCTGTGGTGAGCCGTCTGAAAATTATGGCTCGGCTGGATATAGCTGAGCGTCGTTTACCTCAGGACGGACGCATTAAGCTCAAGCTCGGAAAAGGCCGCGATATTGACCTCCGCGTTTCCGTATTGCCGACGCTTTTCGGAGAGAAGGTGGTCATGCGATTGTTGGATAAATCCAGCCTACAACTGGACATGACAAAGCTCGGTTTTGAGGAACGGCCTCTCAGGGATTTTAAAGAGGCCATTCATAGACCTTTTGGAATGGTTCTCGTCACCGGTCCCACTGGATCTGGTAAGACCACTACACTTTATAGCGCGCTGTCTGAGTTGAACACACTGGATGTTAATATATCTACGTGCGAGGATCCTGTTGAATTCAACCTCCCGGGCATAAACCAGGTGCAAATGCATGAAGAGATTGGATTGACATTCGCGTCGTCACTCCGATCATTTCTTAGGCAAGATCCTGACATTATCATGGTAGGTGAAATTCGAGACTTTGAAACAGCGGAAATAGCAGTTAAGGCTGCTCTGACGGGCCACCTTGTTTTATCTACTTTACACACGAACGACGCGCCTCAAACAGTCAATCGACTTTTGAATATGGGTGTCGAGCCATTTCTGGTGGCGAGTTCCGTTAACTTGATTCTCGCCCAAAGGCTAGCAAGAAAAGTATGCTCCCAGTGTAAAGTGGAAATTGATCCACCCGTAGAGGCCCTCAGGGATCTCGGTGTAAAAATGGAAGAGATCGGGACGTTTCCGATATATGAAGGAAAAGGGTGCAATTTTTGCACCAATACCGGATTCAAAGGTAGAATTGCGCTTTACGAAGTCATGCCCATGACCGACGAAGTCCGAGAGCTTGTTTTGGCAGGAGCTTCTGCGATGGAAATTAAACGGGAAGCTGTCCGACTGGGAATGGATAGTCTACGCATGGCCGGGATTGGTAAATTGAAAGAAGGAATAACAACTGTTAATGAGGTGGCGCGAACCACCATGTCAGATTGATATTTGGTGGAAGCAAGTTTTAGAATCAACCCGTGTGAAGCAAGCAACTGTGTCGTCGTTGCTGGAGATTAAAACGATAGGAATTATGAACCGGTAATTCCACCGGTAGTTTCCTCCGGAAAGGATTCAATTTGGCCACTCTTCATGATTTTCTGAAAGAAATGGTTGAGCGCGGAGCTTCCGATCTTCACATTACAGTAGGTGTTCCGCCTATGGTTCGAGTCCACGGGGAATTGATTCCTTTGGAGTACCCGCCTCTGAAACCTCAAGAAACAAGGCAGCTCTGTTATAGTGTTCTTACGGATGCCCAGAAGCACCGGTTCGAAGAGGACCATGAATTGGATCTTTCTTTCGGAGTGAAGGGTTTAAGCCGATTTAGAGCAAATATTTTTAGCCAGCGAGGCGCTCTTGCAGGCGCTTTCCGATTGATACCCTATCAGATTCGCAGCTTTGAAGAATTGGGCCTTCCACCCATTGCTAATGAGCTTTGTGCTAGACCACGAGGACTAATTCTAGTTACCGGGCCTACGGGGTGTGGGAAATCCACCACCCTTGCAGCTATGATCGATAAAATCAATACGGACCGTCGGCAGCACATAGTAACGATAGAAGATCCAATTGAATTCACTCATCAACACAGGTCTTGCATAGTCAACCAGCGTGAGCTTCATCAAGACACAAAGGGTTACCATGCGGCTCTGCGAAGTGTCCTAAGGCAAGATCCTGATGTTGTGCTGATCGGAGAAATGAGAGACCTGGAAACAATTGAGGCAGCACTTACCGTATCGGAAACGGGACATCTTACCTTCGGAACGCTGCATACGAATTCATGCGTTCAGTCGATTCATAGAGTCATAGATGTATTTCCAGCGCATCAACAGCCACAAGTCAGGGCTCAGCTCAGCTTTGTTCTCGAAGGAGTGATGAGTCAGACCTTGATTCCCACTTTGGATGGAAAGGGGAGAGCGCTAGCCTTGGAAGTAATGGTGCCTAACGCCGCGATACGGAACCTGATCAGGGAAGACAAAATTCACCAGATATATTCGCAAATCCAAGTTGGACAAGCTAAATCCGGCATGCAGACGATGAACCAGTCGCTGCTGCTGCTTTATCAAAGAAGAGTTATTTCATTTGACGAAGCAATGGCAAGATCCGGAGATCCGGACGAACTGCGCCAGATGATGGCAGGCTTGCCCAAAGGGCCGCAACGTGTCACGACCTTGGGATGAAATCTTTCCCGAGATTGGAAGCGTATGTAAACTGAATTCTTGCATGGTACAAAACAACGATTTTGAGTTAAGATACGGCCATTTGAAAAGAAATGGTCAAGGATTTTTTCCGAAGCTTGGCCTTTTTTCGATGCTTGAAGACGAGCTTAGTCAGCGATTTCGGGACTTGGCACAAAGATAACAGCCAGAACGGAGGGCTCTTGTAAATGCCGGAATATGTATGGAAAGCGCTCACCACCGCCGGCAATATATTGAGTGGCGAGATGAATGAGGTCAATGAGTCGGTAGTTATGAACAAGCTGCGCAAAATGAACTATACCGACATAAAGGTTAAGAAAAAACCCAAAGATTTGTTCGAGAATATCGAATTATTTCAACCAAAGGTGAAAACAAAGGATATAGTTGTATTCACTCGTCAATTCGCAACAATGATTGATGCAGGATTGCCCTTGGTTCAATGCCTTGAAATTCTGGCCGGACAGCAAGAAAACAAGACTTTTAAAAAAGTCTTGACCTCAATCAAGCTTACAGTGGAGGGGGGGTCAACCTTTGCCGACGCGCTTAAACAGCATCCGAAAATTTTCGACGCGCTATTTGTTAACTTGATACATGCTGGAGAGGCGGGTGGTATACTGGACACGATATTGCGTCGGCTTGCCGTGTTTCTGGAAAAATCCGAAGCCTTGAAGCGTAAAGTCAAAGGTGCGATGGTGTATCCTGCCGTAGTCATCACGATAGCGATGTCTGTTGTGGTGGTTTTGCTTGTATTTGTCATACCGGTTTTCAAAGAGATGTTTGAAGGAGCCGGTGATAAATTGCCGGGTCCAACTCTTATGGTTCTGGCCATGAGTGAATTTGTGCAGAACTATTTCATCCACACTGCTGTCCTGCTGGCAATCATATTTTTTATTTTTAGAAAGTTTAGCCAAACCAAAAAGGGCAGGATAATAATAGACCGAGTCGCGTTGAAAACGCCTGCAATAGGACTACTTTTGCGGAAAGTGGCGGTGGCGCGCTTCTGCTCCACTCTGGGAACCATGATTTCCAGCGGCGTTCCCATATTAGATGCCCTTGAAATAACAGCCAAAACAGCGGGTAATGTCATTATTGAAAGAGCGATAATGAATACTCGCACAGCTATTGCAGAAGGTCGAACAATCGCCGAACCTCTTATGGAGACCGGCGTATTTCCGGGCATGGTGGTCAGAATGATTGCAGTTGGAGAGGCTACCGGTGCCCTGGATGCCATGCTCGCCAAAATCTCCGAATTTTATGACGAAGAAGTAGATGCTGCTGTCGAAGCTCTTACCCAATTGATGGAGCCCATAATGATTGTCATTCTTGGTGGAGTCTGCGGCGGAATGGTCATAGCCATGTACCTGCCGGTTTTCAGCATGGCCGGCGCAATCAGCGGGACAAAATAATATTGTGATATTCCACTCCTGGTATGGAATACTGTTCTCCAAGAGAGAAGGGCCTCATTCAGTGGGCAGAATAATTCTGACTCATCCCCGACTCGTTCATTCATATTCCTGTTAATTAACTAATTATTAGCTACCGTCAGAGATTAATACGGCGATTATTGCCAAACCCCCAGGCGTATCAATGGCCAAAATAATGCGCACGGACCACGACGCTTTACCCCGATCGTCAACCACCGGCCATTCTCGGATAATGATACTTTATTACAAGAAGTTTGATTAAATCCTTTATTAAGGAACCGCAGTCGAGCCGTGAGCCCGCCATGCCCTTGACTTTTTTTAGGGGAAAGGATAAAAACCCCATCTGATCTAGGGGAGAAAATGAGGAGAAATTTAAGCCTTGTCAGAATCTTCGTCAAAGACCAAAAGCTCGGCGACTTCATCACTAATCGAGGTACGATTAGAAAAGGCCCAAGAACTTGAAAAATTAGGTGTGCCCGCTTTTGCGATCGGTTTTACACCCGACCTAACTGTCAGTGAATTTGAGCAAAAATACTCAGCCAAAACTATATTCAGCGATTCCGAAGAGGCTTTCCGAATGGTGGGCCGAATTATTGCTCTACGAATACTGGGTAAAGCTACTTTTATTGGCCTGCGGGATGCAACCGGTGATTTCCAGGCATATTTCGGCAGAGATACGGTAGGATCGGAAGCTTACAAACTGATAAAAAAACTTGATGTGGGCGATATTATCGGGGTTCTTGGGAGACCCTTCCGGACGCGAACAGGTCAGTTGAGCCTTTTGGTACAGGAATTGACTCTCTTGACTAAATCTCTGAGACCTTTACCTGAGAAATGGCACGGCTTGTCGGATGTGGAGACGAGATATCGTCAACGCTATTTGGATCTCATCGTTAATCCGAGTGCCAGAGACATCGTCAGGATCAGGAGTCATGTGATTGGGTATCTTCGAGACTATCTCGTGAATCGGCGATTTCTTGAAGTCGAGACTCCGATGATGCAGGCTATTCCAGGAGGCGCTACAGCCAAGCCGTTCGAAACCTTTCATCATGCTTTGGATCGCAAACTATACCTCAGAATTGCCCCCGAATTATATTTAAAACGCCTGTTGGTGGGGGGCTTTGACAGAGTCTTTGAAATCAATCGGAATTTCAGGAACGAAGGGATTTCTACGCAACATAACCCGGAATTCACAATGCTCGAATTCTATCAGGCATTCAGCACATATGAAGACTTGATGTCAATGACCGAAGACATGCTCGCGGGTTTGGTAAAGCAGATCGCGGGACAGCACCAAATTGTCTACGGGGATCGGGCTGTGGATCTTACGCCTCCATGGAACAGAATTACTGTTAAAGAAGCGCTGCTCCAGTACAGCGGACTCACCGCGACCCAAATTGATGACCGCAATGCAGTTTTTATTAAAGCCATCGAAAGCGGCCTGGAAGTGGGAAAAGATGATTCCCTGGCTAAGCTGTGGATGGCACTGTTCGATGAATTTGTGGAAGAGAAGCTTTGGGGTCCCATTTTCGTTTATAAATATCCTGTGGAAGTTTCGCCTCTGGCCAGGCGAAATGATGAAGATCCAACCGTCACAGATAGGTTCGAGCTTTATATCTGCGGTCGAGAAATGGCCAACGCCTTTACCGAACTAACCGACCCTCTCGATCAGCGGAGCCGTTTCGAAGAACAAGTTTTGGCAAGGGCTTCCGGCGATGAAGAGGCACATTTTCTGGATGAGGATTTTCTGCGAGCCTTGGAATACGGCATGCCTCCAGCGGCTGGGGAAGGTATAGGAATAGATCGATTAGTCATGCTTCTGACCAATTCACAATCCATTCGCGAGGTCATACTGTTTCCTCACATGAGGCCGGAAAAAGGGATGGCATGAACCCACCCTTCGAAATTGTTGTCGGCCTGCGTTATATTAAGGCAAAACGAAAACAGGCCTTTATATCGATTATCAGCGCGTTCAGTGTCTTGGGCGTGATGCTCGGAGTGATGACTCTCATTATTGTCTTGGGAGTCATGAATGGATTCGAGAGGGATTTAAAAGAAAAAATCCTGGGGACCGTTTCGCATCTTGTTGTCATGAGCCACTCCAGTCGGGCAGTCATGGGCTGGCAAGACTTGATGGAACGCATACAGGATTTTGATGGAGTAAAAGCCACCACCCCATATATTTACGCGCAGGCTATGCTTTCGACCCGCGGGAAAGTCAGGGGGGTGATTGTACGCGGAATAGATCCGAGAACTGCGAGCAAAGTTATTTCCCTGCCCAGGTACTTGCTGCAAGGAACTATAGACGATTTGTCCGGGTCGGATGACTCCGCCGGTATCATTATCGGCAAAGAGTTAGCTGTTCTTAACTCGCTTCGTGTGGGAGATGTGGTCCAATTGATTTCACCTCAAGGAAAGAGAACCCCTATAGGTGCAATTCCTCGAGTCCAAAATTTTAAAATCACTGGGGTTTTCAAGTCCGGCATGTACGAATTCGATGCAAATCTTGTGTATATGGAATTGGGTCAGGCGCAAAAATTCTTTGAAATGGGTCAAGGCGTTTCAGGAATTGAGGTAAATTTAGCCGATATATATGGTGCCCCAAAGCTTGGTTTCCGCATTGAGTCGGTTTTGGGCACCCCTTTTTGGACCAGAACTTGGAAAGAAATGTACAGGAATCTTTTCAGTGCCTTGAAGTTGGAAAAGCTAGCAATGTTCGTCATCCTGACATTCATCGTATTGGTTGCTGCTTTTAATATAATTATCGCTTTGATTATGCTCGTTATGGAAAAAAGCAGAGATATTGCCATTCTAAAGGCGCTTGGCGCCACGTCGGACCGCATAATGCGAATTTTTGTAGTACAGGGAATGTTGGTCGGCGTTGTGGGAACCCTGTTGGGTGCCGTGGCAGGAATTGCCGGAGCGGCTGTCCTGGCCCGATATCCCATTATCGAATTACCGGAAGAGATTTACACGATCCCCACACTCCCTATTTCACTAGAAGCAACGGATATTGTAATTATATGCGGAGTCGCATTAGGCATCTGTTTTTTGGCCACAATTTATCCGTCACTGCGGGCTGCCAGACTGGAGCCCGTGGAGGCGCTTAGATATGAGTGAAAATGCCCTTTATCAAGTGACGGATCTGTGGAAGAGTTATTCAAATGGAACCCGAAAGGTGGAGGTTCTCAAGGGGATAGATCTGACGGTACAGTCCGGTGAGAGCATCGCAATCACGGGTCCTTCGGGCGTTGGAAAAAGCACTTTCATGCATATACTGGGATTGTTGGACCGTCCCGTTCGTGGGCAGATTCTGTTGGACGGTCAGGACATTTTGCGTCTTGGAGAGAATGAACGGGCTCGAGTCCGGAATAAACGTGTGGGATTTGTATTCCAATTTTTCCAACTCCTCCCCGAGTTTTCGGCATTGGAAAATGTTATAATGCCGGGTTTAATTGCTGGAGAACGAGAAAAGGAGCTCAAAATCAGGGCCGCGGCCATTCTGGACGAGGTAGGACTTGCGGAAAGGATTACACACAGACCTGGTGAGCTATCGGGAGGAGAGCAGCAGCGGGTTGCGGTCGCTAGAGCTCTAATAATGAATCCCGATGTACTATTAGCTGATGAGCCCACAGGAAACCTCGATCCCGAAACCGGGCAGGAGATAGAAGTTCTATTGAAGAATCTTAACGAACTGCGGAAGACTACCCTAATAGTAGTTACCCATAAAGACTCACTTGCCAAAGCCGTGAGTAGACGAGTGGGCATAGTGGGCGGGAGATTAAAGGAGCTTCAATGAAGAAGTTACTGAGTTCTATAGCTCTGTTATTGCTTCTCCCGGCATTATTACTGGCCGAAGAACCTCAGCCAAAGAAGATAATTATTTTTCCGTTTAAGACCGTCGAGAAGGGCGCACCCGAAAGCTTCAGTAAGGAAGTTGCCGCGATTTTGGGCTCACAACTGGCACGAGAAGGTGACATTTCAATAATGTCCGGAGAACCATTTCAAGAAGCGGTTCGTGGAAAAGTGGCTGATGCGGCCAGAATAGCGCGAATAGCAAACCGGACCGATAGTGTCGCTGCCATTTGGGGTTCTATTTCGAAATTAGAAGATGGTTATTCTGTCGATGTTTCCGTTATGGGCAAGGACGAACGCAAGAAACCTCGCCAGTTTTCAGGCACCGGGAAAGACATGGAGGAATTGATTACTCGCCTCAAAGACTTGGCCGGGGAGATTGGTACCGTGGTATTGGATCGGCCCAAAATCGGCTCAATCAATATTGAGGGCAATAGGAGGGTGCAAAAGGAAACGATTCTCAATAAATTGGGCACCAAACCGGGTGAAGTCTTTAGTCGATCCGTATTGAGCGATGAAATCCGGGAACTCTATAATATGGGCTATTTTGATGACGTTCAGATCCGGGCCGAGGACACTCCGACAGGCCAGGTGGACCTAAATATCACTTTAAAAGAGCGACCCTCGATAAAGAGTGTTGAAATCGAGGGGAACAAAGTCTTCGCCAAAGATGAATTATTGGATACTTTGACGACCAAATCCTTCACCGTGGCCAGTACTGCAAAAATTCGTGACGATATTGCAAAAATCAAAAAGATGTATGAGAAAGAGGGCTATTATCAACCAAAAATAGACTATGAGATCAAGGAACTCACCCGTGATGAGGCCAAGCTGGTCTTTAAGATAGAAGAAGGACGAAAAAGCTTTGTGACAGATATCGTTTTCGAGGGCCGCGAAAAATTACCCGAAAAAGAACTTGCAAAGCTTATGACAATAAAAGAAAAAAGCTGGTTTTGGTTCATGGATGAATCGGGCGCTTTTACGTCGGATAAACTTGAGGAGAACCGAATGCGGATCGCGGCCGCCTACATGGAAAACGGATTCATCAATGTTCAGGTAGGAGCTCCTAAGGTCGATATACACGAAGGGAAAGTGAAGATCACTTATCCAATACGCGAGGGTAACCGCTTTCAAATAAGAAAAGTCGACGTAGAGGGCGATTTGCTTGTCCCGCGGGAAAAATTACTTAGCGAGCTGAGCGTAAAACCTCACACGTGGGTTAAGCGCTCATCTTTGGGCGAGGATCTTAAAGCCTTGACACGGCTGTACAACAACATGGGTTACGCGTACGTCGATGTTGAACCACGCCAAAAAGTGAATGAACAGCACAATTTTGTTGACCTTACCTATTATGTAACCAAAGGCGAAAAGGTATCCATTGAAAAAGTTGAGATTACCGGCAATGAACGTACCCGGGACAAAGTGATCCGTAGAAATCTCATCGTGGGAGAGGGTGACACTTACAATGCCGATGCCTTTGAAGGTACTAAGAATCGTCTCGAGCAATTGGACTTCTTCGAAGCTGTACGGCTAAAAACCGTTCCGGGCTCAAGACCTGATTTAATGAATCTGACAGTCGAGGTGATGGAAAAAAAGACAGGGTCGCTGGCAGCAGGGCTCGGATATTCTTCCCAGGACGGAGCAACTGGGAACATAAACCTCAAAGAGCGCAATCTGTTTGGCTTGGGTATTGTGGCTGATGCCAAAGCTAACATTTCAGGTCGTAGAAACAGCTATGAAGGGTCATTATCATATCCGTGGTTGTTCGACTTGCCAATAAGCGGGTCACTCAAGGGCTATAAATCAATCAACAAAGAATTGAACTACGTCAGGGATAGTGAAGGCTTTGGTGCCAATCTGGCCTTTCCACTATACCGCGAATGGAGCATGAATACGGGAATCTCACGGGATTCCAGCAAACTAGGAGGATTTGACCAACTCTTCGCCCGATCGATTGTATCCTACTACACTCGCTTAGGCGTTAATCCTGAAAAATTCATAAATACTTCTGAGAACGCCCTTTCTATGTCCATAAGCCGTGATACGAGAAACAATGCGGTCTTGCCGTCAGCGGGAAGCAAGATAAATATTGGGACTCGAATTGCCGGCTTTGGGGGAGATGTTGCATTCTCGAACTGTTACAGCGAGGGAATTTACTATTATCCCTTATTTTGGCGCACGGTTTTCAAAGTGCGAGCCAATGGGTCACTTCTGCTGCCCGCCGGAGACAACCCTATACCATTTGACCGCAGAATTCTGCTCGGCGGAATAGGAAGTATTCGCGGATACCGATACGGAGAGATCGGCCCAAAAGATCAATTCGGAAATATAATAGGGGGCGATAGATCCCTGGTTACAAACGTCGAATATTTTTTTCCTCTCGTAGATCAATTCAAATTAAATGGGGTTGCATTCTTTGATATTGGCAATGCGTGGAATGTCTCAGACAGCCCTTGGCTCACTGACGTTAAGGCCGGTTACGGTATAGGAATCCGGTGGATATCGCCAATGGGGCCGCTTCGGATCGAATATGGTTGGAAGGTAAATCCTTCACGAGGAGAAGATGCAGGAGCTTTTGCTTTTGCAATGGGTCAACTGTTCTGATAAGCGATCCTTGCATGAGGAAGATCTTCAGGACTCAGATAAAGATAATATAAGAAGGAGTGAAATGATGAAGATGCGAGCGTTAATAACAGGTTTTTCAGCAGCGTCCGTGCTGTTTTTCTTTTTGGGAATATGCCAGGCCCAGGAAATCAAGATCGGTTTCGTCGATCTTATGAAATTTTCGGAAAGGTCTCAGAGGGCCAAGGAACACCAGCAGAAATTCCTCCAATTAGTTGAAAAGAAAAGAAACTCGTTGGAAAAGAAAAAGAAAGACCTCATGGAGGCGCAAGAGGAGTTCAGCAAACAAGGGCCGATGCTGAAGCCTGAAACGCGAGATCAGAAGATGAAAGACATAGGCATCAAGGAAATGGAATTCAAAATGGAGGAGAAGAACGCCCAATCCGATCTCCAGAATGAACAACGTGAGGCTCAAGAAGTTATTCAAAGAGATCTCCGTAAAATAATCGGCCAAATTAGGGGTCAAAAGAAACTCACGTTGGTACTCAATGCTGATGCTTTGCTATCCGCGGACGATGCCTTGGACATTACGGAAGAGGTGGTCAAACTATACGATTCGGAGGCCGGTAAAGCGCCTGCGACCAAACCCGCTCCTGCTCCCAAAGCCGGACCTACTGCGCCAGCTCCAGGACCTGCTAAGCCGAAACTGAAATGAGAAAGGTTAACAGCATTACTCAATGATTTTCACGCTGGAAGAACTTGCCCAATTTTTGGGTGGGGAACCTTCGGAGAGACCTGGGCCGCGTATTTCAGGGGTGCGGCCCATCGAGTATGCCGGGGCCAATGATATTACGTATGTTGCCGGGCCGCGCTTTTTGGAGCAACTTGTCAAGAGCGGTGCCGGCGCCGTAATTATTGGGCCCGATCTCGATTCGTCAGGCTTGCCTCACATTCTATCGAAGAATCCTGAGGCTGATTTTGCTCGTCTAACGGCTTTGTATTATGCGTATCCGGCTGAACCGGAGGGAGTTTCAGTAAGGGCCGAAATTCATCCGGAGGCGATTTTGGCGCCTGGCGTTTCCGTAGGGCCGTTCACAACAATTGGGAAAAGGACGGTGGTAGGTGAACGTGTGGCTATTGGTTCTCACGTCGCGA
Organism: uncultured delta proteobacterium; assembly: GCA_963741425.1. Taxonomy (GTDB): domain Bacteria; phylum Desulfobacterota; class Desulfomonilia; order Desulfomonilales; family Desulfomonilaceae; genus DATJPW01. The sequence goes on from CAVUHP010000008.1 coordinate 204,878, forward strand.
TCGGTGAAGACGTCCGAATCGGGGCCAATACGAGGATTTTTCCTAATGTTGTCATTTACCCGCGCGTAACCATAGGCGATCGGGTGATCATCCATTCCGGAACGGTCATAGGCTCGGACGGTTTCGGGTTTGCCAGAGACGTAGATGAGACCGGCTCGCCTGTTAGCGTGAAGAAATATCATAGCGGAACTGTTGAAATAGGTGACGATGTCGAAATTGGAGCACTGTGTGCCATAGATCGGGCCTTGAGTGGAGTAACACGCCTCGGAAAAGGTGTTAAATTGGACAATTTGGTCCAGGTCGCCCATAACGTGGAAATCGGTCCCGGAACTGTAATAGCGGGGCAGGCCGGCATAGCAGGTAGTTCGTCTGTGGGGGCCTACTGCGTGGTGGCCGGTCAGGTGGGGATAAGAGATCATGTCGCCGTGGGAAATGGGGTAGTCCTGGCCACGAGAGTCGGAATCTATCGAGATGTTCCTAACGGCTCTGTGATGGGAGGTTCTGTGCCGGCAATGCCGTATAAGGTCTTTCTCCGGGCTCAGAGCCTTTTTAAACGACTCCCGGAAATGCTCGAACGAATCCGAAATCTGGAGCGATTATCAAAGACTGAAGATAAGGAAAGTTCATGATTCATCCCACCGCTGTGATCTATCCGGGTGCGGTGCTTGGCAATAATGTAACCATAGGCCCGTACTCGATAATCGGTGACAAGGTCGTATTGGGTGATGACTGCCAAATTGGTCCACATGTGACCATCGAAGGCAATACTAACGTAGGGCCCGGGGCTAAAATATTTCAATTCGCCTCAATCGGAGCGCCTCCTCAAGATCTTTCATATAAAGGAGAAGAAACGAAAGTTGAAATAGGCGAGGGCGTGATCATCCGAGAATATGTGACCATACATCGAGGGACTGTCCGAGGACGAGGGGCGACGATAATTGGACCGCATTCGTACCTAATGGCTTATTGTCACGTTGCGCATGACTGTATCCTCGGGCCCGGTGTAATTATGGCGAATTCAGCCCATCTTGGTGGACATATCGATATCGGCGAGAGGGCCATTCTTGGCGGGGTCGTCGCTGTTCATCAATTTGTGCGAATCGGCGATTTTGCGCTGGTGGGAGGCGTTTCGGGAGTGGCCAAAGATGTCCCGCCTTATACACTCGCCTCCGGTTCTCGAATATACCTTTATGGTTTGAACGATTTGGGCCTACGCAGAAATGGGTTTTCGACTCAAACCATTTTGCAGCTAAAAAGAGCTTTCAAGATCGCTTTTCGATCTTCACTGAGAATCCAAGACGCAGCGGAGAAAATAAGGACCGAAATGGCCGGCACGCCTGAAGCGATCAAATTTGCCGATTTTTTGGTGACCTCAAAGCGCGGCATGGCGCGGGTCTCACTGAGCCGTCATTCCTTCAGGACAAATTCAGCGTGGAAAAAATTGGAATCATAGCCGGAGCCGGATCCCTACCGCTTCACATGGCGGACGAGGCCACATGTCGCGGCTATGAAGTAGTGGCGATTGCTTTCTCGGGCTTTACCGATCCTGCCGTGCAGGGCCGGGTCGAGCAGGTCTTCTGGCTTAGACTGGGGCAGGTGGAAAAGATTATCAATGTCCTGAAGTCTCAGGGTATCCAACGGGTGATCATGGCCGGTAAAATAGAAAAATCCAGTCTCTTGCGTCTTTGGAATTTACGGCCGGACAGGAGAGCTATTCGCCTGCTCAGACAACTTACTGATTGGCGGGATGACACTATTTTGGCAACCGCAGCCGATGAGCTCGCAAAAGAAAACATCGTGGTCGAAGATATCACCTCTTGGGCGGGTAAACTCATGGCGCGCGTGGGTGTAATGACCAAAAAATCACCCAGTAGTGGACAGTGGAAAGATATTGAGTTTGGACGTACTATGGCCCAAGGTATAGGCGGTTTGGATATCGGTCAGACTGTGGTGGTGAAGAATTCAGCGGTTATCGCCGTCGAAGCCATAGAAGGGACTGATAAAGCGATTCGGCGAGCGGGAGAACTGCAAATCGCCGGAACGGTAGTAGTTAAGATGGCGAAACCTAATCAGGATATGCGCTTTGATGTGCCCGGTGTTGGGCCTTCCACAATCGATTCGATGGTGGCGGCCAAGGCCGCAGTCCTGGCAATAGAATCCGGCAAGACAATGATCACTAATTACCAAGAGATGGTAAGTAAGGCTGATGAAGCGAAAGTCTCGGTGGTGGGCATTCCGTCGAGCGGTCCTGTGGCATAATAATCAAACGCGAGATCTTGAGAGAAGGGCGTTATAGATCCGAGGATAGCGGAAGTGCACGTTTACAAGCGACTATTGATGTTTTTACGACCATATCGGTGGCGGCTCGTAGGAGCTGGGATGTGTATGGTCGGCGTCGCCGCACTTACGGCCACTCTGGCGTTCCTGATAAAACCGGCCGTGGACTATATGTTTTTTGAGAAAAACTTCCAAATGCTCCTCCTTCTTCCCGTCGCTGTGGCTCTTGTCTTTTTGGCCAAGGGTTTCTGTGACTATGGTCAGTACTATCTCATGGCATTTGTCGGACAGAGTGTGATTCGAGACTTGCGCGAACGCATGTTCGTGAAACTCGAAGAGATGTCCGTCGGCTTTTTCGTCCGACATTCCACTGGCGAGCTGCTGTCGCGGCTGAACAACGACGTGGCTATGGTGCAAGGGGCCGTGACAAGCGCCGTTACCGGAATAGTGAGAGATTCTCTCACTGTGGTCTTTCTCGTTGCTGTCTGTTTTTACCGGGACTTCGTTCTTGCAATGATTGCGATGGTGGTATTTCCCTTAGCGATTTATCCGTTACTCTCCTTTGGCAAGCGGCTCAAAAGATATTCCAGGCGCATGCTGGTATCAATGGAAGATATCACTGAACGACTCAATGAGACGATCACCGGAATTAGGATAGTCAAAGCGTTTGCCATGGAAGACTATGAACGAACTCGTTTTACTGCGGTGAACGAAACTCTTTTCAATGCATTTATGCGTAGATTCAAGGTACGAGCACTATCCAATCCCGTAATGGAGACTTTGGGCGGGTTCGGCGCTTCGGCAATACTCTTTTACGGCGGTTACCAGGTCTTGAACGGCATTTCTTCACCAGGGACTTTCTTCTCTTTCTTGGGCGGCCTGGTCATGTTGTATGAGCCCATAAAAAGAATAAATGAGGTAAACCTTCTGGTTCAGGAGGGAATAGCCGCGGGCGAAAGAATGTTCTCTCTTTTGGATACAGAACCTGATGTACAAGACCGGCCCGGCGCCGGGGCTCTCGACGAGGTGAAACAGGCTGTCATTTATGAAAACGTAAGCTTCTCTTATGCCGGCGAACCGGTTCTGAAGGGGATAAGCCTCGAAGTCAAAGTGGACGAAGCCGTTGCGATAGTAGGGGAAAGTGGCGTAGGCAAGAGCACGCTCCTGGACCTCTTGCCCCGATTCTACGATGTAACAGGGGGCCGGATCCTGATCGACGGCGTTGACGTGCGTGATTTCACACAAAGGTCTCTCAGGGAAAAAATCGGCATCGTGACTCAACAGACGATACTCTTTGATGACACTATCCGAAACAACATAGCTTACGGACGCCCCGATCTGCCGTTGGAGATGGTGATGCAAGCCGCAGATGCTGCTCACGCTCATGATTTCGTAAGCGCTTTGCCCGATGGGTACGACACGATGATCGGGGAAAACGGTATTAAGCTCTCCGGGGGCGAGCGTCAGCGAATAGCTATCGCCAGGGCTTTACTGAAGAATCCGCCGATTCTTATTTTGGATGAGGCAACGTCCAACCTGGACACAGATTCAGAAAGGGCCGTTCAACAGGCTATCGAAGAATTGATGAGGGGACGCACGACTTTAGTTGTTGCCCATCGACTTTCAACCATCAGGAACGCAGATCGCATATATGTGCTCAAGGACGGGCGGGTCGCTGAAGAAGGCAGCCATGATGAGCTGCTCGCTCTGGATGGCGAATTTGCCCGACTCCATAATATGCAGCTAGCGCCTCAAAAGCAATCTTCGGAAATCCCTTCAGGGGTATCTTCCGCTCCAGTTTAGATATGAACTCCTCCCGTTTGATCTCACATGCGCTGGCGATGATACCTGCGGCATGCTATTTCGCGGTCCAGAAAACCAGGGCTCAAGCTTACCTCTGGCGTATTTTGAAGAACAGAGAAGCAGGGGTGCCGGTTTTGTCGGTGGGCAATCTGCTCATGGGGGGCAGCGGAAAAACGCCGTTCACAATCTACTTGGCTACGCTGCTCGTCAAGCTCGGTTGCCGGCCCGCAATTGTAAGTCGTGGCTATCGCGGGAACAATAGAGATAAATTTCTGGTGGTCGGCGACGGGCAGTCCGGCGAGCCGTTGGTAGGCCCATCCATATCCGGAGACGAGCCATTCCTCATGGCAAAACGTCTTCCCAAAATTCCGGTCCTTGTCGGCCGCCGAAGGATTCATGCCGTGGAGGCCGCTGAGAACTTCTTCGGCTGCAATGTGATAGTTCTCGATGACGGTTTCCAGCACCTGCAAATGGAGCGGGATCTGGATATAGTGCTATTGAGCGGAAAGGAAGATCGAATGTTTCCTCTCGGGCGGCTGAGAGAACCAATATCTGCTCTTTCCAGGGCTGATTTACTCGTGCTGGTAGGCTCAGCAGCCTCGATGCCTGAGTTGCCGAATCATTGTCCCAGTGTCATTCCGGTGTTCAGATGTCGCTCTATTCCAGTCGGTCTATGTAACGATTTGGCCGATATTGATTGTTTTGACGCTGCTCGGTCCAAGGGCCAAGAAGTGATTTTATTCTCCGGCATAGCCAATCCGGAACGCTTTCGGACGGCCGCAGAGGATCTCCAGTGGAGCGTGCTTGATCATCTGATCTATCCGGATCATCATGTCTTCGCCAATGCTGAATTGACGAGCATCTTGACACAACGGGCCGGTGTCCCGATTGTAACCACTGAAAAAGATTGGGTCAAATTACCTGTATGGTTCAAGAAATCCAGCCGAGTGCAGGCGCTCCGTATTGATGTAGTAATGGAAAAGGAAGAGCTCTTCTGGAACTTTCTCCAAAAAACCATCGGCAGCCACAGAAACAATTAACCAGGCATACGGAAATCCGAGTTGAAAGTAGATCCATCAGGAAAAAGAATACTTATTGTGAAGCCGAGTTCTCTTGGAGATGTTGTTCACACCTTGCCGCTGGCCCACGCAATTAAACGTTGCTTCCCATCTTGCTATATTGGGTGGATCGTTCAAGAACCATTTAGGGCGATCCTGGAAAGCGATCCTGCTGTGGACGAGATCATCCCGATTTCCATACCGTCCACCAGCGAGCCGACTGCCGGAATCTGGTCCGCTGTGCGAGCCACCGGCGCCACACTGTCAACATTGCGCAACCTGCGAAGAAGATTCCAAGATCGACCCTATGACATCGTTTTGGATCTGCATGCATCATTCAGAAGTGGCTTGCTCGGTCTGGCAAATCCTAATGGACTTAGAATCGGATTTGCCGACGCAAAAGAATTAAACACCTTCTTTCAGCACCGTAAAATTGATCCAGGCAGTGAGGCAGTTCACGCTGTGGACAAAAACATGGCTTTTGCGCAACACCTGAGTTGCGTTCCCGACCTGGCTGATTTCAAGATAATTAGCAGCAGATCGGCAGGTCAACGTGTGAACGCATTTCTGACGGCAGCCGGTATAAGCCAGGGTAGTCGCCTGGTGTACACGAATCCTGCGGCCAGATGGGCGACAAAATACTGGAATATAGACGCTTGGGCCGAATTAGCCGATCTGTTGATAGAACGGACAGGCGCTTGTGTCGTTTTTGCCGGTAGCCCGGATGACCTGCCGTATATTCAACAGATCACGGCTAGGATGAAAAAAACCGCACTTGTAGCTGCAGGGAAACTAAACCTGGCCGAGGCAGTGGCGCTCATGGAACTGTGTTCGGTTTATGTCGGTGTCGATTCAGGTCCTATGCACATAGCGGCTTTTGCAGGAATCCCGGTTGTGGCTTTGTTTGGGCCAACGGATCCTCTAAAAGTCGGACCGTATGGGTCGAGGCACAAAGTAATACAAAACAGTGGAGTTCATTGTCTTGCCTGTCGAAAACGTAAATGTGATGACAGGAAATGTCTCAATGAGATCACGGCCGGAGACGTTTTCGATGAAACCATTCGCCTGGTTGGATGGAGATGATCTAGGACCCCTGTAGAGATTAGTCGTTTTCCTGCTGGAATCTGCTTATTTGCGAGGAGAGGCGCTTTAACATTAAAGATTGTAGGGCGCCTTGAGAAGCGCCGGATTTAGGACCGTTCATCCGGAGTCCCGCCGGATATCTATCGCCAGCATCACACGATTATTCGATTCCGACGCTATTTCCGGCACTGGCCGCCAAGGTTGCGAAAATGAAATATCGGTCACCGGTTATATCTTGGGCGTTAACTTAGTAACTTAGAAAGATCTACCATGAAGAAACATTCCACGTTGGAACGAAAAATGCTCTCCTATTTCGGATTGATAGCGGCGGCCTCGCTTCTGATAAGTTTAGAGTTCTTCTGGGCCATACGAGTGATAACCCAGCAATCCGAGCTGTTGGGTCAATCATCTTCGTTGTCGTTAGAGTCTTTGCAAATCGTAACGAGGGGTTTAGAGTCGCTACAAAAGAAAGCACTAATGATGTTCGTTGTGCAAGCGGTGGTGACTCTCATCGTCCTGATCATGTTCATGCGGAGGATCACAGGCCCGCTTCAACGAATGGTTGAGGAGGCCGGCATAATATCCGAAGGCGATCTCAGCCGGAGCATACGAGTTGACAGAAAAGATGAAATCGGACTCTTGGGAGAGACTATCAATGCATTGACCAGCAATCTTCAGGAAATCGTGGCTTTTGGTCTATCCACGGAATCTGATGTGCATGTCCTAATTGACGAGCTCCAAAGATGCGCGGGAGATCCCCTTTCGCGTCAAGGACTAAATGAAATCCAAGACAGATTATCAGGATTTCGGGAGATCCTGGACTGCTTCAAGCTATTTCCCGCGCCCTCTGGAACAGATTAGAACAGGAAAGATCAAATGATTGGCGAATGGGCCGCTCTGCCTGCGGGATTTGTGATTGCCACATTAGCAACCCTGTCCGGGTTCGGGGGCGGTGTGCTCTGGATGCCATACCTCGTCCTCGTCGCACAATTGGATCCGGCGCAAGCAGTGACGACCTCTCTTATTATCCAAGTGGGTGGCATGGGTTCCGGAAGCGTAGCTGCGATAAGGGCGAAAAAGGCTGATATACGGTTAGCATTGTTCTTATCCATATGCGCATTCTTGGGTGTACCTGTTGGAGTATGGCTTTCAAGAATGGTGGCTCCGGATTCCATTGTCTTCCTTCTGGGAATTTTCAGCCTGGCCGTGGCTCTGGTCTTTGTCTATACCCAGGAAGATTTTGAGCATACGGTCAAGAACGTCTCTCTTCGTGAGGCAGCGCCGTATCTTCCGTTGACCACGTTGTTTTCTGTGGCGACCGGTCTATTGTCTATGGGAGTTGGAGACTTTTTGGTTCCCATTCTTCGCAAACAGCTTCGACTGAATATGGAATCTGCAATGGCCGCTTGCCTTATAGTCATGGCGATGAACGCCGCTCTTGCTGCAATCCTTCACCTGATAATCGGGGACAAATTTGCTGCCAAAGTTGTGCTATGGGCAATTCCCGGAGTTATTCTTGGAGGCCAGCTTGGCCCGCTGCTCGCAGGTCGGATACCGGACCAGACTCTGAAGGAAATCTTCATTTACGCTCTATCTCTAGCGGGAATTCACCTGATCTTCAATGTTCCGGGCGCCCCTTAGGCGGAAGAGACATGATGCCGAAGAAGGACTAATCGGGTGAAGAACGGGTGATTGGTTATGGGTTTGCACTCGATGGTAGTGCGTGGGCCATGCAGACGGGCAAGTGAAAGAGAGTGGACGACGAAATTTGAGGCGCGCTGAAACATTGGCGCCTTCAACTGGCTTGATCAACGACCAGCAATGCGAAGTATCGCTAAAAGCCTGCTCCCTTGGAGTGGGGAAGGTCCATTTATAGGATGGCTCTTTCCCACGGACTCGGGGCTGAAATTGAACCAAATTCTGCGACGACCGATTTTTTGAAGAGACGCGACTGCACGCGACTGCATTCCTAAAGCGGGACTTGGAGCTACTTTGGGGAAAACATGCGAAACTGGAAAGAAGCTGCACCTGCGAGGGTTAGCTCGTGGCAGGTGCAGCAAAATGCTTCTACTGATTCTACCGGCCCTGTGAGCCTGGAGCAGGAGGATTTATTAGACCGGGTTGCCTGCTTTTCCCGGTGCTCGGACCGGTAACATGCTTACCACCAGAGCGAGTCAAATCGGTTTGAGGCTTGATCGCGCTTGCCGAGATTGGTCGGCCGGCAGCCACAGGTCCTGATGGATTGCCCTTAGTGCTCAACATGGGTTTCACTAGCGGGATCTGCTGGGCTTCAGGGGAAACGTTTTTTGCCCTACCGGAAGTTTTCGAAGGTGGTGGCGCAGGGGCGCATGGCGGGGGTGCATCGTTTCTGGGCTGAGGTGGATTTGGCGACTCATAAACAGGGCGGAACTCGTCAGGCGAAAAGCAGTACCCTAGGCAACAGCCATCCGGTGGAAAATAATAAGGGGCATAATAGAGCCAGGGTCCGAACCTCTCCTCAGTGTTCGACAGAGCCTTAAAGGGACAAAGAAAGCTCAAAGCGAGCACAACGAATATTCCGATAGCAGTTGTCTTCATTAAGGGGCCTCCGGTTACTCTGTCGTTTCGACAAGTATATCAATTTTATTAAACAATTGTCAATTTTTATTAAACCAAATAATAGCATTTTGGTCTTGCATACGATGGACACGGACTGTTCCAATCTTCGTCATGTCGCAAGACGGAGTCCGGTTGAAACGCGGGATCACTGTGAGGACTAAGAGATGGGATATGTTTTACGGCTGTCATGAAGGGCGACAGGCAATCTCAGGGAAAACGGAGGACAGAGGGGCAATCTTCCCCCTTCCCGAGATTTCGGGCGTAGCGGCCTGGTTTCCGTGGCGCCGTCATTGCGACCCCGTTGAAAAACGAGGGAAGCAATCTCCTTAAGCATGGGAGATTGCTTCGTCGCTTTGCTCCTCGCAATGACATACACCAGCAAGGACACCGAGGCTGAGTTCCTCAACGCGTGACAAAAGCCCCTCTCTCCTGGTTGGGGAGCGTAGGGAGTGAGGACGAGGAACTGCATTCCTCCATCTCCACCTTCTTCACTGTACAAGCTTTCAGCGAACTGAAATAGCACCGGTCTCGCGCACAAGAAAAGGCCAAGTTTATTTTTGCCCGCCCCTTGACTGGACCTGGCGAATTATGTTTAATTATATGTTTCAAATCAGTTCAGCTCGCTTTCCGAGACTTTCATTCACTCGCCTGATCATCCAGGGGGCAATGATAATCGCTTGCGGATGCGACACGGATTGCTGAACCGGAAATTCATCGACGTAGGCTTCGTACGCTTGAGCGTACATGTGATGACACTTGGGCTTCCGGGGGCTGATTTGGCTGATTTCGGGAGCAAAATCGATTGCGTTCGGAACGGTTGAGGCCCTTGATTCATCATATCTCGCTGGTTGCCGGACCAGAATTATCTGAGGATACTGTTTCCATGAGGTGCCAATGAAACAATATAAAACCGAAGATGTGCGAAATGTGGCGGTGGTTTGTCATGCCGGTTCAGGTAAGACCACTTTTTGCGAAGCAATGCTTTTTGACGCCGGAGCTGTCGATCGTCTGGGAAAAGTAACGGACGGCACTTCGAATTTTGATTTTGAACCTGAAGAAGTGAAACGAGGAATCAGCATCAGCAGCTCTTTGTTTACCATAGAATGGAAGAAGAAAAAGATTAATATCCTGGATACGCCTGGTGACCCGAACTTTTATGCTGAAGTGGTCGCCGCTCTGCAAGCTGCAGATATAGCGGTATTGGCTGTAGATGCAGTGGATTCACTTAAACCGTTGACTGAAAAAGTCTGGGCATCTATCGAAACCAAAGGGTGCCCTCGTGTGCTTGCAATCACCAAAATGGATCGAGAACGAGCCAATTTTGAAAAAGTAATCAGCGATGTAAAAGAAATTTTTAAAGTCAAACCCGTTGTACTCCAGATGCCTATCGGGAAAGAGGCTGGGTTCAAAGGCGTAGTAGATTTACTTTCAATGAAGGCCTTCACATTTGATAGCGACGGCAGAAACATCTCCAAGACGGATATTCCTGCGGATCTGAAGGAGGAAGCTCAAGCTAGGCGCGAAGTTCTCATCGAAGATCTCGCTGAAGTGGATGACGCGTTGATGGAACGATATCTCGAAGGCGGTGAACTCGGAGCAGACGAGCTGGCAGCAGCCCTCCAGCAGGGAATTCTCAACAAAGTATTTGTTCCCGCCGTGCTATGCTCCGGTATGTTGAACAGAGGCATACAGCCGATTTTGGACCTAATAGCCGACGCATGTCCGTCTCCCGCTCAGATGCCGGCCGTAGTCGGGCAGACAAAAAATGGCGAAGAAGCAGCTAGAGAGCCTTCTCCGGATCAGCCTTTCTGCGCATACGTATTCAAAACTCTGGCCGATCCGTACGCCGGACGGCTCACTTTATTTCGGATTTTCTCCGGTAAGCTTTCGCCCGATTCGAATTTCCTCAATTCCAGCCGGGACCTTAAAGAGCGTTTTGGCCAGCTCTTGGCGATTCAAGGAAAACATCAAAAACAGTTGGAATCCGCTCAGGCCGGTGACATTGTGGCCGTAGCAAAGCTGAAAGAAACACTGACTGGGGATACGCTTTGCGATGAAAAGGTCCCGATGATTCTCCTGCCGCCCGGGTGGCCGCAGGCTTGTATTTCGTTTGCGATCGAACCCAAAGCAAAAGGTGATGAGGAAAAGATTACCCAAAGTCTGGCAAAACTTGCCGAGGAAGATCCGACATTGGTCGTTAGCAGAGATCCGCGAACGAATGAGTTCTTGATATCCGGCATGGGTCAGGTGCACATCGAGGTGACTGCCGACAAGTTGAAAAGAAAATTCGGCGTGGAGGTCAATCTCAAGACTCCAAAAGTGCCGTATAAAGAAACGATAAAAGGCAAAGCCAGGGTCGAAGGCAAGCTCAAGAAACAGACCGGAGGTCGGGGTCAATTCGCCGTCGCATGGCTTGAATTGGAGCCACTACCCAGGGGAGAAGGGTTCCAGTTCGTGGATAAGATAGTGGGTGGCGTGATCCCAAGGCAATACATCCCGGCTGTGGAAAAAGGCGTCAGCGAGTCTATGAACGGAGGAGCTCTAGCAGGCTATCCTGTAATCGACGTGAAAGTCACAGTTGTCGATGGGAAATATCATGACGTAGACTCGTCCGAACAGGCGTTCAAGATAGCGGCCTCGAAAGGCTTCAAGAAAGGCGTTCTCGAATCCAACCCCGTGCTGCTGGAACCGATAATGAACATGGAGGTAATAGTACCGGAAGAATTCATGGGTGACATTATGGGCGACCTTAATGCGCGTCGCGGGCGGATCAGCGGCATGGATTCTAAAGGCGGCAGCCAAGTCATCAAAGCTCAGGTGCCCATGGCCGAGGTCCTGAAATATGCTTCGGATCTTACTTCCATGACTTCAGGCAGAGGGATGTTTTCTATGGAGTTCTCTCATTATGAGGAGGTCCCTGCAAACATCTCGGAAAAAATAATCGAGGCTTCGGGCAAGCGGGCCGAAGAGGAAGATTAAACATGGCCGGCGAAATTATTGCCGTATGCACAAGTAAGCATAAAGGAACTCCAAAAACTGATGTGCGAGTGGGCTACCTCGAGGTGGGGTTGGGACTGAGGGGAGATGCGCACTCTGGGGACTGGCACCGTCAAGTGTCACTGATATCTGTTGAAGATATAGCAACCATGGAAGCAAAAGGCTTGGACGTGAAACCCGGCAGTTTCGCTGAAAACCTTACGACTAAGGATTTCGACCTGCACTCCGTCAAAGTAGGTGATCGCCTCAAAATAGGATCCGGTGTGGTCCTGGAAATCACGCAGATTGGAAAAGAGTGCCACACCCGATGCGCCATTTACAACAAGATCGGGGAATGCATAATGCCGGAAAGAGGAGTATTTGCAACTGTGATTCACGGTGGTGAAGTGAAGGCAGGCGACCAAATTGAACTAGGGTAAAGAAGTCCGGAGTCTTTGTGCGACCAACAGTCCCTCCTGGGTGTTTCCCGATTCCTCGAGAGATAAATCCTGAATTAACAGTCACTTATGCCACGCCCGGACTGAATAAAAAGCGCGCAAAAAGGCAGACGGCCGAGCCTGTTAAGATCTCGATTCCAGGTTACAATCTGATGATCCACGGAAATTAAGGCGCCGAAGCGCCGCCCCCCATCCCGAAGCGCGTCAAGTCACATTATGACAAAGTATAGACCTGCGGTCACACTAATGCGTCTTTAGGTTCTTGCGCGGCCGCTAAATTTCTTGCCGGCTTCAATGGCAATCGAATAGGGTCTTGATTTCTAAGCATTGTGTGAAAAAAATTCCCACCGATTTTCTAAATTGACGAAGGTCGTTGTGGCGCAAAGAAGCTCTGAGTATTATCATTAGTAAGGAGTGTGCACGATGGTACCAGAGTTGCATGAAATATTTGTTGATACGAGTGGACACAAAGGAGACATTATGTCTTTCACTTACAATCCTGAACAGCTTAAACGAATAGAGACTATGCTGTTGAAGGAAATGGATCGAGAGGGTCGCATAATGGTTCGAAGCCTGGACAAGATTCACGCAAGAACCGGCCTTACTTACGCTACCATATCCGAGATGGCGCGAAGACTGCAGCAGCAGGCGTGGGAGCGAACCTCATTCTAGTTTTAAAAAATATTGACCAATAATTTGGAGCCTCTTTCGGTTAGAAAGGGGCTTTTTCATTGTGGAGGCACAAGGCAAGAACTACTGCGAAGAAATTTCTCGGTCAGTGTCGCATTCCCTGATCCGTTCATTGCATAATTGAACGTACACAGGATCTATTTCATATCCCACAAAATGCCGCTTGCAGTTCAGCGCTGCAACGGCTGTGGAACCGCTCCCCATAAATGGATCAAGGATCGTTTCTCCCTCAAACGTGTATAGATGTATGAGCCGTTCCACGAGTGCCACCGGAAACGGGGCAGGGTGCCCTATTCGTCGGGCGGACTCGGGCGGGATGTGCCAGATACTGGTAGTCGCTGTCATAAATTCATCCCGACTGATGGTAGATTTTCCCTTATCTGAACGATCAAAACGCTGCTTGGAAAAAATCAGAACGTATTCATGGAGGTCCCTCAGGGTAGGATTCGAAGCGGACATCCAGGAACCCCATGCACAAGAACCGCTGGCCCCTTTAGCTTTGATCCAAATGATTTCACCACGCATGAGAAAACCGATTTCCGAAGCCAGTGCGGCAATATACCCATTGAGAGGAATGTACGGTTTTCGCCCTACATTGGCAACATTAAAGGCGATTCTGCCGCCCGGTACGAGAACTCTGTGGGTTTCCGTGAGAACGCGTCTTCAGAAATTCTAAATATTCATCTAACGTTAGATCCAAATCATAATCTTTTCCAACGTTGTACGGGGGTGACGTGACCATCAGCGACACGCAATTTTCCGGCAGTTCAGTCATGCTCTCGGACGACCGAGGAAACACCGTGTCCAGAAGCCGCTGCGGGATTTGGTTGATGCGCTCGGAAACTTTTCTCACAGGAACTGTTGCAAAGAGCTGCCTCTTATAGAACGCACTGGAATCGTGTGTTTCTCTGTTGCCAGTCCCGAAAGATTTTGTGGCTGTGGATTTTTTCACTATACTGGGGCGGTCCCGGAGAGTTTTGGACAGATCAACAGGGGACCACGGGGTAGCGTTAGTAGCATCTCAGGAGAGACCAGTCAACTAAAAACCAGTCAAAAATAGGAAGTAATAACTATTAAATAATGTAAAATAAAATGCTGTATATTAATGGCTTGATATCGTGGACTAATCTATATGTAGATTGTTTAAATATTAAGTCTAAAAAAGGAAGATAAATGTGGGAAATGCAATACATTGCAGGACAGTGAAAAGTCCGAGGCGATCGCTGTAACCCGATGCTGAATGCCCTCCAGGCGAGCAATTAACGAACAGCAATACCCGCCGTCATCTTTCTTATTTCAGTGAAACACGGAACGATTCCGGGTGTGTCATTCTCCGATAATTTTTATTAGCGCTCTTTTTTTTCGGCGGCCATCGAATTCGCCGTAGAAAATCTGTTCCCACGGGCCCAGGTCAAGCTCGCCGCCCGTGATAGCCACAACGACCTCGCGGCCCATTATTTGTCTCTTTAGATGCGCGTCCGCGTTGTCCTCCCCCGTCCGGTTGTGAAGATATTTGCTTGTAGGCTCATGTGGGGCAAGGGCTTCCAGCCATTTTTCGTAATCTTGATGAAGACCCGATTCGTCGTCATTAATGAACACCGAAGCAGTGATATGCATAGCGTTAACCAGGACGAGGCCTTCTCGAACGCCGCTCTCTATAATAGCTTTACTTACCTCCGGAGTTATATTGACGAATCCGCGGCGACTGGGAATATTGAACCATAACTCCTTCCGATGACTTTTCATAAGATCCTCCCCATTACTGCAAAAGCTTGATGCCAGGTATTTCATCATTATGATATGAACAATGACACCGGACAATTCAAATGGAAATTGATCCGTTTCGCAATTAAGATTTGGTCTGTCGATTGTAATAACCGAGGAGGCTCACATGACTAAAGTGGCGGACGTAATGTCTCGTGACGTGATTACCGTAAAACCGGAAACTTCCCTCCGTGACTTGGCTGAGATCCTTTCTCAAAAGAATATCAACGGAGTCCCGGTGATTGACGATGCGGGAGAGCTTGTAGGTGTGGTCTGCGAATCGGATCTGGTTGAACGGAATAAGCCGCTTCATATTCCAACTGTATTTGTCATACTAGATTCCATAATTCCGCTGGAAAATCCTTGGCGAATGCAGAAGGAATTCAAGCGTCTTACCGCTACAAAAGTAGAGGATATTTATTCCAGCCCGGCGATCAGCGTTAATCCCGATACTGATATTACCGAAGTCGCGCGTATTATGAGTGAAAAGAGAATTCATACGCTCCCTGTTGTTGATCGTGGAAAATTGGTGGGTGTAGTCGGGATGGGGGATGTAATACGCAGCTTGATCTAAGCTGATTACGTGCAAGTAAAAGATGTATTTTAGAATTTACTTTAATTTTTGTTGACAAGTGTGCGAATTTATGTTCTAACCTACCTTCAACAGCGGGAAGGCGTAGCCTGCTGCTCAACATACCTTTTACCCAGCGAAGCCCCGGTTTGTTCCTCCTTTCCGGGGCTTTGGTTTATTGAATTACGGGAAATTTTAGACCAGCCTGATTGAATAGTTTGCTTCCCCATTGCTTTACTATGAACCTTTATTTTATCCTTATGCTAGGGCTGATGTGCCTTTAGAAAAGGGGAAGATATTTGGATCGACAAAAACTGCTAAAGCTCCTTAATGATATCAAGGAGGGTCGGCTGTCTCCGGAGCAGGCAAGTGTGCTGTTCCAGGACCTGCAGACTGAAGATCTAGGATACGCGACCGTAGATCATCACCGCGCATTACGGCTCGGATTTCCGGAAGTGATTTATGGCGAAGCCAAAACTGTTGACCAGATCATCGGGATTTTTCGAAGCTTGCAAACACGGCAGGACACAGTCCTGATCACTCGTGTTCAGGATGAGAAGGCACAAGAAATCATCCGGCAAATTCCGGAGCTTCAATACAATCCTCAAGCCAGGACACTTCTGTATGCAGCTCGCGAGATTCAGATTCAGGGTCGCGGAACCGTGCTCGTGGTATGCGC
>CAVUHP010000009.1:0-23401 GCA_963741425.1 uncultured delta proteobacterium
GTGCGTAATAGCGCCCTCGCTCATCCCGGACAACAAGGACCTCGTCGTCGCATAAAGACCGCCACGGAACCGAAAGTCGACGAGAGCAGGTTGATTTACCGGAGCCGCTCGGGCCGATAATCAGGACTCCCGATCCGTTTAGCTCAGCAAGGGCAGCGTGAAACAACAGCCCTCCGGAATTTTGAACAGCGTCAAATATTGGGCTCAACGCGGTCCACATTTGGATGATTTGAACTTCCCAGGGTTGCTGTCCCCGAACTCCACAAATTACGTCATGTATATCCGGATGCCTCAAGAAGCGGATAATCCCCAGGTATTGTTCTGTCCAACTCGAGGGGAGATCGGGCACACGATCAATCATTCTCGTCAATGACCGCAGGGATAAACGTTGGCAGTTCGAACTCTCTTCGCTGACAAACATGAGTTTGGGAGAGCCCTTGCTGTGTGAGACGGAAAGATTCAGAACAGCCGCCAATTTATTTACCCATGGAGCCACAGATTCGTCCAATGCCATGAGTTGCCAATGAAGCCCGTTTACGAGTGTCAGGCTGAAACAGTCCTTATGAATCAATTTTGGAGACAATTCGTTCACTGAAGATTATTACCGTCTTGTCTGGCAATTACTGATTTGTGCCGGCGTTCCGGGCCGGCGAAGAACCATACACACGCTTTTGGTCAGTTATCTCCGCCCATCCAATTGCCGTTTGCACATTATTACTGTGCGCCCATGCCATGCGTATAGCTCTCTGCCTTAATCTCCTTGCTTTCGCCCAAAACGCACACTTGAATCCTGTTTATTGCACGTCGGAAGGTCAACGTCTATGAACTAATACCAAGTTGCTGTCTGAAAGAGTACGAATATGGTTGCATACGGAGCGGCACTATGATATCCGGTTTTCCCCAATATAGGGGAGGTGAGCATGGCAAGGATTGCTTCTGTCGTGGGGCATCTTTCTGCTGACCAGGTCTTGGAGAGAATTAAGGGAACTGTAGGTTTTTGGAGAATACAGAAATGGCTTGTTATCTACAATCTGCTGGTTGATCCAAGACCTTTGATGGAGGTGGCGAGGCATGTTGGTTTGGCCTGGCAAACGGTACGGAATTTAGTTTCCCGATATAACCGTTTTGGGCCAGATGTTGTCGAGGGTCCGGGAAAAGGTGGCAGGCGAAGGGCTTACATGACCTTGGAAGAGGAGGCTGAATTCATCGAGCCGTTTTTCGAGCGAGCGATTACCGGTAAGGTCGCTACTGCAATGGAAATCAAAAGAAAACTGGAAAAGCATCTGGGCCACACAGTGCACAAGACCACGGCATATCGATTGCTCAAACGCCACGGCTGGAGGAAGATAGTTCCTCGTCCGTCACACGTTCAAGCTAACAAGGCGGAACAGGAAGAGTTCAAAAAAAATTCCCGGCAAAGGTGAGTGAGGTACTGGCAAGCAGAGATCCGGAAGACTCACGGCCAGTTCTCATAATGCCTCAGGACGAAGGACGTTTCGGTCGGATCAGTAATCCCAAGCCTGCTTGGGCCCCTCCTGGTGTACGCCCAACAGCGCCACGGCAGGTTGTAAGGGAATACTTGCACGCATTCTCCGCTGTAGCCCCAGCTTTGGGAAGGATGACTTCACTCGTCCTGCCCTACGCAAACTCGGACATGATGAATATCTTTCTGGATCAAGTCGCTCAGGATTTTAAAGAATTCTTCGTCGTGATGCTCGTCGACAAAGCGGGATGGCACACATCACAAAACCTCACCATCCCCGAAAACATCCGCTTCATCGAACAACCCTCTCACAGCCCCGAACTCAATCCAGCCGAACACATCTGGGATAAATCCTTTTATAAGATTTCTTGCTGAACATAAATAGTGCTTGATTTACTGTTTGCATGCCACGTTCGATTGTACCGAAATACTCAATATAAAAAATCTTTCAAATTCTATCGAGCGGCGTACGGGAAGCCGCTGCTAGCTGATACTGCTTCCTGCGAGGGTCACTTTCATAGAGATCTTTGCGGGGCATGTGTTTGTCCGTGAATATGGATTCGCCTCAAACAATTATCAAGAACCACACGATTGATATTATGGTATACCTATAAACTACTGTGTCCGGCAGTATGAATATTCCGGAAAGTTGCGGGGTTTGATGCAACCCTTCAGTCACAGACGATCAAAGAATGTCATTGCGACCCAGTTGAAAAACGTGGGAACCATCTCGCTGCTTGGGGATTGTTTTCCAGCGATTGCGAGACAATGACAAATCCAGGACCCTCCTAACTGAAGGGCTACGGTTTGATGTGTGCGGAGCCCGAGTGTTCAACATCGAAACGATCTTTCAGATTAGGTTATCCCCGCTAAAGCAGCAGAGCAATTACATCTGATCACAAGGTGCACAAGGTGTCAAAGTTCTGTAAACTGACAACCGAACACTCAGGGCCTACCGGACTGTTTAAAATTTTTTGTCAGGGCTTCAGCATGAGCCCCACGATCAGAAGGTCCGATACATTGTATGTATTACCCTATAATGAGACCAAAGTTCATGTTGGGGATGTAGTGGTCTTCAAGTCTACCAGGCAACCTATGCTCACGGTTCACCGGGTGCTGCGTTTAGATGGCTTTGGCATTACAACAATAGGCGATAACAATGACAGCGCTGATCCACATTTCTTGCACTCGAGCGATATTATCGGAAAGGTATTGTGCTTAGAACGAAGGTCTAAACTCAAGGCGGTTCATGGAGGCTGGTCAGGATCACTAGTAGGACGACTCATGAGGCTCCGTCGCTTGTTGGATTATCACGTGTCGAGAATTGGCCACCCTTTATACGAGTTCTTGGTGCGACACAAAATATTTGTGCGGTGGCCATTTTGTTCTATGCGCACCAAGGTAGTTTCTTTTACCCGAAATGGAACGAATGATCTGCAATTACTTTGGCGGGGCCGAGTAATAGGATGGTTTGTGCCGGAAGTGGGTACATGGACCATAAAGCGTCCGTTTAGACTCTTTGTAGATCAATCGATACTTCCGGTTATTGGCCGCGTTCCTCAGCAGCTTAGTCGGAGTTGAGGCAAACAATATCAACAGGAAACGAAATTTCTTCAATCCTGGATTCTCTTTTAAATTTGTTTCTCTCGATAAGTTTTCGAAGACCAGGATCGGGTCTCAACTTCAATGCTCTTTGATATAATTCGGAAGCGGCTTCAAACTCTTTCTTTTCTTCGAGCACTGTCGCTAATTCGTAAAAAGCAAGCGGATCGGTTGGATCGAGAACTATCGCCTGCTGGAAATCTTCCAAAGCTTTTTCACGATCACCCATCCGCTTGTGAACGATTCCCCTATGTGCTAGCCAGCCTCTACTGAATGGCGCCAGACTACCGGTTTGTTCAAAATCCGCCAGAGCGCCTTTTAGATCGCCCATTTTTAGTCTGATGAGTCCTCGACCGAAATATGCTTGATAAAGATTCGGATTTAGATTGATGGCTCTCGAATAAAGTGATTCCGCCTCTTTATTTTTCCCATTCGTGGCCTGTCGATTCGCTAAATTCCAGCAGCCTACGGCGGTTGCCGTTTCCGGCCTAAGACGAGTTTCCAGAATTGCTATCCAGACCGGTAAGACATTTTTCCATGCCGGTCTCGGGTCAAGCGCCAAAGCCCGTTTGTACAATTCAATCGCCTCTCGAACAGGACCCCCATTATTTTCATAAATTCCGGCCAGGTTTTCCATGGCTTCATAATTATCGGGGTCTATCTCCAATGTCTTGCGATAATCTTCCAAAGCCTTTTGATCTTGATTCATCATCTCATAGGCCATACCTCTCAAATTGTAAATCGAACCAGTTGCAGGATAAATCTTCAATGCATTTGATAATAAGGCTGCCGATTCCTGAAATCGGCCTTCTGTAAATGCTTTGCGACCCTCAACCACCAAAGGATGATCTACCGAATTTAGAAGAAGATTCGGAGATGCTTCTAATCCCGTGGTTCTAATTGGAACCAGAATAAATAATATGCAAATTGCACAAATGTATTCTGGTCGTAATCCGAATTTGATCGGGAAGATCTTCATGATGGACTGACACCCGAACTCATGATAAAAACAGAGCTGACAACGATTTGCAGGTTTTCAATTACCAGCAATCAGCCCGAAATGGAAGAGATCTGAAATAACAAATTGGCTAAACATCCTCCTCAAAAGTCATATCGAGATCGGCAGTCCACCCTAGGGGAGCACCTCTACTTCCACTCATATCAGGGTAGGCACGCAGGCCTACCTTCACAGGCTTGCGCAAATATATTTGCTCCTTCGTTCCTCATTGTCTCGCTGGTTTGCTTTCTTCTTATATGCCCCCC
Organism: uncultured delta proteobacterium; assembly: GCA_963741425.1. Lineage (GTDB taxonomy): Bacteria > Desulfobacterota > Desulfomonilia > Desulfomonilales > Desulfomonilaceae > DATJPW01. The sequence goes on from CAVUHP010000009.1 coordinate 4,349, forward strand.
TCTACTCGTGTACACTCATGCCGATCAATCAATGCTTTCATCACCCAAAGAATCGGAATACCGCATTGCCATTCATTGCGCTCGGAAAGTCTTGCAATTGTGGCGCCATACGGAATTGATCAGAGAATGCCCCATAGAAATCGGCAAAACAGGGACACACAAACGACAATCAGGAGATCATCGGACACCGATAGGAGATTACGAGGTTAGCTGGATGGCTTCACGAGATTCCGAGAAGGGGCACAAGATAATAGACCATAAGAGCTGGTGCATAGGAAATAAATTCGTTTACAGTCCTACCGGTCCTTTACTGGAAAAACTCTGGACAAACTCGTACGGTGGTCCTTACGCCACAATTATCAGCCTAAATTATCCGAACTCGAAAGACCGGATGAGGGGTTTCTCAGGTGAATGCATCCACATTCATGCGGATCTGAAGATCAAAGAAGGAACTTTGGACAAGTCTTACGGTTGCATTCACATGTTTCCTATGGACGCGCTAGAGCTGTACGAATTGATCGATCAGGGGACTCCCGTAAAGATACTTCCTTGATGCTGATAGAGCTATGCGCTTATTAATTATCGCAAATTCGGGTGAGGAGATTACGCGGATCAACTGAGGATAAATATCGCGACCGGTTTACCAAACGTTTGGCCCGCTTATTTTGAAGCGTTCTTCAGAAAAAAGTGGGTAACTTACTACACAAAGTGATATTAAGGTATTGTCATTGATGGGCAAGAATAACCAAATCATAAATCGTTCGTGAGGGGGCTTGGCCGGGGGCGAGGATTTACTTTGATTATTCGTTAGTCGGTCAGTTTGAAATTCCAGATTCGGGGAGAGTAGAGAGTGTCGTTGCGCAAAGCGGAATCCATGATTATGCCCGCGTTCGGTGGGCAGCCGGATTTGACCTCTGTTTTCCAATGGGACGAACTGTGCGACCTTGATTCAAAAGGAACTACCATTAGAATTAGGTTCAATCATTTTAGATCGGTGAACTTGTAGTATAATGAACAAGAAAACGATCTAAATTCTCGTATGAGGACGGACACTTGCCAAATAAACCTAAGATTCCCGCTAATGAAATTCTAGCCGATATTCGCGACGGAATGACTTCCAAACAATTGCGGGAGAAATATCACCTTTCCCAAAAAGGTCTTTGGAGTGCATTCAGCAAGCTGGTAAGTGCAAAGTTAGTTCGAAATGAAGAACTGGAAATTCACTTTATAGCGTCGGATGGCTCTGTCGTACGTGACGGAGTTCGACAATGGCCCAGAGCGTCAACGCACGGCAGCCTCCTTGTCCACGATATGGACGATTTGGCCCAAATATATAGAATTCAGGACCTTTCTATAACGGGGGCACAAGTAATCGGAATCGAAACATATGTAGGACAACGCAAGAGTTTTCTTATAAGCTTGGCCGACCCCGAAGGAGATGCGTCGACATTCACATTCGAAGCCGAATGCAAGTGGGTGGGGACGGAGAAGGATGGGAGCGCTCCGGCAGCCGGTTTTAAGATCTCGTCCATATCCGAAGAGGATTTCAACGAACTTCAGAAACTACTGCGCTCGTTGGGTTGTTCTCTTTAACGTGCATTCTCCGGATTTACGCCAGCCCTCATTCACGGCGTTTCTAGTATTTCGCGTCTCGGTAACTCTTGATCAATTAATGGATTATTCTATTAGCTCTGCAACGATTGCAGTGCTCTCCGTGAGATCTGGTGTACTTCAGCGCCGACTCCTCCCGGAGAGCCCTACGACTGTCATTGCGAGCGAAGCGAAGCAATCTCTATTTTCGCACAAGGTGGGAGAACATCCGGGATTGCTTTTCCGCGGAACGCGGGACTTCGCTCCTCGCAATGACAAGTAATTCTCGTTCCCAGGCTCCGCCTTCATTATAGGAGGAGGTAGGTTGAGCCGTCCCCGACAATACGCTCATTCACCTTTCATATGCCGCCAGAAAGCTGTTTTCCTCGTCTCAGAACGACCGGCAGGGACGCCGGCCGCTCCCGGAATTGGAAGCCGGCGCTTCCATTGATTTTGGTAGCGACCGGCCTCCGGATGCCCGTCGCCACCAAATCGTTTTCTTTTTCACGATTATTTTTGAGAATCCTTACATGGGACTCACCGCGTTTGATTCACCATTAAGCGAGACTCGCGGTTTTGTATTCCACTCTTTTACCAGACCCGGAGCGTCTACTCTGAACGGTTTTGGGAGTACCCCTTTAGAGCTTCAATCAGTGGCGGCACAATCTCGCGGAAGTCTCCCACTAAGCCTAGATCGCAGTTCTCAAATATCGGGGCCTTTGGATCCGAATTGATTGCAACGGTGAGTTCAGTGGATTTCAATCCCACCAGGTGATGCATGTGTCCTGAAATTCCCAGACCAATGTATAACCTTGGATGCACGGTCCGACCACTTTGTCCGATCATCTGCTTTTCGTCGGCCCACCCTTCATCTATGGGAGGCCGCGTTCGCGCCAACTACACCGTTCAATGCAGCGGCGAGATCTTCAACGTAACGCCAATCAGTTTTGTTACCCACTCCCCATCCGCCGGCAATAACAACCTCAGCCGTTTCTATGCCGCCCTTGGGAATTTCCTCGCGTTTCATCTCTACGATGCGGTAGGGCAAGTCTTCCGGTTTGAGTAGAGGCTGAATCGAAATCACTCTTCCGCGCGCCTCGCCGGGCACCGGCATTTCGAACACCCCTGGCATTACCGTAGCCACTTGCGGTCGAGTCCTTGGACAGATGATACGGGCCATGATATTTCCCCCCCAGCCGGGAACCACAGACAGGAGTTGGCCTCCCGGAGTGAGATCGAGATCAATACAATGCGCTGATAGACCTGTTCTTAAGCGGGCAGCTAACCTGGGTGCAAAATCCGTCCCCATGGCCGTAGCGCCGAGGAGCAACACCTGCGGTTCACGATCCTTGATGGCTGTCTCAATAGCCGTGACGTAAGCCTGGTTACAGTAATGCTCAAGTCGGAAATCATCAGCCACCAGCACCTCATCCGCGCCGTAAGACAAGACATTATCGGCCAGGCGATCCAATTGATACCCGATCAGTAGCGCGGCCACTTTCCAATCGAGAGGTTCTGCCAATAATCGCGCTTTTGCCAACAGTTCAAATCCGACCTCGGCTACATGATGCTCGCGTTGTTCCACAAACACCCAAATCTTGCTTTCAATGTACTGGGTCATTTTGCGCCTCAACAAAATCCTAAACGATGCAGCCGATCCGCCAGTTTGTTTGCCTGTTCGCCGGCATCTCCAGGGATCATCTCCGCCATTTTCTTTTTGGGGGGAGAGAAGAGATCGGCCATTTGCGTCGGTGAGCCAGCGAGGCCGGCCCACGGTTCGCTGAGGGTCAGGTCCGCAGCCGACCATATCTGGATTTCTTTCTCTTCAGCCTCGAGGATGCTCATCAAACGTAATGTACCTCGGCTCGTTAATCCCCTTCACCACTGAAAGCACGACCGGCGGTCTGACTTCAATCATCACATAACCATGCTCTATCCGCGACCTCACCCGCCAATCTGCACCGAGTGGAACTTCCAATGAGCTAACATGCATAATGTTGGGCACGTCCAAGAATTCTCCCAATTGTGCGCTTACTTGAGCCGTACCACCGTCGATCGTTTCATCTCCGCACAGGATCAAGTCGAATTCACCCAACTGTTGTATACCTGCGGCTAATACATAGGCGGTACCAAGAGTATCCGAACCTGCAAAAACGACATCGGACATGAGCACAGCCATATCAGCCCCCATTGCCAGAGCCTCTCTCAGCACCGGCTTGGCCTCCTCATGAGCCATGCTCAAAATCACCACCTCCCCGCCATGCTGTTCCCTCAAAGTTAGAGCAGTTTCCAGAGCGTTTCTGTCCAGGGGGTTGATGGTCCCGGGGATTCCCTTACGAATCAATGTCCTCGTCGTTGGATCAAGTTGCAAACGGTTCCAATGCTTCGGATCAGGAACCGGTTTCACGCAAACGATTATGCGCATAATTTTCACCGATTTTTTTGCGATGCAGCAAATGGGACCTTGTTGTGACGGGCGGTTCTCATCCCCGCTGCCTTTGTTCAGAATGCGTCGGCATGGGTAGAAGATTCTGCCAGCCTATTTATGATCATCGGCAATCCCGTGAAAAACGGAACTGTTTCCGCCATGAAGTGGCAGGCCCGGCAAATCCGACTCCGTGCAATGATCGCTTCTTGAGAATGCCGCCCGGCAGCCCGATCAACTAAACATCGACAATGCCTGGCGGAACATCACTAGCTTCGCGATTTCTGCGGTTCCACCAGCCGGGATCGTTACCACTGCGTCTCGCAGCAATCTTTGGACTGCGTATTCCTTCATGATCCCGTAACTGCCATGTATTTCAACAGCCTTGCGAGCGGATCGCGCCGCAGCCTCGCACGTGAATTGTTTTGCGAGGGCCGACTCGGTGGCACAGCTAATTCTTTGATCGATCATCCAACCGACTCGATAGGTTAGCAATCGCGAAACTTCAAGATCGGAATAAATATCTGCGATGTACCACTGTATTGCTTGCAGCTTTGTTATGGATTTTCCGTACAGATTTCGCTCATTGGCGAATTTGACTGCCTGTTCCAGGACTCCATTTAGTATTCCGAGGCCTACGGAGGCCATGCCGGGACGCCCGCACTGGACAATGTCCTGAATGGCCACGGTCATTCCATCACCTTCATTACCAATAAGGTTCTCTTTAGGCACTTCGCAGTTGGTGAAAGCGAGCTCACCGGTATTCGCTCCTCGCAATCCGACTTTGTTTTCCTTTCGTCCGGCCTTCGCACCCGGGAAGTCCTTCTCAACTACAAACGCTGACAATCCCTTGCCGCCCTCACCGGTCCTGGCGATCACAACCCAAATATCACTGTGATGCGCATTCGTGATAAAGCATTTGCGGCCGTTCAGGATATACTTATCGCCTTCGAGCTTTGCCGTGGTCTGAATACCTGCAACGTCCGACCCGCCGGACGGCTCGGTCACGGCCACTACTCCCATCGTGTCTCCCTTGCACAGACGAGGAAGATATTTCTTCTTCTGCTCCTCGTTTCCCCAGGGTACTGAAAACATATGTGCACATGTGGTGCACCTGAATTGCCATTGGAATCGCCGGACAAACCCTTCCGAGCTGTTCCAAGACGATAATCCGTGCCAAAGCGCCCATCCCGGTTCCACCACATTCCTTGGGCGTGATAACTCCTAGAATGCCCATCTGTCCCATGCCCTTCAGGAGCTCCACTGGAAACTCACCGGTTTCTTCCATGGCTTCCATGTGCGGAGGTATCTCTTTGTCCGCATAATCGCCTACGGTTTTTTTCAAAAGCTCTTCCCGATCAGACAACTTGAAATCCATCTAAAGTCCCCTTTCACAAATCGAGTTTGATCGTCAAAACTCAACCCAAGCCGTTTAGTCGGCGGGTCGTGTGTCAATCATGTCGTTAGTATGTCCAGATATCCAATTAGAGAGGCGATGCATTTGTCAAGAGTCTGGGAGGATTTGTCAATTCCGTACAAGACTGATGCCCCCAGCATCCCGGCAAAGAGTGTACGGCCGACTGCATCCGTATCCAATTGCCGCTGAAGACGGCCGGCAGCTTTTGCTTCGTCCAAGAGCCGCTTGATCATCGCCAGAAACCTGTCAAAACCGTCGGCAATTTCCGCAGCGAAGTCAGGCCGCTGATCGTCCAGTTCGACTGATAGAGTCACAAAAATGCAACCGCCCGGGATGTTTTCCACATCTTTGAGATAATCGTCTGCATAGTGCTCCAGCAGTTTCTTTATCTTTACGATCGGGTCGTCACTTTGATCCAAGCCGTGCAGCACCTTACTTCGCCATATTTTTCGAGCTTGGCTTAGGACCGCTAGAAAAAGTTCATCTTTGCTTCGGAAGTGATTGTACAATCCGCCTTTAGAGGCATTAGACTGTTCCAGGATATCGTCGATGGAGGTATTCAGATAGCCCTTCATTGAAAAGAGCCTCAGTGACTCATGAATTATTTTGTCTCTTAGTTCCATAATCTGAGAGTGACGGTCTCACGAGCCGAGATAGCGTGTTCCGGGGAACAGAGACCGACCGGTCGGTCTCTCAACGAAAAGTAACCGACGTTCGATTGGGTGTCAAGCTTTATCGATAGCCCGTAATAACCGTTCAGTTCAGGCGCCCAAAGAATGTCATTGCGACAGGTCACGGGCTAAATGCCGTAGGAAATACCGGTGGGATCAGGTCGTCTCGTTCCCAGGCTCCGCCAAGTGCCGGACGCTGGTAATCCAGCTCGCCTCCATGTATATAGTTTTCCGACCTATCTCAGCGGCCAGGATGAAAGGACGCGCCATGACCGAAGCTCTAATACTTATCGATCTTCAGAATGACTATTTTCCCGGCGGCAGAATGGAATTGGAAGGGAGTATAGAGGCGGGGCATAAGGCCGGAAAAATACTCGCCCACTTTCGAAAAAACAAACTGCCGCTCATCCATGTGCAACACATATCGTCTCGTCCGGGCGCTACCTTCCTGGAAGCAGGAACTCCCGGGATTGAAATTCACGAAAGCGTAAAACCGATCGAAGGGGAGTTCATTGTCCGGAAACATTTTCCAAATTCATTCCGGGACACCCCGTTGTTGGAACATCTCAAGGCAAAAAACATCGACAGCCTGGTAGTAACCGGCATGATGACGAACATGTGTGTTGATGCAACAGTTAGGGCCGCATTCGATTATGAATTTAAATCGATTGTCCTGAGCGATGCGTGTGCAAATAGGAGCTTAGTATACAAGGACGTCGAAATTCCCGCGGCCTACGTTCATGGCGCATTTATTGCCTCGTTCACTCCAATTTACGCCAAAGTGCTTACTGTTGACGAGTATCTTTCATAGCCGAAGTGAATTAGCTTCATGATGAATCGAACCTCTGAGGGACGCATCTAAGGGTACAAGGGGATAGCTCTCCAAAGATTGAACTAAAGAGGTTTGAAATGAAAACATCAATATATGTCATGATATTATTGGCAGCTCTAGTCATGGTACCAATCATATCCGATATGGTTACAGCCCAGTCCGCGGGCAATGATCGTCAATTGTGTTTGCAGAATTGTTCATGGTTGAGACCATGGGGTAATAATTACGGGCAGTATGCCAATTATTATAACTGTGTCGCCGGGTGCGAGAGCCAATTTTGGAGCGACTTTGATAGGAATACTGAGAGACTCGAACGGAAGCTTCACGAGCCGGATTGATTTGAAAAATGGGTAATGAGCGTCAACCAAGATTAGCCGTCGCGTTGAGAGCCCTAGAAACAAGAAAGAGCGCCCTGATTAGTGAGCGCTCTTTCTTTGGATAAGACTTACAGCCAACCTTCTGTTCCCGCCAGGATGCATCTAAAACAGGTCATGCAGCCGAATTATGAGGAACAGAATCAATCGGAGCAGCTTGATCCCGCTTCAGGATCGGATTCTCTTTAGACTAGTCAAAAATCTTGCCTGGGGAAAGAACATTCATCACAACTATTTACTTGTCGTGCATTACCGAACCCGATCCATTGGGCACATCGATCTTGTTCTATGTAGTAACAGCCGCGAGGCCTGTCGCCGCAACCATGTGCAGGGCAATCAAAACGACAGCAATAAACTTTACCCAATAGATCCGGATTAGAATCTGCCGGTATTGCTTGTTGAAAACCTAGAAGAATACTCCATGTGAGTACTACGAATACGAATAATTTTGCCATTACGCACTCCGGGACTATCTATCTGCAGTTCACCTAAAGATTTGGTGATTCAATTACAATATAACGTGGAACAAACGTCAAACTATTTCATAGGCTGAGTGCCAGGTTCGGCATAATGGCCACTTTCAAAAAGAAAACCGCCCGATACAGAGAAATTCCGCAGTTACGCGGGGCGTGGACTTGTCATTGCGATGCCGTCAGGCCGTGGCAATCCCAGAAGCTTTGGGAGATTGCTTCGCTCCGCTCGCAATGACACTCTTTGGCGGCTTGTGACTGAAGGATTATGACACAGGCGGTTAAGTTTGCAGTATTATGACTTCGATGGAGGCTTGTTGCCCTACTTTGAAGTCATCTAAGAGGAGCATTATCCGGTGTGTGCCGCATGCGTGGCGGTTCATCATAGGTCACGGGAACCGGAACATACGGATATGAAAGCCATGACATCGGTGCGGTGGGATACCACCCGAAAAATTGATAAGCTCCTGGAGGTAAATAGGGATGACCGTACGGCACGCCGCTCGGGACAATATAATGCAATGCACCGTTAGGCAAAATCGCACCGCCGGGAACAACATTTAATTGCGCCACTGCTGACGAGCAGAGCAGGAAGAACAAAACCAAGACTAAGAATAACCTAGACATTGTTGATCTCTCCGCAGGATCCACGATTGCACTCCTGCCCCTTGCCCTCTCTGGCTGTCTCCGTGAGAGGTGAGGCAGATTAATCAAATTCTCTCGGATGGTCGAGTTTACCTCATATCTCTATCGATTTATAGGAAAAATTTCCGTACCTAATTTCGAAAGCCGAGCGGCTCCATCTTGGGAGTGGTTTAGCCCGCTAGGGGCGTGGAACGATAGAAGAAAGACGATTTTTCCATGAGTGAACTCAAACTTTCTCTTTCTCAACAAATATCAATCCCGTGAAATACGTTGATAAGAAGATTAACGCAAACGGAATCCAAGTCCCAAGAATGCTATAAAACATGTCCAAACTTTTATTTATCAAAAGCGCCACGACAAAAAAATCAACTATCGCCACAAAGCCGACAAAAATCAGAGAGGTCGCCACAGGCGTAGTGTAATTGAATTTCTTGAAATAAATCAACGACACAAAGGCAAAATAGACAGGGGCTGCCATGGCGTGAATTACCAAAGTATTCTTTAGCGACGTAAAAGCCATGCCAATCCCCATCGTTGCAGCACAAAAAATCCAACCGACAAAAGCATGGGCTAAAATAATTGTAATTCGTCTAAAATTTAATTTGTTCATAGAAGAGCACTCCAGTTACAAACTATTCCGGGATTATAAGGTTGTCTAGCCAGTCTGTATTTTCCACTTCCTGAGCGTAATTTCGAGGCGCTTCCGGAAAGCTCCAGCTCTCCTTATTTATTCCCTCTTATCAAATGTCTTGACAAGGGAATGGGATATCAGAGGGGGATTGCGACTTGGTGCTACACCTCGTCAGGGCCTCTTAGCTGGACGTAGGGCCCGCAATGATGAGGAGTTGCCGAGCTACTATCAGCGCAAGGGGAAAAGGCATGACCATACAGGAGTTGCGCGAATATGTATTTAACCGATTCGGTGCAGCGTGCTTATTTTGCGGCTGGGACACGGGCGCCGATGCATTGATCATGTGCAAACTACTAGTTGCAGCCGCCCACTGGAGCGACTATTTTCCGGTTTGTCCGTCATGCTGAAAGACACCAGAAGCTCCAGATACTTTGAAGCGCCGGTGCAACCGGGGGGCTAAGAACTCTACCCGCCCTGTATGGCGGTCAGGTATATGGGGCCGTATATGGGGCCAGGTCTTGAAATGACGGTTCTCACCACCATTTCCTAAACTAGTAACCGGGCCTGTCATTTCTCATTTCGCGACCTGACTCCGAGATTCAACTTGGGCTAAACAGTTAGATCCTCTTCATGGAACAAAACGTTCCATCACTCTAACTTAACATGGGTACATAATCCGGGGCAGGCCAGCGTTTTAAACGCAACTCCTTTATCTGCTCAAGCAGGGACCGGCTAAGGCCGTCCTCCGGAATCGTTGGTTACACTACTTCCACGATAAACGCATGAGCGGGGCCGCCGCTGGCACAAAGAGCGGCGCAGCCGAACTGTTTTCCGCGGCGTTTGAGTTCATTGATCATAGTGATGATCAGACGAGCGCCGGTTGCACCGACTGGATGGCCGAGGCTAATGCCGGAACCGACTCCATTGAGTTTATCCAAGTTGATCTTCAATTCACGGTTGCAGCCGATAACCTGTGCGGCAAAGGCTTCGTTGAATTCAAAATAGTCAATGTCGTCCAGCTTCATGTTGGCAAATTTCAGGGCATTCTTCACCGCGGGCACTACTCCCATGCCCATAATACGGGGCTCGACGGAACCCGGGGCAGAGGCAACGACTCTGGCGATAGGTTTTACACCCATTTCTTTCGCAGCTTCAGCAGCCATCATAATCACACAGGAACCTGCATCGTTCAGACCGGAAGCATTACCTGCTGTGACAGTGCCGTCTTGTTTAAAAGCGGGCCTGAGACGCCCCAGAAGCTCCATTGACGTATCGGCCCGGGGATGTTCATCAACTTCAAACATGGTCGAACCTTTTTTGGTTTTGATTGCCACAGGAATGATTTCATCCTTGAACCAGCCCCGATTCGTAGCTTCGACCGCTCGCTGATGACTCATGAACGCCCATTCATCCTGCTCCTGCCGGGAGATTTTGTACTGATCCGCAATATTGTCTGCGGTAATCCCCATATGGTACCCAAGAAGGACGTCCACGAGACCGCCTACCATTAAACTGTCCTGAATCTTTTCGCCGTCACCGAGGCGATAGCCTTTGCGGGCCCCGAACAAAAGATACGGGGCATTGCTCATGCTTTCCACACCGACTGCCGCACCAATATCGATCTTCCCCAGCATGATTTCCTGAGACAGCAATTCGGAAGCACGCATCGAAGATGCGCACTGCTGGTGTACCGTAAAAGCAAAAGATTCGACGGGCACTTCCGCACCCAGAGCAATATGTCGCGCGGCATTGCCCGGGGCTCCAGCCTGATTGCATAGGCCGCAAATGACTTCTTGAATTGAATTTTTATCGATTCCGACTTTGGAAATTGCGCCGTTTAAAGCAAGAATGCCTAACTGCACTGGAGTGAGGCTTGAAAGTGACCCCATGTAATCTCCTATGGCCGTCCTGGCTCCACTTACTATGACCACTTCTCTCATCGTTTTGTCCTCTTTAATGATCGATGCATATTTAAGGTTGATGTGCGGGCATTGCGGAAAGGACGCTGAACCAGAATTCAAGAAGGCAATTCCCGATCACCAGGTCAACTGCTGCCATTTCCTATGCCAGCCGATACCCGAAATCGAAATCACAAAAAATAAGATTAATGAACGTTCACTAATCTAATATAGGAATTGTTTTCTCAGTCAAGTTTTTTTAAGTTGCTGCGAGTCATGACCCCTCAGGTCAACATCAAAATTGCTCAAGATAGCGCATGGACCTCCACAGATTCGAGTAGTCGTCCTTCCAAGCTCTTGGAGGTTCAATTCCCGATTCAATAGAAGACCAATTCGGCTTCTGAGATATTGACAGAATGTCTTCCCTCTTACTGGCCAGGACCACCCAATGGGACTTCATCGCTCCCATCTCGCTTTCCTCTTTTGTCAATTTGGGGTGTCGTCGCTCAACCCCTACCAGGGCGGTGTCCATGCTCACAGCCTCAAGGAGGGGTGCCAGGGACACGAAATGATTTGTCACGTGGAAAGCTATTCGGCCGTGCGGAGCCAGTTTCTTCAAATAAAGATTTATCGCTTCTTCGGTAAGGAGGTGAACGGGTATCGAATCCGATGTAAACGCATCCAACACTATCAGATCAAAATAACCGTCCTTTGCCCTAGTCATAGATAGGCGACCGTCGCCCAGCACGATATCCAGTTTGGCTGGGCAATCGGTTAAGTAGGTGAAGAACTTGGGATTCCCCGCTATACGCTTCACTTCCGGATCAATCTCATAAAATATCAAATGGTCCTCAGGAGCGGTGTAGCACACGATGGTACCGATCCCCAACCCGACCACGGCAATGTGGCGCCCGTTGGGGTGAGACGGCGACATGGTTTCAAACACGTCTCCCAAAGGGCCGCTGCGGTGATAGTACGAGGTCGGTTCGCTGCGGCTGGCAGGAAGAGTGGATTGCATACCGTGAATAGTCGTTCCGTTTAATAGTACGTGAAAATGTGCGTTTTGTGTCACCTTGAGAATACCAAAGAAGTTTCTCGAGCTATGAAGCCCTTCATGGAGGAAAGGCCCGAAAATCAGGCCGCCCGCCAGGAAAACTCCCAATGCGATTCCAAATCTTCCCGGCCGCTTGCGGAACCCATAGACAAAAAGTGCGGCCACGACGGCAATATCTACCTTGTATGTCTGTCCGATCGCTTTTTCCTGTAAGGTTTGCCACGCCCACATCCCACCGAGAAGGATCAGGCAGAACAAGGTCAAATGTACGATATCAGGTTTCCAAGATGCCAGGTCCATGTCCTGAGAGATGCCGGCGGGAATCAACAGACCCGCCAATACAAGTGTAATCCAGAACTCGACGAGCTGCGTGAATACCAGTGGAGCGATCAATGCATTGAAGATTCCCCCGATCACCCCTCCAAGCGACAGCCACAGATAGAATTCGGTCAGGTGCGCTATTGACGGTCGGAGCCTTACAAGCTCACCATGACAAACCATGGACGTGTTGAACAAAACCCAGAGGCTGAGGGCAATGCTGACTAAGAAATCCCGTTCGACTTGCCAGAAAACTACTAATGTCAACGCAAGGAGCGAGATCGGATTGAGAAACACCATGAGGCTGTGTGACAAGATCTCGCGGCGACTGAAAACCAGCACAAAAGAAATGAGATAAATTGCCAAGGGGATGACCCACAAAAGGGGTACGGCGGCAATATCCCTAGTGAGGAAAGTAGTGACGCTTTGCATGAGGCTCGATGGAACCGCTGCCAGCATGAGCCACTTTAGCCGCCTGAGAGTCGAAATATCTTCGAGAGGGCGGACCTCTGTAACCACAAAATCGACCCGTTGATTCCACATGAAGGCTGTTATCAATCCCATAGACATCAGAAGGACGAGAAATCCGGCACTCCAAACCCAGCTCTGCTGATGCAGAGTCAGAAAGGGCTCAAGAACAAGGGGATATCCTAGAAGTCCAATGAGGCTCCCCATGTTGCTCGCAACGTAAAGGAAGTAAGGGTCATTCGCGTCCTTCCTGCCACTGCGTGCGAACCAGCTCTGCAGCAGGGGCGCAGTCGCAGAAACAAGCACAAAGGGTAACCCTACTGCCATGGACAGCATAACTAGCAACCACGGCACCGGATTTCCTTCAATCGGCGGACCCCACCCGCCAAGCAGGCCTACCGGCAGAAAGACGAGCGATGCCGTAACAAGAAGAAGGTGCGAAGCTAGTTGTTTGCGAAGGCTCAGCACCCTGACTTGGAGATGTGCATACACATAGCCCAGCAACAGCGCACCCTGAAAAAAGACGAGGCAGGTGTTCCAGACTGCTGGAGCCCCACCTAACAAGGGAAGGAGCATCTTTCCCAGCATTAGCTGAACCGAGAAAACGAGAATCGCGCTCAGAAAAAGGGTGAAAAGAAATATGTGAGTCATCCCGTGACCTCAACACGAAGCGTTCATATATAGCAATTGCCAAAAGTTTTGGCCGATTCGAGGTGGCCTTATACCGTCATTCCGGCGTAGGCCGGAATCCAGTCTTTTCAATCCCACGGCACGCGGGACTGGACACCGGCTTTCGCCGGGGTGACGGGTCGCGACAAAGTCATTATTTTTGGCAATTGCTATAAGCCATCTATAGTGAAAATGCCACAACAAGTGAAGCTGAATTGTGCGGCGGTATATGAATTTCGGGGGAGTGACCGGTCATCCGGGTTGCCCTAGCTAACCATGTTTAGATATCGTGTGGCAGACAAAGAACGGTCGGCCTCAGGTAAACGAGGATGCGATTGCCAATGCTAGCCTGACAAGGTCAAGGGTAATATATCAAGCCGGTAAAACAGATTCCTTTGGTACGCCCGGCAGGGCTCGAACCTGCGACCTACGGATTCGAAGTCCGGCGCTCTATCCAACTGAGCTACGGGCGCAGAAACATGAAACCGATGCAGTTTTGATTAACGCTAACATATGAGATCCGTTTTTTCAAGAATGGTCCGGACAGAGGTATTTGCGCTGTTGACGATTTGGGAGGATTGGCCGGCAGCGATCGAGCGGAAAAAAACAGATGAAAGGCGATTTTCTCCGCTGGGTCGAAGGATTGGCAGTTTTCACCCGTTGATCGGCTTGGATAGCCGTTTTTGGGCAAATTACTCCCGCTCCCCGTCTTCGATGGCTTTGTCCCGTCCATGAACCACATTCAGGCGGCCGTTTTGAGCCTCTTTTCCTTCACCGACCAGACCAGTGATCGCATGCGGTAGGCTTGGCGATCCCTGATGGACCCCACGGCCATGGCCAACATGACCACGAGAGCAAGACCAACCCGAAGCTCCATCTTGGCAAAGCCGCGAATCGTGTGCAACTCGAATCCAAAACTCACGTCCAAGCGGCTATTAACACGCTCTACCGCCGTGCGCTTCTTATACTTGTCTTGCCAGCTCTTGCCCGAGCGCGCCAGGGGAGTGAAAATACGGCGATCCGTCTCCAGCGGAATACGCAGTGCACGACCGTAGTCGCCGTCCCCCTTGTGACACCGGCTCCGACCGACACAATCAAAACCGGCATAGGATGCAGGGCAGCGATACTTGATCGTCCCGCGATCTCTTTCGAAGCCGTAATAGACCATCTGTCGTTTTTCTCCGGTGGCCGGACAAACGCAAGAGACCGTCCCTTTGTAATCGTACACGATGTTGTCCGCCCTCTCGGGATACAGCAATCGCGTCCCATCCTCGGCACAGTCGGCATCTTTCCACATGTTGCGGATGTCGATTATGGGCTTGATCCGATGCTCGTCGAAGAGGTCGCTGTTATTGTCCGTGGAATCGTATCCCTTGTCCCCACTGAGTTCCTCGCAATCCCGTATCAGTTCGGGATGTCGCTCCTTTGTCCTCTGAATGAGCGGCAAGAGACGGTTCGTGTCTGATGCCGAAGCGCGGGTCACTTCAAAGGCCACAGGCAACTCATGAGTAGAATCAACCAGAAGGTGAAGCTTGTAGCCGAACCATCTTTTTGTCTTCTCCCACAGGCTGCCGTCTTTTCTCTTTCCCTTGTAGGTCTTGGTCCCCCAATCGGCATCCGTGTCCCGCCGACAGTCGGGAGCTTCTTTGCCAGTCGGATTCCCATAGGAATCGATCGCCTTTGAGTCTATTGCGAGGCTTCTCCCAAAGACCGGCAAGAGATCTCGCAGCTCTTCAACCAACTTGTCGAACATGGCTCCCACACTCGCCCGACGCCGCAGTAACTGCTTCAAGAAACGCGTATAGGCCCACGCAGGCGGGACCGCAGTGATCCCCTTAAGGGGGTCGAATCCGCACAGATGCCGCAACTCACCGTTGCGCAGAAGCTCCCGCCGGAGTGACTCAATGCTGACATGACCGAAAACTATCCCCGCCAAAATCGAGTTCCAAACCGGACGCACCGGGTAATCATCACGACCCTTCCCGCGTCCCTCTTCGATGCTTTGCATCAACTCCTCGTCAGGCATGGATTGCATGATCATACGGAGACGGTCAAGATCAGAAGCATCGTCTATGTGGCTCCATGAGAATACCGACCCTTGTGTTACCGCCACGCCCACACCTCTTTGCACCAATACATGGGTTACTGAAACAGCCCTTACGTAGCATAACACAAACATTCATCCAACTTCTCAATGCCCAGCATCAAGCCTTCTCACGGGTGGGGTAAAAATATTTCTCCACACCGCCTCAACGCGCTGCTCAAGAGCCTCCCTGCACACCGCAAATGCCTCGACACGATTGTTTCTGGCCTAGCCCAGCGCGAACGTTATAAATAATTAATTTTGTTCCGGACTAGCATTTATATAATACGTGTAATCTTAAAGAATATGGCTAGTTAATTGATCCGATATATTATTTATACCTCAGTTGTTTAATGTCGTTCGACACAAGAATCTATTTTATTTTTGCATAATTGATTCAGCAGCAGCGCCGCTGTCACCATGAGTCAGATGCGATTTGCGGGTTCTTTTCTTCGCATATGAAACCATTCGCTCGTTGAAAAAGAGTCTGTGTCGTCGCCTGGTGAAGCCGGGTTTCGGTCGGAGCAGCGCTGAAGAGATGTGATTCATCCACGTATGTTGTTCCGTCAACACTTTCCGGACGTCCCCTTAAAACATTCTTCTTCGGTCGTTGGGGTCCACCTTGGCTGCCTCCTGAGCAGTTCATTCGCTCAATTCCAGTTTACGTTCGCGACTGAGGAATCCGCCGAAACTGAGCATTTCAGCTATGATCAGTTCCCTGGCGCCTCTTCTCAGAGAATCCATACGTTCTTCATACTGTTACTCTGGAACTGAGGCTAAGGGCTGCCAACGAGAAAGCTGGTTCCTGCCTCCACGCGTTCCTCGGTCTTTCCTTTTTATTCCTTCAACCCCCTACCATCCCCATTCACCGCCTTCTTCAATACCGGCGAATATTTCCAGGTCACAACTTTGCGAGCATCAAGCACTATCTCATGTCCGGTCTTAGGGTTCCTGCCTCTCCTGGGACGTTTAAACTTAATGTGCCATTTCCCGAAGCCTGAGATCATGACATCTTCTCCAGCGATAAGCCCTTTCTTCATGATATCAAGGAGTTTCTCCAAGACTTCGGCTGCATCTCCTTTCATGAACCCGCAGTCGTCAGCGATTCTTTGGGCTATATTTGCTTTTGTGAGCGTCATGCAGTTCCTACCAGGATTGCAAAATTCTTCTATAATAGATTATGTTATCGTTTGGGAAAGAATTCTTTACCACAGGAGCCAGAATGTGCGGACGATTCGTGTTAATGACACCAGGGAAGGACCTGGCGAAATGGTTTGGGCTTTCTGCCTCCGCAATGAACATTTTCAGGCTGTGCGTGTAAATGCTACTGATACAATTCGGGTATATAAACCAGCTTCACATTTGCTTCTGTTTAAAATTTTTCAGAGTCTGGAACAGTGGAGAGGTCGGATGAACAGAGAAGGCCAAATGAAGGCAGCGTGGACCCTGCTGCAGGAATTGGAACAACGAAAGCAAGTGCGAGAAACGGCAAGGATTGTTAGCGTTAGTCTGCCCGCCCATCTCGTAAAGCGGCTCGACAACTTGGAAAAGGCTAGATCTCGTCATGTGGAAAAAGCTGTTAAGCTCTACTTACTCCTGCTGGAACGTTTCTTGCCTAATCCGCCAAACGAATGAGGCTCAAAGCGGTGACCAAATGGGATCATTTCGGATTTCTCAGCAACAATACTGCCGAACTCGTGAACGTCACCAGTGATGTAATCCTCAAAATATCGGTCTTCCACTGCGGTTTTGAATGTCAGGGTATTCGTAGAACTCCTTCAGCGATGCCTGCCTTGTAAGGGCCACGCATCCACCGCGAGTTTGCGGTTGAGATTACATCATTGGCTGTCTCAACGTGAACTGGAATTGTAGCTCCCGATGATCACCGCACAGTGCGAATCGCCACGATCTGAGCTTTCGGAGCAGGTGAATATAAGTCGGAGGGGATGCTGAAGGCAAGAAGCGTGTCAACTCAAGTTGACACATGACTCACCCCGATGGGAAGTTCAGACATTCAGAATTTGGCGGAGTGTATAAAGAAAAGGCGCGCTTATGAATCGGTATGTGTATAAGGGCGTGCGTGCGGCTGCACGAACTCTGGAAAAGTTGATTGCCGCACTCAAGGGAGAAAAGAATCCAGAGAGGATTGAGGACGCATCATTTGGAAAGGACAAGGCAGCTAATTACAACGAAAAATTCCTGGCATTCATCAAGGCATTTGCCAATATCGGCGCGGATACGAGACTGTTTCCCAAGATATGCCATACTTGCGGAAAAGTGTACCGGAGTTTTCCAGAGTACATACACAACACCGAACCGACTGCGCACTGCCTTGAAGAATACGGTAGTGCCGTGGATGCAAGTTTTACAATGCAGTATCGGAATTGCCGCTGCGGGAGTACTCTCACCATAGCGTTCACGAAAGAAATCTACCCCCTGCTGGACAGATTTTGGGAAATGCTTGGGAGAGAATCCAAGGAGACCGGAAAGCCTCTTCGAGAAGTGGTCACCGAATTTCGAGAACAATGCAACAGGTATGTGATTGAGCACGAAGAGGTGTCCGGCAGGGACGCTTTGCCAGCAACGGCAGATCCTCATGCTCGACTTTCGTAATTTTTACACATCGGCATGCGAGTGTGAAAGGAACATCGATGAAGATTCTCAATTTTTACAAACTTCGACTCAAGGCTCAAGAGTGGAAGCGTGAAAGAAGTAGGCGTAGGAAGGTGCAAGTTAATGGCTACCAAATTGAGCTTTGAAAAAAGCAGATCATTCTCGATCCCATATGAGAAACTTTTTCGGAGTTGCGAACGGGCCTTGATCGCAATGAATCTTAAGATTACGCGTCTGGATGAAGCCTCCGGCGTTATTGAGGCAGAGAAACCTGTGAGCTGGCCCTTCAAATCTGATCGGCAAATCTCCGTAACGGTTCGGTCAGATGGTAGAGTAACAGCAATAGGCAAGCTGCGTATGGGTCGTCGGGACGCTAACCACATTGTCCCCTGAAGACCTGATCACTGAAGAATTCTTCCAAGTCCTTAAGAATATGATATAAGCGACAAGGCTATTGCAATGGTGAGTAAAATCAGTTTTTTTCCGTTCGGTGCGGATACTCTCACTTTCCGAGCTGAGCTTCAAAAACTGGTGCAAACTCTTGGCGTCATTTCGGCGTCGCTTTTGATGCCAAAATACCGTTCCAAAAGTGCCTGATAGCGAGCAATGATGACTGTATCTTCAAGGAAATCGTAGCATAGCCGCTTGTATTGGTTTTAGAAAAGTGCCTTCACACGGCAGAGAAATCCATCCGCTGATAAGGTCGATAGCTCGCCAAGGATCATTTTAGGTCATATAGGCGTGCACAGCCAAGACACCCCATTGTGCAGCTTGCGCAAGAAAGCATCAGCGAACATGGGTAATACTCTGTGATTCACAGGACAACAAGCAATGGAATTAGGTAGAATTGCTATTTCCCGGGAGCTTCCGAATCAGCACGTGCTTGCGATGGGTT
>CAVUHP010000010.1:0-240194 GCA_963741425.1 uncultured delta proteobacterium
AACTCAACTAACTGAAATCACTTGGGCCGATCCCCTATTTTGAGGCCTATGGGCTTCCAGTCTGTCTATTAAATGGGACGGGCTGGATGCCCATCCTACCAATACATGACAGGCTGGATGCCTGTCCTACCAATACATGGCGGGCAAGATGCCCGTCGCCACCAAATCGTTTTCTTTTTCGCGATTATTTTTTGCGAACCCCTGAACACTAATCAGTTTCTGTGGCTGCCTCGGCCAGAGCTTTAGATTTCAGGTTCACCTCGACCCGAAGGGCCTTCAATCCTTGCACTCCAGGAAGATCGTTCAATTCCAATGATTCGATATTATCGCTAAGCAATCCCTGATTTATCAAGAAATCAAGGTGTCGGTTCATCTCCTGGAGTTCGTCATGCCGGGAATAAACTATGGCGATTTTTCCCGGTTGGGTCAGCCTTTCAGCTCCACCCTTGACGGTTGCTTTGTCGATACGAGATCTGATAATTTCATGAGCAATATCGTAGGCGCCATCGACATCAAACCTTTTTTCGTCGAAGCGGAAACGTATGGACACAGGGCTGCGGTTCACCAGGATGAGGTGGGTGGCGTCCAACGGGATATTCCCCGCTGTTTTCAAATTTTCCACATGCCATGCGATTCCACAAGCAACCATAAGTTGCCAAAGTCTGAGATTTCTTACATAAACTTCATTGAAATTACCGTTCTCGACCATAGAAGCTCCGAGATATATTAGATAATCCACTCCGTCCGTCTGGTGCTTGTTGAAATAATGTGGGAACATTTTCTGCGCTTCGATCTCTTGCCGGTCAAGATAGCCCGAAATTCTCTGATTTAGCGATGCGATACTCCGCTCAAAATCTCTTCGTTCGCGGTACACTGTTCCCACATTCTGATCTATAGCGCTGACGTAAGTTTCGATGCTCTCAGATACCTCTTGACCATATTCTCGCATGGTAGGGAACAGAGGCTCCAAGTCGTTTCGCAGGAAATTCAATACAACCACGTCATCGCCAGTGCCCAGTCCGTTCCGGATCATATCCAGGTGGCGATCGATTCGATAAGTCAGCTCGTTCAGGATGTGCAGTGGCTTGCTCTGTTGAGCTGAGCAGACGACATTGCGCGCGAGGTTCAGATGATCTGCAATATCGGCCTGGATGGCGCGATTGCGGGCCTCCGAGGAGCCGCGCACATCCGAAGCGCCATACAAAGCGAAAACATCCCTGAAAATAATGGGTTCCAATTCCAGAGACTCTCGGTCGGGCGAACGTTCCAGACCACGCAAAACAGCCTTCTTGAAGCGCCATTCCACAGAAGGATGCACTGCTGTGCATTGTTCTTTGATTATTCGTTCCACATTGTTGTTCAGGTCATCCACGGACCTCTGGAGCGCCACCGAAAATAAAGGCAGGATCTGCCTCATTATCAATGCCTCCGCAGGCCCGAAGTCGCCTGGATAGGGTGATCCAAGATCGAATGTTCCGATGAGTTCCCCCTGATAAAAGAGCGGGGCAATTAGCATGGACCTCATCCCGTACCGAATGATTTCTTCTTCCACCTTGGTGCGAGGCTCCTGCAGGATGTCTCCTATCGTAAGTATCTGTTGGCTTTTCACAGCCCGATCGAAAACGGATCCCTCAAACTCCTCGATCGGCACATGTCGTGAATCTGCGAATAGACAGTGGTCGTCCATTTGGCAGCCGTTATTCAGCATATAAATCTGGTCGCCTTGAATGGCCGCAAGTCCCGCTAGTAATTCAGGACGGCGTAGCAGAGTTCGGAGGTTGTCCTGCAGTCGTGAGAAACCTTCAGATGATATTACAGAATCTTTGGCAATAAGATCCCTTTCAAGGGACGATATTACTTCTGTGTTCGTTACTTCAACCGCCTGGACGACGCAAAACCCTTGAAGTTCGAAATTGTCGAGCGGAAGAATTTCCAGGACTATCTCCGGGTGCGTCAGGTTCTCCATTATCCTGGAGATCTCATGCTCTGTAAGATCCTTAACCGGTCTGACCGCGTGCACATCGACAAAACGGAAGTCGGGTTTAATCTTGAAATACCGGTCCAGACCTGTGTCCGAATCCGTTATGATTCTTACCAGGGGGAAATCTATCTCCTTGTCAATTCCGTAGCATCTCTGAAGAATCAGTAAGCAACAACGGATTAGTCGAGCCTTAATAAAAGTCTGCGGGTCTCCACTCAATCGGCCGCGAAAATCGCCATCATCGTTAAGAAGAAGGCGCTGGAAAGATGGTGAAACCAGGATCGGCTCCAGCGAGAACGGGACCAGGGCGCCTATCGCCTGCGTTTCCCAGTACGCCAATGGAAAAACGACACTCATCAGAGTCTTCAGCAAATCCTTATGGGATTCGAGAATCGACAGATTCTGCAAAGGGCTCTGAAGTTCAGGAGCGAGTGCAAGTTTGGCCCGGACTCCTTCGACCAATGGGCGCCAACCATCCTCGGACGCGGCCACTGTCTGATTCCAGAAATCGATGAGAGGCTTCAGACTGAAAACTGAACGAATCTGACATTCAAGCGGGTTTATAGGCATGGCCGATCTCCGTCGGAACAAAAACAGGTGTTAAAATAAAATTATACGACTTTAGACATATAGAGTGCAGAAATTTTTGATGTCTTCTTTCAAGACGGGAAAAGGAAAGAAACGTTACGATGATCTCGCAATAAAGTGGGGAATGGCGATTTTACAGTGTTTGTGCCCATAACCAATAAGGATCGGAGCGTGACGTAGGGTTGTGGGAAAGGCTCCCACCCTGTAATCCCGGTAGGATGGGCTTCCAGCACGTCTATTGAATGGGAGGGGCTGGAAGCCCATCCTACCAAGACATGACAGGCAAGATGCCTGTCCTACCAAGAACGAGGGGCAAGATACGAGGCCAAGCTACTTCGCTGGCCCCCACAATGTTACCTCTATTCAAGGACTTATGGTGGAACAGACTAACGCGGGAAAAATTTGAACCTGTCTAAAGCGGGAAGCAGTTTGATTACTACATATATAAGAGTTTTTTGAAGAGGGGTGCGGGGAGAAACTTTTTTGCAAAAAAGTTTCTCCCCGCATTTCTTCTTCCCTTCTCTTCCCTTCTCTCTAGCGCACTCCTCTCTCCCTTACAGCTTTTCCGCTATAACTTCGGAGAGGTCCAGCACCTTGAGTTGGTCGGCTTTACCCATAACGTTGCAGGAATCTTCCAGCATGGTTATGCAGTATGGACAAGCGGTAACCAGGGTTTGAGCGCCAGCTTCAAGCGCCTCGGTGATCCGCAGTTCTGCGAACCGTTCTCCGGCCTTTGTCTCCATCCAGACACGTCCACCGCCGCCTCCGCAGCATAAGCTATTCTTACGGTTCCTGGAAAGTTCCTTCAGTTCCGCTCCCGGCAATGCCGAAATAAGATCTCGAGGCGGATTGTACACATCACTGTGGCGCCCGAGATAACAAGGATCGTGAAGAGCCACAGCTCCGGCCGGGTCGCCGGACAACTTTAACTTCCCGTCCGCGATTGCTTGAGAGAGTACTTCGGTATAGTGCACCACTTCCCATTCCCCACCCAATTCAGGGTACTCATTCTTGAAAGTGTATAGGCAATGCGGCGAAGTGACTATGATCTTTTTCACACCCTTGCTCTTATAAAGCTCAATGTTAGCCTGAGCCAGTTTTTGAAATAGCGCCTCGTCTCCTACTTTGCGGATCGACTCTCCGCAACAGCTCTCTTCATTTCCGATAGTCCCGAAGGTAATTCCAGCGGCTTTAAGCGCTTTCGCAACTGAACGAGCTATTTTTTGGCTTCTTACGTCGTAACAGGAAGTGCAGCAAACAAAGAGGAAGTACTCGGTAGAGTCCGCAGAGAAGGTCGGCACATCAGCATCTTTCATCCATTCGGTACGTTTGCCGCGATCTCCGGACCATGGATTGCCCTGTGAGTGCAAACTGCCGGCAATCGGCTTGAGACTTGCGGGGATGGTCCCGACCTCCGCCAGCATGCTCCGCATTCCGCGGACATTGCTTATTATATCTACCCCGCGCGGACAGCGATCCACACAAGCTCTGCACGTGGTACACGCAAAAAGGCAATTTTCGGATTCAAATCCTTCAAGGCCAAGTTGACCCATCCGCTGGACAAGCCTGACATTGAACTGTTCCGATGCCTCTCCAGGGACCAGACGATACGGACAAGTCCCGGTACAAAGGCCGCACTGCATACACCAGTAAAGGGTTTCAGCGCCTGACATTACGATGGCATCACTCACTTCCAGAAAGGGTATTTTCGTTTCCATTTCAATTCCTTCTTAGAAACCTTTGTATGGGTTTGCCCCGAGCTCTTGCAGTTTAGCCGAGAACTCTTCGATAATGCCCGGGATCCGATGATAATCGTCAATAGCAAGTTGCTCCACCCTGATCCGATCCGATTCGAGCACCAGCCGGTCAAGGGTCTCTTTGATCTTCTCCATACGAGTGTTGGCCAGTTCGCTCCCTTTAATGAAATGACACTGGTAATCGTCACCATAGCGGCAACCGAAAAGGATTACACCGTCAATACCTTTGGATAGGGCATCCGCAATCCAGACCAGATTCAAGGAGCCCAGGCACCTCAAAGGTATAAAGCGGATCCATGGAGGATATTGCAGCTTGTCCATCCCGACCATGTCCACAGCAGGAAAGGAGTCATTCTCGCAGATCAAGCCGAGGATTCGCGGCTTTTCGTCATATTCTTCAGGAACGTGGATGGACTTGATCATCGAACCGATCATGTCTACCGAGTAGTTGTTAAACGAGATTATGCGTTCCGGGCATGAACCCATGCAGATGGCGCATCGCCGGCAACGTGTGGGATGGGGCAATGGCGTCCCTTTCTCATCTTCATTGTACATCCCGAACGGGCATTCCTCAGTGCAGCGTTTGCATTGTGTACAGCGCTGGAGAAATAGCTCAGGATAAGACATGTCTCCGGCCCTGGGATGCACCGCTCGACCTTGGGCAGTGAGTTCCACACACTGAATGGCTTTCATAGCCGCGCCGGTTCCGTCATTGGTGGACCTGGTTGCGGTCATCGGCTGTCTGACGCAGCCCGCGGTGTAAATGCCGGTCCGTCTTGTCTCATAGGGAAAGCACACGAAATGCGAATCCGGAAAACCGTACTTTAGTTCCGGTACGGCCGGCCCTTGTCGGTATTCCAGATTGAGGATCGGATCGTCCAATACAGCAGGTTGCATGCCGGTCGCGAGAACCACGAGGTCCGCCTCAAACATCAGGGGTTCCCCGAGTAATTGATCCATCGCTTCGAGACTTAATTTTCGCTCGGATCCTTCGCCAATGGCGACTTTTGAGGTATCCGTCTTGACGAAAACAACACCATCCTTTTGGACCTTTTTATAAAATTCCTCATGTTGTTCCGGTGTCCGTATGTCCTTATAAAGGACGAACACTTTGTTTTCCGGATTCTGTTCTTTCACATAAAGAGCCTGTTTCAGGGAGACCCGACAACACACGGCGCTGCAGTAGGGTAGATGCTCGGGATCTCTTGAGCCTGCGCATTGAACAAAAGCAACCACGGAAGGTTCGGAACCATCTGAGGGACAGGTTATTTTGCCGGCCTTTGCCATTTCTTCCATCTGGACATTGGTAATGACATCGGGAAATTTGCCGTAACTCAAATGTTCAAGTTTGGTTGGGTCGTAAGGCTTCCAGCCTGCCGCCAGAACAATCGAACCGACCCGCTTGCTTTCGCCGTTGCTCAGGGTCACGTCAAACATTCCAGGCGCGCCGGCGATCTTCTGAATGGATGTGCCGGTATGGACTTTGATTCCAGAGTGCGCCTGCACCTGATCGATAGTTTGTTGAATAGTTATGTCCTCGAGTTCCTGGTAAGGCGGGCCTGTCGGGGTGTTCTTATGGCATTTCGCGATGTATCCCCCTAATTCGGGCTCCTTCTCGACGAGAGTAACCGAATAGCCTGCCTGAGCAGCGTCCAAAGAAGCCTGCAAACCTGCGGGGCCACCTCCGATAACTAGTAAGGTTTGGTCTATTGCCTCCAAATACGGTTTCGGAAGAGGTACTTTTTTCGACTTTGATTATTCCCATTCGCAGATAATCCTCAGCCATCATCTGCGTGTCTTCATGTCCCGGAGGTTGACACCACGCGACATGCTCTCTGATGTTTACTCGTTCGACAATGGTTGTCATGGGATCGAACGAGAAAACGTCGGTTTTGACACGGCCGGAACATGCGGCGATTACTGCGCAATTAATCTCACCTGATTCGAGGTCAGCCTTGATAAGGCCTGCCCCTTCTTGACTGCACATGATCGGATGATCTGCGCATTTTGCTATTGTGGACTCGTTTGCAACCGCGGAGAGCGCTCCCACATCTATGGATTCTCCAATGCCGCATCCAGTGCAAATATAAACTCCGATTTTCTGATCCATGATTGGTTACCTCCCCATCGTACGCTGAATAGCTTTTAGTGCCGCTGCTGTCGCATCCTGCAGCGAGGCCGCAACTTCCATGGGAGCCTTAACGCAACCCGCCGGCACAATGCCCGACGCGCCTGATGACGTTACAAACCCGAATTCATCGTATTCCATCTCAACATTCGGCTTTAGTGTGGCGGTTCCCGGTACCATGCCTACCGCCAGGACCGCAAGATCGACCACTTGCTTGATCTTCTGGCCTGCACCTACGTCTTCGCCTTCAACAAGTACGCCTCCGGATTCCGGATCCGCGGAAATCCGGGCTACTTTGCCCTTTATAAGGGTGACGTTTTCGTCCTCGTCAACTTTGGTGTAAAAATCTTCGTATTTGCCCATCGCTCGAACATCGATGTAGTAGATGTAGGCTTTGCTCTCAGGAACACGTTCTCTGATATAGGTCGCTTGCTTGAGAGATGCCAGGCAACATATTCCGGAGCAATATTTCAGATGATTTTCATCGCGTGAGCCTGCGCATTGAACAAATGCCACGCTGCTGACTTCCTTGCCGTCCGAGGGCCTGAGAATCCGGCCCTGAGTAGGTCCGTTGTGGGCCGCGAGGCGCTCGAACATGACGCTGGTCACCACATTCGGGATCGTGCCGAGACCCAGGTAGTCCACTTTTGTGGCGTCATAAGGATCCCAGCCCGTGGCCCAAACAACAGCACCCACATTATAGGTGAGTTTTGCAGGCTGCATATTCAGATCTATCGCGTTGTAGGCACAGGCATCAGCGCATTTCTGAGCGTCCGGGGTACCGACGATCTCCGGCGCCAGGACGTACTTGAATGGGAACGCCATCGCATGAGGCAGGTACGCGGCTTTGGTTTTATCCATGTTGTAATTCACCGCTTTCGGAATCTCGGTTTCACAAACTTCACCGCACTTGCCGCATACCGTGCAGTTATCATTCACATAGCGAGGATTCACCTGAACTGTCACGTCGTAATTACCTGGGCTGCCGGAAATGGATTCCACTTCGGCCAAGGTATGGAATTTGATTCTTGGATTTTGCTTGATGCGTCTGAAATTGATTTCAAGACCGCAACTCGGGGGACAGAGTTTAGGAAAATATTGGTTGAGAAGCGCCACTCGACCGCCCAGATACGGATTCTTTTCTACAATGATCACTTCCGCTCCTGCTTCCGCGGCTTCCACCGCCGCGGTTATCCCACTTATCCCGCCTCCGACCACTAGGATTTTGCGTTCGGGATCACCCATGGACTACCTCCGTGTTTTCAGGTGACATTTCGTTTGATTATAGAACAAGAACTGCCGATGGATCCGTCTGCAGTAGGCGGATTCAACGTAATATCTCGGCCTGACAGCAATCCGAGAGACCGATGAGAAAATTGCTGTGCCTGCCCATACTCTTCCTGGAAAACTGATAATCAAGGTGTGAGATCGGCGGAGCACCTTTCATATAGTCTATGAAAATGAATTAGATGTCAATACGATCAACCCTGACTAGGGTAAGCATTCGGTCGTCTTTCCGGCAGAGTAAGGCACCGTTTCTTTTCTCGGAAGGGTTAATACGACTGATTTCAGCCTGTATTAGAGCAAACGGTATTTATAGAGCATCGGCGAGTGTGGCATCAAAGCAGTAGATCACGCAGTCCCGATTGCCTCAAGGTGACCCTTTAAATAACTGGCAAGGTTTCTGCTTCTTTAATTTTAATCCAAGCTTTTTCCTGATGCTTTTTCTATGCACTATCACTGTGTTGTAGGTTAGGCCAAGGGCTTTGGCTATGTCGTGGGAATCCTTGCCCGAGCAAATCATTTGACAGATTTCCATTTCACGCGGACTTAGATGTGTCACAGTATTGCGATTATTTAAATCAAAAAGAGATGTTATATGCTTCATCTTAAATTCAAGAGCTTCGATGAGATGAAGGTGTGGTTCCGATAAGTTCACTATCTTCAACTCATCCAAAATCGGTTGGATGGTCATGGTGAAATTTTTAGCCACACTTTCATTGAGGGCACTCTTTTGGTCTCTGATCCTCTTAATCAGCAATCGCATCGCATAATTCATACTTTTAATACTGCGATAACATTGGTGAACTTCATTCTTCCACAATTGAAGTTCATCGACGTTTTCCCCCAGCTTTCTTTCCAAGGATTCAATCAAGGATGTCGATTGTTTCTCAGAGCGAACCGCCTGATCTTCTTTTTGTTTACGCTCTGTAATATCTATTACAGATGCCAAGGCAAGGGGACTGCATTCGCTTCCATCTCGCACAATCGTCGCGCTAATCAAAACTGAAAGCTTTTCTCCTCTCTTGCTCAGCAGATCCATTTCCCGATCAAGTACACGATTCTCCGTCCGGATCATACCCCACAGATTTTGATTCCTTAATTTCAGTTGTTGGGAAACCGCCCTGTGAAGAGCCGGCGTCGAGAGCGAAAGGTCCTCAGCGGAGTGACCCAGCATGGTCGCCAATGCACTGTTCACAAGCCTGCAACTGCCTTCAAGATCAAACAGCACCAAGCCGTGTGGATGATTGGCAAAAAATCGTAGAAATATGTCTTCGTCGAGAACCAGACGAAACCGTTCTTCGTACATGGTCCGATTCACCCTGATACCACGGTGATTACTTCGATCCGGAAATTTTTCCGGTAATTTCTGTGAAGCCGATTTGATTATGCATTATTCATCTAAAGCTTTAAGTATCCGTACAAGTCCTTAAGCCTGCATATCCACAGTATACAAGGACTAATAGGCCTATAATGGCAGGAATAAGGATTCGAAGTTACCGTTTTCCAGTAAATTACATTATTTCCATGAGCTTTTCAAGGTGAGTTTTCTGAATTCCTCGCAGATTTGAATCTATAAAAAAATAAATAAATATGCTATTATAAGCCAATCATTAAAACTATCGGAACATGGTATCAGATAATTTTCATGTAGAAGAATCGGAGATTGTTAGATCCGATTCGTCCACATGGCCGCGGGTTTGATTCTGAATCGAGCCTGCCTCTACGGAATGACAATGCAATCAGAGTTGCTCGAAGCTACCAGATTGGGAAATACCGACAAGGTACGAGAACTTATCCAGAAGGGCTTGGACGTCAACTTGTCAACTCATGAAGGCACCCCGCTTCTGGCGGCTTCAATAAGCGGGAGACGCGGAGTTGGTCCAGCTTTTTCTTGATAACGGAGCAGATCCCGATCGGGAGGATTTGGGCGGTAGCAGGCCGTTAATTGCAGCAGTCAAGGCATGGGATTTAGAAATTGTCGAATTACTCCTGGATCGCGGCGCGGACGTTAACGCGAGAGATGGGAAGACTGGATCAGCCGCGATATTTTGGGCTGCCGAATCCGGCAACGTAGAGTTGTTGGATTTGCTCTTGGAGAGGAACGCCAACGCGAACGCCAGGAATAACAATGGGACTACCCCGCTGGTTTGGGCGGCGTTCAAGGGACATGAGAGAATTGTGGAAAGGTTGTGCAGCTTTAGCGCACGAATCGATATCCGGAATGTTCGCGGGCTGACCCCCTTAATGGTCGCAGCTGGAACGGGCAAGCTCAAAGTAGTTGAGGCGCTGCTGAATCTCGGAGCGGATGTCCACATCCGCGATAAACGAGAAAAAACCGCGCTGGTTTATGCCGCAAGCGGAGGATCAGAGGAAATTGTCGAACTGCTGCTCCAGTGGGATGCCGATGTCAATGCGGCAAGCCGCCATGGCAATTCTTCGTTATTTTGGGCGTGTTACAAGGGACACATTCAAGTCGCCAAGATACTCTTGGCGAGGGATGCTCAGGTTAATGCGAGAAATTTTCAAGACCAGACGCCCCTTTTCTGGGCGGTTTCCAACGGCAAGATCGAAGCTGTGCGACTTCTGATCAATGCCGGCGCCGATGCAAATGTGAGGGAACGGAAATACGGCACAACGGCGATGTTCTGGGCTGCTTACCAGGGTGATATTCCAATAATGGAGCTTCTGTTCCACGCGGGCGCTAAACATGAATTACAGGATTTTGCCTTGAACACGCCTCTATTATGGGCGAGTCGTAAATCCAGATTGGCTAGTGTCGACGTTCTGCTAGATCGCGGAGCTGATCCGAACGCTCGGAGCAGGAACGGCAACACGCCTTTGCTGTGGGCTTGCAATATGGGAGATCTGGAACTGGCTAGCCTTCTGCTAAAACGCGGAGCTAAAGTTCAGGACAAGAACCGCGGATCAAGCAGTTCTCTTTGCCGAGCCGCTTTTAAAGGACACACCGAACTCGTAAAGCTTCTGCTAACATCTGGAGCAGACCCAACTTCGACGGAAGAGCGATTTGGCAATAGTGCATTGTCTTTGGCTTCGGGCCAGGGGCATTTTGAAATTGTGAAACTGCTCTTGGGTCACGGGGCAGTAATCAATGCTGTTGATGCGCATCGTGGCAATTCCGCAATTTTCTGGGCCAGTGGCAAGGGGCATTTAGCAGTGGCGGAAATGCTAATTGAAGTGGGCGCAAATGTGAATTCCGTCAATGTAATCGGCCAAACCCCCCTGATGGCTGCGTCTGATGGTGGCCACGAAATTCTGGTCAAATTACTTCTTGATCGAGGAGCGGATGCCCAAGTAGCTGATGTAATCGGCAATACCGCCCGAGCGTATGCTTTGCGCAAACAATATGGCAGTATAGCGGAATTGCTATTCACCGCGGATAAAGAGGCGCTCGCGGTCCGCCGCAGGTACGACAAAGCTCTTATCGAAGCGGCGACCTGGGGCAACACGGAGTTGGTGCAAAAACTGCTGAAAAACGGGGCGAGCATTGACACCACGGATACGAAATACTGCAATACGGCGCTACACTGGGCTGCCTATCGAAATCATTTAGATCTTGTTAAACTCCTTATCCGTATGGGCGCAAACGTGGATCTCCGCAATAAATTCGGCAGCACGCCCTTGTTCTGGGCAGCTCGCAGAGGGGGTGCTGCAATCGTTAAATTTCTATTGGACTCGGGAGCAGAAGTCGACGCCAGGGACAACGATCGCAAAACACCTTTGATGGTCGCCGCAGCGGCCGGGCAAATTGAAAACGCGCGGCTTCTTGTGACGGCAGGAGCTGATATCAATGCAAAAAACAGCTTCGGATGGACGCCGCTCATGGAAGCCTACTTTGAGGGACACGCCGAGTCGGTGGCGTATCTGAGAGGACTCGGGGCCAATCTAAACGGGTTTCTGAGGAACCGATCTTTTGCCGATAACTGGCAAGAAGTGAGGGAGTAGGATTTATTTGATGACAACCGCTGCTGGGGGATTGTAGTGAACGGGGGTACCCGATCACTCAGCAGTCGCATTGGATGTAATGCTCACGGATAACGGCCCGACGGCTGCGTTGATGTTGGTTAATTATGCCGATAAGCGCGCGCTAACAATATCTGTCGGAAAACATCACAATATGAATGTCTGCCAAGATGTTCGGCATGTGCAAGAAAACCTGTTGGTCGGCCGAACAAACCGGTTGCATATGTGTCTTTCAAAATGAACATCATACGAGCTGAATATATTTTGAATAAGCGGTCTGGCTTCACAAAATCTTAGAAAATGTATTTGCCCGAAGAGAATCCGGGCCTGAATTGAACGGAGGGACAATGAGCAATTATGTGGCAAAAGCCGATGATGACTCGGCGGGACGACGGAAGATACCTGCAAGGAGTTTTGTGGATGATATGCGGTTCGGTATGCCTGATTCGGCATTGATGGAAAAATATAAATTAACGGCAAGGGGACTCCACAGCGCGTTTAGAAAACTTGTGGCGGCCAAAGTCATAAAGGCATCAGAGCTGGAGGGCCGTCAATCTGAATACGATGAAACTATCGATGTTGATGATATTAGGGCTATGCAAAGATATAGGGTGGAATTCCCGCTTCCTATTTACGAATCGGATAACCCGGAATCCGGCGGAATCATCAGCGATATAACCGTCATGGGTGTCGGAATAAAGGGTTTTCATACTGAAGTTGGTGATGTAAAAGAATTCCAGATCCCCGCTGATGAATTTTTTCAAGTGGACCCGGTCGAATTTAAAGCAAGGTGCCGCTGGCTGAAGCGCGATGACTCCGATGGAGAATGTGTCTCGGGATTTGAAATAATGAAGGTATCAAAAGGAAATTTGGCAGGGCTACGTAAGCTGATTCAAGGACTCACTCTTTCGGATCGTGAGCTAAAGGCAGTTTAACTATTTTATTAGAGCCTCATTGCGGAATTTAATTAGCGGATCTTGCCACAAAAAAGCTTGCGGAGAAACTTGCGGGCGGGCTTGCCTCACGCTTTTGTTATGAGTCCGAGCAATATCCAGGAAATTTCGAAGAAGGATTCGGCCATCCGGGCGACTTCCTGAGAAAGACTCCGGGTGCCCCTGAATGCCGTAAACAGGTTTTGTCGGGTGGCGCATTATCTGAATTGGACAAAGCCGGTCCGAAGCCAGAAACCATAAACCCTTTGGGCAGCACCTTAACCTCATCATAATGACTCTGGCGAATATGTAATTCGCCGTCCACTCCGCTGAACAACGGGTCGACAGCAGTTACTTTCAAAGCAACTACTCCGCTCTGCCTATCCTTGGAATAAGGAAGGCAGTCATCTTCCCCTCCCCTTATCGGTCCTACTTTTCCGCCGAAACTTAAGGCAAGCGCCTGATGTCCACCGCATATTCCAAGAATTGGGATATTTTGCTCTTCTGCCAACAAGGGGAGCATCCATAGAAAATTCTGTAAAGCAATCCCAGATTCACCCGAGTAGCGGCACCACGGGGTCCCCTGCGGGCTCAGGATTATGAACGCGGGCTTAGTATCGGCAATAAATTCGGGAGTGATCTGACTGAAATGGACATTGATTCCGTTCGGATTCCCGCTCATCTCCTTGATGACTGAAAAAGCGTGCCTTCCGCCTTTGGACCAAATGTCCCGCGCGAGACTGACCATAATCCACGGTCTGTTACCGTCCGCGCCGGAACCCGATGCTGAATGGGAATCACCGGCCCATACGAAGCCTATTTGAATCCCCGCAAGGATTATACTGATACACAGAACCCTTAGGGGGAACCCTCTGCAAAAATCTCTCATGAATTTCCTGTTGAAGAGAGCGGATTGGACCCCTATATACACTATCAGGTCCCGGCGAAGCAACATAAAAGACGGTCGCCGGTAATTCTTCAGTTACGAGCGGCCAAAAGTGTCATTGCGAGCGGAGCGAAGCAATCTCTACTCTGATGCGTGGCCTTAAATCCGAGATTGCCACGTCGCTAACGCTCCTCGCAATGACAAGTTGGGGCCTGCCATTACGAAAGCGTCACCCGAAACCTGTCATTGCGAGCGGAGCGAAGCAATCTCCCAAACTTCGGGGATTGCCACGGCCTGACGGCCTCGCAATGACAAATCCACGCCCCGCGTAACTGAGGGATTGCAATGGCCGGGTAATTTCATTTACGTGTGGTAAATACTTGAAAGCACCTGGTTATAATAATTACATAGTCCTGGATAATTAATGCAAATATCGTTATATGATCTTCAACAACCTTTCCTTTTCGCTGTAGATGCACCCGCAATATTTTTGTCTATAAAGCCCAAGTGTACGGTATCTTCTGACGCCCTCGTTCCAACTTGTTCGCCAATCCCTATAAAAGAACGGAATCTCATATTTCTCGGCAATGGCTTCACATGTCGCTTTCAACAGATCGTGTTTTTGAAAACGACTATAAAGCAATGTCGTCGAGAACGCCTCAAAACCTTTGGATTCCGCCAATCGTGCCGTCATCTCTATCCGAAAATTGAAACACATCCGGCATCTCTGTGACTCACGAAAAACGACTTGTTGGAACCATCTCTCCATGCTGTCCAACTGTTCCAATGTGAGTACCGGAACATTGTTATCTTTCGTGTACGCGGTAAAAGCATCCAGACGTCTAAGGTACTCCGAATAGGGATGAATATTCGGATTGTAAAATAAAGTCGTGATCTCGTGCCCTTCGGACCGTAAATCATCCAGGGGAATCACAAGGCACGGGGCACAGCACGAGTGAAGAAGGATTCTCATGAAAGATATTGTCTCCTTTCCGGCTCCATGATATGAATTTCGCGCTTTTGGAAAAAAATCATGAAACTAATTCTTTGCTCAGCGATGATATTTTTGATGTTTCTGCCGGTCACGGTCCAGGCTGCCCAAGATGCTGAGCTTTTCCTTAGCGCCTTTACCGAAACTGCAACTGCGTACCTTAATGATAGCTTTCTTCTGCTTGGCATGACCGCGGACTACAGGGTCTCCGAAATTCTAACAAAAGAAGCCGCTTTGGAACACACGATAAATGTGCAAAAGCGGATCCGCGTAATTCGCGCCAAACTGAAAGCAGTTTCTCAGAGACGTATTACTGATCTCGATAGGCAACTCATACGTCTTCTCGAAAATGGTTACGCATGCATGGATCTTCAGGCTTGGGCGTTGGCAAAACATATAGAACAGGGATCCACACAAACAGCCAAGAATTTCGAGAACCAGAGAACTCAATGTTTGGAACGAATCAAGACTCTCAAAAGTTTCTACTCTGCCCTGCCACCTGCTTTGGAATTTCCCGAACCTCTTAGCACCCGCTGATCGCCCACTCTTATTGTAAACCGCTCTCGATCAAAATATTCCAATAAAGGTATATTGTACTTTCTTGAGGAGCCCGTGATTTCGTTGAAACGGGACGGAGTGATACCGCCTTCCCGCGCGATGAATTCCGCCAATTTGCGTTTAATATCGCTAACAAATGCTTCTGAAAAATAAAGATCCTCTTTCACTCGAATTAGCTTGCCTTCTTTTTCCAAGATGCTCAGAAACGTCCTGATCTGTTTTGGGTCACCCTTGATACTCTCAACAATTTCCTTCAGGAGAGGCGGGGAGTGTCGCCCTTGGGAGATTATTTTCAGCAACCGATCCTTAAGGTCTTTTTCTTCGTCTTTGAGCTTTACCTGATGGGACGCCAGGCGCACTGTATCTCCTTGATCAACCGCTTGGTTGTTTGAGACAAGAGCATCCAGCACGATTTTGAACAGTTTGTCTCCGCCCGGAACTGCCGAGCGAAGCTCTTGTTTGGAAATTCCCTGTTTGAGAGGCTGACCCGCATGAAATGCATTAAGGTGGTTCGTT
This sequence comes from uncultured delta proteobacterium, assembly GCA_963741425.1. Classification (GTDB taxonomy): domain Bacteria; phylum Desulfobacterota; class Desulfomonilia; order Desulfomonilales; family Desulfomonilaceae; genus DATJPW01. Next base: position 15,603 of record CAVUHP010000010.1, read on the forward strand.
ATCTTCTTTTGTACCAACTCCACAAAATCATGATGAATAAGACGATTTTCGGAAGGATCGAACCGGATCACAGAGTGCGAATTCAGTAGGGATATAAGAGCCTTATCCAAGCGTTTAGCCGTAAACCCTGATAATCCGATAAGCTCGTTTTTTGCAACACCTGTCAAACCGCTGCTTCGTACGAGAGCCGCGATAATACTCAAATCATCTTCAACATCCAATTCGGTCAGTGATTTCGCGGTACGTGCCCTTAGTTTAATCCCACGCGGATTGAGTATTGTCCCTCCTCCAAGAGTAACAGAAGGGGACAAGGCCCTTATCACAAATCGATCCCCCGCTGAGGGCACTATCGGGCTCGAGGTGCGTAACTGAGCCATCGCAGAACCCCCCGATTCAAGTTCTGCCATATCCGGTAGAATCACTCGCGCTTCCACTTCAGAAGTGAAATGGTGCATACGCACCTTTCGGCCGCTCCTCACAGGGATAGGCGCCCGAGAAAGGACCGTCAGTTTGACATCTATGATTGAAGAGGGTTTAAACTGCCCCGGATGAACAACTACTTCTCCCCTCTGAATGTCAGATTGCTCAAGACCCCTAAGATTTGCCGCCACTCGCTCGCCGGGGAACACCCTATCTTCACGTCGGTTATGCGATTCAAGGCCGCGAACCGAAGTCCGAATACCGCCGGGAAGTATCTCGACCTCGTCCCCAATAGCAATGGAACCGGATATGAGAGTCCCCGTAACAACAGTCCCATGACCCTTTAACGTAAAAATTCTATCCACTGGAAGGCGCAGTAGACCATGGACCGGCCGCTCCTGAACCTGCTTTGCCAATTTGGCAAGTGTTTGTCGCAGCTCGGGTATTCCCTCGCCGGTGCGCGAAGAAACCCGCATCACAGGTGCATCTTCAAGAAAAGAACCTTTAACCAGCTCATTGACGTCCTCTTCGGCCAATAATGCAAGCTCATCGTCAACGAGATCGAGTTTGGTCAGAACAACCAATCCGAGTCTAATCCCCAGTAGTTTTAGAATATCCAAGTGTTCCGTAGTTTGGGGCATCACTCCTTCATCCAGGGCCACAACCAACGCGGCAATGTCTATGCCGCCGGAACCAGCTACCATTTGGCGTACGAATTTTTCATGCCCGGGCACATCTACAATTCCGATCCTAACGTCATCTCCTAAATCCAAGAACGCGAAACCCAGTTCGATACTTATTCCGCGCTGCTTTTCTTCTTTGAGGCGATCCGTATCAATTCCGGTCAGCGCTCGGACCAATTCGGTCTTTCCGTGATCTATATGCCCGGCAGTGCCCAATATGACTCGATTCATATATTGTGCCCCAAGAGAATTAGTTATGGAAATTGTGGCCCGGAAATCATAAGGTTACTCATCGACCCGTCTAGAATCTGATCCTCATCCCTCTTATTCCACAGCAACCGGGAAAAGCAATCGGCTGTCCCGTCTCCAGCCTTTTGTCAATCGCCTGGGGCCAGGATAGACAGGATGCGAGTAAATTGCTTGTCTCTGCATTTTATTTATCAAGAACAAGCAGAATTAATTGTATCCCTAATGCGGACAGATGTCGATTCTTCGTCTGGCACGAATCCCGGAGCGGTATTCATTCCCGGCTATTTATCGTAAATCTCTTTTATACGAGCCATCCTCACGTAAATTTTAAACCGTGAAATGTATGAGGTCTCGCCATGTGGAGTCATTCTGAGGAAGTGCCCTGGCAATCGGTCCAGTATCGACTCGCAGAATTCGAGCGGACTCTAATACCGGCATCAACAAGAATAGGGCCGGGTCATCCGGCGAAATCGCAGGGTCACCGGCCTTTGTCAGATCTCTTCATTGAATACCAAAGAATCTTTTTCATCATCCGGATCGCAGAGATTGTCCGCATCTGCTTCATCGGGTTCGTTGTTGCTCCGCGGTGCTGTACCAATGATTTCAAGTATATCTTCTTTACTGACTTCCACCACGGTTTCATCTTCCAGTCGTACAGATACTGTTTCAGCAAGGGCGTTGTGTTTGGTGACAACCCCTTGTCCTTTGTCAATAACCACCACACGCCCGACCTTAGGAAGTCCTTTCCTGAACTGCTCGTAAATCTCGTGCTCGTAGCCAAGGCAACACATCAGTCGCCCGCAAACGCCTGATATTTTGGTTGGATTTAAAGATAGATTTTGAGCTTTTGCCATCTTCACAGAAACCGGTCTGAAATCCGTCAGGAATCGAGAGCAACAGAGTTCCTGCCCACAGCACGCTATACCGCCGGTCATTTTGGCCTCGTGGCGAACGCCAATCTGTCGCATTTCAATGCGTACGGGGAATCGAACGACAAGTTGTTTCACAAGCTCACGAAAGTCGACGCGTCCTTCCGAGGTAAAAAAGAAGACGTATTTTGAGCCATCAAAAAAGCAATCGACTCCCACGAGTTTCATGGGCAATCCCAATTCGTCGATCCGTTCAAGACAGAATGTATAAGCTTCACGCTCTTTTTGGAGAAGACGGACTTTTTGATCAAAGTCCACTTTGCCGGCTTTCCTGATTACCTTTCGAAGCCCTTCAAGCTGAGATACATCAATTTCATGCTCCGTGGGCGGCAGTGCAACGCGTCCTAAGCCAAGTCCTTTCTCTGTCTTAACTATGACCCAATCATCGCCTTTTAATTCAAGATCTCCCGAGTCAAAACGGTAAACTTTACAGGCGTATCCGAATCGGACACCTACTATGTTGATTTTGACTCGGCGTGGTCGCTTATCTTCTGCCCGTTGCTCGTGTGCCACAGAATGGGCCATGTGATCGGCCTCGGGCGCCGATCCGGGGCATTCAGCATCTAACAGGGTTTCCGGTACCCGCTCCACATCAGAATCAGCATCCTCTATTATTGTCTGAGCAGAAGAGCATGCCTTAGTTGGCACTTCCAATATCCTAGCCTTTGTGGACGCATCGTCATCACTGTCCGCCTCGGCCTTTTCGGATTCATCACATTGATCACTTACGCTGTCGATATCTCTTGAGCCTTGCAAAATGGGCTTTGGGGAATCGCTCTCAGCGGCATCATCTTTCGGGCTGTCATTCTCTATGTCACACGTTAGATCCGAGCTGTCCTCTCGTTTTTCCTCACGGCCGGAGCCCCATGATCGAGGTAAATATGACTTTTTGGTTTTGTCAGAATCCATGTATTATCTCTCTTCATCCGACGGTCGCCGCAACGGGCACGGACTCGCCGGCGAGAATTCGGCGTATTCGGAGATGCAGCACATCGAGTACCAGATTTCGGTTGACGTTAATTTCAGCCTCAATGAGTTCTGATGCTTTGAGGAGTTCATCGTAAATTGAAAAGAGCTGCTCTGTACTAAGATGTTGGGCTGAGAAGACTACTCTGTCAAGCAAATCCGAGTTGATAACCGCTGATCCGGAAGAACCCTTTTTGACAACCAACACATCACGAACCCAGGATAATGCGATTTCAATCGAGTCAAGCGCAACATCCCGATCTTTCGAGATCTCAGCCGATAATTCCAGGTTACCACGAATTCCAATGCTTTGGGAATCAGCTAACAGTTCGATCACTTGATGCCTGAGATGCAAGAAACGAGATCCGCTTATCTGCAAAGCACGACCCACACTGCCTCTGCAAATGGTGCCGATCAGCGGTACGTCTTCTCGACTTATCCCTTGCCGGTTCAGGATTTCAAGAATTACATCATTCCCGATAGGGCTGAATCTTATGCGACGGCACCTGGACCGAACAGTAGGTAATAAAAGAAAAGGTTTGGATGTAACAAGGATCAAAACTCTACCAGCCGGCGGCTCTTCGAGTGTTTTCAGGAGAGCGTTCTGCGCGGCGCTGTTCATCGTGTGCGCATCGTCTATAACAGCTACCCTGAAGAATCCTTCGACGGGAGCGAATTGGAAAAAACCTTGAATGAATCGCACGCGGTCAATGCGGATCATACCTCTTAGAGGCTTCTCAATAATAAAATCAGGATGTTTTTCCTCAGATATACGGCGGCAGACAGGGCAGGAAGCGCTTGAATCATCTTGTAATATGGGGCAATTAAGCATTTGGGAAAATCGTACGGCCATTAATTTCTTGCCGACCCCGTCCGGGCCGGAAAAGAGATAGGCGTGCGCAGGCCGTGCTTCAATAACGGTTTGCCGGAGCAAACTAAAGATATGGTCGTGGCCAAGCGGAGGTGGGTTCATAAACGGAATCTGGCCGGCAGTACGTTAACCGCCGCGTTTGACTGGAAAGTAACGGTCCAGCTCCAGGACCAACGGCGTGGCAACGAATATTGAAGAATACGTCCCAAATATTATTCCCACTATAAGCGCCCAGGCAAAATCCTTGAGGGCAGTAGTTTCAAAGACCAAAAAAGCTACGACGGAAAGCATTGTGAATCCGCTGGTGAGCACGGTCCTGGAAAGCGTCTGGTTGATAGAATCGTTGAAGACCTGAATAAGCGGCTGTTTCTTCATAATCTTGAGATTGTCCCTTATTCTGTCACATACAACTATAGTGTCGTTAACATCGTAACCTATAATGGTCAACATCGCGGCAAGAATTGTCAGATTGAATTCCTTGCCTGTCCAAGCGAAAAATCCATAAACAATTAGCAGGTCGTGAACAAGGCAGAAAATAGCCCCCAAACCCATCGTGAAAGTAAAGCGGCCTGCCATATAAATTAGAAGCAGTCCAAGAGCGATAACTGTGGCCCAGATTGCAGATTCCTGAAGATCCTTCCCAACCTTTGGGCCTACCGCCTCAAGGCTACGTATTTCTGCGCTGCCTTTGCCAAATTTAGTCTCCAGCAGTTCTTTTATCCGTTGCGAGAGTTTTTCCGCTCCCCCTTCAGGCAATTCCATCCTGAGTACAAATTCTTCAGTGGCCGCTGAGAACTTCTGGACTACAACATTTTCCCCCAAAGGCGCCAAAGCTTCCCTTACGTGATCGGTATCTACTGTTTTGTTGAAGCGAATCTGGGCTACAACACCACCGCTGAAGTCTATCCCGAGACGCACATGGCCTTTGATCGGAATGGATAACAAGGCCAGAACGAGCATCACGCTAGTAAACGCGTACGCATAGTATCGATTTCCAAGAAAATTTATATTCGTGTTGGGTTTTATTAGCTCCACCGGTCGTATCCTTCTGATTCCGTGAAATATACTTTGTTCAAATCTTCACCGGCCCTATATTCAAATGCTCAGACGCGTAATTCGTTTAATATCAAAGAAGAAATCAAAAATAGTGCGGGTGAGGAAATAAGCTGTAAACAGGGAGATCACAAGCCCTATGCATAAAGTAACCGCAAAACCTTTGATCGGCCCCGTGCCAAACTGGATGAGGGGAAGAGCCGCCAGAATATTGGTGACGTGTGTATCCAAAATAGTTATAAAAGCCTTGGTATATCCGTTGTCCATGGCAGCCTTAGCTGACTTCCCCATTCGTAGTTCTTCTCTGACCCGCTCGAATATCAAAATATTTGCATCGATGGCCATACCAATGGTCAGAGCGACGCCGGCAAGTCCCGGAAGTGTCAGTGTGGCCCGCAGCCCAGGCGAAACCATGACAGCCATAATTAGTAAGAGGTTCGTGATGAGAGCAATAATCGCCACGATCCCCGACCATTTATAATAAATTGTCATACCAATAGCGATAAGGATTATGCCCAACAATATTGCGTCGCGGCCGAGGCGGATCGAATCCTCACCCAATGAGGGCCCAACGTTCCGTTCCTCCAGAATTTTGACCGGAGCCGGTAACGAACCAGCGCGGAGAACCAACGCGAGGTCATGTGCTTCTTCGGGCGTGAATGTTCCCTCGATTATGGCGGCCCCACCCGCGATTCGGTCTTTGATCACGGGGGCGGAATATACTCTGTTGTCCAAAATGATTGCGAGTCTTTCTCGAACATGCTCCCCGGTTATTCTCTCGAATGCAGTAGCCCCTTGTCGATTAAAATCCATGTGAACGATCATTCGGCCCATATTGTCCGGATGAACTTTTGCATCCGTAATTACATCTCCGGTGAGAAGAATCTGTTTCTTTATGAGATATGGGGTGCGAATGACGGCCTTTGATTGCGGATTTCGATTCACTTGATATAGGATCTCGTCGCCGGGTGGCATATCTCCTTTTTGAGCCGCGGCCAGATCACCTTTTTCGTCTACAAGCTTAAATTCCAGTCGGGCTGTTCTTTTGATAATGTCTATCGCTCGACTAAGATCTTCCGCCAACCCAGGTAGCTGAACTACAATCCTGTCGGTTCCTTGAATTGTGACATCGGGTTCGGCCACACCGAATTGATCGACACGATTTCTGATCGTGTCCACTGCCTGACGTACAGCCCGTTGACTAGTCGCTTCAATTACCTTTGCATCGAGTTGAAGCTGAATTTCAAAACCCTTTTCGGTGGAGCCGGAAGAAATCTTCCTAAAATTCTGCAGCTTATCGAGCACTTTTCCATCAAAAACCGGCTCCTGCTCGGGATCTTTCAAATAGACGGTCAACCCGGTAGATGAAGTCCGCACGACATCGTTGTATCGAATCTTTTCATCTTTCATAAGGGCCGACGTCTCCGAGATTGCCTGGTCCACAAGCGCTTCGACAGCCTTGTCCGCTTCAACTTCGAGCACGAGGTAAAGGCCGCCCTGAAGATCAAGGCCTAACCGAACAGGGTTGTTCGGGAGATATTTTGCCCACCACGGCGGCACCGGCCCAAGGGAAGGATAGACCAAGAAGAAACTCGCCGCCAGGACTGCCACTATTAATGCTATGCGCCATTGCAGGCTCTGAATCATCTTTATGCACTCCTAATCAAGTCGGCTCAATAGCGGAACCGGAACCCGTGGGGGCGATACCAGCTATATGGGATCTGGCGACACGCACCCGCACCTTGTCTGCGATCTCTAAAGTGACTACCTGGTCCTGAATAGAGGCTATCTTGCCGTAGATACCGCCTTGAGTGATGACTGAGTCGCCCTTCTTAAGGTTCTCCAACATTACTCTTAGGTCCTTGGCTTTCTTCTGCTGCGGTCTTATCAATAGAAAATAGAAGACCACAAAAATCAATACCATGGGCGCGAAGCTCAGGAGAGTATTCATATCACCGCCTCCTGAAGCGCCGCCCCCAGGGGCCATGGCATAAACCGTATCAATCATAAGTTCCCTCCATATTTGCCTTGAATTCCGCAGCGAAATAATTGAGTCGGTTCGTTTCGACCGCCTCTCGAATACTCTCCATTAATTTCAAATAAAAAACAAGATTGTGGACCGTTGCTAAACGCAAGCCCAAAATCTCCTTTTCCAGAAACAAATGTTTCAAATAGGCCCTTGAATAATCTCTACACAGCGGACATTTGCAGTCGGAATCCACAGGGAGTGAGTCATCACTGTAGCGGGCGTTTCGTATGTTCAATGGTCCACGGGAAGTAAACAGCATCCCGTTTCGGGCATTGCGGGTGGGAATCACGCAGTCAAATAGATCCACCCCTCTCAAAACTCCGTCCAGTATGTCCTGGGGTTTTCCAATTCCCATCGCGTATCGAGGCACCGTTTCGGGGAGCAACGGAACGGTTACCTCAATCATTTCGATCATTGTCTCGCGAGGTTCCCCGACACTCAGGCCGCCGACGGCATATCCGTCCAATCCCAGTGAACCGAGGCCGAGGGCGCTCAGTTTCCTCAGTTCCGGGTACATCGACCCTTGTACTATGCCGAACAATGCCGGGTCAACCATTTTTTTGGCTTGCATACATCGCCCGGCCCAGCGAGTTGTTCTGTGTACGGCCTCTTCTGCTTCACCTTTTTCAACCGGATAACCTTTAAGATCATCGAGGCACATTATTATGTCCGATCCCAATGATTCCTGCACCTCAACACTGAGTTCCGGAGTGAACATGTGAGAGCTGCCGTCAATATGTGACTGAAACAAAACTCCTTCCTCAGTCACTTTCCGCAGCCACGCGAGGCTGAAGACCTGGAATCCTCCGCTGTCCGTCAATATAGCGCCCGGCCAGTTCATGAAGTGGTGGAGCCCACCTAGTTGTTCTACGACCCGATGCCCCGGGCGCAGATACAGATGATAAGCATTGCCAAGAATAAGCCTATATCCGATTTCCCACACGTCCTGAGCTGAAACCGTCCTCACCACTCCTCGTGTGCCGACGGGCATGAATGCCGGCGTGGGAATCCGGGTTCGTCCGGTGATCAAAGTGCCGGACCGGGCCATGCTCCCGGTGTCCTTATGGAGTATAGTAAATCCAAAGCTCATAGCAGTCACTACCGGCTTAAATCTTTTCGGCTTCTTTTGGATTATCATCTTCTCTTCGGTAGCTTTCGTTTGGGATGTATTGGAATTCTATTCAGCGTTAGAATGGGGGGCACCTTGAAATGAATTTATTCACGATGTTCCGGACTTCTTGTCTGTTTGGGGAAAGTACACGTGGAAAGTTGTTCCTATCCCTAGCTCACTTTCTACAAGGATTTCTCCACCCATCTTCTTAATGATACCGTAGCATATCGAAAGTCCCAGGCCGGTACCCTGACCAACCGGCTTGGTTGTAAAAAATGGCTCAAAAACTCGCATTAGATTTGCTTCGGGAATCCCCGGGCCATCATCAGCTACATCTACTATCACACTATTGTCATCGACTCGGCTGGTCACGCTGATGGTTCCACCTTTGTCTCCCATAGCATCCAGGCTGTTGTTCATCAAATTAAGAAGCACTTGCTGAACTTCAGATGGCGAAACATTCACCAATGGAAGGCTATCCTGAAGATTTGTATTCACCTGCACATTGCTGTAATGCGCCCTCTGCTGGCACAAATCCACCACCTCTTTGATTAGTTCGTTCAGTTGGGTGGTTTTTACAGTTGGTTCCGTTTTCCTGGCAAAACTCAAGAGCTTGTGTGTAATCTCCTTGCAACGCCTTCCCTGGGTTTGCATCCTGTTCAGAGATTTATTGAATTCGTCTAAGTTCGGCAATGACTTAAGGTCCTCTTCCTCCAGTAAATCTTGCATCCAACCTGCTTCCTGCAACATTATACCCAGCGGATTGTTGACCTCATGGGCCACTCCGGCTGCCAATTCACCCAGGGAAGCCAGTTTGCCCGCTTCGATCAGCTGCTGATTAATAGTCTGCTTTTCTTGGGCTTCCTGAGCAATGTGCCTTACCATTCGTTGGGAGAGGAATACGCTGCCTACAGCTATACCGAGAATCCCGATGAAGAAGACCAGTATGGCTGATCTGCGAGCGGCATACAATTCCGCGTATGCTTCTTCTGCACTTTGATGGTGGACCAAAACCCAACCACCATCGTTCAGTCGGGTCATAAGATCGAGGGATTCGCTTTCTTCACCATCGGACCTTTGGACAATTCCGACCTCATCATCCGATCCTGGTTTGGAAGCAAGGAAATTCAAATAATCGTCTTTCGGCAGAATCGCGGAGCGTTGAATTCCGGCCTGTAACTTTCCTTCTTTATTAAGAATAAACGCAATTCCAACAGGACCGGAGCCGATGTTCTCAACCAACGTTTTAAACGATTCAAAATTGATGGTGGCACGCAAAAGCCATTTTTGTCCACTTTGTTCCTGTCGAACAGCTAAAGCCAGATGAGGAAAACCCCGAAGACCGTAAAAGACATCGCTGACATAGTAATCTTTCCTGAGCGCCTTCTGGAACCATTCAGCCTCCGAATAGTCCGCATTCTGCAGCTTGTATGGTCCTGCATACGCGACCTGTTTACCAATGTCATTCACTACTCCGAGATCCATGAACGATGGACCGTATTCTTCCTGAAGAATGGCCAGTCTGTCTCTCAGGAAAGCCCCGTCACTTAGCTGATCAAAGGTAAACGACTTTGCCTGGACTCGCAGTGCACCAATCCTTTCGGTCAGGAAATTCTCAATTAATTGGCGATGATTGGCTATTGCCAGCTTCGAATTGTTCAGCACCTTATCTCGATAGGAAACTTGAAAATAATGGCGTGTAATGGCCGAAATAAGAATCAGCGGGATAGCCGATACAATCATTATTGTAAGAGCCATGTTCCTGCGCAGAGATCTGTAATAATACTTATCGTGATCGCTTTCGTGTTTCATTGAATTCTTCTTGTAGCAACTGAAACTCAGCTTCTCTCAGATCTGATTCGGACAAGGGGATTATACTATAAGCCCCTGGCTCCGGTGAGATCGGCGGTCGAGAGATCAACCCCGTCCAATATTGCTTGCTCCAAATTCGCCCCTGTTAAATCAGCGCCGTCCAGATTTGCTCCGCTGAGGTTCGCTCCTGACAAATTCGCGCCGGTGAGAATCGCTCCCCACAATGTAGCTTTATTAAGATTTGCCCCGGTCAGATCTGCTTCGGTGAGGGTGACTTTGAACAATCTCGCTGTTGATAGATCTGCTGAAAAAAGATCGGCCCTGAACAGCACAGCGTTGGACAAATCCGCGCCGGACAAATCAGCTTCGATTAGCCTGGCTCCACTTAGTCGTGCCCGAATGAGCTTGGCCCTGGATAAATTAACTTTGTGGAGATTTGCGCTCGATAAATCGACATCTCTTAAATTCGCCTTAGACAGATCGGCCCATGCCAGCCGTGCATTTGAAAGATCCGCCATCATAAGGTTCACGCCTGCCATCTGGGCGCCGGACAAATCGGCTTCCGATAAATTCGTTTTGTAAAGATTCGCTCTCGAAAGATTTGCCTCAATGAGAAACGCTTTGGCCAAACGACCTGTAAGAATCTTCGCGTCCGACAGATCCGCTCCCGTTAGATCGCTCCCCTCCAAATTAGCCTCGTATAATCTAGCCTCAGTCAAATTGGCATTTGTTAGCTTAGCTCCACAGAAGATGCCATGGCCCAATTGTGCTCCTCGCAGATCTGCGCCGGCAAGATTTGCAGCGGATAAATCAATATGCAATGTCACCGCTTCCTCTATCAAAGACTTCAATGACTCGGCCTCGCCTTCAAAAATGATCTCAGCGCTGAAACGATTTCTAATCAAGTTCAATCAAACTCCCCCTCGATCTTAGAAGTATTATCTCGAAAAGACCCCATTATTGCACGTTGTTCTCTCTTCGACCGTTTCTCGGACGATTTGGGATACGAGGCAGGCTACAATAGCAAATCCCGATATGAAGATGTAGCATACTAGTTCGGAAATCCGCCTCGCTGACAATATGCTTATGATTGTTTCTCAATTCAATGTTGAACTGCCAACAAACATCACCGCGCAAGATGAGCTTTTGTGCAATTACGCTGAATTTACAAGATTTGACACCATTTAAAAAAATCGAGGATTGAAAAATGCTTCTCCAATCCTCGATCTACTTGCCTACATTTAAAGCTTGAAAATGTAGCCTTGTCAAATTACCGGTTGGCCTTTTTTATTCCAAGTGCGTCGGTAGCTATGATCATCTTCATTATGTTGCTTGAACCTTCAAGGATCTTATAAACCTTGCCGTCCCTCAGAATTCGTGCAATCGGATATTCATTGGAATATCCATACGCGCCGAGGACCTCGAGGGCGAGATCCGGTACGTTGTCCGCAGCGCGCGATGCGTAGTATTTTGCGAGGCACGTCTCACGCATATTATTGACCAGTCCTCGGTCCTTCTGAATTGCGCATCGCCAGACCAGTGCCCTGGCAGCCTCGGTTTCCGCCACCATCTGGGCGATAACTTCCTGAACCATCTGGAATTGCGCAATTGGTTGACCGAACTGGTTGCGTTCGGTAGCATATTTAATGGCCACATCCAAAGCGGCTTGACACGAACCGACTGCTCCCGCCGCGGCTGATAGTCTGCGTACTGATCAGTTCTTTCATTAAGTTCCCGAAACCGTCGCCTTCTTTTCCCAGAAGATTAGCGGCAGGCACTTTCACATCTTCCATGATGATTTCGCCGGTTGGACAGGACCAGATTCCGAGTTTGTCAGGTATTGCAGGTGCGGTAACTCCGGGCGAATGCATGTCCATAACAAACGCGCTCATGCCCCTGTGTTTGGCTTTTCTATCCGTCATGGCGAAAATTATCGACATATCCGCCACGGGCGACCACGTTATCCACATTTTACGGCCGTTGATAATGTAGTTGTCACCGTCTTTAACGGCAGTGGTCGACATTGCAGCCGTATCGGAGCCCGCATCGGGTTCCGTAATTCCAAAACAGCCGATCATTTCCGCAGACATCAGTGCGGGAATATACTTCCGCTTCAGGTCTTCGCTGCCCCATTTGAGGATCGACATCGCGGTCCCCATAGTCTGCATGTTGAATCCAACTCTGAGAGAGCCTGACACCCTACCAATTTCCTCCGTAACTATGGCATGGGCCAGGTACCCCATTCCGTTTCCGCCGTATTCCTCCGGAACAGGGCAGCCGAACAAACCGAGTTCGGCCATCTTGTTAACCAGCTCTCGTTGAAAACGATGTTCGTTCTCGTCCTTCTCCGCGACTGGGGCAATTTCATTCTCCGCGAATTTTCGCACGGTGTCCCGGAGCATTATATGCTCCTCAGTCAACTCCACGTCGGTACTCATCACTCATAATCCAATCTCCTCCCGGAACAATACTCCGGAACTATCCTTATTCTTCAGAAAAAGGAAGGCAAGGGCCACTAGATAATGCGCACCTCCGGATAAGGCGAACAATCGCCCCTCCGTCCGTGATGGGAAAAAGTCGTCAGCCTTACAGAACTCCAGCATGTACCTATTACCAAAGTAGCGACGAAACCGTCAAGAAGTAACAATCAGGTTGTATATCCACCAAGTCACATAACGCGGGCCATTGCGAGGAATGTCCCATTTTGTGGGGCAGTGATGACAATTCCGGCCACTGTTGTAGGGTCCTGCTTGGAATTTCTTATTTTTCGGCAAAAGATTAGTCTGAGAGGAGCTTTTCTTTTTTGCGGCAACGCGACCAATCTCGGCAAAGACGCCATATCAGGTGTTCTTGAAAGGAGCGGTGGGGGGGGCTTCTTGCAAAAATTTTCCTCCGGCGGTCTTTTCCTTCTTTGATCGCGCCAGCAGGATAATCATGAATACTATGCCCACCACTACCGCAAACCACAGAGTGCAGAGTCTGATCAGTATCACAGCGGGCAGACCTTCGGTGTATGAGATTCCCATGAATTTGAAAATCCCGATCATGCTGACCTCGGTTCCGCCAATGCCACCCGGCAACATGGATAGGGCTCCGACAATCGTGGAAAAACAGTAGGCGAAGTTCGCTTCCAGTAAAGTCGAGGGAAGTTCAAGCCCATGCAATATCAGATAGAGTGATATTGATTCCATTCCCCATGCGACGGTTGATACCAGCAGCCCTACGACAAATATCCGAGGCGTCATCAGATCACGACCCGTAGCCAAGATCCCGAGAACACGACCGCTTATCCAAGAGAGAAAAGAGATGCGGCCGCAAAACTCAAGGGCCGGGCGATAAAGACGCTCAGTGCAAAGGAAAATCCCAGCGGCAATCACCGCTGCCGCGCAAAGAAGAAACAAGTGCGACCAGCCGGTAAAGAGCACCAGAGAAAATAGTCCCAGCAAAAGCACGCCCCAGAGATCCATCAGTCGTTCCATCATGACAATGCCTAAAACACGCGTTACCGGAATATTGTAATCCTGCTTGAAGAATACGGCTTTTACTGCTTCCCCTATTTTTCCTGGTGTACCGGTCAGCGCAAATCCCGCCAAAAAACCTGCTATTGAATATCCGAGAGGGACTTCATTGTTCTTTTGCTTCAAATAATAATAAAATCGCCAGCCTCTAAGGAGCCAGCCAATTAATACCAGTCCGACGACCTCGCACAATACTAATGTCGGAAATCTCAACAAAGAAGCCACGATCGTTTTATAATCAGATGCAACTGTCGCTCCGGCATAAAGGACCACTCCTGCGACCACGAATATCAATATGGACCTGATAACGCGGGGTGATACAAATGCTGATGGGCTCTCCATCAAAACCGTGTCCGGAGCCTTTTTATCGTGCTTTATTGTTTCACTGGGCGGTAGTGTCTGCATGAGCATATTATTGTAGAGGAAAGGAATAAAAGCGGGTCAATATCGAGGCGGAAAATAGAGGCATTTGCTGCTGAAGGTATTCCACGATTGATCCAATTGCTGTTTGAGGCCCTGAACGTACCAGGTTATTTGCGGGTAAATAGGATCTTTGGTACTCACCGTCATTGCCCGCTGGAACTCGGCCGAGTATCTATACCAATTTGCTTGCCAGGTTCTTTCTAATCCTAAACATTCACCGTATTGCTCGTTGCTCAGATCCCCTCGAAATGCATACTCTCCCTGCACCTGCTGCTGGACAGGAGGTCCCGGAGCCGGCGGTTGCATGGGCTGTGCGGGCACGGTCTGCGGATAACCTGGCGCAGGTTGTGCCGGAGGATACCCGGGCGCCTGGCACCACGCTGCACTAGGCCCAATTATCAGCAACATGCTCCAAGCGAGCGCAACGAACGGACGCCCACCTGAAAAAACTTTGAGAAAGCGACAGATCATAGCCGCCCCCTCGTACTTCATCTTAATAAAATTGGTGGGTTGTAGTCAAGCGACAAAAATGTCTCGAACGCGGGCCATGTTGGCGAAAACTTCTTGCCATCGGTATATGCGGAATTTTCGCCAGTCCACCTTAGGAATTCTTAATTCGTTGGAAGATAGTCATCCCCAGCCAATCGCCTCCTTAATGCAATCCCGCGGCTTTTTCTTGGTTCTCAGGCGGAGCCTCATAAGCGCTAACTTTCGATGAAAGATCTTGGTTTCCAACTCGCCCTCTCCCTACCCTCTCCCGCAAGGGGAGAGGGATTTGGAATCCCCCTCCCTCGACGGGAGGGGGAAGGGGGAGGGTGACATATATTTGAAATAACGAGGGGAAAATGGGACATTCTACTTTTTTGCCTGCCACCGCGTTGCCGCGGTTCAAAACGTGGTAGCAAATACCTCCGATGGAAGCTCGTGCGGTTCTTGGCATGCACCATGTTACCATAAAGGCCGGTCAGGAAGACACCAAACGGTAACACAAAAGAAGAATGTCCCCTTTTCCTCCCATTTCTAATGAGTTTTGGGGATTTGAAATACAATCGAAAACGTGACAGAAGAAAATGTGCTTCAATTCCTCGGTCAATAGGTGGCGGCAGATCCTATCGCTTTGAGGGCTTCTTTTGGTTTCGATTCTTCAAGGGGATACTCTTGGGACAAGACCTCCGTGGGCAAGTGCAACAACTTGCTCAATGTGCGAACATCCCCGAGCGTCAAAGCCCTCCTACAATTGAGGATGTCTGAAACCCTTCCGCTGCTCTTACCCAAGTGTTCCATCAAGTCCTTCCGAGTAAGACCCAGATCCTCCATGCGAATCTTTATCGCCTCGATGGGGTGAGGCATACCAAGGGGAAAGTGTTTCTCCTCATAGGCATCCACCAAGGTTACGAGAATCTCCAATTCGTCATCCTCCGGTGAACCCGGCTCAGCCTGGAAAATCTCATCAATTCTCTTGCATGCCGCGTCATAATCTTCTTCTGTGCGTATTGGTCTGATATTCATGAGAATGACTCCTCGCTAATAGATCTTCACCGTTTCGGCAGCAACCTTGTCGTATTCTGCGTGAGTCCCCAAGAAGCGTATGAACACGACCTGTCTTCGGTAATTGATCTCGCCGATGAGACGATAATCGTTCCCCTTGATGTCAAAGACGACTCTGTTATGAGTCACGAAATCAACCGTATTTCCAAAAAGCCTTTTTATGTCTGCCGGACCTTCCCATTTCCCCTCTTTCGCTAGGTGATACCAGTGATTAGCGGGCCCCGGGCCTGCGGATGATCTTCACCGAACTTCAGAAGGACGCTTCGCTTGATGACCCTCATATTTGTATAATACCTACTCCCAAAATGGGAGTAAAGGAATTGTTTCCTGACTTACCCTTCCAACCCCGGGAAAAGGGGACATTCTACTTTTCTGCCTCGGTTCGTGGGCGTCCGCTGGGTCGCAGCGGGTGCACAGGCCTCTTGGATAAGTTCGATGAACCGCTGGTGGTCGTCATCCTCCTGAAACACATCCTGCCGCGCGTTGCCGCGGTTCAAAATGTGGTAGCAAATCCCTCCGATGGAAGCTCTTGCGGTTCTTGGCATAGCAGCATGTTACCATAAAGGCCGGTTAGGAAGCCACCAAACAGTAACACAAAAGAAGAATGTCCCCTTTTCCCTTGCTCTTCAAGCGCGGAAACGCGTCTCCGTGTTCGACCTGGTATTATCCCCCGAGCGTCCTAGGAACCAAACGGAATCAACAACCAGCAGTATCACGAGCAGGCCCAAAAGAAGATACGGTTCCAAAGCATGGAAAGAAGGATGATAAACCAGGTACATGACCAAATTCCATGTGATATGCCAAATGATGGGGCCAATCAGAGATAAGCTTCTGACGTACACGCAATATAGCAAGAAAGAAAGCACAGCAACTGGCAAAGTATCCAGCGTATATTGAAGATGAGCAAAGGAGTTTACCACGGTGAGCAAACCGATTGCCGCCCGGCTTCCCACACGCTCGGCGACCGGCGCATACAAGACGCCTCGGAATAGCAACTCCTCCATAATAGGCCATATAAGAACCACTGTCGATAAAGACAATATCGCATCCAGTCCCACGCTCACCGGCACTTGGGCGTTGGAATGGGACCACCCGAACGCTCCAAGTATACCGAATACAGACAACACCAAGATGGAAGCCAGGTTAAAGTGGATCAGACCACTCTTCTTAAGACGGGTGTTGTCGAGTCCAAACGTGCTCCAAGTGACATCGTATCTCTTCTTTATGAACCCCCAATATAGCCCGTATAGTCCGATACAGCCCAACAGTTGTATTATCAACCGCTGCGTCAGGCCCATGCGTGCCGTATCGACAAGAACGAGCGTATAGCTCAAAGCGAGAAGTGGAATCAGGACCTTGTACGCATCACTCAAGGTCCATTTCTGGTTATGGAAAAATGATTCTTCAAGAGGGCGATCCATGTTCTTTTTAGCTATCCAGGCCAAGATTATGGCAATGATAACTAGTTTGATACTAGCTAAAACCACAATCGCTCGCACTTTTTCGTGCGGTCTGAGAAGATCTGTGATTTCACTATAACCTTGCTGGGAAGCGATAATTCCCGCGGTGCGACCCCACTTATTCTTGATATTTGCGTCCGCACCTCTTTCCAGAAGTACCTTAACAACCTCCTTGTGTCCTTCGAAACAAGCTGCCATTAACGGTGTGAACCCGTACTTGTCCCTTGAGTTGACATCAGCTCCCCGTCTTATCAGCTCGATTACCACCGTGACATTTCCTTTGGAGGCAACTGCCGTCGGTACAGGGCCCCCGCGATCGTTCTTCGCTTTTGGGTCAGCCCCTCTATCTAAAAGGGCCTTGACGGCAACCACATTCCCCTGTAGTGCTTCTTTCACAAGTTCCCGATCAAGGCGCTCGTCAGCCACTGCCGGGGGCGCAAACGGTAGCAAAGACAAAGCCACTGTGATCGCCAAAAGCCATATAAGCGTCAAGCTTATTGCATGAACATTTTTGACAAGTCTCTTCCGCATGCGCTACACGCCTCTTTTTTATTTGGACCTGCCATGGGCAGAGTCGACGGCGACTGTCAAAAGTGCTGTCGACTTTCCGTCACCACATGCTTGACTGACGGTTTAGAAACGATAATCGGCAACCGGGGGCTGATTCCGTCTGTGCCATGAAGCCCCATTAGCGTCCATTTCTGCCGTGGAAAGAAGGCGCTCTGGTCCGCGAGGTCTCCTTTTCTTTCGGGAAGAATCCTCAGAACGAAAAAAGCTATGACGAGCTTTGTTGGAGGAATTTTTACATCCATAGCGAACCCCTGGACCCTATCTCTCGCTGACACGATTCAGACCCAAACGATGTTCGTATCTTCCAAGTTGCCGGCAAAGGTCCTCCGTGTCCGCTCCAATCCTGACACGTGGCAGCAGCGTCAACACCGGCGCCAAGGCGACCAACCACTTCATCATCGCGCCAATGCGTTGAGCGTTCATGAAAGTCTTCCTGCCCGTCTTGAAAACGCCGGCCCTATGTTCCTCCAGGCGCGGAGATCGCCGAGAACGCAGAGATATTAGATAGGACCTATCCACAGATGACGCCGATTACGCAGATTAAATCTCTTTCATGTCCTTGGAAAGTAAAGATAATTTTCCTCTTATCTGCGACAACTGAACCATCTGCGGAGAGCGTCTTTTTCCGATTGTGACTTGGTCCCGGTCCCCTCCCGGGATAGTTGCGTTGATGGGTCAAGTTATTGAAATTCCCAGTTATCCTTTTGAAAGGAAAGGATTTTAATATAAGAGACAGTGACTATCCTAGTCAAGAAAGTTCCGACCACGCCGTGTTAATCTAATACATTCCTCATGTTGCCGAATGCCCTCGCCCGGCCCCATTGAACCCATGCAATCTCGTGGCTTCGGGGATTGCTTCGTCGTTTCACTCCTCGCAATGACACATTCACGCCATTCCTGACTGAGGGGGTACTCGCAGGGATCTTATGACCTCTGCCATGTCATCAGGGAGCGGAGAATGGAATTCCAAATATTGCGAATCTTCCGGGCGCCTGA
Source organism: uncultured delta proteobacterium (assembly GCA_963741425.1). Classification (GTDB taxonomy): domain Bacteria; phylum Desulfobacterota; class Desulfomonilia; order Desulfomonilales; family Desulfomonilaceae; genus DATJPW01. Next base: position 34,241 of record CAVUHP010000010.1, read on the forward strand.
ATCCCAATATCGCCGCATGCAAGGCTTGTCTTTTTATGTGTGCCAGGGCTTTTCTCAAGTGGAGCATCTTGGCTTCGACCTTTTTGCCGGCTCTTCCGTACACTTGATCCCCGGCGACAGGCAAGCCTACGGATGCTAAGTGCACCCTAATCTGGTGGGTTCGTCCGGTCTGAGGCGCGATCGCAAGAAGGGTTAAGCCGTCGAACCGTTCGACAATTCGCCATCGAGTGAGCGCGCGACGGGCCTTGCGCGTGTGTATTGATATTTTCTTCCTGTCTTTGACATGTCTCCCCAGAGGAACGTCTATTGTCCCCTCATCTCGGGTTGGGGCTGCTCGTACCAGGGCAACGTAAATCCGGTGAACCGAATGCTCCTTAAACTGAGCCGATAAAGAAGCATGAGCCACAGCCGTTTTGGCTACGACCATCACCCCCGAGGTGTCCTTGTCCAAGCGATGAACGATTCCCCATCGGTCCTCCTCGCCGACACCTACCATTTGCGGCCGGGTCTTCACCAGGGCCTCCATGAGCGTCACAGAACGGCAACCCGCCGCAGGATGCACCACCAGCCCCGGCGGCTTATCCACTACAATCAGATCACCATCTTCAAAAATTATTTTGAAATTAGGGACTGCTTCGGAAACTAGTTTTGATGATGCAGGCTCCGGTAGGATTTCAATGCGATCTCCCGGTTGAAGCATACTGGACGGCCTCAGAAATTCACGTTCCAACAGAACGCGACCGGACCGAATTAGACGAGTGAATTGTGAGCGCGTCGCAAGATTTCGAAAACACGCGGCCAGAACTCGGTCTGCCCGATCGGGATTTGCATCATCAGGAATGATAAGGAACGAAGGAATATCCATTGCGTGTGAGTCGGTCCGGCGGTGCGGGGCAAGTCTTCGTGGCCGAATTGTTACTGTTTTTTCAAAGCCGCTCCGACCAAGTTGGGGATAAGAGCAGCTTGATCTTTGAGCAGGGTTCGAGGATCTAATAGGAGGGCCTCGTCTTTGATGATCCCTATCACCGGTGGCTCACCGGACCTCAAATTCTGTTCCAGTCGTGCGACTGACATTTTTCGCGGCCGTATGGCAACACGTGGGCCAGGCAGATCGCTCATGGGCAATGCTCCTCCGCCCACCCTGCCGATGCCGGGCTCAACGCTCACTTCAGCCCCCTCGCCTATCCTCTCTTTGATTGCAGTGGATAAATTCGTGGCGCTTTCTTCCAATTGCGCCGGGGTTCTCATGATCATATCCAAAGTCGGTATGCCTTTAGCAGGTCCTTCCGGCCGCAAGTATTCTTCAAGGGTAGCTTCAAGGCCGGCGAGCGTAAGTTTATCCATGCGGAGAGCTCGTGCCAGAGGATTAGTTCGCATTTTTTCGATGAGATCCGCCCGACCGGCTAAAATCCCCGCCTGCGGACCTCCCAACAGCTTGTCTCCACTGAAGCTTACCACGTCTATTCCTTTGGAAACCACCTCTTGAACAGTTGTCTCGTCGGGCAAGCCATAAGGCGCCAAATCGGCAAGGCAACCGCTGCCGAGGTCCATCATGGTCGGAATGCCTTTTTCCTTTCCAAGAGAGGCAAGTTCGTCCAGTGAGACTTCCCTGGTAAACCCCACAATCCGGTAATTGCTCGTGTGCACCTTCAGAATCAGGGCGGTATTTTCGGTTATTGCCGCTAAATAGTCTCTGAGGTGGGTTCGATTAGTCGCGCCCACCTCTTTTAGTATTGCGCCCGAACGGGCCATGACATCCGGTATTCGAAAAGAGCCCCCGATCTCAATAAGTTCCCCTCGCGAAACAATGACCTCACGGCCGGCAGCCAGGCTGGATAATGCCAGTAGCACCGCAGCAGCATTATTGTTTACCGCCAAGGTGGCTTCCGCGCCTGTAAGTTCCTCCATTAATTGTCTCAGGTGCGAATTTCTTTCCCCGCGTTCTCCCTTTTCTATGTTGTATTCCAGATTGGAGTACGACATAGCGATTTCCGCAATTCGATCGATAACTCTCATCGACAAAGGAGAACGTCCGAGATTAGTATGAACGATAACTCCTGTAGCGTTAATTACCGGCATAAGCTTGGGTGCTAGCCGTCGCATGCCGATCCCGCCGGCTCGAAAAACAATGGCTGGTGTGCGACATGCTTCCTTGGTAGCCTTTCCCTCGCGTATTTCCTCCCGCAACTCGTCCACAGCGGCCCTGACCAACTTTTTGACCACTGGTTCCGAGTAGGTGTCCCGAAGAGAGGCAAGTAAAGGATCCTTCAATATCCTGTCGATTGGCGGGATGACCCTCAGCAGATTGCCTGTTGCATCATCGTCCATGACTCTTTGTCCTTGTCATTAAGACGTTTTCAGCTTGAACGAGGCGACGGCTTTTTCAAACGCCGGAGCAAACGACTCAAACTCCTTGGCCGGAGCGGAAAATTCGACATCGATCATCTTCTTATCTGTGACTACGATCAATCTCCAGGCTCTGGCCCTCAATGGATCTTCGGGTGGTTTTTCCTTGTATAGCAGGCCGCGTCCACCCTTAATCTTGAGCACCCGCACTTCCTCCATCTTCTTGTCCTGATCCGCCGCTTTACGTAATCCCTTAAATACGACGTCTGCGGATTCATGGAATAGATCGCCCACCACAAGGAAGATCTCGCCGGAATCCTTCGCCCATTTGAGTATACCGCCTTCTTCGACAGGTTGAGGTTTGAAACCTTCCGGAACTTTCATGTCGAAAAAACGGCCTGGTATATCTATACTGGTAGCTGCACCTTCCTCAGCAGGCGCTTTATCCGCCTGAGCCCAACAAATCGCGGCAATGAGAAGCAAGGCAAAGCTAGTGATTCCCACCTTAATTTTTTTGTAATTCACGGAAAAGGGCCTCCGGTTTCTGCGGAATGAAATGCCCCCAAGTGGATGGCTTGGTTCGTTTAAGATGCGGCGGGTCATTTTCGCCTCAGAAAAATACGATTCAGCGGCGAAGAATTGACCTAATATCCCCGGATTGATAGCATGATTAAAACACAGTGTCAAAAGAGATTACTCGAAAAGTGAAATCCCTTTCCATGAATAAAACAGCTCTAGTGCACGTGCTGGGTTGCAAGGTGAATCAGGCCGAGGCCGCATCATTAGCCCGCATCCTGCAACAAAACGGGTATCACATTGATGATAAAACTACCGAACCCGATCTGGTGCTGATCCATACATGTTGTGTAACGATGAAGGCTGAAGGCAAATCGAGAAGAACGGTAAATCGACTGGTCGAGAAATACCCATCGTCAAAAATATTGGTAACCGGCTGCCTCGCGGCGGTGAGCCCCTCGAACCTCACCAAGATTTCGGATAATATCATTGTTCTAAATACTGTGGATAGCAACAGTTTTTGCAAACTAATAAATGCAGACGGAAAAGCTATTTCCGCGACTGCAACAGAACCCCCTTTGGTACGCAACAAGTTCATGGATTTGGGCCCATCCGGGATTCCGGGTCGCTCGCGGGCTTTCTTGAAAATTCAAGACGGCTGCTCTCAGCGCTGCACTTATTGCATAGTTCCCACAGCCAGAGGTCCATCGAGAAGTCTGTCAGCTCAATTGGTTGTAAACCATGCTCGGAATCTGGGCGAAAAGGGATTCGATGAAATAGTTCTTACCGGCGTACATCTCGGGCATTACGGTCGAGATCTTCAGCCGCGGCTCTGCTTGGAAGATCTCCTCGAACGTCTCCTCGATCAATGCCCTAATTCACGTTTCCGCTTGAGTTCCGTGGAACCAAATGAAATCAGCTTTCGCCTGATCGAATTAACATCCGAAAACGCGCGCCTCTGCCGACATTTTCATATTCCATTCCAGAGCGGCGACGATGAAGTCTTGAATCGAATGAGAAGGCCGTATAAGACTTCCATGATTCGCAATTTGGTGGAACGAATACAAACTCGGATTCCTGACGTGTGTGTGGGCTTCGACATCATGGTGGGATTTCCGGGGGAGGATGAATCAGCCTTCATTAATACAAAGAATCTGATCGAGGATCTGAAGCCCGCGTATTTGCATGTATTTCCTTTTTCACCAAGGCCGGGAACTGCGGCCGCCGGTTTCGAGCCCCGGATATCAGAAAATACAAAACGTCGAAGAGTCGAAGAGTTGAGGGCGTTATCGGCAAGACTGAGACAGAGTTTTTATAATCGATTCTTAGGGAAAAATTTCAGTGTAGTGTCTGAGTCGTTATCGCCCAGGGGACTAATTACAGCAAGGACCGATAACTATATTCCAGTCAAACTGCACCTACCTCCCAGTTTTGTTAGCAAATCGCAATTCGAGATCATTATTGAAAAAATAGAATCCGACAAAGTCTGGGGGAAAGTGGTAGAGCCCGCGTAGAGTCGGTTGAGATGGACATCACATCGAAGCAACGTTCTCCGGATCTATAAGCTTGCCCCGCCCAATTGCTCCCGGCTTGTCATCCGTGAGCACGCGTTTTCTGAATTAACTCCCTGGCTCGGAAAAGGTGGTCCTGAATCAGCTTGAAATTTTCTTCATTCGGCTCTGCCATATAGTTGAGGATTGCATCACAGGCTTGATGGGTATGTGTTATGGAATCTCTGATAAGACCGTGGAATTGTTCATATCTTTTTGGTGGAATTATTGCGAAGGTTTTGGAATCAAGAATCTGCAGGTCCCGTTTCATCGAATCCATTCTTAATTGTAAATCCTTGGGAAAAAGAGGAGCGTTCGCGTCCGAAGGATCATAATCGGCTGTCGTCATGGAAGGCGCTCTTGTCATCAAAAGCGACAGTTCCTCCAGAATAGGCGCTGTATCGCGCAAATAGTATTTAATTTCCGGAGTGTCGGGTATGTCGTCATTAAGAGGCGATCGCAAAACCTCTTTTGGAGGGGGCGGTACAAATGTGGGAAGGGTTTCTTTCGGAATCGACTGTTCTTGCACTGGTTCCATGGGAGGCACGATTGATGTGCGCTCTTTTGGGCCGGACTTATCAGGCTCGAGAGAGGGAACAAAAAAAGGCCGATCTTGGGGCATTAATTTATAAGATTCCGGCTCCAAGGGCGGCGCAGACAAAGTCCTCTCCTTTGGTGTCGGTTTGGCTATAGCAGGCTCCACGGGCTCGGTGACCGGTTGAGGCATCGGTTTTAAGTCCGGCTCGGCCTCAGGTAAAGGCTCAGGAAGCGGTTTGGGCTCGGGGTCTCGTCTCGGTATGATTTCAGGTTCCCCGCGGCTTCCAAGCGGAATATTCTCGATCGGCCCTGAAGGGGGCGGTCCCTGTGCTTTCAGATGGATGCTCTTGAGCGTCTCTTTGGAAGGGTGTGCTTCCAATAATGGAGGGATCGTCGGAGGTATCCTCTTCAAGAGCACCTCTTTTTTCGGAGGCCGCGCGACCATCGGATCTTCGGGCGCAACAGGGGCAGAAAGCGGCGAAACATTTTCTTTTGGAAGCGGAGGAGCCATAGGAGAAGGTTCCTCTGTGTGAGGTTTTTGCGGGACGGATCCGGGAAGCGTTTTTCGGACACCCGTGTCAAACGGAAGGCGAGGAGTCTCAGGAGTGACAGAGGTTTCTTGCCGTTCGGATTCCGGCTCATTTCTCTCCGCGGGTTCTACTACACTGGATTGGGGTGGCGATGGTTCATCCATATCCGGCTGAGGAGGCTTCGGTTTTGCAGGTCGCCCGCCAAGGATTTGATCCATTCTAATTTCGGGAATAGGTACTTTATAGCCGGATTCGCCCAGAGGAGCGTATGCTTGTTCTTGATTCTTTCCGTCGGAGCTGGAAGGCCCCGGTCGCACTGTGGACTGGGCATACCCTTCGATCACGGAACCGAACAAAATCAGAACCGATATTACGCAGAGCGATTCCAATATTCTAATTTTTCCGCGAAGACTTATGAAAGAAGATAGCATTGATCGACCATTGATATGCCGCCAATGACCGGGCAAGCGGCTCAAATCCGCGATTACAAAAATTCCAATATAATTTTAGCTTATTGAAGCGGATTGGTCAAGCGATGCAATCATGTCACGTAATTCCTCTGCAGTACCTGGGCCGTTTTTCCAGGACTTGAATTCTGTCCAGTATGCCGTTTATAAAAGCCGCGGAGCTTTCACCACCGTATTTTTTACCTATTTCGATAGCTTCGTTAAGTATTACCGCCCCCGGAGTTTCAGGAAACCGAATCATTTCAGCTATAGCCATTCTTAAAATGTTTCTGTCCACACGATTTATTCGCGAAAGTTTCCAGTTTTGGGAAATCCGGCTAATCAGATCATCGATAACCGTCCCTTCTTTGGACACTGCGGTCACCAAAACTCTTGCAAAATCCTCTACCACCCGATGGATCTTTAGTTCCTGGTCTTGATCAGAGGCGAAATGGCTCTGGAGAAATTCCAACGTATCGACGGGATCCTGTTTGCGCGCATCGGCTGCAAACAGGACCTGAAGAACAAATTCACGTGTCTTTCGTCTGGAAGGCACTGGAAACTATTATTTGCCTTTAGCGGCGTCGTCTCGAAATCGGGACTAACGTCGAGTCGTTTTCGGGGAAATCTGCTTAAAAATATTCGCCATCTCTATAGCGGCCATTGCTGCTTCGGCCCCTTTATTTCCCGCTTTGGATCCAGCTCTCTCGATGGCCTGCTCAAGAGTATCAGTAGTCAACACTCCATAGCTCACTGGAATAGTCGATTCCATAGCAATTTGGGCAAGTCCTTTGGTGACTTCCGCGGCTATGTAATCGAAATGAGGGGTTGAACCGCGAATTACCGCTCCGAGCGCCACTACGATATCATGTTTCCCGGATCGCACCATTGCTGATACTATTTGCGGAATCTCAAAAGCGCCCGGCACCTTCACAATAGTCATGTCGTTTTCGGAAGCCCCGTGGCGCACTAACGTGTCCACTGCGCCGGCAACCAGCCGCGATACAACAAAATCATTGAAACGGCTCGCAACCAATCCTACTTTGAGTCCGCTTGCGTCGAGAACACCTTCGACAATCTTTGTCATGGCTCCTCCGGGGTTAGGCATGCTCCAACAGATTCGTGGTTATACTTCCGTGCCGCAATTTAGGAAAGGCACTTGAGCTCATATGTGTGACCCATTTTTTCTTTCTTGGTTCTCAGATATCGCAGGTTGGTCGCGCACGGGTCGATTACAATAGGAACCTGCTCCACAACCTGAATGCCATATCCTTCCAGACCTACTATTTTCTTAGGATTGTTGGTCATTAACCGCATCTTGCGAACACCCAGATCGTAAAGCATCTGAGCGCCTATGCCATAATCTCTCAAATCGGCCTTGAACCCAAGCCTTAGGTTGGCTTCTACAGTATCACAACCCTGATCCTGAAGCTCGTATGCTTTTATTTTGTTGAGGAGGCCTATTCCTCGGCCTTCCTGATGCATGTAAAGAATTACGCCTTTGCCCACTTCAGCAACCATCCCCATTGCTTTTTCAAGCTGCGAGCCGCAGTCACACCGCTGTGAACCGAAAACATCACCGGTCAGGCACTCTGAATGGACACGCACCAGAATCGGTTCATCCGGATTAATTTCTCCCTTGACCAAGGCAACGTGATTGTGGTGGTCAACATCGTTTTCGTACACAATAAACCTGAATTCACCGCCAACTGCCGTGGGCAAAACTGTCTCAGCTCCCCGCCGCACAAGTCGCTCGTGACGCATTCGGTATTTGATCAAGTCTCTGATGGTACATATTTTAAGATTGTGTAATTCCGCCATCTTCATCAGATCAGGCATGCGGGCCATGGTACCGTCTTCATTCATGACTTCACAGATAACCCCGGCAGGCGTGAAACCGGCGAACCGCGCCAGATCAACGCTACCTTCTGTTTGGCCGGCGCGCACTACGTACGCCCCCGCTGCGAGCTCTCAGTGGGAAAACATGGCCTGGTGAAACCAGGTCCTGAGATGTTGCATCTTCGTCGACAGCCGTCAGGATAGTAATTGCACGATCGTACACTGAAATGCCGGTTGTAACCCCTCGCGCGGCTTCAATAGAAACAGTGAAGGCCGTTCCGTAAGGAGATTTATTGTCGCTCACCATTATCGGAAGATCCAGAGACTGGATTTTTTGCTCTATCATGGATAAACATAGCAACCCGCGACCGTACTTGGTCATGAAATTTATGGCCTCGGGAGTAACTTTTTCCGCGGCCATTGTAAGATCGCCTTCATTCTCCCGGTCTTCATCATCCACGAGAATTACCATTCGACCTTGTTTTATTTCTTCAATTGCTTCCTCAGAACCAACTAATGCACCCATTTCAGGCGCCCTCCTTTATACGAATCCGTATTCTTTCAGTTTATCTTCGGTTATACCCGATTGTTCCTTACCGGAAACGAACTTTTCAACGTATTTTCCAATGAGATCAAACTCCAGGTTCACCTTATCATTGATCTTTTTTTCGGTCAACCCGGTCACAGCCACCGTTTGAGGAATGATCATTACACGGAATTTACTCCCTTCCACCCGGTTCACCGTCAAACTTATTCCATCTATTGCCACGCTTCCTTTATCGATAAGGTAACGGCCGGAATCCGACTGGAACCCCATTATCCATCCCGGCCCAGCTTGCCGTTTTTCAATGATTCGGCCTACGCAGTCCACGTGGCCTGCCACAAGGTGACCTCCAATCCTGGAATCCAAACGCATGGCTTTTTCCAGATTGACCTTCGAACCTACTTTTAAATCAGCAAGTGTCGTCACGGCCAGAGTTTCGGAAGAAACGTCCGCTGTCAGCTCTTTCTTTTGAATGCGCACATTGATGGCCGTCAGGCATGCGCCGTCTACCGAAACAGAATCCCCTTCTTTTAGATCTGTTAGGTCAAGGTCGGACATTATCCGGATTCTTATGAATTCGCCCACAGTTTCAATACTTCTTATTTCGCCGCGAGCTTCGACTATGCCGGTAAACATTTTTTTTTTGGGCTCCAGTATCCCTTTGTCTTATATGCTTCACCCACGTTCTATTTTCAAGATCCACCCAATCAAATCATCTTCAATAGGTGTCTGTGCTGGACTCTGCCCATGGCTGCCAAAATGTTAGCCTTCACATCAGGGATTTCGTGTTCTATCTCCGAAATCATCTTTTTGACCCAGTGACGCCGTGAGCTGACCATTCCCTGAAACGGACAGGAGCAGCCAGCGATCGGAACACCAACAATACGAGCAAATTGCCGCGTCATTTCTTCCTTGACGTAAACGAGAGGTCTGATGATTCTATTCTTGCCGTCGTCTGCCATAAGATTCGGGCTCATGCCTTTTATTGAAGCGTTGAAAAATAAATTGAGGATCAGGGTTTCAATAAAATCATCTAAATGATGACCCAGTGCAATTTTATTCCAATGCTGCTCCGCTGCAAAAGTATAAAGAATCCCCCGACGTAATCTAGCACAGAATGAGCAAGGGTTGGTTCCCGGCGTGAGATTTTCTTTGACTACCTCTACGATTTCCGCAGGTATAATCTGATACGGAATATCTTCATCAGCCAAACGCTTTCCGATTTCTCCACAATCAAATACGTCCTGACGGGGTTGAACGGTCACTGCTCCAATTTCATAATCGATCGGTGCCTTTCGTCGAAGTTCTCTCAAGGCAAAGAGTAATGTCCAGGAATCTTTTCCACCTGATAAAGCCACAAGAATTCGATCACGGTCTTGGATCAAACCGAAATCGCCAATAGCTTTCCCTACCAGACGCGTTATGGATTTGAATATGGGTGATTTCATTGTGTGAATATTAGTTCGCAATCCATGCAAAGGGCCGGTTTGGACTCCGGCCCTTTGCTACCAGGAATGTGAAATGGCCCCAGTCATACAAGCCGCCACACACGGGAGAGGCGGGAGAGGCCGAGCCTAGCTGTCGCAGGTTTGCACGGGCCGCACTCATACTTGATTTTATTTTTCTTATCCGGTTTGATCGTTGCGAGAGGCCGATCGTTAAGGGATCACAGGATCCTCATACACGACTTGAAAAACCCCGGCAGGACATGCAGAAACGCAATCTCCGCATCCATTACATTTCTCAGTATCACGGTTATGAAATAATTTCCTGAACCGTCACTATAACCATAGTTAGCAAGCATGGTATTTCCACTAGTTTCTTCTCATTTCGGGCGGGAACGGAGGTTCCTGAGAAGGTCACTGCTGATGTAGAGCGGTCCTTAGCGTCGCTTCCAGCCGGTTGCTCGTCTTTGCCTTTCTCATCTTCCTTATTTCTTTCGCGGGAACTTGCTTACATCTACTTTCTGCACTTTTTCTGCCCTTGGCATCATAAATGACCACAGAAGTTTCGGCACAAGGCATAGCTGGCGAAAGATCGTGTGTGCTCTTTCACGAAGTCATTCAAGAAACATATCCATTTCTTGCCTTCGGGATCCAGAGCTGAAGCCGTGGAGAAAACAGGCGGCTCTCCCGGAGCAATGGGCAATACCTGAAGAGAAAGGATCTCCTGGCCCCATCGGTCAAAGTGTGCGGAGCTGAATGTATCCGAAGCCTTTGAAAGGTCTCAGAGACATTTCTTATTGCATCAGGACTCTCTCCGGTCTCCGGTACCTGGAGGCTGGGTCTTTCCGCGCGAAGGACCGTACCGCACAGAGTGAACGCCAGAATGATCACCAGAATGTGCCGCATAAAGAGTCTTCCTCAGCCGAACGAAAAGGCTCACCGGGACCATGTTCAGCGACAAACCGGTGCAGCCGATGGGTCTCTATTCCAAGAATAGCCTCTGAATCCAGCGATTACTTTTGTCTTCCTTTCCCATTCTGACATAAAGCCAGTCCGAAGAGCCCTCCCCCTATGCCACCCGCGAGCTGAGTATCCCATTCGGTCTTCATCGGTTCGGAGCCGATTTTCTTTTTCAGCCTGTCGATTACTCCTTTGTTTTTAGCCATTCCGCCGGTTATGGCAAATTCGGGTTCTATTCCAACTCTTTCCAGAAGAGAAAAAATGCGATCGGCCATTGCCGCGCAGTAGGCTGCGAGAACTTCATTCGTGCTTAGGCCTTTTCTGAGCAGCCCGGTTGCCTCGGATTTTGCATAGACCACGCAGGTACTGGATACTGGCATCGGCTCCGCATCAATCTGGAACGATCGATCGCCGACTTCACCGATGGGAACTGATAACAGGTCGGCAAAAACTTCCATACCACGGCCCGTTCCGGCCGCACACTTGTCATTCATAAGGAAGTTCGTGACCTTACCGTTCTCATCACATCGGATGGCTTTGATATCCTGCCCGCCTACGTCCAGAACGGTACGTACCTTGTTTCCGTACATAAAATTAGCGCCTCGGGCGTGACACGCGATCTCAGTCACCGATCTGTCCGCCATAGGCACATTCACACGGCCGTAACCTGTTCCTATACAGTAATGGATAGCGCTTTCGGGCATGCCGGTTTTCTCCAATGCGAACTTGAGGGCATTTCTAGCGCTATCAGGGCTATCGGATCCGGTCCTCATATTTCCGTAAGCAAACATTTTGCCGTCGGCCATTATCACAGCTTGCGAACTGACAGATCCCACGTCGATTCCGGCGGTAATGAACTGAGCCTCTTTCCAATTTATATCAGGATTTACCCAGTTGCTTTCCGACCACCGCCAGTATTCCGGTTGCTGAGCCTCAGCCATTTGTATATCCTCCAATCAATTTGAATGTCATTTATCTGCCCTCCCGAGCAACGACGGCTGCCGCTCCTGTAGCTGCTGCATATTCAGGGAATTCAGGAATGTACACTTCTTCTAAGCTCAATTCCCTTTGAAGTGCGCCGACGAATCCGGAGTTATATGCAACTCCGCCCATTATAACAACGTCGGGGTTCACACCAATACGGCGAATCATAGAAACTATTCGACCGGCGATAGCATCATGAATGGCTTTGCTTATGTCCTTTTTTGCGGTTTTAGCGTGGATGAGGCCAACCACTTCTGATTCGGCAAAAATAGTGCACTGGGCATTCATCTGGATAGAATTGTTGGACGATAAAGCCAATTGTCCCATCTGTTCGAGAGGAGTCTCAAGCGCTCTGGACATGGCCTCGATGAAAGCTCCCGAGCCTGCGGCGCATTTTTCATTAATGGCGAAATCGACCACGTTACCTTTTTCATTTACTTTGGCTGCTCGTACTTCCTCCGCGCCGATATCTGCAACGGTTCGACAATTTGGAAAGTAGAACTTGGCCGCGGCCGCAATCGCTTTTAAATCATTTACCGTGATATCAGCCTGCTGAATGGATTTTGCGCCTGACCCTGTTCCACCTATGTGCTCGATATGGTCCTGCTTAACTCCGGCATTTTTCAGAGCTATTTCCAGAGATTTCTGCACAGCCTGCGCCTGGTCGAATCCGGTGAGCACGGAGCCTCTTCCGATTATCTTATCGTCTTTCAGAATGACGGTCTTTGTATTCTTTGCACCACAGTCGATGCCTGCAGTGATCATATGGAACTCTCCTTCTAATGTAGGGCCGAATTGGGTCGAGCCTTAATTATTACACTTATCCTTTGGTTTTTTCTAGTCCGAGACTCTCCAGGAAGATATCAGGCATGCTTTACGTTTTTTTTTCGCTTCTTTTTGTCCAGCTACTCTGGTGGGGGCCACCGGGCATATTCAAGGAGTGGATCGCCCAAAAGCGAAGATCAAAAATTACTTTGGAACCGGCTCAGCGCTTTTTCAGGAATAATAATTGGGTCAATTTTTTGATGAGATTTTCGATTTGTGCAATCACCGGAATTAATTTCGGTATTGAAAGTTAATCCTGGTCGACCGGCTCTTTGCAGCTGCGGCAGCGTTTAGCACCGCGAAACAGTTGGTACCCGCAGCTTGGACAATGATAGCGCTTCTCTTCCTCTTCAACCCATCGCTCGGTTCCTAACTGCCTCCAGGCAGGAATAGCCCTCAAAATGACTTTCTTGCCGACAGGTATTGGAAAATCTTCGATGAGCTTACAAGGGAAATCACTGCACTGATGACAGGCTTCATAATTCTTATCTCGGGTACACGATTTTATGGGGCATGTCTTACAATACATGAATGTCTCGTCGGAAAGACACCCGTTGCAGGCGATATCATCCGGTGAACAGCCGTAAACGGTGCTTAACTTCTCCTTGAATTTTTCATCATTCCCCTTATGGGCGATCAGGACTCCGCATACACCGCAGTACAAGCCGCATGGAGCGAGCAGATCTTTGTTTATCATTATTTCTCCATTTGTTGTGCTGTGGAATCAGCACTGGTTGGGGGAGCAAAGCGTTTCTTAAAAGGGTCATACTCCGGATCAAGATATTTTTCGATTTCGGCTCGCGTCTTTTCCATTAAAACCGGAACATCTTTTTCGTCGAGACCCCTGGTTATGATCGGGCGACCGATGATCACTTCCACGTGTCCAGGGTTAAAGAGCCTTGAACCCTGTGGCATAATCTTGAATGGCCCATTGCAAGTTACCGGGAGTATCGGAACGCCGGTCTTGATTGCCAATATGAATGGGCCTTTTTTGAATGGGAGCATCAGTCCGTCTGGAGTTGTGGTCCCTTCGGGATAGACTAATAAGCTCCAGCCATTTCTTAGTTTTTCCGAGGCACTCAACATCTCGTTAAGGGCCTTACCGCGGCGCGACCGGTCTATGGAAACGGCTCCGATAGAAATCAGACCCGATCCGAACAGCGGAATTCTCAATAATTCTTTTTTCAAGACCCATCGAAAACGCAGAGGCAACACCGACAGCAACGGTAAAAAATCCATGATGGATTGATGATTAGGGGTTATAATGTAAGAAGTAGCCGGATCTATATTAGCAGCATTCTCAATACTGCACGAAATCCTCATCGATCTTAAGACAACCTGAGCCCATTTGACGGTCAATCTTTGAGCAGCATTACCGGATGTAAAACGACTTATGATTATAACGGCGGTAGCTACAAATGTCGTGCCAGCAATAATAAGAATAACCGGAACAACCATCCTTGTAAAAATTTGTATTGGAAACGTCAATATTGACTTCTTATTCAACGACACCGAATCCGATCGGTGTGCACACGAAGTTTGAGGCCCGCCCCCTTCTGCAAAACTCACCAAAGGCAATTTTGAAACGTTTTTCTTTTCTAAAATGTCAACCGCGGCTCAATTTTGCCGCGTCCAGACCTTTTGCTCCGGTAAGGTCGGCACCTTGCAAGTTCGCCCCGCTGAATTCCGCTTCGGTCAAATCTGCTCCATTAAGATTTGCTCCGCTCAAATTTGTTGCGAAGAGCCCCGCCAGATTCAGATTGGCCTCACTGAGATTTGCTCCTGTCAAATTGGCAGTGTACAGCTTTGCCCTACTCAAATCCGCCCGGTAAAGAAATGCTCCACTAAGATTCGCTGCTGTGAGATCGGTCCGACTTATATCCGCCTGGCTCAGATCAGCACCTCTGAGATCCGCTCTAGTCAAATCAGCCCTATAAAATTTGGCCCCATTAAAATTTGCGCCGTTACATTTTGCTCCACTGATATTCGCCGCGCTGAAATCTGCGCCCTTCGCGGATACCTGACTCAAATCAGCTCGATATAGGAAAGCCCGCCTGATTCTGGCATTCGCCAGATTTGCCCCCACAAATTTAGCGCCTTGAAGGTTTGACCCGCTTAAATCTGCTGTGGAGAGATCCGCTCCGCTTAGATCCGCTGCTCGGAGATCTGCGCTTCGGATTTTCGTGTTGATGAATTTCGCTTCTCGAAGATCTGCGCTGCTAAGGTCAGCTGAACTCAACTTCGCCCCTGTGAAGTTGCTGCCCTCCAGTCTTGCTCCATGCATGTCTGCCCGCCGTAGGTTAGCCCCTTCGAAATTGACATTGCGAAGATCGGCATCAGCGAGTTTAGTGGCCCCCAAATCCGCAGCGCTGAGATCCGCTCCGGTCAGCTCGGCCGTGCTAAGATCGGCCAGACTCAGATCAGCCGAGATGAGTTTTGCATCCTTGAGTGTCGCTCCTCTGAGGGTAGCCCAACCCAAATCAGCTTCGGTAAGATCGGCTTCACTGAAGTCGGCAGTACCCATTTTCGCACCAGTGAGGTCAGCGCCGACCAGTTTTGCTCTGACCATTTCGGCCCGCCTAAGATTAGTTCCCCTGAGTTTCGCGGACGTAAGGTCCGCGGAGGCAAATTTGCTTCCCAGCAGATCCGCTCCCCTCAGGTCGGTCTCCCTAAGCATTGCTTGGCTTAAATCAACCTGCCTAAGTTTGACTCTCCTCAGATTCAATCCACTCAGATCAGCCTGCTCTCCTTGTGTATTATCTTCCAACCATAGCCGATGGCGTTCCAAAACTTGCTGAAGTTCTTCCGCTGTCATAGTCCACCTCATTTCAATGACTGTTTATGGACTCGATGATATCGATAGGAGCGCTTGAAATTTTCAACTAATTTATCCCTTTCTTGTTTTGGCGGATACATTCGTCGTCAATTCATTCCGAACCTTTGAAAATACCCGAAATTATCCCAGCGGTAAAGGGCAAATTACATCATTGTTTCAGACTGCTGAAAACCGTAAGTGCGCCTTAGCAATTTGGAGTAACTAGACGTTATTGGGATTTCATAAGAAAATATTCATTCGCGCTATTATACGGATGCCAAAAGTTTGTCCGATTCGAGCTAGCTGTATCTCGTCATTCCGGCGTAAGCCGGATCCAGGAAAGATTGGTTCCGGACTTTACTCAGGGCAAAGTCTGTGCCCCGGCCTTCGCCGGACTACGAGTGGCAACACACATTAGGCAACCTGTATAAATGACGACCGGTTCTTGAACCTGGAGTTACAAGGATCTGCCGTAATTGCACAAAACAGTGCGCACAGAAAGTTTGATTGACATATAAAGATGTGATTACGGAGTTATACTAAAGTTAATTAAAGTTTTTAATTATAATTATGCTAATACTCACTGATTATTATCTGTTTATCCTTGCGTTTAGTTCGAGATTTGATATGATTATCTCAAGTTGATCCAGTTGAGGAGGTTACCGATGATCCCCCAGCGAATTGCTTTCTTTGGAGCTGCAATGCTGGCCTTTATGCTCCTGGCAGGCTGCGCGGAAGAAACCGCGGACCTCAAACAGAAGATTGCCGATCTAGAAAAAAAGGCTCAGAAACAGGAGAAGGATATCCGAGAATTCGCCGGGAAATTCGCGCCTCCAAAAGATTTTAGCGCAGATATTCAAAGAATCGAAGATCAGCAGGACAGAGTATCTCAAGCGATCAAAACCAAAGTGGATCCGGTCAATGGCAAACTTGAAGAATTTCGCGAGTGGGCGCAAGATGCTCAAAAGGAACGAGAAACCGTAGGCAAGAAACTCAAAGGCCTGGAACAGACTGTTGCAGAAATGCATAAACGTGTGGACGCTGAAAGCAAAGAGTTTGCTCGAGCGAATAAAGAGAATGCAGCCACCAGGAAAACCGTAGCAACGCTGTCAAAGAACTTCGAGGACCTTACTAAAGGCTTTGAGGAAGTTCGCAAGGAATCGGCGGATAATAATAATAAACTGTTGGCAGCAGTGAAGAAAATAATTCCCAAAATCAAAGAGGCCGCGGTGGCAGAGGTGAAAGATCGATTGACCCCCTTGGAAGAGGGAATGACGGTTCTCAGAACCGGCATCGAAGCCGAACGAAAGAATTTGGCGGCCCTACAGCAGCACGCGCCGGCGGAATCGGGGAAAGAAGTCCGGGAATTGAACAAAAGAATTAAGGAGTTGGAGGACGTTATCGGCTCTCAGAAAACATATATGCTGGAAATGGGCTCAAAAATACACGAACTGGAACTGCAACTTGAGAGGTTATCCGGAACAACGGGCCAAACTCCACCTAAGTTTTCGAGGCAGTAATAGATCGATCAGCGGCCACAAATCGGTTAACAAAGGGCGACGCGCAGTCGCCCTTTGTATTTGATGCCACAACAGCAAGTATAAATCATAGGTTATGAGGCGGGGCCTGGGAACCAGACGAATCGGGCTTCTCCGTTTCAGGAGCGAATTTCACGTATGGTTTCTTCGAAGCCTTTCAAAGAGCCCTCGATCGTCTGGTCTGACACGCAGTAGGCTATACGGAAATAGCCGGGTCCGCCGAATCCTGTTCCGGGAACAGTCAATATGAGCTTCTTCTGAAGAGCCGCCACAAAACTAATGTCATCCTGCAAAGGAGATTTGGGGAATAGGTAGAATGCCCCTTCCGGTTTTACGCATTGATAGCCGAATCCGGTTAATGCGTCATAAAGTCGGTCTCTCCGCCGCTTATAGACGGATACATCCACAACTTCCCTCAAGACGTTCTTTACCGCTCTTTGCATCAAACCCGGGGCACTAACAAAACCCAAGATTCGATTCGCGAGCACAAGCCCGTCCATAGTCGTTGTCGCATTGTCCATAGCCGGATTAATTGCAACATATCCCAAGCGTTCGCCCGGCAGCGAGAGGTCCTTGGAAAATGACGTAACCACGAGGCTGTTGCTATAGGACTTCAATACACTCGGCACTGCCACATTATCATAAACAATACCCCTATAAGGCTCGTCGGAAATCAAGACAATGGGCCGAGATATCTCTTTACTCTTGCGCTCCAACAACTCGGCCAAACTCCGAATTTCGGCTTCACTGTATACTTTGCCGGTCGGGTTGTTAGGTGAATTGATCAGTACCGCTGCAGTCCTGGGGCTGATTGCCGACTCTATGGCCTGGAGATCCAGAGAAAAATCGTCCCTGGTGGGGACGGTTATTGCATTGCCGCCGTGATTGTCTGCATAAAAGACGTATTCTACGAAGAAAGGCTTGGGTATATCACCTCATCTTCCGGATTCAGAATTGCTTTCAGAGCCACATTAATAGCGCCGCCTGCGCCGACGGTCATTACGATATAATTCTCATTAAGGTCCACACCCTCGTCCTGCCTTATCTTTGCCGCCACGGCAGCACGCACGTCAGCGAACCCCGCATTCGCCATGTATCCGTGGATCCCTGGGGTTTCGTCCATAGCGGCTTTCACAATGGCCTCAGTCACCGATTTCACGGGATCCAGGTTCGGATTCCCCAGACTGAAGTCGAATACATTTGCCGCGCCATGCTCTTTTTTGAGACGAGCACCTTCCTCAAACATCTTCCTTATCCAGGAAGATCTACCTATAAAATCAGCAACTTTGGCAGACACAGGCATGATGAGGACCTCCTGAAGATCTTGTCCGGTACAAACGAAAGCCCGGCCATTCTAATGTGTATTCTAATGAACTGCCGGGCTCTCGACCTTGCATCAGCCCTGTTTTTTTCAGGGTGGTCAATGGTAACACGGCAGCGCCTTTATTGTCAATGAAATAAGCTTACTGGGCAAGCCCTGGCTTTGAGCCACTTAATCTGAGGCCACATGATCTTGGCCTGATGGAAATGAATGCAAAAGTTTGATATACTAAATAATCTTGGGTGCGATGTCGAACGCGTGCTCGATGGTCCACATTACTCCCCCGACCTAATGTGCCGAATGACTGAATTTGTCCTTCAGCACGGTCAAACTGTGAATGAAGTTATGTCGATTCGTAGCATCATACTGATTGTTCTTGCCCTGTCAATAATGCTCATAGTGAAAGCCCAGCATTCGGCCGCGGCTCCGCCGGAGGAGGTTCAAAAAGGTATTGCAGAGGCCAGGTCGGGGAAATTAGATGCGGCTATTAAGACCTGGAGCGATGTTATCAAACAAAGGCCGAAATGCTACGCCGCGTATGTCAATCGCGGCACTGCGTATATGCAAAGCGGATATGTCTTCAGAGGCATCTTGGACTGGAATCGTGCGCGGTCGTTGTCGCCGATGTTCGCTTATGGTGTGTATTTTGCCGATTACATTACCGAAGCGCCCAGGAACAAAGATATTTTAAATTTTGCCGCTTCACTCGAGTTGTATCCAGACCACGTCCCCTCAGTGTGTATGATGGCCAGCACCATGCTGGATCTGGGATATAAAGAACAGGCGTTGCAACTTTTCCGCAACTCCATTGATCTTACAAAAGATCCGCTTGTGAAGAATCACTTCGAATACTGGGCCGCAACTCTTGAGTCTTCATCAGGGGAATAGTGAGAAGAACAACTATTCATCAACAAAGGGGTACGGATCTGTCATTTTAAAGATGAAACTGGTAAGCTGGCACGGAGTAAAGCAGATTCGATTCCCCACGAAAACGTGTATTGGACTAACTCTTTCCAGCGTAAGGGTGAACCGTTACAAATCAATGGATTTTGATTTGACACGGAGCAGGCGAATCATTATTCTGCTTGATTAATTCTGTTATTATCAACGGCAAGATGCCCGTCCCACTCTAGAATAGGGAGAACACATTTTGAAAGGCCGCATAGAAATCAAGAAAGAACGATGCAAAGGCTGTGGACTATGCATTAACGTCTGTCCTAAAAAGAGAATCATCGTCTCTGAAACTCTGAATACCAAAGGCTATTATCCAGCCCGATTTAAAGACGAAAAAGTCGAGGACCTCGACCGAATTGAGTGCACAGGATGCGCTCTCTGCGCAGTTACTTGCCCTGATGTCGCCATAGACGTCTACCGTGAAACCAAAGACGAATCAAGCGAGCAGAAAGAAAAATCAAAGGAAGAATAGTTAATGGCCGGCAAAATCCTTATGCGAGGGACACATGTATTGGGAGAAGCCGCGGTCCGGGCCGGTTGCCGAGCTTACTTCGGATATCCCATTACCCCACAGAACGAATTACCTGAATTCATGGCCACAGCTTTTTCCAAAATGGAAGGAGCTGTCTTCGTCCAAGCGGAAAGCGAGTTGGCTTCAATAAATATGGTTATCGGCGCGAGCGCCACCGGCGCCCGGGTGATGACCTCGTCGTCCAGTCCGGGAATCAGCCTGAAGCAGGAAGGCATTTCATATCTCGCAGGGATGGAGCTACCGGCGGTCATAGTCAACATGATGCGCGGTGGACCGGGTCTTGGCAATATCGCTCCGTCTCAGGGAGACTATTTCCAGGCCACCAAAGGAGGCGGCCATGGGGACTACCGAGTCATCGTCCTGGCCCCCGCCTACGGTCAAGAAATTGCGGACATGACAAGAGCTGCGTTTGACCTAGCCGATTATTACCGGATGCCGGTAATGATCCTTGGCGATGGAATGATGGGGCAAATGATGGAGCCCGTAGTACTGCCGGAACCTATAGATCCTGCATCATTGCCCGCTAAAGAATGGATACTTGACGGTGCGCGCAACCGTAAAAGTCGCACAGTTCGTTCGTTGTGGCTGGATCCCGATCTCCTGGAAGAGCTAAACTGGCGGCTTGTACGCAAATATCAAATGATCGCGAATACTATTGCCGACCAGGAATTATATCTCACCGACGACGCGGATCTCATTATTGCCGCTTATGGAACGGCAGCTCGTATTGCCAAAGGCGCTGTTCAGCGGGTGAGGGAAACGGGTCTCAAAGTGGGCCTTTTCAGACCTAAGACGCTATGGCCTTTTCCATCGGAAGCTTTGGTGAAGCTCAGCCGCAGAGTAGGCCATATCGTGGTTTTTGAGATGAGTACGGGACAAATGGTTGAAGATGTTCGGTTGGCTGTGGAGGGCCGTTGTGAGGTTTCTTTTTACGGCCGACCCGGTGGAGTGGTGTCCAACCCGGAGGAGATTGCCAGAGTACTCGCCAGCACTTATCACAAAATGAAATCCGCGCGAGGTCCAGGGTCCGGCGCCCATTCATCAGATGCATTAAAAGCAATGGGCTCCACCTGAAATTCAAGGATTTAGGCGAGATTCTCGGCAGCAGACGGGCCGATTATCGTCATTGTAAAGGGAGTGAAAAATTGAAGAAGATCTTCTCCAAACCGGAGTCTCTCACTGATAATATGTTTCATTATTGCCCGGGTTGCGGTCATAGTCTGATCCATAGGCTCGTTGCCGAAGTGATAGACGAGCTTGGAATCAGGGAACGCACTATCGGAGTTCCGCCCGCCGGATGCGCGGTTTTGGCATACAACTATTTCGATGTCGATATGGCTGAAGCGCCTCACGGTCGAGCCGCTGCCGTAGCCACCGGAATCAAGCGAATGCTGCCCGACAGGGTGGTATTCACTTATCAAGGTGATGGAGACATTGCGGCCATAGGTACCGCGGAAACGGTGCACGCGGCCAACAGAGGTGAGAGGATCACCTGTATCTTCGTAAATAACGCTGTTTACGGGATGACCGGCGGACAGATGGCGCCCACAACTGTGCTGGGCCAGGTCACTACTACTTCGCCGGGAGGTCGGATTCCTCTTAGAGACGGCTATCCTCTCGATCTCAGCCAGATGCTTGAGGTGGCCGCCGGCAGTGTTTACATAGAAAGAACCAGTGTATCGAGTCCCAAGAATATTTTGAAAACAAAAAAGGCCATCAGAAAGGCTTTCGAGACTCAGCTTGCGGAGAAAGGCTTTTCTATGGTCGAAATACTTTCACCTTGCCCCACCAACTGGAAAATGACTCCATTAGAAGCCAACAAGTGGGTGGACGAGACCATGACCAAATTTTTCCCTCTCAAGGTTATCAAGGATGTTGCTTAAAATCGTCTTTTCGGGTTTCGGCGGCCAAGGAGTCCTTATGATGGGCTATGTTCTTGCCGTCGCGGGAATGAATGAGGATAAACATGTGACATTTCTGCCGTCTTACGGGGCGGAAATGCGGGGCGGAACAGCAAACTGCACTGTGGTCGTTTCTGACCAGGAGATAGCATCCCCCATTGCGTCCTCTCCTGATCTTGTCGTGGCCATGAATTATCCTTCAATGCTCAAGTATCAGAACATGATAAGATCCGGAGGAACCCTTTTCCTGAATAGTGATCTGATAACCGAACAGTCATCGCGGACCGATATCAAGATCGTTCAGGTTCCAGCAAATTCTCTGGCTCACGAAATGGGCGATGATAGGGTCCTGAATATGGTGATGCTCGGAGCAGTCACTGAGATTGGTCGGATTGTTTCCGACAAAGCTCTTGCCGGCGCTGTCGAGACCGTCTTAAAGGGCAAGAAAAAAGCCCTAATAGAGACGAATCAGAATGCGCTGGGTACAGGGGCGCATTATATATCCGGCAAAAAATGATCTATTCGCTCTAATACCTCGTTGCTGCTTTTAGCATTGAGTGGAGGCAATGGATGAAAAGCGTTAAAGAGATCTCCATCACTTTGGAAAATAAGCCTGGAACGCTGTCGGAAATCAGTGAACTTATCAGTACCGGCGGCATAAATATTTTGGCCATCACGGCGAGGACAACAGGTGCCGAGGGGACGGTGAGCTTTGTTGCAAGCGATCCTTCTCGTGCGATCAGTATCCTAGATAGCGCGGGACATTCTCCGATAGTTAAGGACATAATAGCAGCAGAAACCCCCAATCATCCCGGGGGGTTCAATGCCATATTAAGGCCACTGAAACGCAAAGGCATCAATATCGAATATCTTTACCCCTGCATAAGCGGTTACGGTGCAGGAGACAGCTCCATTATTTTGCTCGGAGTCAATGACCTTGCAGCGGCGTACGAAACTCTCTCCAGTGAATGGATAAAAATGTACGGCGAAGAACTGTATGATATGTGAGCAAGGTTGAGCGGAATTCCATCGCGAGATTCTCAATTTCACTCAAAAATTGAACACCTTCGCATCAGCAGCCAGTTCGATAAGTTTTTTCGCTACCGAATATTGGGCGCCCTCCACGAGCAGGTCTTCCGTTATACCTCTCGCCTTGGCACATGGGGTACAAACGTGAATGGGGATCTTCTCACGAATAATATATTCCATTGCCAAGTTCATCTCTTCTCCCGTGGGAGCCACGACATTCTCGGTTATTCCTTTTCGGGCGAAGATCACGCCTTCATCAATCAGGAAAATCGATACATTGTGGCCCTCTTGATGGGCCACCTGCGCGAACTGAACGCATCTTGTCGGGCTGTTGCTATTCCCTAAGCCGGAACCCAGCACGAATAGAAAGTTCGCCATAAGACCTCCTCTACTGAATACAAATATGCGTCAGAACCGCGCAGTGCTGCGCATTCCGATCGCCTTACATCCGTAGTACTGCCCCGTGGCCGGCGAATCGAAGAATTGGCGGGCGCGCGGCCCGCCTCTACCTGGCTATTAGTTGAACATCGACCCTATGAGTGAGCGCAGCCTCCTTCAGTATGTCCTGCACAGGTATGTCTTGAATCAAACTGTGGGAGCTTCTCCTCCTGGATTAGGGCCAGATTCTGGCGCACGGTCCCCTGAACAGCATGGTAGGTTTTGATACCCTGGGAGTTCAATTTCATTAATGCGCCCATTCCTATGCCCGCCACTACAACTGCGTCAACTTCCCGTCCTCCTAATGCCTTCAGGGGTTGGCACATACCATGGAGATGATGTAGGTCCCCATTACGAATCTCTTCAGCATGCATGTTCTCAGTATCGACAATTACAAAGCCGGGAGCCGACCCGAAATGACCAAAAACTATACTATCAATGCCTTTCGAGTTTCCGATTGGAAAACAAATCTTCATTATTATCTCCTTTTGATTGTTGAGAATCTAAGACTAACTTGGGTTCGGAATGTATTTAGCTCACTGTAACGCGCCGCGGCGACGACACTGTCTCCTGCGACCTTTTCCATCTCGTCCACAAGAATCTTCCTGATCTGAAACACGGCAAATGGATCGAGTTTGGCATTTCGGGCATTCTTCAGGTCTGCCGGTTCCGTACGCCAGGCCCCATACGTGTTGACACTGATTGCACTTAAACATCCTCTGCTCCGACGTTTCGATTTCGCCGCCTTCTATTCGAAGAGCAATTCCATCTGTCAAAACCTGAGCTACCTTGCGTCTCGCCGTCTCGATGATTCTTCCAAAAGTTTGGCGCGACACATTCATACGCTCTGCCGCTTCTTCCTGGTACAGTCCCTCAAGGTCGGCCAGTCTGATGGCTTCAAACTCATCCATTGAAAGCACAATCTCTTGAAGAGCAGCAAGCGGTACGCCAACTGGTTTAAAAACCTTGCGCGCCGGTTTACCATTGATTCTTCGACAGCATTTCGGTCTGGCCATTTGGTGACCCCATACCGAAACAATATGGGCATATGCTCATTACTTGTCAACAGATTTTCGAATCAATGAGACCCGGGCGAGAATATTAGGGACAAGGATTTCGTAAAACTCGGCAGAGGAAACTGATAAGGCGTTCGAACGCATCAACAATTACGGGCTTCATAAAGCGATTTTCGGTTTGCAGGTCGTAAAGGACGTTGAACATATGCTTCTGATGAGGGTAAATGTAGGCCTCATAAAACCTGCCATGAGTATGCAGCTCAAGTATCAATTTTCGGGCATACTTGACATCATACACTTCATCCGCGTCGCCATGAAAGATTAATACCGGCGGTAAACGTAAAGGCTCATAAGGCATGACCCAAGGCGAGCCGCCGTAATTCCAAACTATCGCCTTTATCCGACGATCCTGAGACGCGTAAGTCAAGGCTGCGTTAGCAGGCTGCGAGTGTCCGGTCAGCACCAGCCTGGTGCGATCGACCATCGGCAACATGCATAAATAATCGACAGTGCCTCTTATGGAATCGAGATACCATTTGCTGGTAATAGCTAATTTGCCTGCAACGACGGCTTGATTTATATCTCCCACCACGCGACCGGGTCCCTTTTCCCATGAAAACGGGCCGGGCACGAGTGATTCAGGGAAATTCGAGGGATCGATCAGCACGACAAAAAAGTTTCGATCAGCTAAACACTGGCAGTAATCGTGGTATTGCAGAATCTTTGTGGAGCCCACTCCCACACCGACTATAACACCGGGTACAGGCGCTTTGATACCGTGCCGTGGGACAAAACAGTACCCGGGCAAATACCCGCCTCCAGGCAGAGGAATCTCCGCACGATAACTGAAGGCAAAGCCTTCTGTGACCAGAAACAAGAATGCGGTCAAAAGAAAGGCGACCCTACGTACAATATTCAAGGCAACCCTCAATTACAACCACTCAAAATAACAACCGAAAAAACAGAGCGTAAAACTAACACTTCATGACAAAAAAGTCAAGAAACTCAGAGGGATGCACACGGTTACGTCAAAGTCTTTACTGTTAGATGTTATGGAGCCGCGTCGTAGAAGAAAGTGCATCGCGAGGGTGGCCGTGATCGTACAGGTGGGGGGTCTCAGATGGGGTGTAGGGGATGGAAAAGGGGGGGCGTTGGGAAATTGAGGCATAGCTGTACCGAGAGATCGGGGTTGCTGCCCGAGCTTTTCGACAACGAGTGTGTTGTGCGGCTCACAGGCCGATGAGTTTCAGGGCACGACGAGTGTTGAAGGCAAAGCTGCGGATGGTCTTGGCGATATTTTTGCTGCCACAAATACGAAATACGTTGATGACAAGGTTGTGAAGGGAAGCCATGACCCTTGGGGCTTGTCCGGTACGTATTTGAGAGCGGTCTTCGTCAAAAGTAACGTCTCGGACCCAATGGAGTTTGTTCTCGATGCCCCAATGGTTGCGATTCAGTCCAAGGAGGCGTTGGGGTGTAGCCAGGTTCGGAAGAAGACTGGTGATGCCGTGGACTGTTTCGTGTGTTTCGCGTCCGCTTTTGACATGGTAGGTGTGGCGCTGGATGCGGAAGACCTGACCTACATAAGGGAAATCCAGGTATTGATTGAGGCAGTCGCTGACCCGGATTTCGCGTAGTTCAATGCGTCCGTGGTCCTTGTTGACCGTAGTCACCGCAGGGGGAAAAAGACTCGTTGTCGAGGTCCTCAATGTGGCTTTTGAGGGTCGGTTGGTTGTCTTTTACCGTGAAGACGTAGTCTGCTTTTTTCTCCTCTACGAGATAGCGGGCGGTGGTCTGTTGAGTGTGGAGCGCATCCGCGGTGACGACCCGCCCTTCGATGGGCAGAGGGTCCAAAAGAGATTTGAGGACGGTGATTTCGTTGGTATGCTCGGGAACGGCCTTTTGAGCCACGACGGTGGCTCCTTGATGGAGGAAAGCCGTAAGGATATGGGTTTGGCGGCCATTAGGGGAGCGTGCTCCCTTGAGGGTTTTTCCATCGACTGCGATAGCGGAGTCCGAAGGGCCGATAGCTTCAGGCCAACCCATGAGGCCAAGATCGACGGCTTCAGCGTCAACGGTTTGGATAAAGCGGCGGATGGTGGGTTCACTGGGGGGTAAGTAGCGTCCGGTTTTCTTGTCGCGACGGCACAGGAGTCGCTTGAGCATGTCTTGAGAGCAGGCTTGAGCCCATTGAGCGATGGCAGCAAAGCCGTGGGCACCGCAGACGAGTGCACAGACCGCGATGGCAAGGATGGAGAGCTTCTTGTGGCGCATACCCCTGGCCATTCGAGGGTCGGGTATGGTGCGGAGTGCCTCCAGGAGGAGCTCGGCATTTCTGATGGAGAGTTTCATGGGTTTGGGCTCCGAGTTGAGTTGGATGGAAAGGTATGGATCGGAAAGTCTCTGGGATGCGTCCGGTCGCAGTGTTCGGACGAATACGAGCTTGGGGCAGCCGTGGTGAGTGTAGCGACCGGCGTGCCTGGCGAACCCTCGGGTATTTCCCAGACAGATCCATCCTGCAGCCTTGTAGCAGGTTCCTTGGAAGAAGCGTGGATCAACGAAGGTTTCCACGAGCCAGATGGGATGGCCATAAGCATTGTGCCAGTCTTGGGACAAGCGATTGATGTTGAGTGCGAGGATACGGGAAGCGAGATTGTGTACCCGCATACCTGGGAGGATCAAGAAACGGAAGTTGTTGGCCACAAGGGGAAGCCTGTGCCATTTCAAAGCAGCGGGCCAGCCGATCCATTGGTCTCGGGGTTTGCAGCTCAGAGCTGGGGCTGCCCACCCCAGCAGAGCGACCCATTGTTCTTTGTATACCGCCACGTAGCGGAGCGATTCACCGACGAGGCCCTGAAATCCGAGGTAGTGGTGTTCGCGCATGAGCTGCGCCCACAGACGCCTCTCCGAGTCGCAGATGAGGCGAACCTGCACCCCGTTGACCAGTTCCCGAGCATCCTGATAATCCGTCCGGCCATCGTGTTCCATGCCCCCCTTGATAGCAAAGGCCGGCAGGAATGTCCATAAAAATCAACTTTGGCCAGAATTCCTTGCGCTTGGGCTCAAGTATGACAGAGCCCTGGAGGGATGCACACCAAGCCTCAGTGGGTTATCTTAGCCATATTCCACTGGTGTTGCACTTCGTTTGTGAATTTAGGGGAATCCAGGAAGGACTGGTTCCAGTCTTTACCTAGGACAATGTATGGACCCCGGCTTTCGCCAGGGTGACGGATGGCAACACGCCATCACTTTTGACAAACACTATATGCACAGATCGCGACCAATCTGATAACGGCCCGTTTTCGTATAATGCCGCCTAATGCCAGGTCAAAGACCTTCATGGTGAGGTTTTCAGCGCGTCCCAAACGGCCTAATGCATCCTTTGTCGCGCCTGCTCCACCGCTTTCCGAAAATCCGGGAACTTGGTCTTCATAAAAGAATTGATCCATCGCTCGTAGCTGAGCATTCCTTCGTGCGGCGGTTCGGTATGATCCCTATCAGGAGGGCAGATCCGATACGGTTCACCTATCCCGGCCAGCCCCGAACGGGAAACTGCCAGACGTGCCGGAACCATATACATCCATTGACTGGGATATGATCTTATGGTTCGCAATTTGCACTCGATTTCGGATTCACTGAGCGGATTGTGCAGGACCGGGAGACCGTTATCCGGAAAACCATTTATACGCCAGTGACAATAGAGATAACTACCGCTCGCATTGTAGAGGGGGAATTCGTATAAGATCGGGTTCAAGCCCGCTCTGTAAGAAGCTTCATAAGCGAGGAAATTGACTGCGTCATGATCCGGATGGCCGCCTTCATATGCGTTGGAGAAAACCACGTCAGGCCTAACTGATTTCAGCATGTCAGCGACTTTGTCCGCGGCCTGGCTCAACATCGAAACCAAACCGAGATCCGGGAGCCTTAATAGGTGTATTGATTCTTCTTTGAGCCCTAAGAGAGCAGTTACCTTGGCCCACTCTCCTTTTCGAGTTTCTGTGTTGCCGAAATACTCACCGCAAGTGACCCACGCGGCCTCCACTTCGGCTCCTTGATTGAGCAACTGCTTCATCGTGCCTGTAATCAATACTTCATCGTCCGGGTGAGCGAACATGAACAAATATTTGGCACTCTTATCCAGCATTACTTCTCCCCAAACTCGCCGAGTTGTTATCGAGGAATATTAATGGACCAAGTGAGCGCGGCCATTTTCCGGTGTGGCCTGAGGATGCAAATGGGAATAGATCTCTTGCAGGAAAGCTTCTTTACATGCCAGGCACATTATAAACGCGTCATCTTCATATACTTCATGATTGAGTTCTTCCTCAGTCCGTAGAGCAGCTCGTTTCATGATCCGGGCCATCCCCCCTACCCCCATTTCATCTGCTTCGTCAGGGATTACCCCGTCGAATACGGACCTAACACTTATGGCCACTTCTGTACTTTAGTGAACCTTCAGCTAGTACACAGCCGCACCTATGACATCGAACTCTGCTCATGACATTGACAGCGCCTCTTACCAAGATTATAAAAAATACATTGTCTATGTGCCAGTAAAATTATCGGAGGTGGGTATGCACTTTCCTGAATACAGGGCAAGGCGGCTCCGACAGACAGAAACTCTTCGCAGTATGGTCCGGGAAGTCCGGCTGGACGAACAGGATTTCATCCTGCCGTATTTTATCCTTCCCGGTAAAGGAATAAAAAAGCCCATCTCCAGCATGCCCGGCCATTTTCAATTATCGACGGACATGCTCCTTAGAGAGTTGAAAGAGCCTGTGGAAAGAGGCATACCTGCCATAATCCTTTTCGGAATACCCGAGAAAAAGGATGCAGTCGGATCGGAAGCGTACGCGAAAAATGGAATTGTTCAGCAGGCTGTTAGGGCAGTCAAGAAATCGTTTCCAGATCTCGTGGTCATAACCGACATATGTTTATGTGAATATACCGATCACGGCCATTGTGGAGTCATACACGATGGCGACGTTGATAACGATCGAACTTTAGATCTCTTGGCCCAAACAGCATTGTCTCATGCTTCAGCGGGTGCGGACATGGTCGCGCCGAGTGACATGATGGACGGTCGAGTCGGCGCCATTAGGGAAGCGTTGGACGAAAGCGGATTTGAGCTTGTCCCTATAATGTCTTACTCCGCGAAATACGCATCCGCGTTTTACGGGCCGTTCCGCGAAGCAGCAGAATCGCCACCCAAATTTGGAGATCGGCGTTCCTACCAGATGGACCCGGCGAATTCCGATGAAGCAATTCGCGAGACCGCTATGGATGTCGAAGAAGGCGCTGATTTAATAATGGTGAAACCGGCTTTGCCGTATCTGGACGTGATATGGCGAGTTCGAAATACATTCGATCTCCCCCTCGTCGCATACAACGTCAGCGGCGAATTTGCCATGATAAAAGCCGCTGCCCAAAATGGATGGATTGACGGCGATCGCTGTATGATGGAAGCTTTGACTTCAATAAAGCGAGCCGGGGCCGACCTTATAATCTCCTACCATGCTTTGGAAGCAGTCCGCATCCTCCAGGGAGCGTCCCGAAATTCGAGGAAAATTTGAATCCCTCCGAATTGAGATTGGTGGCCTGGGAGATGACGCGCGCCTGCAACCTGGCATGCGTGCACTGCCGGGCTGGGGCCTGTCCCGACGCTGATCCGGACGAACTTTCTTCTCAAGAGGGGCGTGCTCTTATTGACGGGATAGCTGCCATAGGCAAACCTATATTGATCATGACCGGTGGTGAACCGCTCCTGCGAAAAGATTTGTTCGATCTTGCTCGTTATGCCATTAATTCCGGTCTACGTGCGGTGCTTGCCACTAACGGAGTGCTGGTCACGCACGAAATTGCCAAAGAAATCGGAAAAACAGGAATTGCTCGAGTAAGTATAAGTCTCGATGGGCCAACGCCGGAAGAGCACGACGCTTTCCGTAAAGTTCCAGGCGCCTTCGCGAAATCGCTTGAGGGTATAGACAATTTACGTAGCACAGGAGTTTCCGTTCAAATCAATACTACTCTGACACGTCGTAACCGGAATCGCCTCGCGAAACTAATGGAACTGGCCGAAGAAATAGGAGCAGACGCGTTTCACGTGTTCCTTCTCGTCCCGACAGGTCGTGCGAGAGACATGGCGGGCGAAGAGATGGACCGGGACGAGTACGAAGAGACCTTGACCGAATTCTATCACCTTGCGCGGACGTCCCGGTTGGAAACCAAGGCCACCTGCGCCCCCCAGTACTATAGAATACTGAGACAGCAGGCGAAGACCGAAGGCATTGAAGTCACAGAAAACACCTTCGGTCTCAACGCACGCACGCGTGGCTGCCTTGGTGGGATTTCATTTGTATTCGTCTCTCATAAAGGCGACTTGCAGCCCTGTGGCTATTTCGATATGCGAGCAGGAACCCTTCGAGAAGCCGGATTCGGCGAGATATGGAAAAACTCCGCTCTCTTTAAGGATCTTCGTAATTTCAGTCTGCTGGAAGGTAAGTGCCGTAAATGTAATTATTTGCGTTTTTGTGGCGGTTGCAGGGCCAGGGCATTCGAATTGACGGGTCGTTATACGGCAGAAGAGCCGTATTGCGCCTACCAACCACCTGCGATGTAATGGATTTAAGAGGGACTATTTTTGGGAGGAACAAATGATTATTGAGCAGATATTGATCGGCGGATTCGACATTTTCTGTTACGTGCTGGGAGATGAACAGACCGGTCAAGGAATAGTGGTCGACCCTGGGGGCCCGGCCCAGGGAATACTGAAACGTGCCAAAGAAAGTGGTGTAAACCGGATCGACGTGATCGTCAACACGCATGTTCACGTAGACCATACCGCCGGCAATAAGGCCATGCACGATGCAACGGGAGCGCCGATTGCGATCCATGAGGCCGACGCGGAGGGGCTAATGCACCCGAATAAGGGCATGTTGGCCATGTTTAATGCCGAGGCGTCTCCCGCAGCGACAATGTTGCTTAAAGATGGGGACAAAATCACATTCGGCAATCAATCGGTCAGTGTGATTCATACCCCAGGTCATAGCGCGGGCGGAATTTGCCTGTATTTTCCGGGTTACGTGATTACGGGGGATACGTTATTCGTCGGAGGCGTGGGACGGACCGATCTGCCGGGCGGATCTTACCAGGTACTGCAAGCTTCTATTCGCAACAAGCTGTTCACTTTACCCGATGACACTATTGTGCTTCCAGGCCATCATTACGGACCGACCCCCACATCGACCATAGGCAGAGAAAAGGTTGAAAACCCGTTTACGTAAGGCGCGGAGGTTATAGGGGTTTCAAGAATAATCGCGAGAAGAAAACGATTTGGTGGCGACGTCCCGCGGAGAACGCGGGATTGCCCGTCCCATTTAATAGACGGGCTGGAAGCCCATCCTACCGGGATTACAAGCTGGAAGCCTGTCCTACCATCCTGCATCCGCTCCGATCACTTATTGGTTATGCGCACAAAACTTTTGAGAACTACTATAGAATCTTCGTGGGTGTGACCAGTCGCCGGTGCCTATATATTGGTAACCGGGCCAGAAAGTGGCAGCTATGGCACGGTGAAACACAGAATTGAGGGTTTCTGCCTGATTTGAGGCAATTCTTCGCAAGCTGATCTAATTGAAAAAGATTTCCGGATTTTCCAAAAGTTCGCCGGAACCATTCTCAACAAGGACTATCTGATCGGCGAGGACCTGAATTTCAGGTACAGAGTGGGTTACGTACAGGATCGGGTGGAGGAACTCTATTGAATAAGAAACATGTGTTCCGCTGGCAGACGCAGCACAATAGACTTTCCTTTGGAAGCGTGCAGTTCTCTGGACATGCCACGGGGTAACAATCACCTCAAGAGAGGTCGAATAAGGGGCGCACGTGACGATAATCGTCCTTGCAGCTCCATTCTCGTAGACATCGCGGATAGTGCCTTCTAACACGTTGATCTCTGAAAGACCCTGGTCCCCGGGCATCACAATTAATACATCTTCTGACCTAATGCCCGCAACTACTGAAGCGCGGTCCGCTGTCGTCGAGGTCCTTGCACGCGTTGATGCTCTCAGAGCAGTACCGATCTCTTTACAATATATTGAAAGATAATCTCTCGTACGGCTTTCAACTGTGCCCTGAAAGAGATTGCCAATGCCTAAGAATCTGGCAACTTCTATGCTTGCGGGGCAGTGGTAAACCTCTGCTTTGCTTCCCTGCTGATGAAGCGTCCCGTCAATAATAATGCTGATGGTATCGCCGAGGAAGAAAGCCTCTTCCAGATCGTGGGTGACCATCAGTATGGCAAGGTCGTACCGACTCTGTAAGTCTCTCACCAGATACCAGAGTTCTTTCTTTAGGCTTTCGTGGAGAGCAGAAAGCGGTTCATCCAATACCAGATACTTACAGCCGGATGCTACCGCTCTTGCAAGAGCCGTCCTCTGGCGTTCCCCGCCGCTGAGATTCTGTACCGAGCGATCCAGGAGGTGCCTGATCCCCAGAGAGTCAACCAGTTCCTGTACGATGCCGTTCTCGATGTCTTGTCTATTGCCTCGAATTCTGACTGGATAGAGGATGTTTTCCCTTACTGTCATGTGAGGAAACAGCGCCAAGTCTTGCGGCACATAGGAGAGTCCCCGTCGCTCTATGGGAAGGTCGGTGATTTCCTTGTCTTCCAAAATGACCTTCCCCTCTTGCGGGTCTTCTCAATCCAATGACGGATTCCAAGAGGAGCGTTTTTCCGCTGCCTGTGGGGCCGAGTATCACGTGGCACGATGAGGGGAGAACCGTGAGGGAGACGTTGCTGAGGATAAAACTCCCTGCTCTCACGGAGAGATCCACAACCTCAAGCATAGGAAGCACCCCTGGAGAGGAAGCGGACTACATAGAGAATGCTCAGCCCGATAGACACGAGTATGAGAATCAAGACCACGGTTCCCTCTATCTCGGCACTGGAGAGCCTCATAAATATTGCGATGGGCAGCGTCTCGGTCTTCATAGCCATTGACCCCGCTATGGTAATGGTTGCTCCGAATTCCCCCAACGCCTTTGCCCAAGACAGGATGGACGCTGCTATAATGCCCCTCTTGCTCAGTGGGAGGGTTATGGTGAGAAAGGCTTTGCCTGGAGAGGCTCCGAGGGTCCTGGCAACCGCCTCGTACCGGACGGGTATCTCGTCCATCGCAGCCTTTATGAGTCTGGTTGACACACCGCAGATGGTTACGAATTGAGCCAGGACAATGCCGTAGAAGGTGAACACGAACTGGGCCCCGTGATCCTGTATCCACAAGCCGAGTGGATTATTGAAGAAAATCAACAACATTGCGCCCAGCGCCGCCGGAGAGACGATCATGGGGAGTTCCAGAATCGTGTCAACGGCTCTTTTCCCTGAGAAGTCATATCGAGACAGTGCAAACGCCGACGGAATCGCAATGAGTATGGAGAGCAGAGTGCTGATCGTAGCGGCAACAACACTTAGGCGTATGGAAAAGAGGGTTCTTTCGGAGAATAACGTGTCCAACAACGTCTCTCTCCGAAAGAAGTAGAATAGGGACAGAATAAAAACAGCATAGAGTCCGAACGTGGCTAATGAGCAGGCGATTGAAATCTTCTTGAAGGTCATTTCTTGATCCAGTCCTTGGGGACCACGTATTCGCCGCCCACCGGTTTTTTCTCCCCGATCCAGGCCGACGCCTCATCGGCACTCATAAAGTAATGATACTTTCTGAAGATACTCTTGCCGTCCTCTGACAAGAGGAAATCAATGAATTTCTGAGCCAGTGGTCGGTTCGAGGTGAATTTTGCTACGGCGATGGGGATGTATCCGATGCGGATGACTTGGGACTTGTCAAGCGGGATGGTCTCGATACGTTCCGGGTCCCAATAGTGGAATACTCTCCAGCCGATAACAGCGTCGGCGGCTTTCAAAGAGATCGCGGTAGCAGTTTTTTCACAGCTCTCCGTGTAGTTGATGAGATTCTTTCTTGAAAGCCTCTTTTTCTTCAGGAGTCAAGAGTGATTCGACTATTTCAACTGCGTAGGCCCCCACGCATACGCCTTCCGGGTTGGCTATGGCGACTTTGAGACCGGGACGAGCAAGGTCTTTGAGGGTTTTGACATTCTTTGGATTTCCCTTTTGGACATTGATTGCCGGAACGAGATAGACGATGATTTTCTCGGTTTCGGGGTAAACAGCCTCTTTCTTCTTTGCCAGCTCCATGTAATCCGAGGAGCCGGGAAAATAGAGGTCTCCTTTCTTGCCCAGCATCATTTGCGAAAGCACATACCCCGATCCCCCGAAGATCACGTCAACCTTGACCCCGGTCTTGTCCTCAAATGCTTTTGCCGCTTCTTCCGTGGGCGGTTTGCTCGCTGCTCCGGCGAATACCATCAGGCTTTCCGCTGCAATGCACTCTTGCCCAGAAACCGAGATCATTAAGCTGACAGTCAAGTCATAATATTAAAGTGCTGACGAGTCTTGAACACATTCCCGTGATCCTCGTATTGCCTTTCCCCGGCGGGGTTGCAGCAAATCTATCTGGTCGGAAGGCCTTACCATCCTTCCAGCCAGGAAACGTGACCCAATAAAAGCGAGTCACAAGAGAAAATCCAAAAAACTCTGAACTGAGCAGGCATTTCTCTCGCTACGTTCCTGCCTCAGCAAAACTCCCGTTGGCGAGTCGATGAAATCAGCCGTGCGTCTCGATTACCGGTGTTTACTATGGGAGATTTGCCGAAGGGACAGGCGGGATAACGGCATTCATCACATTGTAGGCACAACCCGCCATGAGCCAATTGGGCCAAATCGCGAGGAGAGATCTTTTCTCCTGCCAGGATTCGGGGCAGCAACAGGTCAAAAACAGTTGTCCCGTGGAATATAGCGGAGGCAGGGACCCCGATTACCTGGATTCCATTAATGCTCGCTAAAAGCAACATGGCCCCGGGCATGACCGAAGAGCCAAAAATGCAAATCTTCTGCTCCGGCCTTTCTAATTCCTGCTCGGGTCACATCATCCGGATCTACAGACGTGCCTCCGGTCGCTATGATCAGCTCGGCTCCTTCGTCTAAATAACTCCGGATGGTATTAGCGATGAAATCTGCATCATCCGGCGTGAAAGTAATCTTCATTATTTCACAATTAAGCGCCTTCAGTTTGGGCGACAACGCGTCCACGAACCTGTCCTTGATCAGTCCCTCGTAAACCTCTTGGCCCGTAATTACGAGTCCGGTCCGCGGTCGGGAAAGCTCCTTGACCGTGAAGACACCGCCGCAATCGCGCGCCACCTCAACAGCCTTGGTCACGAGATCTCGCTCGATTACCAGTGGAATAGCCTTCGTCCCCGCCACTATCCGGCCTTTTTTTACCAGCGTATTATTGTGGATGCTCGCACACATGATTCCATCGATAAGATTGAAATCCGTCAGCGCGGCCACGTTCACTTTAAGAAGGCCGTCGTGTGCAGCAAAGAGGTTGATCTTCCCTTCAGAAGGCTTAGGCTTAAATGTGATTCCCGGTCCCGATAGGGCCTCGGCTAGCTTCAGGGCGGCTTCGTCTTCGTGCATAGCCGGAATCGCTTATTTCTACTACGTAGAGATGTCTCTTTCCCAACCGAGCCAAGTGATCCAGGTCTTGCTGACTTATTATTTGCCCTTTTTTGAAAGCCGCTCCTTTGAATTCGCCGGGGCGGATCTCCGTGATATCGTGAGCCAGGGCCATGCCCACGGCATCAGCCAGGTCGATAAGCTGCATCTTATACGCAAAAGGCTCAGGCATAATCGTCACTCCACAATTCTTTGTCGTGTCATTGATGTAGGTCTGCGAGACCCATTTGTGAGGTCTATTTGAGAAGCGGCCCGCTCGTGATTACGATGTCTCGCCGCAACAGGTAAAGCTGCGCGCGTTCTCCGCAAGCAGGCTCACTGTCGCCTTGAGCATGGCCAGCCGATAGTCCAAAACCGCGCGTTCCGCCTCCACGTTCGAGGCTTCTTTCCGTGCCATCTGCCGTTTTGCGCTTTCCCGACATACTTTCAGTTGGTCGTCGATGAGCTTTGCTGCCACCTCAGGAGATTCCAGCCGGGCAAAGTAGAGTTTGGCAAAGAATTCCATTCGTATGTCGCGAACATTGCCGACAGGTAAAGTCATCCACGTCGTAAAGACTTTTCTACCCTCCGGGGTTATGCAGAAAACCTTCTTGGCCGGCCGATTCTCCTGGTCTATCCGTTCATGCGCCACAAGGCCGTCCTTTTCGAGTCCTATCAGGAGGGCGTAAATGTGACTGGTGCGGAGTATCCAGATCTCACCAAGTCGTGCTCTCAGTTCAGCACAAAGATCGTACCCATGAGCCGGACCGAGCATGAGCACGCCTAACAGCGGAAAATCCGCGGTGTTTCTTGTTCTTGTCTGATCGATTGTACTAGTAACGTGACTATTCATAATGTGAATAATCGTACTATTTGTAGACCATTTGTGTCAACTGAAATCATTTTGTTTCGTACCGTTCAGTTACAGGCGCCAAGGAATGTCATTGCGAGCGGATAACCCGCGGCGTGTCATTACGAGCGGATCGAAGCAATCTCTATTCTCATACGTGATTGGCAACATCCGAGATTGCTTCGTCGCTTCGCTTCTCGCAATGACAAATTCCCGCCCCTCCTAACTGAGGACCTGCTTTGTCTCCGAAATGCCCGTACATACTTCGGGCGGTAGCCCACCTCGAGCTGCCGCCCGTATTTTCTTTGATCCGTAATGATATTGTTATTTATCGGCTAATGCTCATCTTATCCCAAGATCAATAAAACGATTCACAAAATTCAACATCCCGCGAATAGAGATTGCTTCGCTGCGCTCGCAATGACACGTTTCGGACTAATTATTCTGCAGCCGGTCTACCTTCCGTATCCCATCCGCGGGCTCGGTAATAATCGGTCAAAAGATTCTCCATCTGTTCCATGGTAATCACTTTGCCGGTTTCCGGCAGGGCCTCGGTGCAAAAGCGCTTCGGTAGCTTGTCATCTGCCCGTGTCAGGCCCTCTCGGATATTAAACCGTCGAGTATCATTACTTGTATTTCTGGCGATCTTTTTCATCGCTTCTCTGTCCAGTTCGAGTCCGGTTGCCGCCTTAATCATAGTAGACAGTTCTTCCCACTGATAAAGGTCACGGTAGAATCTGCACAAGATGAGCGAATCGAAAATCGTCAAACGATCTTCCCATTCAGCGAACATTTCTGCCTTGCCTTCGATCTGCTCCGGGTCAATGATGTTGGATAGTTCAGGTCTAAAGAAGGTTGTCCGCAAATGGCAGGCCCCTCGATCACTCGTGCCGTAAGCCAATCCCATGCCCTTTAAGACCCTTGGATCATAACCCGCGGGCTCCAATCCCTTCACATGTATGGCTTGATCCGCCATTCCTAGCGCTTCCGAGGCATATTTAATGCCTTTAGCCAGAGTGGCCCCGAGTCCGCGAACATAAGTAATATCGTGAAGGAGTTCCGCGATGCGGTCCACCTGCCCATAATTAATCCGGTAATCTGTTTGGCCCTGGAGTGATGCTTCTATGGCAAACGCGCAGAGATTTCCGGCTGTGATGGTATCGATCCCCAATCTGTCGCAAATATCGTTCAGATATGCGATCTCCTCTATGGAATCGACCTCGCACAAGCCCCCGAAAGCATAAATGGTCTCGTATTCAGGCCCATCAATTCGGAGTCCCTTATGCCGACCTTCCTTCACTGTGCCGAGCCGCCCGCATGCAATAAAGCACCTCAAACAGGGGTGCGGTTGAACATCCATTCGCTCGTGCAACGCCGCTGCATTGATTTGCTCCCGATGTTCCGCAGTGCCCTTTTTCCAGTAACGAGTCGGGAAACTGCCCACCTTGCTCATGACGTCTACCATCATGGGCGTTCCCATACTCTTATAGGCTTTTACCCCCGGATTGTCCTTCGATCGTTGAGCTGTATCTCGAGCGAAGCTCTTCGCGAGATCCGGATCTGACAATTCTTTTTTGCGATTACCCCAAAACGCGATCCCTTTTATCTTCTTGGAGCCCATCACCGCACCGACACCGGTACGTCCCGCGGAACGCCAATAATCGTTTTCGATGACCGCAAAGCTGACCTGGTTCTCACCAGCGGGCCCGATCACCACCGCTCCGCACTTTTTGGCAGCGGGACGGTTCGCCTTTATCCATTCTTTGATGCGATCTTCAGTTGCGTACGTGTCAAGACCCCAGAGATCATCAGCCGGGTGGAATTGGACTCCTTCACTGGAAACTTCCAACCAAACCGGCTCGGAGCTTGCACCATGAATCATCACCGCATCGAAACCTGTTTCGGCCATGTGCACGGCCGTCTTCCCACCTGAATACGATTCCGAGTAGTAACCTGTTTGCGGTGACTTGGTATAGACTCCATGGCGGCAAGAACCCCAGACACCGGTTCCGGTTGCCGGACCTGTAGCAAATATCAGATGGTTATCGGCGCTTAAGGGATCAACGTTCGCTGGATTGTATTGAAGCAGCAGGCGCGTGGCTAGTCCCTTGCCACCTAACGTGCGCTCGATCAACTCGTCAGAAATCGTCTTAAGATCGAAGGATTTCTGCGTCGCATTGACCCTTAAGACCAGATTGTACAATCCAAACATGGATCAAAATCCTCGCGGAACCTGAATCATTATCCACGCATCCCTAGGGTTCCTGTTCCCATGCCGGGAACTTGAACACTGAACTTTCGCAAACCGTACAACTGGCTGGCCTCTTCCCGGAGTTGGTCTTGGAATTGCGGGTCGGCTATACTAATGAGGGCCTCCGCCCGCTCCCGAATGGTTCGCCCCTTTAGATCGGCGACACCGTGTTCGGTGACAAGATACGCCACCTCGTTCCTTGGCGTCGTAACCGCCTGGCCTCTATCTAATGCTGCCACGATCCGTGACGCTTTCCCCTTCGCTGCTGTTGATGGCATGGCGATGATGCTTCGGCCACCCTTTGAGCGGTTGGCACCTCGCACGAAGTCCACCTGTCCCCCAACCCCGCTGAACTGTTTGGGCCCAAGGGTATCGGCCGCTACCTGACCTTGGAGATCCACCGCTATCGCCGAGTTTATTGACACCATATTGTCATTCTGAGCAATTATGAACGGATCGTTCGTGAAATCTACAGGGTACGATTCCACAATGGAATTACCATCGAGCCATTCGTAGAATTGGGCGGACCCCATGGCAAATGTGATAACCATTTTTCTTGGTCTGAAGGTCTTTTTCTTGCAGGTTATCACTCCACCTTCCACCAACTTCATAACGCCATCGGAGATCATTTCCGAATGGATTCCCAGATCGTTCTTGTCCCCAAGGAAGCTGAGCACTGCATCGGGCAGCCCCCCGATTCCCAACTGGAGGCAGTCGCCATCTTTGATAAGGCTGGCCACATTCTTGCCTAAGGCTTTTTCCATGTCCCCAATCTTGGCCGGCTTCAATTCAATCAGAGGCTCCTCAGTAGGCACAAAGTAATCGATATCCGTAACATGCAGATAGCAATCTCCCCCAATCCGGGGCATGTGAGGATTCACGGCTGCAATCACGGTTTTAGCGCTAAGCGCAGCCTGTTTGGTGTAATCAACGGATATACCGAGACATACGAAACCTAATTTGTCCGGCGGAGATACCCCGATAAGCGCAACGTCTACCGGCAGTCGATTGTCCCGGAACAGAAGCGGGATTTCGGAAAAGTAGCAGCAGGTGTAGTCTCCCCTTCCTTCGTTTACCGCTTGCCTGCTGGTAGAGCCAACAAACAAGGAGTTGTGCCTGAATGATTTCTGGTACTCCGGTTGGCAGTATCGGGCTCCGCCCATAGAGACCATATGAACGACCTCCACAGCTTCCAGCTCTTCTGCCCGATCCACCATTGCCTCCACCAGACACGTAGGCTCACCGCACGCATGGCTGAAAACTACTCTGTCTCCCGACTTGATTGCCTTGACCGCCTCTTCAGGGGAGACTTTGCGCTCGTTATAATACGTCCTCCAGTTCATAAAAATTCTCCTTAGGAACAGATCATTAGTCTATTCCGGCAAGAGCCTTAGCCAAAGCCTTCTTGTGTTCCAGATCACCTTGACGCGAGATCATTATTCTCTGAGCCTGTGGCGATCCGGCGCCGTGCATTGATTCTGTTCTGTATCCCACTGCGGCTGTGCCCAAAGTTATATTCTCGATTAGCCGTAAGATCCGCATACGGTGTTCCGTCGGGATCGAGGCCGTTCCCCGAAGGTACTTTTCGATATATTTGCCAATCTCGGGGTGTTTGAGATCGCACTCTGAAGGCATGGTAACCATCAATCCTCCTGCTATGTCTTCTGCCAACCTTGCAATCTCGTATGGGAGCCGTGTGACGTTCTGTTTGCATACATTGGCTAACAAGAGATTGACCAGGTAAGTTCCGGAAGCTGTCCTTTTCCCCTCAGACGAACAAGCCAACCCGCAGGCATACAGTGTTTCATTCAGATGGACCATTTCGATAAGTTTGTCTTTAATGTGCGAAGCTTTTGCCGCTCCATTGTAATCCGAGGCCAGAGCAGCCGCGCCAATGAGAACATCACCCACACCTACCTTGCACCCTCCGTAGCTCTGCCGGTGATATCCGGCGAACCGTTCCACCAGCATTCCGGCGT
Source organism: uncultured delta proteobacterium (assembly GCA_963741425.1). Classification (GTDB taxonomy): domain Bacteria; phylum Desulfobacterota; class Desulfomonilia; order Desulfomonilales; family Desulfomonilaceae; genus DATJPW01. The sequence goes on from CAVUHP010000010.1 coordinate 74,962, forward strand.
ACTCATGCTCACCACACATGAAGACGTTTTCCCATGGAATGAAAACATCTTCGAAAATCACAAGAGCCTCATGTCCCCCAAATTCCTTGTTTCCGACGTCTATATCGCCGGCTTCCAATTTCCGGGTATCGCAGGATTGCCGACCGTAAATATAGAAGATTCCTTCGGCATCCGATGGAGCCACAAAGCATACGGCATAATCCGAGTCTTCCTTCTGCAGAGCGATGGTGGGCATGACGAGAATCCAGTGAGAATTCACTGCCCCTGTCTGATGGGCTTTAGCGCCCCTAACCACTATGCCGTCGGATTTTTTCTCGACCAGATGCAGGTACCTGGTCAGGGTCAGGTTGCTTGCTCGGGGCCAGTCCGCGATCACCTTTTGGATCGGTCATCGCTCCGTCCACGGTCAGATCATCTTCCTGCATCATGGCTAGGAATTTGAGGAACCTCTCGTGGTATTCGGTACCGAGCTTGTCGTCCATCTCGAATGTGACGCTATCCACCGAGTTGATCGCGTCCATTCCTACGCAGCGCTGGAAGCATGATCCGGTTTTCTGTCCCAGAAGCCGCTGCATTTTGATTTTGTTTACCAGGTCCTCAGTCCCCTGATGCAGATGACAAAACCGGTTTACCTTCTTGCCGGTGAGGTGAGACGTGGCAGTCATCAGATCCTCATATTGTGGATCCTGAGCCAAAGCGTAAGTCATTTTCACAGAATTCATCGATGGTCTGATGATCGGATGATCTACCGGGTCTGTAACTAATTCTCCCAGCAAGTAGATTTTAAGATTCAATTTGCGCAAGCTCTCTTCGTATTCCTCAGCAGTTTTGAGGCCCATAATTGTTTCTCCTTTTTATCCATTAACCGGTATTACATTGATTTCCGGTCTAAAATTCGAAGTAACCTGCGATGGAGGCGACAACAATGCTCAGACAGCCAGATATTTCTTTTGCACGCTCTCCTGGCTCTTAAAATCTTCTATAGTTCCTGTGAATACGACATGCCCTTTGTCTATGACCACCACACGATCTGAAACACCCATCGCGAAACGTATGTTTTGTTCTGATAGTAAAATGGTGGTATCCGCGGATTTCAGACTGATTATGAGTTCCTTTGGAACCGATACGATTACCGGGGCGAGGCCTTCGCTCGGTTCGTCCAAGACCAGAACGTCGGGATTCCCCATCAGCGCTCTGGCGATTGTCAACATCTGCTGCTCCCCGCCGGAAAGCGATCCACCATACCGGTTTCGTAGAGCGACCATGATAGGAAATTGCTCAAGAACCGTATCGATGCTCCAACGTCCCTTCCGGTTCGGGATCTTACCTAATTCCAGGTTCTCTTCGACCGTGAACGGCCCGAATATGCGCCGATCCTCAGGAACAAAACCCAGGCCCATTCTGGCCATTTTGTAGGGCGGCGATCCTGTGCAATCCTTACCTTTAAAGATTACCTTTCCTTCTTTCGGACGGGTTAATCCCATGATGGAGCGGAATGTAGTAGTTTTGCCGGCCCCGTTGCGCCCCATGAGACAAACGGTCTCGCCCGGATCCACTGAAAGGCTCACACCGAACAAGATATGGCTGCGACCGTAGAAGGTATTCAGGCCTTCGGCTTCCAAGATGTGGCTCATGAAACCTCCTCACCGAGGTAGGCTGTAATCACCTCGGGGTTGTTGCGTATTTCTTCGGGCGTGCCTTCGGCCAAGAGCCTGCCCAACTGCAACACACGAACCGTTTGCGCTATGCCGAAGACCGTGTCCATGTCATGTTCTATGAATATCAGAGTGAGGTTAAATTCCTTCCACAACTTGGTAATCAAATCTCGGGTGAGCTGGCGCTCGTCAGGTGACATGCCCGAAGTGGGTTCATCCAGAAGAAGCAGCTTAGGCTCCAAACCCAAGGCAATACCTATGTCGAGAAGCTTCTGATCGCCGTGGGCCAGTTCGAATGCCTGGCGGCCGGAATCCTTCTCAAGTCCGAGACTTTCGAGGATGCTGTAAGCTTTGTCTGTGGCTTGTTTGAACTGAGAAATATTGGTGAAGGTTCTTTGTGCCTGGTCCAGCCTGGCCAGACAAGCCAAGCGAACATTATCCAAGACGGTCTCCTCCGGAAAGAACGAGGTAACTTGGAAAGCGCGTCCCATGCCTCGTTTTACGATGTCGCGAACATGCAGGGGCGTGACATCCTCTCCCTGGAACAAGATGCGACCTTTATCAGGTAATAAATAACCGGTAATCTCGTTAAACAAGGTTGTCTTTCCGGCCCCATTGGGTCCGATGATGGCCGAAATGCTGCCCGCGGGCACGGAAAAACTAACGTCCGAGGTCACTCTGAGACCACCAAAGGCCTTTTCCACATGATCCAGCACTAATACCGGTTCCATTTCAACCTCCACCCTCGCTGGGAGCGGACATAATGCGTGCTTTTAGCAATTGGAACTCACCGGCCAAGCCTCGGGGTAAGAGAAGGACCATCACCATCATCACCAGACCGATAATCAGCGACCAGTCCTCGGTTTTAGCTCCAACTACCTCGCCGATCACAAGGATCACCCCGGCGCCTATAAAAGGTCCGAAAAACCGGCCTATTCCGCCTAGAACGGCCATGAGGATGACTTCGCCTGAAGTGGTCCAATAAAGCATGTCCGGGTGGATGGAATTGTCGACCCCTGCGATGAGAGCACCGGCTAATGCCGAAAAGAAAGACGAAATTACGTAAATCCGAAGCTGATTGCGTTTTACCTGTCCGCCCAGGAAACGTACCCGCTCGGGGTTCTGCCGGATACATCGCAGTACAAGGCCCATAGGGGAATCGACCAGCCGCCGCATATACCAGATAGACAGTAGGACTAAGATCAGAGCGCAGTAGTAGTAAACAACCCGGTCTGAAAGTATTCCCGGAGGTACTAGTCCTTGGATTCCGTCGTCACCGCCCGTGATATGGTAGAGTCTGAACACGAGTTGCCAGATCAGCTGACCGAAGGCCAGCGTCAGCACAGTGAAGAACACTCCGCTTACACGAATGATCAAAAGACCTATCAGGATCGAGAGTACGATGGAGCCCAACAGACCTACGACTATGCCGGGGACGAACCAGCTTTCACCCAGGTACCGCACCATCATGCCAACACCATACGCCCCTAAACCGTAATAGAGTCCCTGGCCGAAAGAGAGCATGCCTGTAAGGCCGAACAACAGATTGAAAGCAACAGCGAACATCCCCCACAGAAGGATGTGGTTGGCCAGCATAAGCTGATAGTCCGAGGTTCTCTACCAGAGGCACTGCGGCAAAGATCACGAAGAATAGGACCCAGAATGAAGCCGCCTTGTAACTTTTCATGTTTTCCATGGCTACACCTTCCTGACCCGCCGAGGCGCAAACAGCCCCTCAGGCTTGAAAATCAAGGTCAGCACCATGACAATGTAGCTGAAGAGGCAAGCCCATTCAGGTACTAGTGCCACGCCAAAGGCATTCACCTCTCCCAAGATGAGCGCACCCAACCAGGCTCCCCAGAAATTGCCCATACCGCCTATCACCACAACGATGAGAGAGTCGATAATCACCTCAATGCCCGCACCTGGTGTCACAGAGCGAAGAGGCGCGGCCAATCCGCCGGCGAAACCGCCCATGGCAGTGGCGATGCCAAAGACCAGCGTCATCGTGAGTGGCACGTTAACACCCATTGAGCTCAACATTTCTCGGTCAAGCGCCGCGGCCCGGGCAATGCGGCCCACGCGCGTGCGGGTCAGAATCAACCATGCCGCTATTACCACCGCCAACCCAATCAGGATTATAGCCACGTTGTAGGACGGAATCGTGAGGCCGGCGATCTCGATGGAACCGCTGAACCCGGGAGGTCTTTGCAAGGACTTGTACTCTGTGCCCCATATGAGCTTCACCACGTCATCAATGACAAGAATGAATGAATAGGTCAGGAGTATTTGGAATCCTCCCTCCTCAGCACGTCCGTAGATGCGCCGCAGGAACAATGATTCCGCCAACATTCCGAGAATCCCTGCCCCTAAAGCTGCCACGATGATGGCGGGCCAGAAGTGCGTGTGCCAGGCAGAAACCGCTTGGTAAGCCAAATAAGCGCCGATCATGAAAAAAGAACCGTGCGCAAAGTTGAAAACATTGCCCACACCGAAAATCAAGGTGAGGCCGCTTGCCACCAGGAACAAAAGGGTGGCGGCGGTCAGACCGCTTAGGAACTGCATTATGATGAAAGAAAGATCCATTGGAATCACCTTCAGGTAAAGGAGACGGGGCTTTTCCGGCGCACCGTCCTCTTTGCGATGGAGAATCCCTCAATTGCCTGCAACCAGGCCAAGAACTCTCATAGTCTCGGCCGGGGACTCTCAAAGAGCGTTGGCAGTGCCTCCGCCTGTGGTCACAGGTCCGTTGGCATCTTCCGAGCATCACTGCTCGATTCAAAATCCTTGCGATACGCTTCTTCACACAGACAGGTACCGCGACTGTACTTCCTCGCTCTGCAAGAGATCCTCACGACTCCCTTCGTAGGCCGGTCTACCTTTTTCGATTACGTACCCGCGATCACATAACGACAGAGCGAAACGAGCATTCTGTTCCGTCATGAGAATCGGCAGTTCCTTGCTGAGTTCTTTTATAATTCCGCCCAAACTCTCGACAATTACCGGGGCCAGGCCTTCACAAGGCTCATCCAGTAGCAGCATAAGAGGATTGCTTACGAGTGCCCGTGCAATCGCCAGCATTTGCTGCTCTCCTCCCGATAGATTGCCCCCTCTTCGCTGCCCCAGACTTGCAAGCAGCGGGAACACCTCGTATACCCTGTCCTTGGACCAGGCGGTGCGTCCTTGTCTAGGGGGCAGCATTGCCACCTCAAGGTTCTCGTCTACCGTGAGGCCTGCAAATATACGCCTGTCCTCCGGAACGAAGGCCAGACCTTTGCGAACATTCTCGTAAACAGGTCTTGCAGTAATATCGGCCCCGTTGAACAGCACCTTTCCTCTCGCCGGGGCATTCAAGCCCGAGATACCGCGCATGGTAGTGGTCTTTCCCGCGCCGTTCCTGCCGAGAAGGCACACGATCTCACCGGAGTGCACCTCCAGGCTCATGCCCTGAAGCACATGGCTGTCGCCGTAATAGACGTGAAGATCAGTGATCTGAAGCATCGAGACTCCCTCCTAGATAAGCTTCCTTGACCGTGCGATTGGATCGGATCTCCTCCGGCAATCCCTCGGCAAGAAGCCTCCCTTGGTGGAGGACAAAGATTCGTTCTGCAACGGCGAACACAACTTTCATGTCATGTTCCGTGATGAAGAACGTTGTACCGGACTGCTCGGCGAGATCCTTAATGAGATGAATCATTCGATCCGTCTCTTGAGGGTTCATCCCGGCCGTTGGTTCGTCAAGCAGGACAAGCTTCGGGCGTCGGGCCAATACGATTGCGATCTCGACTAGGCGCTTGTCACCGTAAGCGAGAGTTGACGCTATTCGGGCAGCTTTATCGGCGAGCCCCACCCGTTCCAAAATCGTCCTCGCCTCCGCAACCAAGTCTTCACGCTTGCCCAGTGATTCCAAGAAGGAAAAGCTCGAATGATGCTGAACGACTAAAGGGGCAATCACATTCTGCATTACCGACAGGGCGGGAAAAATATTGGTGATCTGAAATGACCTGAGTAGGCCGCTCGCCACACGTTTATGGGTGGGCGTACGTGTGACATCCGCGCCTTCAAAAAATATCTGTCCGTGAGAAGGCCGATACCGACCCGTGACGAGATTGTAGAATGTAGTTTTGCCTGCTCCGTTCGGACCGATGAGCGCGGACAAACTTCCTGTCTTAACGGTCAAGGACACATCGGCAATGGCTCGAAACTGGCCGAAGCTCTTCGACAGATTTTCCACTTGTAGAAGTGCTGTCTCAGGCATGCTTCGTCCCCTTCCTGAGTCTGGCGAACTGATCTATCGCTGTCCCCAGCACTCCCCGAGGAAAGACAAGAACCAGAACCACTAATATCGCTCCAAGGAAGACCATCCAGCTATTGGTGAACGAGGTGATGTAATGCTCAAGCACGAAGAATATGGCGGCGCCCACCGCGGGGCCCAGGAACACTCCTGAACCGCCGAGGATGGTCATCAAGACCGCTTTACTCGAAAACGCCCAATGGAGCATCTCGGGTGACGCTATGCGATTGAAAAGAGCAAACAGGACCCCGGCTGCTCCGGCAAGAGTCCCGGCGATCACGAACGCAAACAGTCTGAGCGATCGGACATTCGCTCCCACAAAAGAAACTCTCTGGTGGTTTTCTCGCGTGGCTGTCAGCAAGAGGCCGAACGGTGACCTCACGACTCGCGCCAGGACGATCACGCCTATGGCAACCACCGTCAGCACCACGAAATAGAAATTCTTCGGGTTGAAGAGATTGGCCTGCCAGCCGAAAAGATTCAGGGTGGGTAAAACAAAGTTGCCCAATCCGTCGCTTCCACCTGTTGCGCTCCTCCAGTTGTGGACCAGGGTGAAGAGCATCATGCCAAAGCCCAAGGTCAATATGGCGAAATATATTTCGTCCAATCGCACGCACAGCCATCCGATAACGAGCGCCAGGATGGCGGCGGCGACAATCCCCACGACCAATGCAATCCAGAAGGAGTTCGGTCCGTGGATTAATGTGAGTACGGCACAATAGGCGCCGGCCCCAAAAAAACCTGCCTGTCCGAAGGAAAGAAGCCCCGAGTAGCCAAACAGTAAGTTGAAACTCATCGCGAACAGACTCATGATGAGAATCTCGGTAAGAATTATCACCCCGTACATGGATAACACCGCTGGCGCCGCTGCAAGACAGACTATCAAAACAAAACCCTGAAAAACCGGATGTTCCAAGAGCCCTTTCATATCATGACTCCTCTCCAAAAAGACCTCTTGGCCGGGTAAGCAAGATTAGCGCTAAGAGGATGTACGGCAGCGCCATTTCCACATTAGGGACCAGGCTGGTCCCGAAAGAGCTTAGGATTCCAAGCACCAGAGATCCTACAAAAGCTCCGGCAAAGCTGCCCATTCCTCCAATAACTACGACTATGAAGCTCTCAATGATTATCTGTTCCCCCATGGCTGGTCCGACGCTCTGATGAGGGGCCGCCAAAACACCTCCCAGCGCTGCAAGCCAGGCCCCGAAGGCGAACACAGAGCTGAACAGCAGAGGCACCTTCACTCCCACTGCCCCAGCCATTTCTCGATCCATGGCAGAAGCTCTAATGGTCTTTCCCCATCGGCTGAAGGAAAAAAAGGCCCATAGAGCGAGCCCAGCCAAGGGCCCAATAACCACAAGAAACAAGCGATAGACCGGATAGGTTTGCGAAAAGATGGGTACGACCCCGGAAAGAAGCTCCGGAGGATTTACCACATGGTAAGCAGGCCCCCAGATCAGGCGAATTCCATCATCAAGGAAAAGCATAACGCCGAAGGTTAGAAGAAGCTGGAAGCTAACATCGCGACCATACACATTACGGAGCAGGAAACGCTCGATGAGCACGGCGACGCCTGCTACGAACAGGGGCGCAATAAGAAGACCCAGCCAGAATGGCATAAGCCATCGGGCGATCTGCATGCTAACGTAGGAACCGAGCATGAAGAGAGAGCCATGGGCGAAATTCAGCACGCCCATGACCCCAAAGACAGTGGTCAATCCCATAGAGATCAGGAACAGGAGCATGCCCCAGGAGAGACCGTTCAGGAGATTTACAAGAAATCCTTCCACTTACTGCCTCCGAACAATCGTGTAGTTCGTACCCTTCTTTTGCAAACCTCTATTTGAAAGCCGCTCAACTGTACTCTACTGCATCTTGCAACCTGTTTCTTCAACAGGCGGCGTGATGTCTTTTCCCAAAAAGCTCTTGGTTGGCTTGAGAATTCTAATCGGGTAGTTGGGGTCCGCCGCAGTTTTTCCCCAGATCCCGTCGGTGACGGCCTGATGGTCTTCCGGGCGTATGGTGACCTGCCCAACAGGAAGCTTCAATGACAGCCCTTCAAGAGCCTTTACGATCTTCTCTTTGTCCGTAGAGCCCGCTTTCTTTACTGCGTCAGCATAGGCATGGACTGCCGCATAGGCCCCGTGAGCGTTGTAAGACGGATATACGTTGTAACGCTCCTTGTACGCATTGACGAATGCCTTGTTCTCAGGTGTGTCATTCCCCAGGAACCAGTAACGGGTCCCGACCCAGACTCCTACCGGCATCTTTTCTTTCAGCGAAGTCAGGACCTCGGTCGCAGCCCCCAGCGACATGAGGACGTCGAACTTGCCGTCAAAAAAGCCCATGTCCGCTGCCTGACGCACAAAATCAATCAGGTTGCCTCCCCAAAGAGATATGAAAACCCCTTCAGGTTTGGCATTCATGACTTTGCTTATATAGGGTGAAAAATCGGTTGTCTTCGTAGGCGCAAAAGCCGCTTCCGATGTGGAAGAGAACGTTACACCGGGCTTCTTTGCCTTCAAATACTTTTGAAAGAATTCCCACGACTGATAGCCGAATTCATAGTCCGGGGCTATTGTGGTCCAAGTCTTAGCCTTCATTTCCGAGGCTATCGTCGCTGCCATAGCCATGTTTTGATCTTCGCTCAGAGATATGCGGAATGTGTACTTGCAGCATTTCTTGCCCGTGATCTCAGGGGTAGCTGCATGGGTCACTATCAGAGGCGTCGCAAGCTCTTTCATCAACGGACCTACTGCAGCGGCAGACCCGCTGGAATCCAATCCGATTACCACATCCACTCCATTCTCGTAGACGAGCTTCCGGACCACTCTAATTGCCACGTCCGGCTTGCCCGCCTCATCCTCATACACGGCCTCTATCTTTCTTCCGTCAATCCCGCCGGCCTTGTTGATCTCGTCGATCGCCAGTAGGGCTCCATTCTTTGCAAACTCGCCATACACTGCCAACGGTCCTGACATGATATAGGCGAATCCCAATTTCACCGGTTTTTGAGCTAGAACTGCTGTGGGCCATACAATGACGGCTGACATCAGGGCCAGAACCGTCATGCCAAGTAAGAACCTCCTCATTGCATCCTCCTCGCAATAATTGATCAGATCACCACACGGATACTTCCGGTCATGATGCGGATCGTTGGACTTCCAACGGCCATGTTGCTAAAGGACCCGACGATAGATCTCCTCCGCATCCTCGAGCTTCAGTTCACGTGGATTGTTGGCCAAAAGCCACGTAACTTTCATCACACCCTGTGCCAGGGCTGGGATATCGTCTTCTTTGACTCCGAATTCTCTCAGGTGGCCAGGAATCTTCAGGTCTGTTGCTAGGGTTTGGAGGGCCTCGATAAAAACCATCGCTGCCTGGCGGTCATTGAGCCCACGACTGCCTTCTCCAAATACCTTTGCCATGTGCGCAAATTTCGACAGGTTTCCCATCATGTTGAATTCCATTACCGGCACCAGCATAACGCTGTTGGCAACGCCGTGCGGTATATGGAATTCCGCGCCGATAGGATAGGCGAACGCATGCACGGCAGTAACCCCCGCATTTGCGAATGCCATCCCTGCCAGCATGCTCCCCTGAAGCATGCTGTCTCTGGCTGCCAGGTCCGATCCATTTGCGTAAGCAGTTCGAATGTTTGGGACGATCAGCCTCATTGCCTCAAGAGCCAGCGCATCGGAAACAGTATAGGCATTCTTTGAAGTGTAAGCTTCAACAGCGTGTATCAACGCGTCCATCCCGGTGGCCGCAGTAACGGCTGCCGGCAATCCTAAAGTCAGTTCAGGATCCAGAATAGCCACAGAGGGAAACAGATAAGGGCTCACAATCCCCTTTTTCAGCTTGTCCTCATGATCGGAAAGAATGGCTATCGGTGTGACTTCGCTGCCTGTACCGGCCGTTGTGGGCACCGCAATGGTTGGCACGCCCCGCTTCGGTACCAAATCGATGCCGAAGTACGAATTCACCTCATCCACATTGGTGACCAGTATCGATGCCACCTTCCCGATGTCCAGGGCCGAGCCTCCCCCTATGGCGAGGACAAGATCCGCCTTCATTTCCTTCGTACGAAGTGCGGCTTGAGCCGCAGTCTGGTATGGGGGATCCGGTTCCACGTCATCGAAACGCTTTACCGAAATCCCCGCCGCGTTCAAAAGTCCTTCTACACGACCCACGATACCTGTCTTGACCAGGTTCTGATCGGTTACGATCATAACCCGCTCGCCATTCAGTCGCTTGACCTCATCCGCAATCTGATTAAGCGACCCAGGCCCCATAAGGATTCGTGGCGCCGTCTGGAACGTCTTCACGCTATTCATAGCTGTCCACCATCTTCATCTGATTTCGCTCGGAACTTGTATGCTTGGTACAAGGAAATAGACACTCTCCATAGCCTACCAAACAAGGGGACCAAGAAATCACTCGGATTACTTCTTACGGAAATCCTTGGGCGGCAGGAGGTCTTCCGCCTTGTATATCTTCCACTCGCCCAACATACGTTGGGCCGGTGGGAACTTATTATCGGGCACGGTCACCCCGATTGCCTGAACTTGAACTATCTGATGGGATGCAGGGTCGATGTACAAAGTGAAATCGTCAGGATCTTCGGGAAGCTTGATTTTCAACCCTTCAAATGCCTTAACCAGGGCTTCGGTATCATCGGGATTGCCCACCTTCTTTACTGCCTCGGCGATGGCATAGACGCCTGCATAAGCCCCTTCAGCGGCATAAGTTGGGTACCGACCGGTGCGCTGATGAAATTTTGCCACGTACTTGCGGTTAAGCTCGCTATCCGGCCAGTTATTGTGGTGCCGGGCACTGAGCACCAACCCCAGTGGCAGTTCCGAGCCCATTGCCTGCATCACTTCGTAATTACCGCCGGCGTCGGGATGGAAGTAGAGCATCTTGGTAAAAAGTCCATACGGTAGAGCCTGCTTAATGAAAGCTACAGTGTCCCCGCCCCAGAAACCGCTTACCAGAATGTCAGGTTTGTCCTTCATAATGGCGGTTATAAAAGCCGTGTAGTCAGGCGCCGAAAGCTTGGGCCAGTATTCGCCGACTGCCTTGTACTTAACGCCGAAACGGTCCAGGTTGTACTTGAGCTCCTCCCACTGGTCGTGACCGTAGGCGTAGTCCGGCCCTATGTAAGCTAGAGTTTCCCAGGGCTTAGTCTGCTTCAGTTCCTTTAAGTAGAGAGCGCCCGCTGCCATCGATTGGAAGGTGTTGTTGGAAACTCGAAAGTAATAGGGCTGCAATTTGTCCGTAGTGAGCTGTGTGGAAGCATGGTCCGTGGCGACGAAGATCTTCTTGTACTGCTTGGAAATCTCTGTCACCGCCAGGCCCACCGCAGAGCTTACTACTCCGAAAAGAAAGTGGACCTTGTCTTCCGTGATGTAGCGCTTGGTGACTCTCACTGCATAGTCAGGCTTGGCTTTAGTGTCGGTATTCAGGAATTCCAACTTGTAGCCGGCTACACCACCGGCGGCGTTGATTTCCTCCACTGCCATCTCGGCCGCGTCCACGGAATCCAGCCCGTATTGGCCGGGCCGGCCCGTCATGGGGAACATGGACCCAATTTTTATGACTTTTTCCTGCGCGACCGCTGCGACGGGAGCCAGCACCAGGCCCAGAACGGCCAGTAAAATCAATGCAAAAGACGCTTTCTTCAGCATGCTTTTTCTCCTTTGCTCTAGATTGTCGTGTTATAAGGCGGTGGAATTGTTACCGTGGTGATGGTAGGTAAGAGCAACAAGCGTGCCACTGATCAGCCGGCAATCGAATCGGCTGAATCTACTGACGAAACGAGGAGGGCGGACGGTGGGTCAGTGTTGCGTTTTTGCGACAGGCAATTGCTTGTATTGCTCGTCGTGAAGGCTTTAACTAATATAATTTAATCCTTACGTGGTATTGCATTATTGCTATGCTGTTGCATATTTGCGTCACCAGGGTCAATGCCATATCTCGCCATCTTCCGCCACAGCGTGGCAGGATGAACCGCCAGGGCGCGAGCAGTCGACGCCACCGTTTGATGCTTGTGAAGCGCCGCGGATATCAGCCGAGCTTCCACAGCTGCAAGCGCCTCCTTGAGGCTACCCCCACTCTCGAGCGACTCAAGCAACATTGGCGTCGACTCTTTCAATTCTCGCGGAAGGTCGCTCTGGCAAATCAGATCCGCGTCACTCATGATTATCATTCGTTCCATGAGGTTTATCAATTCCCGAACATTGCCCGGGTAATCATAGCGGAGAAGACTGTCCAGGACCTCCGGTTCCATGCGCTTCCGGAATCCCATAGTTAGGCCGAACTTCTCGAGTATGTTCATTGCCAAAGCAGGGATATCCTCTCTCCGCATCCTCAGGGGAGGAATGTTAATGGGAATGACGTTAAGTCTGTAATATAGGTCTTCTCGGAACCCGCCGGTGCGAACCAACTGCATGAGATCTTTATTGGTGGCGGCGATGAGACGGACATCGACGGAAGTGGGCTTCGTGCTACCTACTCGGGTAAAAATCTTCTCCTCGATTACCTGTAACAATTTGACTTGCATAGCGGGAGTCAGGTCACCCACTTCATCCAGAAACACCGTGCCGGTGTGGCCCACTTCGATGAGTCCCGCCTTTCCTTCGGGCGCCGCTCCAGTGAAAGCCCCTTTGGCGTAACCGAACAGTTCACTCTCCATAAGCGACTCAGGTATGGTTCCACAGTTGATCTTGACGAATGGCCGCTCTTTTCTGGGGCTCATCAGATGAATGATGCGGGCGAGCATGCTCTTTCCCACGCCCGATTCCCCGTACAGAAGCACCGAGGTGTCCACGCCGGCGACCTTCACTGCCTTTTGCATCACTTGGCTCATAGCACTGCTCTTGATGACCATGTCTTGCAGCGCGTGTTCGTATTTTTCCTGTTCCAGAATGGCCTGATGAAAGCGAGTGGTCAGACGCCGGCTTTCCTCGAGTTCGGCCCTGAGTTTATTGAGTAAGGTTATGTCGCAGACTGTCGTCACCACCAGTGCGATGGCGCCTTCCTCATCGAAAATGGGAGTGCCGGTCACCATGACCTGCTTGTTCCCTTTAATGTTCTGCATGATCGTGACTTGAGCCTTCTTCTCCAAAACCGCCAATGTCACAGAATGATCGAATACCCTCTCTTTCACCAAGTCTCGCATATTTCGGCCGATAACGTCCTTGCGTGAAAGCCCGGCGATACGCTCGTAAGCGCTATTTACTCTAATGGTATTCGCGTCCCCGTCCGTGATGTAGAACCCGTCGTACGAGGACTCGAAGATGGCTTCCAACTCCCGATGGAGTTCCTTGTACCCTTGTAATTCCGAGATAATGGCTTCGTATTCGGAGATATCCTGAAAAACGCTGATCACCCCTACAACACGGCCATCCATGACAATCGGATTGCGATTAGCAATTATATTGGCATGAGGCAGGACTATTCTTCTTCCAATTTGCGGTCGCCCGGTTTCGAGTATGTCTTTCAGGTCAGGCCAGGTTTCCGGCAACATCTCTGAAAAATGAAGGCCTATGGGTGAGCCTTGTTCACCGCGCAGCATGCGGGCTGCTGCCTGATTGTACACCACCACGATTCCGGCGGAGTCGATTATTACTATTCCGTTGTACGAACAATCGAGAATGGAAACAAAAAGTGAGGGGATCCGATAAAGATCCTGGATCGAAAAGTTTTGCATCTCTCACGTTCCGTCCTGCTAAAGCTGGCCAGCAGAATCATTTCACCGACACTACAGGGCAGTGGGCATGTAGAATGATGTAACGAGCGTTGGATCCAAAAATCATTTTCTCCACTGCTGACACTTTTTTCAAGCCCACCACGATCTCGTCTACCTCATTGTCCAGGGAAAACGTGACAATATCCTCTCCCGGACTAAAGCCTCGAACGAGAAGATGGGTTTCCACCTCAATTCCGCTTTCTAAAAGGAATTGTCTTGTATACTCCAATTCCTCTTCGCAATGTCTGATCTGATCGATGCCAGTATCCGATTCCAGAGACGTTATAACATAAACAAAAGCCCCAAATGCCTGGGCATGTTTCTTGGCTAAATTCAAAGCCTCTTTCGATGGACCTGATCCGTCGTACCCAACGAGGATTTTCATAAATCCCAATCTCCTCAAATGCTTCTTCACCAGGCTTTATCAAACCACAAGATAGCGCTTAACCACTTCTTCATTGGACCAGATAGCGTCTATGCTCCCTTCGTAAACGACTGAGCCTTTCTCAATGATGTAGGCTCGGTCGCAAACTTTGGCGCAAAATTTGAGGTTCTGATCTGCCAATAAAATTGTCATACCACGGGTGCGTATCTCTTGAATAGTCTCCATGAGCCTGCGGCGCACCAAGGGAGCCAGCCCTTCGGATGGTTCGTCCAGCAGGATCAAGCTAGGATTCATCATCAGAGATCTGCCGAGGCTCAACATCTTCTTTTCGCCACCGGAGAGGCTTGCGCCTTTTTGCCTGCGGCGATCAGCCAATACAGGGAAAAGCTCCTCAACCTTTTGTCTGGTCCAATACCCTGAACGTTTGCAGACACGCCGGGCGATCTCCAGGTTCTCTTCGCACGTGAGGTCAGGAAAAATACGTAAATCGTCGGGTATATAGCCCACTCCAAGATGCGCTATATCGTACGGCGGCAATCTATGGATCTGTTCGCCCTGAAAATAGATGGAACCATTCTTGGGAGGAGTCAATCCTATTATGGAACGGAGTGTTGTGGTCTTGCCCATCCCGTTCCGGCCCAGAAGCGCCACTGATTCCCCGGCTTTCACTTCGAGCGAGATATCCTGAAGCACGTGGGAAGTGCCATAATAGGTGTTGATTCGCTTCACTTGCAACATCATTCTGTCACCTCTTCGCCGAGGTAGACCTCACGAACTTGAGGATTCGTTTTGATTTCATCCGGAGTTCCGTCCGCGATTATTTCCCCGCGATGCAGCGTAATCACCCTGTCCGATAACGAAAAGACCACATCCATATCGTGCTCGACTATGACGAAAGTAACATCTCCGGTACTGGCAAGCTCCCGGATATTATGAAGAATTTTCGTTCTCTCCAGGGGGTTCATCCCGGCTGTGGGCTCATCCAGGAATAGCAGCTTAGGTTTGGCAGCGAGAGCAATCGCCACTTCCAGCAAGCGTTGATCCCCGTGAGACAGGGCGTTGGCAGGCATCTGTGCTTGATCCAAAAGCCCGACACGGTCCAGCACGCTCTCCGCGTCAGTAGAGACTTCGATATCACTTGTAACTGCTTTCAGCATCCTGTGAGCCCTTTTCTTGAGCGCAAAAATCGGGATAGCCACATTTTCAAAAAGGGTCAGATTATGGAATACATTTACAACCTGAAAGGATCGGCACAATCCTTGTCTCACCCGAGTATGAACAGGTTCATAGGATATGTCACGTCCTTGAAACAATATCTCGCCCGAATCCTGGGGCAGAAAACCACTCAAGACATTGATGAGGGTCGATTTGCCGGCGCCATTGGGTCCGATTACTGAAGTAAGCACACCGCGGTAAAGGGAAAAATCCAAATCCTTCGCAGTTACGACCATTCCAAAAGCTTTATTCAGCTTACGTACTTCCAGCAAGGTTTCAGGCATATTAGTACTTCCTATCAGCGCATCTCGCTAATTGGTTCGCCAATATCGCTTGAGGATGTCGGCAGTCGACCCAACAATCCCGCCCCGGAATCCCATGATAATGGCAAGCAGGATTACTCCGAACCAGAACATCCAGTTGTGAGTGAAACGCTCAACAACTTCTCGCAATACTACGAAAACAATGCTTCCGACCAATGGCCCTAAAAAAGTGTGCAAACCACCAATGAGGCTGACCAACACGGGCTCCGCAGACCGACCCCAGTGCGCGGCAAAAGGAGTAATGTTGCTTTCGAGCAAAACAGCCAAAGCTCCGGCGAGCCCGGCGAATGCCCCTGACACTACAAAGGCCCCGAGGCGATACGCTTTCACTGCCAATCCAGCAAATTCGGTTCGGATATGATTTTCTCTGATGCCGGCAAGAACCAGTCCAAACGGGGACCGATAAATGCGATAAATGAGGAGCACACTCAACAGAAAGAAGAAAAGCACGACAAAATAGTATTGAAACTGCGTCCTAATGGAAAAACTGAACAGTCCCAAAGAAATGGAGGAGCGGGTAATTCCGTATAGCCCGTCATCTCCACCCGTAACACTTCGCCAGTTCCACATGAGAGAAAAGACCATCATGCCAAAGGCCAAAGTGAGCATGGCGAAATAAATTTCCGTGTGCCTCACTGAAAAAAATCCGATAAAAAGCGCCAATACACTGGCTGCGGCGATTCCGACAAGTATCCCGAGGAGCGGATGCGGGTAAATATGAATCATTGAAAGTGCGAGTCCGTATCCGCCTGCGGCATAAAAGGCCGCGTGGCCGAACGACAGCAATCCGGTCCTGCCCAGGAGCAGATTGTACCCTAGCGCGAAAATTGCGAGAATCATGACTCGCATTGCGATATACAGAATGAATGGGCCTGAAAATAAGCCGATTGCCAGAAGGACGGCCAAGCAGAGTCCCAATAAGAGATATGTCCGGTATGGATTCATGAGTTTGCCTCTGCAAAAAATCCCTGAGGTCGCCACAATAGGACGACAGCCATAAGAATAAATATCAGGAACATATCCAGCATCGGTATGAATCTTGTTCCAAAAGAGTTGAGGAGTCCGATTACCAGCGAACCTAAGAACGCTCCCCGAAGGCTTCCCAATCCCCCGATCACGACAACGACGAAGGCCTCAATGATGATAGCTTCACCCATTCCCGGGGTAATCAACCCCACGTACGGAACAGCGAGCGCCCCTCCCATAGCGGAAAGCCAGGCACCGAACATAAAAACCGCCGTGTATAATATCGGCACCTTGATGCCTATTGCCGATGCCATTTCGCGATCCGATGCCGCGGAGCGAACAATTCGACCCCACCAGGTCTTTTCCACAAGCCCATAGAGACCCAACGCGACAAGTGGACCGACGGCTATGATAAAGAGGTTATATACGGGGAAATTGCGTCCCAGAATCGATACTGAACCGGACAACCCCGGAACCGTGGGCGAGCCCATGGATCCGGCACCCCAGATCATTTTGACCGTATCGTCGAAGATCAGAACCATCGCGAACGTCAGGAGGAGTTGGTACGGGAGTTCCAAATGATAAACGTACCTGAGCAGAAATCGCTCCATTGCGTACCCGACAGCAGCCACGACCAAAGGACCGAATATAAGTCCCAGCCAAAAATTGCTGCCCATGTATTTCAGAACAGTGAAACAGACATAGGCGCCTAGCATATAGAAGCTGCCGTGGGCGAAATTCAACACCCGCAACACTCCGAATATTAGGGTCAGTCCGCTGGCAACCAGCCAGATGAACATTCCCGTGGAGATCCCCGCAAGGCAAACATGTACGAGAGATTGCAGCATAGACTACTCCCCGCTTCCGCATACCTCCTAGAATCCCTTTCCAAAGGGATAGGGGGATTTCAATACTGGATCAAAATCCCCCTCTTCCTTTTTAACAAGGGGGGAGAACATATAGGAGATATACCGTCCGGTCACACCTGTCTGAGAGCGATCCGACGTTAAGCCTTAAATGGCGGTTTCGTGTTGTCTCCGGTGAATGGCGGCCGATTGAAACATTCTTTTGCAGGGACCACCACCTGCTTCCCCATGATCTTGAACGGATACTTCGGGTCAGCTTTGGTCAATCCCCAAGGCACCTCATACATCGCCTGGTGATCTTCTTTCCGGAAAACTCGTTTGCCGCCGGGAGAATCGAGTTCCATTCCTTCCAGAGCTTGAACTACCTTGGCCGTTTCCTTGGAGCCGGCCGCCTCGACCGCTTTCTTAAAAGCGAACATCGTCGAATAAGCAGTTTCAGAAACATAAGCAGGGTAATGATTCCATCGTTTCCGGAAACGAGCCACCCAGTCGTTATTTTGCGCGTTATCCGGATACAGGAAGAAATACCGGCCTGAAATCCACATATTATCAGGCATCTCGGCTCCTAGCCCCTCCAGAACATCCATAGCAGCGCCTACCGGCAGCATGACGTGCTTGATCTTATCGAACATTCCCGCCTGGTTGGCCTGCTTCATCATACTGATTAGTTCGCCGGCCCATTCCACAGAATATAGGCCTTCAGGTTTGGCATCCATAATCGTGTTTATGTGTGAGCGGAAATCCGTCGTCCCAAACGGTGCCCACGACTCGGCCGTGAACTGAACGCCGGGTTTAAGTTTGCCGAGTGTGTCTTTGAACATGGCCCAGCAGGTGTATCCATATTCGTACTTCGGGCTTATGGTGGCCCAGGTGTTGGCAGGCAGATCCTTTGCAACGAATGCTGCCGCATTGCCGTCCTGATAAGTAGGAGAGCAGATGCGGAACATCTGCTTGATGCCTTTCTTGAAGACCTCCTCCTCAGTCAGCTTTTCCGTTGCGGCGTGTGTAACCATCATGATCCGATCCAGCTCACCCATTACAGGAGCGACGGCCAAGGCCTGACCGGAAGAATCCACCCCCGCGAGAAAGTCGGCACCCCAGCTATCCACAAAATAACGAGCATTCTGGACACATGCCGGCGCAGCGAGCGTGGAATCCCGAAATTCCATTTCTATCTTGTTTCCGGCAATTCCTCCTGCTGCGTTGATCTCTTCTACGCCCATCACCGCGCCCATTTTGTGGAATTCTCCATAGCCGGCGAGCGTGCCGGACAGGACCGCTTGGTACCCTATTTTAATCGGTCCTTTTATTTGCGGCGTGGCTGCCCATAATCCCACAGGTTTCATGACTCCAGGTCCCAACGCGGCCGCCGCCGCTGTCACAAAACTTGCCTTTAAAAACTCTCTACGAGTCCGCCCTTGCCTGCCCATATGACTCCTCCTTTCTTATCGGCCGGATTTATATCCGGGATTTCTCCTGCCCATCTAATTGCATATGAGGACCACCGGATCCGATTCCCGTTACATTCACACGGGTTAAATGGTCACCAGATGGTCCATCCCCCATCAATGAAGATGGTCTGACCGGTAATGAAATCCGAAGCTCGAGAAGCCAGAAAAATAACGACTCCCGCCAGTTCCTCGGGTTGACCCCAACGGCCCATGGGAGTCCGATCGACAATGAATTGAAAACGTTCAGGATCGTTTCTCAACTGTGCCACCAAAGGAGTTTCGAAATAGGTCGGTCCGATCGCGTTGACTCGGACGCCTTGCTTGGCCCATTCCAGGGCCATAACTTTAGTCATCTGGATTACGCCCCCTTTACTGGAGGCATAAGCAAGCTGGGTGGGGAGAGCAACGGCACCTAGAATGGATGCCATGTTGATTACTTTACCGTAACCGCGGGATAGCATGTCAGGGACGACGGCTTGCGCCATCAGAAAGTAACCTTTCAGATTGGTGTTAATGACAAGATCCCACTCATCAGAGGAAAGTTCGAGGACAGGCTTTCGTATATTGACACCGGCATTATTAACAAGAATATCGATGTGTCCGAAGCAATCTAATGTTGCCTTAAAGTTTCTCATCAATTTGAGCTTTGTCCAAAATATCGACGCAAAAAGCTTCGGCTTTTCTGCCCAGGGCTTGTACTGACGATTTTACATTTTCGAGATCCTGTTTGTCCCTGGCGTAAAGCGCAATATCAGCGCCTGCGCTAGCGAGCGCTGCCACTAGCGCTTTCCCGAGACCCTTGGATGCACCTGTAACCAATGCTACTCGGCCGGAGAGATCAAAGAGATCTTTATTCATGAGACTGTCCTCTAGGAATCGCGTTTTCTCATCGTGTTCCAGATCGTCCGTGGCAGCTCATTTTCCGCCACGGGTCGATAATTTAAATTGTTACCTTGTATCGATATGCGCTTGAGCCTGGTTCGTGACTCGGGAAATTGCTCTTCAAGACAGGCTCGTGCGCATCCATTAACCAGTATCAGCCAATCGGCTTGATCGTCTTTGCAGAGGATCGGCTTTATACCGGCCGATTCAATAAGCTGTTTCAACTGAGTCACCAAGGAGCCACGATCTATTTCCGGATTGCAGCCTCCGCAGTATTGGATCTGAATTTTTATAGTAATCACCGGAATTTCTGAAATGCTAACAGCGCTATTGTTTTACAACGCGGAGCCTCTCTGCAACCGCGTCAAAAACACACGGTTCCCACACGGTCCCAGGGGGACATTGTCCAATACGCCGGCATTCAAACCGGCTTTTCTAAATCAGCAAGAATCTGAATCTCCTGCGCAGGGGCACCTGACTTATTTAGACGATTTCACTCGTTCTTCCAGGGACTCAACGTCCTTTCCGGTCGAGGCTAGACGATGAATCGACTGGCTACTCTCAGAGGCTGCTACAGGATCGTGACCGACCTTTTTCTTAACGCTCGGACCTGTACCTGTCGTTCTTGATTTCTCAATTCATAGTCTACCGGCATCCGAGGCTGCCGTTAGAGCATCTGCGTTCCGGCACGCTGTGTGCGCCGAAAAATAACATCTTACTGGTAACCCTTCGGCCACAGGCAGCCAAAGAATGTCATTGCGAGCGTTCTTGGTAGGACACGTCTCGCCTGTTTATTAGAATGACCGGCAAGATGCCGGTCCCACTAGGAATCTCCCAAAGTTTCGGAGATTGCCACGGCCTGACAAAATCCGCGCCCCTCCTCACCGGCGGCTTACGATTGTTGTTATTTCTTATTTGACTGACCGACCACTCCAGTGCAAATCTTTACCTGGTTCTCACTGATTTTCTTTTGAGTCTCTCGCCAGTGTTCCTCTTCGGTTTTTCCTATCACCTTCTCGAAATTCTCATCTTTTCGTATACCGGCAATGGTTTCGGCCAACTCGCGTTTCTTTTCGATATTGCTGCGACGGGCGATTATTATCTTCTGAGCCGCGGGGGACCCTGCGCCGTGCATAGCTTCAGGCAATCCAGCGCCTACGGACATGTTTTCTATGAGCCGTAGCATTTTTATTATGTCACGGACATCCACTCCCGCCTTGCCCGCAAAATATTCGGCAACCATTCCGCCGATTTCGGGGCTATTCAAGTCGCTTTCAGCAGGCAGAGTTATGATCTTTCCGCCGGCAATATCCTGGGCAATTCGCATCCATTCGTAGACCATGCGGGTTATGTTAAGTTTTGTGACGCTCGCAAGCAAAGGATTGACACTATAGGCGCCGGACGCAGTCCGATGGCCTTCGTACGAACAGGCCAAACTGCACGACCAGCATGTTTCGGCCATAGCGATAATTTCGGTGAGTTTATCGAGAATATGCGAAGCCTTTGCAAGCCCGTGAGCGTCTGCGAGCCACTGCGATCCTCCGCAGACCACATCGGCAAGACCGACCTTGCAACCGCCATAATTGGCGCGATGATGACCGGCGAATGTCTCCACCAATTGCCCGGTGAATTCATATTCGCCTGCCATGAAAACCCGCTCCCACGGGACAAAGACCTTTGTGAAAGTTATCAGAGCCTCACCGCCCACATTTGCATATTTCGGATTGCCCGTGTCCAGAGGACTTTCCAGACGGCGGCTGTCGTTAGTCTGACGAGCAAAGATCAGCTTTATCCCCGGCGTGTCTACCGGGATGGCGAAGGAGACGGCAAAGTCCTTGTCTTCCTCCGTCATGGCCCTCGTAGGCATCGCAATGATCTCGTGAGAATTGATGACACCTGTTATATGCGCCTTTGCTCCGTTAACGATTATTCCGTCATTCGTTTTATCCAAGATGTGTAAATACAGATTGCGATTCGCCTGCTGGCTCGGCTTGAGGCTTCTGTCTCCGCGGGCATCGGTCATAGCCCCTGCGGACATGAGATCGTTTTCCTGAACGTACTGCAGGAAATTCTTGAATCGCTGATGGTACTCTGTCCCGTGTTTTTGATCGATGTCATAGGAGATGGCATAGATAGCATTTAATCCATCAAAGCCTACACAGCGCTGGAAACATGTGCCTGTTTTCTGACCTAACAGGCGCATCATTCTGATCTTCTTCACCAGATCGTCTATACTTTGATGGATATGTGTGAACCGATTAATTTTCTTACCCGTTAAATGAGAGGTCGCTGTCATTACTTCTTCGTGCAAAGGATCGTGCGCCAGCTCATACGTGAGCGCGGCAGTATGCACGTGTGGCTGAAACATGGGCTCATCGACTACTCTGTCGATTTTTTCTCCCATAAAATAGACTTCCGGACTCAATTTCCGTAATGACTCTATGTATTCTTTCCCGGTCATCATAGTCATAACCGTTACTCCTTATTGAATGCCTGTGGCTCCGGAAATTCGGATCGTTGCTCAATTTTGCTACTTTTGTTCCTGCTGAAACAGGGATCCGACTATTTATCCAGCGCAAGTGGGAATCAGACTGAAGCCGGATTCTCTTCGCGAGGCCTCCGACCCGGATCAAGTCAGAAGCGACCGTCTCATTAACCATTGAGATACAGGCAGCCCAAGAATGTCATTGCGAGCGGAGCGAAGCAATCTCTGTTCTCATGCTGGCTGGCAAAATCCGAGATTGCTTCGTCGCTTCGCTTCTCGCAATGACAATCCACGCCCCTACTAACTGAAGGGTTATGCGTCTCATTCATCGATTCCCTGCTTTATGATTTTTCCTTGTCTCGCAAAGCCCTCCGTAAAAACTTTCCAGTCAATGTCTTGGGGATTTCAGGGACAAACTCGACCTGTCTAGGGTATTTGTACGCAGCCATTCGGCTTTTACAGAAGGATATCAGATCCTCAGGAACGATTTCCTTCTCCATGCCATCCTTTAAAGCCACATACGCCTTTACAGTCTCACCCCGATATTCGTCGGCAATGCCTACCACAGCTGCTTCCCGAACCGCGGGATGCTGATAGATTACATCCTCCACATCACGCGGCCAAACCTTAAAACCAGAAGCGATAATCATGTCCTTCTTGCGATCGACAACATAAAACCACCCGTTTTCGTCCATTTTGCCTACGTCACCGGTGAACAGCCAACCATCCCTTATGGCTTCGTTGGTTTCTTCGGGTTTTTGCCAATAACCAGGCACAACCATGGGACCGCGGTCAGCGATTTCTCCTACTTCACCAGGTGCCAGGTCTGCTGTTCCTTTTTCATCATCTACAATGCGTATAACCGAGTTGGGGACAGGAACACCTACTGAAAGAGCCCCGCTCTCCTTATCAACAGGGGCCTTTTTTCCCAAAGGGACTATATGAGACGGCGAAGTCGTTTCCGTCATCCCGTATACATTGTGAAGATATAGACCTGTAAGATCTTCAAACTGCTTTACAGTAGCTTCGGAAACCGGAGCCCCACCACTGTAAGCCTTAATAAAGGAGGACAAATTTCTTTTCTTGATATCAGGGTGATTCAGCAATGCTATGTAGACAGTTATCGCGGCGACCGTCATGGTCACTTTCCAACGCTCAATTAGTCGGAGAGTTTCACCAGGATCGAAGCGGTAATACAGAACCAGCGGAATTCCGACCAACGCGGCAACAGCCGAGTGAGCCACTTCACCTGTGACGTGAAATAGCGGAGCAACCCCCAGGACCACATCCGTTTCGTCAAGCTGCATCATGGACCGATATACACGAGCGCTGAATGCGACGTTTCCATGAGTATTCATCGCACCCTTGGGCCGGCCGGTTGTTCCCGAGGTATAGGTTAAATAAGCGATATCGCTGCCGGACACCTTGACGACAACAGGTTTTTTCCCCCGTGTACTTTGCCAAGAGATCGGATAATTCCAATGCTCCTTCGACAGTAGTCCGCTTAATTCCTTGTAACAGACCGGGTATTTCAGCCCCGGATGCCAAGAAATCAAGCGGTGAAGTAGTAATGAGCGTCTTCACCTGAGCTTCGCGCAAAAACGAAAGATCCAAATTTGCGGCGGTTTCTTGCAAGGTCAAAAATATCTTTGGCCTGGCATCCTCACAAAAGTAGGCGAGTTTCTTTCTCCTTGTACATGGGGTTCACTGGAACCACAATGGCCCCGAGCTTCCATGCAGCATAAACACTTAGGAGAACTTGAGGCACGTTCTGAAGGTCCACAATAATGCGATCGCCTTGAGTCAGCCCGAGATCATGAAATGCCACAGCCAGCGCATCCGACAAGCGGTCTATTTCGCCGTATGAAATTACGTGGTCAAAGTAATAAATAGCAGGAGCTTCGGGACGCCGTGCTGCAGAAGCTTTGAAGTCCTCTATTGGAGTGAATCCTGCGGTATCGAGGTCCGGAGGAACCCACGTTGGGTAAGAACTGAGCCAGGGCCTTTTTTCATAGATCGACATTCTTGTGTCTCCTTACTCAGTTATCTCCGCCTGTGCATCCGAGAACTTGACCGGTCACATACTTGGAGGCATCTCCGGCGAAAAACAACACGGAATCCATCAAATCTGTTACTTCCCCCAACCTTCGAGCCGGGATCTGCTCCTTCAGATTGTTCGCTAATTCTTTTTCGATTTGTGACGGACGAGTTGTTTTGATGAACCCCGGCAAGATGCAGTTCACATTCACCTGGTGCTGTGCCGCAGTTTTCGCTAGAGTTTTTGTCAAGGCAACAACTCCGCCCTTGACGGTTTCGTATCGAATCGGGTTGGCAAATTTGTCCCATGACCATGGCGCCAAATAGATGATTCTTCCTGCGGATCTCTTGGACATCTGCTCATACAACGATGGCGCAAGATTCTGTGCATTTGCGAGATTTTCTTCCAGACGCCGGCCCGCTGCCGCCCTTTCGTCTGTCTTTGCTGTAGTCTTTAAATTACCTATGCCCATGTCATGTATGCAGATATCCATGGGCCCAAACTCAGCTTCTATTTTTCGAAACAACTCAGGTGTAGGAGGTCCTTTGTCCTTTTCGGCAAAATAGGTAACGTTTTTGCCGCCTGCCGGAACGACAGGATATTCTCTTTTCTTGGGAACAGTATTCAAATGCGCGACCACACGGACGCCATGGGAAGCAAGAAAAGAAAGCACGGCGGTCCCCAAAAATGTGCCTGCGTTTATCACGAGGACTGATTGGCCGGTCAAAAGCCCTAAATTACCACGATAAGAGGCGCCATTCGGCTCCTGGACGAGAGATGCCTTAAACAGAAGATTCAAAATAGTTTCTTCCATTTCCAGCGCCGTGGCATATCCTCTGAGGTCCCAGCGTTTGAGAACCCAGGCATCTACCATGGATTTAACAAGGTTCGATATGACGCGAGGGTTGCAGTCCCTAAGCAGCCCCTTCGCTTGACACTCTTCGATCACTGCTTCAAATAATTCGAGATGCCCTCTTTCCTTCCGTAGCAGATTCCTCAAAAAAGGCTTATCCAGAATATGACCTTCCTGGTAGATCAGCATTATCGCATCGGCCAATCGATCCATGGTATTGAATTCAGCTCGGATCATACGCCTGAATTTTTCCATGGGATCTCGAATATCCTCGATGCTCTTCTTAATAGCGGCCATAGCTGAGCCGGCCGCAAACTGGTGGATCAAAAAGAAAATATCTTCTTTTGTTCCGACGTAATCATAGATATTTCCCTGGCTGAGTCCTGATTCTTCGGCCAGATCTCTCAATGTGGTTTTGTGGAAGCCTTTTTGTGAAAAGAGTTTAATGGCAGCGAGAACGATCTGCTCCCGCCGTTTTTCCACCAATTCCGGGTTCTTGACCGTTGTGGGGACGACGCTTACTGACACAGAATTTCTTTCT
The DNA here is from genome assembly GCA_963741425.1 of uncultured delta proteobacterium. Lineage (GTDB taxonomy): Bacteria > Desulfobacterota > Desulfomonilia > Desulfomonilales > Desulfomonilaceae > DATJPW01. The sequence goes on from CAVUHP010000010.1 coordinate 100,669, forward strand.
TGTTCTACCGAGTGACCGCTCACATTCCGAACAGTCACTCATGCTAATCCATGATGGAAAAAAGAGTCAACAAAAACTTCATCTCTTTGTAAGCGCGACTCAAAGAAATTTATTAATAACATTTGATCTCTTTTCTTCCGGAGAAGAAATGCTTGAGGAAGCTCTCTAAGCTGCCAGTTTTGTAAGTGAAATAGTATAAGCCTGCGGGAGGGCGCCGGCGCCTCTCATGATTTTGGCGCAGAGGACACCCTCCCCTTTCCCCTGTCAAGGGAGGTGGATTTGAAACCCTCTCCCCTGGCGGGAAAGGGGAGGGAGAGGGGGCATAGGCGTTAACTTAAGCGCATTTATGGTTCCGTAGGAACCTCTGAGAGTAGCCCGGTGATTCATCGCCGGGTAAAGAATGCGGCTCCAGTAAAGGTCGTTCAGTCCCATGGGGACGACTGAAGAAGCTATTACCTGCATAAATAGATCAGTCGTCCCTCACGGGACTAGAAATCTACTGGACACGCTTTCCCGGCGATGAATCGCCGGGCTACTATCATCTCGTCCCTATGGGACGAGCGGACCGGAACGCTTATGTTAACGCATAGGGGGAGAGGGGGAGTTGGTCCGGCATTCAACCCAAGTAAGGGCACTACTAGTCTTCAGTGTGGATTCGCCGCAGGCGCAATGACAGAATAGCCCCTAATACCGACACACCGACGGCCAGAAGAAAAGGACCTTGGAAAGACTTTGTAATATCAGCGAGGTACCCGCCGATCCATGGCCCCAGAGCCTGCCCTATTCCAAAGAACAGCGTGATAAATCCCAATCCTGCCGGCGCCAGCCTCGGCCCCACATAATCACCAGCGGTTGCAGCCATTATAGTTGGAATGCTCCATGCAGTAAGTCCGAAGAATACGGCAGACAGAATGAAACCCGTCTTAAATTGCATTGTCGCCATGATCGCGTAAGAAATGGCAAGAACGATATATGCCAGGGCCGCGCCCCATCCGCGGCCGAGCTTATCTGACAGCCAGCCCCAAATAACTCCACAAAAAATGCTCAACAAGCCTACCCAAAACCATAACTCTCCAGCTTCTGCTGCGGTCATTCCCATTTCTTTGCATAGATAAGCAGCGAAAAAGGTCATGTAGATGACGTACGAAAATCCGTACATAAAATAAACAACTCCCAAATACCAGACAGGGGCCATTTTATAGATCCTACCCCAATCAAGGGGGGCAGCCGTTCCTTTCGGCGGAGTGGCAACTACTGTATCTCCTTTGGCCCCAACCTGCTGCAACCCCATGTCAGCGGGCCGGCTTCGGATCAATATCGCGGCTATTGCAGCTATTACCAGCACTGCTCCACCAAGATAGTACCAGGCAAAACGCCAGCCGTCCGTCCCGTACGCAGCCAGTATCAGAGGCACGACCCTGCCCGCGATCATTGTGCCTCCGCCGATCCCTGCAGAAACAATTCCTGTGGCAAAACCTCGGCGTTCAACAGCGAACCAGGCCGAACCCAATGCCATGGCGGGGACATAGGATGCTCCATTGCCTAAACCTGTCATCAATCTCATTGCGAACGCGAATCCAAAGGTTTCAGCTAATCCCGTCAGTAGCATCGTTATTCCCATTAGAACCAGGGCCAAGGCAATCACCACCCGGGTACCGAATCGGGCCGCGAGGAACCCGCCTATGATGGCCATCACAAGGTATCCAATGAAGTTGCCGGTACCCAGCAACCCTAGCTGAGTGTAGTTGAAACCAAGTCCATCTTTCATGGCCGGCAGAATGATCGTGTATGACATCCGGCCAAACCCGTGAGCCCCGATGGTTACAAGAAGACCAGCCAGAATCACTACCCAACCGTAATGGAACCGCTTGTCACTCATTTCCCCACCTCGCGTGTATGTGCCATGACTCGGAATGTGCGATCATATCTTGCCATTAAGCAAGGACGCAAGCAGATATATTTAATTTGATAATCCTTCAGTTACATGCGGCCAAAGAATGTCATTGCGAGCGGAGCGAAGCAATCTCACAGCTTGGGGGATTGCTTTCCCGCGAAACGGGGGATTTCACTCCTCGCAATGACAACCCGCGGCCCCCGGGTAACTCAGAGGATACCAAATTTGATGATCCTTCAGTTATTCCAGGCATTGCAGTGAGGGCGGCCTTTTGCCCATCAACAGTGCGGAATCTGCAAATCGGACCTACCGTCACTCCGCGCAATGTCATTCAAGCAGGCGCTTCGTCCAAACGGCTGAATACTAAACGAGTTTCCCGAGGCTGCATTGACTTTTGCGGTTCGGTTCTTTAACATGAGGGCCGATCCACCGACTGTTCCGGGGGTAGGGAATATTATGAAACGCATTTTATTGCTGGTATTGGCATGTTCTCTCTTGTTTGCTCAGTATAGTTGGGGACGTCAACCGCAGCCCGAACCATGCTCGGACAGCCTTTTTGATGTTGTTTCGGGAATCGTATTGGCTCCCTGCCAATTGTTGGGAGCGTGCTTAGGGCTCACTCCAAGCTACGCCGAGCGCCCGACTTACTGCAGGCCGCAATGTGTGCCGGCGAAGCCTCGGTGCAAACGACCGCCCGCTTATCCGGAAACAAAGAGATCCACACCAGCCCCCAAACCTCCGACGGCCAGGTCCCGCCCACCTTATGAACCGGGGGTAACGCCTGGAATTCGACCTCCGAGCGCGAGACCGGCTCCACCGCGGGTTGAAATACCCCGGGAAAGTCGCCGCACTCCGCCGCCTGCTGCGGCTCCGCCTGTAACCGGCGCACCTCCTGAAACGATAACACCACCCAAGGCCGGTCCCCCGGTCGCGGCCACTCCGCCGGTTCAGGCTGCGCCCCCGGCTACGCCGGGATCTCCGCCACCCCAGGCACCGCCACAAATGACACCTCAGGCTCCGCCGCAGCCTCCAACAGCAAAGGGAGCGCCGCCGAAACCAACTGTGGCTCCACCCCCAGCAACAACTGTGGCTCCGCCCCCACCAACATCTGTCAGTCCGCCACAAGCAACGCCTGTGGCTCCCCCACAGGCAAGACCTGTCGCTCCGCCTCCAGTGGTGGAAAGGCCGTCAATCCCCAAGCCAAGTGAACCCAAGAAACCTGGAGTGTCTAAGCCGAAAACGCCATGTGGGCCGGTCTACCCGGTGGTACCATATTATCCGTGGCCGTTTTGCCGGTGATACGGTCCAGGCCGAGGAATGGTCGCAATTTAACCATTCCCGGGTTCATAGTCCTTTCAGCTTATAGGTAATAGTGTGGTCCGGATCTTTGTGGTCGAGGTCAATTTCCGCTATCCCGCTGCGGACAAGCTCTTGGATTATTTTTTCCGCTTTGTTAAATGATATATCCATTTCAAGGGCCAGTGTCATGGCTGTCAATCTGTTTCCATATTTCATCGCAATGAGGATAGCTTCGTTAGTATTCTTCAATCGTGGGCGCCATGTTAGGAGAGCGCTTCCACCGCCGATCAAAGCAAGTGCAGCAAGAATCGTAGTTGATCCGGCTCCGGAAATCACATAAAACGGACAGGAACCAAGAATAAGAATGACACCAAACACTATCAGTGATCTGCCGGCCCATTTTCGTCTCGAGGCGCGGACCGCCTTTTCTTGTACCAGCCTCTCCAGCGCCTCTTGCGTGATGAGGCCCTCTCGATGATCATGGAGCGGTTCTAACGACTCGAAAGTTTCGCGCTCAACTTTCTGTTTTTCCTTTTTACTCAGGTCAGAGGTTTTATATTCTTCTTGCATACTTCCCTCATACTGCCACTATATGTATATATCATATACTCACTTGAAAACGATTTTGCCGGGGAGGGGCTCGCATGAAACCGGACCAAGCTTACGAGAAATTATCGGAGCACGGCAGGCAATTAGCTTACTTGATCTCCGCCGGAGCTATCTTGGATTGGGACCAACGCACCCAGATACCTCCAAAAGGGAACCCCTACAGAGTGGAGCAATTGGCGGCTCTCGCGGGCACGCGCCACAGAATGATCACAGATCCTATTGTGGGGGAATGTCTGGCGTCTATTGAAGGTACCGTATTGGTTCAAAATCCTGAATCGGTGGTAGCGGTGAACATCCGAGAGTGGAGGAGGTATTATGACCGCGCGATTAAAATCCCACAGAAGCTTGCTGTGGCATTGTCCCACGCGGCTGCTGAAGGACAATCAGTATGGGAGAAGGCTCGGCCCAAGAATGATTGGAAACTTTTCAGGCCTTACCTGGAAACCATAGTGCGTCTTAAGAAAGATGAGGCTCAAGCGGTCGGATTTGAAAAGGAACCATACGACGCCCTGCTGGATGTGTACGAAGTTGGTGAGACCGCAGAGAATCTGGAACCCTTGTTTGAGCGGCTGAGAAAAGCCTTAATAGAACTTCTCGCGCATATTCAGGCCGGTTCAAATACGAAAGACTCTGCCGTGCATGGGTTTTTCCCGATGCAGGATCAAAAATCGTTTTGTATCGAAGTTGCCCGACAGATAGGTTATGACCTTGACGCGGGCCGATTGGACATTTCAGCCCATCCTTTCACTACCGGGTTAGGTCCGGAGGATACCCGAATAACGACTCGATATAGCGAGAACTATTTTAACGAAGCATTCTTCGGAGTGATCCACGAAGCGGGCCACGCAATATATCATCAGGGACTACCGGTAAAACACTGGGGCGCCCCGATTTGTCGCCCTATTTCGCTTGGCATCAATGAGTCGCAATCCAGAATGTGGGAAAATATGGTTGCTCGCTCGGAAGCTTTCTGGCGGTACTTTTACCCGAAAGCCCAATCCAGGTTCTCGTGCTTAGCCACGGTCCCGCTCTCTACTTTCCTGTCTGCCATCAATGAAGTCAAACCAAGCCTGATAAGAGTGGAAGCGGACGAGGTCACCTATAATTTACATGTATTGCTCCGTTTTGAGCTTGAGGTGGCGCTCATCCGAGGCGACATTCAAGTAAATGATTTGCCGCAAGCGTGGGACGATAAAATGAAGCAGTATCTTGGACTGGTGCCTCCTGATTATGCACAGGGAGTGATGCAGGATGTCCATTGGTCCTCGGGCCTCATAGGCTACTTTCCGACCTACACATTAGGGAATCTCTACGCGGCCCAGTTCTTCCATCGAGCGAAGAGCGATTTGGTAGACCTGGACTCATTCATGTCTCAAGGAGAATTTCAACCCCTTTTGAAGTGGCTCAGGGCGAATATTCATTCATACGGCTCTACATACTTGCCGCGGAAGTTAATAACCAAGGTCACTGGAGAAGATCCGGATCCCAGATTTCTGATCGATTATTTGAATGGTAAGTACGGAAATTTACAACCGTGATTAGTGATAGCATGGCGATGCCGATGTTTTCGACAACCGGATAACTGTGTTGGCGGAGAGCAAGCACCATCAGCGTTCGTGCTATACTATTGATTCAAAAAATTCTGCAATTTTCGACGTGGATTCGTTCCACGTTGAATGTTCCTGATATCGATCGAGTGCATTTAAGGCCATCCGAAACAACTTTTCTCTATCCCGGATTAGCTCGTCAATAAATCCGGATAGCGCCGAGACTTCTCCGGGACGGACCAGAAATCCATTTTCGCCGTGAGTAATAATCTCATGCGCGGCGCCCGCGGTCGAAGCAATCGATGGTAGTCCGGATTCCATGCCCTCCAGGTAAACGATGCCGAATCCCTCATACGATGATGGGACTGCCAACAGATGACTCTTGCGATAATATTCTCTTAATGTATCGTTGGCGACTACACCTAACAGAGAAACGTTTTCCGACAATTTGTATTGTTCAATTTGTTTCCGTATCTCCTTGGCATAGCGTTTATCCACAAATCCGCCTATGACATCGAGCTTCCAGCTTTCTTTGGGCAGAACTGCCAAAGCAGCAACTAAAGTATGCAGTTCTTTGCGTGGGATAAGATTGCCTACAAATAAGACTCGTAAGGGCCGGATTCAGAGGAACGAATCCTAACTTGTTCGGCTGAAATGACCGGATGCGGCAAATTTCGACCCGGATAAGCCACCACTGACGGGGCATTCTGTCCGGTGAGGGCTTTTACATCAGACCCGGTAGTATGGCTCACGAAAACGAACCCATCCACACTCCTCAAATAGTCTCGTTCCACCCTGCGGTAGAAATCGTTTTGCCATCGCGGTCGAGATTCCTTTGATTTTAGGTGATGCACTATCGAGACTATCGGATATTGCACATAACGCTTTAGTTTTGAATTTAATCTGAATAACGAGGGGTGGTTCAATTCGTCCTGGATTAACAAGTCCAACTTCGCAGTGGTGAGTGATCGGATGAAGCTTCCGGAAAAATTATCAAAAAGATGTCGAGCGTAACTACGCCAGGGGAGGGAAAAAATTTCCACCCGATCCCCTTTGGATTTCAAGTAATCGACCAGCATCCGGTCGTAAGAAAACCCACCGGAAACAGTCTCCAGACTTCCATAAATTATCAGCCCCAGATTCAATTGCGTTCTCTTCGATAGGAAGCCCAGGCAATCTGATTCTCCCAGATTTTAACAGTAAGCGCGCTAATAGTATCCGCATGGATCCTTTCGGATAAGGCTTCGCAGAAAAACTTCGATAGATGCTCTATGCTCGGGTTCAGCTCTTTAAATTCAGGTAATTCATTCAAAGTGCGATCGCGATAGCGCGCTATCAATTCATCTAGTGCGGCCTCGATATCCACTATATCAACCAAGTAACCATGGCGGTCCAACTCAGACCCTTCCAATTGCAGTTCCACTTTGTAATGGTGCGAATGGATCTCGTTCTCCGCGCCCCAGTCGCCGCCAAACAGCCAATGCCTACCTATGAAATCGCGCTCGACAGCCACAGTGAAAATCGGTCCTTTATAAGATGAACTCATTATACGTCCTCGTACGTAAAAATCACTTGAAGCGCTTGGCCCGGATATTCGTGAAGCAAGGCATAAGCTTCCGCCGCGCTGTGAAATATCGAACCGGTGTGTAATCAAATTTGACGGCCGAATCTCCGATAACATCTTCAGAGCCAACTGAAGGCGACGGGACTTGGTCCACCGGCCGGTGAATTCCGGAGCCAGCTTGCTGACCTGTGAGCTTATGATCTTGATGCGGCCCCTATGAAAACGGCCTCCAAGATCCACAGCCGCTCTTTTTGCTCCGTACCAGGAACCGATCACTACGCGTCCCGAAAAGCCGGCGACGCTGATTGCCAGATCCAGAGCTTCCGGATTGCCGGAAAGCTCGTATCCAAGATCCAATCCATCGTCAGAATTGGCCATGCCAAGAGAGTCGCGGAGACGCTCAAGAACATTGGGATCGCCCGGGTCCAAACATGCGCTGGCGCCAACTTCTAGCGACTTTTCTCGTCTTAACGAATATTTATCTAAAGCTATGATAGCCGACAAAGGGATTCGAGCCAATAGGGCTGTTGTTAACAGCCCTATTACCCCTTGCCCGAAAACACCCACAAATTCACCGATTATAGGCCTGCCGTCCATTATAAAACTAACGGCAGTCTCCATGCTGGGCAGGAACCCTGCGTCTTCCGCGGGCAACGCTGCGGGCAGGGGCAACAACTGGTCGGGAGTAGATAGGAAATAGGCCTGATGTGGATTAAACGCGAACACCCGTTTTTTAAGCCACGTTGAATCGACATCGGCGCCGATTTCAATAACCCGGCCTACTGTTGAATAACCATATTTTAAAGGATAGCGGAACTTCCCTGCCAATGCCGGAATAGTCGCATCAATGGGTAAATCATCCGGCCATTGACCCCTGTAAACCAAAAGCTCCGTACCAGGACTGATTGCCGAAAGGATAGTTTTTATAAGGACTTGATGAGGACCGGGTAGCTGTATCGGTTCTTGTTGGACCTCAACTCGATATGGTTCTTTGAATTGAAGAGCGGGTCCTTCCATGATCAGGTGAGGTTGCCCCATAAAATTAGATCTTTGCCAAGCCACTTGTGACCTAATTGATTAAGCGAATGCATCCCGGGCAATTCCATGGGGCCCAAATCATTAACTCCACGGAGGCCGCCTACCAACACCGGAGCAATTGTCAGTACCAGGTAATTAGCCAATCCACCGTACAGGAAGCTTGTGATAATACGAGATCCCCCTTCAACCATTAAACTGCCAATACCCATTTCACCCAGCCGCTTCAGCATTAATCGCAAATCGACTTGTCCCTTATTATCCGATCGAAAGGTCAAAACACTTGCGCCTGAAGCTTCGACCGCTTCTCGGCGGCCGGCCGGATGTTTCTCTGTTGCCGCGACCCAAGGGGTGACACTATTCTCGTTGAAAAGTCTGCAATTGAGTGGTATCCGAAGTTGGCTATCAACCACAATCGGGCGGGGGTTTTGACCGTTGACCAATCTCACGGTCAGCCGAGGATTATCAGAAAGAACCGTGCCGATGCCGACCAGAATTGCATCATGCATGGACCTGAGCCGGTGAGTTAGCCGGAGAGACTCGGGTCCGCTCAAGCCTAGGGCTTCTCCCCGTTTGGCTGCAATCGACCCGTCAAGGCTCTGAGCATAACTGAGCGTCACGAAGGGCAGCCCAGTTTTGACATGGTACTCAGTTGAAATTGCTGGAAGAGAATTAATAAAATTTATCATTCAACAACACTTTACAAAATAGACCATTACGACTTCCAGCCGAGAAACCCCCAATGGTCCATTTATCTTCCAATCACTAACACAAACTACTGGGACAGACAAGGATTTCCGCAAATTCTATTATTAGTATTGTATGAAATGCTTTGAGGCTTGTCAGGAATGATAACAAGGATTATTCGTAAAGTGTTAATGCGGATGGTGTCAGAGGTAATCCGGACATATGAAAAGATTCGAAATCATCACTCCATCTGAGGGAGAAACCATTCGCCTCGGAGCGGCAATAGGTAAATTACTGAGACCCGGCGACATGATTCTGCTGATTGGCGAATTGGGCACAGGTAAGACAAGATTGGCAAAGGGTATAATCTCAGTTGCAACCGGCATTGATCCTGACGAGGTGGTCAGCCCCACTTTCACTTTGGTAAATTGTTTTGAGGGGCCGTTCCAGGTGTGCCACGCGGACCTATACCGGATAGACTCCGGGCAAGTTGATGGGATTGGACTTGAAGATGCTCTGGACGATGGAGCCGCGCTTATTGTAGAGTGGGCAGAGAAGATTCGCGATCTCCATCAAGACCCGTTAACTATTTTCATTGATTATGGTCAGGAGGAAAATCAGCGATTTTTTCGGTTGGAATGGCTTGAAACCGGAGTCTGGAATCTTCCGATGGAAAATAATATTAAGCGATTAGGCATATAGAGTTGTTCCGCTTATACCGGACCTATACTGTTTAACTGATTCAACATCCCACAGGACCAGGCAGTTTGAGGAGCAGAGTGTATGGCGTTAATCGTACAAAAATATGGAGGGACCTCGGTCGCTGACCTTGAGCGGATTGCAAACGTGGCCCGAAAAGTAGCCGGCTATAGAGATCAGGGAAACGATCTTGTAGTTGTGGTCTCAGCAATGGCCGGTGAGACGGATCGCCTAATAAGCATCGCGAAAAAAGTAACATCGACGCCGAATGAGAGAGAGTTGGACCTTCTTTTGTCTACCGGTGAGCAGGTGACGGTAGCTTTACTGGCCATGACTCTTGAAAACATGGGCTACAAGGCACGTTCTTATTGCGGCTGGCAGATTCCCATAGTTACCGACAATTCGTTTGGCGCTGCAAGAATTACCAAGACCGATACTGAATCTATTATGGCGGACCTCAAGAACGGGCACATAGTGGTGGTCGCGGGTTTTCAAGGAGTGGACGAGAACGATAATGTAACCACTCTAGGTCGCGGCGGTTCGGACACGTCCGCCGTGGCAGTTGCTGCAGCACTGAAAGCGGATGTCTGCGAGATTTTTACAGATGTCGACGGAGTGTATACGACTGACCCGAATATCACCAGCAAAGCTCGAAAAATCAGTAAAATAGCATACGAAGAAATGTTGGAAATGGCGTCGCTGGGGGCTAAAGTCCTCTACACTCGAGCGGTCGAGTTCGCCATGCGTTATCACGTCCCAATAATTGTTCGTTCCAGTTTCAACAATGCTGCGGGGACTTTGGTCACTGAGGAGAGTGCTGATATGGAAAAAGAACTTATAAGAGCGGTAACTTGCGACGTCAAAGTCGCCAAAATAACCTTTACTAGCGTCCCGGATAGGCCTGGAGTGGCTTCTCAGATTTTTTCGGCCCTCGCCAAGGAAAATGTGGTCGTAGATATGATCATTCAAAATTCGAGCGCTGAAGGTACCACCGATTTGACATTCACCATACCAGTGGCAGATTTAGCCAAAGGAATGGCAATCTGTAATGAAATCCGACAAGACTTAGGCGCCAAACATGTGTTCGGCTCCAACGATATTGCCAAAGTATCCATAATCGGCCTGGGAATGCGTTCTTATTCGGGCGTGGCTGCCAAGATGTTTTCTACTCTCGCGGCCGAAAGCATCAACATACAAATGATTTCCACTTCAGAGATCAACATTTCGTGTGTGATCGACAAGAAATATGCGGAACTCGCGGTGAGAGCGCTACACGACGCGTTCGAGCTGGAAAAAACATCTTGATGCGGAATTGGACGATGACACACTGTTCTAAACGACCAAATAACACTCCGGAGAAAATTTCGTGAACGCGATTGAACTGTATGACACGACACTAAGGGATGGCTCCCAAACCTGGGGCGTCACTTTTTCACTTGAAGATAAACTGAGAATTGCTCAAAAACTCGATGAATTAGGTATTGACCTGATCGAAGGTGGGTATCCGGGATCAAATCCCAAGGATCGCCGTTTTTTCAGTATTGCTCACGATATGCATTTTAAACACTCCGTCCTGGTAGCTTTCGGCAACACTTGTCGAGCCGAGCTTGCCCCGGAAAACGATCCACAAATCACAGGGGTTCTAGAGGCTCAGACTTCAGTTGTCACCATTGTGGGAAAAAGTTGGGACCTGCACGTGAAGGAGATCCTCGCGGTTTCTCTTGAAAAGAACATCGAAATGATACGAGATTCGCTCAAATTTTTGAAACCGCATTTTTCCAGGGTTATTTTTGATGCGGAACATTTCTTTGATGGATTCAAACGAAACCCCGAATATGCAATGGCAACTTTGCGTGCGGCCGAGGCTGCCGGAGCGGATCTACTGGTTCTTTGCGATACCAACGGCGGTTCTATGCCATGGGACGTGAGCGAAGTTATCAAACACGTTTCTGCGCAGTTGAAAACCCCTTTGGGTATACACGCTCACAACGACTCTGCAGTGGCAGTCGCCAATAGCCTAATGGCTGTAGAGGCAGGAGCAATTCACGTCCAGGGGACCATCAATGGGATCGGCGAAAGATGCGGCAATGCGAACCTGATTTCAATTATCCCGGCGCTGGCCGTTAAAATCGGCAGGATCAATCCGGGTACTGACAAGTTAAAGCTGCTCAAGCATGTTTCGGAATTCGTCGACGAGATGGCAAACCGGACACCAAATAAATCGCAGCCTTATGTGGGGGCCGCGGCATTCGCCCACAAAGGAGGACTGCATACCAGCGCGGTGATCAAAAATACCATAGCCTATGAGCACATTGATCCGAGCCTAGTGGGAAATGACCGAAGTTTTCCGGTGTCTGAGCAGGCTGGCCGCGCAGCTATAATTCAGAAAGCTGCCCAGTACGGAATTGACCTGAAACCGGATGATCCGAGAGTACCGGAAATCCTGGATACGATTAAATACCTGGAAGCAATGGGCGCACACTATGATGTCGCTGAGGGATCTTTTGAGCTGCTCATGAAACGAATGCTGAATCTTCACAAGAGCTTCTTCACGCTGCACGGATTTAACGTCAGCAACGCCAAAAGAGAGGGAGATACAAAGACCTACTCTGATGCCGTCATCCGCATTGTTGTTGGCGATAAGATGGAATTCTCAGCCGCGGAAGGCAACGGCCCGGTAAATGCTCTCGACATCGCATTCAGGAAAGCGCTTCAGGCGTTTTATCCAAATGTTAGTCAGGTCAGGCTGACGGACTTCAAGGTGCGAGTCCTCGAAGGCACGTCCGGCACGGGAGCAACTGTACAAGTGCTTATAGAATCTACAGATGGAGAAGACGTCTGGTGGACGGTAGGGTTCAACGAGAATGTCATTCAAGCATCGTGGGACGCTCTCGTGGACAGCATAGACTATAAGCTGCAAAAAGACCTGGTTCCTAAGTAAAAAGGAATCGGTACACCGCTAGGTGAAGAATTCAATGCAAACTGCGCAGAAAGCCATGAGAAAACGGAGTTCATTCCTGACACAGGAGGATGTGCTACGCACAGTTTAAGAATAACAATTCCGCTGACGTGATCTGATCGTGGATTGCGGCAAGAACCTCGGGAGTTCCTTCGCGTTCTCCGCTTTCTCGGCGATGATCCTTTTTAAGGAGATTCCGGCAAATCGTTTTTTTGTTTCTTACCGATCTTGACCATAGGACGGCCTTTTTTTACTTCTATTTCGGTAGTTTGGCCGGAGCCGACCTTTACGTTCTCGATCCTCCTTTTTGAGGGATGAATCCCCGCCACCAGAGGAAGCACGACTGAATATGAACCCGGAACCAATGTGATCTCCTGCCCTGGAGTTGTGGTCAGGGAAGCTTTCTCACCCCGAATTTCTACTTTCTCCATGAGTTTGGTTTTAAGAACTTTATCGTAGCGTTTGACAGCAGTCTCTATATCCGAGGGCTTATCAACCTTAAAGAAGAAGCCGTTTGTTCTTTTTGTGACAGATGAATACGCGTTTAGTCGCTTCTTGTTTATACCGAGTGCCATGACATCCACGCTTACTTTGTCCTTGCCGTGTTCGTCCAAAGCGTTGAATAGATCGCTATGGTTGCATTTTGGCGTACCGTCCGTCAGCACCAAAATGCGTGGTGTCATTCCTCCAATACCGGCGAAGTCTTTCTTCAATGAAAAGGCCACTGCAGCGCAGGGATTGTTAATGCCGCCGGGGGACGACTGCCCGACTTTGTCCGTGAGCCCTTTGAATGGTGATTCAGCCCAATCATAACGCATATTACTCAAGCAGTTGACAGATGCCTTTTTCTTTCCTTCTGATTTCGCGCATACAAAATCTCTGACTGCTATTTTTGAACCGGGCGCAATAGCCGTTGGAAGCTTGCCGATCAAATTCATGGCTGTCTGGAGCCGGCTGGGATTCCAATTCTTCCCCTTTCTTCCCATGATCGCCGAATCATCCAGGATCACCATCAAACCCCATTTTGGCATTACCCCCGCATATTTCGGGATGTTCACGATGAGAGAACCGGGTAATTGAAACTGCTCTGCTCGTTCCTGCTTTTCCGGCTCCGCTGACGGTTTTCGAGCGGCAATGGGCGACGGAACCTTTCGGGGCGGAATAGCGGCCTCCGGTTCCTTTGGCTTTTTTTCCGCAGAATCCAGGTCTTCCGGCGGAGCTGCTGCTACTCTTTTTTGCTTTTCCTTATCGCCTGAATCTCTGCTTTCCGGCTCTTTGGGGGCACCGGTGGATGCGTCGTCTCGAGATGCTGGGGGAGCTGTGGGTTGTCGCGTGACGATGCTGGGCGGTTCGCCGGAAGGGGGAGCCTGAGGGGTTGTGCCAACTGCTTGTGGACTTGCTCTCTCGCGGGCGTGTGGCGATGATTCAGACGTCGAGGGAGATTGTTCTTGCGCAACCTTTCCTTCAAGGAGGACAGGCTTATCCAACAGGGGGAGCCGCGCTTTTGACGGATCCACCGGCGTTGATTCTTCCTTTTTCGCGGACATGTCCGGCTGGTCGATATCCCCAAGCTGAGGCAACGATTGGACAAAGTTTATATCTTTATCAGTGCCAATCAACCCTGCCAGACGAAAAACCGGAGTAAATACTCCAAGTCCGTATGCCACAAGAGCAATCACTCCCAGTATTCCTACGGGGAGAACGACTTTGATCCAGAGTGGCAACCCCTTGAGTTTCTTGACCGAATCGACGGCAGCGTTTTTCTTGTTTTTCCCAGCGTTTTGGACCGGAGGCGATGGCATCTTTACCCCCTTTTTTGAGGGTCCGGGGCGGCAATAAGCCGAATTCTGTTCCCGATGAACGAGTGGCGATCATTCCTCTAGGACGACGGTCACCCGCCGTCTCAAGCGACCTACCCGGAAGCTTCGGACGGGCCATCCTCAAACGCTTCCCTATTTGGTCTTGCTCCGGATGGGGTTTACCTGGCTTCTCGTGTTACCACGAGAACCGGTGAGCTCTTACCTCACCGTTTCACCCTTGCCTGCAGTTTCCTGAAGGCGGTTTGCTTTCTGTGGCACTGTCCTTAAGGTTACCCTCACCGGGCGTTACCCGGCATCCTGCCCTGCGGAGTTCGGACTTTCCTCCCGCTCTTAGCGCCGGCGATCGCCTCGCCACCCCGGACGATGCGCGTTATATGATAACATTAAGAAAAAAGCAACAAGACAAAGCTTTTTGATGAAACCCTTGAAACATTAGCAATTTTGATATAGTATTTTACTGTTTTTATGAGCTTCTTTGTCCAGGAAATGTCTCATGCCAATGTCTCGAATTACTTCGCTCCTGCTGACTGCAATAATAGTAATTGCCGGTCACGGAATATCCAAAGGTGCTCTGCCCGACCAGTTGAAGGCGCTAAACCTCTCATTGTATCCTGCGCCTTGCGCTGCTAACGACATGGCTCTTCAAGATCTCAGCGGCCGTCAGATTACACTGTTGTCGCTTCGCGGAAAAGTGGTGTTACTAAATTTTTGGAAAATCGACTGCCCACCATGTTCCATGGAAAAACCTATCCTGGAGAGAATTTTTCGTAAATATGCGGCCAGAGGTCTTGAAGTAATGGCAGTGAACCTCGTGGACGAAGCGAGCCGGCAACAAACCTACTGTCGGGCACACGGTTTTACCTTCAAATTTGCATTTGATCCTCACAATCTTTTGTCTTTGCGACAACAGGTACTAGGTTCGGGCGCGGCCACGAGTTTCCTGGTTAATTCCAGACAAGAAGCGATTTATGAAATACCCGGAGTTCCTACAACTTACGTGATTGATCGCAGTGGCAAAATTGTTGGAAATGCGGTAGGTCTCGTGAACTGGGAACAGCCGGTTCTGGCAAACTTCCTGGAATCCTTGCTTGGGGCTCCGGCTACCACATTGACTCAAGGTCCCCGTCAGACAACCGATTCACCAGTTGCTGCGTCGGGACCCGAGATCGGATTTGTCAAACCTGCTGCCGCGTCCGGGACCACAACCAAGAAGGACACGGGTTTGCAAAGATCGCCTGTGGCAACGGGCACAAACGTCGTTGCGGCTCCTCTGCCATTTGAAGGAGCGGCAGCCGCGGAGAAACCGACAGTAGTGGCCCAAATTATGCCGCAGGCCCCTGAACCGGTTCCAGAGCCGGAAAAGAGTCCGTCTTTAATTCGAGTGCCTCCAGCTACACATCCGAAAACAGTGGCACCCAGGAAAAAACCGGAACCAATTCGGGAGGCTCCAACCGCTAAAGCTGCACGGGGAACTAAACCTGTTGGCAGTACATCCGGGCCTATGGCCAGACCAGTCGTTCAACCAGCTCCCGGTGCGGCAACTCCTCCCGGAACAAAGCCCATCACCATACCGCCTCAGCCGGTTTCTCCGGTCTCGCCGTCTTCTCCGTCCGCTGCTGCCACTCCAGGTTTACCCTCGCTTCCGCCGGCGTTGCCTTATAGTCCGTCACGAATTGTGGGGTCACAACCGAGCACAGTCCCGGATGCTGAAGGAAATGTGTGGGCAAGGGTCCCCGGCCAGGCTCCTTCTGCTCAGCGCCCTGGAACTCCGGTACTCCCTTCTGCGCAGCCTATAACCCCAGGGAATCCGATCAGCAGTTTCGTTCTTGATTCTTTTGGTGGACCCAGAAGAGTCCCGGCGCCACAACAGCCTGCCGCAGAACAGCAGCCGCCCGCGCCGGCGTCTTCTTTTCTCGGACAGTTAGGACAAGATTTTCAGCAGTTAGGGTCGGGAATAAGAGACGCAGTATCGAGGATAGCGCCTAATAGATGAGTAAACTCGGCTGTTTGATGAAGGAACCAATCGTCATCCGCGAGACCCGGACCATCTGCAAACAGATGAGTAATCACGTCGTCCTCGCCTGTTAAATTACTTCCACTTTGGTAAATTGATCCAACTTTACGAGAACGCTCTGATTAAACATCTGAACAGATAAGGCAAGCTGCTTCTGTCTACGCCCGACTATGACTCCCTCAGCGCCCTCTAGGGGACCGGAGGCTATATAAACTTTCCTCCCCGGGACCAGCCCCGGTTGTATCACGAGTTCTTCACCAGTTTCTATTGCACTGGCGACAGCGGAGAGTTCTTTAACAAAGTTTTCCTGATCATCGACCTTAATTATGCGGACTAGTTTCTTTGTATCATATAATAAATTATGATTTCTTTTGTCTAGAGCAAAACACAAATATCCGCGAAACAGCGGTAGTACAGTCGTCCTGATCCTACGGAAGTAACCCACCCGAATGTTTTTTTCGTAAAGCGGTAAGTAATAACTTATGTTACGATTGAGGAGGTAAGCCGCAAGCATCTTTTCGCAGTTAGGTTTGACGTGCAATACCCACCACTGGCCGAGATCCTGAGCCAGAGACCGGTCTTCGGGAAATCTTGCTGGGACCGGAATTTTCGTCGTCATCTGAATTGACCCCAGTGGAGTAATACAAGTTGCCTGTCGGGTATAATTCTCGCCTAGAACTACACTGTTTTTATTTAGTTATTATATCAGGTGCAGACAAGCTTTGCCATAGACCGGAAAGGATCCCGGACGCACGGCTTTACCTACCGCACAAAACATGATAATTGATTTTAGTGATTTACGCACTCTTCGGATTCAGCTTTGGTTGAGTATTCCATTATGAACATGCCGCAGCGTTAGATCCCAGAGCGTCCAGCCAAATCATGGAATTAACTCTGTCCATAATTGCAGAGGAACATTTGACCACATTGATGGTGACTCATTATCTTGGTCACGTGCTGGATGGAGGCGACAGGGCGATAATTATGAATCGAGGAACGGTCGCAGGCGACCTGGACTCGGTGCAACTGAAAGGACTGAAACTGCAGGACCTTATGTCACTGTTCATAGAAATGGCTTAGTACCGGCAACGGGCAAGATGAAACAGTCTCACAATTCGCTTTTATCATATCAAGCGTGCTACTCTGGTTGGTCGGAAGCTACTCGCTGAGGGGCAGAAGGTCCTAAGGTCTACTATCTGCATATAGGAGCGACTCGCAGTCCCGCTGTCCATTGGCGAGGCGTTTATAGCATGGGGGCCGGCTTCGTGCCGCGACCATCCGAGGCGGAACGTTGGTTATGAGATAATCTACGATGCTCATTCCTTTTTGACGGCATCGCTATTAATTAGGCACATTCAGGACTGACTAGCTCGAGTATGTTAATGGATTTGTTGATCGTTGCAGCTGTGGCCTTTGCTCCAGGCCTATTCTGGCTTTGGTATTTTTTCAAAAAGGACCGGACACACCCGGAACCTTTATATCTGATTCGGAAATGCTTTCTTTTGGGAATGGCGGCGGTTGTGCCGGCCGGTCTTTTTGAACTCTCTTTAGCTTTTCTCTCACCTTTCTGGCAATTTGTCTTTGTTGCGCCCGCAATTGAGGAACTCATGAAATTTTGGATTGTGCGGCGGGCCGTATATGATCGTGTCGAGTTCGACGAGCCGGTCGACGGAATAGTATATGCTGCGGCAGCCGCTCTCGGATTTGCAACTGCGGAAAATGCGTTTTACTTGTTTAAGGCTTATGGATTAGGCACCGAAACGGTCGCGACCTTGGGCACCATACGTGCATTCCTTAGCGTTCCAGGGCATGCTTTGTGGTCTGCTATGTGGGGTTACGCATTGGGATTTGCCAAGTTTTCGGACGCGAAACGCGGCAGAGAACTTATTGTTAGAGGGCTTCTTCTTGCTGCCGTGCTGCATGGGACATTTAATCTTGTTTGTATCTCAGGTCCACTTTTTGCCGTAGGGATGCTGATCGTGGTGCCGATCTTCTGGTCGATTACCAACCGCAGGATCCGCGAAGCCATAGCGGCCTCTCCATTCACTAACATTTCAGCGAAAGGAACCCCGCAGCAGCCTACCGATTCATCCGGGCACGCATCCGAGGAATGAAAGTGAGCGAGCACTGATTTGGAAGACATCGATTCTCCAGGTAAGAAATCCATAATTCAGCCTGTGTCCCAGGATGACAAAAGACGTTTGATCCGCGGCGCATGTTTCCTCGCTATATTAGTCGGTTTGACAATATGGCTGGCTCTTTTAGGCCATCTCCAACCGATTATAAACCGGATTATTTATGGGTTTGAATCCAAAGAGCACATGCGCACCTACTTGAAAGCCTGGGGAGCATGGGCTCCCATTGTTTTTATCGCACTCCAGGCGCTTCAAGTGATAGTGGCGCCAATTCCCGGAGAACTCACCGGGGTCGTGGGGGGTTTCTTGTTCGGTACTTGGCGAGCGGTGGCCTATTCGTCCCTGGGACTTACTCTCGGATCGGCTATTGCTTTCCTTTTGGCAAGGCTGATCGGCCTTCCGTTTGTCAAGCTATTCGTACCGCCGACATATGTTGAAAAGCTCGATTTTTGGCTCAACCTAAGGGTGTAATCGCTATATGGGCTCTTTTTATTGTTCCGGGATTCCCAAAAGATGTGCTTTCCTATTTGCTTGGTTTGACTCCGCTGCCGTTTCTCAAGTTTATTATCATTTGCGCTCTTGGACGACTTCCCGGGACAGTGTTGCTTGGGCTTGGCGGGGCGGCGCTGTACAAGGAGAACTGGAATGTTCTGATTACATTAGCCGTTGTGTGTATCATTTTGGCCATTGTTTTTTATTATAAGGGGCAGCAGATAAGTACTTGGATACAAGATAAGATTCAGGGCCGCGGAAATAATGATATATGATTGTAGCAGATTGTCTGATTCTAAGACGCTTCGACCAACTGGGTTATACCCAGTAGCCAAAAGTTTTGTCCGATGGCAAACACTATAAATGCTTGAAGATCACAACAGCCTACTTTGTCGTCGCTGCAGGTATCTTCTGCGGTAGGTTCGGTAGACGCGTTGGACCATTCCCGAAAACAGAAGGAGAACGACAAATCCGACGCATACGACAAGTAGAATGAGATAAAATTCGGTAGATATCACTTGCGCCTTCACGTATCGCCCCCGGATTGGTCTTATCTTATGCCATGACCTGATGCAAGCGATTATTGTGAAGCGGGTCTTGGAATGTCCCTCCTATTGGAGGTTGTCCTTCCTTTGAGTTCGTGTAAAATACTTGGATTATTTACCGGGATGTTTGATGAAACCCAAGACAAGCCTGATTCTTACAAGAATACATACAAACCGAAGGTTATTCACGAATATCCGAAGTAGTCTGAAATCGGGAGGACGCCTGATCACCTGGGATTGTTGTTTTGCGGACGGGCAATCCGGATTTTCCAGGTTTCTAATGGCAAGGGATAAAGGACAATTCGTCCGGACTCTTCCTGAATATGAACACCTTGCCGCTCAAGTATTTACAACGGTCAAATCCACTATTGATCATGATCTCGTCAGGATACCATACCCGAGTATTGTCATGGAATGTATGTAATAGTTTCCTTATCAGAATTTTCAACACTGTTTTCAAATATGACATGAAGCGAATCGCAAAAAAAAGAGTCAGTCTCCGAAGATTGCTCATGGATTATTATGCTGCTTTGTACGCCAAGTTCGGCCATCGCAACTGGTGGCCGGCTGATTCCCCCTTTGAAGTTTGTGTGGGAGCGATTCTTACACAGAATACCGCATGGAAAAATGTGGCAAAAGCGATAATTAGCCTCAAACAGGCCTCGGCTCTGGATCCATTCGTTATCTACCGTATGCCTGTTGAGGAATTGGCTCAATTGATTCGTCCGGCAGGTTACTACAATGTAAAGGCCGTCAGATTACGGAATTTCATATCCCTAATTGTGGAGAAGCACGGAGGAGATCTGAGTTCGCTGTTTTCAGTCCCTCCGGAATCTCTTCGGGAGGAGTTATTATCAATAAACGGCATCGGAAAGGAAACGGCTGACAGTATTATACTTTACGCTGCGGGAAAACCCATTTTTGTAGTGGATGCATATACGAAACGGGTACTGGAACGCCACAAAATAATCGCCGAAAAGGCTGATTACGATTCCATCCAGCGTCTATTCCATGCCCACCTGCCAAGGGACGTGGCTTTATTCAATGATTTTCATGCTCAAATCGTAGCTGTAGGCCACAATTATTGTAAGAGACGACCGCTATGTGAACTTTGCCCTTTGCGGGTGTTTCTACCCGGCCCGGTCTTTGGACCATTTCAGGCTTGATTGCAATCCATTCGATCAGTTTTTCCCCAGCTCTTCACGTCAGCGCTTTACCGCATTCGGGGCAGAATTTGGCTCCGGGGTCCACAGGCTTACCGCATTCGGGGCAGTTCTGCTGAAGTGAAGCACCGCATTCAGAGCAGAATTTCGCAGTGGCGGAATTGCCGGACCCGCATTTTGGGCAAACCCTACCCGCGGCTGCTTGAGGAGACTGACTGGGCTGCGGTTTCTGCTGCTGAGAAAGATTCGCTGCCATGGAAGCGGCCATCTGCTGTCCTAACGCTATACCGGCCCCCAGCCCCATAGCCTCTCCCGCGCCGCCCGCCTTGGCCGCTTCCGGGATTGCTTGAGCAGTCTGAAACTGGGTATACCTCCCTAAATCACCGGCAAGCCCCATTTGCGAGCGAGCGTCAAGCACCTTTTCCACTTCCGGGGGTAGAGATATATTTTCGATGACCAATCTGGTCAAAGACATACCGTATTTTTGGAATTCCGGTTCCATTGCCGCTTGTGCTTTGTCACCTATATTCGGATAATTGGCAGCCAGATCCAGAGCGGCGATTTGGGATTTGGCCAACATCCCGGTAAATGCTGAAACGAGCATGCTACGGAGCTGTCCTTCAATGTTTTCTGTAGTGAACAGACCGTCGGTCCCCACTACTTCTTTTAAGAAAACGCCCGGATCGGTTACTCGTATCCCGTATGTTCCGAAGGCCCGAAGCCGCACTGCGCCCAATTCTGGGTCACGCACCATAACCGGGTTCTGAGTCCCCCATTTCAGGTCGAGGAAGTTCCGGGTGCTGACAAAGTAGACTTCCGCCTTAAATGGAGATTCGAATCCGTATCTCCAGGACCTTAAAGTTGTCATCACGGGCATATTCTGGGTTGTCAGACTGTAAAGGCCGGGACTGAATACATCCGCGATTTGGCCTTCATTAACAAAAACCGCTGCCTGACCTTCACGAACCGTGAGCTTGGCGCCCATTTTTATTTGATGGTCCTGATCGGGGAAACGCCAGACCAAAGTGTCACCGGAATCGTCAAGCCAACCTATGACATCAATGAGTTCGCTCTTCACAAAATCCAGGATGCCCATGATTTTTTCCTCCACTTTGGCTCGTGCAATCATCGCATTCAAAAAGAATTATCACGCTTTGAACAGCTTGACAAGTTGGTAAATCGTCATATGAGCCGGGCGCTGAAGCAATGGACCGGCGATGCGAACTGCCTCATCAATAGGAACGGCACTGCATAAATTTGCTTTGCGCACCCGTGATGGGCGTCCTTAGGCGGCAAACTCAGGAAGATCAGTTTGGCAGTTGGACACGAATCCCACTTCACCCGGACTCTAGTCTTGCAAGCCATTGATATAGATGATAACAGTCACAAAGCGATAGGAAAAAACTATTGTGTTCAAGAGAACACAGTTAGGATTCGAGTTTCACGGGGTGATATCGAGATCTAATCTGAGATCCAAGACAGGCCATTTCTGGCGCCAAATGAAAGGATTGCTGCATGGCATTTGATGAAATTCGGCAGCGACCAATTGGGTAGCAGACCAGATTTTGCATACAACTGGTCAGGTCCAGATATCGGCAAGAATGCTCAGTACTGGTATCAGAACGTCGAAATGTTCAAGAAATGCCAGTAACCGACTTAATCGTATTGTTCATTAATAAACGAGTTGGGAGGCAAAGACGAACATGACTGTCAGCGAGGAGCAGCTCAAAGAAGTAGTCAAGAACGCTATAGTCGAGGTTTTGGAGGAACGTGGCGAGTTGATCCGAAACATCGTCGAAGAAGCCTTGGAAGATATTGGGATGAGTAAAGCCATTCAAGAAGGCGAACACGAGTGAGTCAGCTACCCGGGACGAGCTCCTCAACCTGCTTGAGGACGGGTCGTGAACGCTTTTCCCGCGGATTCGTTATCCCCTGTGATAAAAAATGCCTATGTTTGATTTTTGGGAACCGACGTCAGCGAATGCGCTATCGAATGCCGCTTGCGCTTCCTCTAAAGCCGGTCGTTTCTCGGGATCCAATTCCAGCATCCGGTCAACCATCACGGATATATATTCCAGGGCGTTGTTCTTCTTCAGGAAAGGGTTTTGATCGGTCATTTTTGCACGAGGTTCTTTTTCGATTCTTGACAATTGCTTCATTAATTCCTTGCGATCGCTGGTCTTTGGAAAAAGCATGGGCAGCTTGCCCGATATCAGGACCGCAATAATGGCCCCCACGCTATATAAGTCGGACAGAAAACCGCTTCTTCCCCTCGCCTGCTCGGGCGCCATATAAGCGAAAGTCCCGACAACTTTGCCTTTGAAAATATCGTCAACAGGAGATGCACCGACAGCCAATGCAACACCGAAATCTATAATTTTGAGGCGGTTAAGTCTTTCGCTCTCATCGACCGTATATAATATATTGTCCGTTTTGAGATCCCTGTGAACCACTCCACGCTCGCGGAAAAGCCTGAGACACTGCAGTAATTGGTTTATTACTACCTCCAACGTGGCAAGCGTGATCTTGCTCTCAGTAACAAAAGGCGGCTTATATTTCTGTTGCCAGTTCTTCTCTACCAAATCGGTAAGGTTGTCATTCGGATAATAGCCGTTGATCAACAGTAGTTCAGCGTCCTGTTCAATTAGGCCGTAGTATTCGACAATTAAAGGATGCTGCTCCGGGGTTTGGACCCTGGAGTGCAGTGAAGCTTCATATTTCAGCAGAAGCACGGGGTCTCCTAATGAAGCCGGGACTTGTGTCTTCACCTTTTTCAAAGCAACAATCCTGTTACGGTGAATTCCAATGCTGACTTTGCCCATCGCTCCTGAAGAAATGTCCCCCAGCACCTTAACCTTTCTCCCGGAGACTTTTCCGGGGTTGTGAAGACTATCCATAATCAATTTTATCAATGCTGACATTTCGTCGGTGGTCTTAGAACTGAAACCGTGCATGCTCTTCTTCAGATCTGCTTCAGCTCTCT
The DNA here is from genome assembly GCA_963741425.1 of uncultured delta proteobacterium. Classification (GTDB taxonomy): domain Bacteria; phylum Desulfobacterota; class Desulfomonilia; order Desulfomonilales; family Desulfomonilaceae; genus DATJPW01. The sequence goes on from CAVUHP010000010.1 coordinate 124,114, forward strand.
CTTCCATTGCTGCGAGATCTAAAATGGATTTGTACAGGTCAATAGCTCTTCCCACCCTGGCGTCCTTAACCTTATGCTCTCCGTGATAATCCCCGAAAGAGAGATAGGACCGATAAAGTAGGAAATTTTGGACCAGCCTCCCCTGAGGTTTGGAGCCGTAAAGCTTGTACAGATCGTGAGCTTTTCTTATAAGCTCCACTCCCCGCCGCTTCTTATTCTTCATCATTTTTATTTGACGGCCCAGTTCCACGGTATCTTCAAGGGCACGGTAATCGATAGAAAGCTCGTAGAAGTGGCGACAATCCAGGAGCGAGATTACATATAAATGCGTCGAAACCCCTTGCAGCGAGTTAACCGATTCGGCATTGCCGATGAGATAGTCCAGAAGTTTTTCATTAAGAAAAACAGCCAATAAGTCTTTATAATATCCTCTTGCAATCCGATCCACAGTGAACCCGCAGCGAAATAAAAACCAGGCAAGGCTTATCAATTCGTCTTCCATGTCCTTACGTGTCTGACTGGAGAAAACGAAAAACGATTTCGCCGGCTCTGCGTTCTACCATCAAATGGTGAAGCTCCAGTATTGCTCTACCAACAAGATCGGCGACCCGAGCCAGTCCCATGTCCGCAGATTCTAATTCCTCTTTCGGGAGAAAATACGGGATCATTGTCGCTGTTTCATTCTGGCCGGCAGCATAGCGTTTCCTGTATTTTTCGTTAAGAATACTTAATTTAGTTTTGATGGCGTCTGTATCCTGGATAGACGGTTTGACCAGTGAGCGCGAATCCAACCATTTGACTGCGTACAAAAATATCCTGCTCTCCGACTCAATTTTCTCAATTTCTTTCCGTCCATTCATGAGCAGGTCGTGATCGGAAAAATCTCTGGCAGCGCTCAACAGATAATAAAGTGCCTCGTGGTAAGTTAGTTCGCCCCTTTCAAGCCGGGGCAACATGTCACGGATGACCAAAAGCAGATAGGGAGCAGTATTCTTGAGGATTTTACTAATTTGTCCGAGTGGATCAATTTCGCCTTTTTTGGCTAAATCGGTCAGCTCGGCATAATGATGGACCACTCGATAGAGGTCTTCTCTTAAACTCTGAGCAGCACTTTCATTAGGTGAGGACATGTTTTAAAACGGTAAGAATCTGATCATCGATGGAAATTGGATTAGCGATTTCCGCGTTTGCTATTGTGTTTGATCAGTCGCTTAAAATCCGGCATTGTTTTCAATTGGCGTAACGCTTTGTCGGACATTGCGCGTTTGATAACCGCCTCGCCGCCCGCTTTTACCGCCAGATCCAAAATATCCAGGGCTTGCTTCGACCGGCCTGTCTTGGCATATACCAGAGCGGCATTATAGTGGAGCCACTCGGGTTCGAACGGTTCAGTTTGATCTAATGCCTGATGATAGTAATCCAAGGCGCTGTCATAATCACCCATTTGAACGTTGAGATAGACCAATCTACTTATGGTGTATGGCATTAATCTGGGCTTACGTCGCAGAGACCGGCTGATCTGTCGGGTCTTGCGTTTATTTCCCACTATCCAATGAGCCACGGCAAGGTCGGCCAATGCGAATTGATCATCCGGATCTTTTTCCAAGCCTTGGCAATAATGTTTGATCGCGTTCCTGGGCCTCGCTTTTTTATACAAGAAATAATGGCCCAAGTGAAAATCCACTTGGGAATCAGCAGGATCGCTTTCCTCAGCTTGTCTAAATAATTTTAGCGCCTGCGCCTCTTGACCCAGTTCGAGATACAGATGCGCCAATTCCGTGAGAAATTGGCTGTCTGTCGGATTTATTGCTGCAGCCCGCTGCAAATAATATAAGGCCCTGGCGAAATCGTTCTCATCGAAATAGATCAAACCCATATTGAAATATGGATCGCCGTTCTGCCTATCGAGACTTATAGATTCCAAGAAATCCTGTTTTGCCTGCTCTGTGTTACTCATTTTCCAACAAATGAGTCCCCGATTATTGAACAAGTACGCGCATTTATTAATACTCAATCGAATCGCGTTATCAATCAGTTCCCTGGCCTCTGAAAGGAGATCTTCCTCATATTTCATTAGAGCTTGCTCGTTGAGCGATCGGACGAGCTGCTCGCGTTCCCACTCCCTGGATCGGCAATAGACAAGATGACCGCCTCGAAGATGGCCAAGATTCTCTTCCCTTAAAATCAACGAATAGCCGTTTATTTGCGTGCCTTCATCCAGAGCGCACAGCTCCACAGCGAATGCCGGCACCTTCCCCTCTTCTTCAAGATAATTGATATAGTGGTAGAATCTCTTCTCTTCCAGCCTACTTATTTCCCAAATCTCATCGGGGTTTTCCAGCGTGAAATCCACCCAGGGAATGAAATTTGTCATACCAATCTCCACTGACTTGCAGTGGACTCCTGGAAATTCGGCCAGGATCGCCTTTTTGTCCGGGAATAGAGGAAGAAAAGTCGGAGGCATTATAAAGGTGTCATGATACGAGGTCACTTCCTCGTCACGTCTCGCCATTCCACACCCCTTCAGGTGACTTAAGCTCACCCATGGGAGGTGGTCCGAGTAATATACACCTCGGCCACGCTGCCCAAAAAACCTTTGCTCGCCACATATACAGGCGTTCAACAGGAATCCGGGAATCTCGACAATAAGGTCACATCGACAGATGAAATGAACGTCTTTTGAAATCCATAAGGTATCGAGTCCCGGACAGGTTGCTCACTTATAAAAATACCATGAACCCACTTTCGCGTCAATCAACTCCAAATCGCTGTCATCCGATGACAGCCTTGGTTGGAATGGAGCGACTCTGCCACAGCACATACCTAAGGTCAATGGGATTATTGGAATCCATTCCAAATTCAGTCCCGTGGTGAATCACAATAGCTTACAATAAGTTCGAATGACCTTCTCAGAATGACGGCTTTGCTTCTGAGCAATTCCGGAACTCTAACCGACCGGGCGTAACACGGCTCCAATTCTATGCTTTACAACCTCGGAGTACCGTCTCATGCTTTCACCGCCCAAACATAATTCTATATATTGCTCAAATCGCTCCGGACGTTCTTTAATAATATTTGCGAGTTGGCCCCAAAACTGCCTTATTAAGGACGGCCGAAGCCCGATAGCATAAACCAGGGAAAGAAAAGCACGAAGATTATAGAATTGGTCCTTCAGGGACAGATTTACTGAATTCCCCTTCATGGCCCTAATTCGAGCCCCTATGGGTAGGTGCAAAGATTGAGGAGCGCCCACCATTTTCACGTAATGGAAGGCACGGGTTAGATAATTTGAAGGTTCATAGAGCCGACTATAGATTCCGGTCACCTGCTGCAAGACTTTATCTTCAGATGTTTCAGGGATGTAATTGAGGTCCATCTCGTGGACACCGGAAGTTTTTTCAGGTATAAGCCTGCCGGCCGATTCCAAGCGATGCCAGAGTCGGGTTTCGGGCCAAATTTTCAGCGGAAGAATCTGCGCTATCGGCAAGGAGATCGATTCCACGAATTCACAAATCCTGTCCTGCGAATCTTCACTTTCTCCGTCCAGACCAACCACGAAGCCGCCGACTATATTTATGCCATTCTCATTTATATTCTTTAGCAACTGCCGCACCGGACTCCGGAGGTTTGGACCCTTCCCGGCTATTCGCAGGACCTCTTCGTCGGGCGATTCTATCCCCACCAGCACGCCCTCAAACCTTGCCTGATTCATCAGGCGCATCATCTCGGGGTCGCTGCCCAGGCCAATACCCGCCTGAGTAAAAAAATTGAATGGCCTCCTTCTTTGTTCCTGCCATTGCACAATAGAGTTCAGTATAGATGTGGCGCTCGCTTTATCGGCAATGAAGTTGTCGTCTGACACGAATACGGTTCCTCGATGTCCCGCTTCGTATAATGCGTCCAATTCGGATACCACCTGAGCGCTCGTCTTATAACGTGGCTTGCGGCCGTACAATGCGACTGCGCTACAGAATTCACAATCAACAGGACACCCTCTACTGGTTTGAATTACCGCGCTCCCATAGTCTTGCAGGCGCACGAGGTCAAATCTTGGCGCGGGTGACATGGTCACGTCCGGCTTGGTCGATCCTTCGATGAGTTCCGTCTTTGTTTGATTTTCGATTGCCTGAACAAGTCGATCGATTTCGTTTTCCACTTCCCCGCGAACGAGAATATTGCATCCGGCATCCAACAACTCTTGAGGGCCAAAGGTCGGATAAGGACCGCCACAGACCACGATTTTCGAGCGTGATCTTGCCTCTTTGATTAAAGGCAGCAAAGAATTCTTCTGACAATTCATTGCCGAGAACATTACTGTATCTGCCCAGTCCAAATCAGCTCCGGTTATTTTGCCGACATTAAGGTCGATGAGCCGGATTTCCCAATTATTCGGGAGAAGTGCAGCCACAGTCATCAGCGCAAGAGGTGGAGCGAAACTCTTGCGTCCATAAACCTTCATCAGGTATTTCATCGACCACACTTCTTCCAAAAATGAGGGGTTTATCATCAGGATTTTCAAAATTTTCCCTTCCAGATCGACATTCAGGCAACTAGCACCACTGAAACCATTATTGCGTGAGGGCAATTTGCCACAGCTCAATAGCGAGGTCAATCCGATGACCGACAACTTAGAGTTTTTGCATGCTCATTGGAGGTCTGAAGACTTGTTGGGATAGGGCCTGTAATACGCATTCGCTTTCAAGGAGTTGATTTGAATTCACAATTTCGTTCCCACACCGACCTGGGAGCCGGTCAGTGCGGCGAGAGATATATCTAGCAGTTACGGACGGCAAGAAAGGTTCAGGCCCCGAAGGGGCCGACCAACAGTAGCCACGGGCGAAACCCGTGGAATAAGGAAGTCCCAGCTCAGAACGATCGACCCTGGCGGGGTCGATCATCAGCACGATTCGAAGAGATTGGTGGACCCCTGTTAGGGGTCCGTTCGGTGATGGTGATACTCATTTACCGTGGGCTCCGCCCACGGCTACTATTGGATCGCCCCTCCGGGGCGTGGTGCCGTTCCTCCGCCTAACTGAATGCTTACGAAGAGACTTTCAAATCAAATCACTTCTTTGAAAGCGAATCGGTATAAATCCATCCGTACGCGTTGATCCACTACTTTACTTGTTTGGGCTCTCGTTATTTATAGCCTGACGATGCTGGAGCCATTCGTTCCACATCATGGCCATGCTCAGAGCTGATATAGCAGCGGTTTCGGTTCGCAATGTGGATTTTCCAAGGCTAACAGGAACGAACCCGCCGGCAACGGCTTCCGCCTGTTCGGCAGAATCGAAACCACCTTCCGGCCCTACTAATATTATGATTTTCCGAGGGGTTACCTCTTCCAACAATGAAAGCAGCGGACGTGCTTTGGGGTCCATTGACAAAATTATCTGAGTCGCAGCGCCTCTTGCCTCGTCTATGAATTCGGCCAGAGTCGTTATCTCAGCCAAATCGGGCAGATCGCTTCGTCCGGATTGAGCTGCAGCAGCGCTAATTATAGCAATCCATCGCTCTTTGCGCTCCGCTGGTCGGCGGGTGGTCCGAGAACTGAGGACAGGCACGAGCCGAGATACCCCAAGCTCGGTGGCATGCCGCAGGATCTCATCCACCGGTGCGGGTCTCACGCACGAGAATGCAAGCACAACTTCGAACCGGGCAGGTTTTTCCACAAGGCCGGATTGGAGAATTGAGCCATGAATGTGTCCGCCGCTCGCTGCCATGAGCCGCACGAGATACATTTGGATTCCGTCAAAAACTTCAACTTCATCGCCTGCCTTCAGCCGCAGGACCTGTGTAAGGTATTTCGTAGCCTGCTTGGAAAACGTTATCCCCTCAGGAGTGAATTCTTCAGGCAATACGAATATGCGTCTGAGTTTCAAGGAGCACCTTACGGTCCGAATCTCCGCTTCAGGTATAGTTCGATTCTGTCCAGCCCCGTCAGGATATTTTCAAGGGAATTGGTATAAGAGAACCTGATGAACCCTTCGGCGTTATTACCAAAATCAATACCAGGGGCTACACCCACGCCTGATTCTTCAAGAATTTCAAAGGCAAAACGATAGGAATCCGAAGAAAACCTCTTGGCATCTGCCAAGATATAAAAAGCCGCGGTAGGGTCTACCTCGATTTTAAAACCCATTTCTTTGAGCCTGGGGAGCATAGCCAGACGCCGTTGGTTGAATGTATCACGCATCTTAACAGTGTATTGCGAAGAATTGGTAAGAGCTTCCACTCCTGCGCACTGAACAAAATCCGATGCACTGATAAAGAAATTCTGCGCCATTTTCTGTATCACTCGAATGTACTGCTGAGGCGCTATGAGATACCCTAGTCGCCAGCCGGTCATAGCGTAAAGCTTCGAGAAACCGTTCAGCACAAAGGCATTATTGGTGAACTCGAGAATTGTGTGCTCTTTCCCTTCATACACCAATCCGTGATAGATCTCGTCGGATATAATCGGAACATCCAGTTTTGCGAGTTCCTTCATCCTATCCGGTTCCATAACTACCCCGGTTGGATTCGAAGGCGAGTTGATCAGGATCCCGCGGGTTTTCTCGGTGACAGCGCCCGCCTGACATCGTCCGGATTAATCTGAAATCCGTCATGTGCCTGGATGTCAACGAATACAGGCACTCCGTCCAGGAAGCGGACAAAATTCGGATAACAAGCGTAATGAGGGTCGGAAAGAATAATTTCACATCCGGGATCAAGTAATGCGGCCAGTACAAGCAATATTGCGGGTGACGATCCGGATGTTACGACCACGCACTGGGGATCTACTTCCACACCGTAAGTTTTGGAATAGTGATCCGATATGGCCCGTCGGAGATCGGCGGAGCCGATACTCGGAGTATAATGGGTTTTACCGGAGCGCATGGCTTCCGCAGCGGCTTCAATGATGTTAGGAGGGGTATCGAAATCCGGTTCACCCACTTCAAGATGTATAATTTCTTCCCCGGCCTCGGCCATTTCCATAGCTCTTTCCAACACGTCCATAACAAGGAACGGCGGGATCTCTTGAGATTTTTGAGAAAGCGGAGAATCACTGTGCCTCATTTCAATCGGTCTCCCATATCATGGTTAATTCAGTGATTATTATATTAAAGCAGAAATGCAATCAAACTTATTTGGAAGGAGATTCACCACAGCGGCACAGAGAGGACGGAAGTTTCCGGAGAATCCCGCGTTCTGCGCGGGGTTGCAAAGTGCCATTATCAAAATATTAACATCTGCAGCAAATGGCAATTTGCATTCTTGCGGAATCTCCCGCGTACGCGGGAGATCATTCTCGACCGGGGATGGGAGTCTGGGATGACCGAAGCGTGGGCGTGGGAAGGCATGGATGTGTCCTTTTCATCCGGTTCGGCCTTACGGCGCAGCGGTCGCCGAAGGTAATTTCTCTCTATGCTGCCAAACACGTACGAGATGAGAGATTGCTTCGCTCCGCTCGCAATGACAATAACCATGTACTCTGTCAATGTGAAGGAGCGACGCGAGGAAGCAATCCCGGATTTTTTCAATGTCCTCTGCGGTTAGTTCTCAGGTCCGGTGAGGGGTTGAACTTATTGATTGCTTTTGAACCGCTTGCCTGATAGAACTTCCCAAAATATAGGCAAAGCCGTTATTTCGTGGTAACGGCGCTTATGAATAGGTCGGCATGACTTGTACGGGGCCAATAAATTTTAGGGACCTCCTCACAGTATGTTTACTGTCCATCGTGATTATTCTCTTCTCTTTTTTAATTCCTGACGCTGCATTCTGCGAAACCTTCGGAATCAAAGACGCCCAGGGGAATTTTGTTCCAAAAGTGGAAGTAAATGTGGGGAAGAAAGACGTCTTTATAAAAAAGACGAATACTAACGACAGGTTCACCTCATTTTCCTTGATCCTGAACAAAAAAAGCACAAATCTTATCAACAACGTAGCTCAATTGAATGTCCAGTGGGACATGGCCGGAAAGCTCGGTAAAGCGATTCCATTTACCGGGCCGAGATATGATCCCAACACCAGAGTGTTTTCAGATCAATGGACAAAATCGACCGGCCTTAAGATTCTCGATAATAGTAAGGTCAATTTGTTTGCCGGCAAAAACGTAACTGACCTGTTTACGATTCAAATTGATGATCAGGCTTTAGTTTCATCCGAGTCAGCCATTGAAAAAGATCGAACTGTGCAACTCGGGACAGGCCGGGATGTTTCCATAAATGTGGACAAGACTTCCATATTGTTTGATGAAAGCAACCTGAGAAAAGGTGAAATGCTCAACGTTGATAACCGATCGGGATTCGACCAGATTCTCGGAGTGGAACTCCCGGACAAAGGTCTACTCCTTTATCAAATCCGAAGAAGAATGGAGCAGACCCAAATACCTCCGGAGAATTGGGAACGATTCACGATGCCCGCGGATTCGGGGATTTTTATCGTTCTGATTCCGGAACCCGAACCGCAGGCACTTGCCCAATTGGATGGCACAGAGATCGTTATCAAAGTCTACCAGGGAAACAAGATTAGAGAGACGCGAAAGATACCCATAAAAGTCGCTCCTGATCTTAAGAAACCCAACGCGGATCTATCGTCGCTCCCCACAGAATCGGGGGACCTGAAGTCTCCACTCGCCACGTCAAAAACTCCCGGCCCCAGGCACGGTCAGGATATGACTGCTCGGCCCCAGCAGGCTACGGCGACAGCGGAAAACGCAAACAAAAAAGATCGGGGAATCGGGCCTTGGATCTGGGTCCTCCAGATTGTTAACCTTGTATTGTTGGTAGCCATCGGATCTTATGGCGTTTTCTTCATGCTGCCGCGTATTCAAGTACTCGAGGATCGTCTCTCAAAAAACGAGATGTTTCTTCACGGAAGCCGAGAAGCTATCAGAGACGAATTGGAGCAGATCAAGAAAGAGATACTCCAGCAATGTTTAGAAGAAACACGGGAATAAAAGTTCCGGCTGCAAAACAAAGTGACCAGCCGTGTTCGTGTTCTTTTGCTTAGCCATGACCGAACTGACATTTTCCCGGCGCTCTTCCCCTAAACCTGCCTTAAAAGGACCCCCGCAGTCATTTGCCCATTGAAACAATGTTTGGCATCACCATCAAAAATTCCGCAAGCGGAGCTTGCCGGTCAAGGGGACATAGTGTTAGAGTTTTTTGCGAAAAGGTCCGTGGAACCCTCGATGCATATAGCAATTGCCAAAAACAATGACCTTCTCGCGACCCGTCACCCCGGCGAAAGCCGGGGTCCAGTCCCGCGTGCCGTGGGATTGAAAAGACCGGATTCCGGCTTACGCCGGAATGACGGTATAAGGCCACCTCGAATCGGACAAAACTTTTGGCAATTGCTATAAAATGGTTCAGCGAAAGCTTTCATTCTTCCCTTATCCCGAGGAACAAGCCATGTCGCACCGAATAGAAGTTTGTTTGAAGCAGGCCCTTGTCGATCCGGCGGGCAAGAGATTGAAATCACGCATTGCGTTAGATCTGGGGATCATTGTAGGCGATCTTCATGTGGGCGATGCATACATAATAGATCGCGACCTGAATCGAGACCAGCTTGAACTTATAGTCGAAGAGGTATTCCGTGACCCTGTAATACAGGAAGCCAGCATCGATAAACCTCTCAGTATCTCATTCGATCATTTGATCGAGGTGGGGTTCCGACCTGGCGTCACGGACAATGTCGGCAGGACATCGAGAGAGGCTGTGGAAAGGACCTTGCATATAAATTTTGGACCCGATGAGGGCATCTATACTCGTAAGCTCTATTTCATTACAGGCGATATATCCGAAGAACAAGTGGCTCGTATTGCTAAGGACCTGCTCGCAAATGATTTGATACAAACCTGGACTTTGTTTTCACCCGGTGACGAACTGGGCCGGTCCGCGGCCCCCCGCGTTACTTCCGGATCCGAGGTGATTATTCGCGAAATAGATCTCAATACAAGCGACGATCTTCTTATGAAGATCAGCAGGGATGGTATCCTCGCTCTCAATCTGATAGAAATGCAAACCATCCGAGCGTATTACAGCGATCCGACTTTTCTGGAATTGCGCAAACAGGCAGCCTTAGGGCCGGCAATTACCGACTGCGAACTGGAAGTACTTGCTCAGACCTGGTCTGAACACTGCAAGCATAAGATCTTTAATGCATCCATAGAGTACCACGAAGCAGGCCGGACAAAACAGATAGATAGCCTGTTTAAAACCTTTGTTCAGGGCGCCACTGAAAAGATACGCTCTGAATTGGGGGATAAAGACTACTGCCTGTCCGTCTTCAAAGACAATGCCGGAGTCATAAGTTTCGATGATGAATGGAATCTGGTTTTCAAAGTAGAGACGCACAACTCGCCTTCCGCACTGGACCCTTATGGCGGAGCGCTTACCGGCATTGTGGGCGTGAATCGGGACCCTTTCGGGACAGGTATGGGATCGCGACTGATATTTAATACCGATGTCTTCTGCTTCGCTCCACCGGATTTTCAGGGAAGAATCCCTCCCAGATTGCTGCATCCCCGACGTGTTTTCGAAGGTGTCAGAGAGGGTGTCGAACATGGAGGGAATAAGAGCGGTATTCCCACTGTAAACGGAGCCGTGGTGTTTGACGACCGTTATTTGGGAAAACCACTGGTCTACTGTGGGACCGCAGGTATAATGCCGTCGAAGCTCAACGGCCGACCGTCTCATATTAAACAAGCTCGCAGCGGGGACCGCATAGTCATGACCGGAGGCCGCATCGGTAAAGACGGCATTCATGGAGCGACTTTCTCATCCGAAGAGCTGCACGAAGGCTCACCGGTGAGCGCAGTCCAGATAGGCGATCCTATCACCCAGAAGCGCATGACCGACTTCCTGCTCATTGCACGAGACCGAGGGCTTTATACTTCCATAACTGATAACGGAGCAGGCGGATTGTCATCTTCCGTGGGAGAAATGGCGCGTGAATCGGGTGGCGCAAGACTGGCCCTGGACAGGGCTCCTCTCAAGTATCCCGGGCTCCAGCCCTGGGAGATATTGCTGTCCGAGGCTCAAGAACGGATGACAGTCGCTGTGCCGCCGGAAAAACTGAAGGAGTTCCTGGAGTTGGCAGCGACGCTCGATGTACAGGCCACGGATTTGGGCGAGTTCACCGATGACGGTCTGTTTTCCGTAACGTGGGAGGACCGCACCATCGCGCTTTTGCCACTCGATTTTCTTCATCAAGGTTTACCTCGAATGACGCTCACGGCCAAGTGGGACCAGCCGACGTATCCTGAACCCTCGTTTGAATCTGCCACCGATTTGACACACGATTTACTGCAATTAATGTCACGATGGAATATATGCTCCAAAGAACGTCTGATCCGGCAGTACGATCACGAAGTGCAAGCCGGGACAGTAATCAAGCCTCTGGTCGGTATCACTAATGACGGCCCGGGTGATGCCGCGGTGTTTCGACCGATCCTGGATGAATTCCGTGGAATTGCAGTGGGCTGCGGTATAGTTCCCCGGTATTCCGATATTGACACTTATTGGATGATGGCCGCGTGCATAGATGAGGCTGTGCGAAATATTGTTTCAGTTGGCGCGGACCCGGATCGTTTGGCCGGCCTGGACAATTTTTGTTGGTGTGACCCCGTCCAATCGGACAAAACGCCGGATGGAGAGGTACAAGCTGGCTCAGCTCGTGAGAGCGAATGAAGCGTTGTACGATATCAGCACTGTGTATAGAATTCCCTGTATTTCCGGTAAAGACAGCATGAAGAACGATTACCATATCGGTGAAACAAAGATTTCCATACCACCAACAGTTCTTTTTTCTGCTATAGGAATTGTCCCGGATATTAGAAATAGCGTGACACCGGATTTCAAGATTCCCGGTGACTTGATCTACATCCTGGGGATAACGCGGGATGAGACCGGTGCATCTGAGTTCTTTGCTTCCAAAGGATTCGTAGGAAACAAAATCCCTAAGGTCAGCGATCCCGTGGGAGCCATAAAAATGTATCGGGCACTGCATACGGCAATCAAGAGCGGATTGGTCGCGTCATGTCACGATCTTTCCGACGGAGGCTTGGGAGTAGCTTTGGCTGAGAGCGCGTTTTCCGGCGGCTTGGGTGCGCAGATTTCGCTCGGAAGTCTTATTTTGGAAGATGTAGATCGTGATGATGTGGCTCTATTCGCTGAGAGTCCTTGCCGCTTTCTGGTAAGTGTACATGCTGATGATAGCACGCGGTTCGAAGAGATTCTGAAAGGATGTCCCGTGGCCCGCGTGGGTGAAGTCGTAGCAGCGCAGGAAATAGAAATCCGAGGTCTAAAGGGCAATCCGGTTGTTTCCGTGGACATCCGGGAACTGAAGAAGAGATGGCAGGCGCCGCTGGGGTTGTAAGACAACTGTCGCAGATCAAGACCAAGCTTGCACGATGTGCTTCGAATCAGGCACTATATAATGAATAAGGTTTCTTACTGGCAAAGGATGGTTACGAGCACCAAGCGACGGCATAGTATGTTGCGCAAACTACACCATAGTCATTGATCATATCCGAAAGGAATGTTGCAGATGGGGGGCCGCCCGATAGAATCCATCAAGAAGATCTTGGCCATTTTTGCCGGGCTGATAGTTGCATTATTATTAGCCGAAGGAATCCTGAGGGTGCTGCCTGTTAAAGAGGCTTACGTTCGAATACCGCTTGTAGATCACGACATAGTGGGATTCACGCGATGCCCCAATTCCTGTGCGTCATTTAAGAATACCTGCTACAGGATAACAGATATCGAGTTCAATTCTCAGGGCTTCAGGGATCAAGAATTCAAAGATGATAGCAATTTTAAGATAGCGATCCTGGGAGATTCCTTTATGGAAGCAATTGAAGTGCCTTTGGATCTTGATACGGCTTCCATATTATCGAAACTGCTTGACTGTCGCACACTAAACACCGGTATCAATAGCTATGGCACAACCCACGAACTTAGCGTTTACAAAAACTTCCTGAAGCCTTTACGCCCTCCAACTGTGCTCCTGTTCTTCTATCCGGGGAATGACGTTAAGGACAATTCTTGCGAACTCACACGTCTGTATGATGAACCAGTGTCAGGGCCTTGCGGTTATATCTCCAACGACAAAGTCGTTTGGGAGACCAAGTTCGATCAATCTGACAATGTCCGCGGTCAAAGTCGGGTGAAACGGTTTTTGCGACGACATTGTAAACTTTGTCTTTTGGGGTACAGGGTGCTGAAATTTGACATCTGGAATAAGTACAAGGACGGTGAAATCCCATTCCTCTATAATACATTCAGAGCAGAACCGCCCGATCGCCTCAAGAAACCGTGGGACGAAGGCTGGAAAATAACGGCTGAAGCGATACGCCAACTGAACTCGGAAGTAAAATCCGCAGATGGCAAACTTTTCATAATTACAGTTCCCGATTATTTCGCGGTTGTACCGGACTGGAAGAAATCTTTCAGGCAAGCGACCGGGCTGGATGCACCGCCTAAGGACTTTGATCCTCTGTTCGCTGAAAAAAGATTGGAAGCTCTCGGCAAACAAGAAGGTATCGAAGTGCTGAATCTTGCCCGGTATTTCAATGATTATCGGGTTCGATTTGACTTGAAAGACCCATATTTCTGGTACGTTTGTGACGCGCACTGGAGCCCGTTGGGCCATTTTTTGGCGGCAAATTGGGTCGCGAAAATGCTTTTGGATCATGACGCGATTAGGGCCGACTCCCAGCAGAGAGCAAGCTTTTATAGCAAAATTTCAAAAAATCTTAGCCTATCGCCTATGGATATTCTCGGAGCCAAGGCTTATAACGAAATTTATAATAAAGGTGTTTACCTGGGATCTTCGAATATCCCGGAGATATTGTCCTCGAAGTAACTAGGGTTGTTCATTTTGTGAAACTCTTGTTAAGGGAGGGTTCCATGTACAAAAAAATACTTGTGCCATTGGATGGGTCCGCTAATGACGACATTGTTCTGGAGCACGTGAAGAAATTAGCAAAAGAATTCGGATCTACGGTCACCCTGATCCTGCTGTTCCGGCTCGCAGAATCGGATGACCCTTTTGAGAAACAGATCCAAATGGAAGATGGCTCGTCCGGTTGGAGGGCAAAAGGGAAGGCCGAGAAATATTTGCCCGAACTGCAAAGAGCCTTGGCTAACGAAGGAATTCAGGTGAACACGGAATTCCTCGTAACCGAAGAGCCGGAGCCTAATGCAATAGTGAGCTACGCTGAAAACAACAATTTCGATCTGATTGTCTTCGCTAACCGTGAGAGATCGCCTATGGGCAGATTCTTTTTCGGCAATGTTGAAGAAAAGGTGCGACGAAGGACCAGTTTACCGGTACTTTTCGTCTCAGCACGCAAAACATGAGGAGGAGAGCTATGACTTCCAACAATATGATAGACATGCTGAACCACCTCTTGGAAACGGAACTCATGGCCGTGGAATATTATCGCATACACGCTGACAGCATAGCCGAACCGGAAATCGCCGAAGGTGTAAGTTCGATTCTGCCGGCGGAACACGCTCATGCCGTGAGTCTGACCACGAGAATCGCTGAGCTTGGGGGCGTTCCTGTTAAGCCGGGCGGGCCTGCGTCGCTCAAGGGCCGAGAAATGGGGGAATCGAGCAAAGGCAAAGGAACATTGGCTATGTTGAAGTTGGAACTGGCGCAGGAGCAACATGCCATAAAGTCATATGCCGCACCGGTAGCGGATATTCTGACTGACATAGAGACATTGGAAATGCTCGAAGAGCAGCTATTCGATGAAATGCGTCATGCAAAATGGCTGAAACAAAAAATAATGGAGCTTGAGGGCAGCAATATATAAGAGTTCACCGCTGTGAACGTCCAGAGCGCATGGAGCGGCCATCCTTATAGCAATTGCCAAAATAATGACGTTCTCTCAACTCGTCACCCCGGCGAAAGCCGGGGTCCAGTCCCGCGTGCCGCGGGATTGAAAAGACTGGATTCCGGCGTACGCCGGAATGACGGCATAAGGCCACCTCGAATCGGACAAACTATTGGCGATTGCTATATAACTCTCTGCGTTTTCCGAGCACTCCTCGGTATATCTTCTTATATTCCGTATCGACCGGGTGCGATGATCCCGTTTGGATCAAGCGCCTTTTTAATTGCCGTCATCATGTGTTTATACGAAGGATTAGAGCACAGGATCTTTTCCATTTGAGGCGTGGAGCAACGGTACTGTTCGTATTTGTAGGCGGCAAGAAGGTCGCAAAGTTCATCATATGTCGTTTGGGCTCGCCCGGATTCTTCTGCATTCTTTTTGTCATAAGAGAGCGGGATAAGCACAATAAAAGTTCGCGGATTCGATTGAATCAACAATAGGGCGGTCTCAAACCGATTCCTCAGGCAAATACCTTTGACGTCATCCACAAATCCCTGAATTTCACTCCCTCTGGCTGGTAATATAGGTGCAAACCAAATCAAACCGCATCCGTCCCGAACCGGATCCAGGTTCTCCTCGGGCTGCCGTTCCTTATTTTTAAAATAGGCAAGCGCCAAGATGTCCTCACCGGGTTCTCCTTTTAGAATTGGATATAGGCTCAAGAATGATTGAATTATTTCCATAGACATTTTACGAAGGAAAAGATCGCAGACACTCTTCAGAGCCCGATAGAAAAAGCTCGGAATGCCCTGCCCTCTCGCTCCGAACACCATTCTCTTGAGAAAATTTTGCAGTCTGTCGCCAATGAAACTAAGTCGTCCAAAATGCGAAAGACGTAGTCTCAACTCCGCTTTGTCAGCCTTGACCTGCCGGGCGCTTCCATATAGCCCTGCAACGAACGTCCAGGGACACAAACCTTGTTTTGCGGCCCATTGTTCAATATCGTGATCGTCTAAGAACGGTTTTCCTTTTAGCAGGTGATGGGGATATCCAAAAGTGCGAGCCAGGACCAGGAATTCGTTGAATCCATGACAATTATGGATGATTCTGAGCAGGCTTAGCTGTCGAAGAGCATCAACAACGGCTGCCAGATGTTTCGCATCGGAAACTTCCATTACGAACATCTCGAAAATTTCAGGTTTCGGCATTAGCCACAGCCCGGCTTTGGTGACGATCCCTAAATTGGATTGAGCGAAGAGTCCGTCCACAAAAGGCCCCACACCCCATTTGTAAGTGTAACGAGTCGGGCAATCGCTCGATACTCCGCCTGTAGTGATTATTTGACCATCCGATAGGACGACCTCCATGCCGCAGAGGTGGCCGAAATGGTCGCCATATGGGGTATATCCCACGCCTTTGTCGAGTGCATTGCCGATAAGACTGCCATCCGGTGATGAATCGGTGCAATCAATCCGGAGATTCGAGCCTTTTTTCTTGAGATACTCATTGAGCTGGCCTTGGCTCACGCCCGGCTCGATAACAGCGTAGCAAAGCTCTTCATTCACCTCATGTATCTGTTTCATCTTTTCCAGAATGACAATCAGAGCCCCTGCTTGCAGGGCCAGAACGGTGCCGTATCCCCAGTTGTGGCCTCGACTGAAGGCCCACAGAGGAATTGAGTATTCATTGCATAGACGTACAATTCGGGAGACCTGGTCCGCATTCTCGGGAAGAACTACTGCACCGCACGTTTTAGACCAAGGGATAGTGCACCGGGAATAGTATTTGATTGCATCAGGACTACTCAAAACATGGTCAGGACCGCTGATTTCAATTAAATGGCGCAAGAATTCCGATTTCATGAAAGTCCCCAGTCGTTGACGTTCCCAGGCTCGAGGCTGGTGGGCCGAATAATCGGCCATTTCTAGGACTACTTAATGGCACTTATTATGGTCTAAACGTTATAACACTCGCCAGATATAACAACGCGCGGAGATGACCCTAGAAAATGATCATTTTCCTGGTTCCCTGGCTCCGCCTTATGTGCGCTAACTTACCGCCATATTTGTGGACCCCAGATTTCCACTCTCCCTACCCTCTCCCGCGAGGGGAGAGGGATTTGGAATCCCCCGCCCTCGACGGGGGGGGAAGGGTGAGGGTGATAAATTACCGAAATCACTGGTACATCTCTCGTGAGTTAGCGCATACGAGGCGGAGCCTGGGAACGAGAAGTGTGGCACGTTTTTTCTCGATTCTGAGTTTTGAGACAGCCTCTGAAACAATCGCCAAACCTCCAGATTGATTGGCGTCGTTCGCAATGATCTCAACCAAGAGTTTTCCAGGGATTCCCATCGGGACCTAAATGCTTCCCCCATGACTGACATTTGGTCTTTGCCCAAGGAATCCAAAGATGCTAATTTGACACGCTTAAACATTGTGCTGGAATTTAGTTCGCAAGCAACTGAGTTGTGATGCGGGCCAGGACTCCTTTATTTCAGAAGACATTAGCGCCGACTCCGATGCGATTGCCTATAGCCGATGCCTCGGAGAAGGTCCTCTCAGCAAACGACTTGCATTTTCGACTGGAGAACTCTTCCGTTGGATACGAAACCCCAATCCGAATCCACCATTTCCCGCATAGGGATATTGAGTCGTTTTGCCCATCTGGTAACAGCTCAAGCAATAGAAGCTTTGGCCAACGTAGCCTTTTTCCTATATCTCGCATGGTTGCCGAATTCGTCGACCTACGGCGAGATGATGTACGCAATTGCCGGCGGCGCCATTGTTCTGAAAATGGTGCAATTCGGATTGTATTATCCTCTGGTCACTGCATTGGGCCGCGCTGACAAAACTGAAACACCTCAGATTATCAATCGCGTCAATATTATTAGACTAGCGCTTTTCATTCCCACCATATTTTTTGCGTTTGGTTTTGGGATCTATAGACATTTTTCACCGGAAATGGCGGCTGTTCTGATTTTGGTCTGCCTGGGCTTCGGATTGGATGCCTTTGCAGACACTTTTTTTGCAGACTTGCGTGTGAGAGGCCGCCAGGACCAGGAGGCCCGCATCCGGGTAGCAGCATCCCTTTCCGGTTATGGATTTGGATTTATAGCAGCGGCAGTCGGAATGCATCCAATCGTGATTAGCCTGTTTGCAATTATTTCCGGCGCAGTCAAACTTGGGGCGGCAACCATTTTGTATAAAAAGACCTATTATGCTGCACTGCTAATGCGGCCGGAATGGTCGGCTGTATGGTTCATGTTTCGGGCTTCGTTGACTTTTGCTGTCATTGAAATTCTGGGCGTCGTCTACAACAAGACGAATATTTTCTTTCTGGAAAGCGCTACGGGAGTGAAAGGCGTCGCCTATTACAGCGCGACCTGGAATATTGTGGATCCGATCTCGGTCCTGGCGTCTGAACAGCTGCTGGCTTGGGTGATTTTTCCGCTATTGGCATCCATTTGGTGGACCAAGAAGGACCAGGCGACACACCTGGTGCGCAGTAATGCCATGTGGCTCATGGTACTGGCTTTTCCCATCATGTTCTTTCTTCATACAGAGAGTGACCTGCTCATCGGAATGATTTACAAGGCGGAATTTTCCGATGCCGCGTGGATGCAGAAATTTCTTGTCTGGACAACCCTGCTTTCGTTCGAAAACAATTTATTTTTTTACGTCATGATGGTGGCCGGAGGAGCGAATACCTTATTACTATTCACAGTAATAGTGACTCTCATTAATTTCGGGCTTAACTTCATTCTGGTCGAGCCCTTAGGCCTTCTGGGTGGATGCCTGGTGATAATTTTGACCAAACTGGTTATGGCGCTATGCACATTTCTATATTGCCAGATTCGATTCCGTTTTTTCGCGGCGGGAGATGCTGTATTTCCTCTAATTTTGGCTGCGGTTTCCCTGGGCTTATTTATTGTCACGAAGCCAATTATTGGGCTCCATCTTGCGGTAGCAGCGACCCTCGTGTTTTATTTGCTGATTATTTGGCGCGTTGGGGAGAGATTCCTCGGTCGCATTCGATAGGCTTGGGAGCAAGCTGCTCATGCCGTATGAATTGATCATTTTTCTCGTAAGGCCCGGCTACGCGGGGGCTAGATTTGTCATTGCGAGGCCGTAAGGCCGTGGCAATCCCGGTGTAGGGGCGCATGGCGATGCTCCCTCTGGATTCCCGTTTCCACGGGAATGACGGGAGATTGCTAGTGGGACCGGCATCTTGCCGGTCATTCTAATAAATAGCCGAGACGCCTGTCCTACCAAGAACGCTCGCAATGACATTCTTTGGCCGTCCGTAACTGAAGCGTTATCTTTTCTCGATCGATGATCTTGACGTAGGCCTCACGTTATTCTATGTTTATTTATTCGGATGGGACCGCCAAATTCCTCACACACACTGTGAAGCGTCCCAGCCAAAATCTGATGAGCGTCTCCTCTTGAAAAGGGCATTCCGTCCCGGAGCCGCTTAGTAGAAGGGATCTGATACCTCCAGCCGGCAACAACAAGTGACGAGTTTCATTGAACATACCTTCCTCTAAAGGCCGGCGCGCAACATCATAGGTTTAAACATCGTTATTAGAGCTTTAAAAAAGGCATGGGAACTATGGGGATGGGTCTTTCCATGCGCGCTTTCAAATCGAAACCTTCTGCATAAAGTAAAATTCATCAGAAAAGGAGAGTATTCTGCATGCCGGGAATTATCGTAAAAGAGGACGAACCCTTTGAAAATGCTCTAAGGCGGTTCAAGAAACAGGTTCAAAAATCCGGGATCCTGACGGAAACAAAAAAACGGCGGGCATACGAAAAGCCAAGCGTCAAGAAAAAACGCAAGGCCATGGCAGCTAGAAAAAGACTGCTCAAAAAATTGAGAAGAATGAAGAATCGGCCTTAACATTCAAGGCACCTGTCTTCAGTCGTTCAAATCGGGTATTATGGGGACTGGGAATGTGCGTTGTAAAACGCCCTCTGCAGAGGTATTTCCTGGATAAATAGGCATTCAATGGCAAATGTTTCGCCGGAAATATCGGCTTCTAATTGGACGGAACGACTGGACCGGTTGCACGAAAGCCGTCTTTTTGTCGCTGTAATTTATGCGATCGCAGCTTTAGTAGTTGTATTGGTTACGGTCAATACGGGTTTTGAACTGCGGGAACTCAACACAGTCGAGCTGGTTTTGGTTTTGATCCTGTTCATTCCCGCGGGTTTTCTTTTGATTTTCTCACTCTTCGAGCTTGTCACATACTTTATTTATATTCCATCGATTTCCGAAGATTCGCACGTCTTTTCAACGGTACATTCAACTCATCTCATTCATCCCCTCACCACGGCGATAGTCTTGGGGCTGGCCGGTCTATGTATCCTAACGGGCAGTACGACAGCGTGGATTGCCTGGGGTATTTTGCTGGTTTTGTATCTGTTCCAGACTATGATCATAATTAGCCGTATTCGACGCGAGCACCTTACCAACGGGTGGATAGGACCCGGCAGTTTACTGCTTTTTCTACATCTGATTGTTGGCGGAGAACTTGTCACCTTGGCCGCTGGTGCACGCCCATTGTCACCCTGGAAACTCGATACTTTGCCGGACAACACCTGGGTCGTGGATGTGCGGACAAAACCGGAGTTCTACTGGAATCGTCTCGAGGCAGCGGAGAACTATCCATGGGGCGTGGGAGTGGTGGAAGCTGCCGCGGCAAAATCCAAAGACACACCGGTACTGGTAACCTGCCTTTCCGGACACCGGTCTCCTTCCGTCGCTTTCATGATAAGACGGTTGGGGTTCAAAACGGTTTACAATCTCAACTGGGGTATTCTCTATCTGATTCTTCTGGAAAGGGGACGAAAGAGGACGGGCCGGTTCAGTTTGACAAGACCTAATCGCGATACTGACCGCAGGGGAGAGGACCTAAAACCCATTACCTATGGTTATGTTACTCTTGCCCTTTTAAGTCTGATTGTCGCGCCTATTGAAGCAGTTTATTGGCCCTCAGAAGTCCCAATTGCTCAACAAATTATCGGAGCAGTGTTTGGTCTGGGTGGACTCGCCCTGGGCCTTCTTAGTTTCAAAGCGCTGGGACGCAATTTCCGGGTTTTTGGCGCTCCCAGGAGGAGTGGAACGCTGATCACTGCCGGCATTTACCGTTATATTCGGCATCCGATGTATATAGGAGTGATATTGGCTGTCGGCGGCTATGTCCTGGCATTTGGAAGTGTGTTTGCGATACCGCTTTGGCTTGGGGTGACCGTCTTTTATGTCGTGAAGTCCATCAAAGAAGAGCGATTGCTTGTGGATAAATTCCCCGAATACGAAGAATACCGCAAACAAACTTGGAAATTGATCCCTTATATTTATTAAGATTAACCCAAGCCTCCAATTTTTTCCGTCCTGACATTCTTTCTCACGCGGCTGCTGAATCGTGAAATGGTGTCCACCGTTTCGGAATTCAGCAGGCTCATTGTGAGATCTTCGAATCCCATATGCCCTTGGTTCAAGAATAGTTCAGCCAACCAGCCGATAGGCAAAGCATTCTGACCGGTGACCGCAAAAGAAGCTTCCTTAACTGCCCAGTCATTACCGTTAAATGAGAGCGCCATTCCACCTGCATTTTTCACCATTCGAAAGGCTTCCACATCCGTTATGCTGTCACCCACGTAAAAGACGTCTTCTAAGGCGACTTCTTCTGTGTCCACTATTTCTCTTATTGCCCGAGCCTTTTCGCGGCCTCCAATAGGATTGACTTCGTCAATGATTTTCCCTATCTGCATTTGAGGAAGTACTTCCCAAAATATTCGATCTAATTCGAGAACGGTTTTTCTGTCTGTAACCGGTAGTGCATCAGCCGAGGAAATTCCGGGCGGAATGGCAAATTCGGGTAATTCCAGTATTTGTGCATGTAGGTACTGGAGTTCTTTCTTTTCACCTTCGTCGAGGGAGTAAGCGTCCAAGTCCAGTTCCGTCGAGAAAGTATTGCCAACCGGGAATTCTATGGCTTCGCAAACTGCCCTGATATAATGGACATAACTGGTGCTTACTATGTACGCGGGCATCATGCTAAGCACTTCGCTCAGCATGTATTGAGCCTGTGGTATCACGTCAATATTACGGCGAGAGAACTTGATCATGCTTCTATTATCCAGCCCAAATGCCTTGAAAAATGGCACGATCAGTCGAAGAGTGTCGCCTGCTTTGTAACCCGGTCGCTTAACCACTTCAGCCAAATAGTCGTCATATAGGCTTACAGTTTTGAAGAACCGATCGCCTGAGGGCACGAAGGCTTCAGCCAGCTCAGCAGCGTTGTCGTTCTTTGTTATAGGTCCTTCGCAGTCGCTTATGAATACCTTTCGAGCCATACTCGCCTCCGGAACACCTTATGACACAAAATTTCAGCACCAAAAGAATCACTCACCGCAGAGGCCGCGGAGATCGCCGAGGATAAGCATAATATTAGAAATTTTCTCTGTGCGCTAACGGTTTTATGCGGTGAATGTAAGGCTTCAGTTGCGCAGGGTCTAGATTTGTTATTTTGACGAGTGTATGACGAGATAGGCGCCACCACAAATCCCCCTGTATCCCCCTTTAGAAAAGGGGGAGCAGAATCCCCCCTTAGTAAAGGAAGGTATGGGGGGATTTTGACAGATTGCTTCGCTCCGCCCGCAACGACATTCTTTGGGCGCCCGCAACTGAAGCGTTACCGGTGAATTCTGTTACCAGCTCTCGGGAGCAATCACGGATTAACCTCTTGGTGCCACTGCCGGCTTGCCCGGCAGTGCTATGCTCTTCCGACAAAACTAATGAGAAACTGATATAAAATTTTATTTGTGAGAACCTTGCCATTTGGCCACAAAATTTTCCAAGAATTTTCTGTCCGGGTAGGCGCTTCTGCCATATCCTTCGATACTTTTCGAGGCCGCTGTAGCAGCCAGCTCCAAACATGCTTCGAACGGAAGCGATTTAAGTTTTCCAGCCAGGAATCCCGCTGCTGCAACGTCACCCGCGCCGGTTCGATCCTTGACCGCGGCAGGAGGCACAGCGGCTTGAGACCGAGATTCTTCAGGCTGAAAAGCCAATAGACCTTCCGCGCCCAATTTGATGAGCACATTCTTGGTTCCGAGGGCCAGAAGTTCAGCCGCACCTTGTTCCATACCGTCTTTGCCTGTGAGCAGTTTCAATTCTTCCCGAGTGATAAAGAGCACTTCCGTCCGGCTGAGGATCGGCTGCAAAGCGCCAATGCCGAGAACTGAATAAATAACACCTGGATCGAAACTGAGACTAACATCGTCAGGCAGCGATTTCACCAGCTTGATCTGCCCTTCCAAAGGTTTGTGGGAAACAAATGACGTCAGGTGCACCCAACCCGCTTGAACAAAATATTCCACGTTTGTCTCGTCAAAATCCGCGAGGTCATTTGCGTTGGACAGGATAACAAGAGCGCGGTCCCGATCTGCATCCTGCGAATTGATGAGCGCCAAACATCGACCTGCGGGAAATTCGGAAGTCGCTATTTTAAGGTTTTCCGGCTTGGCAAGCTCTTCCAAACGCATTTTCTTCAGATCGTCTTTTCCCGTAGCTCCATAGAATCCGGTTTCGAATCCCATTTTGAATAGGGCCGCAATCGTGTTGGCCGCAGATCCGCCAGGATCGACACCTTTCAGGTTTCCCTGAGCCTTTAGCTGTGGATAGGCTCTCGAAAACCAGTCAATATCCCGGATATACTCTTCACCAGGTTTCAAGCCGTGGGAGTGAAGAAATTCAGGACTTACCTCCCAGAATTCGTCAAGATTAAGAGAACCGAAACCTACGGCATCCAGCCTCACCAGAATCTCCTCTTATACCGCTACCTGCTTATAGCACTAACCAAAAGTTTTGTTCGATTCGGGGTGGCCTTATACCGTCATTCCGGCGTAAGCCGGAATCCAGTCTTTTCAATCCCACGGCACGCGGGACTGCGCCCCGGCTTTCGCCGGGGTAACGGATCGCCGGAAGGCCATTATTTTTGGCAATTGCTATAACAGGCCTCCTCGAGCCCCTCTTGGGAAAAACGGGACTTCAACGAGGTGTGAATTCTCAATTATTGTGTGCGACCCATCAGATCACGGTCTTGCTCAGGGCAAAAATGTGATTTGATGCGAACGAGTCCTTCAGGCCAAACAGCCTATCCAATTTTTCGGCCAAAGCAAGCCACAAACGATTGAATATCGGGGCCAGCGAATGCAGCCGCGATACTTCAAAAATGACGGAAAACGCTATTGAGACAGGATTTAACACCAGATGAAAAAAACCGCCATTAATAGCCACTTTTCTAATTTCAAAGCCTGCCTCATGCGCCAGATATTCCGCGCCATAGATGGAAAAACGATAGTAGTCGTGAGGCAGATCGTGCAGATGAAGAATAAAGGGCAATGATATGATCAATGTGCCGCCTGGGACGAGGATCCGGCGTACTTCCGATAATGCTTCCCAAGGTCGCTGCACGTGTTCCAGAAACAGAACAGCAAAAGACCGTATCGAACGATTCGTCGGCAAAAGGCAATCTGCTAGAGATATCGAGTACAACGTCAATGCGGGGATCTTCGAGGACGACATCACCACTGATATAGGTTTCAACACGCGGGGAAAGCGAATTCTTCCAGGCCAATCGACCTGCGCCGATATCCAGGCAGCGACCGTGAGCGTAATCGGCTATGAATGGCATCATATCCTTATGGAATGCCGCGTTCAGTAAGCTAATGGACCAATATCGGTCAGAGCCGATTGTGGCGGTATTCAATTGTCGCCAGATTCGCATGAATCGATCGAGCATGCTTGAACATATCTCCGTGAATTTTCGAGATCGCAGGAAGATATCTTATTTAGCCAGTAATTCTTTGACCTTCGCTTCGGCCTGGTTTTGGGCTTCGTGCATTTTATCTTCTATTTCCTGCCTCAATTTTTCGTACGCTTCATTATCCAGTCCATCAGGCACGAATGTAGGTTTTCCCCAGGCCATTACGATAGTGGAAAATGGAAGAGGCAATATCATCTGATCCCATGAATTGAATTTGATCTGACGAGTGGCCCAACTAACGAATGGCAACACCGGCTGCCCGGTTTCCTTGGCAATGACAACTATCCCCATTTTCACTTTCCTGGAAGGGCCTCTTGGCGCGTCGATGGCCAGACCGGAGCAGTAATTTTTGTCTTTGATCATTTGTATTAATTCGGCCAAGGCCTCCTTGCCGCCTTTGGACGAAGAGCCTCTGGTCGTGTCGTACCCAATCCTCCGCAGAGATCTATCGATTATTTCGCCATCCCACGACCGGCTTATCATGACCACGCCCGGGAAGCGTCGACAGTAATAGACCGGAAAGAGCATCGTTCCATGAAAGCATGCGCAGGCGAATGGTCGTTTCCAACAAATCTCTTCTTCGTATTCTCTATTGAGGAATATTGTCTTGGATGTCATGTCTACAAGCTTGAGATAGGCTGAGACAAGACGAGGCACCAGGAAAAGGATTAGTTTGAACCAGAATTGCTCACCTTTTTCTTTTTTCGTTTTTCCCAACGTAACCTCGTCAGCAAGAAAGACTTTGAGTTATTATCACATAACTGTCTAAAAAAAATATCAACCCGAAAGATAATATTATTAGGAGTTTTTTGAAGGGGAGCCCGAGGGGAAACTTTTTTGCAAAAAAGTTCCCCTCGGACATCCTCACATCCCTATTCTCCCAGTGCTTCCAAAGCTTCCGTTGCGGCTTCTCGTACGTCCGGATCGGGGTCGTCGACGCTCTTTTTCAGTGCCGGGATTGCCTGAGGATTTCCTATTTTACCCAGCAGTTCCGCGGTATCCCCTCGGAGCCCAACATCTTCGTCGGAAAGCAAATCGACTAATTCATCGAGCACCGGATCCAAAATTCGTGGATTTATGGCCAGTGCTTCTTCGAGTGTTACCAGCGCGCCGATGCGCTTAGAAAATTCTTTTGAAATGTATAAAGGTAGGATAGCGTGCGGTTCGTTTCGGCTGCATAGCAATATCGCTGCGTCTTCAGCCCGTCCGCTTTGAATCATTGAGTCAAGATCGGCAGTTAGCGACTCCGGCCCTTGTAGATTGAGCACATGGTCCACCAATTGGGTGAGACTCACTTGACCTAAAACTGTCCTATTATCATTGATGATCGTGGTCGGAACCGATTTGACCTTGAATCGTTCGGCCAAATCTCCGAACTGGATCGCATCTACAATGACAGCGTTGATCAAGGGCTGGTGAACCGCCATAGCCAAGACTGCCTGCACCACATGGGGACAATATGTGCAAGCATCTGCCATGAGAACCATTATTTGGTTTGGCGCAATCAGCGAATCGAGTTTCTTCTGCAAATCCGGGTCTGGAGGATCGCCTGGAAATCCGAGCCATTTCATAGCATTCAAGAACGGTTCAAATTCATGACCTTCAGGAGCGGCAACATAGTGTATATTCCCGGGTAGTCCACCAGCCAAAGTCAAAGAAGGTTTTCCAGCGAGTATTGGTTCTGTCGATTCCTCTAATGTTATCCTATTCATAGAAACGCCCGCGACTTGGGCCGCGATATTTGCGAGGTTGGTTTCAAAAGCGTCATTGGATCCAGTCCTGTAGACCCTGATGGTAACAGGTCCGGTCATTACTTCTGCCGCGGCTTGCACTTGCATTAATTCTCGTTCCGAAAACACGATAAACTCCGTTCTAAACTAGGATTAGTTCCATTGGCGCTAACTTTAAATGCGAAATTTCGCTTTCATACTCCCCCTCTCCCGCCAAGGGAGCGCCCCCTCTCCCTAACCCTCTCCCGCGAGGGGAGAGGGATTTCTAATCCCCCTCCCTTAACGGGAGGGGGAAGGGTGATAACTTACTGAAATCACATGAGCGATAACACAAAAGTTAGCGCATATGAGGCAAAGCCTCCCGATACCCGTTGCCAGGATGAGGCCTGCAAACGTGACACCTTGGCAAAGTACACACAATATCGGTTACTTTTCTCTCGCAGAGCTCACCGTAATCTTGTACAGAGCCATTCCCACGAAGAGGTCCGCTATCAAAATCAGAATGTCCGGCAACATTGTCTGCATTAACCAGGCAAATGGTTGCCCCGACGGACTGACGTTAATCGTTCCCCTGAGAGTAGATGTAATAGTCAGGTCGGACATCAGAATTATACCGATGTACGCTATGAAACTATTTAGCAATAGGGCCCATATCGCGGTGCCTCTGAACAGAAAAAGAACGCTGACCAGGAAAAGATCAATGCCGGGAAACAGAGAGGCCCAGAAATTCGTCAAGCCGGCCTGAGGAGGGTGTATTCTGTAATGTAACATGAATGCCCCGAGGGCCAATCCTACGAGAGCTATCCAGAGCTGCACACGCTGCGCCTTCATAATTCCCCCCTACTGGAAATGAATAGAATAACCAAGCAAAAATATTGCAGAAATCATTATTACGTGCAGAATTATCCAGCCGACTTGTGGAAACAAAATGCGTCGGATCATTGCGATCACCTCCCCAAGAATGTCGCTGTCAGGCGTCCCGCGGTGTACACGAGAGTAAATCCGATAAAATGCACGATCCACCACCTAAGACTAAGAAATCCCCACTGTTTAGGCATTCTCATAGTTTCCCCTTCCCTAAAATTTGTAAACCCAAAATTCGATATGACAATGTAAGCATCATCTCGCAAGGGCACACGGTCGCGCGTCCTGCTTATTTTTTCGCAATCTCGCTATTTAGTTACAGGACTTTGCCTCAGCAATTTTAATGTTCAACATCCTTAAGTAGATCTTATCATTTCCAAAGTTGGAAAGGTAGGTTCGGCCCACCTCCCTGCCGATCAAGGTGCACTTAAGAAAATAAATCGATATAGCGATACACGCCGGGGGTGAACACGACAATGCCCGGACGCAGAATTAAGGAAATCTCGAACACAACCAAACCAACGGCCAGGATAGACCGTTTCTGCAAAATGTTACCTGTCAGAGGCCACCGGTTGGTAGCCTCTGATTGAACTTCCTACTTAAGCAGCTCAGGGCAACCGTATGTGGCTGAATCACCCAATTCTTCTTCTATCCGCAATAGCTGATTGTATTTGGCTACGCGGTCAGTACGTGACGCCGAGCCGGTCTTAATCTGGCCATTTCCCAGCGCTACAGCCAGGTCCGCAATGGTCGTGTCTTCAGTTTCACCACTCCTATGAGAAACAACCGACGTATAACCATTTTTCCCGGCAAGCTTCACGGCTTCGATGGTTTCAGTCAGGGTGCCGATCTGATTCAGCTTGATTAGAATGGAATTGGCAACGGACAAGTCGATGCCCTTTTTGAGCAATTCGATGTTCGTCACGAAGAGGTCGTCGCCCACTATTTGGATTTTGGAGGCCAGTTTTTCCGTAAGCAGCTTCCACCCGTCCCAATCATTCTCATCCAAACCGTCTTCAATACTCACAATAGGATACCGATCGACGTAATCCGCATAGAAAGAAACCATTTCCGCGGACGTCTTCTTTGCGCCTTCGGCAGCAAGATTATAAGCTCCGTTTTCAAAAAATGAACTGGCAGCCGGATCCAACGCTATAAAGACATCCTTACCTGCCGCGTAACCGGCTTCCCCTATAGCCTGCATAATGACCTGAAGGGCCTCCTCGTTAGATTGCAGATTCGGCGCGAAGCCCCCCTCATCTCCTACCGCAGTATTTAGACCTTTCCCCTTGAGAACCTTCTTCAGGGCATGAAAGACTTCCGCGCCCATGCGCAGCCCTTCCCTGAAGCTGGACGCGCCCAAAGGCATGACCATAAATTCCTGAATGTCCACATTGTTATCCGCGTGAGCGCCGCCGTTCAATATGTTCATCATCGGAACCGGTAGCCGCACCGCGCCGACGCCGCCCAAATAACGATATAGAGGGATCTCCAATCTTGCCGCGCAAGCCTTGGCCGCGGCCAGACTTACGCCGAGAATCGCGTTTGCCCCCAGTTTGCTCTTGTTGGGGGTGCCGTCCAGAGAAATCAACGCACGATCGAGTCCCTGTTGGTCGAACGCGTCCAGGCACAGCACCGCTGGACGGATCTCTTCCATAACGTTTTCCACAGCTTTCAAAACACCTTTACCGCCGTACCGACTGCTGTCGCCGTCACGCAGCTCGATGGCTTCTCGCTCACCGGTAGAAGCACCTGAAGGAATTGCCGCACGACCGATGAATTCATCATCGAGGATTACATCTACCTCGACTGTGGGGTTCCCCCGGGAATCCAGAATCTCACGCGCCCTGATATCGCTAATTTCAAATGACATCTGCCACCTCCTTCTTTAGGACAGAATCAACTTTTCTTCAGAAGCTAATTTTTTGCCGAAGGATGTCTCTGAATGTTATAGTTCGCGGCAGTGAATTGAGGCGAGTGTTTTTTGCATGAACGATCACAGAATTCTGGTAATCGGCGGCGCAGGCTACGTTGGATCGCATTTTGCTCGATATGCCGCATCGGCCGGATTTGGTATTACGATAATTGACAATTTGTCCACCGGGCATCAAACGGCAGCGAAAGACAATCGATTTCTCAAAGCCGACTTGCACGATCGTGAGTTTTTCTCCAATCATCTCGCACAGAACCGCTACAACGTCATTTTTCATTTTGCGGCCAGTTGTCTGGTGGGTGAATCGGTGGCTGACCCTGCAAAATATTACGACAATAATGTCATAGCCGCGTATAACATGCTGGAAGCAATGAGGGCGACGGGTCACGACCGTGTAGTCTTTTCCTCCTCCTGCGCTGTCTACGGCGTGCCGCAGAAGCTACCTTTGCGTGAAGATCATCCAACCAATCCTATTTCGCCTTACGGACGGACAAAGCTGGCCATCGAATGGATGCTGGAAGACTATTATCATGCTTACGGCATTCGTTCCGCACGGCTCAGATATTTTAATGCGGCAGGTTGTGAACCTCAGGATGGACTGGGAGAGGACCACTATCCGGAAACCCACCTGATCCCTAATGTCGTTCGGTTCGCTTTGAAGCTGAATAAGGAGCTGGTCATATTCGGAAATGATTATCCGACGCCTGATGGAACCTGTATCAGAGATTATATTCATGTGACTGATTTAGCGGAAGCACATCTAAAGGTCCTGGACAAGTTTGACGAGGCGCCTCTTATTAGGCTGAACCTGGGCACAGGACATGGATTTTCCAATTTTCAAGTAATCGATGCGGTTGCTAGGGTTTCCGGCCAAAAGCTGAAACCTCAAATCGGCCCTAGGAGACCCGGCGATCCTCCCGAACTCGTCGCGGATGCTTCAGAAGCTCTACGAGTCCTCGGGTGGCGCGCTTCACGATCGGATTTGGATAAAATCGCAGCAGAGGCATTACGATGGGTTTCGGAGCATCCGACCGGTTATTCTAACTGAGAACCTGTGCCACTGATTGCCGAATGTTGTAGGGAAGGAATTCATAGCAGTTTTGGTGAGAGGGTTGGGGGGCGCATTATTTAAAACCTCCTCGCCAGATTCTCTCGCTCGATACCCGGAGGAAGATGTCGAAGATACTTGTGACAGGCAGCGCTGGTTTCATCGGCTTTCACGTGGTGAAAGCTTTACTTGATGCGGGCGAGACGGTTATCGGCGCGGATAACTTTAATTCGTACTATGATCCGGCCCTGAAAAGAGCACGAACAGAAATTTTGACAGCATATCCGAACTTCACTGGCCGTGAAATTGATCTCTCGAACAGAGAATCAGTTGAGATCTGTTTCCAGGACTTCTCGCCGCAATTGGTATGTCACTTGGCCGCGCAGCCGGGGGTAAGGTATTCGCTTAAGAATCCGTTCGCTTACCAAAAATCAAATCTGGAAGCGTTTATCAATATTATCGAACAATCTCGTTTGTTGCCGATTGAACGATTTGTGTATGCCTCCAGTTCCAGCGTGTACGGCGGAAACACCAAGATGCCCTACTCGGAAGATGACCCCGTGAACACTCCGGTGAGCCTGTACGCAGCTACGAAACGAGCCAACGAGCTAATGGCCTACACTTACACGCATCTCTGGGGACTCCGGGCCATTGGGCTGCGGTTCTTTACTGTCTATGGCCCCTGGGGAAGACCCGATATGGCTTACTGGTCTTTCCTTGAAGCCATACTCCACGAAGAGCCGATCAAGATTTTCAATTACGGAAAGAACCGGCGTGACTTCACTTACATTGATGACATAGTGGAAGGTGTTGTCCGAGCGCTGTTTTCAACGGACTTGGAAAAATATGAATTAATTAACCTGGGCAACAATAATCCTGTTGCGGTCCTGGATTTCGTTCAAATCCTTGAAGAGCTTAGCGGTAAGCCGGCGGTTAAAGAAATGATACCCGCGCAACCCGGCGATGTTGTAGCGACCTATGCCGATATAGAGAAAGCCCAAAATAAATTGGGCTTCACGCCCAAAACCAGCCTGGCAGAAGGGCTTGCACAGTTCGTGAATTGGTATACGGATACCCGGATCTGACGCGATCGGTGAGAAATTATCGATTGTCTAGCAGAGAATGAGGCCGTCATCCTCCGCCCCTTGTGCCTGTAAATCAGATTTTTTAGCGGCTCTGTTCAAAATAAAAACCCGGCTTCGGTCTGCCGGTAATATTGCGATTAATGTTGGTGCCGAAGAGGAGACTCGAACTCCTACAGGCTTACGCCCACCAGACCCTGAACCTGGCGCGTCTACCAGTTCCGCCACTTCGGCACTGCTATTGATAATTATCACACTCCCGGATAGAGAGTGTCAAGAGAGAATCAACCGAAAGGCAACAATGCATAATAGAGTCTCACCGCAGAGCTGAGAAGAGAGTTCAAAAAGTCATTCTAATACCTAAACAGAATAATCAGGAAGGCAAGCCTAATTCCCTAAGCATGGCTAATGAATCAATGAGATCCGTCTCATTGAAGACCTCAATTGTCAGCACGCCTCCGAACTCCTTCTCCAGAAGATTGATCACTGGATTCACCCTCGATGTGGACATTACTGAGAGTTTCTGATGATCTCTCCGGCCGACACCGTGAATATGTGCGACCCGCATCCGCGGCAGCCATGATTCCAGGTAAGGAAGCGGATCAAGTCCCTGTTTCCAGAGATGGCCGATATCAACACAGCACGAAACAGGAAGTGATGCCAAGATTGAATCCATCAAGCTAGATGGCTGATCTTCCAGGTTCTCAACGCAAAGTTTCTCCAAAACGCCGGTTGCCTCTCCAATCAATTCTAATGACTTTTTTGAATTCTCAACCCATGTTCCTAATTTCTTTGACTCTGTCCAGGGACCGTCCTCCAAATGGATAATGAAAGCATATGGGTCGAGATCCAAGGTACCGGAAATCACTCGCCGCGCCAGATCCAAATTGGGTTGATTTCCGGCCAGACCGAGATTGAGTGGCAGATGCACGGTGTAAGTTGATGCATTATTCAATGCGATTTGCCGGAGTTCTTGAATGACTGCCCTATTAGGCAAATCCCATCGTGGATCGTTGACTTCGAATAACACCAACTCAATGTCCTGCACCCTGCCCGCGAGTCTACGCACATTGGTAATGATATTAGCAGGATAAATGTACGAGCTGGTTCCTATTCGCATCATCGGCTAGTGCAGAGCATAATCAGAGTTTTCGGGAGGAGGCGAAATTTTCGGGGACCCGCTTTTTTGTAAAAAGTCCGGTTCCCGAACCCTCCGGCAAAACACTCTAATATTTTCACGGTTAACTGGAAACGTGCCCATTTGTCGTGTGCGGGCGCCCCAATCCAGCCATTTCTCCTCCTTGCGCCGCAACAGAATGGAGTTTTCGGAAAGAGGCGTCCAGGTCCACTGGGCGTGGGGCCAACAATGCACCTCAATGTCCCTAGCCTTCGATTTACTTAATGCCTGCACAAATGCATTCTCGCCGTCCGCGGAGCACCTTTTGACAAAAGGGGTTTTCCCCCTCGCAGTCCTCTTTCTGAAAGTCATTTCTACATCCCACCAAACGGGGCTAATGCAATAATCCATTGCAGAAAAGGGTTCGTCGGAACGTTCCAAATAATTTTCTTATTTTACGCATGCGGTTAGCAGCACCAGCCCCTCAGCCAGTTCGCAGATGGCGCCTATTACGTCCCCATTGACAATCCCCAACCTTGCCTCAGCGAGTCGCCTGAAACAGACCGCTCCCAAATAGGCCACGACCAATGCACATATGCCCATCCAACCGGCCAAAAGCGCCGGCCCGAGCCCGAGAATCCCCACCCATCGGGCTGCTCGACGGTCCACCCCGGAGAAGAACTGAGCCGCCATTCCGGCTCCGCGGTGATCTGAACCGTACACAGTCACTACCATGAGTCCTCGAGCTATTATGGGAGCCAGAAACAGCATCATTAAAGGAAAATCTGCCTGCGCGACCGCTGCAATCTTGACGACAAGCAAAAGAATCAGTGCGACGGCCCCGAAAGTTCCCAATCTTGAATCTTTTAATATCTCTAATCTGCGCTCCGGTGTAACAGAGGCTGCGAGGGCATCCCAGCAATCGGTCCAACCGTCTATATGTAATCCACCTGTCAGGAACACCCATAATCCGACTACCAGAATCGCCAGCAGGCTTGATGGCAAATGAGAGGAAAGCGCAGAATAAGCTATCACTAAGAATAGACCTATGAATGCCCCAACTATGGGAAAGGCCCACGCTGACCTGCCTGTTTCTTGCAAATCCGCGGCAGGATCCAGGCGAACTTTGAAAATCGTGAGGAACTGAATTGCTATTTCGATGGAGCGCAGCATAGTAAAAACCGGAATCGACGAGGTGGGTTAGGCAGCAGCTTCATCCAGTGATACTCGCGGTTCATCTGCATCTGTTTTCTTATGGCTCACCACCAGAATGTCCGAGGCAAGGCGAGGATACCGAGCGGCAACAAACTGGATCAGTCGCCGATAACCAGCATAATTTTCGAGAAGCCTCATTAAACGTATGCGATTCCGGAAAATGCGGAATCCCGTGGTCTCGGAAATGCAAAAGTTGGCAGATCGGATCTGCTCGATCAAAGTATGATACGAATAATAGGTTATCCTGCAAGCCCTTTCTGCTTGTTTCCAATTTGATTGCACGTCGAGAGCGATGCTCTTTCGCTCCTGATAGATTTTTCTCATGAATCTCTTGACCGCGGAGCTCAGTCTGGGGAAGCGACTGATCGGGTTGTATACAAACAATTTCCCGCCCGGAGCCATTACTCGATCGAATTCCATGAGAGCTTCAAGAGCGTTTGGTAGATACATTAAAACTTCATTGCACACGATTATATCGAAAGACTCGCTCAAAAATGGAAGCCCATGGATCAGATTTACCTGGAAAAGCCCTTCATAAGAATTCTTCTCTGACGCCTGCCGGAGCTGGTTCGGCCAGAGATCGATTCCGAAGAGTCTGCATCCGATTTGTTCTCCACAAAAGAAGCTAAGATTTCCAGGACCGCAACCAACATCAAGCACACGCAAAGGCGGGGAACCTAGCCTGCGTTCAGCTAAAATAGTCTCTTGAAGAAAAGGAAAATGCGCAAACTTTAATCGCTTATCGAGGCTTTCGCTGCCCCTTCCCGCAATTGCTATTGAAGAATTTTTTTTCATACAAAGATCCTGGCAAGGAGCCTACCAAGTACTACGATGAGGCTAATCTGTCAAGAAAGTTGCTTGGGCAGCCATGGCTTTCGCGTTATTACCTTTTGAAAATTTCCTCGAATTGAGCCAGAATCGTGGCGTATTCAAAATGTATGCGCGAGAGGAGCCAATGAAAATCAAGATCAAGATCGGTAGCCTTTCCATGGACGCGGAACTCAATGAAACACCCACTGCCCAAAAAGTGGCTGAAGTCCTACCCATAAAATCATCATTTAGCACGTGGGGTGACGAAATTTATTTTACCATCCCCGTCAAAGCCGGGCTTGAATCCGGAGCGAAAGCTGTTGTCGAGCTAGGTGACATTGGTTACTGGCCGCAGGGTGCGGCTTTCTGCATTTTTTTCGGCCAAACGCCCA
Source organism: uncultured delta proteobacterium (assembly GCA_963741425.1). Classification (GTDB taxonomy): domain Bacteria; phylum Desulfobacterota; class Desulfomonilia; order Desulfomonilales; family Desulfomonilaceae; genus DATJPW01. The sequence continues at coordinate 158,968 of CAVUHP010000010.1, forward strand.
TGAGTTCACCGGGCAAAATCGTCCCCGCATCGCCGGTGAACGTTATCGGTAAAATCATAGGAGATCCCAAAAAATTCAAAGAAGTCATGCGCGAAAAACAAGTTATAATCGAAGCCGGCGTGAGGAGCAGGAATTTTCCGGAGGAAACTTTTTTGTCCCGCGCCTGCGCGGGATTTCCTCCGGACCTCCTTCAAAAAACTCTTAGATGATTGCATCAAAGATATGATTCTGTGAGAGGCCTGGCCAGCCGCACACGAACTTTGATGGCGTATTAGTGGCGCACAGACTTGAACCCCCATGAGTTTTGAGGCGGGTTCGTCTTGCGCCGAAGGCGGCAAGGCCATGATAGGAGTTTTTGAAGGGGGCGCCGGGGTGAATTTCTGGAAATTCCACTATGGCTGAGGTATCATTGGATCATGAAAGATGATGTCTTTGAAATCCTGAGAGAAGCCCCAAAGCTCCCCCCTGAAGCGCGTGCTGCCATTGCAGGATCACTGCTTGATAGCCTTGATCAGATAATAGATGAAGGTGCGGAAGCAGCTTGGGAAGACGAGGTCCTGCTACGTCTTAAAGAGATTGATGAAGGCAAAGTCAAGCTAGTGCCCTGGCAGAGGCCCGACGACAAATCGCGGGACAATAGTAGCACGCCGAGTGGTTCAATTCCATCCCGAGGCTATCGCCGAAGCGCGGGCGGCCGCGCAATGGTACAGGGAACGAAATACGTCTGCTGCTGACGCCTTTCTTTCCGACAATGGGCGCCTGATCCCGATTGACGGATTTGATGACATGATGCTCCAACTTTCGATCCTTGATTCCTAAGGAATTGAAACATGGCAAAGCATGTTTGTCCGTGGTGGCTTGGATACTTATTGGCTTGTCCGATACGTCGCTGGTTTCAAAATCCTGAAAAAATTCTGTCCCCCTATATCACCGAAGGAATGACTGTGCTCGAGATCGGCCCTGGAATGGGGTTCTTTACGATTCCCGCGGCACGTATTGTAGGACACAGCGGCAAAGTCATAGCCGTGGATGTGCAGGAGAAGATGGTCAATGCACTTGTCAAACGGTCTACAAAGGCAGGCGTAGGCAATCGCGTTATTGCCAAGTTGATTGAACCGGACAGCATCGGGGTTTCTGAGCCCATTGATCTATGTCTCTTGATAAACGTCGTCCATGAAGTCCCTAATCCGGCCAGCCTGTTTTCGCAGATTAAGACCATCCTGAAGCCCACGGGAAAGGTGCTTCTCGTAGAGCCGACAGGATGGCACGTTTCGGAAAAACAATTTCAAGATACATTGGCTCTGGCCTCGAACGCAGGACTCATATTGATTGGCAAGCCCAAAATCAGAAAGAGTTGGTCCGCTGTTTCTGGCACAGTAATGAGTGAATTTTACCGTATGGATTTTTACATTAGCTCCGTTGATGGGATGAGAAATGGCTTTCGGAAAGCGGATTACCAGGGGGAAAACCCTTTTGCAAAAGGGTTTTCCGCGACGGCGAGCAATGCATTTGTGCAGGCATTAAGTAAATCGAAGGCTAGGGACATTGAGGTGCATTGTTGGCCCCACGCCCAGTGGACCTGGACCCTCTTTCCGAAAACTCTCATATGTTTGCGGAGAAGCGACAAGCTAGCGAGAGACCGAATTAGCCGCACACGAGTTGGAGAAGCATATTTAGAAGTTCTGTGCGAGGCGCAACTTGGAGCGGGCTGAAAACCCCGCCCGTACAGCAACGATCGGTGAGAAATGGCATTACACAGCGCGGGTATACTTCTCTTCAGATATAAAAATGGCAAACTTGAGGTAATGCTTGTCCACCCGGGTGGTCCTTTCTGGGCGAGAAAGGACGAAGCAGCCTGGTCAATCCCCAAAGGTCTTTTCGATGATACTGAGAACGCCCTGGATGCTGCGAGAAGAGAATTTAACGAAGAGACCGGGCTCCAAGTGGACGGTAGTTTCATCGAATTGGGAGAAGTCAAACAGCCGAGCGGAAAGATAGTCCATGCCTGGGCGCTGGAGAAAGATCTCGATGTAACAAAAATAGAAAGCAACTCTTTCACAATAGAATGGCCAAAGGATTCCGGAAAAATTAGAGAATATCCTGAAGTCGACAAGGCCGGCTGGTTCGATTTGGACCAAGCTAGAAAAAAAATTTTAAAAGGTCAGCTCGCTTTGTTGGACCGTCTAGCGGATCTGGTGGCGAAACAAGGCAGAATTTGAACGGGACAGGGAGAAACTTTTTGCAAAATGCTGCCTCTGGCCGCAACCAAAACAGGGCGCCAGGATTTTTCTCCAGAGGATCAGCAGGGGCGCTGAGAAGGCCACCGGGAACCCGCTTTTTATGTAAAAAGCCGGTTCCCGGCCCCTCCGGCAAAAACTCTAATATTGCTAGCGGTATATCATGGCTGTGTAGATATTATGAGACGGTACAGCGGCTCGTGGCCGCCAGGATTCGCAGATTGGTCGAGATCATTAAAACCTTTTTGACTCCCAACATTAGCAGCTTAGAGAGATCCCTCAACCATTTCTCTTCTGGAAAACAAGAAATCAAATGTTATTAATAAAAGGTGCTCCGCGCATGGCGAGCAATGCATTTGTTCAGGCATTAAGTAAATCGAAGGCAAGGGACATTGAGGTGCATTGTTGGCCCCACGCCCAGTGGACCTGGAACCCCCTTTCAGAAAACTCCCATTCTGTCGCGACGAGACTCTCAACCGGTACGACGCCTTTATATCCGCACACGAGTAAGAAATCATGATCGCAAGACACTGGAAAGGAATCGCCAAACCTGGAGAGGCTGACAATTATATCAATCACCTGAGAACAGATACATTTCCGAAAATAGGTGCAATCGATGGCTTTGTTAAAGCATACATTTTAACCAGCGCGTCCGCAAAAGGCACAGAGTTCTTGATCATAACATTTTGGGATTCTATGGAAGCCATTAGGAGCTTTGCAGGCGAAACAGCAGATGTTGCCGTCGTTCCGGCTGTGGTTCAGGCCATGATGATTGAATACGACAGGAATGTCATCCATTATGAAGTTGCAGAAAGCTACACACCAAACAGGCACCGCGAACATATGAAACCTGATATTTAGAAGAATGATCAGGGCTCGCCAGCTAGCACAAAGGCTTACTGGAACCTCACTAGCGAGAATTACTAAATTACAAGAGTTTTTGGGTAGGGGCCTGGGGCCACTCGGCGTGGGGCCAGTAATGCGCCGGAAATGCCACGCCGTTGATCAACATCGCACTTGCTTGAGTCTCATTTATCGCCGTACGCGGAGCACTTTTTGCAAAAACGCCCTCCCCAGAAGCTCTTCTCCCTAGCCAAACAAGAACCTGAATTCGCCTTGGCAGGCTCCTTCAGTATGCATTATGCAGCGGTCCACCCTGGGATGAAGTTCATATTTCAAGCCAAGTTTATCGAACCAGTTCGCCACTCGGTAGATCACTCCACATTCATAGCGATCGATGACGCCGAGTCGCGTCATGCCAACATGTGCGAAGCACCTTTTCATTTGCCAGTGCGCAACGTTTTCTGATGGGAAACTGTACTCAAAGCCCATGAACTCCCCTGTGAGCGTTCCGAATCCGGCCTCCATGAGTCGTTTGACATCTTCAAAATTATCGATTTTTTCAATGTCGAACGCCTTTCGGATTCTTTCTATTTCTATCGCTGCAAGTCCATTTATCGCACTTTTATTGAGTTTGTTGGCCTGTTCGATGCCGAACTCCTGAAGACAATGGTAGAACCACATCGCATCATGAGTCATCCAGCATTTGAGAATAAGTTCCTGTAAGCCTTTTTGGTTCAATTTTTTCATGTGGTGCCTCTTGTGTGCGGGGTTGCCGCCTTCACTTGGCCCATTTGAGAACCGCAAAGGCTTTTGGATTCCCGCTTGAGCCAACCATGACCGGCAAGATGCCGGTCCTACTGGTCCTGATAACGCTCTGGTATTTTACGCCACAGCAACTCTCCGGAGCGACGAGAAAAAATATTAAGAGTTCTTGAGGGGGTGTTGAGGGCAATCGCGCTAACCTAAGGGCAGTTATGGTTCCGTAGGAACTTCTGAAAGTTGCCCGGTGATTCATCGCCGGGTAAAGAATGCGGCTCCAGTAAAGGTCGTTCAGTCCCAGAGGGACGGCTGAAGGAGCTATGGCCGGCGTTAACAGATCAGTCGTCCATAATGGGACTCGAATTTTGAATTTCACGCTTTCCCGGCGATCAATCGCCGGGCTACTATCATCTCGTCCCGATGGGACGAACGGACCGGAACGTTTAAGTTAGCGCATATAAGGCGGAGCCTGGAACGAGAAGTAAATCACTTGAGATGTTGAAAAATAACGTCAAGGATTGAACACTGATTGTTTCTTAAGATCGGATTTCCTCGTGTCCTTTTCCCGCTGCCGGATCCGATTCTCCGCCGCAATCGCTCGCCGGATCGTACTCCTATTAATGTTCGCAATTCCTGCACCTTTAATGAGCCATAGGAACATCAATCTACCACTAAAAGCCAAGGTCCCAAAGCTATAATTGATCCAAACATGTTGAATCAACCGACGAATTGTGCGAATTGTGTGCATGCGAAAATTTAAGGAGACAGGGGCGTGATTATGAAAATCAGCAGGTCAATCTTGGTCGGATTCATCATCGCGGTTTTTTCGTTATGCGCAGATCTTTCTTTTTCGGCCAATGAGACCAAAAAGGAAGCGCCGACTCAACGGAAAGCCGTGGCCTTAAAGATCAGTATCGAAGGTGAGGGCACCGGCACTGAAAAACCGATCGTGATTAAGGGAGCTCCTGATAATATATCGGGAGTGGCCCTGCAATATGGCGTCCTCAGGGGATTGTACCCGGATGCGAAAGTAATAAATCAGAAGCTTGTCCGGCAAGGCGGTCGATCCTATGATGTGATGGTTCTCCAATCACAAGATGGCCGCGAGTTTCGCGTATTTTTTGATATTACCGATTTCATTGGAAAACTTCCACGATGAGACGAATAGCGAGAGGGTATCATGCACAAATTTGTTAAGAAATTTTGGTGGAGTGATGTCGGTCTGAGTGTATTGCTTGGGGTTATTTTCCTTCAAATTTTTGTCATGTATCCCTTAATCCATGCTGGCACGGGGCTTATTTTAATACACATTCTTTTCATTCTTGTACTCATCTCAGGCGTAATGGCGGTCAGCGCAACTCCTCATTGGGGACGATTGGTCCTCGTTCTGGCGATATTCAGTATAATTTGCAGAGGGATTGGATTCTGGTATTCGGGCCCGACCATAGATACTCTGGAAACAGGCCTGGCGGTTATTTTTGCGGCAATACTCATGGCCATAATTCTTATCCAGGTTTTTCGTCAGGGCCCGGTTAATGCTCACCGAATAGCCGGATCAATAGCTGCCTATCTGCTTATCGGGATCGTCTGCGGTCAAGCGTATATGATAATCGCCCTGCAAGACCCGAGCGCTTTCACTTTCGCAACTATTCCGGTACCAACCGAGTTTCATAAGCTGCAGTCAAAGCTCTTCTACTTTAGTTTTATCACTTTGACCAGTGTTGGATACGGAGATATTATGCCGGTTAACCCGGCAAGCCAGACTGTGGCGATTCTGGAAGCATTAATAGGCCAACTGTTCCCGGCGATTCTGCTTGCTCGGCTAGTTTCATTGGAAATCGAGAATCGGCAGAGCCGAAAACGAGATGAAGCCGACGAATGATAGCGACCATATAAAAGGGGCTTTTCGTTGACTTTTCTTTACCGGATTAAGGCAATGTCTCAGTTTTGACCAGACCTGTCATTGCGATCCCGCGTTCCGCGGGACTGACGGCCTCGCAATGACAAACCTGGCGCCCGCATAACCAAAAAACTTGGAGGTTGGACGTATTCCCTGTTTGACTCATCAGGCCATGCGATTGATGGTCAAAACTCGGGCGTTTGTGTAAAATCTTAAGAATCGTGCACTCTGTTTTGAGAAATTTTTTCCCGTTAATCGTGTGCATGACAGAGGTGCTCCGTGAAACAAAGATCTCCTGAGATACCCGATGGTTTGATCGCTGATTTCTGTAAACGCCACGGCATCAAAAGACTATCCATTTTTGGGTCATATCTGCGGGATGATTTCGGACCGGATAGCGATATAGACTTTTTGGTTGAATTTTATCCGGAACATATTCCGAGCTTATTTGGCATTGCCGGAATGGAAATCGAGCTTTCGAAATTGCTGGAAGGTAGAAAGACAGACTTGCGCACTCCTCAGGATTTGAGTCGTTATTTTAGAGATGAAGTCGTAGAAAAGGCCGAGGTAGTCTATGCTGCCGGATGATCTTATCCGCGTCACTCATATGCTTGAGGCGGCACGCAAGGCTTTGAGTTTCGTTGTCGGGAAAGAACGAAGTGATCTGGACCACGATGACATGCTTGCTTTTGCTCTCATAAAAGCCCTGGAGATTATTGGGGAAGCTGCGGTGAACATGTCGGAAAAATTCCGGAAATCCCATCCGGAAATTCCTTGGACAAAAATTGCAGGTATGCGTCACCGTTTAGTACATGCGTATTTCGATGTAAACTTCGACATCTTATGGCTAGCGATGAAGGACGACTTACCGCCATTGATAAATGTCTTGGAGAAAATAATTGAATCGAACAGACCCTGAAGCGCGTCATACAAATTGGAGGACGAAATATGCGGACACCTAATCCCGGACCGACGGTTTTTATTTTGAACATATTCGTTGTTTTGTTGTTGATTACAGCTACGCTTTCAGTCGCTGCGGATGATAAGAACGAGGCTCTTTTGAGCGCTGCTGTACGTGGTGATGTGAAAGAAGTGGAAACCCTACTGAATCAAGGAGCGGATCCCAATGTATCGGATCAAAGTGACAGAACGGTCTTGATGCAAGCAGCGGGAAGAGGTCACCTCGAAGTTGTAAAATTGCTTCTCGACAAAGGAGCGGAGATTAATGCGGTAAAGAAGGGTGGCGCAACGGCTCTCCTCGCGGCGTCGGGTAGGGGCGGATTTGATGTAGTGAAACTGCTTGTTGACAGAGGCGCGGATGTCAATGCAAAGACCACAACAGGCTGGAGCGCTCTAATGCTACCCTGCTGGACGGGTCACATTGATGTTGTAAGAGTGCTCCTTCAAAAAGGCGCTGATCCAAGCGGAAAAAATGAGAAAGGGCAAACGGCCATGATGTTGGCGTCTGAGCAAGGCCACACCGAGATTGTGGAGTTGTTAAAAAACCACGGAGCGAAGGAATAGGAAAATTCAATGATGACTGCGCAGAAGATGCACAGGAAGATGCGCAAAAATTATTAGGAGAGAAATGATGTCTCAAAAAACTAATAGAAGAGAATTCCTTAAAGCCGGTCTGATAAGTGCAGCAGCGGCAATGACCGCCGGTCCCGGTATCATATTAACGCCTGATTTCGCATTAGCACAGACATACCCGGACATTATCATAAGCCATGGACGGAACCCGGGCGCTATTACCAGGAGCGCTGTTGATGCCCTGGGTGGTATGAAACGTTTTGTCAAACCTGGCAATAAGGTTGTGATCAAACCCAACATGAGTTTTGCGAGCGGCCCGGCGACGGCTTCCAACACACACCCGGACGTGGTCGGTGAAGTGGCGAAAATGTGCATAGAAGCAGGCGCTTCTAAGGTGTCGATTTTGGACAATGTTTTGAATCACCCGCAAGACTGCCTGAACCTTTCCAAGATACCTGAAGTCTGTGAGGTCGTTCAAAACACCAGTGTCAGGGTAATAACCGATCGACGATTCTTTCGTGATGTGGATGTACCTCGTGGGACTCTGATTAAAAAAATGGGAGTAGCTTCGGAGGTTTTGGATTCCGATGTGCTCATTTCTGTGCCGGTCGGGAAAACCCATGCATCCTCCGGTGTAAGCCTCTCTATGAAGGGAATGATGGGGTTGGTTTTTGACAGGCGTCCCTTTCACTCAAGGGGGCTCGATGAATCAATAGTGGACATGGTAACCGTTTTGAAAGCCAATTTGGTGGTTATAGACGGCACCAGGATATTGGGAAGTGGAGGCCCCGGGGGCCCCGGGGAAGTTATTCCGTTAAATCTGGTGATAGCCGGCACGGACATGGTCGCAGCGGATGCTCAGATGGTGGCGCTCGGGACCTGGTACGGCAGGAAATTTGAGGCCAGCCAGGTGAAGCATATTAAAATGGCTGCTGACAAAGGCCTTGGGCGTTTGGACATTGACAAGCTGAATGTGAAGAACATAACGGCTTAATCGGTAAGCCTCCGGTCACATGGGGGTACTTAATCGGAGGCCTGTCATTGCGAGCGCAGCGAAGCAATCTCTGTTCTCATGCATGGCTTGGCAAAACCCGAGATTGCTTCGTCGTTTCGCTCCTCGCAATGACATTCTTGGGCCGCCTGTGACTGAAGGATTAGACGATTTGCCAAAAGGGATGGCGTGTCGCCACTCGTCACTCCGGCGAAAGCTGGGGTCTAGAACTTTGTCCTGAGTAAAGATGGAACCAGTCTTTCCTGGATTCCGGCTTCCGCCGGAATGACTCAATACGGCTAAATCCAATCAGACAAAACTTTTGGCGCCTGGTATAGCTCTCTGCAAAGATTGCGATTGACTGGCACCCGATTTTTGACTTATGCTTCCGAATACGGGGATAAGGTGTTTCCATATATGGAATAAGCTTTTGCGTTCGGAGGCAATTGTCAGACCAGATGTGCTCTATTGGGAAGATGCAGGAAGGCTGTTTCCGATTACAAAACAGACCGAAGCCCCCCACCTCAACGGCAAGATCGCCGAAATTCCTATTCGAATAGGTTAAGTTCTGAAGGATCGGATTCGTCAATAAGGCAACGAATATGGATCGGCCAAACAGGATCGGTTATTCAGAGTTGTGGATCACTGCTTTGGGCCTAATTGTTTATTCTATTATACTTACTTTGCTGACGGGAGATATAGGTTTTGAGGGGGACGATTGGTGGGTATTCAGCGTCCCTTACTGGCACAGTTTTCCGGACTCAATTTCGATTTACGCCAGGGAATTCCTGCGCCCACTTGAGGGCATTTATTGGATCGGAATGTTCGAAGTTTTCGGATTCAACCGGATAGCCTTTCATCTCTTTTCTCTTTTGCTTCTATCCGCCGGCTCAATTTTAATGGGCTTTTCGCTGTCCAAGGCTTTTCCCGAAAACCGAGCTTTCATCATTTTGTCTGTTTTATTTTCTTTTTTCCTACCAATGGTTTGTTCACTCACTTATATCGTATTTACCGACAATAATAGACTGTGCTCCGTCTTTTTTTGGATTTCAGTTTTGCTATATCAGCGCTGGGTTTCCAAAGGTTGCACCTGGACCGGACTTATTCTACCGGGCATTTTGTACGTCATTTCTTTTTTGACATACGAATCTTGCAGTTTATTGATTTTTACTGTTCCATTCCTGCTTATTCCTATTCATAATCGAATGGAGTATCGTCTCCCCCATTTTTCTTTTTTTGCTCGACTTGCGACAGGAATATTAATTGCCTTTTCAACTGCTATAGTCCTGAGATTCACCTTATTGAACGGCGGCGCAGTAGCACACAATCATTTATTTCCTCCAGTAAGTTTGTTTTTATCATATTTGGGTCTTTTGCCTTTCTATTTGGCGGCTCCTTTTACTTCTCCGCAAAATGACCTTTTGAGCTGGTCAATAGGAATCATGCTCGCACTATTGGCGGCGGCGCTGATGTTTTTTCTCAGAAATCAAGCCAGTGAGCGGGCGCTGCAAAACGATAGGCAATACATTTTATTTCTTGGTTTATCTATATTTGTGCTCGGAATGCTGCCATATCAGTTGGCAGCATACGGTTCCGTTATTCCTACCATTAGTGAAACGTTCCTAACGAAAGCCGGATTTGTCGACGGCAGCACAAAATGGTTTAGTTTCGATGGAATGAGTCGCCTTTATTCTTCCGCTTCTTTTGGAATAGCCATTATTTTGGCCTTAATTTTAACTACTTGGCGGCATTCATGGCAGCGGAAACTCTACTCAAGTCTCGCAGTGATAATACTTGGATGCATGATTGCATTTCACGTCGGGTTGAGAGTGGATTGGAAGGAAGCCGCCCAGATCAGGAACAATATTGTCAAAAGTCTAATAGCTCAAGTCCCCAATGTGGCGCCTAATACAAACCTGATATTGATGGACTTGGAATGTAATCATAAAAGAGCCGCGGTTTTTAGAGGATGGGTGGGACTGCGATGCCTTATTAACGTGCTTTATCATCAACAAACGGTTAATGCTTGGTTTTTATATCCGTATTCCTGGTATCCACCGAATAGCAGATATCCCCAATCGGTCGTGTCACCTGAAGGGTTTTGGAGCAGAGGAATGCAAGCTCCCGCGCCGCAATCGAGTCTGGTTATTTTGAAGAGATACGGTCGGGATCTAACACTTCTTAATCAAATATCCGAAAACGATGGCGAGGCTCCTACGGGAATTTCTTGGTTAGAATGCTCGTCGATTCGAAGTAATACAAATCGAATAATTGCGTGGGCCCCGATTGACAAAGATTTGAAAAATTTCCGGAATGCATGGTCAACAGGTTTTATTTCGACCTTGAATTTGGCAAAACTTCGTTTGCCGTTTCTCTCGAGAACCAGCTATTTTGAAAGCATCTATCTGAATCTGGGACCGAAATATGTGCTTTCCCGTAAAAGTATCATTCCGAAAAAACTGCATTGATGTTTGAGTCGCTGTATCTCAAATTCAATCATAATCGATTTTCATTTGGCGTTTGAGTCCGATATCAAGCATTATGGTGTTTGCCAAAAGTGATGGCGTGTCGCCACTCGTCACCCCGGCGAAAGCCGGGGTCCATACATCGCCCTAAGTAAAGCCTGGAACTGGTCCTTCCTGGATTCCGGCTTCCGCCGGAATGACGGAATCCTGCTAAATCCAATCGGACAAAACATTTGTCAACGGGTATAAACACCGCTTTTCCCCCAAGGAGCAGTCTGGCCATGGCATCGCATCTAAATCGGATACCCCGTTTGGGAATTATTTCCGATCAGGTTTTTGAGGGACGGTGAAGCTTTTTTCTCACAAAAAGAGTTCCTCTTCTTCATTTCCCGTTCAAATTACCATTACCGTAAGTCTGCCTGGGCCGTGGACTCCAATGGTCAGGGTCAGCTCGATGTCCGCTGTCCTGCTGGGTCCTGTTTCCAGCGTCACATTGGTAGGCGGAGTATCACCCAAAGAAGAGAAAAAGTCGTCCAGAGACTCATGTATTCTTTGAGAAGGAAGGATTACGACATGGTGAGCGCATAATAGGCCCGCTTGTAATGGCTTTCCGCCTCGGCTGACATAAACCAAACTACCCGTTTCAGCTATAGCGGCGTATGCCTCTTCCACACAAACTGTCGCGGAAGAATAATCTGAACTGACCCTACCTGGTAATAATTCAATTCCCTTCTCGATCTCTGTCATCGAAGGACAGAAGACGGAATCACTCTCGGTCAGAAGTTTCGCTACGGCTTTAGTCAATTCGCTGACGTCACTCATTCGAATCGGTTCCGCCGCGACCTTGGTTACATTCTCGATGAATAGATTGACTATTTCCTGGCGTGTCATGAGATCCGCTCCCTAAATGTTTTGGGGGCTGGTCGGGACAGTCTTTCCAACCCGGCTTTGGGTGCGGTTCTTGCCAGTATGGGCCACAGCAGAGATGCCGCGGTCTGGCCAAGATGAAAAAATCTTGGAGACTTAGCGACCTCCCCGAAAACCGCCATGCCCATTTGTTCGAGCTTAGGAGTGAAGCCTCTATCCACTCGCTCTTCCCGCAATTTGCGAAGAAGGTCCGGAAGCGGCACTTTCACAGGGCAGACGTCCCCACATGCACCGCAAAGCGTTGTTGCATCCAGTAGAGGATGAGCCCTTTCCATTCCGTCCAGTAGCGTAGTTAATATTATTCCCATCGGTCCCGGATACGTGGATTGATAAGCGTGCCCGCCTACCAGACGGTACACGGGACAGGCGTTCAGGCACGCTCCGCAGCGAATGCACTTGAGCATTTCGCGGTATTTTCCTGTGACAATCTCGGATCGACCATTATCCAGCAAGACGATATGCATCTCCTCTGCCCCGGTAGTTTCGCCTGCTTTTCTGGTCCCGGTTATCACCGACATGTAGCTGCTGAGCACCTGCCCTGTGGCCGATCGTGGAAGGAGTCGGATAAATTTCGGCAGGTCCGCCAGTGATGGGACCATTTTTTCAATGGACAGCACTGCTATATGTAAGGGAGGGACAGTTGTGCACATACGCCCGTTCCCCTCATTAGTGAAGAGAACGATACTGCCGGAATCGGCAACGGCGAAGTTGGCTCCGGATATTCCCGCTTTGGCTGAAAGAAATTCCTGTCTGAGGATGGTCTTGGCAATAGCCGCGAGTGCAGTCGGATCTTCCGTATACTCACAACCCAGCTTTTCGGCGAAAAGCTTTCCTACTTGTCTGCGATCCTTGTGAATCGCGGGGACGATTATGTGCGAAGGAGTTTCATCTGCAATCTGAATTATGTATTCACCGAAATCCGTCTCCACTACAGTGATACCTTGCTGTTGCAGGTGATGGTTCAGATGGATTTCCTCGCTGACCATGGACTTTGATTTCACCACTTTTTGAATACCGTGGCTCTTGAGTACTTGGGCTATTATGCTGTTCGCTTCCTGAGCATCCTTGGCGCGGTGGACCTTGGCGCCTGCTCGTTTGGCGTTGGTTTCGAAACGATCCACATGCTTCGGGAGATTGTCGAGAACCTGCAATCTTAGCTCGGATGCTTTGTCACGCCATTGCTCAATGGGAACACCGGAAATTGCATCCGATCTCTTTGTGCTGAAAGTCTCGGCAGCATTGCCCATTGCGGCCCGCAGAGCGGAATCGCGCAAGGCTTTAATCGCATTGGCTCTAAATGAAACACTAGTTGCAGCTTTCATGCCAGACTCTCCGCCAAAATTGCTGCTATATGCTTGACCTTGACTTTACTGCCACTTCGCCTGGCGGCATCGGCGATATTCATCAAACAGCCGTGATCGCACCCTGTGACAGTGTCCGCTCCAGTGCTCAATATCCATTCCAGTTTTTCATCAGCCAAAGCCATAGAAATTTCCGGCTGCTTCGCCATGAAAATGCCTCCAAACCCGCAGCAACGGTCGGCATTCGGCAGAGGAACAAATTCAGCGCCTCTTATCGAATGCAACAATAGGAGAGGTTCCTCTCGGACTCCAAGTTCTCTGGTAAGCTGGCAAGAAGCATGGTATGTGATCCGTCCTGTCCCTTGAAAGCCCTTCTCATGAGCATGGAGCACATGGACCAGGAACTGAGTCAACTCGTAAGTTCGTCCTGAAATGGCTTCGGCCTTTTCTCGCATTCGTGCATTATCATTGAACAGCTCGGGATAATGATTCTTGACCATCGAGGCACAAGAACCCGACGGGATAACAATCGGATCGGCGCCGGCGCCGAACACGGAAATGAAATGTTCCGCCGCTTTCCTGGACTCCCGGGTATAACCACCGCTGTCAGCAGGTTTTCCGCAGCAAGTCTGTCCTTTAGGATATTTTATGTCCACTCCGAAGTGTCGGAGCAGTTTGATAGTAGCTTCACCGGTTTCAGGAAACATAGTATCTATAAGACACGTGCCGAACAATTGGATTTGCATTTATGTACCCCAAGTGAGACGAATTCCGAGATAGGTAAGTTTTGGATTCTTCGACTTGACGAAATAGTCCCGCAGACATCATTTCGGGGAACCGGAATCCGGTGTTGTGCCGAATGTACAAAATATTCTGACCTGACATTCACCAGGCACTCGCTTGGCACCTTGGTCTCACCAGGGAGAACGGAATTGGATTCTTCCTGGATGACGTCTGATTTATTATTTCAAATCAGATAATATGTCATTACCAGACTGCAGGGCGCTCTTCAAGAATTTCGTGTACAGAAACCAGTTCTGAAATTCATATTCCTGAGTAGGCCGAAGGGCCATAATTATTCCACAGTGTTTGCCAAAGGCGCGTGTTGCCACTCGTCACCCCGGCGAAAGCCGGGGTCCATACATTGTCCTAAGTAAAGCCTGGAATCAGTCCTTCCTGGATTCCGCCGGAATGACGAATTTGGCGACGTGCAATCGGACAAAACTTTTGGCAACTGGTATGACAGAAAGAGCAGTCCCTGGACACCTCTTTGCTCGGGATGGTGCAATGAGCCCTTTTGGCTCTGAAAAGAGGGAGTCAAACTGCAACATTGATTTTCGCAAGAACGTCTCTTAAGGGGGTCTTTTCATTTGCTATCTAAGACGTTTCGCACTTGTTGGAGGAACTTAGCCACATCAAAGGGCTTGCTGACAAACCCTTGGGCTCCAATAGCAAGAGCGTCTTCCGGACCTGTCTCCAAGGTATAGCCGCTGATTATTAGGACTTTTGCTTTGGGATTTGACTGAAGAATTTCCGATATGCACTGCCTGCCGCTCATTTCCGGCATGATTAGATCCAAGAGCACCAACGATATAGTATCCTGTTGCGCTCGATAGATTTCCAGCGCCTCTTTGCCTGTTTGAGCAGTAAGCACTTTGTAACCCGCCTGCTGCAATATCTCTTGACCCAGATCTCTTACAAAATTCTCGTCATCCACCAGCAGGATCGTCTCCGTCCCACGAATGATAGCGAGTTTTTCCACTGTTTCATTCAAGAATCCATCGGCCCCTTCTGCCAAGGGAAAATAGACCTTAAACGTAGTCCCTTTGCCAGGTTCCGTTTCGCAAGAAATATGACCGCGATGTTGCCGGACTATTCCGTAAACTACTGACAATCCCAGACCAGTGCCTCGTCCCACGTCTTTGGTCGTAAAGAAGGGATCGAAAATATGCTCCAAAGCATCTTTCTCGATTCCAGTCCCCGTATCGGAAATCATCAGGAGAGCGTGTGGACCGGGTGTAGCTTCAGTATGCACCTTGCAATACTGCTCCCCGAGAGTTACGGATTGTGTGGCAATAATGAGTTTGCCTCCTTCCGGCATGGCGTCCCGAGCATTAACCGTCAAATTCATGACAATCTGTTCAATCTGACTTGCGTCTGCATTAATGAGACCCAGATGGTCAGCCAAGTTCATCTCTATTTGGATCATCCTGGGAATTGTGCGACTTACAATTTGTTCCACGTGCTTGATCTGTTGGTTAAGATTAATCGGGCGCTGATTGCTCTCGGTTTTTCTACTGAACGTGAGCAAGCGTCGAACGAGATCTCTTCCAGTGCGCGCGGCTTGATGTATTTTCTGCAAATCCGCGTACGCTGAATCCGATTCCTCTCTTTGCAATAAAAGCAGCTCAGAAAAACCCATGGTGATCTGAAGCAGGTTATTGAAATCGTGTGCAATACCTCCAGCCAATGTCCCTACGGCTTCCATTTTCTGTGCCTGAAGAAATTGCTGTTCCAACTCTTTGCGCTGAGTCAGATCCGAGAACGAGCCCATCATAGCGATGGCCTTACCCGTCTTGTCTTTCACCACCGCAGTAGCTGTTTGAAGATGCAGTATAGATCCATCTTTTCTTTTGGCAGTCAATTCGCCTATCCATGACCCGGCGCTGAGGGTAGTTCCCCATGCTTTCCTGGCCTCATCTTCAGAAGCCCAAAATTCCAGCACAGTCTTTCCGAGGAGTTCGTTTTCTCGGTCATATCCCAATAACTCCATGACTGCCGGGTTTATATAAGTCAACACGCCGCTAAGATCGCAGATCGCGATACCACTTATGGATGAGGCGATAGCGCTTTCCTTTATTTGCAATGCCTCTTCCGTAGATTTGCGCTCAGTCACGTCACGCAATATGCTTATGGTCGAAATAAGTTGGTTGTCGCTAAAAATCGGAGACCAGGAATGCGAAACCCATTTCACCCGACCACCATCGGTTTCGATTCGATATTCCACGTCCGTGCCGCTTGCCATTTTCAGTGATTCACGTACACGATCCACATCTGCCGCGTGGATTATCCACGGTTGTTTTCCCACCAATTCTTCAGGGTGCCACCCCAACACCTTATAGCAAGAAGGGCTTACGTAAGAAATTACGCCGTCGGGATCGGTCACCATGATCAAATCATGCGTATTTTCAACTATCAACCTGTATCTTGCTTCGCTATCCCGAAGCGCAGACTCGATCTTTTCACGTTCCTTTATCTCGTGTCGCAGCTCTTCTTCATGTTTCTGTTTTTGAAGAAGCTGTTCACGTTCATGCGTCAGGTCCTCAACAAGGATTAGCAACGATTTCGAATCTCCCATCCTTATGGACCTAAAATGCATGCGTGCCCATATCTTGGCCTCTTTAACCTGTAATATCGCTTGATAAGTTTCGGGTTTTCTGGCCGAGAATACTTTCTGAATAATCGCCTGGGCACCCCTAGCCGTCCAAGCATTGGGGAACAGAGATACGAGGGATTTTCCGAGTAGCTCATGTGGGTCAGGCGTGAAACGTTCCCAACATTGATTCATAAAAGATATGTTGCCTGATTCATCTATTAATAAAGCAGGGATGGGAAGTGCTTGAACCAGCTTACCGAACCACGTTCTCGTTATCCCGGTAAAGTTAAAGCTCCCGGAAGCGCTGAGTTCCTCTATAAGAAAACGGGAAAGATCCACTGATTCGGTGGTATCCTCGTCATCATACAATCCGTAAGTTTTGGCTTTCTCTGAACGGGATTGTACGAATGCTTGAAGGCCCCGCCAATTCCCGCTTAAAATCTTGATCAGATCGAAACCACCAAAATCACCTGAGTCGGTTTCAATTTGGTTCCATTTGCAGATAGCTTGAAACACGATGGTCGAGCTGATATTGGACTTTTCAGCAGGCACGACAAAGGTTTTGATTTCACCTTTGTGGGCCTTGATACCTTTAGTTCTTAAACCGGTTTTCGAAATGTCGCATATCTCACCTGAATTGTCGGAACGGGTTTCTTCATATATTGCCAGAGGAAAGGTGACCTGATCCCGCATCGCAGACCGAAAATCGTCCAGAGCGGCGGAGTCTTCATAGGGAGCATTACGAGCGCGGAGCTCTGAAAATTGAATCGCTTTTGCCTCTAAAAGTTGCTTAAAAAGTTGCCGAAGAGCAATAGCACTAATCTTGTACTTTTCCATTAATTGCGCATCGGTCATTCCCGACCGAATGTCTATTACAACCTCTCCGACTTTGATTTTTCGCTGTTCAGTCATGAGCCGTTCCCGGATGAACGCTGAATATCTGAGCAAACTCATCCCACCCTGCTCTAACAATTTGAGCTACCGACATCCTTATTATGTTTTTCACAGGAGATACCCCCTGAATCAGTCGGTAATTAGCAGCAAATTGTCCCAATTGCCTACGATACAAGCGATGCCGCGTCACCGTACTAACGTGTTGGTTTCGGTGACCGGTCACTCAACAACGTCTTCTTATATCTACACAGTCAACCAAAATGAGACCGATAGCTTCTCCCATAATTGTTCAAATCGGGTCAATTGAGATCAGATTGATTAGAGGGACTCCAAGCCGATGACTTAATTCAGTGTGATCAAGATTAAGAACCATGTACTGATAAAGCCGGGGAACGAATAATCTAATTTGTAAGCTCAGGTCGAGCCGTGGCTCCGCCGTATTCCGCGGCAAAGCCTTAAAAATCAGCCACTATGCTTGGAATGATATCATATCTTCAATATTATTCAAAATAAATCTACAGGCCATATATTGTCTTGAATTTGAATTGGGAGACATCGGCCCATACTATTTGATCAAATCCGAGTTCTCACACGCCTATGTGGACATGATTGCTTTTACTTGCCACGTTACGTGTTTAACAGAATGGAAAGTGTCCTAAACACGACGGCTATATTACGGCTAATTAATTTATATCTTGGTCCGGAATTTGCTCACCATTTGGTAGTGTTTAGTATGTTGGTGTTTCCAAGATCCAGTTTGGAATTAGTATGATTTGCTGTTCGCTGTCGATGGCTTTTAACGGGAAACTGGGATCGAAAATACCTGAGCGGCCTGGATGTTCGAGAAAGGAGAAGTAAATGAAAACGAGAGAAACCGTACTCGACAAACCGGTTGTTACGGCAGGATCATGTATGATTGTTTGCGGATTTTTAATTTTTGGACCATTGGGCTTCCTGCTCCTTCTAGCGCTGTTCTATGCCATGCTCGTCCAGAATCTGGCCCTGGGGCTAATTATAACGGTTCTTTTGTGCACCCCCGCGATTTTTGGAGCAATGTGGGCTGTTTTAGCTTGGAGTGCAGCACTTCTGGAACGCGTCGCACCCATTTCAGAAGCCGCGTTAGTCCCCGTGACGCATACTGATATCTAGTTTTTGTACTGGCGCTTGTGTTGGGCACGTGCGCCATATTTGGGATTACAGGCACCTTCAACCCTCATCTCAGCTATTCTCAACTTAGGGCGACCTCCGCCTCCTTGCGGTCGCCCTTTTTTTACGCTGTGTCAAAAAATGTGACACTGTCGCGGGAATCCCGAGTCAATTTTTCAATTCAGAATGGCAAATGAACTCTTTGAGGCGTTTAGTCATCTATATTGCCGCCTATGCATCGCCTTTGGGAAAATGGATTTTCTTTGTCAACTTCTCGACCAGCACGTCGATTATCCGATCAAAACGCCCGTTGGACAAATTTTCCATTATCCGCTGAACAAGCTTGTCCGCTACATTGTTCGCCAGATCATCCAAATCTTTGTCGGCCAACTCTTTCAAAGAGGTTTGATTACCTGCTTGTTTGTAATTGGTTTCGACAATCTTCCGGAGAAATCTCGGCTCTGAAGATGCGTTTGGCTTGGCCTGGTCTAGCTCATCTTGCACGTGACGTTCCAGTTCGGGTGCCAATTTCTTGTCTGACTTTGAGATCTCCAATGCTGGAGCTGTATCCGATCGTCCTTTTTCCGCAAGAACCTTTGGGCCCATAACTTCGGGGGGCGTAATTACTCTGAGATCGAGATTCTGAAATTCAGTCGGATAGTAACGTAGGGCAGAATCCAGGTGTTCCACGAAGACATTTCGTGGGTCCTTTTGGGCCTCTGGGATTCCATGTTCCAGGCAACCTGAGTGTGGAATCTATTCCTACGGGAGCTGAGCACCTGAAGTGATCATTAAGTTTCCGCAGCAGGTTCTCCACAACTTCGATATCCGGGATTTTCTTTTGAGTGTGAAGCAACCAATAAAGGTGGAATCCTTGCCCAGACTGGACGATTATGGAAGGCTTCAATGGAAAAGCTTTTATTGCCTCTCTTGCCTCGTTGAGGTCCACATAATTGCTGTTCAGACCGGAATAACCTCCGGGCCCCATATCGAGACCAGCCCAAAGAGCCGTGATATAGCGGATCGCTTCTTTTCCGATTTGCATTCGTTCCCGAGGGCAAATTCCAAAATAGACGTTTCGGTTCGGCGGAAACTCTGCGTTAGACAGCTCCACAATATTAGGATAGAAACGATTTGAAGCCCTATCGCCATACTCATCGGCAGTTTTTACCAGAATGAAATAGCGTGTCTCGATTGTGAACGGACCAAACAGAGCTTCCAGGAAATCACGGCGATTGAAACTTATTGTCATTTCGAATAGCCTAAGGCACAGAGAGTTGAGTAATAGCAATTATATCATAGAAGATACCATAAAGCTTTAATAAATAATCAAGGATGAAGTGCCTTGCTATGGAAATATATATTTTTTTAGGTTCAGTTTATCAAGCGCCGGCTCATATACTGTGTTCAGGGCCAATCGCCCTTTTTAATGGTTCAATGATTAATCGGATCATTATTCCGGCTATGAAGGCGATGATTGCCATGGCAAAAAAGAACCAGCCTTTTGCGACTAGTTCCCAGTAGCTCCCCAGAAATCCTGCCGCGTAATTGCCGAAAAATGAGGATAATAGCCAAACTCCCATCATCATCGAGACTATCCGAACCGGGGCCAGTTTAGTCACCAAGGAAAGCCCCACCGGAGACAAGTACAATTCGCCAATCGTGGCTAATAGTGTAAAAATGACTAACCAAAGCATATTGACCGGCGCTTCAATCGCAGAAAAAGACCATGCAGCAGGAATCATTACGAGAAAGCCACCTCCTAACAGAAGACAGCCCGTAGCCATTTTTGAAACAGACGATGCTTCCACACCTTTTCTTGCCTGCCAAGCCCAAAGGCTCGTGATAATGGGGGTGAGAATAATTATGAAAGCCGGATTGACAGACTGATACCAGGAGGCAGGAAACATCCAATCGAAAATCACCCGATCCGTATAAGTGTCGGCCCATAATGCAATCGTATTCCCTTGCTGTTCATAGGTCGCCCAAAAAGCCACCGTGATAAGCCCTATTGCCATCAATCCCCACACCCTGTTCCCTTCGTTTGAGGTAAGGTTCATGAAGTCCTTATTCGCTACAAGTTTTCGCTCGGCCAGACTATCCGGTGCGAGCCAAGATTGTCCGAAGAGATAAATTGACAAACCCGCAACCATTCCTATTCCTGCTGCGCTGAACCCGTAATGCCAGCCATAAATCTCCCCCAAAGTTCCGCAAACCAGCGGGGATAAGAGGGCACCTACATTGATTCCGAGATAGAATATGCTGAATGCTCTGTCGCGGCGGGGATCGCCGGGTGTATACAGATTCCCCACCTGTGTTGAAATGTTCGGTTTAAAAGCTCCATTCCCCAAAATCAAGAAAACAAGCGCCGGAAAAAATAAGAATTGAAATGCCATCAGGAAATGGCCAATCGCCATCAAAACTGCTCCCAATATAACAGTCTTGCGTTGTCCCAAGTAACGATCGGCGAGAATTCCGCCAAAAAGAGGGGTTAAATAAACAAATCCGGTGTACAAGCCGTATATATGCGAGGCTTCGGCTTGAGTGAACATTAACTGCTTCATCATGTAATAAATCAGCAACGACCTCATGCCATAGTAAGAAAATCGCTCCCACATTTCGGTCAAAAACAATATGGCCAACCCTTTTGGATGGCCGAAGAGACTGTGATCAGTAGATGGGTTCACTTTATCTCTCAAGAAAATCGTTCATTTTGCCCGGACCTGATTTCGAACTTTCAGCACCCGAAGTGTAACTGCAAACAAGCCGTCAATTGAGCACCGGGATCTGGAAACAAAAAATTCACAGCAACGACAATGCCCAAAACACTAGTAGCCTATATACCAGAGATCCACGATGAGACCTTTACAATAATAGAACCAATATTCGCCCACTGGGTCAAAATCAATTTAAGTAATTGATAATTGCTAAAGAGAGGTCTTGCAATGAAAACCGAAATCAGAATGACACTTCGGGAATTATTAGCCGAAAATGCTCGAAACGGGAATAAAGAACAATTTCATATTCGATACCTTGCAAATGCTCTTAAATTTAATGGATGCCCACTATGACGGCTTCGAAAAGAAGGTCCTTCCAGTGCTGCTCAAACACAAAATCGGAGTTTTAGGAATGAAACCGCTTGGGGCCGGTAATCTTTTAAAGAGCAAGACCGTTACACCCGAAGAATGCCTCCAATATGCATTGAGTCTTCCCACCAGCGTTGTAATTACCGGTTGCGATTCGCTCGAAATTTTGAAGCAGGCGCTGAATGTTGCAACGTAATTTTCGCCCGTTAACTGAACAGGAGATTTCCTCATTACTTACGAAAACAGCCGAAGCAGCAAGGGGCGGAAAGTTCGAACTTTACAAAACGAGTAAGGATTTTGACGGCACCGCACGAAGGCCGGAGTGGCTTGGAAACGTGAGTTAATAAGATCGGCAAGGGGAGAGAACTTTTGGTTACAACTGCTTGTATATCCATAAATGTTTAGAGTGGCCGGCTAGGGGCGATACGAGAAGCCCCATACATGCGGGCGGTTCACGTATCCTCCTGCCTGGAAAATCATAATATCTTTCGTTTCGCTGAGGTTTTCCAACCAGCGCTACAATCGGGCAACAAAGGAGATTGACATGACATCGGACAAGGTCGCCAGAAAAGAGTTGATTGCTCTTCTCGACAGTAGGAACGCTCATATGGGTTTCGATGATGTAATCGCCGATTTCCCTCTGGAGCACATCAACAGCAAACCCCTTAACAATCCCTATTCATTTTGGCATTTCTTGGAACATATGCGCATTGCCCAGTGGGACATTTTGGAGTTCATCCGTAACCCGAAACATGTCTCTCCAAAATATCCCGAAGGATATCATCGACGTCCTGAGGAAAACACAGATCGGAAGGGATGGGAAAAGAGCGCCGCAGCGATCAGATCTGACCTCGAGGCGCTTAAGAAAATCGTTCGTGATCCGAAAATCGACCTATTCGCGGCCATTCCGCATGCTCCGGATTACACAATTTTTCGAGAAATTATTCTTGCTGCCGATCATAATGCTTATCATGTCGGCGAATTGGCAATGATGCGCCAGGTGATGGACAATTGGCCTGCAGGAAGGAAGTACCTCACCGGCAAGCCGGATTAATCAATAATGAATTATCGCATTAGCTACGCTTGTAGGAGGAGAAATGACTTTCAGAAAGCGGACTGCCAGGGGGAAAACCCTTTTGCAAAACGCTGCCTTCGGCCGCAACCAAAACAGGGCGCCAGGATTCTTCTCCAGAGGATCAGCAGGGGCGCTGAGAAGGCCACCGGGAACCCGCTTTTTATGTAAAAAGCCGGTTCCCGGCCCCTCCGGCAAAAACTCTAATATTGCTAGCGGTATATCAAGGCTGTGTAGATATTGTGGGACGGTAGAGCGGCTCGTGGCCGCCAGGATTCGCAGATTGGTCGAGATCATTAAGATTTTTTTGACTCCCAAAATTAGCAGCTTAGAGAGATCCCTCAACCATTTCTTTTCTCGAAAACAAGAAATCAAATCTTATTAATAAAAGGTGCTTCGCGTTCTCTTAGAACTCCGCGGTCAAATATGACATAATATTGACAACTCAGGAGGCGGAAGTGGAAATCAGGCGGGTATCAGTTATCGGCATGGGAACAATGGGGAGCCAAATAGGGATCGTCTGCGCTCAGGCCGGTTTTCAGACGATGATGGTAGACACAGTGGACGACAAAGCGAAAGCAGGGCTGGACAGTATCCGCTCGTTTCTCAAGAACCGTCACCAAAAAGGAAAACTGAAAGTAGATACGGTTGATAAAATCCTTTCATTAATAAGCGCCGACACTGATATGACAAAGGCGTTATCCGGCGCGGACCTGGTGATTGAAGCGGTTTTTGAGGACATAGAAATCAAAAAACAAGTATTTAAAACAATGGATATCGAAAGTCCGAAACATGCCATCCTGGCCAGCAACACATCGACGCTTTGGATAACCGAAATCGCAGCAGCGACAAATCGCCCTGAAAAATGCATCGGTACACATTTTTTGATTCCGGCCGCGCTGACGCCGCTTGTGGAGGTGGTGCGAGGATCCGAGACATCGGATCAGACCCATGGTACTGTAATTGACTTTCTCAAGAAGTGTGGCAAGGAGACCGTGACGGTCGCGGATTCACCCGGCTTTGTCATAAACAGACTTTACTTGCCGCTGGTAAATGAGGCTTTTGTCGCTTTGGAAACCGGTCTCGCAACTGCGGAGGAAATTGACAGGAGCTGCACCAGCGGTCTGGGCTTTCCTCTGGGTCCTTTAGCTGCCGCAGATGCTTTTGGGCTCGATATATTACTCGCTTGCATGCGTACGTTTCACCGGGAATTAGGAGAGAAATACCGCCCCGCCCCGTTGCTTGTAAAGCTCGTAAAAGCACGACGCCTGGGCAGAAAATCGGGCCGAGGAGTATATGATTATCAAGGATAAGGACATTCCCGGAGAATCCGCCCAAGGAACTGTCAAATTGTGGTACAATCAGGTAATAAAGTAAGTGGTTGCGGGTTTGTTTAATAAGACTCAGGTAGCATAGAAAATCCAAGCTCACGAACTCGAAAGGAAATGTTCATGACTCAAATGCTCCAAAAAGAATACGATCAGATCCGCCAGACTTTTTTCCCTTCGTGGGATAGAGACGGAGAGTGGGGCATCGTCGAAAAGGCTGGGCCTTATGCGCCACACGGCTATCTTGACGAAAAAGAGAAAGTCATTGGAATACAATCCATGGGACCGGGCCAATCCTTGAGAGTGGTGTTAATCCACGAGATAGCCCATGCTGTAACTTCGATTTCTCATGGGAAGAAATGGCAAAATCGAATGAATAAGTCTGCTCAAAAGGCAGAAAGTATTGGCGAGACGCAATTGGCAGAAGCCCTTAAAGAGGAGGTCCGGCTTTACACAGAACCCTTTGCCGCTGCTAAACCGACAGCCGACGCTGTGTACAACCGAGTAAAAGATGAATGCCTGAGTTGCCCTCGGCCCAACTTCGACGAGGTTGTCGATTGCATCCGCTACGAATGCGGGCTGACAAAAGAAGAATTCTTGCGCCACTTCAGGAGAAGTCAAAGAATTTATGAAAAGACTAGAGCTTGAAAGTTCGGATGGGCTTGTTTGGGGGGTGCGATAGAGCATTCCATCCAGAAGAATCGAACGTCCAGGACATGATTCGTCAACCAGCCAGATCCTATCCGCTCGATCAAATGGTTTCGCATGCATCTAGACGCCCTTCCCGACACATGCAGCTCCAGCGAATTGGGCAGCAGCCCCAATTGTCATCTTGCGGGCATCTTTCGCATCGATAGTAATTAACCGGACAACTTAGGAGATTTGATGCAATAGGTTTCCTAAGTTTTTCGTAAATAGATTTTTCTTCCATTTTACCCTCCTCCGGTCCGCGCCGGCATCCCCATCTTGAACTAATTATATGGTCGCACGAAGCGACGCGGAAGTCGGCTACGTGTTACTTTTTATTCGAATCAGGAAGCAAGATTTTAGGAGCTAATTCGCCGGCCCACTTAATCAACCAATATAATGACCCTATCCCGTATTCCTTCCTGCCATGCAGGAGAGTAGAGATTGCTTCGCTCCGCTCGCAATGACACTTCTAACCCATCAGCAGACTTGTCATTGCGGGGCCGTCAGGCCACGGCAATTTCAGGATTTGGTACGGTCCGCGTAGAATAGAGATTGCTTCGCTGCGCTCGCAATGACACGGCCTCAGGTTATGCCCTCGCTATGACAGCCCGCAACTTGTCATTGCGAGGAGCAAAGCGACGAAGCAATCTCAGGATTTGATCCAGCCACGAACGAGAGTAGAGATTGCTTCCCCAGTTTTTCAACGGGGTCGCAATGACAGAAACCCCTACACTTGTGGCGGTGGGAGAACGCCGATCAAAGGAAGGTCATGTGAAAATTTGGGCCAGATAACGCCATGCCGAGAAGCGATTCATTTTCTTGTTCACCTTGCGGCCGATGGTGTGACCAATCACGAGCGGTAGTCCCAACAATAATGGGACTATATTACGGGGCATGAAAACTCCTATAGCAAAAAGCTTCCTTGCGCTTCTGAGCAACTGGCCCGGTGTGTAGAATTCTTTGGTGATTCGGGAGCTGATCCGTTTCAGTCCCGGCCGCCCTATTCCCTCACGGTACACGATCCGGTCATCGCCGATGTAATAACCCGGAGTGCTCTCGACCAGTTCCCGCAACGGCGAATATTTCTCTATTCGTAATTTCTGATATGTTATGGAATTAAGATTCAGCTCCCGGGCGAAGACCGGAATCTGCATCATTTCATCTTCGGTTTCAGTCACATTCCCGTAGATAAAATAACCGTGATAATAGAACGGATAATTGGCTGAGGACTCGAACGCTTTCCTGACAGTTGCAGTATTGAACCCTTTATTAAGCTGATCCAAGATCCTGTCGGTTGGTGATTCAATTCCCAGGAGAAATATTTTGACACCCGCCCTGGCCGCTGATTCCAAAACTTCGGGGTGGTCGAATATTTCGATTCTGGATTGGACGACAAATCGTTTATCGATCCCTTCTGCTACAAGCGTGTCGCAGATCTTCTTGGCCCGAGCAGGATTCACAAAAAAGTCCTCATCAGCGATCAGGACAATTCCTGCAGATAGTCCTCGCAACTCTTCTATAACTGAATCAATTGAACGTGGCGAATAGGTTCGCCTCTGCCCACCCTCGGTCACTGTGAACGTGCAAAACTTGCAATTGTGAGGACAACCCCGAGAGGTGAGGATGATATCAAATTCCTCGCCACGAAGGGCAAAACCGCCGATATTAAAATGATACTTCCGCTGTCGTAGGGTGCGGTCCGGAAAATGGTAATTGTCTATTTTAGCCAGAGGCCGCTTAGGATTGTGGACAATGTCTGAGCCATTGCGATAAGACAGACCCGGGATGTCTTTCGGATCCACGCCGGATGCTATCTCAGCGATCGTCTCCTCCCCTTCGCCTCGGACGACAATGTCGACTCCCGGGCAGGTTTCGAAGACTTTCTCCAGCTCGTCGGTCGCCTGTTTGCCGCCTACAACTGTAAAGATGTCTTGAGGGAGAGCATTTACCAGCTCGCAGACTTCATCAAATTGGTACTCCCAATTAATGCTAATACATAATAGGTCCACTTCATCATTGATAAATTTTTTTAATCGATGAATGGATCGCATGGGCCCAGGCAAACGCAGATCGACTAATGTGACCCGCTCTGCATGAGGCTGAAGCGCCGCTGCTATATATTCGAGTCCTATGGGCGGGAAAACGGCTATTCCAAGCGAACCTGAGTGGCTGTCACGGTAGTATGGGTGGAGACATAAGGCGTGCCTATAAACTGAGCCCAACCATTACTCCTCTCCGTAACAATTCGAAGCAACGGGACAAGAAGCCCCGTTCATGGATTCTTGTCCCGTTGCTATGATAGCACTGCGTTCCGTCGATTACCAGCGTGAACCACCGGTATCTCTTCGCCTATCGCCGCCGCGGTCTTGGGACGGGCTTCATTCACTTTCAGGGCCCGGCCTCCGAGGTCCTTGGAATCCAATTCCTGAATGGCCTTTAGGCCTTCCTCACGGTTTTCCATTTCGATGAATCCGAACCCGCGGGATCGGCCAGTGAACTGGTCGCTAATGATTTTGGCCGAATCCACCGCTCCATAACTTTCAAAGAGACCCTTGAGTTCGTCCTCGCTCGTGTTGAAGGACAGATTTCCGACATAGATTTTAATACTCATTTCTTCTTCGCTCCTTGAAGCACAAACGCGATTTGCGAGTGCGTTCGAGATTTTCGAACACCGGCTCTTGTAACGGGACGGATCAAACCGACTTTGTGGTAGGAATCCAGGGCCCGGGCGCCTATGTCCTAAGGTCTTAAAGCTTGCATAACACCCGTAGCCCTGAAAAGAGGTCGACTGGAGAAATACAAGTTAAGATTCCGCAATTAAGCTATGTCATGGATCGTTAGTTGTCAAGGGACATTACGGTTCGGCGAGTACGTCCGCTACGTCTGAAATCCCGAATTTCAAACAATACGTCGCGCTAAGTATGTTCCTTGTGTTCCTATCGATGACCGGCAAACCTTCGCCCAGAGTTTTCAGCTCAAAGGCCAATTTTTCAATCCCTTCGATCTTACCCTTCATCTCATTCAGAATTGCTTTATCTCCAGGTTCCATCAGGCCACGCTCCCTTCTTGTTCTCTGAGATCCCTGAATCGATGCGATTTCAATGTATACCTCGGCAATTCTCCCGGGGCTACCGGCCGTATGCGGAACGTCAGGTTGGTTTTGACTTTCAATCTTTCCGAAAGTTTTCCAGCCATATCTTTCAACGGCAGTTCACCCATCTGTTCTTTGGGTTCTACTTTTAGAGAAATCTCATCCATTACGCCTTTTCGTTCAACCACGATTTCATATTCAACGATTTCCGGGAATTCCGCTCTGACTACTTCCTCCACCGAAACGGGTGTGAAAAGCACGCCACGAATCTTCCTCAAATGATCGATTCTACCGGTTACGTTATCAATCTTCATGGACGTCCTGCCACAGGAGCACCCAACGCTTGCTTTCTTGACCACGTCTTTCGTGTTGAACCTGATCAAAGGAAAAGAACGCCGTCCAAGAGGAGTTACAACCGCCACCCCTAATTCGCCCTCATCTACTTCCCTGGTCTGAGTCTCGAGATCCAGGCACTCTACAAGCACAAAAGGCTCCATTATATGAAGCCCTTGCCTTTCCGAACACATAGCCCCCCAGGCGCATGGCTCCGTTCCGCCAATGTGATCGTAAACTTCGGCGCCCCAGGTGTCCTCAAGTTTGCGTCTCGTGGCCTGAGGCAGGGGTTCCCCGGCACAAAGCATCCTCTTGATGCCCATACTGGTTGGGGCGATCCCCATCTTCTCCGCTTCTTCCGCGAGATGAAGTCCATAGGTAGGGGTCATAAGCAAACCTGTGGCCTGAACTTCCAGGATCTTGTTAACTCTGCCCTTAGTATCCAATGCTCCGCCGGGCACTACTAAACAACCGACTTTTTCGGCAGCATAATGCCCTTCCCAAAAAGCCACATAGACGTTGTATCCGAAAGGAAGAAACACGCGATCCGTTTCCCTAAAACCGGCCATCCAGAGAATATGGCACCAGACTTCCACTCGCCATTGCCAACTCTCGTTGCTTTCCGGCACGTAGACGGGCTTGCCTGTCGTTCCGGAAGTCTGGCGAAACGTGGTCGCTTCCTCAGGCGGTATCCCGAGCATCTCTCCGAAAGGAAATGGTTCCTTTCCGTCCTGAGCGGCCCGCAGATCCTCCTTGTCGATCAAGGGGAGCTTTCTAATATCGTCCGGTGTCTTGATGGCTTCCGGGTTTATCCCTTCAAATTTTCTGGCATAGAGAGCGGAATTGTTTTTGGCGTAAGATAAAATTTCACGAAAACGCTTTAGCTGAATGGCTATAAGCTTTTCCCTCGGCAAAGTTTCCAGATAAGGGTTCCAATAAGCATTTGAATGCGTTCTCATTTTCCTTTTCTCACATGGAAGCAAAGCGAATATTGAGTTCCCCTGCAATTTTGCGGAGGATATTCGCAAGTTTGGGTACTTCGCCGTTGGAACCGTGCGGCTTCAATCCGACAGTCCAAATGGCGGCCTGAAGATCCTTCCTATACGTGTTTATGGGTACCGCTAGTGCGACTATTCCTTCAATATATTCTCCCCAGTCGTAAGCGATGCCCTCTTCGCGAACACGCATTATAGCTTTTGCGAATTCATCTTTGTCTACGCAACTGTGAGGAGTGAATCTCTTGAGTTCGTTTTCTGCTATGATTTTATGGAGTTCCTGTTCCGATAGCTGGGACAAAAGCGCTTTCCCACTGGCACCGGCCAATAGTGGCAAACGCATGCCGATTTCAGAGGACACCTTCATGTCCACCGGGGCGTCCACTTTGTCGACGATAACAGCTTTCAGACCCTGACGGATACCGAGAAACGCGGAAAATTTGGATTCTTTTGTCGCTTCTTCCAAATAGGGATGAACAGTGCGAATGAGTTCGCCCTTATTACCCGCGGCTTGACCGAGTAGGTAGAGCTGTGTCCCGAACCTCAGCTTGTTGTCGCGGCCGAATTCCAAGACTTTCAGATCGACGAGCGTATGAACGGTATTGAAAACTGTGCTTTTATTCAGCGCGAGTTCTCTTGCGATGTTACTTATCCCGAGGGGCTCGGAGGAATCGGCAAGCAGCCCGAGAATGGCAAAGCATTTATCTAGAGCCGGAACACGTTTGGATTCTGTATTCACGATGGAACCCGTGCGATTGGTTCTCTATAGCAAACGAGAGGTCTCTATAATGAACTCCCCCGACCACGCGTGTCAACCAAAAAATTTCCCGGCAAACATGAACGCGTGAACGGGAATGTCATCCAGGGGCAGGCTTTGAGGGAGATCTCAAAAAATGGGATTAGGCCGGTAATTAAGGCTGCCGGATATTCTCGTCCGCACTCCAGCCATCTCCTAGAGGGAGAGGATCGCATAGGAAGCTGCTGTAAGCGCTCCTTCTCCCTCTGGCAGAAGCAAAGAGTCGGGGAAATCGTATCACAATCTCGGGTTGACGAGACTGTTGAGACAACCTTTCCGGCCTGCACAAAAGTCCGTCAGCAGGTGTATCAGTGCTTTTCAATAGCCTAATTCTTGCAGGGTGGGCGCAAAGGACTCGCCCGTAAATACATCGACGACTTTCGCATAATCATATTTGCTACCGAAGGTGCCATCTTTCCGCTCATCCGGTCCCTTTCCTTCAATGATCCAATCGAAATATTTGTACATACAGCGACCGTCTTTACGCCATTTGGCTTCGCCTTTGGCCCCGGTCCAGTCAGGATTGGCCATCAGGGCCTCGTACATCTTCGTGGTATAAACGCCAGTGCAATAGTGTCCCTCTAAGGCGGCCGAAGATTTCGGTTGCGGCGGTGTAAAAGTGTACCGCATTAATACCTCCCTTTAGCTTGGCTGATATGCGGCTAGAGGGGAGGTGGAGGGATGTATCGCGTGGAGATGTATCAACGAATCCGGCGTGCGTGTCACGTAGAAGGCATGAGTGTTCGGGAAGCGGCCAAGCAGTTTGGAGTGCACCGCAAGACCGTCAAGAAGATCCTCGGTTTTTCCATCCCGCCAGGGTATCAGCGTTCAAAGCCTATCAGATATCCCAAGCTTGAGAAGTTCAAAGGCATCATCGATGCCATTTTGGCTGATGACCGGTTGCGGCACAAGAAGCAACGTCACACGGCCAAACGGATTTTGGAACGCCTGCGTGAGGAACATGGTTTTTGTGGTGGGTACACCATTGTTAAAGACTATGTACGAGAACAGACTCTTCGTTCCAGGGAAGTGTTTATACCACTGATCCATCGACCTGGCCACGCACAAGCCGACTTTGGTGAAGCGGTGGTCGTGATAGACGGTGTCGAGCAGAAAGCTCATTTTTTCGCTATCGACCTGCCTCATAGTGACGCCTGTTTCATCAAAGCCTATCCGGCGGAAACGTCTGAAGCTTTCTGTGACGGCCACAATGCAGCCTTCGTATTCTTCGGGGCGGTGCCGAGATCCATTCTCTACGATAACACAAAGATTGCAGTGGCCCGCATTCTCGGCAACAGAGAGCGAGTGCGTTCACAGATTTTTGCCGAGCTACAATCCCATTACCTGTTCGAGGACCGATTCGGTCGTCCCGGCAAAGGCAGCGATAAGGGCAAGGTGGAAGGACTGGTGGGATACTCCCGGCGGAACTTCATGGTCCCGATTCCGAAATTTGCCAGTTACGCTGACTTCAATGCCTATCTGGAAAAGCGGTGTCGGCAACGGCAACAGGAAACGCTACGAGGACATAAGGAAACCATTGGACAGCGGTTGCAGCGAGACTTGACAGCTTTTCTGCCCTTGCCAGTAGTCCCCTACGATGCCTGTGACAAACATATGACCAGGGTAAGCTGTTCCTCGCTGGTGCGCTACCAAACGAACGATTACTCAGTTCCGTCGGCCTATGGGAACGGCGAGGCGATGGTCAAAGCCTATATCGATCGAGTCGAAATCTACTATGGCACCGAACTGATCGCCCGGCATGAACGTTCGTACGAAAAGGCAGATTACATCTACGACCCGTTGCACTATCTGTCTCTTTTAGAGCAGAAGATCAATGCGTTGGACCAGGCGGCACCTCTTGTTGGTTGGAAGTTACCCGAAGTCTTTACGACTTTGCGGCGCTTGCTGGAAGCACGCATGGGTCACATTGGCAAGCGAGAGTACGTGCAGGTATTACGCTTGATGGAAACCTTCTCCCCGGAAGAAACCGAAGCCGCGGTCAAACAGGCGCTACAACTGGGCGCCATCAGCTTCGATGCGGTAAAGCATCTGCTCCTGTGCAGTATTGAACGAAAACCTCCTCGGCTCAATCTTGACGTTTATCCCTACCTTCCGAGAGCCCAAGTTAAGACGACAGCAGCGAAAGCCTATCTATCCCTGTTGAATAAGGAGGCAGTATGAACCAGGCCCCGCAACTGCTCCTATCGCATCACTTGAAGGCCCTCAAACTACCTACTTTCCTGAGAGAGATACGACAAGGTGGCTCAGCAATGCGCTGCCGAAGGGCTCGATCACCCCCGCTATCTGTTACGCTTGTCTGAGTTGGAATTGATTGAGCGTGAGGGACGCATGGTCGAACGGCGAATCCGGGAAGCCCGATTCCCAACGGTCAAAAGCCTCGACAGTTTCAAATTCACGGCCTTGCCCACTCTGAACAAGGTATTGGTGAACGAGCTGGCCCGCTGTGAATACATTACCCGTCGAGAGAACATCATTGCTGTAGGTAACAGTGGAACGGGTAAAACACATATCGCCCTTGGATTGGGCTTGGCAGCCTGCCAGAAAGGCCTATCAGTCGGTTTTATGACGGCTTCCGCTCTGGTCCATGAACTACTTGAAGCACGAGACGAAAAGCGCCTGTTGCGACTCCAGAAGCAACTGGCCAGCTACAAACTGCTTATCCTCGATGAGCTGGGCTTCGTACCGTTATCTAAGACTGGAGCGGAATTGTTATTCGAGGTCTTCAGCCAACGCTACGAAAGGGGTTCCATCCTGGTAACCAGCAATCTGCCTTTTGATGAGTGGACGGAAGTGTTCGGCTCGGAACGCCTGACTGGGGCGCTGCTTGATCGACTCACCCATCATGTGCATATCCTGGAGATGAACGGTGACAGCTACCGGCTCAACCAAAGTAAAAAACAGCAAAAGCACCTAAAAGAAACGTCTTCAAATCAAAATGCCGCAAACGCAGATCTGGATAAATCAAAATGAGTGCAACTCGGCGGCCTTTTTTTTCGCATCAACTGGTACACAATTACTCCGCTCTCGCGGTACACTTTTCCTCCGGCGTTGACAAGATTTCCAAGAAAAAGTAACATATTTATGTTTTATAGATTATGCAAGTACCATACCGGGACACTTCGCGTTGCTGGTTTTGACGACATCGTCCTTAATATTAATCGATTGTGATTTGTTGGGAAGACAAAAACTTATAAGATAAAAATGGCATAACAGTGTATGCGAGCCTAAACGGCTCGCTGACTATAACTTGGGAGCCATATCGACTCTACTTGCGTCGCATCTTTTCGGCAAATAAATTGTCCCCGCTACAACCTCTGTTTGCGTTTTAGTAACAGAGTGGGAGGAGCAATTAAGTTCTTGTCACCAACGTCTATATGGTTCCAGATTTGGAGATGGCCCTTACGGTTAACGCCCTTGCAACCGATCAGCAATTAGAGAATGATGTAAGGCCCAT
Source organism: uncultured delta proteobacterium (assembly GCA_963741425.1). Taxonomy (GTDB): domain Bacteria; phylum Desulfobacterota; class Desulfomonilia; order Desulfomonilales; family Desulfomonilaceae; genus DATJPW01. The sequence continues at coordinate 192,206 of CAVUHP010000010.1, forward strand.
CCCAAGGCGAGAAACGAGACGTATCGCGCAAAGATGTGGAAGCGTTCATGGCTTTGTGCGCTCTTGATGACCGCGTGGTCTTTATCGACAATACCCGGACGCGCCAGTTCATAGGGCGAGCCAAAATTAGAGAATCATAGGAGCGTATCTTTAGCGTCTCCGTTTCACAGTAAAATCCACAGAGTTCCGAGGGATAATAACAGATTCACGTGGAGCCGTGGCTGATTGCGGTTGAAATTGTGGCAGTGGAGCAACAGCCTTCCAAGACTTTCACCCTGCCGGGTCGATGGTCCGATGTGATGGAGAAATGGGACGGTCCTACAGCTTTATATGGGTCTTGCGGTGTCGGAATAAAGGATTTTGGGTGATTTTTCTTGTCGGAATCCGCAAATTATTTGAGGTTTCTGCGCGAACCAAGGTCGGAACTTCGGTGCGGCCCACGATCGGCAAACTACGGAAACATGATCGTCTTCACGGCCCTGCTATCTGCGTAAGGGCTTTGCAAGCGCCTAATCTTGCCGCCAAAGCGAGCGAGCAGATCACCTTTTCCCAGAAGTTTCTCGGCGCCCATGGAGTCGAGCACGATCTTGCTCTCCGTGCCGTTGGCAACTTGCAATGCCACGGCACATGGGAGGTTGGCTTTGATCAATCCAGTTACAACCTCCTTCCTTGGCGACTGAGTGGCAATTATGAGGTGGATTCCAGCGGCTCGCGCTTTCGCTCCCAGTCTTTTGAGTGAGCTTTCAATTTGCTTCCTGAGGTCATTGTCCGCCATTGCGTCGGAAAATTCGTCGAATGTGAGAGTAATGCGGGGTAGCATATTTACCCCCGGGAACGAATTATAGGTTTCAAGATCCTTGGCCTTGTGCCGAGCAAAAAGATTGTATCGATCCTCCATTTCATCTACCAGACCTGCAAGTATTTCGACAGCCAAGTCCATGCTATCGACCACTGGTCGTTCAAGATACGGGCTTCCGTTAAAATCTTGATAATCAGTCATCTTGGGATCGACGATTATCATCCTTAGCTCCCGAGGACTCGACGACATTGCGAGTGAGCACAAAACCTGGCGCAGAAACTCACTCTTCCCGGAACCAGTCTGACCTCCAACAAGCATGTGGCATGTAGCCGATTTGGAAAAATCGCCCCAGACAATATGCCCGGATATGTCTACGCCGAGAATGAAACTGGACATGCATGGTCGAGATTTTTCGGGTCCAATAGCGAGCAGTTCCAGTATCGACCGTTCCGTGCGAGGAACTTCTATTCCGACGAAACCCGCACCTTGCTCAATCCGCGGCGGAGTTTCGCAAGCCAGCGCCACTTGCAAATCAGCCGATCTGGTCACAATGGAGGCGACTTTGACCCCAGCACCCGGAACCACTCTCACGATTGTGAAGGCAGGCCCTACGATCACGGACCCTCCTTTTTCTTCGAAAGGCTGTACGGGAAGACTTAAGTCCTTGAGTTTTGACATAATGATCTCAAGGTCATTTTTACCGCGAGTTAGCAGTTCCGTTGTTTCAAATGGGGTCAAAGGAGCAGTCAGTTCCACTTGTGGGTTAGGAACTTTTTCAGGCGCCGTTATTGAATCAGGAAATTCCTGGGCGGCAACGTGTCGGATAAAAGTTATCAAAGCCGTCTCGTACGCTCTGATTTGTTCCCAACCGAGTATAATAGGTGACCGCCGTGGGTACAGGTTCAGTACCGTAGCGCCAGACTCAATGCCGAGATCATGGTTCAGCATAAGTGCGTAGAGCATGACCTGGGTCAAACTCGCCAGGTCTCTCTTGACACCACACAACTTGAAGTCGATCAAATGAGGGGTATCGAACCTATGATCGTAAAGCAACACGTCGTATTTCCCTGTCACAATAATCGGCGTTCCATTGAGATCTACCGGCCAGCTCAGACTTTTTTCGTGCCCCAGAAGCACTGACTCCAAACCCTTTTTCTTCGCCACAGCGGCACAGAGTATGTTGACCAATTCCACCAGTAAGGCCTCAATCGCTCTCCACAGCTCCAACATTGCTTCCGGATCTAATTCATGGAATTTCTTAAAGGCTCGTCGCTTAAGAATATGGTCATAAATAAAACTTCGCATTGGTTGGATCGTCTTATCGCGCAATGCCGGAGCGGTGGCTTGATCGATGGGTCGCAATTGACTTCTCTGCTTGGACCAAAGGTCCGCATCGGTCGACAATTCCGACAGAAAGGAACTACAAATGTTATGAAACAGAGAACCTATGGCTGCGTAAGGTATTCCGGGAAACGGGCCTTCGCATTCCGGTAAATAGCTGGTTATTGTAGTAACGGCAAGACTGCGACAAGTATCTGGGTTGGTTTTGGCGCCCATTTACAACTTCTTGAGGATTCTCTTTTCGCCACGACCTAGAGATGCGATGAGTCCCTTGCTGCATAAGACTTCAGTGGAGCGATCAATCTCTTCCACGTCACTGGTCATGGGTTTGACTCTCTCGTTATGATTTGCCCATTCCGTGACTAACTCTTTAAACGCTATGATGCACTTTGCTTCCACACGTGCCTTCACAAAATTCACCACATTTGGAGAAGGAGGCGGAGGCTCTCTTTTCGCAAGAAACTCTCTCACGTTGACAAGAAACGGTAGCCTTTGCAGCCGATCATTTCCGCCAAGGAAATGCAAAAAGTCGTCCTGAGTGACCTGATATACATCATGCACTTTGGATGATGGAATAACGAGATCAGGCACCTCTTTTCTTAATTCGTCCAGAGCCAGCAGGGTAGCAATTTCTGAAGCCTCAAACTTAGTTTGCAAAAATCGCGTCGTTGCTGCCAAGTCTCCGACGAGGCTCATGCATGATGGCCAGTTTTCGATGGCTTTCGATAGCTCGTCACGGCCCATAATAATTTTGTGCTTTTGGTCAAGGCCGCTGAGGAATTGTAAACACCTACTCAAGCAGGCTTTCATACTGCCCGCATGATTCTTATTATTGACAACTATTCCGACGACTCCTATCCCCGTAACATCTATCGTCAGGGCAAAAAATGAGTTGGTAGGCTTCTTGTATACGCCCTTCGGCAGATCGACTATCTTCAATTGAGATCGTTCATCGCAGATTCTCAACAGTCGGTGAATGGTCTCTGCGAGCAAATCGCCATCTACCGGCCCCGTCATCTTTTGCTGCAGCCGTGCGTTGAGCTTCTTTATAAACTCTTCTTCGAGGAACTCATCTATGAATTGGACTGGCGGCGGTCCCCCAGGGCTGACATCATCGGTCAAGCATGGAACATGCGGCCAAGCTTTGAGCCATTCATGATCAATTTCAGCTATGATCTCGTCAAATGTTGACTTGGCAACCTTTAAGACGCCCCTGGGTGAGGGCTTAATCGGACCCTTGAGTCTGGCTTCCAGGAAGGCTCTCGTAAATGGAAACAACTCGTCCGCCAAATCAGGGAAGCTCTTTATCTGGCTATGTGGAATAACTTGCTCCAGACGCCTTTCTACGATCTTTAGACACTGATCCATTGTCAGAGCGGGAAGGTCAAATTCTGTCCTGAAGATAACGTCGGCCACAGCCTGTTTTATGATTTTGTCTGTTAAGAATTTGCTGACCTCTTCTCTGACCCCTGCCGTCACTACTAAGTAGTTGGGGGCCGCAGCATCGCTCCCAATGAGATGCAGAAGCTGGTCCCCGAGGCTGTTGATAGTCTCCGCTTCCATTGTGTCCAACTGATCGAAATAAAGAATTATTGGCGCTTGGCCGACCGTCAGGTACCCGAAGACTCTTAATACATTGAAATAATCCAATTGCCCGGTTTCTTCATTGGCCCCCAGATTCTGACGAGCGCCTATCTCAGAAAGATCAGCCTCATCGATCATCATTGCCTTAAGCCACTGCACAGCGAGATCTGTCTTCCGTATTGTCTGGCTGGCCTTCTTTGCCCTGGTAGAGGGCGCTTGCCACTTCCACAGGTTGACGAGAACGGCCAGAACATCTTGGACCAATGGGCTCGGAATGGTTTTTTGAATCTGGTGTTGTCTGGCATCGAGCGCCCGGTTGAGCGTATCCAAACTATAACTTGATTTATTGGACCGGCCCAGCTCGTGTCTAACACCATCAATGAAATGCCGTATCAGCATGACCAGTTGAGGGGCTGCTTCCTCACGACTGATAGGTCGTTCGAGGTCACTCACGATGCACTGAAGAATGTGCCTGAACCAGGCCGTTCCTCCCGGCAGGGCCTGCACTTGAAAAAACAAAGCTTCTTTCGGGCGCTCATTGTAGAGTCGGGCTATTAAGTGACTTTTCCCGCTCCCAGCGATTCCTGTGACCAACGCACCCCTGCTTTTTCCCCCCTTCCTAACCTTGTCCAGCTCAGCACTCAACTTCTTGAACTCTTTCTGGTGGATCTCAGGAACGTCCACAACAGAGTCACGGGCGGTCAAAACTTTGTATGAATCGAAGGGGTTTTCGGCCAGCTTGAGCAAATTCGCTAAGTGGGCACCCCCTTGTGCAGATCGCGTTGTATCCACCGAACCTCCCCCTAATCGGATGCTATAGCCAATGCGCCGATGAGAGTACCGTCTGCAAGTTTTAGCAGTGTCCCTTTCTCTTCAGCCGAGAGTTTTGTGCTGTCCTGAACAGGTTGAAGTTCTATGCGCCAAGAAGTGCCCAAATCTTCTAATACCTTATCCAATGTCTCGGGAGGGACTTCAGGCAGGACTCTCCTTACTTCCCAGATGTCGATAGTCCTCCTATTTCGGTTTCTCGAATGTGCGGCAATCCTTCGGAAAACTTCCTCCTCCAATTCCCGCGCAACCTCCGCTTTTGCCCGTCCTCTCGTCGTATCAGTTGGTTCCGATACGGTCAGTGTTGCCTGTATTTCTAGAAGCTGGCCTTTGAGACGCTCAATTTCGGCAAGTAACTCGAATTTTAGTGTGTCGTCAAGTTTGCGAGAGTATCTGGTATCGTCTCCAGCAATAATATAGGCCAAGCGTCGCTCTTTTCTGGACGGCATCAACACCCCGCCGCTGCTCAGTCCTTTAAGGTAGGTGGTTAAAGATTTTAGTATGGCCTCAGGAGACCCAATTTTTGATTTTCGGGATGAAAGCGCACTGCTGATTTCTTCAGGCCAAGCAGGATACTTCCGCTTTTTCTTGAGTCCGCTCAACGTCTTAATAATCTTGTCTACATCAAAAGGCGAGCCCTTGGACCTTCGAGATTCCGCTTCTTTTGCAACTGGTTTCTTACTCACGAAGTCCCCCAGCAGAGTTGTGGATTGATTGATCTTACACACGCACCGTGTCTTTGCGTGTTTGAGGTCCTCTCCCTCGACCTTATTTCGGCCTCAATAATATCACCCGCAGTCTCAACGGGCATCCTAGGTTGTCTTGGTCTATTTGGCCGGCGCCAGAAACGATGTACAATTGGATTTTAACACAGCTCAGTCATTATCAGCTAGTCCAAATGTGAGCAATGCATCTCGTAATTGTAATCTCGGATTGGAATGGACAAAGGCCTGAGGCAGTCCCACAGACTGAATATCATTTCAAGCATTTCAGGCTAATTCGCTTTCAAGCAAGTGACTTGATTTTGAAAATCTCTTCTTAAGCATTCAGTTACACGGGGGAACTGCAGCAAGCCCCGTACGGCGCGACCCAATAATAGCCGTGGGCGGAAGAGGCTGTCTCAAAACTCAGAATCGAGAAAAATCGTGCCACACTTCTCGTTCCCAGGCTCCGCCTCATATGCGCTAACTTGAGGGCAGGTATGGTGCCGTAGGAACCTCTGAAAATAGCCCGGTGATTCATCGCCGGGTAAAGAATGCGGCTCCAATAAAGGCCGTTCAGTCCCAGAGGGACGACTGAAGAAGCTATGGTCGGCGTCAATACATCAGTCGTCCCTCACGGGACTAGAAATCTAAAAAATACGCTTTCCCGGCGATGAATCGCCGGGCTACTATCATCTCGTCCCGATGGGACGAGCAGATCAGAACGTTTAAGTTAGCACATATGAGGCGGAGCCAGGGAACCAGGAAGAAATAGTAGATGAAAAGCCTCTTGAGAAGTGACCGTAGTGGAACACCCGCCCAAGACGTTCCCCCTCCCCGGTCGCTCCGGTATAGTGGAGAAAAGGGACGGTAAGCGGCTTTTCGTCCTCTCACACTTCACGAGCCTTGAAGAGTCGGAATGATTATTCATTTTGAATTGGACTATTTCACCGTACCCGCGGCGGCAGCACCGTTTTCGGACATGGATTCCAATGCTTTCCTGTGAAGGTAACCCGCAACCAGTGCGGCTATAACTACGTCATCGGCGATACCGACAAACGGAATGTAATCCGGGATAAGATCGATTGGTGAGAGGAAATATACGATCGCGGCAATCAGGATCGCCAGCTCTTTCTTTGTAGCCTTTCCCGAAACTATGTATCGGAAGACATCGCGAGACCCCGCAGCAAACGTGCGAAGCCCCATTTTGCCCAATAGCGGAAGAAGGGCCGCTGCCCTTACGAAACGACCGGCTTTGACGTATCTTGCAATTAGAAAACCTACAATGTTCATGGTTAGTATCCTGGTTGCTCAAGAAATCTTAGACAGCGAACGTCTTTTCTTCTAAGCGGATTCGGCCAGTGCGCTGACAGTAAGGTGCTCCACAAACCATTCGCGTGCCAAAACGGACACCTTTTCCAGGGCGCCGGGTTCAGGAAACAAATGGGTGGCGCCTGGAATTATTTCAAGTTTCTTTTCAGATCTGAGTTGCTTCACCGCGTCCCGATTCATTGCGAGCACCGGAAGATCATTTCCTCCCACTATGAGAAGCGTGGGAGCTTCCACTGTCGGTAAGGCCGATGCTGCCAAATCGGGCCTACCCCCTCGCGATACCACAGCATGTATTGTTTTTGGCCGCTCCTTTGCCGCAATAAGACAGGCTGCCGCCCCGGTGCTTGAACCGAAGCAGCCGATCTTAAGGTGCTCGGTATACGGTTGCCTGATCAGCCAATCTGTGATGCTGATAACTCTGAGAGCGAGAAGGTCGATATCAAATCGCAGCTTTTGTGTTCGCATATCGATCTCTTCCTCTTCAGGAGTGAGCAAATCAATCAAGAGCGTCGAAAGCTCACCATCCCGCAATATTTTTGCAACAAACGTGTTTCGAGGACTGTGCCTGCTGCTCCCGCTGCCATGCGCAAATAAAACAATCCCCTCAGCGCCCGGCGGGATGATCAAGTTGCCCTCCAGGCGTGTAGTATTCAGCGGGATTTTCACCTCGTGATTTTCAAGCTTCTGCTCTCGGTTCATAAGCTTCCTTGTTTTCGAGACGAGCCAGTTCAGATTGTTGGAATCGGTTTTTTGCTCGATCTAATAATTCCCGGACCTCTTCGTCCGTTGTTTGAGAGAAATCCTCATACCAGTATCCGACTGCTGCGAACGGTGTAGGCGTTATGAGACAAATCACCTCGTCCACAATCGGTTCGAGTGACTCACATGTCTCGGGCGGCGCAGTCGGGACCGCTGCCACGATAAAAGAAGGTCGTAACTGCCGGACCGCTGTCACAGCTGCCCGCATACTTGCTCCAGTGGCGAAGCCATCGTCCACAAGAATGACGGTTTTATTCTTCAAATCCAACTGAGGATTATCACCACGGTAAAGAGATGCTCGGCGTACAATCTCCTTTCGTTCCCTCTCAGCAACTTTCTCGAGCTGGATTTCCGATATCCTGTACGCATTTATGACGCTCTCATTCAATACCATCACATCATTTGACGAGATCGCGCCCATTGCCAATTCTTCGTGGCCCGGCACTCCAAGCTTTCGGACAAGAAACACATCGAGTGGTACGTGAAGCGCTTTCGACAACTCGAATCCCACCGGGACTCCGCCCCGTGGAAGAGCCAGAACCACCATGTCCGGCAATCCGAAATAATTGCTTAGCGCTTCGGCCAGCTTTTTGCCGGCTTCATATCTATCTTTGAAGATCATTAATGCTCACTCCCTTTGAATATCAGAAGCTCACTCTGAATTATTGCTTGATCCACTTCCCTGAAGAGCAACCACTTTGGAAATGAAATCATGTCTTAAACTTGAGTATCCTCAAAAATTCAGAATTCTCTTTTACAAATTGCCTTAGAACATGCTTACTGTTTACTCTTTTGACTTATTCAATTTATCGAAAAATCACCCTCGCAGTTAGGTCCATTAGTACTATGTTAACTGTCGTGGCCACAGTCAATCGGCGCTTTCTAAGTCCTGTGCAAAGTTCCGGAATTCTCGTTCCGGATCACAATGGAGTCTAGTTCTCCGAGAAGCATCAGGTTTTTCCTTTGTACCGTTACAGTTCAATTATGCTGAGGCACAATATTGTCCGTGCCAGTTGATCTGATGGCAGTCCATGCAGTATTCTAGTGTGAGCACCTGATAGGCAGCCACTATAGCTTTGAGGAGGGGGGATGACCGGCAAGCAATATCCACCTGGATGGAAGAAAGCACTGCAATTTCCGTTAATTCAAGCCCTTTTGGGTCGAAGGTCCCGTCGATTCATGTTGGGGGCAACGATTCCGTCCGGGCCATTAGCGTTCAATTCCGCCCAAAAAACCGTTCCGCTCGACGAGCCTGAAAAAATTATGATTCTCACTGCTATGGCAGGGAATACAGGCTGGCATTATGCGCACATGTACAATGCTCATTACGCCCCTCACCTCCCCAATTATGTCGGGACAGCCGGTGGGAGGACCTTTCCGTCCGCGGCTGGTTTCCACACAAGTGAAATCTTCTTCACGGATGATGACGGCATTTATTTTTTTGAGACTCGAGATGCGCCCGCGCTGATTGATTATAGTGAAGACCAAAACGAAGACGATATTGAAGCTTTAATTGCAGTGCACCGCAAACGCATAAGGAAATTGTCCGACAGCCGTATGCACATGCCATCCAAAGAGCCCCACATCTCCGGCCACAACACCTGGATTGTGAATCGCCCGGGAAGCCTGTTGGTAATCCCGGTAGCTGATGTCGCTCAACATCAGATAGCCAATTTATGCTACTACCTCCAAAACGGATACGCCTTGTACGATGATATTAATAAAACACCGATTCCCGGCCTGGATCGTTATCGCGATCTATATGATGAGACTAGCCTATTGCCGCTAAGTATTGTTGAGCAAGATTCACTTTTAGAGAGCACCACGGAGCTAGTTCTTTCCTGCTATGCCGGCATGTTGGTCTTGCAGGCCATGGGGCTTGGCGGCTGGATGTTCAACGGGATGAATCCTTGTTCGGTGCTGGGCGCCAGCGGTGACCCGGAGATTCCAGGGTTGGGGTTCCGTTACGATAGGGATGAGCGATGGTTGCTGCCTAACCCTACTGGCTTACCAAATGTTTTTGAAGGATTTTGTCCGCCTCATTATCCTGATATGCGTGCCGCGGTCGAGGCTTTTGTCCGACGAAAATTCGGCCCCGGAGGCCCATTTCATCCCGACACGCCCGGAGCGTGGAAGGATAGCCCATCAGTCCGCGGCAGTGCACAGACCCACAGTGATGAATTCAAGGAATGTGTGGCTCTTCAGGCTCAATATACGTTCGATCGTTTCGGCAAATTCCCCGGGACCGTGCCGAGCATTCTAGCCTTTATCTATTTGCAGGCGCATCACCTGGACCTGGAGTTTTACGACCATTATTTCAAACCTGGATCGTACTTAAAAACACATGCGGAGCATTTTACCGATTGGCATAAACATTGACCCGCCCGTCTGTCATTGTACAGGGGCTCCATAGGCTGTCGTGATCGCCGCTCGAATCCGATCTATAGCATTTTGCTTGTCATAATCATCGCCAACTGCTCTATCTATGTCAGGTTCATTTTGCGATTCCATGTGGACAAGCAGCAACTCTTTTTCCTTGGCAATGATAATGAACTTGTCATCAGGTTGTTCAATGGTGCAAACCCAATCCTCACCTGAAACTCTGATTGAAGGAGTTACGCCGCTGCCGCTTGCTGCTTGAAGTCTCATAGCGATTTGATCGAATGCCTCTTTGATTTCCATTTTGATTCCCTGTTCAATCCAATGCCGAGATAGTGTTACCCGAATGGGCCGACAATCTTTAAGCCACTTGTTCTATGTTTTCTGTATGCGACCTATGATTTGCCTTTTTTTGTAATTTTTCAAATTGTTCTTGAAGCCGCAACAGCTCTTCATTCAAAGATCCGGCATTCGAGTATGTTCTTTAATATTTGTTCATCCTAATAGATATACGCTAGCGATGAACATCAGCATGCATTTCCGCATTGATTTCAAACCGATCAATTCTTCATTTAATTATAGGAAACTTGTTACGACGAATTTAAGACATATAGTTGTAGTAGACGATTAGGAGAATCGTACCGACACGTGTTTTGAACTTCCGTTATGATGAAAGGAGGTTCTCCGGAAATGCAGCCTATTCCGATAGATAGAAAGCTAAAACGAAGCACGAATTTGAAATCGAGAGCCGGGCTAATTCATGTTGTTACACCTCTTTGGGAGTCACCCTCTTTAAGCGCTGCTATGGGGGCACCGGTCTTTCTCAAAATGGAATCATTCCAACCTGTTGGTTCTTTTAAGGCTCGAGGCATTGGCCTTGCGGCCCAAGACAGTTTTGAGTCAGGAGCCAGCCGATTGGTGTGCGCTTCCGCCGGAAATGCCGGGTATGCGGTCGCGTATGCCGGACGCAGGATAGGAATTCCGGTAACTGTCGTGGTGCCTAAAACAACCCCCGTGTGGCTACAAGGATTGGTCCGAAGAGAAGGGGCAGAAACTATCGTCCACGGAGATTCATGGGATGATGCTCATGCCTACGCCACCGAATTGGCCAAAGGAGAAGACGCAGCGTATATCCATCCATTTGACGACCCGAGATTATGGAAAGGCCACTCTTCAATCATTCATGAAATCGCCGCGCTCGGCATAAAACCCGGAGCTATAGTGGTTTCGGTCGGAGGAGGCGGATTGTTGTGCGGACTGCTGCAAGGGATGCACGAAATCGGCTGGACGAAAATACCCGTATTGGCTGTTGAGACAGAGGGAGCAGCTTCATTTGCCGCAGCTGTTAGGGCCGGGCATCTGGTGACTCTGGACCGGATCACTTCAATCGCCACCACTCTTGGCGCTCGTAGGGTCGCTGCCCAGGCGCTCGAGTGGACTAAGAATCATCCTATCACGACCTGGCAAGTCACGGATCGTGACGCCGTTGAAGCCTGCGTTCGTTTTGCCGATGAACATCGAGTTTTGGTCGAGCCGGCGTGTGGGGCCTCGTTAGCGTCAGTTTACCATAAGGCAGAGCCATTGGAAGGTCTCCGCCCGATTGTCATGATTATATGCGGCGGAGCCGGCGTGAGTTTACCACTATTAGATGAATGGCGGAAAATGTTGAACTAAGCCCAATGGGCATTCACCTGGATGATCTCAATCCCATATTTTTGAGCTGAGATTTAGCTTTGGAATTCCCCTGTTCAGCGGACTTTCTGAACCATTTTTCGGCCTCGCCGCGATTCTTTGCAACTCCGTAGCCTCCCAGGTACATGTCGCCCAAAGTTTGCTAGGCGTCAACCACAATAGCATATAGCTCCCCGACTCCAATTTCCGCAGTTTGTGAATTAGATTCCGGCATAGTTCGACGGATGCTCTTGGAATCTTCGCCCGCCAATGAAGTCAGCGTGCCGGTTAAAATGAAAATCAGAATCACAAGACAAGAGATATCAAGACATGTACTACTGTGTCTTTTCACGCGGGGAATATCTAACCTTTTCAGCTTATTACTCCTTTTGAAAAAGGCAGATTCACTTCCCGCACATCTGCAAAAGAGCGTCTCGCTGGGTCCTGAGTCCGTGCTCTATTTTCGACAAGTCCACCTTTCCGGCCATAGTTTTGCTGAGCTGCATCTGTGTTACCGTGCCCAATCCATATGTCCGAGCCAGTCTCCTAATTCGGGCAACCCCTTTGTCGCGGTCGAACTGGTTCAAGACCTCTTCCAACTCCTGAACAGCAGCCTGAACCTGAGTTCCGGCCACGGCGATGTCCTGTTCCTTTAGGGCATCTATTTTGGCAACATAGTCCTCCAGAGCAGTGCAGACGTCACTCGGCAAAGTGGGACTCCCTGAGAAAGCGGACAGTAGCGTTCGACCTGCGAATGGCGATCCTTCAGCGTTGAATGCGGCAAGCACAGCCACAACACCCAGCACTATCGCAACCATCACCGGGATCAGCACTGCGACCACGGATTTCCCTGTGCTCGTCTTGTGGACTTCCCTCAGCCCAATGACCGTAAGCACAATACTCCAAAGGCTGGCAATGCTTCCCACAATGGGTACGGCGTTGAATAGAGAAGGAACGGATGAGTAGGACACTACACGAAATGTTGCCTGATAGCCCTCATTCGCCCCTCTTACCAGCAGAAGACAAAGGTGCAATATGCCGCTCCACACAAAAAAAGCGATGGGGATCACTATGAATGAGCCCAGGACAATAAAGGGTATGCCTATCAAAAAAACGAATAGACCACCGCCACTTCTGAGCAAGCTGCTCCAGATAAAAGCGAAAACTACGCTCAGAACAATCGTCATGACGCCAAAGAGGATAGGATTGAGATAACCCGCGTCTTTTGGCAACCTTGAGAAGAATTCCGTCGGATGAAGCAGAGATTTTGTCGCGGTTGCAAAATATGCGTTTAGGGTTCCATAGCTCTCTCTCTCTTCCCATGGGCATTCTCGGTCGTCCTCATCATGATACTCTTCTTGGAATTGCGGCCGCGAGATCCCTGCACCCGGCTGGTATGCCCCAACGCCATCTCCTGCTTCAGGCGCCGTCAGCCATTGCCCGCAATGCACGCACTTGGAGGCGTGTTGTTGGATCTCCTTGGAACAGAAGGGGCACAGCTTCGTTCTCTTGGTTTCAGCCGGTTGGACGTGTTCAGGCGCCAGATAGCCGAGTTGGACCAGTTCGTTCTTGATCTGTTTGAGTTTGCCGGGGCTTAATTCGTGACGCCGCATGATCTCTGAATCATGAACTCCGCTTTTCACCTCATCGGCAATCGCTTTGAGCACCTCTGTGGGTCTTTGCTCATCGGAGACGGCAGGTTTGGGATCAGCATCGCCTTCAAACTCACCTGGTGTGGGACCTTCCTTAACAACCCCTCGTTCCCGAATAGATGCAGCATTAAGAACTCCGGCTTGGATCAACTTGCTGAACAGTGCTTCGAGCGTCTTGGGACTAAGCTCGTGTTTTGCCATCAATTGGGCATCGGTCATACCCGATTTTATATCGCTCACCAATTCCTTGGCGCTTATTTTTCGTTTGTTCATATTATTCCCCGGCGAAAAAGGTCGTCCGGTGCCTGCTCTCCGGTTCCTACATTCTTTTGATCGTAGTGCAAAGTTATTTCGTACTTCTCGAGTTACAAACAGAACATACTGAATCGGATAGCCTCCGGTCAAAAAGTTTTGCTGCAAATCTTGAACTTATGCTGCGGCTTCACTTGAGAACAGACAATTAAATCCTCAAAATGTCAGGTTCCGACCGGCCTCCCGCGAATCGCTGGGTCGTTCTTGAACGAAGGAACCAGCTTCTCATGAAAAATCTTATCTGAATCATGCACCGCAAAAGATTGCCTCTGGCGATGGAGCATTGTCCATTAATGACGTCGGGTTCCTCGGGCCTGTGCTGAAACGAGCGCTGGCGGAAATGAAATACGACCCGGCTGCAGTTGAGTGATTGGAAAGCGAGCCACTGCCTGTGTGGATAATGTCGTTAACAAGATCCATGCCAAAACCGCAAGACTGAGGGCCATACCTCGCGAAGACCTGGATGATATGCTTGAGAAATAACGTATCCGCCAACGAACGAAGACGAAAAAGGTAACCCAAATGTGGCAGGAAAAGTAGCCGGCATTATGAATGATAAGCATCCAATTTTAATTACTTGCTCTTCTTTCTTGGCTCCGCTACCTGGTTACCCCAAAAAAAACTGTGTCTAGAGGAAAAAACATCTCCACTGACAATTTTGGTCACATGTACCAATATTTGTAATTCTTCGATTCAGAGGCAAGACATAACATACCCAAGCTACTTTTCCGCTGCCTCGAGGTAGCAAGGTGCCCAAAAACATGGCCGTTTGCAGTAAGCATTCACCTACTGAAGGGAATGTCATCAGTGCCCTGGAGAGCCACCCAACAGTAGGTCAACCGGACGCCGGATGAAAACCCACGGAAAAAGCGACAACGCCGACCCAGATGACACCTAAGAGGTTGGTGTAATCGATAACTGCATAATCGGTCAGTTCCTTCGGCATAGGAGATGCAGCGGTATGTGATAGGGGGTTTCCTAAACAGGAGCGTATATGGGGTCACCCATTAAGAGGTCCTCTGTCAGGGAAAATACTTCCCCTGGGCAAGGAAATCATCGTTTCTTTGCTAAGGTACAGCGGTGTTGTTGCGTACAGCCTCCGGCAGAGCCTTTTCTTTGCCTTTGCCGGGATGTTTGTCAGGCGGCCTAGAGGATCTGTCATTGCGAGCGATCTCCAATTACTTCAGTGTGAGCGACGTGGTTTCTCGCATGAACAATGAGATCAGGCGTGGGAATCCGGCTTTTTACATGAAAAGCGGGTTCCCGGTCTTTCTTGCTTCATCTACGAGCGGGTTCCTCCGCATTCTTTCCTTCTCAAGAGTTTTCCTTGCGCTTTTGGGCAGGCCATGCAGAAGGACGCGGGGAACATCTCGAATTTATACTGGTATACCGGAAAATAGAAAATTACCGACTCGCCGCAGGTCTGCCGCGCGACTGCAGGTTATCATTCGATTCTTTACAAATTACTGCTATATCACAACTCGGATGGCGATTAGTTAGCGTTCTTTTCCCCTCCGTCTTGCTAACAATGTGGAAAGCATCTTCACCATCTGCGTGATTAATCTTAAGGACCGACCGGCGAAGCACTCGCAGGCATCGCCAATTGGTCCTTCGGATTTGAAGATGGCCTGGTCCACAATCAAAAGGTTGATTCTGGAGGAAGTCCCACACTCTGGGCACCTATGATCCTTTGAGTGGGTCTTAATTGCATGGCTTGACCCAATTTTTCCTTTTCAATTGCTACCCGGAAGCCGGTGGGTAACCCCTCAGAAGCGCAATAAAGGTAGACATTCTGCGCGATGCAACCCGTATCTATTGCGGTCAAGAATATCGCTCTTGTTTCTTCCACATCAGTTCTCGCCAAATCGGAAATATAGACGAGGTGAATCGGAGCAGCCTTGAACCGTTCCACTTGCGTGTAGGTCAACGAACGGAAATCTCCTGATAAGACCGGCATGAGAGCATTCTTTTTCGGATCGTACAGGTATACTCCCTGTTTCATCGCGACATAGAGATCTATCTCCTGCCAATTTCGAGCGCTCGGAGCAGTCCGTCTTCCCGAATCAGGGCGATTTATGCCCCACGCAGCCCAAAGCAAGTTTGAGAGTGTCTGTGCGGGCAGGTCACCGCCATATTCACGTGTAGTCTTTCTTTCTTTGAGGGCCTGAGCCAAAGATTTACTTGGATCCAGCTTGGGTTCGGGTAATTGAATAGGCTTCAGCTCCTGGCCGAAACCGGACAAAGCTAAACACCCCACGCAAACCAGACAGACTACAATTATGGTCAACCTCCGAGATTTCATCGTATCTCACACCTCATATTAGATTTTTTCGAATCCTTATATGCACCCCTCCTCTTAACGTACAACGGAATTGTACAGCGGTCAAACCTCGTTACCGGGTCACCCGTTAACAGGCCCTCTGTCAGCAAAACACTTCCCTGGCGAGTAAACAACTATTGTTTCCCTCCTGAGGCACAATCGTGTTGCGTACATTCTGGTTTCAGAAGGAATCCGCACGATTAGGGAACTTTCATTTCACCCCTCAGTCTAATCCTTTTACGTTCCGAAAATGCCTCAGAATCGTTCTGCTGTCTTCTAAGGCATGGCATTGCCGGGATGCCATTGCTTACCAAACAAAGAGTACTTCAACCGGCCCGAGCATTTCGGTCAACTTGGCATCGTCACTGAGCACGGATTGCCAGCGATGAGTTCCGTCTTTCTATCAAAAGGGGTCTGTCTTGTAGGGGAAAGGAGGTGGTTTGCCTAACCGTTGAGGTCTGTATGCCTAGAAATTGAGAGACGTTTCCTAAAGAGGGGGAACCCCGATTAGTGCACTGGCTAGCATAAGAACGAATGTCTTTGTGGCAATCGGAAAGGGGGATTAGTGATGGCAGAGGAAAAAACTACGACGAAGCCGGAAACTTTGGCCGAGGGAGGGCTTGCCCGGCTTGGTTTAGGTCTGGCCAATTGGAGTGAACGGTGGTTTCCGGACGCCCTTGTGTTTGCTCTCCTTGGCATTGTCATTGTTTTCATCATTGGCCTTTTGATTGGTGAGAAGCCCTATAAGCTCGCTCTCGAAGGAGGAAAGCAGTTCTGGGTTCTCATTCCATTCACCATGCAAATGGCCATGATTATCATCGGTGGATATTTAGTGGCCTCCACTCCTGCCGCGGTACTGGATAATTCAGCGTCTCGCATCGGTTCCATCAACTCCCAGAGGTGCGATTGCATTTGTCGCTTTCTTCTCGATGTTCACCTCTCTGATCTCGTGGGGATTCAGCCTAATTTTCAGCGGTCTATTGGTACGAGAACTCGTCAGGCGAATTGATGGGATCGACTATCGGGCCATCGGCGCAGCGGCGTATCTCGGGCTGGGCAGTATATGGGCACTTGGTTTGTCTTCGTCGGCAGCGTTGATGATGGCTACAAAGGGATCTATCCCGCCGGCGCTCTTTGAAATCAGTGGGTTGATCCCCCTAAATCAGACCATCTTCTTGTGGGAAAGTATCGCAACAGCAGCGATATTGGTGATTGTGTCCGTACTCGTGGCTTACTGGTCGGCGCCGAAGCCTCAGCACGCGAAAACTGTCAAAGACTATGGGGTGGCCTTTGAACCGATTAACTTGGAGCTTGAGCCCAGAACAAAACCTGGCGAATGGCTAGAATACAGCCCTGTGCTGAACATACTCGTGGCCCTGCTCTTATTCGTATACTTGGGAAATGTATTCATGACATCACCCATGGGGCCTTTGGCGGCACTGGACCTGAACACGTACAATCTCATTTTTATATCCGTTGGTCTCGTTCTGCACTGGAGGCCCAAAAGGTTTCTCCGCGCAGTGGGCCAGGCTGTTCCGGCCTCAGGCGGAGTTCTTATCCAGTTTCCGTTTTATGCGGTCATTTTCGGTATGATTTCAGGCACGGGGATTAACAAGTGGCTGGCTGACATCTTCGTCTCCATAACCACACAGAACACTTATCCAGTTTTGGTAGCCTTCTACTCCGCGGTTCTGGGGGTGTTTATCCCTTCCGGTGGCAGCAAGTGGGTCATAGAAGCGACCTATGTTCTTGCAGCGGCCAACGAGCTGAAGGTACATTTGGGATGGGTGGTTCAGATCTATAACGCGGCAGAAGCCTTGCCGAATCTACTAAATCCCTTCTGGATGCTCCCGTTGCTGGGCATCCTCCACATGAAGGCCCGTGACCTTGTGGGATACTCGGTGCTGCAATTGTTCATCCACATTCCCATTGTTTTTTTTCTTTGTTGGCTCTTTACAATGTGGCTTCCGTACGTTCCTCCGATAAAATGAGCCGAGACAATGTTAGGCCGTGGACACCTTGAACGCCACCGAGGTGTCCACAGTCCTATCAAGCAACGCTTTCCATTTGTAACTTCATCATCGGAGCCGACAGGCTCGTCAAGATCATTCCTCCGTCAATCAGGGGTCACCCATTAAGAAGTCCTCTGTCAAGGAAAACACTTCTCCCGGCGGGGAAACAACTATTGTTGCTGTGCTGAGGTACGGTCCTGTTGCGTACTTAATGGGTGACCCCACGCGTCCCTTTAAAGTCGGCGATTCCTAAGAAAATCCTTCTCCAAAATTTCAAGATGAAGCTTGGCAATTGACGACTGCGGAGTTACTCAAGGCTTCTGCGCCTATCTTCAGACTTCCAGCCTACTTATCCGTGCTAATGTGAACATCCCGCTGTGGAAATGGGATACCAATTCCTTCTTTCTGGAACTTTTCCTTGATGGCCCAGCTCAGTTCATGAACCGCCCGTCCCTTGAGTCTGGGCTCATCGATCCAGCACAACAACTCAAGTTCGAGAGCCGAATCACCGAAGCTTCGAAATCGAACACGCGGGGCCGGGTCAGGCAAGACGGCTTTGTTTTGCTCCGCAATGCCAAGCAATACCCGCTCGACCTTTTTGAGGTCCGAATCGTAGGCGATGCCCAGCTTAATACGAATGCGGGACATTGAAACAGGGGCGCTTTCGTTGATCATCTTGGCGTTAGCTATGGTGGCGTTGGGAATCGATATCAGGATATCATCCCTGGTCCGAATGCGGGTACTCCTGATACCCACTTGGGCGACCTCACCTCGCTCGCCGTCAAGCACAATGTAATCGCCCAGTTTAAACGGACGGTCGAGAATTATCATGAACGTGCCTATAATGTTGGATAAGGCCTCTCGTCCTGCAAGCGCAACGGCAATACCGCCGATACCGAGTCCCGTGATGAGAGAGTAAGTTGGTAAACCCAATCGAGCGCCTAGATTAATGGTCATTAACCCGACAATCACAACCGTCACGATTTGAAACCCGAGGCGTATGAGCTGAGCATCCATACCTTCCGGGACGAATCCTCCCACGGAAACGACTATCCCTGAAATTCGATTGAACACCGCGCCTATCAACCAAATCCAGCCCAGATACGACACAACGAGGAAAAAGAAGGCAATCGGCAAATACACTTCGGTATTTAAAAAGCGTAGACCGGACACGATGAACCACAAGCCGATCGCTGCGAAACAAATGAACATTATCGGCAAGATGAGACCACCCACGGTATGCTGGAGGCTGGAACCGAGCTTCCTTTCCAAAATCGCCAGGGACCGAGCGCTCCACCTGTAAATGAGAAAGATCCCGCCAAGGCCGACGAGAAAATAAAGAACCAGCCCGACCCACTGCCAAACCGCCTGACCATCGATTTCCGCCTTGGCCCAGCCTGGGAAGCTGTCTACCAACCTCTTTGAAACGATCAAACTTCCCGAGGTCCTGAACTGCTCCAAGAGGGCTCCACCACCGGTGTCGGGCCTGTACGGCAGATTCTTCACTTTTTCGTAATAGTGTTCCGCATTCCTGACCGTGTCGCTCGTAAAGAGGAAACGGTCGACGGACGATCCATCTTTCACGAGCCCAATTGTGATCTCCGTGTAAGGGATTACCCAACTGGAGATATTTTCAGCTCGAACCGTCTTGGCATCGGGAATCTCATCCTCGGCAGGTATTTCAATGCGATCCAATATTTCTTTGAGATACAGGCATGAATAAAATCCCATCACATATCTGAGAGCCTGTGGTTCTTTCTCAAGGTTCAGGCAGCGAGCCGCCCGTTGAGCCAAGGTCGTCGCCTCTTGTTTATGACCCGTCCTGTATGCTTGAAGAGCATTATTCGTGTTATCCAGGAATGTCTTCAGGGTGGCCCTCGGACTGGAGGTGTCCGGCGGAGCCAGAGGACGAACGTCTTGCGCTGCCTGGCCGGCGCTTCCACAGATGCACAAGAAGAGGAGACAGAAGATTGTCATAGAATAAGCGCTGCGCACAGTTAATCCCCCGTGTCGGGCACGGCCCGACTACCTCTGGATAGAGGAGAGTTTCGGGAACCACCAGAATGGAAGACAATGGAAGATGCGGGGGAACCCGCTTTTTTGCAAAAAAGCCGGATTCCCGCACACCCCCTCCGGCCAAAAACTCCCAAATGGCTGGCGGTAGCCCGAAGCAATGGTACGACGGCCCTTGGCCACCGGACCTTTCGGAAACAATACGCTAAAATCATGAAATCATGTCGGGCACGGCCCGACCTACGTCTGAATTTACAGGCCCGATCACTGACAGTCTGGAGCAACCGAGACAATGTCCTTTAAGGAGCAGGTATGCGTGAGCTTAACCACTAGGACCTCTTAAACAGTCCTACTATGAACAAAAGGACGATCGCACCGATGACAGCAGTGATCAGGGACCGATTGTTCCTTCCATGTGAAGTCCCAAAACACCGACCAGCCAACCTCCGAGGTAAGCCCCTATGATTCCGACAATCAAATTAACGATAAGACCGGCCCCCCGCCCTCTCATGATCCTCTCGGCTATGTAACCGGCTATAAGTCCAATGATTAAGAACCCAATGAAGTGCAACATGTTAACCCCCCTTTGTAATTTGAAGAGATTCCAGGATTTAATTATTCATTGATCTTTAAATAATCATTGAAAAATTTAAAGATAGAGGTCCGCGGGTAAAAAGCCCGAACCTCTCTACCCACGGAGACGCCGTCACTACCGGCGCAACATCCATGGAGGCCGCTCATTCCGGAGGTTGGCGTTGGTTGACTTGGGGCGGGTGCAGACGATAAGAATGAGATTACTTGTAACAAAAGTACATTGGAGCATTCAGTGAACAGCCGGACACGATGCGATTGGGCCGGGAATGATCCCATTATGATTGCGTACCATGATGAGGAATGGGGCGTGCCTGTGCATGACGATCAACTTCTATTCGAGTTCTTGGTGTTGGAGGGTGCTCAGGCCGGGTTGAGCTGGTCGACGATCCTGAAGAAGCGAAAGAATTATCGGGCCGCTTTCGATCATTTCGACCCCGAAAAAGTAGCGGGCTATGGAGAAGATAAGATAGCCGAGTTGTTGCAAGATCCGGGTATTATTCGGAATCGGTTGAAAATTCGCTCCACGATCTCCAATGCTCGGGCGGTTCTGGCGATCCGCAAAGAATGCGGCTCCTTTAATAACATATATCTGGCGGTTTGTGGATGGAAAAACAATTCAGAATTCTTGGCGAGAGTCCAAGGAGATCCCGTCCAAAACGCCTGAAGCTGAAGCCATGAGCAAAGATCTCAAGAAAAGAGGCTTCACTTTCGTGGGGCCGACGATCTGTTATGCATTCATGCAGGCCGTCGGCATGGTCAACGACCACACGACGAATTGCTTCCGGTATCAGGAATTAGGAGGGTCGTGCGCCGATTCAGCCCGTTCGACCGGCGCCTGACAATCTCTGGTTGTTTCAATCTATCTCAGCTCTTTCTTCTAAGAATCGCTCATGATTGATCAGGAAATCGATGGGTCAGGTCTTGAGCTATGGTCGGTTTGGGTCTGTCCATATCATTCAAATCCTTAATTTGCTGACGCCAGGCTAGAAGCCCTGCACTCCGTATAAATATTGCTGGTGTTTTCGTTGGACGGTATTAGAGATATCGTGAGATATCGTCCGAAAAGCGTCCAAATATAAGCTACCGGTATTATAATTTATTGGACGATTGGACGGTTTATCCGGGTAATATGTCGCCTCTGTATTTCCTTGCAGTGAATGGGGTCAGATATTGAAATTGTGAGCCCACACGACGACAGCGATTGTCGAGAAGTTCTCTCCAAAAGATTGAAAAAATCAAAGATAAGATCAACAATGACTAGCGAAACACCAGACGAATATTGGATGCAGGAGAGCCCCCATGGATCTTAAAGAGTTATTCGGGATTTTCGACGAGCAGAAGATCAGAGAGCAAATCAAGGAAAAAACAGGCGAATACCTCCATATGGACTTCAAAGTAGCCGTTTCCAGGGACCTGAGCCACAAATCTGATAAGGAGAATTTCTCAAAGGCACTCTCGGGTTTTGCCAATGCTCAAGGAGGGCTGATTATCTGGGGAGTGAAAACGAAAAAGGAGGACGGAGTCGACGTTCCTGATGACATCGTTCCCATTCAAGATCTCCGAAAATTCGTGGCCAAGCTTAATGAATACACTAGCCAATGGGTATCTCCCAACGTCTTAGGTGTTGACCATAGGGAGATCGAAATCCCCAAAGGAAGTAACCAAGGCTGTGCGGTATCTCTGATTCCCGAGTCCGATTCCGGACCACACATGAGCACATGCAAAGATTTAAAACGCTATTATAGACGGAGTGGGGACTCATTTAAAGTAATGGAACATAACGAAATAGCGGACATGTTCGGAAGGCGGCCCCATCCCAAATTGGGTCTACATCACAGAATCCTAGAGGCAAGGACCGGCAGGATTCGTAATGAAGTATTCATAGAATATAAAGTGGTTGTTGGGATAGAAAATACTGGGCGGGGAACCGCGAAGTATCCCTACCTTTCACTTGAGGTCAATGAGCCTTTCAAGATTTTGAGCGGTGGTCTTGATGGAAACGGAAATTGGGGTCTGCCACGGCTCGTCACGGCGAGAAGGTTAAAAGAACCATGTAAATTCGGGGGCGACTCGAATAAAGTCATTCATCCAAAAACAGTTTTAGACGTTGGAAGAATTTTGGGTAATATGTCTCTAGAGAATTACCGTCAACCTCCTCCAGGGCATGACCTCACATATGAAATCAGTTCTGAAGGCATGGACCTTGTTGAAGGGAACTACACCTTTGACCGCGAGAAACTCGCAGATTGGCTGAGAAAGCTGAGGGAAACAAGCAAAACAGAACGGGGTCACCCATTAAGCCCTTGATGAACTCACCCCCTTTCCAGAGGCGTCGGTGATTTTTCATGCTCTGAATAAAATATGCCATGACTCGGTGGCGGGAGGCTCGACCGCAATCATTCTTCGGGTGGTCTATGAATCCCCAGACTTGAAAGGAGACATTCTCCCTTCTCTCTGTTAGACCAGGCCCCTTCATCCAGGAGTCTCCACAGAGTGCGTGAAAATCCTTTGCGTTGGGGGTGCGTGAAAGCAGGATGGCAAAGAACAAGACGAACAGCCGTTGTCACCTCCTCGGTAAAGATCGGATCATTCTTGATGATTGTACATGGCAACATGGATGATAGGTAGTATGCCGCAGCACCGGGGCGATTTCGCTCAAGCAATGAATGAACAATCTTAAAAGCCCTCTCAAACTGAAAGTTGTCCGGGAGCTTACCATTCCTAACATTTTCTCGTAAAAGATCCGATAAAGACGATGATGGTGAAATTCCCAGTTGGTCAGGAGCTGCGGACAAGTCATCAATCGATCCATCCATATTGTTGAGGCGTTCCAGATTGACCAAAAGACGCTCTCTACCTTCACTGGCAGGAAACGCTCTAAGCCATGCATCGGATTCCCGGAGGAGAAATGCCTTCTCGTCAGGGGTCAGGCATCCGGACCGAGGAAAAAGCGAGTTCAGAGCGTGATCCCGCCCAGGAGCCAACGGGTTCCTCTTGAGCCATGCTACGGCATAATCAGCCACTTCGCGCCAGATTATGTCTTCAATAGTCGGATTCCGCAGTAATCTATTGAACACAAAATCCATCTCATCTGAATTAGGATGCAAACGGAGCCATTTAAGCGCGGACTCGACAGCTTGTTTCCTTTCCTTGCCTGAGAGACTTCGCTCTTTCAGGCATGATCGTAGCAGGAATGTGGCTTCGGGGGACTCAATAACCTTGTCTAAACGATTGAGTGCAAGGGCGATACACCGGTTCTTCCCCTCATCGGATAAATAACTCTTGCCGAGAAGGTTTTTCAGAACAAACTCTGCACCTTCCGTTAGGAAATAGAATTCAAGCCAGTCCATGGCAGCAGTGACTGCAGCCTCCGCATGGGCAGCTAGGTCGCCACGGGAAAGAAGTGAATGGAGCACGAACTGGGCCTCGGGATCCATGCGATAATTTTGAAGCCAGTCCGTGGCAGCCTTGATAGCAGGCTCAGCGTGGGCACCTAGATCTGCACGGGAGAGAAGTGGAGCGAGCACGAACTGGGCCCCGGGATCTGTGCCATGCTCTTGGAGCCAGTCCATGGTAGCCTTGAGTGCAGGCTCAGCGTAGTCCCCCAGGTCTCCACGGGAGAGAAGTGGAGCGAGCACGAACTGGGCCTCGGGATCTGTGCCACGCTCTTGGAGCCAGTCCATGGTAGCCTTGAGTGCAGGCTCAGCGTAGTCTCCCAGGTCTCCACGGGAGAGAAGTGGAGCGAGCACGAACCGGGCCTCGGGATCTGTGCCACGCTCTTGGAGCCAGTCCATGGTAGCCTTGAGTGCAGCCTCCGCATGGGCACCCAGGTCTGCACGGGAGAGAAGTGGAGCGAGCACGAAACCGGCCCCGGGATCTGTGCCATGCTCTTGGAGCCAGTCCATGGCAGCCTTGGATGCAGCCTGCGCCTGGGTGCCCAGATCTGCACGGGAGAGAAGTGGGTCGATTATATAGCTCGCTTCCAAGCTTGACCCATGGCCGTCAAGCCAATGAATGGCCATGTCGGCGAGATCGTCCGCCGCTCCTTTCGGTAGTGCCTTAAGTCCTCGATAAAGCAGATGCAGCGCTTCACCGCTTCGGGCGTTTAAGGCGAGCCATGGGGCAATTAGATTATCCCATTCCATGAGTGCGGCCTCGCTCCAGGCGCTCCCGGTCAGGACTGCCCCCAAGGCGTAAGAGACCTCGTCAGCGTCAGCGGTGGTGAATGCTCGTCCCATGTCTGATGCATGCAGCGCCAACCATGCTGAAACCGTCTTTTTGACCTCCTGAAAGATTTGTTCAGGAAAATCCTTTTGCCCGATAACCCGGTCGAGCGATGCTGACAAGCGGCCAAGAACGCGCGGGATTCCGAGCGCCCCGACCAACACTTTTTCCGCGATTCCCCTGCGAACGGTGTGGCGGTCCCGATCGCAAAAGGTCAGTTCCAGGAGTTCGTCAGCAACAACATCGTGGGGCGTGGTGAGCTGAGAGCCGGTCTGCTCTAACCACCCAGAGCCCTCCAACGAGGCGATTAGGGGCTCGGCGGTTGCCGCGGAGTCCTCCATCCCTGTCGCGGTTAACGTTGCGGCGACCACCTCCAACATCTTCGGTCCAAACAGAGGCGCCGCAGAGAAAACAGCAGCCGTCGCGACCATCACCGGGTCTGGGGATGCAGGAAGAAGCGGGTGTGTTTCCCGCGGGAGCAGCCCGTCCTCTTGGAACCGCCTCCGGATCCACCCCTGCAGGTCGCCCTGTCTCAGCCGGGAGACGACCGCTTGATCAAGGCTATCCTCTAGCGCATAGCGCTCCAACTCTCGAGCAATGAACATCCCGATGATGGGTCGAGTTCCGCAGATTTCTCGTACCCTTTCAGTTCCGAGTATCTTGGAGGCCAGTGGCGCGATGGTTTCCTGGAAATGGGCGATGATACGGTCCCGACGATCCCTGATGTCAAGCTCAATCCTGCGAAAAAGTGAATCGCGCTCAGGGTTCGTTTTGTGCAGCACCCCCCGACGTGCATTTGCCAGAAGCGCTACAGGAATTCCCCTGGCTTGCGCTTCGGGAATCAGGCGGTGTCGTATGGTGCCGAAATCGAGACTTCCCATTTGATCCAGATAGTCAATGACAAGAAGGGTCGTTGTCTCGCCTTGAAGAACCACCTCCTGTAGGGCCGTCGCAGTCACAGGTGGTTCACCCGGCAACAGATGCAGGACCCGCCATCCTGCTCGGAAGGCAAGGCGAGCGACTTCGAAGCAGATCCGAGTCTTGCCTACACCTCCCGGGCCCACCACGAGAATACCGGTTGAGGAAGCATTGGCTTCCAGTGTGGCAAGCAGGTTTTTAGGATGTGTTGGATCTTCGCGGGCCGGCGAAATTAAAGGGAGCTTCTCTTCCTTTAAATACAACCGAAAGCCCGAGAGACCTGCTTCGTAGGCTTTCTGACCTACGATTCCTGACAAATCGATGCCAAGCCAGACATCGGCAAGACGGGTATGACGATTCAGA
The DNA here is from genome assembly GCA_963741425.1 of uncultured delta proteobacterium. Classification (GTDB taxonomy): domain Bacteria; phylum Desulfobacterota; class Desulfomonilia; order Desulfomonilales; family Desulfomonilaceae; genus DATJPW01. Next base: position 218,008 of record CAVUHP010000010.1, read on the forward strand.
AGCGCAGCGAGTTCGCCCCAGTCTAAAACATGGACATTTTGTATGCCGGGCTTTTGCCCAGGGGGGAGTGAAGAGAAAAACTCGGCGATGGACCGTGTGAGGCTGTCACGAGATTGCTGATGCAAGACAGCGCTGCCGCAATAGAGATACCCATTGGCACGTCGCCACGGCTCATATGTGCCTTCCCAGCCTTTCTCAGCCTGACGTGCCAGTTTTTCCTTTACTTTTTGCCAACCCGCCTCGACATTGCGTGTTACAGTGCCCAGTGAGTCGTCATGATCTTTGCACTCTACGATGATAGGTGCTCGAAGCCCGAAAAACGACTCCTCTGAATCGCAGAATTCTTCGATAAAGCCGTCAATTGCACCATCTCTGCCTTTTGTGGCGGTAACGGATACTCGCTCGGGGAACAGCTCTCTGAAAAGATCGCCAACCACCTGCTGAAACAAGTCTTCCCGGTCAGCAATATGCCTCGCAAGCGGACCTTTGAAATCCTGTGGCCTAAATTTTAGATTGAAAGTTTTTGCGCTCATTACAGGATCAACTAAGATAGACTTGGTGCTCGCCTAGGATCACTGCTCTTTATTTCTTTTGATCGTGCGCTTTCTTTTCCTGCATCTTCGCCGCGGTTGTTTTAGCTTGGTCATACGAGCGGCAACTTCGAGTTTTGATCTTCTTCTAGGGGATTAATGACCGTATTCTCGAAAACAAGAGATAAAGTCTTCGCTGAGTTGGGATTTCACACAGATCGTCGAATCCAATTTCTTTTGTCTTGCCGGCCCGGTATTCCCGCAGGGCTTTCTCAGCCAGTTTTTCCAACTTATCCTGCGACTTTTCCAATGTGCTATCCCGGCAAGATTCCCATTCGATTTCGTCTAATAACTCCTGGGCCAACTGATCCTGAAGGTCATCTGGAAGTTCGGACGCCTTTTCAAATGACAGTGTCAAAAGATTAGTCATGGCGCCTCGTCCTATTGGAAGCTTACCGTTATCCCCTAACCACGTCAACTCGCATCGAACAATTATTATAATGCTATGCGAAACCGGTCGGCCTTGAAACTTGACTTTGCGCAAAAAACTTTGACCTGACTGCGAGACCTTTGGCGGCAACGTGGATAACTTTCTCATTGACAATATTTCTGTCGTTGAGAATGCCAACCGCTCTATAGCAGCAGTCGAATGGATCCGACTTTAGTTCTGCGGTTCACGAAATAGGACGTAAAACGTGGTCCCGCCGGATTGGGCGCAACCCTCGGCGTCGGTAACGTGTTCGCATAATGATATTTTTCCCGGACACCTGGTTTCGGGCGTTGTGAGATACGAACATCTTCGACTTTCAAATCGGATATCGAAGCAGCCTTCGTCCGCCAGGATCTTTAGCTGCATCAGCTCAAGCCCTTTTCCGCCCGCGTCAAAATCATAGGGATTCTTTGTGGAATAGCGGTCCGTATTCTGGGTGTGGTGGAAACCTTCAAAGACAAAGGCCCGGTCGTGCTCAAAGACACCGATGCCCTGATCGGAGACCTTCAGTTCAAGGCCTAAAGGGACTTTCTCCAAAGCGACGATTACGCGGCCTTCATCCGGCGTGTTCTCAATCGCATTCTTCAGTAGCGTCCCGAGGACCTTTTTGTAAATAGCAGGGTCAACAAAGGCCTTATCCAAAGGCTCCAGCCGCGGCAGAATCTCCACCATGCGGTGTGAGCTTTCTTTGTGGACATCGTTCAAAATTTCGTAGGTGAATGGAATTATAGAAACAGTGCTGGGCTTGCATACGCGAGGCTCAATCATCTCCTGGACAATTTCTTGCATATCCATAAGGCGCTTCAAATTCCGGTCGATCCTGTCGAGTATCTTCTCCTTCATCTCTCGGGATAGGTCTCGTTGCGCCAGTTTTGGCACCGAGGCTTTGATAATCGCGAGCGGAGTCGTTAATTCATGTGACAGGTGGCTGACAGCACGTTTACGGGCACGTTCCATGGATTTCCAGGCGGTTATATCCCGAAGAATGACCAGGATGCCGGCCGGCGTGCCTTCGTGATCATGATAACGGGACGAGCTGACGCTGACGTCAAGCACTCGGCTATCCTTGGTGTTCCTCCTGGTTTGGAATCCGCTGACAGGCTCCCCGTCACGTATGAGCCTGGCAATGCCTTCCAACGAGGATTCTAATTCGGATTCGGGCACAAAAGGTATTCGCTTGCCCACAACTTCTTCTTTGGTCCAGCCGAAGATCTGGGTGAAGGCTTCGTTCACATATATGGCCTTGCCGGATAAATCATAGATGACTATCGCGTCGGCTGAAGAGCCGATTAATGATCGGTAAAGATCCTCACCACGCTTGTGTCGCTTGTAGAGTTTTCGGTATTGCTCCTCGTTTTTTCGCACCTGAGCTTCGGCCCGTTTGCGATTCGTGATATCACGCATTATCACCAGGATCCCTGCAGGATTCCCGTCATAATCGTTGTAGCGCGATGCACTTACGCTGACATTTAGGACCCGCCCATCTTTTGTGTTTCGTATCGTTTCAAACCCGCCCCTGACCGGCTTCCCGGTTTCAATTAATCGCCTTATGTGCTTGAGGGATCTCTCCAGTTCAGCTTCAGGTACAAAGGGTATTTTTTTCCCCACTACTTCTTCTTTGGTCCATCCGAACATTCGAGTAAACGATTCCCCGACGTATCTTGCATTCCCATCAAGATCGTAGACGATCATGGCGTCGGCGGAGGAATCTATCGCATTGACAAGAGCTTCAAGGATTTCCCGGTCGTTCCTGGCTCGTGTCTGCTTTGTTGGAGCATCAGGATTTCGGTTGCGCGGCTCTATCGTGTCGCGTTTCTTAGCCATTGGAGAGACCGTCCTTAAAGGGTGTTATGTTTATGGGCGGTTGTTACTGAGTGCCCGACAGTTTCTGAGCAAATTTGATTGCTTGTCCCTTGATTTCATCACCCATCGCCTCGGGAGCTGTTGTGAACGGAATCACAAGAGATTCGGCCGCGGTGATCTTTGCATATTCCATGAGCCTTTGATACATCCGGACTATCAGGTCTGCGTTTTCCTCGATCGGGCCGGCGCAGGTCACCAGAAGACCGGCTCTTTTCCCTTCAATTAGCGATTTCCATTTCGGAGTTCCATAACCTGTCACGAGACAGAAATACCGATCGATCAATGGCTTAATTTGCGAAGAGAAACCCCAACAAAAGAGCGGAGACGCCATCAGAATTATATCAGAAGCTATTATTTGTTCAAAAATTTCTTTAGCGTCATCTTTTTGCGGACAGCCAGGCTCGTCGGGAATTCCCTGACAGGTGTAGCATTCTTTGCAGCCATTCACTTGTTTATCAACAATGTTAATACGGTCCACACTGTGGCCTTTAGCTCTGAGTTCCTCTTCGACCCACCCCAGGACCTTCGCTGTGTTGCCCTTTTTGGGCCGCGGGCTTCCCAAGACACTGGTAATCTTCATGTTAGCCTCCTATTCTAAATAAAACTGTAAATTACGCCCTCTTATCGTCGAACTCTAAAACTCATAGCTTACAGATAAACCCGCTATATTTCAATTGTTGATATGCCACTCAGAGTTTATGATAAGATATTGGCATGCTGTACAACGAAAACGGGAGCACGATAGATGGAAATAGGTTTCAATGTGATTGTAGAACGTGACGAGGACGGCTTCTATGTGGCATCCGTGCCGGAGATTCCTGGCTGCCACACGCAGGCCAAGTCATTAGACGCACTCATGGAGAGAATCCGGGAAGCGATTGATCTGTGTCTCGAAGAACAGGGACCCCCTGTCTCAACTCCTCAATTCATAGGAGTTCAGCGAGTGACGGTGGAAATATGAGCCGACTTCCACCTGTTGACGGGAAGACAATTATCGCTGTATTGAGAAAAATAGGATTTACAATCTCCAGAGTTAAAGGTAGTTACCATTTTCTCAGGCACGCAGACGGGCGTGTCACGGTAGTGCCCATTCATTCAGGTGAAATCATCGGCCCCGGCCTCTTGAGCAAAATAATCAAGGATTGTGACATTACGCGAGAAGATTTCGAACAACTTTTGTAATGAAGTATTAACATCCATAGCCCAGACAAGGACCGTCTATTTCAATTAAACTCCTGCCTATGTATTTGGCTCTCAAAACAAAAATTATGATTCGATCGGTCTGGTGAAGACTACCTGGAATGTTCGGTCTCGCCTGACGCCAGATATTGGAAATCGCTCAATTCCTACCACACCCCTTTAAACATTTACGTAAACCTGACGCTATACTAACAAAAGAATTGTTAAAATTGGCTTGAAAGTATTCCAAACGAGTGTTAGTTCGACTCACGCATAGAACAACAAAACGGAGATAATTCTCCGCAAGGAGGAGCAAAGTAAACTGCATGGGTACTAGATACCGACGGAATAATGGCATGACTCCAGGAAATCGATCGGCATCTTGTTCTAATGGGTTTATCGGAGACAGATCGATTTTAATCCCCAATCCCTCCAATTCCAGCAAGCGATTGCCCGAGCGATCGTGTTCGAAGATTTCAACTAACCAGGTAACGGAACTAAAGGAAGGCGGTGAAACTGAGAAAAAGAAGATTATCGTGGTGGACACAAGCGTTCTGGTCCACGATCCGGAGTCGCTTGACATCCTTCAGGGTGACGACACGATTCTTGCCATACCTTGGGTAGTATTGGAAGAATTGGATCAACTGAAGAATAAACCGGATATCGGATGGGACGCGAGAGAAGTCATAAGGAAACTGGAACATCTAGCCACGAAAGAGGACTGTGGATTCAGGATCGAGGCGAAACCAAGCAGTAAGCATTTCAGGAACGATCTGCAGAAAACTAAAGCCGATCACCAGATCATTGCCACGGCTCGAGCGCTCCAAGCGACCGCTAATGGGAAACATGACGTGCTGTTGATGTCTCGGGACACCATTGTCCGGGTTCTGGCAAGGGAGCTTGGGATAAAAGCTGAAGATTACCCGCACACTCAAGTGAACGCTGTTTTTCATTCTTCTCTGAAGCGGATTAACGTGCCTGAGGAGACCATTCCCTTGCCGTGGGAAGAGTTCGAGATCGGATCACGACACTGGGAGCCTCTGCAATGCAATGAGGGAGTCGTATGTTGGAGCAAAGTCGGATCGCAATGGGAGGAATCCTTTGCAGCGCTATACAAGTCAGAGCGATTCAAAATGGTTCCTTCCGAGATAGCCGCTCTTGGATTGAGACCTTACGTGCTCGAATCTAATGGAAACGGAGCAAATAAAGAGAATCTTCAAGGCAGAGCTAGTCGGCAGAACTGGTCACAACATGTCGCCCTGGCACAGGTTCTCGATCCCGCAATCAGCCTCGTATTCCTTCAAGGCGGGGCTGGAACCGGCAAGACCTTGATAGCTCTAGCGGGAGCCTTGGAACAGCGAAGCCGCTATACAAACATAGTGATTGCACGCCCTATGGTCCATTTGGAAGATCGAGACGAAATCGGGTTCTTGCCCGGCGGACTCGAAGAGAAAATGGCGCCTTGGATCGAACCTATCCTACAGGCATTTTCGTTTTTGGGCGGAATTAAACCGGAAAACCGGGAATTGATCGCCAAATTGAGGGAAAACAAGAAGATTATCATGAAGCCGCTGGATTATATCCGTGGAGAGACCTACCACAAGTCCTTCATGGTGATTGATGAAGCTCAGAATTTGACGCCTCACCAGGTAAAGACGATAATTACCCGGGCTGGGACAAACACCAAGATGGTGTTCACCGGGGATCTCGGACAAATCGATCGCAACCGCAGACTGGACCGTAAATCAAGCGGCCTGGCATACGCGATGAGCAAGATGGCAAATCAACCTATGGTCGGTATTTGCAATTTCAAGGATACTGTTCGGTCTCCTTTGGCGGGGTTGGCCGAGGAACTGCTGTAACTAACATCAAAGCCAGAACTCAGGGTATCTCCGGTTTTTCGGGATGTTGTTGAAGAGCAAGGCGACTATAAGCAGAATTGTAGCGCCTGCTGCGGCAGGTATCACAGCGTACAAGAAACCAAGCGCATGCACCTTTTCCCCGCCTATAACGGCAATAAGAGCGGTGGCGCCTCCAGGGGGATGAAGAGTCTTTGTGGCGAGCATCACCGCAATCGCAGTGGCAGCCGCAGCCGCAGCCGCTACTACCGGCTGTCCCTGAAAAATCTTGAATGCAGCCACACCAACGAGCGCAGACAGAAAATGGCCACCCACCAGATTTCTCGGTTGAGCCAGGGGACTCTTTATGGCGCCGTAGACAAGCACTGCCGATGCGCCGAAAGAGCCTATCATCAGCATCTGGTCTGTCCCGTCAAATATATAAGCCTGCGCAAGAGCTACCGCGCCGATCCCAATGAACCCGCCGAGCCACGACCAGACTATCTCAACAATCCCAATCCCGGGCGGGCTCTTGGTCGTACCTTTCATTTTGGCAAAGTAATTCATGCACCCTCCGGGAAGAACGACGATTTCAGCACATCGGCCCTTGATACTATGCCGATCAGGCGACCTTCGGCGTCCACCACAGGCGCCCGATTCACTTTCTTTTTCGTCAGAATATCCGCGACCTCCAGGATCGGGGTCTCCGGTTTGACCGTCACAGCAGGCGAGGTCATGATGTCCGCGGCAAATTTTGCACGACCGGGAGCTGCGAGACACCCTTTACCGAGAAGACATTGGGCGATCACCATCATAAAGCTGTCGGCCTGCCCCGCGCCCATTACGTTTAGGAAGTCCTTTTCAGATATTACTCCCAGGACCTGCCCGCTATCCCCTACAACAGGCACGCCTGAAATTTTCCTGGCCGCCATAATTTCCGCTACTTCTTTCAATGGAGTGCTTTCCCGGACGGAAACCACTTCCCGAGTCATGACACTAACAGTCGGAATGGATCGAGTTAACCTCGTAACGGCGTGCTGATAGGCCTTGAGATATACCTCTTTGAAATCTCCAGGAGTTATATCCAGATAACCGGGAATGTCTCGCATCGCGTCAAAGATATCGTCATCTGAAATGTCCACCGGAACACAAGCTTCGATTTTGTCAGCCATTGCTCACCCTCTCGGTTCATTCATAGACAGTTGGCGGACTCACATGGACTTTAACCTCTTTGACTCCAGGAATTTCTTGCAACAGCGCTTTGATTTCATCCGAGATTTGAGATTCTTGCGTCAGTGTAGCCCTTGCATCTACATAAATCGTGCCTTCTCGCGCGCTCACGGTGGCGCCCGGAACCAGGTTCACTAGCTCAGCCTTCACGCGAGCAGCAAGAGCCAGGTCCTCCACTTCTTTCTGAGATTCGGAAGTACTCTTAAATCGCTGCGATTGCACTGCTCGGCAAATGATATCTACCGCATCGTCCGTCGAAAGTTTCCCAATGTGGATCACCAGGTCATAAAGGCTTGCATCCCATGTGTCTATTCCAAAGACTTTCAAACTCCATTGCCTTCGTTCGTCGTCGTCCTTCCTGATCACCCGGAGAGCGTCTTCGTAAGCAAGCTTCTCTCGGTCCATTTCGAGGCGGACACGGACATCCAGATCGGCGAGAATGCGAACATTCAGCATATGTTTGATTCCCCGGAGGATGAAATGACCGGCGAGGCCGTGGTAAACCATATTGTCTTTTTGCGCGTGATGGAAAAGGGTTGAAGTGATAAACGCCAAGTACCGCTCTTTCCCGTAGGTGAACCGCTCCAGGACTGATGGAGAATCATGAAGAGCGCGGACCAGCTTTATCTCCGGAATATTAAAGTGCTCAGAAGTCTCAACGAGAAGATCACGCGAGATGCATTCATAACCCAACCGCTCCGCCACTTTTTCGGCCACCTCTTTGCCTTTGCTGTAAGAGCCCCTGGAAATAGTTATAATAGCCATCAAATCCCCCTTCAGGTCCTATTGAATTTTGCTCGGTGAGTCACGCATCGTCTTGCACAGAATTGACTGTTGAATGACGGTTGCATCGCTAAATTTATATCGCCGACCTAAACGAGCATACCTCGCGGCTCGACCGCTAGTCAACCATGACCTAGCTGCAGCCATTTTCATTTCCATGTCTCTCGTGCCATGTAATCTGACTCGCGAAATCGAGAGCTCCTTAGAAATGCCCTCTCTCCTGCCTGTGAAAGGGTCTTGAAGGCGGCTGCCACACGCTCATCTGCCAATTATCCGGATGACTGGAGGCGTGCATCCAAGGCGGGACGGAGATGTGAAAATACAGGGAAAGCGAGGAAAGATAAGGTTCATACATGTTTCGCAATTCTCTGAGCCTTGTTTCGGTGTCGCTCCCTTCTCGCATCGTCAGACCGGACTCGCTCAATCTGGAACGCAAGTGGGCCAGATCTTCCTCAGAAAGCCTGTCCGGATCGGGCCCAAACGGTGGCGCTTTGAAAATTATTGCAAGGTCCACAACCGCATGTCGCGCCATAGCAAAAGTTCGCTCTGCCTGGCGCTGACAGGCTCCCTCTACACCGGTTGTTACCAACGCACAAGTATCCAGAATAGTTGTTAAGGCGGCCAGCCAGGATTGGTTGTCATGTTGGGAACGAAAGTAGGCAAGCACCGGGTAAGATAGGTGAATCTCGAGGAATTCGGCAGACCAAAGCTCCCACTCGTGCAAAAGCTCTCGCAGCGATTCCAGGCCGTATCCATCCTTGTGCCGAACCAGCATTTCCGCTGCAGTAGGCGGCGAGCCCGCACGTGCATCCAACAGAGAAATACTTACCTCGCGACGAGAAAATGCCTGATTGAGTGGCGGCACATATCCGATGATCAGAGCGAGAAAGCCGAATCCTATTCCTCCTTCCAGGACCACAAGAAATCTGGCGAGAGTGGACCGAGGCGTCACATCGCCCAATCCAAGTGTGAAGAAAGTGGTGCCGCTCAAATACAGGTCTGTAAGAAAACTTTGTTGCCCATCAGGAATATTTAGCTGGGAACCGATTGCCCAGTGCAGGCACGCGAAGCCGATCATTAGACTTAGGCCCCAGAGTCCTACCAGGGTCAGCAGAGAAATGGGACCGTAAAAGCTGAAGTACCCTTCCCTCCGGCTTGCCGAGAGCAGTGAAAATCCCAGAGCAGAATATAACCGCCAGCTATATCGATAAAAGAGGCGCGTGAGCCGAAGTCGGCGTGTCACACGGCGAGGAAGAATGATAGTTTCGAAAGCGTCCCAAAGGACGAGCATTATAAGGCAGCCCCCGAGCACTCCAACGAAGATTTTCACGATTCACCTCCGGTCAAGCCGTTCCCACCGATTCGATCAATTACTGTGCCCACCCGATGCTCTATTACTATTCTGCCATGGCAACTTATCTAAATCCAGATTTCCGCCTGAAAGTATTACCCCGACCGACATGCCGGTAACGTCCAATTTCCGCTCCCACAGGACGGCTACCGCCACTGCTGCCGAAGGTTCGATAATGATTTTCGCTCGCTCCCATATGAACTTCATCGCCGCAATGATGCCCGCCTCACTCACCGTAACTATCCGCTCCACACGCTTTGCAATGATGGGGAAAGTCAGATCTCCGAGGGAAGCCATAAGCCCGTCCGCGATGGTTTTCGGATTCACAGATGGGATGATCCTTCCTTCCGCGAGCGAGCGGAATGCATCGTCAGCCCCCTCCGGTTCGGCTCCGATGACCCGAATGCCTGGAGACAGCTCAGTTGCAGCGATAGCTGTACCGCTCAAAAGGCCTCCGCCGCTTATTGGGGCGAGAATCGCGTCCAACACTGGAATCTCCTCTAATAACTCCAGCGCCGCGGTGCCTTGTCCTGCGATAACCTGGTAATTGTTATATGGATGGATGGAGGTTGCGCCGGTTTGAGCAATCACCTGCGCCTGGGTTGATTCGCGTGCTTCAAGTGTGGGTTCGCAAAAAGTGATTTTGCCGCCATACCCGGCCACTGCTTGCTTTTTCACCGCGGGGGCGGTGTGAGGCATCACAATGTAAGCCGGAATCCCGCGCAGCCGGGCCGCGAGCGCCAGCGCCTGTGCATGATTGCCTGATGAATGCGTCACGACCCCGCGCTCGACCTCGGATTCAGCCAGCGAAAAGACCGCATTGCACGCGCCGCGGAACTTGAACGCTCCCACCTTCTGCAGGTTTTCACATTTTAGAAAGACCCGGGCCCCGACTTGCCGATCGAGGCTGGAGCAGGTCAACACCGGAGTACGGTGGGCGTATGGCCGAATGCGTTCTGCCGCATCGCGAATTTCCTTGATAGTCACCCCGTTCATTTGTTCCTCCTTTAAGGACTCACCACACGCTGCGAACCACGCTCTTGCACTCTTTGATGATCGCGCGAAGGGATGATGTTATCGCTGGTCTGGTTCGTTCGAAATCCCGAATGGCGAGACCTAATTCGCCGATAAGTTCGCTGGATGTTGTCCAGGCCGTATGATTCAAGAGATCGTCAAGCCGCCCCGCGGCTTCTTCGAAGCCTTCATCACGGAGGCCCTGAATCAGTCGCCGGAAGCAGTCATATCCATCATTATATTCATCCGGCCTAGCTTTGGTCGTTTTCGCTCGTCGTAATGCCGCCTCAAAAACGCTGAATCGCATCACCCGAAATCGAATAAGCATCTATACTGGAGCGGCTGATCCGCTCAGCGTATTGAGGAGACAGCAGCAGGGCTCCTGACACGATTAAAAGCGGCACAGCGCTTAGAGGATCCTGGAATACCGGTGTGAGAACTTCAATACCGTTTTGGCCTGGTGTTTCTCCCATTAAGAACCGAAACATCTGAGCCAGAACTGCCGTGCGTGTTCCAGCGTAGGCGGCCGTGCCAAGCAGAATTGCCAGTGAGCTGTGGGTTCGCTCGCCTGACTCTCCCGCCGGCACCTCGTCCGGGTGTTCTCCAAGCGAAAGTGCTAATTGTAACCCAGGGAGATCTACTCCGCTTGCCGCAGCATTAGCCGGCTCTACAGTGCGAGGGTTGCATTCGATGTAAACGCGATCGGTTTCCCGAAAAAAATAATCGATTGTCAGCCCTCCGTGCCAATTCAGATGTGCACCAAGCTTAGCAATATCTTGCCTGGCGAACGGATGATCCACACTGATGCGTCCGGCTGCGCTGGGTCCGATTCCCACTGCTGTAAGGGAGCTGGTATGTGCCGCTACAAGCCGGCCGTGGTCGAACAAGCCCTGAACTTGAGCATACTCCCCATCCGCAGCAGCCTGCACCATGAGGGGTCCGCCCTTAGAGGCGAGGCGCAGTGAATTAAAGGCATTTTTGGAATCATCGGCGTTCATCACGCGACGGACACCCGTCCCTGCTGTGCTGAAAGGGGTTTTGAGATAAAAAGGCGGTTCCCATTCGGCAAGCTCATCGGGTGAGTCCGCGAGCCCCCATTTGGGCTGTGGAATGGACAATTCATCCAGTAATCGCGCAAACTCAATTTTGCTCTGAATTTTTGAGAATGCGTCGGCTGAAGCGACTGCTATCCGAGCATTAGGATTTAGCTCCTGCCCTGCAACCGCGAACAGCCACGCCTGTTCGTGGGTTGGTAACAGAACATCGAATGACCCCTTGGCAAGTAGTGCGTTAACCACCCCGAGATAACCCACCGGGTCAGTCCCTGGCGCAGGGCAACGGTGAACCCGCCTTGTCCAGCGGCTAAACCGACAGATACAGGCCGGGTTCGCATCGACGATCTCGATCCAGTGACCTCGCGGCCCCAGCACTGTAAGAAACTCACGTGCAGTGAGGCTCGAACCTTCCGAGAACAAGATCCTTATGGCGAATTACCTCCTGTAACGTAAGCGCTCGATAAATCAATGTTATAGCAATGAAGAAAAGTTTGGAAAGAAATTCTCATCAGGCTGGAGCAGAAGGCTATATCTCGACCCCATGGCGTGCGCTCCACCAGAATTACTGGGGACACTACACCTCATTCCGCTCGCGAATCTGCAAATTGGATGGGCTGTCAGGTCATGTAGAAGCAGCGAAGCCGGATAGTCCAATCCGGGGGCCATCAGCAATAGTGGGGGACAGAATTAATTGCTTTCTATCTCTGATAATGGAGCTGGTCGAATATTCGACCCGCGTTTAATACCCAGCGCATGCCAATAGACAAAAATCTCTGTTCATCCCACCTCGGGCGCAGTTTCTCTGACACTGCCTTTCAGTTTTGACCGGTTTAACATTGGGATGAATTACAGGGTTTCCCTTTACACTGTTATCCCCGGAACCGGAAACGGGTCCACTAGGATTTCCGCCTGAAGGTCCTAAAGTCGGTCCATGACTCGATGAGGTACCACTGCTAGCTGCTGCTGCAAGTTGCGCGAACAGAAATATTGCAACAGCGACCATAGCGAGCCCCAAAGCCATTTCGGTTATTATTTGATTTCTCATTGGATTTTTCTCCAATCGTTCTTTTTAAGCTTCTTATTAAGTTAATGCGCCCACGCATAAAAGGATTCATGAAAAAATTCCATTCACCTGATGAATGCGATTATGAGATATTGTTATTCCGTAGAAGAGTTAACATGGGAATTGAGAGCGATCTATCTCCAGTTGTGTCATTAGAAACAATTCCAGTGGGCATTTAGAGTTGAGTCCGGGTCACTGAGAGGAAAAGGATTGACATGAAGCATTTCTTTGAGTTGCGGAATCTAGCCCTTGTTGTGATTTGCGTTGCGCTCAATTTAGGAATTGGGCTCATCGTTAGCAAACTCAAATTACCGATCTATCTTGATTCCATCGGAACAGTGCTGGCGACAGGGATTGGCGGGTTATGGGCCGGAATCATCTGTGGCCTTGTATCAGTGCTCGTGGGATCTGTCTTCACGCCGACGCTGTGGGCCTATGCAGGAACAATGATCGTGATAGCTCTCTATGTGGCATTAGTCCGTCCTTTCGGTTATCTGACCAAGTTTGTGCCAACGGCACTTTTCGGGATCGGACTTGGAATAGTCTGTGCGATCGTTAGTGCGCCTGTCACGACTTACATCTGGAACGGGGTGCCTCTATCGGGTACGGACGCAGTCACAGCGTTTTTTTCGATGAAGGGCATGACACTCCTCGTCAGCGTGATCTTGGGAAATTTGGCAACTGATCCGATAGACAAACTAATCACTTCATTGGTCGCTTTTGCCATAATGACGCAGGGTTCCTGCCGGACTGGTTGCCAAACCGACGGCACAGGATACTACTCAGTCCACCAATTGATGGGTTTCCCCATAATTTTCAGCATCAACGAGGTTGTCTCAAAACCCAGAATCTAAAAAAATTCGTGCCACACTTCTGGTTCCCAGGCGGAGCATGGAAACCAGGAAAAATGTTATCACCATCATCCATCTGAGTATAGATTGCTACGCTGCGCTTGCAGTAACAGCCTTTGGTTATGCGTGGCAGTGAGCTAAACGTGGAGAGTCTTAATTCTTTATCTGTGCAGCCGCCAATCCACCTTGGCCTGCACAGTAATCTATGAATTTCAAAAGGACCGGATCTTCAATTCGCTGGTCCCAGGCAAAAGTGAATAGCAAAGTAATAGGGTACGCTCCCGAGTTTACCTTGTCGTCTGTTGGTTTCACGCCTGGGGAATCTTCATCCGGCTTTATGCCGATCATTTTAACGTCTTTCAGGTTGCGCGTGTGAGGGACAATTCCGATAGGCAAATCCTGCGCGGTACTGCACGCTTTCATTATCGTCTCCCAGGTCTCGGTGAAAACTGTGGTCGTCACCATGGGGCCGACCATTCATTGCCTTGGATTGAAAGAATACAGCTCCACCGGATTCCGGTACACGCCTCGTGAGACATCTTATGGGCGAATCAGGACCGCCGACTTGCTTCCAATTGACATATTCCCCTGTGTAGATCTTGCCAATTTGTTCAAGAGTAAGTTCCCCGACCGGATTTCCAGGACTGGTTACAACAGCGACAGCCGCCCGACCTATCTGTTTCTCTGCAAGTTTGATTCCTTTGTCTTTCGCCTTCGCTCTCTCGTCGGAACTGATGTCCCGGCTCATCATTGCCACTTCAGCATTACCTTCGATGAGAGCCTGGAAACCTTTCCCAGCGCTGGAACCTATGACTAATACGTTCACGTCCGGATTGGCCTCCGCAAAACGATTTGCCCAGGCGTGCACCTGATCTGATGCCATGCCAGCGCCGTTCACTTTTAAGATCTTCCTGCTAGTCGGCTGAGCATCTAAAAACTGGACGAACGCAATAATTGACAAGGCGACAAGGCCGCTGATTGCTATTAACCGCCACGCTTTCATACTCATCACTTCTCCACATTAAGAAAATTGCATCGGCTGTCTTTCAGTTTTTTGATTTAAATCCCGGATAATTCTAATTCTAAGCTCCAGATTTGGGACGATGAAATACTTACGCCAAGTCCTCCCTATGCAATGATCAAATCACATTCTTTTCGTCGCACGATTTTTGATGAACTCTTCTTTTGCGTGTAATCACACATCAGAAGTCAAATACCAGATAGCTCTGGAAACCCCATATCGGGTCAATCGCCCGGCTCGGATTTACGCCCCAGGATAACCCTGCCGCTGCTCCATCGGTTTGCAGAGGTGTAGGAATAATACCGATCACCGGATCGAACGTGACAAGTGTCTTGTCAACACAAGCGAATTTGAACCACCTACCCGGCTCCCAATAGGCCCCTCGCGCCCTAAAAGTGAGACCTTCCAGGAGCTTCCAGTCAGCGCCCACGGTAACTTCCCATCCGAGGGAATCATCCGGGATGGAGGGAGCGCCGTCGATGAAGGTATTCTGAAGCGCATTGAATCCTCCAAAGCCGTTGAAGTTTCCTGTGCCAAGTACAGCAACGCTGGGCACGACGGGATTGATGGTAGTGGTGGGCACGAGACTGGCCCAGCCCCACCCTTTGGAAATTCGGTTAGCATAGAAGAAGCTAGCGTAAATATTCAGGTTTGATGCCACAGCATAGTCGAGTCTGGCGCCCCAGCTCGAAGCGTCCGTCATGTATCCTTCGCCGTTCCAATTTATTGCGTTGAGGCCAGCGCCGTACTGGTAACCCATTAGAAGGCTATACGGCAGAAACGCTTGGGCGTTGCCCAGGTACTGCCCCCCAAAAATATTTTCCCATGTCTGGTTATTAATCCAAATCCCGTGCCGTCGATCCGGGCCCGGCACCCAGGAATACAAGAAACTGATTTTCGCCGGTCCGCACATTGCCCCTAGCTCGACCATGAACTTCCAGACTTCATTGGAATAAGGAGCATATTGACTTCCGCCACCATCTCCTGTGTTCAGCGGCGCAAGCGGGCCCCCAAAGAAAAGATTTGTAAAGGTCAAAGGGGGCTGGTAATTGGTCTGGACGCGTGACCAGGCCAGCTCGGAATTAAAAAAGATTCTTCCGTTAGTGTATTTCAAATAGACGCATCCGTCTTCAATCGTGGTATCCCGGGTCACTTGAGCAGCTACGAAATCGTTGATGGATCCCGACTGCGGCCCTTCATGCTCCTTGAGCCACTCGTACAATATGCCCGCTTCCAAGGCACCGGCGTTATATGTAATGAAGGCCACAGGCTGCTGTATCATCACTGAGTCGTGATCCCATGACTGGAGGTAACTTCCTGTGTCAGTGAAACTGATAGCCTGGCGACTGAATCCACCGGGTCCGGGACCGGTAGAAGCCGTAAAAGGACTGCCCGCCTGAAAAGGATTAGGGGAGGAGTTTACCCAAAGTTGCCGCCGGTAAGGATAGATTCCCAGGCCGATGCGCAAAGGCCCATACGGCGCCACAAGGAGTAGAGACTCGGATGTGGCGTTGGTACCATCGTATTGGGCTCCAATACCGAATCCCAAGGGCCTCTTACCGACCACCACAATGCCCCAAGGAGTCTGGGCTCGTGCCCACCATTGAGTCCATTCTCCGGAGCTGATTGGATTCCACGCGCCGGGGTCGCTCGAATTCCGGTACAAGCCGTATGTCCCAAGCACAGTGGCAGGAGCCTCGACTGCACCGATCTGGTACCACCCCCTAAGGCTTATGGCAGAATTGATCCTGATTTCGGGGAAAAATTCAACTCTTTGGTAATTGAGAGACGCTGCCTGCCCGGTCACGAGCCCGTACTGGCGTGAGTTTACAGTCCTGGCGCCAACCCATGCATTCATGGATCGCCAGTTGAACTGGAAAATTCCCGATTGCCCACCGGAGGGACAACAGGCCCGAGGCGGGTTGATCCTGCCGAATCTTCCTTCATCCTGGGACAGAAGGGCCACGGGCCGGGAGTCGTCGGGATCTCTTTGAGCGAGAATTCCGTTGATCTTCTCGGGAAACTCTTTCTTGAACTCTTCTTGGACTTCCTCTCGGGATTTCACATGGCTGGGTCTCGGCACCACCTTGCGCCACCCATTTCTGTGCAAGAACCTGTAAACGACAGAATGATGCAATGGTTTGCCCACACGGTCCTCAAGAGCCTCCCGGATCTGAGCCACAGTAGTGATCTCTCCCTTTGCAGCGCTGTCGAAAAAGGGCTTCAACAAGAGGATTTCTTCTTCCCTACTCATATGCCCATTTCGCGGCTCAAGAGTTCCAGCGCCCAAGAT
The DNA here is from genome assembly GCA_963741425.1 of uncultured delta proteobacterium. GTDB lineage: Bacteria > Desulfobacterota > Desulfomonilia > Desulfomonilales > Desulfomonilaceae > DATJPW01. The sequence goes on from CAVUHP010000010.1 coordinate 234,569, forward strand.
TCCTTCAAGACCCGATCTATTGTAGGCCGAAATCCAGTTGTGCACACTGTGAACCGACACCCCCATATGAAGGGCTATTTCTTCCGCAGGTCTTGGATCTACAGTGGCATTCAAGATTACCAACAATTTCTGGGCCGTCTTGCGATCCGGAGTGGCCTTCAGTCGGATCCGGAGGTCTTCTTCCGACATATGCGGACGGGCTTTGGTGATCCTTGCCATGACTACCTCCCGTAGCCTGGGAGGACATAGCAGGAACAGCGAAACTACGCGAGGCCAAATTACATTTTCAGCCGCGCATTGGTATAACCTGGTCGTACGTGCCGAAAAAACCCGATTTCCCCGCTTGACAAAAGTAGTCGTATCCCCACTTGAAATTTCCCGATAAAGAAAACTCCCAGGCCGAGACCGGGGCGGCCACAAACCCTATCAACAGCCCTGTCAATAACAGCGCTAATAATTTCTTCATCACCATCCCCCTGACGCACACCGCACGAAGAGCAACAAATACCACCGGACAGACAGCATCCAATACCAAGGACTAGCTTACCGCCCACACGTGGAGCAGCCCGCATTCCTAAGGCATTGAGCCATGCTACGAATCCGATCCCCTTGCTATTGTCGATACAAGCCTTTTAAATCGATTGAATTATTAACATATCGTCAGTCAAAAAGTCAAGAAAAACCGAAACCATAGCTCATCCTGCGTATTACGTTGTCCCGGCAACAACCCCTGCCTGTCCAGCGCTATAGCTCAGTGCGTTGAGGTTACAACCGGCATCTATGCCGGATCTACCGTGCGGATCTGCATCCCTCGCAGGATATGGCACTCATTGCGATCCGATAGTACTAACTTGTTTAAGTAGAGACGAGCTGCGATTATAATTGACGAGTATCCTGCAGGAAGGTAGCTTGAGAAGTAGGAAAAAATCGGCTTTTAAAACAGCTTGGCGGTAATCTGGGTTCCGTTGAAACTCACGGTGGCCCACGGCGATTATGCAACACCAAATAATGGATAAAGGCGATTCAGAATCGAACTCTAATTAATTTTCCTCTCCTCATAAGCATTTGCGTCCGGCAGAAGGGAACATCGCTACATAATTTCGGATAAACCGTCATATATGATTACACAAAGAAAGGGGATAGAGCATGAAAATAGGATTCATCGGCCTGGGGAGCATGGGATCGCCTATAGCAAGTAACCTGATCAAGGCCCAACAAGCGTTGACGGTCTACAACCGAACGCAAAGCCGTTCCGAGGAGCTGCAGCCCATGGGGGCAAAGATTGCCGGAAGTCCCAGCGAAGCTGCCTCAGATGCTGAGGCGCTAATCACAATGCTGGCGGATGATCGAGCCGTCGAAGAAGTAGTCTTCACACACGGCAATGCTATTGAGGCCCTTCCTGCCGGCGCAGTTCACATCTCCATGAGCACGATCAGCGTAGCGCTATCTCGGCGGCTGGAAGAAGCTCATCGCGAAAAAGGACAGCACTATGTTGCTGCCACAGTCTTCGGCCGGCCCGACGCCGCGGCTGCAGCGAAGCTGTTCGTTGTTGCGGCTGGTCCACCCGCGCAGATCGAACTATGCCAACCCATTTTCGATGCCATTGGGCAGAAGACATTCATAGTCGGCGAGAATGCTCCTGCGGCCAATGTGGTCAAGCTTGCAGGTAATTTTTTGATCACGACCGTCATTGAAAGTTTAGCGGAAGCCTTTGCTCTGATTCGCAAAAATGGGCTTGACCCGAATGCATTTTTGGAGGTTCTCACGGGGTCACTGTTCACAGCTCCGGTGTACCGTATTTACGGGAGCATACTTGCCTCTGATAAATTCGAACCAGCAGGTTTCAAATTACCTCTTGGATTTAAAGACAATCGTTTGCTCCTTGCTGCCGCAGAGGAATCCGCTGTCCCTATGCCCATGGCCAGCCTTATACACGACCGATTTCTGGCTGCATTGGCACAGGGAATGGGTGAAGCCGATTGGTCTTCAATCGCCCGCATCTCATATAAGAACGCGGGGCTTTGAAAGCGGCACGCCGTGGCTTCTTAGCGAATCTTCAGCAAGCGAGCGGCGTTGTCGAATGCTATCTTCCTCTTGTCGCCCTCGTCCAATGCAAGCGCCTCAAACCAGTCGTTCGCTTCACGGCTATCCTCGTACGGGTAATCCACTGAGTAGAGGACCCGGTCGGCGCCCATTACCTTCAGCGTGTGCTCCAACCCGGCCGTATCAAAGGAGCCGCTGGTCGTAAAGTAGAAGTTGGACCGCAAATATTCAGTGACAGTGTGTTTGCGTTGTCGGTCCCTTGTCTCGGGCCTATTTCGCCATCCTTCCCGTTCAATTCGATGATCGATCCGCCAGGTCCAGTAAGGCAGCAACTCGCCCATGTGGCCAATGATTATGTTGAGACCCGGCACTTTATCGAAGAGCCCGCTTAGTATTAGCCTCAATACATGCTCTGCGGTTTCGACGTGAAATCCCCAGGCCGCTCCCCTCAACTCGGGATAACCGCTGTACGTGGTTGTTCGATCATCCGGAACCGACCGTGGATGAATGTACACCGGGACATCGATTTCTGCTACAGCACGCCAGAAGTCGAGATATTGGGAAGCGTCATAGTACAAAGGTTTAGATCCGCCGCTGTTGTCATATCCGTTGATCAATGCCCCTACGAACCCGAGATCCCGTACGCAACGATGCAATTCCTGTGCAGCGAGTTGGGGATCCGCGGTGGGCAGCACTGCGAAAACCTTCAGTCGGTCGGTGTGTCCCGCCACCGCATCTGCGAGATAATTGTTCCATTTCTCCGCAAGCTGAGGAGCCGTAGAGCGATCATTTACTCCCTGAAGGCCTGGAGCAGTCACCGAGAGCACGGAAACCTCGATTTCATTCGCGTCCATATCCTGCAGCCGCTGTCCGGTAATATCGACGAGCTTGGGATAGTTATCCCGGAATTCCGGGTGTATTGCGTGCTCCGGAACTACATCTTCTTGTCCTGGTATGACCACTGCTTCTTCAAGGACGATCTTCCTCATGGGAAACTCCCTTTCGATTTTTTCTTTGGAGACCGCATGTCAGCTTATCATCCGGTCAAACTGCATATCAAGTACCTTCTATTGAGATCCATTTCAAAGTGGGACCTCTCCAGTGTCTAATGGTTGTTCCCATCACGTTGAACCTTCAAATCAGACGCCCGATTCCCGGGTCCGGCCCGGTCTGACGCTCTAAATAAACTGCGCTGCCGCGACAAATCATTTTCCATAATGCCCGGTAACTTGGTAACCCCTAAGTTAGAGGGGCGTGGATTTGTCATTGCGAGGAGTGAAATCCCGCGTTCCGCGGGAAAGCAATCCCCAAAGCCGCGAGATTGCTTCCCGCGTTTTTCAACGGGTCGCAATGACATTCTTTGGCCGCCTGTGACTGAAAGGTTACGCGAAATTGAAGAAGAAGATTTGACAAAGCAAAAGTAATTTATTACGGTAAGTCGTCCCGTATTGCTGACCAGTGTTCCACATAGTGGACCACTCTGACCGAACCTATGTAGAGATAAGATGCGTAAATTTTCATCACTCGAAAAGGCTCTCTGTGCCCTCGATGCTGTGGCCAAAGCCAGAAGTATAGGATTGCGCGAACTTGCGGCGGAATTGGGATTTGCGCCCGCCACGGTGCACCGTCTGTTGGTCGTTCTCACGGCCTGCCATTATCTGACCCAAGATCCTAAAACAAAGAAATACCGACTGTCTTTGAAATTTCTGGAACTTGGAGCTACGGTTCGAGAGGACCTTGATCTCATTACTTTGGCTCGACCCCACATGACAACGTTAATGGAAGCCAGTTCAGAAACGGTGAATCTGGCTCTTTTCGATGGTGCAGGAATTATTTATGTGGACCAGGTGGCAAACTCTAATTCCTTTCTGCGCATGTTCACTCGTGTAGGAGCCAGGGTGCCTCTCCATTGTACTGGTGTAGGTAAAGCATGTCTGGCCGGCTTGCCTAGTGAAGCTGTAACTGAATATTGGAGTGGCGCCAAAAAGGAGAGTTATACGGAGAAGACCATCACAGATGAACTCCATTTGAGAAAAGATTTGGAGGCTATACATCTGCTCGGTTATGCCGTGGACAATGAAGAAATGGAGATTGGGGTACGCTGCGTGGCTGCCCCAATCCGTCAGGACCGAAGCCAAATTGTTGCTGCGGTTAGCGTCTCCGGACCCAGTTCACGGCTGACCGCCGAGAGGATAGCATTCGTTGGGGAGTTGGTTCGACAAGCTGCCGGCCGGATTTCTCTTGACCTCGGCTACTCCGGAGAAGAAATCAGCCGTGAGTGAGCCGAAATCAAGCCCACCGGCGGACGGTCGCGCTTGAATCTGAGGCGTTGAGCTTGTGAGGCGTTTTGGAGTTCATGACAGCTTATCAAAAATCGGCAAGATCAAGGAGGACTTTACCATGTCCAAAATGACCGCTATGGACGCGGCGATTTCCATTCTCTATGATGAGGGAGTCCGCCACATTTTCGGGATCCCGGGTGCCGGGATTCTACCTTTTTATCAATCATTAAAGAATTCTGGGAAGATCAGGCACATGGTATGCCGTCATGAGGAAGGTGCCATTCACATGGCCGACGGATACGCACGCGCAATAGGAACAGTGGGGGTATGTGCAGCCACCTCCGGCCCGGGGGCTTCCAATTTCATTACAGGTCTCTACACTGCCCAGGTTGACTCGATCCCGATACTCGCATTAACCGGCCAGAATGTGCGTGCACAGTTGGGCCGCGAGGCGTTTCAGGCGGTGGACATTGCAGAGATCGCCAAGCCGGTTACAAAGAAATCATATTGCATCAAAGAACCCGCGATGGTCCCTTGGGTTTTTCGTGAAGCTTTTAAGATCATGCGTGAGGGAAGGCCCGGACCGGTGTTGATCGACCTGCCGTTAGACGTGCAGAAGGGAGAGATAGAATACGACCCCGAATCAGATGCTGCGCTGTCAATATCAAAACTCAAACCCGGTCCCAAACAGGTCAAGAAAGCGGTAGACATGTTGATGGCCGCTCAGCGGCCTGTGATGCTCTTGGGGGGCGGCGTGATTCTTGCCGATGCCTGTGAGGAATTCGTGGCTATTGCAGAATATCTGCAAATTCCCGTAGTGAGTTCTTACATGGGTAAATCAGGAATTTCTTACTGTCACCCTTTGATGGCGGGGCAAGTGGGCATCCAGTGCAACACACCGTCGGGAAACAGCACATTTTTGGAATCGGACGTGGTCTTAGCCGTGGGTGCACGGTTCAACGATCGGCACACTGGAGACATTAAGGTTTATACGGGGAACCGCAAGTTCATACATATTGACGTTGACCCCGGACAAATCGGCAAAAATCTCATGCCCGAATTGGGAATATGTGCAGATGCAAAGGAAGCCCTGGTCGCCATTCTCGAGGAAGTCCGCGGTCGGGGTCCTGCGCGGCCAGCCGGCCCCTGGGCCAAAAAAGTTCCTGATCTGTGTGCAGAAATGTCTCGAAAAGTGGATTATGACGACGTGCCAATTAAGGCTCAAAGAGTTTTCAAAGAACTTAATGAATTTTTCGACGAGGAGACTGTTTTCGTGACCTGCATCGGTCAGCAATACATGG
>CAVUHP010000011.1:0-18841 GCA_963741425.1 uncultured delta proteobacterium
ACCACAACAACTTCCGGGGGTGCAACCCTGGTTTGAAGGATTTGACCCGCAGCATGTGCCTCCTGCAGAATGGGCGGAAGGTTCGCCCCCGATCACGGTTGCAGGCGCAGACATCAGGGCCTCCAGCCGAGACCCTCCGCATGAGCGGCAGACAAGTTCGTCGGAGTTTCTTCCCATACCGACGAGAAGTTCGCTAGTCTCACCGCAATCTGAACATTTGTATTCATAAATAGGCACGGTTTCTCCTTTTCAGCCCATACGGCAGCCATCACTGATTCACAAGACGCTCCAGATGGTCCGCGTTATTGAAATTCTCCACGGCTATTCGGATAGATCTGACGTCCTTCAATGATTCAATCTTCTTCTTTATTGAGTTGGCCAGCGAGTACGCCATGGGACAAACGGGTGAGGATGGACGAAACACGAGGCTGACTTCACCATCCTCCGTCACTCTTAAGTCGTGAATAAGGTCCATTCTCATGATATTCAGTCCGGTTTCCGGGTCTATAATTTCGGAGAGCGCTTGCTTGATCTGATCTTCCATGAGTATACCTTCATCAATCCAGCTCCTCACGATAATATCCGGCTTTTCATACGATCCCAGATCTCCCGAATTGCTGTGCCGGCCGGGCTATCGCCATTTTCAACAACGCAACGCCGTTTCACCATTGCCGTTATGACTCCAGGGTCATAGGGGATCTTGCCCAAAAGATTCACACGAGCCATTCGGGCAAAGCTTTCTATTTTCTCAGAGCCTTCCGCGCTCACGTCGTATTTGTTAATCACTACTGATATTGGGATCCTGAAACCTTGCACCAGTTGGACAGCACGTTCCATATCATGTAGGCCGGAAAGACTTGGTTCTGTAACTATCAGTACGTGATCCGCTCCGGTCACCGATGAGATTACAGGGCAACCGACTCCCGGAGCACCATCCACGAGAATCAGAGACTTGTTCTGAGTGCGGGCTAACACTTTGGCCTGGTTTCGGACAAGCGCAACGAGCTTGCCGGAATTCTCTTCTCCCGGAAAGAGTTCCGCGTGCACCATCGGCCCGAATCGGGTCTCAGAAATGAACCAGCGCCCGCTTATCCCTTCTCTGAGAATCACAGCTTCTTCCGGGCATACGTGAAAGCAGATACCACATCCTTCGCAGGACATAGGGCTGACTACAAGACTTTCAGAAATCGCGCCGAAACGGCACGCCTCCCTGCAGTTCCAGCATTCGGTGCATTTATCGCGGTCTATGCGGGCCTTGGCGCCTCCCTTGAACTGCTCCTCATGATTGATTTTCGGATTGACCAGTATGTGCAGATCAGCCGCGTCCACGTCACAGTCTGCCAAAACCTGGTCACTCGCCAAACTCGCGAAGCTGGCCGTCAGGCTGGTTTTGCCCGTGCCGCCTTTGCCGCTTATTATAACCAGTTCTTTCATATTGCAGCCTGCCTGCGCGGCTCAGGTCTTTCCGCGGCAAGTTCCTGAATCTTCATAAATAGCTCAAGGAAGATACTTATATACTTTGGCGCCGAGGTCACCAGCAGGTCTCCTCTCGCGTAGCCCTCGGCAATGTCTCGATCGTGCGGAATCTTTGCCAGCAATGGGATCCCTTTCGCAGTGCAGAATTTAGGGACCTCATCATCTCCCAAATCTGAACGGTTCAAGAGGACTCCAAGAGGAATGCCCATCCCTGAGACAGCATCCACCGCTATACGGAGATCATGAAGTCCGAAAGGTGTCGGCTCGGTTACCAGGAGAATGAAATCAGACCCATTGACCGTATTGATCACCGGACAGGAGGTACCTGGTGGGGCATCGACCACTGCTACCTTTTCCGGGTTGATTTTCGATTTAACAGCCCTGATCAGCGGCGGTGACATCGCCTCACCTACTCGCAAGCGCCCGTGAACAAATTCAACAGGGCCGAACAGTCCTGTTTCAATAACCCCTAGTTCTCTGGAGCCTTCGGTAATCGCCTTTTCAGGGCATAGCAGCATGCAGCCCCCGCAGCCGTGACACATTTCAGGAAAGGTCAGGATTTGATTGCCGATCATAACAATGGCCGAGAATAGGCAGACTTCTCCACATTTGCCGCACAAGGAGCATTTATCTTTATCGACTACAGGCACTGGTAGAGTTACGGTTTCCGAAGTCTCCAAAATGGGCTTCGCCAGAATATGGCAGTTCGGTTCCTCCACATCGCAGTCCAACAGTTGCGCCTTCGACCCTAAAACCGCGGCCAGGCTGGTTGCAATAGTGGTCTTACCGGTGCCTCCTTTTCCGCTTGCTACACTTATGATCATTTGCCTCGATCCGCATCACCTCGTACATTTTAAATCCAGTGAAGTGGAAGGAGGAAGGGGAGATAAATCGGCATCTTGATCTCCCCGATTCCTGTTCCACCGGTGTGGGGAGGAGACCCACACCAATCGCTATCGCACGATCAGCTGATTATTGGAAAGCCTGTATCACCAGTGGCCTTCCACGTTTGGTTGATCTGCGAATTGCACCTCATTGTTTGTGTATCTTTTCACGGCTTCCCTGACCGTCCCGCTCTGATCCACGCCTACCTTAATGCCGGCCGCTTTCAGTGTCGTGAAGGCGTTGGGCCCGCAATGGCCGGTGAGAAGGACGTCTACCTTCTTATCGGCCAGGATCTTACCCGCCTGTATACCCGCGCCCCTCAAGGCATTGATGTTTCGGGAATTGTCCACTGCTTCCAAAAGGGTTTCATTTTCATCCACGATGAGGATGTACTGTGCCCGGCCAAAGCGTGGATCGAGCGGGGAGTCAAGGTTCGTTCCTGTTGCTGTGACAGCAATCTTCATAGTTGTTCCTCCGTTACCTTTCAGAATCCGCCTCCGCCGCAGACCTGGTGGTCTCCAATTGCTTGAAGCGTACCCTTCAGATACTCATCCACTACTGCCCCCACGGTTTCTCCTTCCGGCCCGTAGTAGACTTCGATCCCCATCTGCCGGAAACCCATAAGAGGCCGCATGCCGATGCCACCGACGATGATTGCATTGGCGCCGCTGGTGTGAAGCAGATTTACAGGCGCTTGACAGCCACCCTGAACATGAGGCGCATTTTGTAAGACTGTCACTTCGCGAACCTCGCCATTCTCCGTATGCACAAGGGTAAAAACGTCACAGTGACCGAAATGTCCCGAACGTGCGGAGTCGAGTCCGCCTGGAAACATGGATGGAATTGCTACTGTCTTGCTCATAAGATGTGATCTCCTGTTAATGTTCTTTCATTTTCGAGTCTGACAACTCGTCACCGCACTGCAATCTTTTTTTCAGCCGTATTGCCTTCAATTGCTGTTCCTACCTGATCCGCCAAACGCTGAAAGGCAAGGGTGGCGACAGAATCGGGGCTCATGACTGAAATTGGGATCCCCGCATCTCCACCGTCGACCATTTGCGGATCGATAGGAATGGCCCCGAGAAAAGGCACCATTAAATCCCTTGAGGATCGCCGTCCTCCGCCGGTCTTGAACAGATCGATCCTCCCACCGCAATGAGGACACGTAAGTCCGCTCATGTTCTCCACGATTCCCAGGACTTGCATCTCGAGGTTCCTACCGAACACTATCGACTTCCTCGAGTCCAGCAACGCCACGTCCTGCGGTGTGGTTACCACTACAGCCCACAAAGGTTTACCGACAAGTTGGGCAATGCTGAGTGGTTCGTCACCGGTGCCTGGTGGAAGGTCAACTATGAGGTAATCGAGTTCTCCCCAATCGACCTCTGCGAGAAACTGAGTAAAGACGGTATGCTTTATCGGACCTCGCCATACCACTGGGGTATCTTCGTCCGGCAACATGAAAGCCATGGAGACGACCTTTACATTCTGCGGGGAAACAACAGGAATAAGTCCGTTTGCTCCGCCTGTGGCATGACGCCCGCTGAGTCCCAGCATTTTGGGAATATTTGGGCCGTGAACATCGGCATCCAATATGCCCACGGCCTTTCCCGAGGCCGCCAGCGCGACGGCAAGATTTACAGCGACTGTCGTTTTGCCGACTCCGCCTTTGCCGCTCATGACGACTATTCGATGTTTGATTGACGCCAATCTCTTCGAGAGTTGATTCTGCATGTGCAGCTGTTGCGTAGCGGAATCACATGCTGCAGAAGACCCGCATGTTCCGCATGAAGTTTCGGCTGAACAGCCGGTTTCTTGAGACATTTTCACCTCGTTCTACTCATTCTTTAGAAAACAGTGGGGCCATGGAGACATTTCCCCTGGTCGGTTAATTGTCCATCTTTTCATAAGCATGCCACCCACGGCCCCAACGCAAAATTCTCGAATCTAGCCTTTTCTTTGCAGCTCCTCCAGGCGAGACTTCATCGCTGCTATCTCCGCCTCGGCCGCAGCCAGTTGATTCTTCAAAACCTCAGCCTCGTCTTTTGCTGAAACCAAAGGCATGGGACTGGCGAAGAGTCCGCTCCACCAGGACCTGCCTCTTCCAAAGCAGCGGCCTTTGCCTTCACCCCACGGAAGCCCTCCTCTGCCAATACCTCTCAGGAGGCCACTCCATGAGAATCGAGTCGAGCCTGCCGTTGTTCCACACTGGCCTCGGCCCCATCCGCTGCGAGGCCCTGCTCCTGGTGGTCCAGTTCGATCAAATCCCGGCATCTGTCTGCTCCTTTCCATTATTTCCGTAAACATTTTTTATTGTCTTGATAGCCCAACCGCCTTCGCCTACATGCGCCCCGACCGGGCATGGCATACAGCGGGTCGTGAATCACGCCGTTCCGAAAAGCTTTCAGGACCTCCCACAGGTCGCCGGAGATCCACGGAATGATCCGGATATCACGCTCACGAATCTGTTCCTCCATCCAGCAGCTTATCCCGCCACAGAGAAGGCACTGGACGACAAGCTCCTTTAGCCGCGGCGGTCGAGCCAATCGCGGCACCATCGACCAATCCTCTTCAGTAATCACTTCTTCTTCGTGCTCATTCTGCACAACAATTAGGATTCGTCTGCAACAATCGAAGACCGGGGCTATTCGTCCTTGATATTCGGGAACCGCGACTTTCATGATCCACCTGACGAGTGGTAGATCAACATTCGTGCCAAATCGCTGGATTGAGATAAGTGCTGGACATCACTGGAATGTTATTCGATGGGCCAAAGAAACAGATTGCAATTGTGTTGCATTATGCACCAGGACGCTGTACCATAAGGTGCATATTGCAAATAGTTCACGTAACTCTTAAGGTCTACCAATGACTCATGAAAAAGATCTCACCCCCGACCAAATGAGAATGATTATCAACTCCGTGGCAGACGGAGTTTTCACCGTGGATCAAAACTTCGTCATAACCTCATTCAACCGGGCAGCGGAAGCAATCACCGGAGTTCCCGCAGACGAGGCGCTAGGAAAACCGTGTTGTGAAGTGTTCCGCGCCGAAATCTGTGAGGCCGATTGCACACTCAAGCGAACTATCCTGTCGGACAAACCCATAGTCAATCACGCGGTCTTTATCGTTCGATCCGACGGGAAACGGGTACCCATAAGTATCAGCACTGCAGCGCTTAAAAATGACGATGGACAAGTGCTTGGCGGGGTCGAAACATTTCGAGATCTGACCTTAGTGGAAGCACTCCGGAAGGAGGTCGAAAAGACCTTTACGTTCGAGGATATTATCTCTCGAAACGAGAAAATGCAGAGCATCTTCACCATCTTGCCTGATGTGGCACTCAGCGAAAGCACCATTCTTATTGAAGGTGAATCGGGGACAGGAAAGGAACTCATGGCCAATGCAATTCACAATCTTTCGGGCCGCGGAAAAAGACCCATAGTAAAAGTGAATTGCGGCGCCATTCCGGATAATCTTCTGGAATCGGAACTGTTTGGTTACAAGGCAGGGGCCTTCACTGACGCGAAACGAGACAAGCCGGGCAGATTTGCCCAAGCCGATGGCGGAACGCTGTTTCTGGACGAAATAGGCGATGTGAGCCCTGCCTTGCAGGTTCGCCTGTTAAGGGTGCTACAGGATGGAAGTTTCCAACCCCTTGGTGCAACCGGCACGGTGAAAGTGGATGTGCGAATTCTTTGTGCGACGAACAAGGACCTGAAGGGGTTGGTCGCTGAGGGGCAGTTCCGTGAAGATCTGTTCTACAGAATCAGAGTGTTCGCGTCTGTCTTTGCCTCCACTCAGAGAGCGTAGAGAGGATATACCTCTTCTGGCCCAGAATTTCATAGATCGTTTGAACCGGCTGAGAGGCAAAGACATTTCGGGCCTTTCACGAGAAGCTCTCGCTGATCTCATGAATTATGATTGGCCTGGAAATATCAGAGAGTTGCAAAATGCAATCGAACATGCGTTTATACTCTGCCATGGAGGTCTCATTCAACCTCAGCACCTGCCTTCGCCTCTGCATGAGGCGTGTATCGGTACAGACGGAATTCCCGCGGGTTTAACATTGGCCGAGGTCGAGAACAGGATGATCAAGGAAGCATTGGCGAGAAACAACGGCCGGAAACTTGCCGCGGCTCGTGAATTGGGTATTGACAAGACGACCCTCTGGAGAAAGATGAAAAGGATTGGCAGCCTTTGATTGGAAAGTACTGAAAGAATCTTTCGCGGGATTTGCCACCCACACTTGTAAACCAATAACAGAAACAATAATTCCGCGAAAGGAGCTTTTTGATGAAATCTACAAGGGTCGTGATACCCGTGGCTCTGTTGATTGCGCTATTCATGGCTGTTACAGTCTATGCCGGGCCGGGCCGAGGAGCCGGTGGTGGTATGGGTCCCGGGGGAGCCGTGTGGGGCGATCTGACGAAGGAACAGCAGAAGCAGGTGGAATCTCTCAGACTAGACTTGCTTAAGAAAACAGAGCCGCTCCGAGCTCAGATGTCGCAAAAGAGGATTGAAATGATGGAGCTGACCTCGAAAGATAATCCGGATGAGCAGGCAATCGAGAAAAAGAGACAGGAGATCTGGGCGCTTCAGGACACCATGCGAAACGAGCGTAGGGCTATGAGCACTAAATTCAGATCCCTCCTAACTCCGGAACAGCGCCAAAAGCTTGGGGCCTCCGGCCCCGGAGGAGGCATGGGTTGCGGTGGCGGTTTTAGAGGCGGGCAAGGTATGGGTAGAGGCAGCGCCTGCCCTGGCTGCCCGATGCAAATGTCCAACCGATAACCTTCACAGAGTCCAGCATTTACAAAGGTCCCGGATTTTCGGGGCCTTTTTTGCATTACGTCACATTAACAGCTCATACGGGGAACTGTGCACCAGAATTGGATTCATCACGATGTTGTCTTTTCAAGGATGATTATTCATTATTGTAGGACTGATATTCCGAGCCGTCCAAGAGACCAAATGTTTGTGAAACATTAAAAAGTAATTCGGAAAGTAGACCAGCGATGCCTTTACGCTCGGATGCAGAACTCATTCAGGCCCTTGGAAAAGGGGACGAGGAAGCCTTGAGGGTGCTGGTGGACCGCCACACAGCATCCATTTACAGGTTTTCCTTACGATATACCGGTGATGAGTCGATTGCCCAGGACATTTGCCAGGAGGTGTTCCTGCGCCTTTATCGAAACGCCCGAAAATACGTACCGGGGATGCCTTTCAAAACATGGTTGTTCACTATCGTGCGTAACACCAGCATTAATTTTGCCCGATTGTACACTTACCGAAAGGCTTTTTCTCTGGACGAGCACCCTGAAGAGATTGAAAAACAATCTTTACTCGACCAGGCTCCAGATCCGGAAGAAAGATATTTATCCCAGGAATCGGCTCAGAAGGTGGTCCAGGCTGTTCAATCGCTCTCCGAGAGGCAGCGGACCGCAGTGATACTTCGATATTACGAAGACATGTCGGTCAAAGAGGTCGCGGGCATCATGAAATCAACGGTTTCGTCGGTGGAGTCCCTCCTTGTAAGGGCAAAAAGCAATCTCCTGAAACTATTGAAGATATGATTTTCTTACTGGTACCCGCAGGGTTTTTCAGGCTCATCCGTATAAGTTTTTAGGAGGCCAAATGAGCTGTCGGAAATGGCAAATTAAAATCTTCAGATGGCAAGAGGGAGACCTAAATCCGAAAGATGAAGCTGCTCTTCTCAGGCATCTTGAAACATGCGTTCATTGCCGGACCTCTGCTGAGAAGTTTTTGGAATTGGACCGTTTATTTCTGAAGTCTCCGGACCCGCCTGTACCCTCCTTTCCTTAATCAAAGGATCATCTCCAGCGTCACAGAGGAGATGCGCTCGAATTCATGGAAGAGTACTTTTTACCGGTTCATCGACTCTTTTGCTTCCTTCAGACCGGCCCTAGCCGTGTTGATTCTGGCGTTGGGCATAGGACTTGGAGTTTTGACAGGGCTGAACCTGTCTCATTCAATAAATCTGAGTTCTACTGCCTCTTCGTATGACCTTCTCGCCTTGGCCGGAACTGAAGATGGACCGGGTGCTTCATCCCTGGATTCTATATGGACGGACACCAGCGGAGGTGGACGATGAAAAGAACCCCGCTTATATACTTGCTCACATTTTCATTGGCTATTAACGGAGCTGTCGCTGCGACCCTCGTCTTCTCGTGGTGGAAAGACCAGGCGCATGCAAACGCTATAACTCTCGCACAAAAGCCCGTAATTAATTTTCTTCGGGATGATTTGAGCCTTACGCCTGAACAGACGAGCCGAGTCGTTGAAGAGGTTGACCGCACCAAGGCTCAATTCCTCCAGTTGAGAAATCTGATGGATTCAAATCGGTACGAAATGATGCGGCTTATTTCCACTACTCCCGTAAACATGCCGGCTGTGGAATCGAAGGTTAATGAAATAAATAGAATTCAAGGTGAGATACGACTGATTGCGGTGGGAACGGTAATAAAAATTGTCGAGTCGTTGCCTTCTGAAGCTAAAAGCAAGTTCGGAGCTTATCTTCAGGAACGAGGCCGTATTTGCGACGGCTGCGGTCCGGGAACGGGGAAAAGTCTTTTTCCGGACCCCAAATCCGAATAATCCCGCGTGGTTGCACTGCAGAGGCACTATCGAGGCTAAAGCCTACGAATATAATTGTTGAGGCGAGAAACCGTTCGAACGGCATAGTGGTACACATCTGACAACCTGAGGGCCAGGATCGCTCTGCTTTAGATATCCAGCCGATCAATGTGACAAACGGGATTTGATGTGATACCCTCCGCCGCGGCGGAACTTTTTCTCGAACTCGCATAGATTTTAATGGGTTGAAAATTTCTTTTTATTTTTGGCGACACCCGGATTTATTCGGTGCCGCTCTGCCTGCGTGGCATTCCAGGGTCACCCCTGGATTAGGGAGGAACAATGAGGGCTGCGGGATTCATGGCGGTGATGATTTCATTGTCGATGATTTTGCCGAGTTGCGTGTTATATGCGGCGGAGCGTTTCCGAGCCATCGGTTGCGCCTGCTGCATTCACGCCTCAACCATCAGTGGCCCGCGGCAAACTCAACGCAGGTGCGGAATCGTTAACGTTGGAACAGTGCATTGAGATCGCACGGGCAAACAATCCTTCTCTCGCAGCGGGAGGGTGGGACGTTCAGGTTGCCCTTGCGCAGAGGGACAATGCGGCATCCGAAAGATGGCCAAACATAGGCGGAACGGCCCGTTATAACAGTTTTCTTCAAAATCAACGTCTTGTGCCGGTCAGGAAAAATAACGATCCCGGTATGTACAGTACAAGCGTTTTTGCGGGAGACATAATACTGAGATTGCCTCTGTTCACTTGGGGGCGTATCAGGAATGAAATCAGCGCTGCAGAGCTTCTCAGCCTGGCCGCAACTCAGCGCCTGGCACGAACCTGGGAAGAACTGATCTATAACGTTTCCAGCACCTTTTATACGATTCTAGGACAGAGGCCTGTCATTAGATCGCTGCAGTTCTCGATTGAAGCTCTTAATGGCCAGCGTAAAAGGGCTGTGGACATGATGAGAGTAGGTAAGGCGGCTAAAGTAGAGGTCCTGCGCACGGAAGTCAGGATTTCGGACGTGGAACAGCGGTTGGTTCGGGAACAGACTGTTCTGGAAATCCAGCGAAGAGCATTGGTGGCCCTGATGGGAATTGATGTAGGAAATGATCCGGTACAGATCCAAGGCAACCTGAAAATTAACAGGAGCGTACCGGACCTGAATGGGGCCCTTGCGATGGCCTACGCGGAACGCAGCGACTATAAGGCTGCCAGGGCTTCTGTCGATTCCCTGGTGGCTAAAGTGGCAGCGGCTCGGGGCGCAAGGTGGCCGAGGTTATCCCTGGAAGGAACCTACGGAACCCGGGCTGCCGCCGGAGTCACGGACAATGGCGCAGTATTTATAGATAAGCAGATAGGCAGCAATCCTCAAGCAGTTAATCCTAATGCGCCTCCGGCCCAAAAAGAGTATCAGTCCCCAGGGGTATCAACCTCACTGCCCGTGGGAAATATTGGGGTTGTCGCTGAATATCCGATTTTCGACGGAGGCCGGATCACCGCCCAGATAAATGAACAGGAGGCGAGGCTAGCCACAGCTCAAGCCAATATGCGCAAGCTATGGCTTCAGATCCGTTTGGACGTCGAGACCGCTCTGTTGAACGTGGATTCTGCCAGGAAACGGGTCCGAGCCACTCAAAAAGCTATTGAGCAATCGAATGAAAGCTTCCGGATCGAAAGTGAAAAATACGATCTCGGTAAAGGATCCATTACAGACGTGCTTGATGCTCAATCAGCCATGCTCGACGCGGAAACGAATCATTATCGAGCCCTTTCGGATTACAACATAGCTATCGCCCAGTTGGGTCTGGCGACTGGCGAGAAGAGGTAGTGAGGATAGTCGACGGACATCTGCTTTTTGATTCCACCCATCGTCACGAGCGGCGCCTGAGGGGTTTGCTCGCAAAAAAAGCTGCCAAGTGAAAATTCCTCGCAGGGTTTAGTACTTCTCGACGGTATATTCTTTTAGAATCATCGAACGTGTTTGGTCTTACGTGCCGGAGCAGAGGAAACTTATGAAACGCTGGCCACTGGTCATTTTGGGGATTGTCATTCTTTCAATAGCTGTTTGGGGGATTTCCAGGCTAACTGCCTCGCAGTCAGCAAAAGGGCAGCCTATAAAACCTAAGCCTTTGGTGATAACCGAGAAAGTCAAGTTGAGCAACATATCCAGCACTATCGAATTGACCGGCTCGGTTGAGCCGACGAGAATTGCTCGATTGGCTTCTCCCGCGGAAGGACCTGTCAGCAATTGCACTATCAGAGAAGGCGACCTCGTGAAAGCCGGGCAGAATCTTCTCAGTATCGGCAGAAAAAAAGCCGCTGATGCCTTGTTGCAGTCTGCAAAGCAAGATTTTAAGACCGAGAAGGAGGATTTGGCAAGGATTGAACAGTTGGTGGAAAGCGGGGCCATCCCACGCGACCAACTGGATTTGGCCAAAGCGAAGCACGAACGGGCAGTGGCGCAATTGGAAAAAATGCAGGAAAGCTCGGATGATTACGAGGTAGTAACGCCTTGGGATGGAGTGGTATCCAAAGTCATGGTTGCGGATGGCAATTATGTCGTTCCAAGGACTGTGATGGTGGAAATCTTTGACCCCGGATCTTTGGTGGTTCGTACCGCTGCGCCGGAAGCTCAGAGTCAAGATTTGCGTCTGGGTATGGATGTGACAGTCACATTGGATGCGTATAACGGCAAGGCCTTTAATGGAAAGATCTCTCGCATATATCCGGAACTCGATCGCCGGATGCGGACACGCACAGCGGAAGTGGAAATTCAGGATCCCATCAAACTGACCCCCGGTATGTTTGCCCGATTGACTTTGAACCTGAAGACAGTCACGGATAGTGTAGTGGTCCCTTCAGAAGCCGTCTTAGTGACACCAAAGGGACTGCGAGTTGCTTATGTAATTCAAGACGGCAAAGCGGTTCAGCGCAAAATTAAAACAGGATTGGAAAACAAGAAACAGATTCAAGTTGTTGAGGGCCTCAATGTGGGCGATGCCTTGGTGGTCGCGGGGAACGAGAAATTGAAGGATGGCCTCGAAATACGTCTACCACAGCCGGATAAGGCAAAATCGGATTCGCCGGGCAGCCCGCAAAAAGGAGAGGCCGGAAAATGAAGATTACGGCTTCAGCCGTCAAGCGCCGTATAGCGACCAGCGTAATCGTCATTGGGCTTGTCACCCTTGGGGCCTACGGGTTGTGGCAACTTCCGGTGAACTTCGTCCCGAATATTACCTATCCGCTGATCAGGGTGTACATATCGTGGCCGGGAGCGACGCCTGAAGAGATTGACAAGAATTTGGCAGACCCGATCGAGCGTCAATTGGCCGCTGTAGATGGCTTGGATTACCTTGAATCTTCCTCAATTGAAGGTCTGTACACCGCTCTGGTGAATTTTAAATACGGTATTGATGTGAATGTGGCCTACCAGGACTGCCTGGCAGCAATGGCCAGAGCAGCCAAAGATCTGCCGAAAGATATTGAAGCGCCGTTCATGATCAAGGCGGATCCTTCTCAACTCCCCGTTGTCCAGATCACCGTCAGTTCCGATCAGTTGGATCTCGTTAAATTACGAACCTGGACCGAGGATTGGCTTCAGGACAGGCTGATGGCCGTTCCGGGGGTGGCCGGAACCGACATTGTGGGCGGGCTCAAACGTGAGATACGAGTGAACCTGGACTCGAAGGCGCTGGAAAAGCATCAATTGTCACTTTCCGGAGTAGTAAAGAGGCTCCGCGACGAGAATGTCGATCAATTCGGCGGCCGAGTGACGGTTGGTCCACGTGAATTCATTGCCAGGACCGTGGGTGAGTATCGGTCTCTGGATGAGATCAAGTCAGTTGTGTTGGTCCGGAAGGACGAGGGCCAGGTTCTCGGTACGAGATGTGGCCACTGTTGAAGATGCAAACGAGGATGTTCGTGCAATCACCCGCCTCGACAGCAAGCCATGCGTAAAGTTGAGCGTGCTGAAACAGTCTGATGCAAACACAGTGGAGGTCGCAAAGGCAGTAAGCCGGAAAATTCAAGAGTTGCAGCCAACACTCCCTGCCGGAATTAAACTGGGAATGGTTGAGAATCAGGCTGATTATGTCGAGGCCGCGCTGACCGGCGTTCGCAATGCAGCCATCGAGGGAGCTGTACTTGTTATTTTGGTCATATATTTGTTCCTCGGAAGCTGGCGGCAGGTCCTCGTAATGTTGCTGGCATTGCCGACCACTCTGCTGATCAATTTCGGGCTAATGAAGCTCGCGGGATTCTCGCTTAATCTTTTTTCTTTGGGCGGACTCGTTGTCGCCATAGCAGTAGATCTCGACAATTCCATAATCGTTATTGAAAATATCACTCGCCTTAGGCACGATAGTCCCGGTGTACCTTCAGATCAAATCGCCATTACGGCCACTTCTGAAGTGGGCCCCGCCATTATAGCCGCCACCCTGTCGTTTCTGGCGGTTTTCCTACCATTTCTGCTCCTTCCGGGATTGGTCAGCCTGTTGTTCCATGAGCTCATTCTCGTCATCGCAGGAATTATTGTGATCAGCCTGGCTGCGGCCGTAACCCAGACGACGATGCTCACATCGATTATGCTGGGTAAATCTTCCGGAAGCAGAGTCGAAGACACCCGTTTCCAACAGGTGTTCACCAACATCAGAGACAGATACGGTCACCTGCTGAATTCGGCCTTGAGTGCCCGGTGGATCGTCGTTGGATCGTTCGTCCTCATTTTAGTCGGTGGATACGCTGCACTGACGAGAGTTGGAAGCGAATTCCTGCCTCAAATGGACGACGGCAGGATTATGGTCAAAGTGAGACTTCCCACCGGGGCCTCGGTCTGGGAAACGGACAAGACTCTTCAACGAATTGAAGCACTGATTGCAAACGACCCTCTTATTGAATCCTATTTCACACTCGCCGGCGGCAAAGTTTGGGGAATTTACACCTATCTGATCGCCAATGAAGGCGAAATCAATATCCAACTGGTGCCCAGAAGCGCACGAAAAGTTAGTACAAAAGATTACATGAATAGCCTTCGGCCGAAGGTCGCCAAGGTCCCTGTCCCCGGCGGTATAGCTATGGTAAACCGCCCCCATGTCAAGGGCATAAGAAAACTCGGTGACGCTGACATAGAAGTTAAGATCAGAGGACAGGATATCCCGAAATTATTTGAACTTGCGCAAGCAACCGCAGGGGCGATGAACCGGCTGGCCCATTTTGGGAACGTATACGTGTCTCTGGACATGACGAAGCCTGAATTTCAGGTTGAAGTGGATCGAAAATTGGCCGCGGACTTGGGAGTTTCCATTGCGGACACCGCCGCAACGCTTCGGTCGTTGCTTACAGGGGCCGTGGCAACTCGATACAGGGACGCGGACAGGTACTACAACATTCGCGTGGTCGTCCCCGAAAAAGATGTGACCTGCAAACAAGATATTGAAGGGTTGATTTTGGAGTGCTCGCAAGGAGGCTATTTGAGAGTTCGTGACGTGGCCAAGGTTAACCAATCCGTAGGGCCCGTCGAAATCGGCCGCGAGGATCAAATCAAGCAAGTGATCATCCGAGGGGATGCTGTTGGAACAAGCGTGGGACAGGCCCTGTCGGAAATTAGATCCGAGATGCAGAAACTGGACCTTCCCGTCGGATATGAGTTCCGGTTCGGAGGTCAGGCCCAGATGATGGCTGAAATGAAAACTATCGCCCTTGGGGTGCTGGCCTTTGCCCTTTTCTTTTCATTCATTGTTCTTGCCGTCCAATTCAACAGTCTTCGGCTTCCGCTCCTCATTTTGGGATGTGTTCCTTTTTGCTTGGCCGGCCTTGTGTATGCGTTTCTTGTTACAGGAATCCCGATTGGAGCGACTGTCCTGATCGGCGCCCTGGTCGTGGTGGCAGCGACAGTCAATGAGGGAGTTTTGCTCACGACCTTCGCGGAGGAATTGCGTGGCACGAAAAAAATGGCACCTATCGAGGCCGTGATCACGGCTGCCAAAATCAGGCTGCGGCCCAGGCTTATGACTACGATTCCTGTCATCATGGGCCTCATGCCGCTCGCTCTCAATATTGAAGAGGGCGGTGACATGCTTCAGCCCATGGCAGTAGGGGCTATCGGAGGCCTAATTGTATTAATTCCCGTAGCATTGTTTCTTATGCCGTGTATCTACGTGATTTTCACAAGAGGAAGCAAGGCCACGGCCTAGGAGTCTCATTAATCACCAGGTAATTTTCTGGGAAAGGGTGCTGTAAAGGTTTTGGTAATAGCGATGACCTAATCGACACGCAAAATCACGGCAAAGCTATTGAATACGACCCAAACCTTATCTTTTTCTTTGATGCCGAGCTTGCGCCTGCTCTCCTCGGTCACAAGGGAACACAACTCGGTTCCGTCTTGGATACGAACAGTGAATTCGGTCGTGAGCTTTCCTCGGAGTATCCGCGTAACTTCTCCGCGAAACATGTTCTCCGCCGAGCATGAGGGCTTTGTCTGCCCCTTCTGCAATATTACCCATGGCGCTTTTACCTCGGCAGTTATCAACGAGCCTGTTTTGATGCCCAATCTTTCGAGGCTATTGTTGGTGATAATCGTGGTGACCAGGTCTCCACCGACGGTGACGAGTTCAACCTGCGCCTGAATGTCTCCCCGCAGAATACGTTCGATTTTTCCGAAGAAAGTGTTGCGTGCGCTGGTCTTACGTCGGTTTTCCTTTTCGACGAAATGTCTCGCCACCTGATGAATATCTTCTTCGGAAAAACCAATAAAAGACGCCGTCAGGTTCGGCGTAGATTGGCCGAGGATCCTTTGTACCACAGGCAACGGCACGTTGTTCTGCATCAGCTCCACTGCCCTTGCCCTTCGGATGGCATTGGGCGAACCCAAATCTTGTGCAAAACCACAGTCCACAGCCCTTTCATAAAATTTGCGCCGGACATGCCCTGCATCCACTTTTAACAACGAAGCAGTCTTTTCTGATAAATCCGAGCCATCCAGAATCAGTTGAATTTCAGACACCAATTCTGCCGAGATCTGCACCTCGCGTGAAGCTGTATTGACGGCTTCAACAGAATTCCCGTATCGGACGACTCGTCCTGACATGTCTATGTCTTTGCGCAAATCAAGCGCCAACACTTCATTGAGACGTGCTCCTGTGTAACGAATGAGTAGGAAGATCATCAAAATACGTTGCCTGGAAGCGTGAATGTCGGAGCGCGATGAAGACTTTGCCCATGAGCGGAAAGCTCGTTCCAATTTCGCCAATCCGGTCGAGTCGAGGCACGGGGTTTCCTGCGGAAACTCGTAGATCCGGGCAGGATTCATAAGGCGAGAATCGGAATGCACAGAGGCGATATGCGACGATTCGGGTTTCCGGCCTGGATCTTTGGGCATAGTCTTGTTCCTCGGCATCCTGCTGCAGTCATTCTGAGTGACCGAGTTTACCACATTCTCCACCACTGACCAACAATCGGGGACATTAGAAAGCGCTTGACATGACAAGCTGAGTGTCGTTATCATACTAACACGAGTTTACAAGAAACGTGTCAATGTCAGCAGTGAAATGCGATCATGCTTTGACTTGTAAGCCCCGGAGGATGGAATGTATTTCCCTGTATCCGGAGTTGAAACAGCTATCTGGGTTCCACCGCTCGTGGGGCTCGTCATTTCCTATTTCACCTCAATGGGTGGTATATCGGGAGCCTTTCTCATTCTCCCATTTCAGATGAGCTTCCTAGGTTTTACCAGCCCTTCAGTAACGCCAACGAACCTTGTGTTCAATGTTGTGGGTATCCCGAGCGCTGTCTATCGTTATTTCAAAGAAGGGCGGATGAACTGGCCTTTGGCGTGGAACATCATTGTGGGAACTATTCCCGGACTCGTGCTGGGCCTCTTCATTCGCGGTGGTACCTGCCCGATCCGAGAGGGTTCAAGCTCTTCGTGGGGTGTGTTCTTTGTACATTGGCGGACGTATGCTCTATCAGATAATAAAAGAGCGGGGAAAGAAAACAGCAGAGAAGGCCGCGGAGGCCAGAATGCGTGAGCATCGTGCAGAGCAAACAGGCATGGTGTCAAACACAGGTCGTCCTGCTATTTGTACGACCAAATGGACGCTCTCCTGCACTGAATATGAGTTTTCGGAGAATGTTTTCGATTCCATACTACGGGGCTCTTTCTACTCTCTCTAGTGGTGGGCCTGATAGGAGGTGTTTACGGTATAGGTGGTGGAGCGATAATAGCTCCATTCATAGTGTCCTTTTTCGGGCTGCCGATCCACACAATTGCCGGCGCGACTCTCATGGGCACTTGTGTCACTTCCGTGGGAGGGGTGATCTTCTATGAATTTTTTGGTCCGTACGTGGCTCTTCCCGGTCAGTCCGTCCGACCGGACTGGTTGTTAGGCTTTTTATTCGGGATAGGCGGCTTCGTCGGCATGTACCTGGGTGCCAGAACTCAGAAGTATGTTCCTGGCGCGATTATCCGACCGGTGCTTGCGATAGTAATCAGCGCAGTCGGCCTGAGATATGTCATAGGTTATTTGCTGTGATCCTGACTCAGTCTTCGTAAAAACGGGCGCCGAGATATAATTTCCATTGAAACGTCTTCAGGAAGTCTCACCGTACTTGTATGTCCCGCGAATTGATTGCGAGCCTGGTTGCAGTCCGAACCAAAATCATGGCGTTACTCAGTATGGTGTTCCCCGAATTCAACTATTAACTTTTTTCTTGACATTGGGAAACAACGCTTCTACAATTCGAAATATGTCGAACAATAGAAATATAGAAGTCGAACGACTCGCGGAAATGTTCAAAGCCCTGGGGAATCCCCATCGCCTAGCTGTCTTTCTCCGGCTGGCCTCATGCTGCCCCCCCGGAACCAGGTGGGTCTCGGATCCGGAGGCACGTCGCTTCGTGGGCCAACTGGGAGAAGAACTCAACGTCGCGCCATCCACTCTTTCGCACCACATAAAGGAACTCAGACAGGCAGGCCTTATTCTGATGGAAAGAAAGGGTAAAAACATCGAGTGTTGGATTAATGGAGAGGCGCTGAGCAAATTCTCCGAGCTATTCGTCGGATTGTCACCAACGAAGCTCTCGGACGCCGAAGGCGAGCATCCGGATGCCACTGACAGGGCGGTTTGCTCCACCTGCGGCTGAGGCACAGCCGAGTCTATCGACGTTACGCGAAGTCGAGGAACCCTGATCAAGCCGGGTTTCACATCGCTCCGTGCATTCACGTGCAATGCTGAAGCGATCGCCTGACCCGCGCTCCTGAAGAAGCTACCTTTACCACAAGACAAAGGAGGTACGTCACATGTTACCGTCAAGCGCAATCACAGCGGAAATGGGGCGCATGATGGAATTGGCTCAACAAGGATTCCACTGCAGCGAAATACTTCTCTACATGGGCCTGGAGGCCCAGGGCAAAAGCAATCCCGATGCCATTAGGGCTGTTTCCAGCCTCGCCGGCGGGATAGGTTCCTCCGGAGATATTTGCGGGGCATTCACAGGAGGCGCCTGTCTTCTCGGACTCTATGCCGGCAGGGGTGCATCCGACGAAGAAGAGGACCCAAAGCTCCGTATCATGATCTCGGAGCTGTTGGACTGGTTCTCCACCGAGCAAGAAAAGCGATACGGCGGGATTCATTGCAGCGAAATAACCGAGGATGATCCGCAGAAGATGCCCATGCGATGCCCTCAGATTGTCGCGGCTGTTCACCGGAAGGTAAGGACGATCCTGGATGAACAGGGCTATGACTGGAATGCCGGCCCGAAGCCCGTGAGACGAGAGCAAACAGCGCACTCATGCAGCGCCGCCTGCCCGGTTGCAGCGGGAATGCAGGGGGCATGAATGCGGGGGAATGAATGGGGAGAAAAGAGTTCTCCGGAAAACCCCTTT
>CAVUHP010000012.1:0-227629 GCA_963741425.1 uncultured delta proteobacterium
CGTTTTTTCTCGGGCAAAGTTGGAGGCCCGATCACGGTGGCTCGCCGTGCGGGCCATAACATGGCTTTTTCTCAGCTTCTGCTCTGGTTTTTCATTAATGGTATGGTCATCCCCGGTTCGACTTACTGGAACGTAGGTGTAGCGGGCTCTCGGGGCGCTCGAGATGCAGAAAAGGACGAGGAAGGAATGGACACCGTAAAGAACTTCGCCAAACACATGGCCCATGTGATGAAAAGGCTCTTTTCATGATGGAGGCGTTATGCAGGGCATAGGCTACTGGTTAACTAAACGCGAGCTTCTCTCGCCGGACAAAGAAGCGGTAGTGGATGGCTCACGGCGGTTGAGCTATCGCCAACTGAATCGGCGCGTAAATCGCCTGGCCAATGGGCTGCGGAGTCTTGGGCTGAGGAGTGGGGACAGACTCGCAATTCTATCCTACAATTGTCTGGAATACGTCGAGACGGTGATGGCTGCCGCAAAGCAGGGTCTAATGGTGGTCCCGCTCAACTGGCGTCTGGCCCCGAAGGAACTGAGCTTTATCCTGAAGGATTCAGGCGCGGAAACGCTCATCTTCGATCCTGAACTGGCAGAGCTGGCCGAGTCTTTGCTACGGGAAACGCCGCTGGAGCGGACGCTGGTCCTCGGTTCCCTCGAAGTCCAGAACACAACGGTCTATGAGCCCTTTCTGGCGAAGCAAATGGAGTCAGAACCGGAACCGGATCAACCGGTGAATGCCGACTCGGCTCACATTATCATGTACACAGCCGGCACGACCGGATCACCCAAGGGTGCAGTTCTTTCCCAGGGGGCCAGCTTCTGGAATGCCATCAATCTCACCTTGGCGCTTGACTTCACTTCAAAGGACAGGGACGTTGTGGTGCTGCCCATGTTTCATATCGGCGGTCTGGGCCTATTCACACTTCCTATGCTCTATGTGGGTGGGACAGTTATCATCCAGCGTGTTTTCGACGCGGCCGTCACACTGAGGCTGCTCACCGAGGAAAAGGCCAGCCTCTTTTTCGGCGTGCCGGCGATCTTTCTCTTTCTGATTCAGCATACAGATTTCTCCAGTACGGTCTTCCGGGATGTGCGCCTGGTGATGAGCGGCGGAGCGCCTTTGCCGGTAAGCCTTGTCCAGCGTTATCAGGAGGCGGGCATAATCCTGCAACAGGGTTTCGGCATGAGCGAGGCAGCCCCGTCCATCTCAACACTGTCCAAAGAGTTGGCCGTGCAAAAGGCAGGTTCCATCGGTCGCGCGGTATTTCACCTGGACGTGGCTGTGGTAGACGAGACCAGCCAGGAAGTCCCCAGAGGCCAGGTAGGCGAGTTGGTCATGCGGGGGCCAAACGTGATGCACGGATACTGGAACCGGCCCGAGGCCACCGCCGAAGCCTTGAAGGGCGGATGGTTTCACTCTGGCGACATGGCACGAATGGACGAGGATGGGGACATCTATATAGTGGACCGCAAGAAGGACATGTATATCTCCGGCGGGGAGAACGTCTATCCGGCGGAGGTGGAGCAAGTGTTGTACGAACTTCCTCAGATAGCCGAAGCGGCTGTGGTGGGTGTCAAGGACGAACGATGGGGCGAGTCCGGGCGGGCAGTCGTGGTTCTCAAGCCGGGAGAAATGCTGTCTAACCAGGCGATACTTGATTTCCTCAAACCCAGGTTGGCTAAATACAAGGTGCCCAAAGAAGTGGTCTTTTTGAAGCAGTTGCCGCGCAACGCAGCCGGCAAAGTGCTCAAGATCAAGCTTCGGGATAATTGACTCTTTCAACCAAAACCGCTTGAGGGCTTCCGGAAGGGAAAAGGTATCGGAACATTCCGTCAGAGCGGCTTCCCAGTTCCGCCACTGACATTCCTAATGAATCCGGTAGTGCCGCCGGGATGAGCCTTAGAAGGAACATGGCGTGCCGTATCTCACTTCTGAGGATGACGTCTTTCTGCATTATACGGACGAAGGGAAGGGCAACACTATCTTCCTTATTCATGGATGGACGGTCAATCACAAGTTCTTCAAAGACAATATTACAGTGTTATCCAAAACTCATCGCGTCGTGACGCTGGACCTGCGCGGGCACGGTCATTCGTGGAGCCGCTCGCGCACGTGCAATCTTCCCCAGGCTGCACGTGATGTGCGCCGAGTGATCGAGCATCTTGGCCTTGACGACGTCACTATCGCCGGCTGGTCGATGGGTGCGGCCGTTATCTTCAACTATTTCGATTTGTTCGAAGGCGAGAAGCTCAAGGGCGCAGTATACATCGATATGACTCCTTGCATTCTCAAGCTCGACGGCTGGGAGCATGCGCTCTTCGGCAGTCTGGACTGGCGGATGGCAGTAAAATTGCAGCGGGACATACTGGTTGACCGGCTGACTTTCGCCTCCAGGACTGTGTCGGCCTGCTTCAAGGGCGGCAAATGCCCCAACGAGGCAACCCTGGAGTGGGGAGTTGCCGAGTCAATGCTGACGTCCACCGAAGTGACCCTTGAGTACTGGACTTCGCTGTTGAATCAAGACTGGCGAACGCAGCTCCCCGAAACGCCCGTTCCCGTGCTGCTCACCTATGGAGCAAAGAGCGCTGTTTATCCTACTGCTCTGGGCGAGGCGCTTTACAGAATGATTCCGTCCAGTCGTCTCGTCATGTTTAACGACAGCGGACATTCGCCGTTCATCGAAGAGCCGGAACGTTGGAATGCAGAAGTCGTGCGATTCGCCGGCTGATTTGGTCACCTGAGTTCGCTGGTTCGTGATCGAGTTGGCCGGACACACGTATCCATTCAGTTACGCGGAGGAAAGGCTGTAAAACCGATGGTTGCGGTCATGTCATTGCGAGCGAAGCGAAGCAATCTCCTGCACTTCGGGGATTGCCATCCCGCCACTGACGGGACTAACGCTCCTCGCAATGACAGAGCGAGTCCCCGCGTAACTGAACCAGCACGGAAATACCCATTTCTGCCTTGAGAGGTTGAACGAGAGCTGCTATGAATCTAACTTAAAAATTAGTACATAATTCTGGGGCAGGTTACCCAAGAAAAATAAGGAGGGTGCTATGAAAAGGTGGAAGTTTCTAGCAATAATGACAGTTCTTGCGCTAGTGCTGACCGCGGCTGTTTCGGTGGCTGAGGAACCGATCAAGATTGCTCGAGTGGTCGGGATAACCGGTCCGCTCGAGGCGTACACCAAGCAGTCTCTCGAAGGCTTCAAGATGGGTCTCGAGTACGCGACCAAGGGAACCAACAAGATTCTTGGTCGCCCCGTGGAGCTCATCGTAAAGGATACCCATCTCAAGCCGGATGTGGGTAAGCAGCTCCTGACCGAAGCCTTTAAAGACGACAAAGTGGATCTGGCAGTTGGCGGAGTCTCGTCAGCAGTAGCCCTTGCCATGCTGCCGGTGGCCGAGGAGTTCAAGAAAATCCTCATAATCGAGCCAGCCGTTGCTGACAGCATTACAGGTAAGGATTGGAATCGGTACGTATTTCGGACAGGTCGGAACTCATCGCAAGACGCAATTGCTAACGCTCTGGCCGTTGCCAAGCCGGGCATAGTGATCGCCACCCTGGCCCAGGATTACGCGTTTGGCCGTGACGGTGTGGCCGCGTAAAAAGAAGCAGCCCAGGCCAAAGGGGCCAAGGTTGTTCATGAAGAGTACGTGCCGATAGATGCTGCGGACTTCACGGCCCCGGCCCAGCGCATCATCAAGGCCCTAAAAGACGAAAAAGGCGACAAGTACCTCTTCGTGATCTGGGCCGGCAAGGGCAATCCGCTGGGCAAGCTCCATGAGATGAAACTCGAAGGAAAGCACGGGATCAAGCTGACAACAGGCGGGAACATCCTCGATGCACTGAAGCTGTACAAACCGCTGGTCGGCATGGAGGGGGCCGGATATTATTACTACGAGAATCCCAAGAACGAAATAAACGACTGGTTTGTGAAGGAGCATGAGAAGCGGTTCAAAATGCCGCCCGACTTTTTCACCTGCGGCGGATTCGCTGCTGCTATGGCTGTTGTCAAGGCAATCGAGACCGCAAAATCCACCGACACCGAGAAGCTCATCGAGGTGATGGAGGGTATGAGCTTCCAGACTCCCAAGGGCGAAATGGTTTTCCGCAAGGAAGATCATCAAGCTCTGCAGTCCATGTACTGCTTTAAGATCAAGGCGGATCCCAATGTCCCGTGGGCCATTCCGGTACTGACCCGCGAACTGACATGGAAAGATATAGACGTGCCAATTCTTAACAAGAAGTGACCAGATGGCGGCGAGACCCGTCAACGAGGGTCTCGCTGCCGACTTCTGAGGTCTTGTCCGGAATAACGTTTGGAGAACAACGTGTCAGCACCGCCCATTATGGAGACCAGGGACCTTACCGTCAAATTCGGCGGTCATGTGGCCGTGAACGATGTGAGTCTTCAAGTTGAGCCGTTTTCGGTCAAGTCCATCATAGGACCCAACGGAGCGGGCAAGACGACTCTGTTCAACCTGATAAGCGGCCAACTCAAGCCTACCGGCGGGAGAGTATTCTTCAAGTCCACAGACATCACCGGCCTCGGACCGGCCCAACGAACGCAACTGGGGATCGGCCGATCTTTTCAGCTCACCAATATATTCCCGAGGCTAACCGTGCTTGAGAATGTTCGTCTCGCGCTGCAGTCGAAGGCAAGAATCGGACTGGTCTTCTGGCGGCACTACCGTTCCTATCCGGAATTGGAAGACAAGGCTTACGATCTGCTGAAACAGGTCCTAATGCACGAACGTTGGTCCGATGAGGCCTCCACCTTGACCCATGGAGAGCAACGCAAGCTCGAGATCGCCATCCTCTTGGCCCTGGAGCCGGAGGTGCTCCTGCTCGACGAGCCCACTGCCGGAATGAGTATCGAGGAGGTGCCGGCCATCTTGGAGATAATCCAGGAGATCAAGGCCGCGCGTGATCGTACCATACTCCTGGTGGAACACAAGTTCGACATGATCATGACGCTATCGGACCGGATTGCCGTGCTCAAGGCAGGCATGCTCATTTGCGACGACGTCCCCGAAGCGATCGCACAGAACGAAGAAGTTCAGCGAGCCTACCTGGGAGGAGGAGTCGGGCATGACTGATCCGATCCTTTCACTAACGGACGTACACACTCACATAGGCCAACACCACATACTACAGGGCGTTTCTTTCAGTGTCATGCCCGGAGAGGCCACGGTTCTGTTGGGTCGTAACGGCGCAGGCAAGTCTACGACTCTTCGAACGATAATGGGGCTGACTCCCGCAAGCCGTGGCGACGTGAAACTTGCAGGACAGTCGATCGAAGGTCTTAAGCCCCACCAGATTGCACGCCTTGGTGTAGGATTCGTGCCTGAGGATCAGGCCATAATGTACAACCTCACCGTAGAGGAAAATTTTCGTTTGGCGATGTTCAAGGAAGATGAGCGGTCCTGGAGTCGTATGGAGACCAATTTTAAGCTATTTCCGGACCTCAAGAGGTTTTGGAGATCCAAGGCAGGGGTTCTGTCCGGCGGCCAGAAGCAGATGCTTGCCATTGCCAGAGCCTTTGTCGGCGACCACCGTGTCTTGCTCGTCGACGAGCCGTCAAAGGGACTTGCACCGGTCGTCGTGAAGCATCTGGGGGAATCGCTTAACCGAATCAAAGATATCACCACTCTCATCCTGGTTGAGCAAAACTTCTACCTGGCGAGCATTGTGGGTTCGGCTTACTTTATCCTGGATGACGGACGAGTCGTCCACGGAGGACATATGGACGATTTGGTGGACGACCATGAGACAAAGCAAAAGTACCTGGGAATCGCATGATTGACGGAGAAGCGAAATGACTTCAACGGCAGCTACGGTGGGATATGAGACAAAAGATCGAATCCCGGCGCGCACCTTGGTCGGGTGGATTGTGGGCGTTGGGGTCTGGTTCCTTCCACTGATCTGGATCGACACGACCACGTATCTCGTGTTGACGGTCGCCGGATTGACCATGGGAATGCTTCTCTTCCTTACCGCGTCAGGCTTCACTCTGATTTTCGGCCTTATGGACGTGCTGAACCTGGCTCACGGGGCTTTCTTTTCATGGGGTGCTTACGCAGGGTTCTCGCGCTTGTACTGCTCAATGCTGTCGGATGGGTGGAGACGGGCACTGTCAGCCAAAGCATCTACAGTCTTTTGATCGTGCTGGCGGTAGCTTTGGCGGTTGGGGCAATTGTTGGCCTGGTCCTCGAGCAACTCCTAATCCGCGGCGTATATGGGGATCATCTCAAGCAGATACTGATTACCATGGGCGCTTCTCTGATAATGGCCGAGATCATCCGCGTCGTTTGGGGTCCCAATGACGAGGTTACCCTCGTGCCGGCTGCGTTAACAGGGTCATGGGACTTATTTGATGTGGTGATCAACAAGTTCCGGGCCGTGTCGATCATAGTCGGTGTCGCGGTTTTTGTCGCGATGCAACTGGTCCTGAAGAAGACCAAGTTGGGCATCATCGTCCGGGGCGGAGTGGAAAACAGAGAAATGGTCCAGGCGATGGGCTACGATATTCAACGAATCTTCACCGGAGTATTCTGCGCAGGCACGGCTTTAGCCGCTATGGGTGGAGCCATGTGGTCCCTCTTCAAAGAGCAGATCTACCCGGACATGGGTAGCGAAAATCTGATCTTTGCCCTCATCATAGTGATCGTCGGAGGAATGGGGTCGGTGACTGGCAGCTTCCTGGGCGCCATCATGGTTGGGCTGGCTTTCAATTATGTGGCATTCCTAGTGCCCAAACTGGCCCTCGGAGTTAACATAGTGCTCATGGTCGTCATCCTGCTCATTAAGCCGACCGGTTTGCTCGGGCAAGACTGAAGCAAAGGAGCCAAAAGTGGCTGAACTGACCCCGGTTCAAGTGGAGCGTTCCCGGGAGCAACGCACGTGGTTTAGCAGTTGGGCGTTTCTCGTGCAGGTGTGCCTATTGTTGGCTTTGATACTGATACCGCTTGTCATCCCGTCTTTCAGAGTCTTGGACGTGTTGGCCAAGATAATAATTTTCACTGTGGCCGTGGCTTCATTCGACTTGATTCTGGGGTACACTGGGCATCTCTCGCTAGGGCACGCCATGTTCTTCGGTTTTGGCGCGTATTCTCTAGCTCTTGTGACCTATCATTCGGGGTCGCCGCAACTGTACCATATTCCGGTCGCAGCGGGAATCGCTATAGCCCTCAGTGTGGTCTCGGCGCTGGTCATCGCCTTCTTCTCTCTTCGGGTCAAAGCCATATTTTTTGCGATGGTGACCCTTGCGCTGGCGGAGTTCGCCCATATTCTTGCCGTCCAGTGGTACGATCTGACCCTGGCGGGGGACGGAGTGTCCTTCAAACTGCCAGGCATATTCAGCTTCGGCTGGTCGGCCGGAAAATTCCTTGGAGTGGAGCTGGACGGCAGACTTGTCACTTATTATTTTATATTGATGGCTTCTGTACCGCTGTTTGCGGCTCTCTTACGATTTGTTCGCTCTCCGGTCGGAAGGGTCCTGAAGAGCATCCGCGACAACCGGCAGAGGGCCGTCGCGTTGGGTTTCAGAACCTTCCATTACGAAACCTTTTCCATCGTCTTCGGATCCACGGTCGCGTCTCTGGCCGGAATACTGTTCGCAATGTGGCTACGATACGTTAATCCCGGCTCGGTGATGAGCCTGGACTTGATGCTGAACATACTCCTTATGGTCATCATTGGAGGCCTGGGGACTATGTACGGAGCGATCATAGGTGCGGCATTTCTCCAGATAGCCGAAGCCTGGCTACCTGATCTGCAGAAACTGGCTGTGGCCTTCTTCCCCACAAGCGACATCGCGCAGCGCTTGGCCGAGAGATGGATTCTCTATTTCGGCATCTTGTTCGTTCTTGTCGTTTACTTTTTCCCAAAAGGCTTCGTGGGTACGGCCCGGCATTTGATCAAACAGTACAAAACGGCCAAGAAGGGGATCGACTGAAAAGCCGGTCCCCGGAGACCTTGCCGGGATAGCGGGTGCCGGCACTCGGTGCAACTCAACTCGTCTTAGTTAGCCTTGATTGGAAGCCTTGTTTCCGATCACCTATTTCAGTCCGATCTCCTTGAAGAAAGAGAGGACTTCCTCCTTCAGAGTGTGAGGTGCCCTGAATACGGCATAGTGAGCCATCGGGCTGCTGAAAGACGCGAACCTGGCTCCGGGGATCCTCTTCGCGGCTTTCTCTGCCAGGCCCACTCGAAGCCACAGGTCGTTCTGCACGTGCAGAATCAGGCTCGGAATCTTGATGCCGGGAAGGTGTTCGTCTATGTCAAACTTCCCATTGTAACCGTTTCGGAGGATGAAGTCGTTGACATCATACTCACGGGCTTTCTGCCGTAGGGTCAGACCCTCATCATCCTTCGGATCCCAGTAGAAAACTTCTTTCTTGACCTCGTCCCAACCTTGGGTCACTCGGTAGTCGAGATCCAGTCCGGTGTGCATGAGAATGGACCACCCGAACATCAACCCTTGAATCGGATGCTTTTCTTTGGGCAGATGATAGTAATCGCCCTGAGTCTCTCTCCAGACCGGGTCGCTTTTCATGGCCGCGGTCATCAGATCGAAAGTCCATCTGGCCACCGGATCTTTTCGTGTGGACGTGCTGCCACCGATGGGCATTATAGCTTCTACGTATTCAGGGTGCATCAGCGCCCATACGTAGCTCTGCGTGGCTCCCATCGAGACACCAGTAGCGAGCCTCACTTTTGCAACATTGAGTCCGTCTCTGAGCAACCGATAATTGGCCTGCACCAGGTCAAACGGCGTATATTGAGGGAATTTCATTCCCAGGCCGTCGCTTGGCTTACTGGTTCCCCACAGGCCCAGCGCATCGAGGAATATCACGTAGAAGCGATCGGTATCTATGATCCTGCCCGGTCCCACAACTGGTCCCCCAGAAAAATCGTTCCCTTCCTGGCCTTCGTACCACCAGTAGTATAACCACGCTGAATCGCCCGAATGGTAGCAACTAATGATTATCGCATTGGTGATACGGCCTTCAGCATCGCGTTGCGGGGTTCCCACAGCGATGTAGGCGGTTCGAAGCGGTCCGGCGTGGAGCGATTCGAGGGTAGCACCGTCAGGCGCTCCGAACTCATACTGTGATGTATTTCCGATCTCGTAGGTTCCCCCGATCTTGAAGTCGGGGATAGTGTAGAATCCCTTCAAATGATCCAATGATTTTACCCCTGAAAGAGCTGTTACAGGCTGCGGACTTGCAGCCGAGTCCTGATCGGGAATCTTCCTCATTGCATACCTACCTTAGTGCGGTTGATTGATGATTTGTACGGTAACTATTCAGCGTTTTCTTAAATATGGGATTTCGTGGACAATGGACAGGTAGCCGAATGGCCTTTGTACGCCGAATTAGCATGACGCGTATGTACACATGGTCCGAGGGCGCCACTTTCCACCTTTGATTCAGATCGGCGGCATTCTTTTGAAGATATAAAGATACTGTTTCGTCGGACTAGCTGTCAACATCAGTTCGTGAGAACGAGCCCTCCTACGAAACTTTTCGGTCTTGGTATCTCAATGGAAGTGCTGGAGTCACATTCCGTGGTGTGCCCCGGAAACCATCTTCGCTCAAGCGGCACTTCGGTTCCACCGGTCAGTGACGTGCCCCCTTTCTTGAAACAGACGCCCAGATCAGCTATAGAGATTCCACTCGAACTGAAAGGGAGACCGCGGAAACGCAGGAAGATAAACGACACTTGCGAGAATAAGCCAAAACGAGACTCGGCCCATTTGACAACTTGGTCCATGCTGCGAATATCAAACGAAATAACGATCCCAATCGAAGAAATTGACATTCAAGCCGTTCGTGCTCAAGGGGCTGGTGGCCAGAATGTGAACAAAGTATCCACCGCTGTCCATCTGCGGTTTGATATCAAGGCTTCATCATTACCAGATGTTTACAAAGAAAGGCTATTGACGCTAAAGGATCGTCGTATTTCGGAAGAAGGCGTCGTCATTATCAAGGCGCAACGCTATCGCACCCAACTGAAGAATAGAGAAGATTCACTCGACAGGCTCCGAGATCTCATCAGGAGCGTAATGGTTTCCCGTAAACGACGGCACGAGACGAAGCCAACACAAGCCTCCCGGAAGAAGCGTTTGGAAAGTAAAACCAAACGAGGACAAGTTAAGGCAATGAGGGGAAAGGTGGATGATGAGTAGCGGCAGCAGCATAACTGAAGTGATCAGGCTCGGATCGGTCTCACTTTTAGCATCCGAAGTCGCTGCCATCATAAAATCCGGACTATTCCTGCTTGCTGTTTTTTCAAGCCGAGATTGGGGTGGCTTTTTTAGACAACTCGCACACATTGAGCTTGATGAAGACTTGCCATTGATCTCCTATTAAGGGAGCTTCCGCCGATTCGAAAACACTTATCGACCGAGGCGTCTGCCGATGGCGGTCCGAAACAGACGGGGTAAGGTCATGCTGTGCCGGGTGTTCTCAGGGAACCGGAACCACATAGACCGGTCCCACATCTTCTGCAATGGAAGAAGGGACGCGGGCTACTTTCCTGAAGCTTCGCTAAAGCGATTTCCCGGATAGTGAGCTCCTGTCGTTGACAAAGAGAGCACCAATGCTTAGCGTTTGATTGTAATTGGACGCAAGCATTAGTTTGCGACTCAAAATTAATTGATGAAGCCCGTAATTGAGTGGGGGGCCGAACGATTATCCTGAGTGTTTCAATTAGGCGTGACATTGTTTCTTTCAAAAGATGAGTACTACTGGAAGATTTAAACAAAAATAAGAAACAAAGTGTAAGCGAAGAAATCCCTGGCTCGGCTGTTAGTCTCTGTTATTGCGTACCCCTTGTGTGGGATCGGAAGAAGCCCGAACCGGGAAGCTCAATTGCAGGATGCGAAATGAAAGTGTTTTTCTTCACAAATAACAAAAGAGGAACCAGCGAGTCCGTTTATCCGGAAGAGTAAATGTACACAAATTCGAAAGACACATCGGTGAGTAAAGAAAGCTTAGAGATGACAAATGCAAGGAAAACAGTGATCGTGACCGGGGGTTCGCAAGGCATCGGGGCAGGACTTGTGAAGGCCTTTCTGGATCGCGATTACAACGTGGTGGCGAATTCGCGAAACATCACCAAGTCGGGTGCGTTCAAGGCATCAAATAAACTCGCGTTGGTCGATGGAAGCGTCGCAGAAGCCGCAACTGCGGCGAACATCGCCAAAGTTGCCAAGAGCAAATTCGGATCGATCGACGCCCTCGTCAACAACGCCGGCATGTATTTCTCGAAGCGCTTCACAGATTACACGGTCGACGATCTGCGGTCTCTTGTTTCAGTCAACATCGAAGGGTTTCTCTTCATCACCCAGCTCGCGATCAAGCATATGTTGACCCAGAAGACCGGCGGAAGCATCGTAAATATCACGTCGACGATGGTGGATCACCCGATCGCCGGAATAAACTCTGCGGTTGCAATGATCACGAAAGGCGGCCTTGAGGCCGTAACGCGCAGCCTGGCAATGGAATACGCTAAACAGGGCATACGCGTGAACGCCGTCGCTCCGGGCATCGTCGATACGCCTATGCACAATGGTGACCCGAAGGATTTTCTCAAGACGCTGCAACCGATGGGACAGATTTCCGATGTGAAAGACATCGTGGACGCGATTGTCTATCTGACGGAAGCCCGTCAGGTGACCGGAGAGGTGCTGCACGTGGATGGTGGTGCGCACGTTGGCAAATGGTAATCTGTGAAGGCGCTTCCGACTAGCCCCGAGCAGCGATTCAAATAACTTTGCATCCTGAAGCTAAGGAGAATCCGGTCGGGAAGCCAGCAAACAAGAAGAATGTCCCCTTTTCATCGAACGATGCCGCGAAATAAGTATGGTGTACCCGGAATTATCTCGAGCTACCCAAAGACTGGCGCAGCTATCGAAGTTTTCTATGAAATGGATTGTTTCTTTTGCTCCGCAGTGATTCCGGGGGCTCTTTCTTGCAAGAAAACCGCCCCCCGGCCTTCGCAAAGAACTCCGAAAATATGCTTCATGAGCTCGTGTGCGGGGTCACTAAACCTGTCGCTATACCAGCGCCCCTCCGCAATCGTATAGGAGTTTTCGGAAAGGGGTTCCCCCGGGATATCCGCTTTCTGAAAATCATTATTCCTCCAGCTATTGCAATAATCCACTATGAAAAACAAAGTCGTTGAGGCTTGAGCGGCTTTGTGCGATACTCCGGTCGGTTTGACCGCCCTCTCACTTGGCTTTTTACACTGACTAACCCACTGGTATTACATCCGATAGGATTGGCTCATGGCTCGTGCGCCAAAAAAGAAAGAAAGTAATAACCAAAACGGAGACAGCGCCAATCTTGGATTTGAAGCCACTGTGTGAGTGGCTGCGGACACACTTCGTGGAGCCGTGGATGTCGCCGAACCGTTTGAAGCTAGATGTGATGACTGACCTAGTGGCTTTCTCAGAAATTTAAGGAATCAAGAAGATTGATTGAAGCCTTGATCCAAGAAAATTTGCAGGTCATCCGATATGGAAATCAATAAGCTTCTCGAAGACAAAAGAGACGAAATTCTAAGGATTGCAGCATTCCATGGCGCAAGAAACGTACGAGTCTTTGGGTCAGTAGCTCGTGGTGATGCCGGTGAATCCAGTGATATAGATCTTCTGGTGGATATGGAGCCCGGCAGAAGCCTTCTCGACCGCGGTGAACTCATCGCCGACCTTCGGGACCTCTTGGGTCGAAAAGTGGATGTGGTCACGGAGGAAGGCATTTATTGGATTTTGAAGAGAAGAATTTTAAAGGAGGCTCACCCTTTATGAATAAGGACCCAAGAGTCTACCTTGCTCAAATCCTAGAGAGGATCGAAAGGGTTATTACTTACACGGAATCCGGAAAAGAGTCTTTCTTTTCAAACCCAATTGTCCAGGACGCAGTCATCCGGAATCTTGAGGTCATGGGAGAAGCCGTCAAGAGGATACCGGACGAGTACAAAGATTCTTTACCTGCCATACCATGGCGTGGACTCGCAGGTCTTCGAGATGTCCTGATTCATCAATATGAAGGAGTCAGCCTCGATGAGGTTTAGAGGATTGTAGAACACGACCTTCCAAGTTTGAGAGAAAATATTAAGAAGGTGCTGCCGCCCTTAGACCAGTTGGAAAAAGAGATAGCCGGAGGAGACATTATTTAATCCGAATCAAATTTCGTTCCCTAAAGATCGATCGTGAATGAACGATCAAATCAGGGCGAATTGTCTCTCTTTCCCTTTCTCCACACCCAAGCATCCGATTACCCTCGACATCGTCTATTTCCTTCACCATATCAGTGGTTGACCAACAAAAAGGGCAAAAACAGAAAAGGGGACATTCTACTTTTTTGCTTTGGTTCGTGGGCGTCCGCTGGGTCACGTGTGAATTCAAGGCGCATGCGGAGCGTGGTCGTCATCCCCGTGAAACAGATCCTGCCGCGCTGTGCCGCGGTTCAAAACGTGGTAGCAAGACCCTCCGACGGAAGCTCGTGCGGTTCTTGGCATAGGGCCATGTTACCAGAAAAGCCGGTCGGGAAGCCAGCAAACAGACAAGAAGAATGTCCCCTTTTACGCACCTTACTTGAAAAAATTAGAGTCCCTGCGGGTGCCGGACGAAAAATGCTAACCGCGGTTTGTATAATGTCGCGGCTCTTTGAAGAAAATTTCTGAATACTTTTTCTTGATCTTTTGATGACGCACGTCGTATGAATTAGTTCTTGATAATTCTCAGAAGAATATGCTTCAAATAGTAAATCACTGAGAACGGGGGGACATATGGCAATCAGTGGCAAAAAGAAGTCCGTAACCCCATCCAGTTCTGGCGATGAGATACGGACGATTATGCTCCAGGTACTTTTACGAGCGTAGCAAGGCCGCGACCAGCGGCGCGGCAAGAAGGGTTATTCGATCAAAATAACCGACATCCGCAAGGAACTCAAAGCTAGTCACAGCCTCTCAGTTCAGGAAGTGATGAGCAATCTAAATTACCTTCTTAGCCAAGGCTGGATCGAGGAGGAGAAAATTCAGAAGAACGTATCCCTTCGCTCAGGCACGTCTATTCCGCAATCCACTTCGTATTACAAGATTACTGCCGCAGGCACTGACAAGATCGAGGGTCCAGGAGAGTTCACGATGGACAAGTTCCAAGGTATCAAAGTTGAAGCGACAGGACAAAGCATCGTAACTATCGGTAAGAACATCCAAGTCAACGTGAAATACGAAGACGTGGGGCGCGCACTCGTTGATCTGAAAAACGCCGTGATTACATCTTCTATTACCGAAACTCAGAAATTGGATGTTGTGGCGGATATTGATAGCATCCAAAGTCAGCTTGCCAAGGCCCAGCCAAACCGTACAATTATTCAAGGGGCATGGGAGGCGATTAAGAAGTTGGACACGATTGTCGGGCTGGGTGACAAGGTGTATAAGGTGGCAGCCCTATTGGCTCCGTTTCTATTAGAAGCGTGATCAGTTGGTTGCAAGGGGCTAAAGCCAGCCAGCTCAGCCCATGTTCATCAATAAACTCCGAAACCTGAATTCCACCTAAGGGGGATAAGGTGGTCGAATTTTTTTGGAATGCTTTGGCTTCTGCAGGTGTAAGTGCAGCGTTGACAACAGCATTGTATTTTTTGGCGAGAGAATGAATCGGTACTCGAATTCGAGAGGAAATCCGGAATGAATACGCTTTGAAGATGGAAGCTTATAAAAATGAACTCAACATCATGCGTGACAAAGAGATCGAAACATACCGATCTTCGCTCAAAGCAGAAAACGACAAGGGGCTGGAACGCTTGAAAAGTGATCTTGCGATTGCAGCACAACAGCAACAGATCAGGTTTCTAAAATTGCATGAAAAAGTGGTGGAGTTTATCGGAGAAACATACGCCAAAATGCAAGAATGTAAAGCTGCTGTGGCAGTATATGTCCGCGAGATTGGTCCGAAAAATCAACCCACACTTGAAGAGAGGCGCAAACTTGCTGGAGAGGCAATTGATCGTTTCGAAAGTTATTTTCTTGCTCACGAGATATATCTCCCCGAAGATATTGCGGCCGCTGTGCGTGATTTCGATTCAATGCTTGTGAACATAGCGACTGAATTCCAATTGTTTGTTGAGCAAAAGGCAGGCCCTCAGGATGAACTAGTGGCGTACTGGCAAGAAGCGGGTAAGAAGTTGAGGCAAGACGCCCAACCTGTATTTGAAAAAATCGGTAACCGTTTTCGTGAATTGTTAAAAAGCGGACGGACGGAATCTTAGGCAGCACAGGTCGAAAAGGCAAAATAGATAAACGCTCCATTGAAATTTCAGTTTAATCCGAGTATACCAATCCGATCTTGCTCAAAAATATTCACTTTTTCGTGTTGTTATGACAGAAAAAGGGGACATTCTACTTCATCGCCTCTGCTCGTGGGCGTCCGCAGGGTCGCAGCGTGAATTCCAGGTCCATGCCGTCCGTGGGCGTCATCCTCGTGAAACAGATCCTGCCGCGCGTTGCCGCGGTTCAAAATCTGGTAGCAAATCCCTCCGATGGAAGCTTGAGCGGTTCTTGGCATACCACCATGTTACAAAAAGCCGTTCGGGAAGCCAGCAAACAGTAATACAAAGAGGAATGTCCCCTTTCTCACTCTGCTGAATCGCGCCCCGTCTTCAAATCGATCTATGGTTCACCATTTGCATTTTAGGCGAGTTTCGCATGGGGGAGTGTGATGGGCTGGGTTTTATGGCTAGGGAGTAAAAATCCACAAGGGATTTGCATTTCTAAAAGACCTTGCCGGCGACTATTTGTGCCGGCTATCCGTTATAGATCGGGTCGTTCGAACCTGAAAAAGACTTGACAGGGTAAGACGTAGTAAGTAAGTGCCAGCTATCCATTACGGATCGGTTCATTCGAACAGCTGCGATGACGACTTCACCTTCCGCAAGCGTTACAGCGAAAATGGAGTCCGAGGGGCTGTGGCGCGATTTTCGTGAAGGTGTCATAAGGAGCCTGAAATGGAAAAGTTGATCATTACGGTGGCGATCATTGGGAATGCAACAGACCGCTCGCAGAACCCGCACGTTCCCATCACTCCGAAGGAAATCGCTGAAAGCGCAATCGAAAGTGCTAGGGTAGGAGCTGCCGTTTGCCACATTCACGTCCGTGATCCTGAGACAGGGCAGGTTTCAATGGATTTCGAATTGTACCGGGAAGTGGTTGAGCGGATCCGTGACAACTCGGATATCCTCATCAACCTCACCACAGGAACAGGTGCACGATTGATGTACGAGAACGGCTGGGACACTTCGGGTCTTAAGACTCCTGAGGAGAGGGTCGACCACGTCATCAGACTGGTGCCGGACTTGTGTTCATTGGACGTCGGGAGCATGAACTTCGGACCTAGGGTATTTGTTAACCTCGTGTCCCACGTCGAAGCAATGGCAAGGATGATCTCTAAGGCGGGGGTCAAGATGGAACTGGAGATCTTTGACCTGGGTCACTTCAGGATCGCCAACCACCTCATTCACCAAGGGCTGATCGGACAGCGACCGCTGTTTCAGCTTTGTATGGGGATACCGTGGGGGATCGAGGCCACAGTGCAGAATTTGGTTCACATGCATTCTTGTTTGCCGGATGATGCCATCTGGTGCGGCCTAGGAATTGGAGCCGCTCAGTTCCCGATGGTGACCACATCAATTATCATGGGCGGGCATGCCCGGACCGGATTCGAGGACAACGTCTACATTTCCAAAGGCATTTTGGCGACCAGCAACGCGCAGTTGGTCCAAAAGATCGTCCGAATAGCAGAACTTATGGGGAGGGAAGTAGCCACTCCCTCAGAGGCGGCACAGATAGTTGGTTTAGGTCGCTAGCCTTTGGTGGCGCTGGGTGGCTGTGCGATTTCCATGCCTTGGCCATCAGGTGCTTTTCATGCCGATTCGCTTTCGAAGAAGCGATTTGGATTCAAAATTGCCTTCCCACATTAACGTAGGAACAGTCAGTGTGGGAAGGGCAATGTATCTATCAGTTACGGACAGGAAGAAGAGTTCTGGCCCCGGAGGGGCCGACCGAGAGTAGCCACGGGTGAAACCCGTGGAATAAGAAAGTCCCAGTTCAGCACGACCGACCCTGAAGGGGTCGCCCATCAGGCAACGATTCCAAAAAGATTGGTCCCCGCCAGGGTCCTCGAAGAAGTTTTATCAAATTCCTTCCGTGGGTTGGCACCCACGGCTACTATTGGATGGCCCCTTCGGGGCTACTGTCCTTGCCCAGTGTAACTTGATACTTAAAAGGGATTCTCAAAATCAAGTCACTTGTTTGAAAGCGAATCCGTATCAAACCGCTTTTGCAGATCATCAGCCTGATGAACCAAATGAAATAGTCTATATCGCGTCACTTCC
Source organism: uncultured delta proteobacterium (assembly GCA_963741425.1). Lineage (GTDB taxonomy): Bacteria > Desulfobacterota > Desulfomonilia > Desulfomonilales > Desulfomonilaceae > DATJPW01. The sequence continues at coordinate 17,404 of CAVUHP010000012.1, forward strand.
AGGGATTGATGACGACTTTGAGCGGCACCTCCCCCTCGTACTCGCCTCCAACCATCCTTACCGCCTTCTCTGCGTCACTAAGCCCAAACCTGTGGGTTATCATATCTTCCAAAGGATACTTATGGCGGCGAATCACTTTTATAGCCGCTTCAACGGATTCAAAATCCTGAGAGAACGCCCCCAGTAATTTAAGCTCCTTGACTACGACTCGGTCCAGGAACAAAGGAACGGATGTGGACGCGCCATACAATCCCGGCAAGACCACTGTGGCTCCGACGCCTGCGAGTGAGAGCCCTAAAGCCGCTCCGGATGGATGTCCCGATACATCCATTACCAGGTCCGCCATGGTTCCGTGGGTGGCTCGACTCACAGCCTCTTCAGCGTCGGCTCTATCCACGTTCACAACGACGTCTGCTCCAAAGCGCTGTGCCATGTCCAGCCTGGGCTTGTCCCTTTCCAATCCCATAACCATGATGGGTTCAGCTCCACACTCTTTGGCAACCACTACAGCTGCCAATCCCATAGGTCCAGGGCCCACGATTACCACGCTTTTACCCGTGGAAGCGTTGCCGATCCGGCTTATCCATCTGACAGCATTTCCCAGCACCGCTCCAACGAGAACACCAAGTTTGGGTGTTACATCATCCCCTATTTTATGGACCATCGCCCTGGGGTGAATGTACAGGTATTCGGAATACGCTCCAAAGAGGTGAGGCGGATCCTGGCACGAAATCATCGAGCCGTAGCAGTACATTTTTTCACAGAGTGTGTATTTCCCGGCCATGCAGGCCCGACAGGTGCCGCATCCAAATGCGTACTCTATGATCACCCGATCTCCTTCTCGGACCCCGCACCGCTTCTGAGCTTCCGGTCCCATCTGGTGGACGCGACCCACGATCTCATGTCCGAGAATCAGGGGATAAGGCCGCGGTCCCCGTGAGACTTTCCCGCGAAATATTCCGGGATCAGAACCACATACCCCCACAAGCTCAACCTTCAGGAGACCATCGTCAGGACCTGTTGAAGGCAGTTGGAACTCCCGCATCTCCATCCGACCCGGTTTCGTAACTACCATAGACCTGCTTGTTGACATGCCGTTTCTCCTGGCCTGCCCCCCAAAAACCGGTCCAGGTTCCGGGTTAGTATGGGGTAGAACGTGGGCCGAACATGGAGGGCAGGATAATGCGGAATCGATTTTAAAATGTTATGAAATAAAGCTCTGAAAAAGTAACGCGAAATTTCTCTCGACATCCCTATCCCGGCCGGCCTGCTCTTCCACCGGGTTCTCCCGAACAACCCAACCCCCTCACCCAAAGATTATACTGGCAGAAGCAGATATATTGTCGGGCCAATGATATTTAATTAAAACATATATTGAGATCAATGGATTGAAACGGCATGCCCGACGATAAGGATGCGAATCATCAGGTCCTTACAGAACTTTTTTCAAGACCCAATTTCCTAAACCTATCTTGTGAGTTATTAAGAGGGCGCAAAATATGTTTCCAATAATAAGTTGACAACAAAAGCTCACGGGATTATTTTAAAAAGGAGATATCTTGTGTTTCTCCAGTAGACCTCGCGTCAAGGACTTCGGGCGGCATGCAAGGATACAGATCCTAGGACATAGGCCCCGTGCCGAGGACGTGACGGCGTAATTCAAGCCTACTCATCCCCGTTCACAAGCGCCCTTGTTCATAACCGTAAACGCACTCCTATCGAATGATAAGGTGTGCTCTTGTGAAAAGGAATTTGAAATGAGTATCAAAATTTATGTGGGAAATCTGTCTTTCGATTCGAACGAAGCAGACCTAAAAGGGCTCTTTGGCACGTATGGGGAGGTAGAATCCGCGAAGGTCATCACTGACCAATTTACCAATCGGTCTCGGGGATTCGGGTTCGTTGAAATGACCGACCGAGAAGAAGGTCTCAAGGCGATCCAGGAATTAGATTCCAAGGATCTCGGCGGCCGTACATTGAAAGTAAATGAGGCCAAGCCCAAAACAGACTCCCGTGATCGTAACAGGGGTGGCGGTGGCGGCCGTGGCGGTGGCGGTTCTCGCTGGTAACCACAAATCATCATTAGTTATTTAACGTGGGAAGGCGGGGCTTGTAAAAGAGCCTCGCCTTTCTAAAAAATGGCTCGCCGGGCGAGAAAGCAATCCCCGATGATTCACGGGGATTCTCTCTTGGCTCCGGCGGGACTTGAATTAGTAAGATCTTCGTTTCCCAACTAAGAGGTCCCAATTTATGCCCGGAGTTGTTGTCAGAGAAGACGAATCCTTTGAAAATGCGCTAAGGAGGTTTAAGAAGCAACTCCAAAAGTCAGGAGTTCTCGGAGAGGTCAAAAAGCGGCGAGCGTACGATAAGCCCAGTGTTAAGAAGAAAAAGAAATCCCTTTTGGCCCGCAAAAGGCTTCTCAGAAAACTACGGAAAATGCAACGTACGAGGCAAAGATACTAAACACCGTTGTTCTCGATTGCACGGATTGCCAGAGATCTGCTTCAACAAAAAGCCATGACACCCACTAAAGCTAAAATTGCCAGCAAAGGATTAAACAAACGGCTTATTAAGGACGTTCATGCCGAATTGCAGGCGGCACTGAGAAGTGCAAGTTTATGGAATAATTTAGATTATTTCGAAATGTCCATTGCTGTGAAAAAAAGAGAGAACGCTCCTTTTCCCAGTTTCGAATGGCTTTCATGCGCTCCTGTCACTAGTGACGGACATCATTATATCTATATCGGTACTGTTTTTAAGGGTAGGCACAATTTAATTTTTGTTGGTAAGACTTCTAAGGGGTTCCACGCGGCATGTGAAGTAGCGAACATGTGTGCCCAAGAATTGAGAGCTTAGTTCATGATCACGCAAGGATTTTTGTGTTAATTGCGGATTTTTAGGAATTACTCCGCGGTTTCAGATATAGCGTAATCGAATCTCGGATTGGGTTGCCCGGAAAGTCTATTCACTCGCCTTTCAGAAGGCCTCTATAAAAAAATACTCTTCTTGGATGGCGCCAACCGTGATAAGGGTTTCTAGCAGCAACTTAGTCCCTATTTCAGAAATGTGTCGTTGTCTCGCTCCAGGCCAGCGGACTTGGTAAAGGGTCCAAAGATCACACCTTCTTCACAATTGTCACCGAGCCCAATGTTTTTCTTGAATTTAGAGGGATCAGAAAGACTTTTTTGAGCAAGTGATCACAGCGTGCATTGGCGAGATGAGGCAAGAATGCAACCGGAAACCCCAATATTAATCTCAGACCTCGATGTAGCATTCATTGGAACATTCGTTCCAAGAACCTGCGGGATTGCGACATTCACTCAAGATTTGGCCACTTCCCTAAGACAAGAAATGGGAGGCAAACCATATCGCGTTATTGCCATAACCGATCGACCAGGAGGGTACGATTACCCTGCTGAGGTTACGTTTGAGATCCGGCAGAATGTAATTCGTGATTATGCTCGTGCAGCCGAATATCTTAACGGCTCATCGACCCAGATGGTTAGCCTACAGCACGAATTTGGAATCTACGGGGGGGATGCGGGGAAGTACCTTTCAGTGCTGCTGTGTCATTTGAAAAAACCCGTAATAACAACTTTACACACGATTTTGGAAAATCCTACCAAAGATTACCGGGAGTCGTTCGACGACGTCATAAATTACTCTCAGCGAGTGGTTACCATGAGCCAAAAAGGGGCCCGTATGCTTCAGGAAATATACGGCGTTCCTCAGAACAAGATCTCGGTCATACATCATGGCGTTCATGACGTCCCTTTTGTTGATTCCAACTTCCATAAGGAAAAGTTCAATGTGGAAGGACTGACGGTTCTTCTCACATTCGGATTGCTCAGCCCCAATAAGGGCATAGAAACAGCCCTGGAAGCACTGCCCTATGTTGTGGAGAAACATCCGGATACTGTTTACATCATTCTTGGAGCAACGCACCCCGAAATCAAAAAGATCGATGGTGAGAAGTATCGGTTATCTTTGGAACGAAAAGTGATGGATCTGAAGTTAGGGGACAATGTGGTATTCCACAATAGATTTATCGATCTGCAGGAATTAACCGAGTATATGTCCTGTTGTGATATTTATTTGACCCCCTATTTGGCCAAAGAACAGATAACATCGGGTACGCTTGCGTACGCCGTGGGGATGGGCAAGGCCGTGGTTTCTACCCCGTATTGGCATGCAGAAGAATTGCTTGCGAATTCTCGGGGAGTGCTTGTAGATTTCCGCGATGTTAAGGGTATGGCCAAGGCTCTGAACAACTTGATCCGCGATTCCGTGCGGCGGAACAAGATGCGTAAGGCAGCTTACGAGTACGGGCGCACAATGGTGTGGCGAGAGGTGGGTCGTCAGTACTTGGAAATGTTTGTAGCAAATGCTTGGTAAGCGAAAGGATCTCAAAGTAAAATCTTCTTGGAAGCAAAAGATGCTTCCACTGATTACTCTTCCGGAGATAAACCTTAATCATTTGACGTCTTTGACGGACGATGTGGGTCTGTTGCAGCATGCGTACTTTGGTGTGCCGGATCGTAATCATGGGTACAGCGCTGATGACGTCGGTCGTGGACTTGCCGCACTCATGAATCTTTATGATCAACAAAAAGACGAAGAGATTCTTCCTTTCATCCTGACTTACGTCAGCTTTTTGAATCATTCGCAGACAGAAACAGGCCATTTCCATAAATTCATGTCCTATGATCGAAGATTTCAGGATGAGCAAGGAACGGACGATACGTTGGGCAGAGTCCTTTGGGGACTCGGAGCCGTCGTGAGATGGGGTCCAAAAGAACAAATAAGAGCCCTGGCCCAAAATATAATGGCCAAAGCCGATCCGAGAATACTGGAAATTGAAGCACCCAGAGCCAAGGCCTACGCCATTATAGGAATGTCCCATCTTTTGCACAAATTCGTGGGAGCAAGTCAATTTAAGCGGCTCCTGATCCAGTTGGCCGATAGTCTTGTCAGCCTGTACAAAGAGAACCGGAGTAGCGAATGGCATTGGTTCGAGAACGCAATAACTCACGGAAATGCGAAAATCCCCGAGGCATTGCTACGTGCCTTCCAGGTAACCCAAACCGAAGAATACCTGGAGGTTGCACTGGAATCGTTGGATTTTCTTACCAAGCAGCAGTGGAACGGAGTCTATTTCGAGCTTATCGGTAATGAAGGTTGGTACCCGAAAGGCGGGGAACGGGCTCTCTTCGGACAAGAATCCATTGACGCAGGTTATTTGGTGGAAGCATACGTTGCGGCTTCAGAGGTAACGAATGACAGTGAGTACCCTAAAATTTGCTCGTCTTGCTTTTGATTGGTTCCTGGGCAGAAACAGATTGAACACTCAGCTTTACGATTTCGCGGACGGCTCTGTGGCCGACGGTATCGATTCCAATGGGATTAGTACTAATAGGGGAGCGGAATCCGTGGTATGCTATCTTCTTGCGGTCTTGGGTCTTTCCGAACTCAAGGCCCAAAGGATTCAACTTTCAAAATGAGAACTCACTTTTTGCACGGCTGTCTATTAAGCGAAAGAAGAGTGCAGAAATGAAAATAGCTTTGGTAATTCCGCGGAACAGCTCTGACTCTCGAAGGAGTTTCTACGATTATAAGTTTGGCGCGACATTCCTCCTGTCGAGAAAGCATATTTCATATCTCTTGGCCATCCCCACCCTTGCGTCACTAACCCCGTCACAGCACGAGATTAGGGTTTTCGACGAAAACATTGAAGATATTGATTATGGATGGCAGGCAGATCTTGCGGGAATCACGGTGAGGACGATGTTTGCCAAGCGAGCCTATGAGATATCAGAAACCTATCGGGCGCGAGGAACCAAAACGGTCTTGGGCGGTATACATCCTTCAATGTGTCCCGAAGATGCTCTTCCGCACTGCGATAGCGTTGTAATCGGTGAGGCTGAAGATATTTGGCACACGGTTTTACAGGATGTCGAAAATGGTAACTTAAAGAGGCTTTACAAGGCCGATAAGTTCGCCAATCTAGCGGCTGCTCCTATGCCCGATCGGACATCACTTTCGCAAGGACGATATCTCCTCGATATTCTGCAGACCTCAAAAGGTTGCCCGTTCCATTGCGAATTTTGCGCGGTGCACGCCTTTGACGGACAGACGATTAGAAACAAAACCATAGAGCAGGTCATCTCTGAGATTCAGAGTATCAGCAGTCATGCCCCATATAAGAAGAAACAGGCGATATTCTTTGCCGATGACAATATTATTGCAAACAAGAAATTCGCCAAGGAACTGTTTTTGGCTCTAAAGCCGCATAACATCAACTGGATGTGTCAGGCATCCATCAACATTTCACAAGAGGCCGAGCTACTCCAATTGATGAGAGCGAGTGGGTGCGGGGCCGTCTTCATTGGCTTTGAGTCGACGTCACAAGAGAACCTTGCGATGATGCAAAAGGGAGTTAATCGAAGATTTGACTACTTGGAAGCAATCAAAAGAATACAATCATACGGTATATTGGTTCACAGCTCATTTATCGTGGGTTATGATTTCGATTCCCAAGCAACATTTGACGAATTAATAGGTTTTATTGGAGAAACAAACCTATTAATGCCAATGATTAATATCCTCACTCCCTTGCCTGGAACCAAGTTATTCAAACGTCTTGAAGCAGAGGGCAGGATTTTTCACAAGGACTGGAGCAAATATGACACCCAGCATGTTGTCTTTTCTCCGGCCAAGATGTCCGCAGATGATCTTTTGCAGGGATACAGACGGGTCATGAGATCGGTCTATTCGTTTGATTCGATATTAAGGAAGCTGAACTACTACTGGGAAAGGGACTTTTGGAAAGATTCCAATGAATTTGATCCGGTGAAGTCTGCGTACCGATTTCTTTTTGCCGCCCGACTCGCGACGTTGCTCATTTCCACTAATATCGACCGCTCCAAGTTTATCATGAAAATAATGCCGCATATGTTTGACAAACGGGTCCGAATATCCACCATACTTGCACTGATGAACTACAACGATTTCGCTTACGCCCCATGAGTCTGTGGGCAAATCCATAAGAAACCTTGCTTACGAGTCTGCCGCGGCGCCAAAGCCCATGTCGCAACCTATTCCAGGAGAGAATTTTGGCTCGTGCCAACCGGACCGAACCACGCATAGTTGTAAACTGCTTTCCTGGTATGCAGTCCGAAGGGCGGGCATTGCAATAGAGGTGAAAGAGTTATTCGGGTGGAAAAATTTTAATGACAGTGCTAAATTCCATCGGAAATGAAACTCAGGAGTGAATGAAGACGGAGCTGACTGGAAATCTCTTGGCACTTTCTTGACCTTAGCCTTCGCAAGAGAACTCATGAACCCAGACCGTGTTCAATGAATATTGATTTTCAGGGGAACCTCAGCAAGACGGCTCCGGAATTAGCTTATTATAAACAATCGGGATGGAGAGGTCGCTAGTTCAAATCCGGCAAGTCCCGACCAGCAGTTTGAGGTGGTCCGGTCTAATTTGCCCCACATTACCCATTTTCTTAGGCATAATTCTAAAATCGAGCGGTATTCCAGCTTTTTTTCTGCCGGATAATCCTCAAATCAGGTTGTAGACAATGCAATTAACACCTCTATCGGAAATTGAAAGACGCATAAGAAATCTTCAATCCGCAATGGCCAAGAATGGCCTGGATGCGGCCCTGATAATTCAGCGGGTCGACCTCTATTATTTTTCAGGGACAGGTCAGGACTGTCATCTATTTGTGCCGGTAGATGGCGCACCTCTTCTTCTAGTAAGAAGGACTCTTGAAAGAGCACGTGAAGAATCTCCCCTCGAATCCATATCCGGAATCAAGAGTTTTTCCCATTTAAGAAAGAGCATTGAATCAGCCTGCTCCGGTCGCATGGAAAGCCTGGGTATGGAGTTGGACGTGCTCCCGGTCAATAATTACAAGCTTTACTCCGAACTATTTCCCAATGTGATTATTAGTGACATCTCGCCCTTGATAAGAGAAATCAGAATGATCAAATCCGATTACGAGCTTGAAATCATCCGGCGAGCCGGACGCATGAATGATTCGCTATTTTCAGCAGTGGGAGAAATCATCAAGGAAGGAATGTCGGAAGTCGAGTTCGCAGGCCTCCTGGAAGCTCGGTACAGAAAAAATGGTCACCAGGGAGTTGTAAGAATAAGGAGCTTCAACAACGATATTTTCTATGGCCATCTGATGTCCGGCTCAAATTCGTCAGTGCCAAGCTCTCATTTTGGGCCCACAGGTGGGCCTGGACTCAGTCCGTCCATGCCCCAAGGGGCCGGGTCCAAGATTATCAAACGACACGAGCCTATCAGTATCGACTATGTCGGGGTTGTGGATTCTTACATGGTGGATCAAACCAGAGTTTTCTTTTTGGGCGATCCTCCGGAGAAATTTCTCAGAACCCATTCCGTCGCTTTGGATATTCAAAATGCGCTAATGAAGAATGGCCGTCCCGGAACAAGGGCGGAGCAACTCTATGAAATCGCAGTGCATATGGCTGCTGAAGCGGGTATTACTAAAGGTTTTATGGGTTACCCTCATCCGGTACCGTTTGTTGGGCATGGTATTGGATTAGAACTGGACGAATTGCCCGTCCTAGGGAAAAAATCTCCTTATGTTTTACAGAAAGGAATGGTGATGGCCGTGGAGCCCAAATTTATTCTGCCCGGTGAGGGGCTAGCGGGCATTGAGAACTCATTTGTTGTAACCGAGGCAGGATTGGAAAAGTTGACCAAGTTTGATGATAATATCCAGGTTCTAGAATAGGATGGGTCATTGAATTAGCTCCGTTGATGGGATGAGAAATGACCTTCAGAAAGCGGATTACCAGGGGGAAAACCCTTTTGCAAAAGGTGCTCCGCGCACGGCGAGCAATGCCTTCGTGCAGGCATTAAGTCAATCGCAGGCAAGGGACATCGAGGTGCATTGTCGGCCCCACGCCCAGTGGACCTGGACCCTCTTTCCGAAAACTCTCATATGTTTGCGGAGAAGCGACAAGCTACTGAGAGACTGAATTAGCCGCACGCGAGCTGGAGAAGCAAATTTATAAGTTCTTTGCAGGCCGCAGTTTTCTTGAGGGAAAAAGTCTCCAGGACGACTTGCGGCGCAAAATAAACAATCCAAGCCAGAATTGAGGTCTGAGGTAGGACACCGGGAATTAGGAGTAAACAATGAAGCTTAACAAGATCGACCATATTTGCATAGCAGTCAAGAATCTCGGCGAAGCCCGCATTATCTGGGAACCCCTTTTGGGCAAGGACAAGCCGGATGATGAATATGTGGATGAGCTGGAGAAAATCAGGGTGGCTCGTTATTGGATAGGAGAGGTTGGTTTCGAGCTGATGGAATCAACGACTCCCGACAGTGATGTCGCCAAATTTATCGAGAAACGAGGCGAAGGCGTCATGGTTATCAGCCTCAATGTGGATAATACACGTGAAGCTGTCAAAGATCTCCAGGCCAAAGGCTATCCCTTCATACCGGATTCTCGTGGGGAGATTGCACGTCCATTTCGTGACTGCGAGTTTGCATTTGTCCATCCTAAGAAGCTGAATGGCGTTTTAACTGAAATAATCGATTATAAACGTAAGTGAGGATTAATGAACGTCACGCGCTGGCTTTAGATGCTTTGGCTGGAAGCGAACAAGAACATGCGAAAGCTTTTCCGCGGCATTCATCACTATTCCGATCGTAACCTCCGGTAAGCGGCCGCTATCTATATAAAATTGAACTATCCTGCCAAGTAGTCGGAAAACCGCAAAAAACTTTCGAAGAGCTTTCTCATATGATCATATTTTCTCTTTGCCTGGACCCAAGGCCTTAATGAATTTCAGGAAGTGAACCTCTGTCCTACAATCCACGCCCGGACACAGCCGAAAGTGCCCGACGGCTGCAATGCATTTGGAGATGCCAAGAGGCATTGCTGACGACGGATGCCGCGTAATATTGAAATCGGCTTTCCGATGGACGCCTAAATACCTTAAGATGAAAAGAGAGGGGGATATTACCGAAAGCGATAGCCGCGGTTATCCGGTTATTGCAGTATATTTGTCCAGAGGAGCAGCCCAATGGAAATATTTTATATTATAGTTGTCCTGCTAGCAGGAGCTTGTGCACCGGCACAGGCCGGCATAAATTCAGGTACTGATGCGACTGTGGGCTGGGGATGTAATTCTGGCGGCTACGATTTCGTTTGCCGTCGGTACGCTGGTACTGCTGTTTTCTGTCCTAGTGCTGCGAATTCCATGGCCGGGTTTCGGTAAAATGACACAGCTTCCGTGGTGGCTGTGGACCGGTGGACTAATGGGGGCCTTCCTGGTAACCACGACGGTTGCAGCCGCTCCTATTTTGGGAGCGGCGACTATGATTGGATTCATGGTTGCAGGCCAGATGGTCACCAGCCTATTTTTAGATCACTGGGGGCTTGTCGGGTACCCGGTTCACCCAATCAACATTCCCCGAGTTATTGGTGCCGTTCTGCTGGTCAGTGGAGTCATAATTCTCAAGAAGTTCTGATTATTGGAGGTGTGTTATGAAAAAATCGATCGGCGCCAGGACCATAATTTATCCCGCCCCGATTCTTGTCATTGGCACGTACGATCGAGAAGGGAAATCTAATGTCATGACAGCCGCCTGGGGAGGTATTTGTTGTTCCAGCCCGCCCTGTGTTGCGGTTTCCTTGCGGAAAGCTACGTACACTTATGGTAATATCGTTGTGCAGCAGGAATTCACTATCAACATTCCTTCCGAGTCGCATGTCAAGGAGGCTGATTACTTCGGAATTGTATCCGGAAAATCGGAGAACAAGTTTGCTCGGGCAGGGCTTACGCCAGTAAAAGCAGAAACTGTCAATGCTCCATATGTGAAGGAATTCCCCCTGATCCTGGAGTGCAAAGTCATTCACACCATAGAAATAGGTTTGCACACACAATTTGTTGGTCAAGTTCTGGATGTCAAAGTGGACGAGGAATATCTAACCCCAAAAGGATATCCTGACATAGAGAAAATTAAGCCCTTTCTCTTTGCAGTGGAGGCCAGCGGATATTATGGATTGGGACCTTACCTTGGGGATGCCTTTTCGGTAGGTCGGGGAATTCAGAAGAAGTAACGAGGTCTCATAAGAAATAGCCGACCACGTACTGCAGACCCACGACAGTGATCAAAATCGCCAGAGCGGGCCTAATAATGGCTGCGGGAACGTATTTCTGGGTTCTGGCTCCCAGATACATTCCTACGAATCCGCCTATGCCAAAGAGAAACCCGAGCAGCCAGTCCGGCGAAACGGCCTCGCCCGCGGTAGCAAAATATGGTCCGATCAATGGATAAAAGATTACTCCCCCAATTGAAGTTACGCATGTTCCCATCAAAGTCGCGCCGGCAATGGTATGGATGGGAAGGTGAAAAAATGAGACAATGAAAGGAGCGATAATCGCTCCACCACCTATTCCATAAATACCTCCGATCAGTCCGACGACCAGAGACAGAATAAAAAGACCGGTGGTGTGGAAACTGAAGCATTCCCCGAAAAATTCGTACTCCGTCCGTGTGAGAGACCAGCTTATCGTGCATATAGCCGAAGATTTTGGTTGACTGGGAGCACCATTCTCAGGCCGTAAGACAGCCTCCTTTCTCATTTTATCTTCCGCGATTTTTGCCGCGGATTCTGCTGCTCCCCTGTCTGCGATGAGTTGAAAAACCATTCTGCCGCCGATGTATAAAAGCACCAACCCTGCAAACAGCTTAAACGGCCGCGGATCGGGCAAATACAGTATACGTATGATCATACCTAGAAACAAACCGGGAAAAGTGCCTGCAATGATATTCCAAGCAAGGGGCCAGTTCATCCTGCCTTCGCGAAAATAGCGATATACTGCACCGGGAATTCCAACAATGTTGAAAACCAAATTTGTGGGCGATACGGCCGGTGAGGTAAAACCGAGCACGCTTACTTGGAAAGGCAATATAAGGACAGCGCCCGAAATTCCGCCCATGGAGGTAAAAAAGGAAATCGTTAAGCCTACGAGTGGCGGAATCCACGCAGCCGTCTCCACGCCGGATACGGGAAAAGTCATTAAAACCTCTCTATAGAAATTGGATTGATCTCTGTTTTAAAACAAAGTCTTAGGTCCTTAAGCCTCCGATTTTACTAAGATGTGATCACTCCAAGAATTCCCTTGTGTGAAAAATGTTGCAGTACCTGGGAGACGCTGTGGATACCCTAAAAGGCCCCCCTGAATTATTCCTCTTCAACTACTCGAAGCAGGACCGAGGATCGTGAATTGATTGCTATACTCTCACCGGCTAAAGATATCTTTTCATCACCATTCAAAAAGCCTGGTCCGGAAGTGTCCATGATCTTGGCCCATCTTTCACCCCACTTTTTCTCAGGCAATTCGAAAGAAATTGAGTCATAATGAGCATTGAAAATAATAAAGAAAATATCATCTAAGACGCGTTCGCCGTTCAAATTGGGAGCTGTTATTGCTTTTCCGTTGAGAAAGATGCCTATTGACTTGGCGAATCCCTGGTTCCAGTCCTCCTCAGACATTTCATTACCATCAGATCTGAACCAAGCGATATCATACCTGTCGCCTCCTCTGATTGTCCTGCCGAGAAACCAACCTCGCTGCCTGAATGCCGGGTGATCCTTCCGAAATTCTATGATCGTTTTGGTAAACTTAAGAAGGTCTTCATCAATCGCTTGCCAGTTATGCCATGAAATTTCATTATCCTGACAATAAGCATTGTTATTACCATTTTGGGTCCGACCAATCTCATCCCCGCTCAAAAGCATCGGGACCCCTTGCGACAGAAACAGGCTTGCTAAGAAATTCCGTTTCTGCTTAGCTCTAAGGTTCAGGATTTCCTGATCTTCAGTTGGACCTTCTGCCCCGCAGTTCCACGAGCGATTATGACTTTCTCCATCCTGGTTGTTCTCACCATTATCTTCATTGTGTTTTTCGTTATACGAAACTAGATCGTTCAAAGTGAAACCATCGTGAGCCGTGATGAAATTAATGCTTGCATAGGGCCGACGCCCGGTGGTCTCATATAAATCCGAACTGCCGCTGAATCGATAACAATATTCACCAAGTGTTTGGTCCTTTCCTCGCCAAAAATCTCTGACACAGTCCCGGTATTTGCCATTCCATTCAGCCCATTGCGGAGGAAAGTTGCCAACCTGGTACCCACCTTCACCTAGGTCCCACGGCTCAGCGATAAGCTTCACCTCACTTATTGTCGGGTCTTGCTGAATAATATCGAAAAAGGATGACAGGCGGTCCACATCATGAAGCTCTCTAGCCAGAGTCGCCGCAAGATCAAATCTGAAACCGTCTACATGCATTTCAAGAATCCAGTATCGGAGCGAATCCATAATTAGTTGCAAGACATGAGGATGCCTCATATTCAGGCTATTGCCGGTTCCAGTGTAGTCCATATAATACCGAGGATTATCTTCCATGAGGCGATAATAGGCCGCGTTATCAATTCCCTTGAAGGACAATATCGGACCTAAATGATTTCCTTCCGCAGTGTGATTGTAAACGACATCCAAAATTACCTCGATACCGGCCTCGTGCAGTGTTTTCACCATTAATTTAAATTCCTGCACCTGTTGCCCAAGTCGGTTTCGACTCGAGTACTCGTTATGCGGCGCAAAATATCCGATGGAATTGTAACCCCAATAATTCCGTAGACCTTTTTCAATCAGGTGAGCGTCATGAACAAATTGATGAACGGGCTGAAGCTCCAGCGCTGCGACTCCCAGATCCGTCAAATAGTCTATTATGGCAGGAGCGGCCAACCCGGAGTAAGTGCCTCGGATTTCGGCAGGAACATCAGGGTGGTCGGCAGTGAAGCCTTTCACGTGAACTTCGTAAATTACAGTTTCATTTAATGGCCGACGCGGTAATTGTTCGTGACCCCAATCAAAATATGGATTAATCACCACTGATCTTGGCACGAAAGGGGCACTGTCAATTGTATTTGGGCCTCCATCCGGTTCTTTGAAATAATATGGAAAGACACCCTCATTCCAATTGACCTGACCTTTAAGTGCTTTTGTATAAGGATCCAGTAACAGTTTGGCTGGATTGCAGCGATTCCCTTGCTCAGGGGCCCACGGGCCGTGAACGCGGAACCCATACTGTTGCCCGGCGGATACTTCAGGAAAGTATCCATGCCAACAAAATCCCGTCGTTTCCGGCAAATCAATACGGGTTTCTCTTCCGTCATCATCAAATAGGCACAGTTCAATACGTTCAGCAATTTCGGAGAATACCGAAAAATTCGTTCCTACTCCGTCGTAAGTGGCCCCTAAAGGATATGGCTTACCAGGCCAGATTCTCATAAATTATCCCCCAATATGAGCTTTGTTTAAGCTTGAATAAATTGTTTTTGGCGTCAATAACAACCAGAGAAATGCACTGAGTTGGATTGATGAATGCGGTGAGAAACTCACGGCCGCCATATTGATCAGACGCGAACATCAGATTAGCCGCAGATCAAAGAAATTCACTCATTCTATTACTCTGGGCGTTTATGTGCCAGGACGCCCACAAAAAACCGGAAAAAATAAAAAATATGATGAACAGGCTGCAGTCCTGTGTCTGATAACATTTTTGTCAACTGTTCACGATTAAAAGTCCTGCCGATCCAGATTCCAACAGTAGTATCGCTTATAAGACGCTGAAATCCCAATGGTCCGTACGAATTGGGCACCCCGATGAAAACCATTCCGCTGGATCTGGTCACCAGCTTCATTTCATTTAACGCTCGCTCAGGGGTTTCCAGATGCTCAATCGTGCTGCTGTTCCAACATAGATCGATACTTCCGTTTCGGAACGGCAGACGCTGTACGTCTGCTACCACTAAGGCTAGTTCGGAATCACGACGGCGTGCCTCAAGAAGCGCTTCTATATCAATATCAACTGCTATGCTGAGACAGATGCGGTCTTCCGTATTGAAAATCGAAGACGCAAATGCCGGCCCGGAACCCGCTTCCAGGATTCTGCAATTGTCACCTTTCACACCTTCGCGCAAAAGGAACTTTACCAGCTTATGGTTAAGCCGTTCCCGCAGGCCATCGTAAAACCTATAGACCAGGGTATTGGGAGCCCCGAGTTGCCAAGCCTTAATTCCCATTATTTTATAATTTTCGCGCCACTGTCATTATGGAACTTCCGAACGGAATATTTAATTTCCGCAATAACATACGTTCCATATTCACCAGCTTAAACAGGATACGGTTGAGAATAGGATTAAGAGGTTTAAGATCGGACCGGGGCTGATCCGTCCTGTTTCGGCTGAACAAATTGCCGGTACATCGGTACCCGGCTACCGCCGGCAGAACTGATCCAAAAAGATGGGTCATTCTAGTAATATCCATGGGACATTCTTTAAAAAGTTCCAGCAAGCGATTCTTGGAATAGCGCCTTACAGCCCCAACGGCTTTGTGATGCTCTTTGTCGATTAGCCAGTCGTATGCAGGCACAACAAGAACCATATACCCACCGGGACTAAGAACTCGCCAAATTTCTTTGAAGGCCCTCTCTTCATTCACTTGCTCGCATTCCAATACATCCACAGAAACCACGGCCTGAAAAGATTCCGAAGCAAACGGTATCTCGTCGATTGAGGCTAGGCACGTCTTCTGAAGATCTCTTCGCTTCCAAAAAACGGCTGCATATCCGGATATATCGAATCCGTAAGCGTCGGAAGTAATCGCATCAATTATATTAGCTAAGTTTTGTCCCGTTCCACACCCGGCATCCAAAACTTTAGCGCCAGGTGAAAGACCCAAAGACTTCAAAGTATCGAGCAAAATTAAGTGAAGTGCTTTGTACCACCAATAAAATGATTCAAATTCGAATAAAGTCTCGTATTCGTACGGTTCCAACAGTTCAATCCTCTACCAAAAAACGGTAAGTATCCGGATCATCGGATTCATATTTCTGAGACTTGAGCATTATAAATTCCGACTCTTCCAAAAAACGAATGGCATGCGATTCATTGAATCGAAGCACTGTACCCTGTCCTGATTTCATCTGAAACTCATCTCTCTCGCCGGTTTCCACATGAACAGTCTTTATTGACGCCGCCCCGGTTGTTAAATAAAAGAAAATCAGAGTACGTTTGTGATAGTGATTTCCCATCACAGCGCCCGCTTTCATGCTGCCGCGAATAAGAGCTTCCCATCGGCCGTCATTGAGAATCTCCTGAAAAGTGCCCCGTTCATCACTTCGTTCAAATGAAGGATGTATGATTTCATGAGACATCAATCAATCCTCCGCAGTCGCGCAGTGAAAATCCTGATACCGTACTGCATGCCTGTCTTGAAAAATCTTAGAAGGCTAGGAGCTGATTTCGATATACCCTTGGCTCGGTCTCTAAACACATATGGCATTTCGTAAACTGTGAGGCCCTTCTTCCTGCAAGTGTAGAGAAATTCCATAAAATACGCGCCATACCCGGTTGGTATGATGGAAACCTTATTGAAAACCGATCTTCGCAAAACGACGAACCCACTGTCGTAATCTTTTATGCCATAACCCAGTATTAACTGTGCAAGACCATTAATGAGCCGGCTCGAAGCGACTCTCAAGAATGCTCGATCATCTTGGCCTCCCGGAGCATAACGTGATCCTACGACAATGTCATATTCATCAAGTCTTCTAATCATATCTGGAAGCATCGAAGGCGGCATGCACATGTCCGCGTCCATCCATCCTACTATTTCACCGCGCGATTCGATAATTCCTCTATTAAATGCGGAGGCAAGTCCTCTGGTATCCACTCGCCTAATAAGAATAACTCGAGGATCACTGAAATTTTCGATTAATTTCCAGGTCTCGTCTTCAGAATCATCATCAACGACTATAACCTCCGCGGGGTCTTTTACATGCTGAAAGATGCTTTGAATAGTGTCTAGAATGTTCTCACGTTCATTATAGGTTGCAAGAACTATAGAGACCCGTGGATCTCCTTCCACGTATCACCTCCATAAATCATAGAAGCCCGCGTCGCGGGCGTTTTAAGAGTATTAATCCATATACTTATTCAGTCGAACAATAACACCGAATCACGCGCGACATTCAATCAGTTTCTGGACGACCTCCTCCATCTGGGCACGCGTTAACCCAATGCCGGACGGCAGGTAAAGTCCTCGATTCCACAGATCGGTAGATACATGATAATCTCCCGCGATATCCGGAAAACGGGGATCTGAATTTTTAAAGAGAGGCTGCATATGCATTGGACAAAAGAACGAGCGAGTTTCTACGCCCATGCTCTTGAGTTTCTTCATCAGATCATCTTTTCCTATGCCAAAACTCTTCTCCAGAAGGATGCCATACATCCAGTACACGTTTTTGGCCCATGGTTCTTCATAAGGGAGGGTCACATCCGACCGGCCGGCCAAGAGCTCGTTATATGTTCGGCCGATCCAGCGTTTTTTTGCCACTTTTTCATCGAGCATTTCAGTTTGAGCAACTCCGATAGCGGCTTGAATATTAGTCAAACGATAATTAAAGCCCATCAGCTCATGCACAAATCTCGGCTCCTGAAATCCTTGATTGCGTAACAGCTGCAGTCGTTCAGCAATTTCTTTCTCCTTACATAGGACCATTCCCCCTTCACCAGTAGTAAGTATCTTATTCCCATAAAAGCTGAAGCAAGCAGCATCGCCGAAGCTCCCGCATTTTTGTCCGTTTACTTCGGCCCCGTGGGCCTGCGCGCAATCTTCTACTACAAAAATGCCATGTTTTTTTGCAATCTTGCAGATGGTTTCCATGTCGCATGGATGTCCGTACATGTGCACGGGCATGATCGCCTTGGTGCGAGGAGTGATTTTGGACTCGATAAGATCAGGGTCGATGCACCAGGTTTTCGGATCTACATCAACCAGGACCGGTTTAGCTCCTGTTAATATAACAGTGTTGGCGGACACTATTAGAGTAAAATCGGGAATAATTACTTCATCCCCGGCGCCAATCCCCAAAGCAAGAAAGGCCATGTGAATGCCTGCGGTGCAACTGGTGCATGCAACGCCGTATGGCATACCGCAATATGTGCTGAATTTTTCTTCAAAAAGAGAAATATATTTTCCGGCTGAAGATATCCAATTGGTTTCGAGGCAATCCAAGACGTATTTAGTCTCTCGGCCATCCAAGACCGGTTCACAAACTGGGATCATACCTTGACCTCCACCCGCTGCTTATAGTCAGCTCAGCATGTTTAAACTCATTACGTTTACACATAGCGTGTCTCCAGGTCAAGAACATTGCAGATTTACACTTGTCATAAAAATCGAATGAAAGTGGGGCGTATCAAAAAAACAATTTGATATTTGTCTGGTAAATTTGGTATTTATAAACGTTGTTCTTCTATTTAACCGCAGTGTGGCGGTTTTTATTACGTCTGCTGAGTGATTCTTTCTCGAAATCGCACATGAGAAACTCGCAAGGGGTTTGGTCGATTCTTTTGCCCGTGGCGGTAGGGCTAACACTCTATTCCCTGGCTATAACATTGTTCACCGGGGACATTGGTTTCGAAGGGGATGATTGGTGGATATTCAGTTGGCCTTATCACAACAGCTTTCCCGCGTCTCTATTGGCTTATGCCAAAGCCTCCCTGAGACCAGTAGAGGGGATCTACTGGATCACCTTATTCGAGATTTTCGGATTTAATAAAATAGCTTTCAATCTCGCGTCTCTACTGCTCTTATCCGGGGCCTGTCTAATGATGGGCTGGTGTCTTCTGACAGCTTTCCCGGGAAAACGCTCATTTGCAGTTCTGGCGATATTATTCGCCTTCTTCTTACCTACGGTTTCCTGTCTGACTTACGTGCTTTGTACGGACAATTCCCGACTAAGTATGTTGTTATTTTGGGCATGTGTAGCTAGTTTTCAGCGATGGGCCGCTAAAGGTTTAACATGGACGGACCTCTTTGCCCCTGTCATGCTGTACCTGGTGGCGTTCCTGACTTATGAAGCCTCCAGTTTTCTGCTGTTCATTATTCCGTTTCTTGTGTGGCCGGTATGGGTACGCCATCGATCCGAATTCTCGGATCGAGATTTTTTCATTCGATTAATCTCGGCTCTGGCTGTGGGTTTCACGATTTCTATTTCAATACGTTTTTTGCTTCTGAGTGGAGGCGCGGTTAATCATCAGAGTCTGCTTCCTTCCTGGGAATTGATGTGGTCATACATAGCTCTAATACCTTTTTATCTTGCCGCACCTTTCACTTCCATATCTTGGGATCCGGTCATACTTCTTTTGGGTGTTGGTGTAATCATCTGGTCCGCTCTTTTGATAATAAATTTGCGCTCCACAGCCGAGCAAAAGAGCCGGACAGGAAATGCGTTTTTAAAAGAGGACAGGTCGTATTTAATTCTGTTAGGGATTGCTATTTTGTTCTTGGGGATTCTGCCCTACCAATTGGCGGGTTATGGGTCAATTGCTCCAAAAATTATGGATACAGTTATTGTCAAATGGGGACTGGTTCCGCAGGGGAACACATCGTGGTTTAATTTTAATTGGTCTAGCCGGATCTATTCTGCCGGATCATTCGGCCTGGCAATTATCCTGGCCGCGCTCCTTACGGGCTCGCGCTCTGTGATGATCAAAATAATATTGAAGGTGACCGCAGTAGCTGCTATTGGCATCATGGCAATGTTTCACGCGGGACTCAGCACCGATTGGAAAGAAGCTGCACACATAAGAAATGAATTATTATCAAGTTTAATAAGTCAGGTCCCCGACGTGAAGTCGGGCACCAATTTCGTATTTCTTGATTTAGAATCCTCACATGAACGCGCTCCAATTTTTCGAGGCTGGGGAGGTCTTAAGCAACTGATTCGTATGCTTTATGACGATCAGAGGCTCGGTGCCTGGTATGTTTATCCGTATTCATGGCAATGGCCAAATAAACTGTTTAATCAGGCAATTGTCACACAAAACGGTTTTGTAAGCAGGGGCATGCAACCGGAACATCCAGTTCCTCATGATAGTCTGCTCATCCTTGCCCGTCGCGGCTCGAGTATGGTTTTGCTGGACAATCTTAGTTCGCATGACGGTTGGGCCCCAACCGGAATACGATGGCTGGGTGCATCCTCAATTTGTTCCAATCTTGATCGGGTTGTGGCCTGGTCCGACACGGATTTGACTCCGAAGAGATTGGTTAAAAATGCATGGAATTCAGGCCTGATCGCAACTCTTCAATTATATAAGGTGCGACTCAGTTTCAGGATTGCGAATAAGTGGAAATCGTCGCTGTATCACCCGCGACTTCGCAAATCCTGGATGAGGAAATGAGCTGAGCTAGTATACGATCAAGCAATCCTTAGCGGTGATATTTCCCTTGTAAATCCTTCTCATATGATCGACTAAGTATATAAACGGACACCACAGCCGGCTATCCAAGACAAAGATTGGTGCGCGCAACCGAATTTGTGCGAAAGGAGGCTAACTCATGAATAATCCATTGCAAAAGATTGCTATAGTCGGTGCTGGAATACTCGGGGCCCAAATTGCCATACTTGCTGCCCATGCCGGTTATCAGGTAAAAGCGTACGATCCGCTTGAAAACGCCTTTGACGAAACCTATGACAAAATCAAACACGACATGGAAGCAAAGAACGTAAAGCCTCTCTTCCCCTGGCCCGATTGGCCGAAATGCAAAGAATCAGTTCACAAAACGACCAATCTGGATGAAGCTGTAACCGATGCCGACCTTATCATCGAAGCGGCACCTGAAAATATCGAACTCAAAAACAAAGTTTTCAAAGAACTCGGGATAAAAGCAAAACCCACAGCCATATTGGCTACCAACAGCTCGTCTATTCCTGTTTCAAAAATGGAACAGAGCAGCGGGCGACCTGAGCGATGTCTTAACATTCATTTCTACTTCCCCCTTCAAGGCGTGAACATGGTCGACATAATGGGAGGAACAAAAACGCTCCCTGAGGTCATGCAAACAGGCATTGACTGGATTTATTCTATTGGTTGTGTTCCGCTCAAAGTTAATAAAGAGATCTTAGGTTTCTGCTTCAATCGGGTTTGGAGAGCCATCAAAAGGGAAGTTCTTTATATGTGGGCTAACGGTTTTGTGGATTTCCGAGATTCCGATCGGGCTTGGATGATCTTTACCAGAATGAAGGAAGGACCGTTTGCATTGATGGATAAAGTAGGCCTAGATGTGGTGTATGCAATCGAGATGGTTTACTATAATGAATCCAAAGATCCGAAGGATAAGCCCCCTGATGCGCTGCTCCAGATGATCAACCGCGGTGAATTAGGAGTTAAATCGGGCAAAGGATTTTATACCTATCCTGATCCGGAATTCTTGCGCCCGGATTTTATTAATCCCAGGTGAGTATTGATGTATGAACAAGTAACTACCAAAATCGACAGCCGTCTGTGCACCGGTTGCGGATTGTGCGTCCAGGTGTGTCCTGCCCGGACGCTTTCTTTGCAAAACGAAAAAGCAGTTGTGACAGGCGATCGCTCCCTAAATTGCGGGCATTGTGAAGCTGTCTGCCCCACCGGGGCGATTACCGTTGCCAAGATCGATTCCGAGATGTCGAGATTTGTGAATTTCCAGGCTGATGACAAATGGCTTTCATACGGCCAATTCGACACCGTTCAACTGGTGAGGCTAATGGCCTCAAGGCGATCCTGCAGGAATTTTCTCGATCAAGCTGTGGATCGCTCGATTCTGGACGATCTTGTCAAAATAGGTTGCACAGCGCCATCCGGCACTAACTGTCAGCTCTGGACCTTTACGATATTGCCCGATCGAGAGGCCCTTTTGACCCTGGGCAAAAAGGTTCGTGATTTTTACGTGAAATTGAATACCATGGCGGAGAAGAAATGGTTGCGTTTAGTCCTGAGACTCGTCGGAAAACCGGAATTGGAGGAGTATTATCAGGGCTATTGCGAAATTGTGAAGGAAGGCTTAGCTGAATTCGAACAAACCGGCGTTGATCGACTGTTTCATGGCGCTGCGGCGGCAATTGTAGTTGGGAGTCGGCCGGGAGCCACATTGCCCAAAGAAGACGCAATGCTGGCATCTCAGAATATTCTTTTGGCTGCTCACAGTATGGGCCTTGGAAGCTGTTTGATCGGAATGGCAGTGGAAGCGATGAAAAATGACCGAAAAATTCAAACCGCTATAGGTGTCCCTCAGGAAGAGGCGGTCTATTCGATAATCGCTTTAGGCTATTCCGCTGAACACTACCAACGTTCGGCTGGTAGGAAGAAACCAGTGTTGCGTTCCTTTGAGCCTTAGGCGTGCAGTACGCACCCTGAATCCCGAGATTCTATTGCTGAGTTTGAATTAGGGCGAGAGAAACTCCATCCAGCAGGAGCTTCTCTCGACATAATGTACCCTGAATTCCAGGTTTAGCGGCACATGGGAGTAGCTTCCACCATATAGGTCTGCGGAAGCATTACGGGCCGGCAGACAGGCCTATATACTACTCTGTAGTCCGGTATTGTCTTATAGTCATAGTAAATATAAGGAACTTTCTGATTCACAATTTCGCAAAAAGGTTGAGGGCAGCATCTGGTGCATGGGTCAACTCCACAAGGTTGTCCCGTAGGATAACCTCTGAGCATGACTTTTTGCATCTTAAAGCCCACCATCTGCACCGGGACAGTCTTGGTACAAGGTAGGACTTCCGCTACCAGCTCGGTTTTCATACACGGGACCATTCTGGTCACCAATGTGCGTTCCGGGCATTGAGGAGGAGGACAGTAGTTCGGGGGCGGGCATCCTTGGCGGCTCATGGATTGTGCCGATCCGGACAAAATTGCTGTAATGAAGAACAATGATGCTATAACAACAACCACAACCCTTGGCATTACGAACCTCACTTAAAGAAATTACTTAGCGTCCAATAGGACATTTAACGATTAAATTATAGCACGTTGATAGGAATTTCTCAATATTAAATCAATATTAAATTAAACAATAAACTGAACATGTCTTGATCGGGATTGCGAGGTGGAATCTCGTCGACTGCGCAGCAGAAATGTTTGTGCACGGAGGCAGGGGCACTGCCGACAGCGTCTCAGATTTTTGGCCTGGCGAGTTTCTGGTTGATGCTCCTGATTATACGACCCTTGACGATGGGCTCACGCGTACAAACGAAAAGCCTGACGACAGGACATCGGAAGCCGTCAGGCTTCTCCGATATGGAAAGTATGGTGATAAGATTTGCCCCCTTATTAGCACAAGAAACCCGAATAGCAAGAAAAAAACGCCGCAAATATGAACAATTCAGTTACCCGAGGATAGTCAATGGCGCGCTTACGATTCTAACGATATATTTCCTTGCAGTAATTCACTCCCGCGATGGCATCCTTGGCACAGAAATCAGCCCCGGTAAATTCTCTCACTTGCTCGTTGCAAGGGGCTCCTCCTATGATCACCCTCACTCGATCGCGAAGCCCCGCTTTTTCAACCTGTTCGATGACCGACTTCATTTCCGGATATGTAAAGTTTAGTAAAGCACTCAACCCAAGCACTTTTGCTCCAGTTTGTCTTATTGCTTCCACGAATTTTTCTGCCGGAACGTCAACCCCCAAATCAAGGACGTCGAATCCTGATCCGTTTAATAACGTGATTACAATATTCTTCCCAATATCATGAATATCCCCCTTGACCGTTCCGATTACCACTTTGCCCGACGATTGGCCTGCTTCCACTTTGCGCAGTAGGGGCTCCAATTTTGTCATCACTTCTTTAAGGATCTCACCTGAGAAGATGAGTTGGCTTATGAAGTACTCCCCGGAAGAAAAAAGTTCTCCGACATTCATCATGCCTTCATTCAATTCGGAA
Organism: uncultured delta proteobacterium; assembly: GCA_963741425.1. GTDB lineage: Bacteria > Desulfobacterota > Desulfomonilia > Desulfomonilales > Desulfomonilaceae > DATJPW01. The sequence goes on from CAVUHP010000012.1 coordinate 41,254, forward strand.
ATGATTCTGAGGACATCTTCCCCTTCGTTTACCTTCTGATCCACAAGCTCGTATACTCTTTGTTCTTCCAGATTGGTCAACGCTTCCGCCAGAGATCCCATTGTTATTTCCTCCGCAGCTTACAAGGTCCATTGCCATATGAATGTGTGGGCCATACCTTCGAGTTGTTCCCAATTCTTCATGATGAGATTTTCGTCACCCAGTATCGGGCCAAGTTCAGCCTTCTTGATTTCCCATGGAGTGAACAATCTGCGGGTTTCCAGTCCCTCCACCTTTGATGCAGGCGGAGCAGGCTTCGGCTTCGCTTTGACACCGGCGTCATGCCATCCGTATTCCATAACAGCATCGATCATTGCTCGAAAGTTTTCCGGTTTGGCATCGTACGGAAAGGAACATCCCGCGCTAATGATGTATCCCCCCCCGTTACCGACACGTTCACAAAGCTCCCTCACGTGTTCCTTTACCTGGTCGGGAGTTGCGAGGATAAGCATGGAATCCTGGACCCCCCCTGCTATACATTGATAACCTGCCAGGTCTTTCTTGGCCTGAAAAATGTCTCCCTGAGTATCAATGTCGCAGAGCACCTTTCCTTTAGGCATTTCACGCATATGGCGCCAATGTTTTCCCCAATCACCTTCCAAATAGGCTCGAATCGTGTAACCCGACTCTATCAGGATATTCATGACTTGCTTAAATGAAGGCCAATAGAATTTGTCAAACTGTTCGGGAGACATAAAAATTGCTTTATGAGTCGGCACGAAAATTGGATAACGCTTCAACGGGTCTGCCGTCGAGAGCGCCAGGTGGGCCATTTCCTGAACCAGCACATCGCACGCGGCCACAACTTTGTCCGGTTGCCGGAATACATCCAAAAGTGCTCCGGTCATACCTCGCATCGCGTCTGCTAGTGCATCAAAGGGCGCCAAGAAAAACCCACTCATTGGTTGTGGCATGCCATATTGTTGCTCAAGCACCATTCCGCGATTGCGCATTGTTCCGCCAAATACCATCTGGGCCATTCCGGCTTTGAGCATGGCCACATATGAACGCCCTGTTCCACGCTTCCCAAGTTCTCCAAAAATGCGCGGGAGCCAAACGTCCATCATAAAACCGGTAGGATCATCAATCAGAGCGTCATATTCGTCTGATTTCATGTATTCTTGCTCAATAAATTGGAACTGCGTATTTTGCGGGAGATCGCGGCCGGGAAGCTTGTACGTCTTCACATCAAGAGCATCGAATAGAGGGCCGTAGATGCGATTATCCCTCAAAACATCGACCTCCGGAAAATCCTGGCAAAATTTAATTTCAGCCTGGAGCCATTTTTCCGGATCGTAAATAGTTTCCTGCTTTGTATTTCCGGAATAAATTTCGGCGAAATAATTGCTCCCGCTTGCGATGGGAATACGATCATGGGGCTCAAGCGCAATTGCGGCTTGATAGCGCCCCAACCTTTCTTCGAATAGTTGTTTCACGTCATTTGGCATTTCAGAAACTCCGATTGAGAAGCGCCTGCACCGGGAGCATCAGCCCGGACCTTATCCTGCCCAAAACGATGGAGGACACTCAGTCAAACGAAGAGTTCCGTCGCTCTGTACAGACGTTTTCGTCCAAAATTCAACTAGGCCGGGCCGTTGGGCTGGCTCTTCTGACCTTTAAAGTTACATCCGAAGGACAGTCATTCAGCCAAAATTATTACGGATTTTTCTTCAGCCATTCCTGGCAAAATTTGAGCGCCTCTTCACCAGGAAGATTTTTCTCCTTCATTGACTTGAGGTACTCCTCTAACACGGGCTTCACGGCCTCGGCCCACCTTGCGTTCTCTTCTTTGGAAAGAGGGATAATTTTATTTCCTTTGGAGAGGGTGAATTCCCTTCCCTCTTTGTCGATCTTGTCCCACAACTCGGCCGACCTCTCAATCCATTCCTTGTTTATCTGCTCGATGGTCTCCTGCACATCTTTAGGTAACGATTCCCATTTCTTCTTGTTGATGACAACGAAGAAAAGGAGGCTATAAGCTGCGCCGTAGTCCTCCGTAGTCGATTTTATCACTTCAGCCAATTTCCACCCCTTAAGGGCTTCAATAGGCGCGACAACACCGTCCGCAACACCCCTACTCAGCGCATCGTAAGTCTCGGGCATCGGCATGGCCACCGGTACAGCCCCAAGCGCTGCTATCACCCTCGCGGACGTTCCGGTGCCTCGTACCTTCACTCCTTTCAGGTCCTCCAGCTTTTCAACGGGTTTCTTAGTGTGTACTATCCCCGGTCCGTGGGCCATCAGATACATGACCTTGGTATCATCAAATTCTTTTGGCTTAAACTTCTCAAAATAGGCATTGGCAAGGCGAGTGGCCTGACTGCCCCTCGTGTACCCTAGGGGAAGGTCGATCACTTCGCTGAGCGGGAAACGCCCTTTTACGTAGCTGACAACGGACATGCCGATATCGGATATCCCCTTGACAACTCCGTCATAGCACTGATCAGATGGGGTGAGGGTCCCGCCGGGGAACATCGAAATTTTGACGGCTCCGTTTGTTCTCTTCTCAATCTCTTTGCACCATTCATTCGCTAGGATCAGGTTGCCGTGGGTGGCTGGGTACACATTGGAGTACGTCAGTTCCACGGTCTTGCCGTACCCAGTGCCCGCGGCCACGATAATGAACGCACATGTCGCCATGCACCCAAGGAGTAGACCCGACAACTTCTTCCTGACCATAATCACCTCCGAAATCCATTTGTGAAGTTGGTTGAAAAGCACGAGAGTGAAGAAGGATCATTAGACAGGGAATTATAGGGCGGTCTTGCCATTTCGGTGACTTTTGCACCAGAATCCCTTCACGGCAGTGTACCCCTGACACCAAGACCCCGATGGTCCCTCAACCACACAAGAGGCCGGCAAAACTGTCGTCACGTTGATGAAAAACAACTTGCCCAACCGCATTTATTTCCTTCCGAAGATTCCGTCGTCTCCTTTCCGGTTTTTCTCTGGCCCGTAATACGGGCGTATTTTAGGCGACATGCTACCTTTCTGAGAATTGATCCGAATCCTTTGGTCGGCAGCGACGTCTGGTGCTGTCTCACGAAAACTAAGCTCAATTTTCGGTCCTTCCCGGACCGCCGCAAGGGCCCGAATATTGAATACCTTTAGCCGACCCACGAGCTTGTCCAGTATCCCTACGTGCGTTGATTCCTTGAGATGTGACGTCGCTGCGCAGTCGGTTGAGAGATAATCGTGTGTGGAGATTTAAGAAATAAGACGTCATCCCGCCTTCAGTAGATGCATGAATGATGCCACTCATGCGGCCTGATACTTCACGCCACAAAATCAGCATTATATCAAAATATTAGCAGCCGAAACGATTATTGAACCCGTGGATAAATTCCTTTAGTTCCCTGGAGGGGAACGGACCTATTCCGCACATTTGTTAGTTAATGGTCATAATCTTGCGCAATTATAAGAGATTATAGTGTGCTACTTAGGTCCATCTCTGTCGATCGTCTTGTGCGCTTTTGGCACATACATCCCTAGAGTCTTCATCTGCCTCCTCAAAACAAAGCGAGAAACACCGAGCAATCGGGATGCCTCCTGTTTATTTCCTCTGGCCCTTAATAACGCCTCCTGAATTAGGCTACGGCGCATTTCCGTGATTACCTGAGCAAAAGAAGGCTGTGGCGGAAAAAAAACCGTCCACGAATTAACTGCGCTGTCTGAAATTTCACATTCCAGAAAATCAAATTTGAGCTGGGAGCCTTCCGTAACAATTACGGCTCGCTCGAGGACGTTACGGAGTTCTCGTACATTACCGGGCCATTTGTAAGCACAAAGCCTGACCATGTCACTATCTGTAATGATAGGCGTTTTTGAAAGCTGAAGCTCTTGTTCCAACTCAGAAAGTATTTGTCTGGCAAGGGCGGGAATATCATCGATTCGCTCTCTCAGCGCGGGGACCTTAATGGATAATACGTTGAGGCGATAAAAGAGATCGAGTCGAAAATGGTTTATTTGAACTTCCTGTTCCAGATTCCGATTTGTCGCCGCGATTAATCTGGCATTTACCGTAATGAAATTTTCACCGCCTACTCTAGTGAAGGATCGGGTATCCAGGAAGGTTAGCAGCTTCGCTTGCAAATTTGGCGCTAACTCTCCAATCTCATTTAGCAACAGCGTCCCCCCTTCAGCTAATTCCAGGAGACCTCTTTTTCTTCTTGTCGCACCGGTGAAGGCTCCCGGCTCGTGACCGAACAGTTCCGATTCAGCAAGTTCCGGCGGAATAGCAGCACAATTTATGGCATAAAACGGACCGCTCGATCTGTACGAATTCTCGTGGATATAGCGGGCTAAGTGATCCTTTCCTGATCCACTTTCGCCTGTGAGCAATATGATGATATCTGTTTTGGCTGCCATTCGCGCTTCAGCCAATGTAAGCCGCATTACTGTCGACGGTCCATCCTCGATTGCAATTTCCTTCGTCAGTCCTGTTTTAGTTCGTTCGGTAATATTGCGAGAAATGCCGCAGACACCGACAATCCGGCCATGCTCGTTTCTCATGGGTGCGCGAATGTCCAAGAATGTGGTGGAGATTCCTTTAATTGGGCGTGTGTGCTCCGCCTCAATGATTTCACCAGCGAGGACCCGCAAATCCAATTGATGAAGATAGTTTGCCGCTTCAATTCCGAATATTTCTTCGTCACGGCGCTTCATGATTTCCGAAGCGGGTAATTCCAGCAAAAGCTCCATGGATGGATTGACCAGCGTGTATCTGAGATTCTGGTTTTTTATAAAAATGCAATCCTTCGCAGTATCAAAAATTGCCCGAAAGCGCTCTTGACTTCTTTTCAGTGCTTGCTGGGCCTTCGTCCGTTCCGCTATTTCTTTTAGTAGTTCTCGGTTGGCTGACGCCAGCTCAGCCGTCCGCTCGGTAACTCGTCTCTCAAGTTCGTCATGGGTGCGCTTAAGGTCTTCTTCGGCTTTTTTCCGGTCTGATATGTCCACGATAATGGCCGCTGACTGTACGCGATTCTCAGGCGTATGGACCGCGGCCACAGAGACGTCTCCCCAAAAAAAAGACCCATCCTTCCGAACGTATATCTTTTCCAACCGGTATGACTCTATTTCGCGGTGGAAGAGCGCCTGGGCCTTTTCTTTGGAGACCGGTCTGTATTCCGGGGCCGTTATATCGAGATGCGTGAGTTTTAGGGCCTCGGCTCTCGTGTAGCCGAACATGTTCTGAAACGCGGGATTCACTTCAATAAACTTGCCCTGATCATCAGTAGAAGCGATGGCTTGAGCCGCTTTATTGTAAAGTGCCCTAACATGTGCTTCCGCGCGTGGTGAGATCTGTCGCGTCTTCTCAGACGCCACACTCGATTGTCCGGTTAGCGCTTTGCCTTCATTTAAGTTTCGGGTTTTCATCACGGGTTTACTGTGGATTTGAGCCTGTTTATCACAGTCACGTTTGGTCATAGCGACCGCCCTATTCCGTTCTCAGGAATTGTTTGAAGCTCATTGCTCCTTCCTATTACTATTGATCGTAGAATTTTCCCGAGATTGAAAAATCTGCCTGATACTCTGTACCAGCAGGTATAGAAAACCCAGCAACACCATAACTCGGGCAAAGGCTAAATAGTCATATGGCCCCCCGGCTCCGATTTGAGCAATAACGAGGTAGGCCAAGGTCACTGTGCCGATCGAACAGAGAGCCGCCTTCAAAATCGGATTTAGAAACTTATCTCCTGCCATCGAATTCTCCAATATATTCTTACGTTCTCGATTGAAAGAACTCTTTTTGCAAACACGATTCGCGTGATTCTTCTTCAGAAGAAGACTCGAGCTTCACCAGATCGATTGGGGGCCTTAGAATCTGTTCAACTGTTTTCAGCATACGGTCATCGATTCTATTGTAAGGTTAATCTGTGGGCAAGAAGCTCTCATTTCCTCGAATTGGTCAAGGGTTTGATTGATTTTATCATGGAACACTGGTATATTATGCTCCGGCTAAAATCGACGGATCAATGTGTAGTTTCATTAACATACTTTGATCCCGCAGTATGGTTCCGATGGAAGCCGCTGGAATTATTGTTTTGTATTAATCAGTATACATTACTAGCTAGTCGGATTTTCAATTTTGAATTCTGGAAACAAACGGCTTTTTAGGCCGATCAGGTGATATGGCGATTGGTAACCGAGTCCAAATCCAATGGATTCAGCGGAAGTGTAACGAATATAAGTCTTCCTGATTTGATTCAGCTGTTATGTATCGGCCGAAGTACTTGCCGGATGCAAATCAGGGCCGGAAAGCAGAAGGGGATGATATACTTCCGTGATGGAGAGATAATTCATGCGGAAACCGGTGACCTAGGAGGTGAGGAAGCTTTTTACGAAATTCTCTCATGGGAAATAGGCGTATTTGAAGGAGATCGAGTCCAGGCAGAGAACGAGACGATCCATGAGAACTGGGATTTTCTACTGATGGAGAGCGTGCGAAGACGCGAAAAGGCTCGTGGTATTTGACTGATCAAATTTTTAGCGCATACGGTTCGAAGGTCATTCAATGTGGAATCCAAGAGGAAAAGTTTATGTTGTTCGGCCAGAATCAAGTAGCTAATTTCTCAAATCGCTCTCGAATAAAGTTTTTGACTCGAATGGCTCAGGTGTGCAAATGGCGGATTTGGTTCTGACGAAGCAATCTCTTGACCGTATTGATTCAATACTAGCTAGCCTGCTGGCTCGAAGTGCCGCGCATACTGTCCTTTTGGTTGACAAGGCTGGACAGTTAATAAGTTTTCAAGGCGCTATGAATGAAGAGAAAGTCGCGTCATTGGCAGCTTTAACCGCCGCCAATTACGGCGCAACTACAGCCATTGCCCGACTATTCGGAGAAGAAGAATTCTCACTATTGTTCCATAAGGGAAATGCCGAAAATATTCATTTTTCGAATGTCGGCGAAGAATGCCTAATGGTGACCATCTTCAGCAATAATACTCACTTAGGATTGGTTCGTCTCGAAGTGCGAAAAACAGTTGCAATGATAGAAGCTATGTTCGCGGAAAATTTAAGGCAATGGTTTAACACTTAATTTAGAGTTGGGTGCCTTTAGGATTCGTTTATGGCCATAATCAGTTTTAGATCTGATGAGATTCACTGCAAGGTTGTTTATTACGGTCCGGGAAGAGGAGGTAAGACCACTAATCTCATAAGTATACATAAGGCACTTGGAGAGCAGGTTCGTGGAGAGCTTTTGTCTATAGACACAGCGGGAGATCGAACGCTTTTTTTTGATTTTTTGCCGATGGATTTGGGCTATATCGGAAAATTTCGTATTAAAATCTCACTCTACACCGTACCGGGGCAAGTGCGGTATAATGATACTAGAAAGTTGGTTCTAAAAGGAGTCGATGGGATCGTGTTCGTCGCTGATTCTCTTGAAGCCAGAAGAGTAAACAATGTGGAGAGTCTACAAAATCTTCAAGAAAACTTGGCGGAACAAGCAAAATCAATCGGTTCCCTGCCGCTTGTTTTTCAATACAATAAGAGGGATCTGGAAGACAGCAAGGTCGTGGTGCTGCCGGTACCAGAGTTGGAAAAAGATCTCAATCCCCAAGGCCGAATTCCTGCATTTCCGGCAAGTGCTCTTAGGGGAGATGGGGTCAAGGAAACTTTTAAGAAAATCTGCATGATGACCGTTATTGATGTGAGTTCGCGATTACTAAAAGATAAGGGCGTCGGCATCGCCCATTAATCAATCCGCAATAATTCTGGAGACCGCCTGTGGCGGAAGAGCCAAAACATAAAACTCCCTCGGAACTCGGCGAGGCAGTAGGAAGAAAAATAGAGGAACTGTTTGGTGACCTCTTAGGCGGGGATTCTATCGAAACTCCGGGCCACTCAGTAGCGGCAGCGCCTGTAACTAGTTCCGTTCAAGATAATTCGAACCCTACACAGCCGAGTGCCGACTTGGGAAGGCACGATAAGGTTGCTCAACCAGTTGCTCCGAGCAAAAAGACAGCGCCCATTAATACCGCACTCAAACCATCGAACACTGCCAATAGACCCTCAGGCGTTTCCGCTTCAGGGCATCTACAGGGGGGCAAAGTGTCCTTTGATAACGTCGTCGAAAGGATTGAGGTGCTGATCCTAAGCGTGGAATGGGAAGTAAGTGCGGAAGCAAGCTCGGAATTGATTGAACAATTCAGAATTTTGAGTCAATATTTCCCGTCAAACGAGAGGGCCCGCACAGTATTGGCCATGAATAGTCGTGTGCTGCGGCGATTCAGCGGCTCTGAGGTTTCTCCCCATCCTTTGTTTGTTAAATTGCTTGAAGACAGCCTGTCAGTATTGAAATCAATGCATGTTTCCCCAGGGGACAAAAACGCCGAAAAAACACTCGTGACGTTGAATGATATTTATAAGAAGATCATGGCCTCCCCTTTGCCCGAGCCAGAGGTTGATAAAGACAAGGCGGGAACAGGTCAAAGAAGCTCGGCAGTAGAATATGATGCAATTCTCAAAAAAGTGGGTACCACTATCCAATCTCTTGAAGAGGTAACTCGCCGTCTATCCAGGATCGGTGGGGCGTTGGCGCAGGGCTCCGGTATTTCGGGCTCAGAAACAGCGCGCAGGCTTGGAACGCTTGAGAATTTGGTGTCTCAGCAGGTCGGGCAACTCTCATTACTCCATCAAGAATTAACCCAAGTCGGACCAGCGGATGAGCTTCAGCCAACATCAGGAGGACTGCCCGCAAACTCAGTCCCGGATGGTTTGTTGACAGTGTTATGGGCAGGCACACCACTGGCCATCTCATCCTCAATCGTTGCGGCGCTATATCCGTTGACAAGGGTTCAGGCCGAACAATTTAAGGAGAAACAATCCCTTACTCTCGGATCAAGAGTCTTGCAAAAACTTCCTCTAAGAAAGCCCCCGGAGACTAAAGAGCAGCCGGCGGTTCTTCCAGCTTGGCTCGTTCATATCAATTGGCGGCAAAAGGACAGTTTTCTGCTGGTGGACCGCTCACTAGGTTTTCGCCGAATACCGGTCGGCACAAATATTGCCGTTCAAACGAGAATAAAATTCGGACCTGTTTCTTATTCTATATTGAGCGAATCGACATTACGGTAATCTCAGAGAGAACGCCGCTCCTGTTAAGAGTTGCTGTGCGTTTGCGGCAATATCAAAATTTTCAGTTAATAAGACACGATCTAAGTCGATTGATTTCGCGCACGGAAATGAAATAGAAAGCGGATGAAAGATACTACGATCCAAAACCGGGCGCCTTCAGGAGATCGTAAGCTCTCCTTTAAGCCTGTAATTTTCGGTAATTATTGTCTGATAGATCGTGTGTCGCAGGGCGGCATGTCTGATGTATACCTTGCAAAGACTTCCGGTCTGGGCGGTTACCAAAAGCCGCTAATTATTAAAAAGCTTTTGCCCAGGTATTCCACTAAAGCGCGCTACGTGAAGAGATTTATAAACGAAGCCAAGACCTTGGCTCGTCTCAATCATTCTAACATCGTCCAAGTTTTTGATATTGGCCAGATTGATGGGGATTACTATATTGCAATGGAATACATTGAGGGGCGGAATGCAGCCTATATTCTGGCAAAGGCAAGGCGAACGGCTCAACCTCTCTCAATAGAATTCGTTCTATATGTCGCGCTGGGAGTGGCCCAAGGCTTGGCTTACGCTCACAAAAAAAAGGGCATTGACGGCGCCAATTTGATGCTGGTTCATCAGGATGTAAACTCTTTCAATGTAATGATTTCCTATGAGGCTGACATAAAATTAATTGATTTCGGAATCGCCAGGGTTTTCCTGAATCGAAATCCGATTGAAGGTTTTCCTGTAGCGGGCAAGCTTCTGTATTTCTCCCCCGAACAGCTGCAGGCCAAACCAATTGATAGACGAGTTGATATTTATGGAATCGGTATCCTCCTGTACGAGCTTGTAACTCGAGAAAGGTTAATTGAACATCAAGACACGGTTGGGCAGACAGTCAGGTCAATTCTCGAAATGGATATACGGGAGAAGGTCCAGAACCATCAAATGATCCCTTCCGAACTCAAACCAATTTTGATCAAAGCAATGGCTTTTAATCCCGAGGACAGATATCCCTGGATGGAAGATTTTATTGGTGATCTCCGCGATGTGGTGAAAGAATACAAACTTGATTTGAATATCTCTAATTTCGCGAAATACATGAATGACCAGTTTCGGCGTGAAATAATATTGGACACCCGTCGTATGAGGAAATTGCTCACATATAAGCCATCTGAGCGCGAATTACGGCCGGCAATTCGCGATTCAGAAGAAGCAACTACGGTAATTAGTCTGGAGTCGCTTTCCATACGCAAACTTCTAGACAGTGCTTTATTAGGAGAAGGACACGTAAGTCATACGGCGGATTCGGACGACCTGGTTTTGGAGACTGTCGCTTTTGCCGCGGGGTCTAGTATCTATTTCAAAGGAGATCCAGCCAAGTACGTTTACATAATCCAAAAAGGCCAAGTCAGGATTTGGCTCCACGTCGGTCAATCTCGGAAAACTCTCGCGTTACCCGGGGCAGGCGACTTTTTTGGCGAAGGACTTCTCTTAGGTGAAAATTTAAGGACTGAGTCCGCTGAAGCCGAAGAGGATTGCGTCTTGATTCCCTTGGATCAGAAAACTTTTGAAAAGCTTATTGGTGACAAGACGGCCGTGGGCATAGTACTGAATATTCTGTCTAGACTTGGGGAAGCTAAATCCATTATTGAAAGCGATTTGCTTGGAGACTCCCTCTCAAGACTTATTTACGGGCTCTTATTTTTTAATCGCCGGTTATCCGTGAGGAATGGCAAGGACATTGATTTAGGTGAATTAACTGATTTATTGCAACTGGAAGATAAGGATCAAATAATGAAGTACTTGAAAAAACTGGAGGAAGTTGGAATCGTACAGATCAGCGACAATATCGCGCGTATTACTGATCCCCAAAAGTTGGAAAATATTCTCAAAGCGCTCTCAGGTAGGGGAAAACTGATATTGAAGGTGTGATTGCTCCGTCATAGTCGTATCCCACGACAAGGTACTGCGCCTGAAGAGACTACCGAGAATTCCCAGCAATGATCAAGGTAATTTAGAGTCCCCGCCACTAATCGTTTCTTCAAGAGAAATGCCTATTTCTAAGAATGTCATTATAACCATCTTGATGATTATTACAGTAGTTCCTGCTTCCTCTTTCGCCGGTGGGATCCTGCACACATTCTCTCCCGCTTTAAAGGATGAGGCGTTCGCAGTGGCGCGTCCCACTGTCCTTTCGTCCAAAACTCTTGTGACAATTTCTGAATCTTTCATCGAGTACAGCATCGAGCAGATGTTCTTTAACGACAATGACTTGCCTTTAGAGGCGGTTTATTTATACCCACTGGACGGACCGTCCGGATCCTCGAAACTCGAGGTCCGCGTGGATGGCGCTTCTACTAAGGGCAAAGTAATAGCCGCGGACGAATTTTTCCGTATCTTAAAAGGTTGGATTGAAGCAACCAGGGATCCCACTCTCCTTGAATTGGCAGGTAGAGACATCTTGATGATTAGCTCAATCCATTTGAAACCACGGCAACAAAAATCGTTTCACGTGCAGTTAAAAGTTCCAATTTCTATCGAGAATGAGGAACTGAATTTATTCCTTTCTTTGGCAGGTGAGCGTTACTCTCTCGCTCCCGTCGGAACTCTCGAAATCATAGTTCGTTCAAAGATGGCTCGACAAATCCGAACCGTGTTTTCCCCCACTCATCATATTACTACATTGAGAGAGGCAGCCCATCGCTGTATCGTTACGGTCAGCAGCAGGCAAAGCCCTGTTCGAACCGATTTCCGGATGTTGTTGACCTATTCACGTAATGATCTGGATTTCAAAATATTCACTCACCGATCTGCAAATCAAAAGGGGTTTTTCGCTCTCTTCATTGAACCGCCCTTGACAGGACGCGAAATGGAAAATCAGCAGAGCGATGTAGTTTTTGTTTTGGACCGTTCAGGTAGCATCAAACCCGAAAATCTCGCGGTTGCAAAACAGGCCATGATTCTAGGACTGGAGAACCTTCGTGGCGGTGATCGGTTCAACGTGATCGCCATAGGATCCCATATCGAAAAACTGGCAAATCGCCTGATTCCAGCGACCAGCGGTAACATAATGGAAGCTGTTCGCTTCGTGAACGCTGCCGAAAGTGAAGGTGGTACGGATTTTTACAATGGTGTTATGAGCGCGTTGGAGCAATTTACATCACGCAAACGAACCGGAATCATAATATTTGCAGGTGATGGCCGTGCTACGGTTGGGCTTACTGAACCGGAAATTATCCAACAAGATATAACAAGTAACAATAAGTTTAAAGCAAGGATTTATATCCTGGCTCTGGGAGAAGAAGCTGATATCGCCCTCTTAGACAAAATTGCAATTTCCAGCAAAGGTGGCTTGTCCCATTTTTCGGGCAAAAAAGATTTTTCTCAGATTGCGCAAGAATTTATAGCGAACATCTCTCCTGGACGAATTTCTGAATTAACGCTTATTTTCTCGAATCCAAAAATTGAAGACATCCTGCCGGAGAGGATACCCGATTTGCGACAAGAAGGAACTATCCTATTCGGAAAGTACGTGGACAAAGGTGACGTTCTCTCAACAGTTCGCCTCAACGGCAAAATAGGCGGACGAGTGAGAACGATAAAGCAAGACTGCTCTTTCCCTCGAGAATTTGCGTCGAATTCTTACATCCCGCGGCTTTGGGCAATGAGACGAGTTGCCGCGCTATGGGAAAAGGGGACATTGAAAAATCGTGAAGCGAAAACGAGTGAACAACTAGCTGCCCTGGCAAAAGAATATGGATTTATCCTGGCGTGGCCCACTCCTCCAGGAATTGTTCCGGTTGCCCCTAAGGTCCATCAGGAAAAGTCCGGAGAGCTGCTCTGGCGATTCAAAACCTCCAATGTGGCGATGGATGTTCAATCCGATTTAGTCAAAAGCGTGAATGCGAAGATTTTCCGTTTTGAAAAAAGTGTGTGGGTAGATACTCTGTATCTTGGTTCCATGCCGGTGCAGACAGTCTCTTTCTTGAGTAGTGAATATTTTGCTCTCGTGAAAGCAGATCCTAAACTGGGGGGAATTTTTTCATTGGGGCCTGAATTAATCGTGGCGCGTGATCAAACAGCGATTAAGGTCGTCTCTGAGACCAAAAAATGAAGACAGATACTATTTGCTTGCTGAATTATACACAATGCTTACGGGAGCCATTATTATACGACCGGACTTCTCATGATTAACCCGAGAGCTTGCCGCGCTGACTGCGCCAAAGCCGGTTCTTCTCTCTCCAGAGAGGTAATTTGGCGCAAATGATCTGCCGTACGCAAAATAAGCATGGCCAAATCACCCTCATCTGCTTCGACATTGTCCGTCAACTCCTGCCAATCGATATCTTGGGACCATAAGAAAACAGCGGCGGCCGGCCAGAACATTGTGACAGGAACTTCAAAGCCTCGCGAAATCATAAGTCGCATCAATGGCTTAAGGCGATTCAGCACCCTTCTGAATTTCTTCCAAAGGGGTCGAGCGCGTACCCATAGCTCTTTGCTTATAAAACTCTCCTTGTCTTTGTCCATTACGAACGGAGCCACCAATGACGCCAATTCTGTAGGAGTCAATTGACTGAACTCCCCTGATCTTATCAGTTCTGCGATTAATAACGGGTGATCCAGTCTCAGCTTGGCTGCCCATTGGCCATCATATGTAGGCACTGCACTTTCGTCTAAATAGCCTGCTTCAATCAGCAAGTCCAAATGATGACCGAATTCCTGAACAAGTCTCTTTGTTTCTCTCGCCGCTCTGCGACGATTTTCATGGAATGCGCCGAACGACAGTCCGAGGAGTTTAGTTACTCCTGCACGATCGTGCGAGAGCAGCAGATTCAGCACCATAGAAAAATTCACTGCAATTTTTGACTGCAGTGGTTCCGGCGGGGATAGCAGGAGCTCACTTAACAGACTAACATCCAAGAATTTTCCCGGGACTGCCAAGGTGAAACCGGCATTATCCATTCCTCTCCGACCGGCGCGGCCGGTCATCTGGTGCAGATCGGTCGCAGTCATATCAACGAAGCTGCGTCCATTAAACCGGTCACTCTGTAAGATCACTACCGTGCGGGCTGGGAAATTGACCCCAGCAGCTACGGTGGATGTGGAAAATATGACGTCTAAGTATCCCTGGATCATCATTCTTTCTATTAAGAGGCGCCAACCCGGCAACTGTCCTGCGTGGTGAGAGCCGGCGCGAGTAGATAATATACGTCTCAATTGGCGCTGATTTCGTAACTCCGGATATTCCCCCATCTGAGCATTTACTGCTTCCTCAAAGCCGTCCTCGTAAGGTGTAAGTGGTGAAGGCAGCAGAGCATTCAGTGCTTTGTCACAATCCGATCTGGATTTGAGAAACACTATTGCCGGCAAAAGATTGGAATGCCGTAGTGTCTCAACAATATGATTAACGTCAGGAGTATCTGTTCCGGCCGACTTCTTTCGACTTCTTTGCGCCCTGGCATAAGATGCTACCTCCGGATGCAGCCGCTTACCCAAAAAGAAGGGAAGCACGTTACCATCCGGGGCTCTAAATAGGACATACAATGGCACCGGCCTGGTACCTGAATAAACTACACGGCACGGAGTTCCTCTGATATGAGTGAGCCACGCGGCGACAGGGGCTGCATTCGAAATTGTAGCGGACAATAGGAGAAGTCGGACTCGGGCCGGTAAGTAGATTAAGACTTCTTCCCAAACGACCCCTCTGTCCGGGTCCCCGAGATAATGGGCTTCGTCAAGTATTACTAAATCTAAATTAAGATCAGCACCTCCCTGCATTGAGTCGTAAAGTTGGTTGCGGAGGATTTCGGTCGTACCCACAATCACGGGTGCATCTACATTCTCCTTTCGATCTCCGGTAAGAATTCCCACCCGTTCAGGGCCGAGTATTTGTCCGAATTCCTCATACTTGGCGTTTGAAAGGGCTTTTAGAGGAGTGGCGTACCAGATGCCGCAGCCCCGGGCAAGGTATTTCTTTGTGGCTTCCATGGCAATCCAGGTTTTTCCCGAGCCTGTCGGGGCGCTCACCAGGACATCCTCCTTCAAGACTCTTTCCAGTGATTCTATTTGAAAAGGGTCCGGAACAAACGGAGTCGGTTCAGGTGTGCCTATTTGGGAAAGGAGGCGCAGCGCGTCTTTACTAATTCGAGGGGGCAGCGATTCCACTGACTCGGTTTCGCGGAACCTTTTCTTGCCATAGCCATATCGACGGCTCTTTAAAGAAGATTGTTTTCTAGTGGGTTTAAACTGTCGCATTTCCTCCCTGAGACATTATGCTCGATTCAAGGTTATGGCAAGCCCTGATTGCTCGCAGTTAATGCAGACGGCAGGAAGGCTTTTAGAATAGTGGTTAACAACATTCTAATGATGATCTAATAAAAACTTCATAAATTAAATGGAAAGTTGCTAAGGTATGGTTCGGTTTCCTCAAAGACTCTGAAACTATGATGCAAAATGGGAATCGGCTGAAACTTCTTTTCTTACGCACACGGACTTCCCTGGCGAAGCAAATGGCAGAGGTCGTTATTTGAAAAGTGAGTCAAGGGACGAAATAATAAGCGTATGATCCTTGACTTTTAATCATTTCGGTGCAAAAGCGTTTTTGAGGGATAATTACACATCTTTTTCTTGGCGGTCGGCGGATACCATCCATTGCAGCAGCGAAACATTATGGCCAAAGAACGAATTTTGGTAGTGGACGACGAGGAAGATATTCTCGAACTCATCTCGTACAATCTCGTGAAGGACGGTTATCATGTGATGACCGCTGCTTCCGGAGAAGCAGCCCTTGCCAAGGCTCGGCAAGAACAACCCGATCTCATATTGCTCGATCTGATGCTACCGGGCATGGACGGACTGGATGTTTACCGGGAGTTAAGGAAGAAGGATGAGACCAGTCAAATTCCTATAATAATGGTCACAGCCAAAACTGAAGATACTGATATAATTACAGGGCTTGAACTCGGTTCTGACGACTATATTACCAAACCCTTCAGCCCAAGGGTTTTATTAGCACACGTTAAAGCAGTTCTGCGCAGAAATAAATATGAAGAGCCCGAAGAGACACGAATTTTGAAAATCCACGATCTCGTTATAGATTCTGCTCGCCATGAGGTTTTAGTTAAGGGTGAACCTAGAGTGCTCACCGCAAGCGAATTCAAAATACTCTATTTTCTAGCACGGAGACCAGGCTGGGTTTTTACTCGGGATCAGATAATTAGCTCTATTAGAGGCGACGACTACCCGGTTACAGATCGTTCGGTGGACGTCCAAATAGTAGGATTAAGAAAGAAACTCGGAGAATCCGGTACCTATATTCAAACCGTAAGAGGGGTCGGGTATAGGTTTAAGGAATAATTTATGCCAAAAGGCCCAAAGCTGCTGTGGCACCTCTATTTTCCATATTTCATAACAACCTTCGTATGTTTGGTCGCTCTTTCCTGGTATGCCACTAGCCATTTAAAGGAAATAAACAATAAAAGGGACTTAGTGGATTTGCGAGCTCAAGCCATTTTCCTTGAGAAGCTTGTCCAAGAAGAGTTTTCAAAAGAACGATTGGACAAAATTGATCGCTTAATTAGAGAAATTGCTGCTAAGACACAGACTCGCTTAACCGTCGTACTGCCGTCCGGCAAAGTTGTCGCGGATTCTATGGAGGAAGTCTCTCGTCTGGGTGACTTGTCCGGCCGTCCGGAAATCAGGGAAGCCCTTAAAGGTAAGGAGGCCACGGTCACCGGACATGATTACCATTTTGATACCAAATGGTCATATGCTGCAGTTCCGATCATAGTTGATGGTTTCTATCGTAGGAGTGGTTAGAACCGCAATCCCCGACAACGCCAGGCCGGCTGATGTTCCTTCCATGGGCCCACTCGTGATCGCCGAAGGCCTCGCAATAGCAATTTTGTCTGTCATTGTTAGCCTTTATGTATCTCGACGGATAGCAAAGCCTATACTTGAATTGAGACGGGGCGTCGCACGGTTTTCCGACGGCGACTTGAGGCATAGAATGGACGTGGACGAATGGAATGAATTCGGGGTGTTGGCTGATGCCACTTATTCAATGGCCGCCAACCTGCAAAATCGTCTGAAGAACGTAACCGAGCAGCGCAACGAACTCGAGGCAGTGCTTTCCGGCATGGTGGAAGCAGTATTGGTCATTGATACCAATGAGCGAATCATCCGAATCAACAGGGCAGCCGAAAAGCTGTTTCAAATCAGCGAGTCAAAAGTTAAGGAAAAAAGTGTCCAAGAAACTATTCGCAACACTGAACTACACCGTTTTGTTGCCGACACTCTCTTCAAAGAGAATCCTGGTGAAAGGGAAATCGTAATTTTGGGGGAGCCGGATATATTTCTTCAGGCACATGGCGCAAAATTATTGAATGCTCGAAACGAACAAATAGGCGGTCTGGTGGTGCTGAACGATGTTACTCGTTTGAAAGCTTTGGAAAATATAAGACGCGATTTTGTGGCGAATGTTTCACATGAGCTGAAGACCCCTATAACCTCAATAAAGGGATTTCTTGAAACTCTTAAAGAAGGAGCTATCAAAGATCCCGATAACGCCGACCGTTTTTTGGACATTATTATTAAACACACAGAACGTCTTGCCACTATCATCGAGGATCTCTTGAGTCTGTCCAGAATCGAGCGTGAGAGTGAGCGAGGAGAAATCCAACTCGAAATGGGACAACTTAAAGATGTAATCGAAACTGTGGGGCGAACTTGTCTCAGGGCTGCGCGGAAAAAAAATATCCATTTAGAATGTAATGTTGAGGGCGATCTCTCCACAAAGTTCAATAGCACTATGCTTGAGCAGGCTTTGGTTAATCTGGTGGATAACGCTATAAAATATAGCGAACCCGATAAAGAAGTGCAGCTTGAAGCCAAACAAGTTGGTAAAGAAATAGTTATCACAGTGCGCGATCGGGGTTGCGGTATTCCAAAAGAACACCTGTCACGGATTTTTGAGCGGTTTTATCGTGTGGATAAAGGCCGAAGCCGTAAGGAAGGTGGAACCGGTCTTGGCCTTTCCATTGTTAAACATATTGTCAATTCACATAAGGGACGCATAAATGTGGAGAGTTCGCCAGGCAGCGGAAGCGCTTTCTCCATATACTTGCCGGCGGATGGCTAACCGGTGTCCCTAATGCATATGTTTATGCAAGGGCACGCGACTCAGGGAGAAAAGGGGCACACCAATAATGCGGATTAGACTTAGGGGCGATATCGACAAATTAAAGAAAAGGGTCGCATCTTTGGCCGCATTGGTGGAAGAGCGATTTCGCATGGCGGTCCGGTCACTGGAAACAAATGATCCCTGGATGGCGGAGCAAGTTATAGCAGGCGATTTGGTGATAGACCACGAAGAAGTGGACGTCGAGGAAGAGTGTCTTAAGATTCTTGCTCTACATCAACCGGTAGCGGATGATCTGCGGTTCCTTATATCAATACTAAAAATGAATAATGATTTGGAAAGAATAGGTGACTTAGCCGTAAATATCGCCCAACATGTTCGGAATATAGCCTCGCAGAACGACCGTGTGGCTATCCCCTTTGAATATTTTACGATGGCCGAGAAAGCACAGGAGATGTTGAAAAAAAGCCTGGATTCCTTGGTTAATATGGATGTCAATTTGGCTTATCAAGTTTGCGCAGCGGACGATGAAGTCGATAAAATGAAGTATGCGATGCAAAGCAGGTTTGCAGAAGAGATAAAACATAACCAAAACAATATTGAATCATCAATAAATCTCTTTTTGATATCTCGACATTTGGAACGCATCGCGGATCACGCCACGAATATTGCTGAAGATGTAATTTATATGATAGCCGGTCGGATTCATCGGCATGGGAGATATGAGACTGAAGATTCTGACTGAAAGATAGCGCCAGTTACATCTTAACCGAAGCGACCTGTGACGTAATCCATAGTTTTGGCAACTTTGGGATTCGTAAATATCCTGGAAGTTTCTCCATATTCAATCAATTTTCCCAGATACATAAATGCAGTATTGTCCGACACCCTTGCAGCTTGCTGCATATTGTGGGTGACTATCATTATCGTATATTGTCCTCGCAATTCATCAATCAAGTCTTCGATTTTAGCCGTCGCTACCGGGTCCAGAGCGGAACAGGGTTCATCCATAAGCAGTACTTCGGGATTGGCCGCTATAGCACGTGCGATACAGAGTCGTTGCTGCTGGCCTCCGGATAATCCCAGAGCGTTGTCTTGAAGCCGATCGCTCACCTCGTCCCAGAGGGCAGCGGATTTCAAAGCGCTTTCAATTGTGTTCTGGAGAATTTTCTTATCGTTGATTCCCTCAACTCGTAAGGGATAGCAGACATTATCGGCAATAGACATGGGGAACGGATTCGGTTTTTGGAACACCATGCCCATGGCCTTTCGCAGACCGATCACGTCTATTTCCGGGCTATAAATGTCCGCGCCGTCCAGGAGCATCTTTCCGGTGGTTACGAGACCGTCAATAAGATCGTTCATACGGTTAATGGATCGCAAAAGCGTGGATTTGCCGCATCCTGAGGGACCAATAAGGGCTGTGACCAGGCCCTTTTCAACGGTCATATTCACATCGAATAACGCTTGAGTTGGGCCATACCAAAGATTAAAGTCTTCAACTATTAGTAACGCTCCCTGTCGACCCTTTTTTACGTGGTATACGGTGCTGTTCGATTCATCAGAAATTCGGTTCATGAACAGCTCCTGTTAAAAATGGCCGGCAAAGAATTTGCGCCTTAGCCGATTCCTGAGCATTACTGAGGCGATATTCATTACAAAAACAAGTGTGATTAGCAAAAGCGTAGTTACATAGACCATCGGTTTGGCCGCTTCGGCGTTCCGCGATTGGAACCCCAAATCATAAATATGAAATCCCAGATGCATAAAGCTTCGTTCCAAGTGCAAATATGGAAAAAGACCGTCTATAGGTAGTTCAGGCGCCATTTTTACAACACCGATCAACATTAATGGAGCAACTTCTCCTGCTCCTCTGGCCATGGCAAGAATGAGTCCTGTCATAATTCCCGGCATTGCACGAGGGAGCACAATATACTTTATTGTTTGCCATTTGGAAGCCCCACACGCGAGCGAACCCTCTCGTAGAGACTGAGGGACAGCGGCCAGAGCCTCCTCAGTTGCGACTATGACTACCGGTACCGTCAGGAGCGCCAGCGTCAAAGAGGCCCATAGCAGACCTCCAGTCCCAAAGGTAGGCGTGGGGAGCCTTTCTGGAAAAAATATGTTATCAATGGTCGTCCCAAGCATATAAGCAAGAAAGCCTAAACCAAAAACACCGTAGACTATGGATGGAACTCCGGCAAGATTGTTGACACAAATTCTGACAAGGGAAACCAATCGTCCCTGTTTGGCATATTCTCTCAAGTAGAGAGCGGCCACCACCCCAAACGGCGCTACAGCTACTGCCATGAGGATCGTCATGCAAAATGTGCCGAAGATGGCCGGCAGTAACTCCACCTTCGGTATTGGCTTCTCTCGGTTCCTGCGTAAGAAACTCCCTCCATCGTGAAAAATATACCCCCAGCCTCTGTGGCACGGTAAGAACATTCGCCGGGTACATTCGTACGATGCTGGATAATTTCATAATTTTTTCACGACCCACGGCATCAGCCAGCGTTATTGTGTATCTTTCGTCGTTGTCCCTAATACCTGCCGCCTCCTTCGACAGATCCTGATATCGAGATTCCAAGCTCACGGCATCATTATTGATATCTTTTGCGGCCTTTTGATAGGTGGGAGAATCGGCTCCGTGCCTGAGTTCCAGTTTCCGAAGTTCCAAACGTCCCTTTTCTAGATAATAATTGATTGCTCCGATCTCATTTCGTTCTAAATAATGAAGAAGATTTCGCCGCCGGGCAGCTTCTTGTTGCTCTCGACGAAGCTTGTCCAATGTAAGGTCCTCTTTGGGTATTATTCTGCCGTTCAAATCGAGAGATTTGATCGTGCCTATGAATGGGCCCCACTCCATACGCTCCAGGAAGAAGATATCCGTAGGCCGTGTGACTTCGGTTATATCGAAATTAGATATCCATCTGTAATCCTCGTCATATAGATCGAAATTTCCAGTGTGATAGAGCTGTCTGGTGGCGAAGCCATTCTGCTCGGCAATTTGATTTTGAATTTCCTGTGGTAGCTGTTCGAGATCCTTACTGGAGGGTCTGAAGCGCTCCGAACGTGTCGGTTCTCCTGCAATCACCGATCCGTCACGAAGTGATAACACTTCGATTCGATCCGGATAGAAAGTCAAAATCCCGTTGTAAACGATCAAAACCAGGAATCCGATGATCATAAAGATCCCGATAACGAGGGCTCCGCCGAACGGCCAAAGGAATGGTTCACCTCTGCTCTTGAAGTTCCAAACCATGGATTTCTTGATTTTGGTTCGACCTTCCGAGGCTTTGGGCCTGTCGTCATTGGGCAGAGAGCCAATAGAGTTGGATCCGGATAGGCTGGCTAGGTCGGTCCCGGCGCCAGAAAGAGTAGTTGCGTCAGAGCTATGGGGAGCTTCAGTCGTTTGAGCTTCAATTTTGAACACATCACGCTCGTCGTGCATCTTCAACGCCTCTACAACTGCATAGCCCGCTTGCGAAAACGTGACCTTACTAATTCAGCAACCGTGTTGATGACAAATGTCATGGCGAAGAGCACAAGACCTGTCAGAAACAAAACACGATACAGAGTACCATCTTTGGGAGCTTCCGGAAGCTCCACAGCAATATTCGCTGACAATGCTCGCAGCCCATCGAAAATATTTAGATCGACAAGAGGGGTATTCCCCGCAGACATTACCACGATCATGGTTTCACCTACCGCGCGCCCCATTCCGATCATTATAGCGGAAAAGACGCCGCTTATAGCCGTAGGCAACACTATCCACATGGCGGTCTGCCAAAGGGTCGCTCCACAGGCGAGACTCGCTGAGCGGAGATGTTCCGGCACTGAGTTTAATGCATCCTCCGCCAGGGTATATATGATCGGGATGACGGCAAAGCCCATAGCGAAACCAACAACGAGAGTATTACGTTGGGTGTAAGTGTCCACAATTGTTCCCCGCGGGTCCAGGCCGAGGTACGCCAAGAACAGAGCCACAGCGTAAGCCGCACCCGCTGTAACCGCGGCCAAGCCAAGGAATCGCGACATGTCCAGAAGAGCTGAATAGGGCATCGCGTGCTGGCGAATGTATAAAACGAAACGCCTGCCAATTAGCCGAGAGCTAATCCAAACGACCAGCAGAGCCATCGCCGGGGCGACCAGAAGAAATATGAACGGAGCGGGACCGCCCGCATCGCGGTTAAGCCAAGCCTTGAAATCCCCTGCAAAAAAGAATTTTTCGAAAGACGGCCCGATAAGGTATGCTGCATAAAAAGCTCCGGCAACAACCAGATTGATGACCAAGAATTTGGGGATTCCTTGAAACCGAAGTGCCAAACGCTGAGGCAGCAGTTGCCACAGGTAGGCAGCAAAGACCAGAGAGATAGGTAAAAGGCCGAACGACAGGATGATGGCAGAAATCCAGGTTTCCACGATAGGAGCAAGCACTAGGGCGGCCACGAAACCAAGAACTACAGAGGGTAGAGACGCCATGATCTCGATAATTGGTTTCACCTTGGTTCGAATACTATAAGAAAGAAATTCCGACGTGTAAATTGCGCTGAGCAAAGCTATAGGGATCGCAAACATCAACGAATAAAAAGTGGCTTTAAGTGTCCCGAAAATCAGAGGAACCAATGAAATCTTAGGCTCGAAGCCTTCTGTTGCCCCCGCGGATTGCCATGTGTATGAAGGTTCGGGATAACCTTCGTACCAGACTTTGCCGAAAAGCGTATGTAGCGATACTTCGGGATGTGCTATGGCCAAATCATAAAATACTCCCCGCCAATCATTTCGCACGACCAGCATGCCGTCCAGCCTGGGAGCCAAGACGATTCCGCGAGGAGGTAATTTGTCATCTTTGGAATCCAATTGAAGGAGCGTCTTTTTACTCGTGGCATGACGTATCCAGACCTGGCCCGCTGCATCTGCACTGGCGAAAGTCTTGCCCCTCTGACTCGGGCTGAGTGCTGTAATGGCAGCATGTTGAGGCGGCAATTGACGGGTTTTTATTAGTGAAAACCCATCAGATGTTTGAGCTTTTTCCCTTTGCAGGAGGAAGTAGATACTGACCGATCCATCCGATCCTCCCACCACGATCGACTGTTCGCCCAGGAGATAGCCGAATGCGGTGAGGTCTATGCCCTCCGGGAACAGGTCTACGGTCTCAGCCAAGATAGGCTTATCCGGATCGCGAGTATTGTAACGATAAACCTTGCCCTTTTTTTCGGCAAAAAACACATTATCAGCCAGATTGTTCACAAGGGCGTAAGCAATATTAGCCTCATGAGGAAGAGTAGGAAGGTCCGTGCGGTTAGTGGTGGTGGTAAGTTTTCTTGTGAACATGTTGAGCTTTGACTCAATCACTGTCAAGCTGGGTTGACGCGATCTAGTAACTGCCGCAAGGATTTTTTTAGGCCTGTCTCCAAACGAGGTTACCCGATAATCCATAGCCACTATGGGATCGGAGTCGGATATTTTTATAGCAGGCTCGAGTTCCAGGTGGACGGAACTCTTGCGCATCTGCCCACCGGGCACGGACGAGAAAATTGCCGAGCCGTCGGAGCTGTCCTGTTCATCAAGGGTCTTAAGCTCCTTGGGCGCCTGAGAAGCCGATATGGTTTCAGTTGAAAAACTGATCCGTGCTAAACGGACCGTCCCGTCATCAAATCCAAAAGCCATGTCTTGGTTATCAATTGCTCGCGCGAATGCTGTGGCTTGCTTTCCATTGAAGTCAAACGAAGAGGAGTCAATATATGCGCCGGTTTTTGCGTGCCACGCCGTCACGGTTCCGTCGTTGTTCACTGACGCGGCAATAGTTTTGTATTCGTCCATTAACCAGACTAACGCGGGATTGGTCTCGGAATCGAGGATGTAATCCGACTGGGCTTGAACGGAACCGCCTTTAAAAAGAGGAAGAACTTCATAGACGAGAAAAACCATCATCCCCAGAACTGCACCAATAACCAATACACCACCGATCTTAATCATACGATCAGCGATGCTGTCCGCAATCAATACCCAGCGACGGGTCTTTCTTGGTCCTCTCGCCCCGTTAGGCGCCATGGCACGTCCTTGCTACTTATCGGGTATAACATCGGACGACAAATTAATCGGTTCTTACCAAAACTCACGGCACAAGAAAAGGTGAATCGAGCAATGATAGAGACAATTGGCCATCATTGCTCGATATGAGAGCTTTTTTGAAATTGAATGTTACTTAGTGCCTAAGATTGCAAGATCCTCATCGGCTAATAGTTTTGATACAGGGTAAAAGCCGTCTTTGATTACGACCTGTTGTCCTTCTTTGGAAAAAACATATTTAATGAATTCGGCCCTCAAGGGGTCCAGCGATTGGTTGGGTTTTTTGTTGAAATAAATATAGAGGAATCTTGCAAGAGGATAGTCCCCGGAATAAGCATTCTCCGCGTTTGCTTCGAAGCATTTTCCTTCTTTCACAGCGAGCGGTACGGTCTTCACATCCGCGGTTTTGTATCCTACACCGGAATAGCCAATGGCATATTTATCCGAAGCTATACCTTGCACGACGGCCGATGAACCGGGCTGCTCCTTCACACCGTCCTTGTAGTCGCCATGAAAGAGGGCCACTTCTTTAAAATATCCGTAGGTACCCGAGGCGGAGTTTCTGCCGTAAATAGAAATCGGTTTGTCCGCCCATTCGCCGGTAAGGCCCAGATCGCCCCATGTTTTTACATCCTTGCCTAGTCCGCCTTTTCTAGTTTTTGAAAAGATACCGTCCAATTGTTTCAATGTCAGACACTTAATGGGATTGTCCTTGTTTACAAATACGGCCAAAGAATCTACCGCAACTCGGACGCGGGACGGCTTGTACCCGAATTTCTTTTCAAAATCGTCAATCTCTTTGGGCTTCATTTCCCGTGACATCGGCCCAAATTGCGCTGTACCTTCGATTAGCGCCGGAGGCGCTGTGGAGGATCCTTTCCCTTCTATGGAGATCTTTACACCAGGATATTTGGCTTTGAAACCTTCAGACCAGAGCGCTTCAAGATTGTTCAACGTGTCTGACCCGACTGATCTCAAAGTGCCCGATACTCCGCTAACGGCTTTGTAGGGCTGCAAAGCAGGGTCTAAATCCACACCAAAGCATGTGCCCGTTATTAGCAGTGCACCGATGATCGTTACAAAGACGGTTTTTGTGTACAATCCGTGCCTCCTTTATATGGCGGTACTCAGCGATAGATACTTGTCCGGACGATCAAGATCTACGATGAGATTTTTTTGTTAGGATAATGTTAAGGTCAAGCTAGAAAATGATGTGAAGGAAAAAGCAGATCAGACTCTGCCGGCGTCAGGAAGTTTGCAACTATCTAACCGACTTCTTCTAAAATAGCATTAACGATGACCGCCTAATCGAGACAACAAAATGAAATCACAAATGATTGAAATGGGTGAAAAAAAGAAAATAGCGCTGGTAGCTCACGACAAGAAAAAGAGCGGCCTGCTTGAATGGGCAAAGCTTAATCGCGACCCGCTCGCGGGACATGTTCCGTATGCCACCGGCACAACCGAAAAATTCCTGGAGCAAAAGCTAAAATCCGGACCTCAAGAATTCCTGGATCAAAAACTGACCGGCAAAGACATAGAAAATCGCGGCCGACGCCAAAAAGGGACCATAGGGAATATGAGAGGTTGAAGAGCCACCTCTAAATAATATATGAAGTATTCCGGCTAATGAGCCAATTAAAGAAGAAACCAGCAGAACGAATAACACGCCGTATGGTCCGCAAAATGCCCCTATCATAGCCAAGAGCTTGATGTCTCCTCCACCAAGACCTTCGGTTCCTCGAATTTTTTCATAAATCATAGCGGGAATATACAATACTAGAGCCCCAAATAGCGCACCGATAAGCGACATTTTCCATGTAATCTCGGGAATAATCCCGAAAATGGAAGCTACCACTCCAATAATTAGCCCGCCCAATGAAATTGTATTGGGAATAATCATATGGTCAAGATCGATCCAAAATACGACCAACATTGATGCGCAGAACGCAAAGAAAATTAAATAGGGTGGAGAGAAACCAAACTTGTAGTAAAGACCCAAGGATAAACAACCAGAGATAAATTCAATCAAAGGGTAACGCCAGGAGATACAATTTCCGCAGTCGCGGCATCTACCCCGCAGAATTATGAAGCTCAGGATCGGAATATTGTCATAAAATCGAATCGGCTGATTGCATTTTGGACATCTTGAGCCGGGAGACACAATGGATTGTTCCAGAGGAACGCGAAGTATCACCACATTGAGAAAACTTCCCAATATGGCTCCAAATCAAAAGAAACCAATAGCCCAAAATAGGTTTATATAGAATTCCATGGATTCGATCCTACTCGGAATTTGGCACTTCAATTCCAGCCAGAGCAACATTGTAGTTGAAACTATCCCGGACAGTTTCAGCTTCACGGACCGTCGAGACAATGACCACTATATCCCGATCATCTAAATCGGCAAAGCAAAGATCACCCTTTATGCGCCACTCTTTCTCTGCACTCCATCGTTTTCCATGAGATCGTTGAAATTGAAATAGATGCTTCAAATCATTCGACAGATCTTCGAAAGCCTCTTCTATCGCATATATGGCAGGTCTGGCACCCAATTTAAATAAAGACTCGCGGGCAAATGCCACTCCGTATGGTTCGAAATTCCAGCGAATAAGCCCTTTTCTCCATTCCATAATTTTTTGGAGATCCTGGGGTCCGCATTCGGTAAAGCAGACGATGGCCTGCGCGCCTCTAATCAGTTTTTCACTTCCACGAATGCGCTGTTCTTTAAGAATTCGGATCAGGGTATCAAAACCGGTGTGGGATGCTCCTGGAAGACCTTCCACAAGCGACTCACAATATTCAGCCCATGACTGCCCCGGCCAAGGAGCTGGACAGGAGCGGGTATAATGAACGATATAAGAAAATTGGACAGGTAGCTCTTTGTAAATGGCTGGTTGGCGAGCGCGCGATTTGAAGGAATATCTTATGTTGATGCCCGATTCGATTTTCTGCGCCTCGTTTTTGACGTGAACCTCGTTCCTTAAGTCACGCTCCGAAGAACTAGTCTCTGAAGAAGGAATCTCCGTCGCACTTTCGACCGGGATTCCTCGCTTGATAACTACATCGAGAACAGACCTCATATTTCCGTGATCGTTAATTTCTCCCAACATCACCATGGAAGATAACGCTCCCACCAGATGGTCCCTTTCACTGTAACGGGATGCCCGCGGCGGTGCGTGACCGGGGAGGAAAGACGAAACGAAAAGAGTGGTTTCAGTATGAAACAAATCACCATATGTTTCTAGGAACTGCTCCAGCTGCGACCGATATTGCATGAAAGGAAGGACTCGATCACAAGCGACAATCGTAGGGTAGCCCTTTGAAATCAGGCTTGAAACACAATATGGCAACGGACCATAACTGGTCGCGATCGCAAACCCCCTCTTGATGGCTGAATCGACCATTAGTTTTGTCAGACTTAACCATCTATCTCCAGGGCTTACGGATCTAGGTTTGCGCGAATTCAGTATTGCGGCCGCAGGCAGATTTAAGATATCGAAATTTCCCCGAGTGAAGATAACAGGTCCCAAGTCATGCATCCGGGCAAGCGGCGCTGAAAAATTCTCAATTGAAGTAACACCCACTCCACGGTCCGACCATTCTTCTACTGTTCGAAGAATCCCTTGAATAACGGGAAACGAAGGACATTTCCAACCGGATAGGTCAACTCCTGTTTTCAGGGCAGCATTTCTTATAGCCTGGGTAATTTTCTGCTGTGACGAGAAGTCAAAGGATTCGACTTGAGACAAGATCCGCGATATTGAACGTCGATCGATCTCCCTTTTTTTGGATAATAATTCCGCAGTAAAAAAAATTGACCTGAATTGATCTGAAGTCAATGTTGTTTGGCAGTCTGAGGTGACCAGTTTTGATTGATTTTCAAAATATTAGCTCTAAATCCAATTTTATTGTGACCGTTTTCTGAGCTTCTTCTCTGAGAAAAACCTAGCCTAAATCCAGCCGTGAACCATTCGGTATCTAAGAAAGTAGTATTGTGAGCTTCTTAGTTCATAGCACTGCTCAGGGTAAAGTCAGAGACAGCGTCTGATTCATTTTCCCCAGGGACGGCAGCTCCTTGCCATCATACCGGACTCTTAGGCCGCCCGCATTGCCGGTCTGCAGGATGAAACCTTCATTAGCTGTAAAGACCTGCACGTCACCGGGCGCCATCATCAGTTCTTCTGCAGGTTCCTTATCAGCTTCGATTCGTATCCACGCGTTGGCAACAGCTCGGATTTCCAGAACCTTTCGCCCACCATATGTGCGACGTGACTCAGACACGGCCGATTGCTTTCCGCTGCGAACCTCACCGTTCCGGACGGAAGCTGATCCATAGTCCGCGGGCTGGACAGTTTTTACCGTCGGTTGTAATGGTTTACCCGAATTGTCCTCGAAAAAGAATCGTGTCGCGCCCGTGAGCAGGAGAATTCCCAAACATATCAATCCGGCAGCAGTTAGAATAATGGTAAACCAGGATCCATGAATAAATGAAAAAGCAGTTCTCTCTTGCGCGAATACCGCTGGGTCTTGCCCGCCGTAATCCGGCAAGTCCCCTTCTTTAGCAAACTCTTCAAAACGTCTCAACGATTCTTCAGGTGATACCCCAAGTTCTTGTACGTAAGATCGGATAAAGCCTCTTACAAATACTCGTGGGGGAAGCAACTCATAACGATCTCTCTCCAGCAAATCAAGATTTGCTACAGCAATTTTTGTATTCTCGGCAATTTCTTCGAGAGTCTTTCCCTGTTCCTCTCGAAGGCTTCGAAGGTATGCTCCAAAGGATTCCATTGCTTCAAAAATCCTAATCTTTAGAAAGAATATTTCAGCTTGTTAGAAGCACTGTTCTATGTGAAAATTCTTTCTGTTCAACGTACCTCAAATTTAAACGCACACGAGATAGTACAAATTGGAGTTTGGAAATTGTTTAACTACCGTGTGTACGCATAAATCCCGAGTCTGGAACGGGATGATAGATGTTATTTTAAGGCTACGCAAGTCATTTGTCATCCCTCATTTTCAAGAGACTTGGGAATCTCAACCAGCTCTTTTTGCAGCGCTTTTTCTCTGCATCGGAATTTTTGGTTCGAGGCTTATGGAAAAGCACGTTGTCTTGTGGTGGCCCGCATTTGCCATTCCTGCTTTTCTCCTAGGTATTTATTTGTATGGAAAACCAAATCGCCTATCTGTCTTGTGGATAATAGGAACGTTTTTCCTATTTCTTGGTTTGCATTTGGGTTCACGAGCACTCCTGTGGGGAAGTGACTTTCAGCCGCCCCTATATAAATGCGTGATAAATGCTACGGTGGTGAAGACTCTGGGCGCTGCCTCGAATCTGCGCACATTTCTGTTGGAGAATGGATACAACTGCACTGAGGCGACTCATCTTCCCGGCAAAGGTCGATTGGCGCTGCGCGACAATAATTCGCCTTTGATTGCCGGGGATCTAATCGAATTTCAGGGTCGCATCAGGAAACCATTAAACAGAGGTAACCCTGGTGAATACGATTGGGAAATCGATTGCAAACATAATGAAATATTGTGGACAGTTTCGGCCCTGGGATCAGAGGCCATAATAGTATTGCGTCAGGGGAACAGGTTAGCTCCAAATTCAATACTGTTCCGGCTAAGACAGGCCATGTCTCAATTCTTTGATGATCGTACCGGGCAATATTCCGGATATTTCTTGGACAACGAATCGGTCTCAAATGTGCGGGCAATCATAAAGGGGCTGGTGTTGGGAGATTTGGGCGAAATAACTCCTGATGTTTACAAGAATTTTGTAGATTCGGGCTTGGTTCACGCGCTGTCTGCCTCCGGGTTACATGTTGCCATTGTGATGATGCTCGTCTTTATGGGAGTGCGAGCTGTTACATGGGCCGCTCCGACCATCTTGTTGTGGCTTCCTTTCAGGAAAATAGGAGCGATTTCATCCATTCCAGCAGTGATCATCTACTGCCTGCTGGTCGGGGCGAGGGTTCCGGCAATAAGGTCCACCATAATGGGATTGGTTGTGGCTGCCGCCATTCTGATGGACAGGAAGTGGCATTCTCTTAATTCATTGGCAGTGGCCGCCATCATAATTTTGTGTTTATACCCGCTGTCTTTCTTTAATATCAGTTTTCAGCTCTCCTTTCTCGCAGTAGCCGGTATTTTGTTCCTGGTGCCGCCCATCACGAAGTATCTCTACGAAAAACCCAATAACGACGTAATTAATCCGGACAGCCGTACAGCGAAAATAGGAAAATATTCATTCCCGAAGAAAGTCCTACTTTCGTTGACAGTGGTGGCACTCACCTCTTTTTCAGCAACCCTGGCAATAACGCCTTTTCTACTGAATACATTCCATTCATTCCCCGTATATACTATCCCTGCAAATCTACTGACCGATGCAATGATGACGGGTGTTCTCGGTCTAAGCTTGCTAGCCTCATTCATTGGGCCGATCTGGCCCGATTCCGCGGCGCTGGTCCTGTTTCCAGCCGAATTACTTACTTACCTGATCGTCCAAATAGCCCAATTTTTTTCGAATCTTCCATTAAGTACTATCCGTATCGGATACTTGGGAACAGCGGGTTTTATTTTCATGTGCGGTTGTGTAGCCCTGATATTCCGATCCATGCAAGTAATCTCGCGCCATAACATCTTTGTCGCAGCCGTGGCTGCCGCAGGGATTGTCACGACGGTAGTCGTTTATTCATGGATTGACACACATCGGACGGATCTCAGGGTAACCTTTCTGAATGTGGGAAAAGCGGACGCGATAGTCTTGCAGCCGCCAAATTCAAAGGGCATGTTAATAGACGGCGGTCTGGCCAATCAATATTTTGATTCAGGCCGCTCAATATTGCTCCCTTTTTTACAATGGAGCGGTGTCCGATCACTGGACGGGATGGTGATGACTCACCCTGACATGGATCACATTGGAGGGTTGCTTGTCACCATACCTCAAATTCCACCGACCCGGCTCTGGTGGAACCCGGTTGAAGTCCAAGCAACATACCTTAACCAAATTTTGTCTCGCGCCGCAAAAGCGCAAGCTGCCATAGTTCCGGCGGATCGCAGGCTCGAACCGCTGAGACTAGGCTCCTGTACTCTGCAGTTCTTGAACCGGCCCCAGCCGGCAGGGACCAATAATCAGGTGCACCGAAACATCAATAATGCTTCAGTCGTGTGTAGACTCGATTTTGGCGCGAAATCGTTCCTGTTCACCGGAGACCTTGAGCGTGAGGGCGAGGACGAGCTTCTGGAAGCGGGAGTTCCATTGAAGGCTTCAGTGTTGAAGATAGGACATCATGGTGGGAAAACTTCCACTTCAAGGAGGTTCCTGGAAGCGGTCAGGCCGGAGGTGGCTGTCATTCTCAACGAATATCCTGCGGCCCGGGGTAGCCCCAATAGGGAAGTAATGGCTCGGCTCGAATCCGCAGGAATATGTATCTTATGGACGGGTAGAGACGGAGCGGTAATCGTCGAAACCGACGGCAAGACTCTGTCAATTAATACCGGGCGCAAGACTATGTTTCCGGGGCAATTGCGTTCGCAGTAAAAAGGTGCCCTGACGTGATCCTTCAATCACAAATGGCCCAAGAGTGTCATTGCGAGGCCGTCAGGCCGTGGCAATCCCCAAAGCTTTGGGAGATTGCTTCGCTCCGCTCGCAATGACAGTTCCGGTAGGATGCGGTGACCCAGCGGTTTCTGGTAGGCACCGGCGTCCCTGCCGGTGCGAGACATAGTCGACCGGCACGTAGGCCGGTCGCTACCAAATCTTTTTTTTTCGCGATTATTTTCGAGAATCCGCTTAACTTAAGGAATTACGGGCGCGATAAACGGAACATTGACATAAATCCGCTTCTATCATAGTGTAACCTATTTAACGGAAGCTCGGGGCAATTGCGAATGAACGCTATATTGGTTACAGGTGGCGCGGGCTTTATCGGTAGCCATTTGATGGAAGCTCTATTATCTCGCGGCGCCACGGTTTTGTGTCTGGATAACTTCTTCACCGGAAGCAAAGAAAATGTTCTTCCGTTCATGAGCAACCCGAATTTTGAACTGATAAGGCATGATGTTGTAGAACCGATACTTCTCGAGGTCGATCAGATATACCATCTCGCGTGTCCGGCGTCTCCTGTCCATTATCAAAACAATCCAATCAAGACTCTTAAGACTTCAGTCCTGGGTACATTAAACATGCTGGGGCTGGCCAAACGGGTTAAGGCTAAGATTCTATTGTCATCCACTTCTGAGGTGTATGGAGACCCTTCAATTCACCCACAACCCGAATCTTACCACGGAAATGTAAACCCGGTGGGGCCGAGGGCTTGCTATGATGAAGGGAAGAGGGCCGCTGAGACCCTAATGGTCGGCTATCGGGATTATAATCATGTAAATATTGCCATCGCCCGCATTTTTAATACATATGGCCCTAGAATGCTCCCAAACGACGGACGCGTCGTGAGCAACTTCATTTGCCAGGCTTTGCTGGGCAAAGATTTAACTATTTACGGCGATGGAACCCAAACGCGTTCCTTCTGCTATATTTCCGATATGGTGCGTGGTCTGATCAGCTTAATGGAAAGCTCGGAAGCGAATCCGATTAATCTTGGAAATCCGCATGAAGTGACAATCGAGGAGTTGGCTCGGGCGGTTCTGAAACTTATACCGGACACCGGTTCAAAAATAACTTACCTGCCGCTCCCGCAAGACGATCCGGTACGGCGCAAGCCCGATATCTCACTGGCCCAAAGGGGCCTTCAATGGAGTCCCAAGGTATCATTTAAAGAAGGGCTTACAGCCACAGTCGCTTACTTCCGCGAAAACATAGAACATGAATATGGCGCCTAATCGTATACAAGGCTTCGGGTGGAAGCAGGCAACGCTGGTTGCGGTCGGAATGCTCATAAGCATTTTCTTTCTCTACCTCGCTTTCCGAGACATTTCCTTGGCCGACTTAATAGATGGCGTAAAGCAGATGCATCCTGTCTATCTGCTACCTTGCGTCGGTATTATGCTTCTCGTCCAGTTCGTCAGAGCACTTCGTTTCGGTTTAATTCTCAGCCCATTTTGTAATTTGTCCAAAAGAGATCTCTGGGATATGCTAAACCTCTGGGCCGGGGCCACTATGATTATGCCGGCTCGGCTCGGGGAGCTGGTAAGGCCATATCTGCTGAGGCGCTCTGGCGCTTCTTTTTCATCAGGTATCGGCGCAGTTATGGTGGAACGATTTTTTGATCTTTCGGGCCTGCTACTCCTCTTGGGAGTGGTTTTGTGGACTACCCCCGAAGTCCCACACGAATTCATGCTTCTTGGACAGATATTACTCGTCCTCCTAATAGTCGGGTACATCATAGTTTGGCTGATCTTAACTCGGCGAGAAACGTTTCAGACTCACTGTCGTGAAGCTCACCTCGTGGCTTCCCACCAGAGCCGGTGTTTTTATTCAGGGCATCGTACTGCGCCTGACCGACGGCTTTGGGATTATGACAAGTGCAAAACAGGTACTGGTTATTGGATTTTATTCGCTATGTATCTGGATTCTTTTCTCCTTGCTGACTTACCTGTTTCTCCTTGCGTTCTCAGTTAAGGCCCCATTCCTGGTCGCGGTCACCATTCATGTCTTCATCTGTTTTGGAGTTGCTCTCCCCTCCGCTCCGGGTTTTATAGGCACATTTCATGCGGCAGGACGTTACGCTCTTGCGCTATTCGGCATCAACGCGATAGTGGCCATTTCTTTCGCCACTGTATATCACCTCTTTAGCTTGATCATGTGTATTTTGCTGGGGCTTATTTCTCTGTTGACCGGCCGATTTCGTTTGCAGCAAGTTATTGTGCCGGCGATAAACGAGGAATCGACTGCCGATCCTGATGAATTCCTACGATCAGGAGAATGCCATCCTCCTAGATGAAAGACCTTGTCGGCCTTCCTGTTATTAATAATGGAGAATCGATTGTGAAAAACTGGGCTGAGTTGGACAGGAAGTACATTTGGCACCCGTTTACCCAAGTATTGGAATGGCAGAGTCTCCAACCTCTGATAATCGAACGGGCGGAAGGCAACTATCTCATCGATACTGAAGGCCGCCGGTATTTGGATGGAATTTCTTCCTTATGGGTTAATCTGCACGGGCACAGAAAACAGGAGATCGATGAGGCCATCACTCGGCAATTGAGCAAGGTATCGCACTCTACACTTCTCGGATTGGCCAGCGTTCCGTCAATAGAGTTGGCTGAGAAACTGGTGCAAATCACACCGGAAGGGTTAAGCAAGGTATTCTATTCGGACTCCGGTTCTACCGCGGTCGAGGTGGCCCTGAAAATAGCTTTTCAATACTGGCGCAACCGTGGCCATGAAAAGAAGAAGCTCTTTGTTACGCTTTCCGAGGCTTATCATGGCGATACCATTGGATCCGTCAGTCTTGGAGGCATTGACCTTTTCCATCAAATTTTTCATCCCTTGCTGTTCCAAACCCTGACTATTCAGACGCCGTTTCCTTACCGCTGTCCGGATCTGGATCCTGAAGCATGTCTTGAAAGATCGCTTAATGAATTCCGTTCTCTTGCCCAAGAGAGGGCGGACGAAATTGCAGCCCTGGTCGTTGAGCCCATTGTCCAAGGCGCAGCCGGCATGATTGTGCATCCTCAAGGTTTTCTAAGAGGACTTGAAAAAATATGCCGTGATTATGACATATTGCTAATTTGTGACGAAGTTGCCACCGGCTTCGGCAGGACCGGCAAAATGTTCGCGTGCGAACATGAAGGAGTTCGTCCGGACATGATGACTTTGGCAAAAGGACTCTCCGGCGGGTACCTGCCGATTGCCGCTACAATGGTCACCGATGAAATTCACGCCGCTTTTTTGGGAGAATACACTGAATATAAGACGTTCTTCCACGGCCACAGTTATACAGGGAACTGTTTGGCATGCGCTGCGGCGTGCGCTTGTCTTGACATATTCGAAACAGATCGAGTTTTGGAGGCATCTCAGTCGAAGATAGCGCTTCTGAAGGAGCGGCTTTCTGCAGAAATCGGCAATTTGGGCCACGTGAGCGACGTGCGGCAATGTGGTTTCATGATCGGGATAGAACTTGTGGAAGATCGCAGTCTCCGGAAAGCGTATCCTCCCGAAAAACGGGTCGGGGCCCAAGTCGCTCAACATGTTCGCAATTACGGTTTGATTTTGCGGCCTCTTGGCGATGTAATAGTGTTGATGCCCCCTCTGTCTATAACGCCCGCTGAAATAGTGGACCTGGTTTCGATTACTGCTCGGAGTATTCGGGAGATTTGCGGCGAATAAGACTGCGATTTGATCTGAAGGCTCCAGCAGCCACTTTGGCCACCAATGTCAATAATTCTGAAGAAAAAAGGCATTTTTGTTACCGGAACCGACACAGGGGTGGGTAAAACCATGGTTGCGGCAGGGCTCGTGAGAATTGCCCGCAATAACGGACTGCGAGCCGTGGCGGTGAAACCCGTCGAGACCGGTTGCATGATTCGAGAGGGGCAGCTATATCCCGAGGACGGATCTTTTCTCCATCGGGCTTCCGAAGGAGATCTCACTCTGGACGAATGCGTTCCGTTCCGATTCTCTCTTCCTGCATCGCCGGCCAGGGCAGCAGCGGCGGTGGGTTCCACATTGCACGTTGCGGATCTCAAGGAGCATGTTTTGGCCCTTGCAGAAGATGCTGACCTCATAGTGGTTGAAGGAGCGGGCGGACTAATGGTCCCGATCCAGGGTAATCTTATGATGATAGATCTTGTGGAACAACTTGGGTTTCCGGCATTAATCGTGGCCAGATCCGGTCTCGGCACAATCAATCACAGTCTGCTTACCCTGCATGCCCTCAAACAAAGAAGCCTTGAGACTCTGGGCATAGTGCTGTCTTGCTCTTCTCCCGAGCCCGGTCCTGAAGAGGAATTCACCCCCTCCGATTTGGCCCGATTAACTCAACCGGTCCCTGTGCTGGTGATGCCGTTCCTCAGACCGGAAATAAGATCTGACGTGAACAGGATCGCGGAAATAATGGAGGCCGCCTGGCCGGAAGAAACGCTGGACCATTGGCTTGGCTGAGACAATCCTGGAGTATAGCAAAGAATAGGCACTGGCTCGACGTTCGCTTCTGTTGTCGTGGACATTGCCTGTTGCAGGAGGCCGCTCAAAGTCCTTCTTTTTCAAAGGTGAATTTAGGGAGATTTCGGTATGATAAACAGGAGTTCTTCACGAGAGGACCCGAAGCATCGCAAAGAGGCATCCAGAGCCTATAGCCATACATAACTAAGAGTTTTTGGGGAGAGGTCCGGGGAGGCCCTTTTTGCAAAAAGGGCCTCCCCGGTCGCTGTTCAAAGATCTCATAGGTTTTGCAAGCGGCCGAAAAAGGAGGAAACCGCAATGGCACAGCAGCCGCTTAAAGTAATATTCCACGATCTTTACCTGACCGATTATCCGACCGCGTCATGTGAAACACCGGACCGGGTCCTATCTGTAATGCAATCGCTGCGGAAGAAATACCCGGTGCTGGAACCGACCGCTGCATCGGATGCGGAGATTCTCATGGTCCACACGGAGTCCATTCTAAAGTCGGTCAAGATGGATCCCGATGTCTATACGGCAGCCGCAATGGCAGCAGGCGGAGCGATAATGGCCGCGGGACTGGCTTGTCAGGGACAGCCTACTTTTGCGGCAGTCCGGCCTCCGGGACACCACGCGAGCCCAGAGAGCCACTGGGGTTTCTGCTTTTTCAATAATGTCGCGATTTCCATCGAAAAACTGATACGCACGGAAAAGATCTCCCAGGCGCTAATTTTGGATATAGATCTTCATTTCGGGGACGGGACGGACAGGTTCTTTTCCCGTAGAAAAGGAGTAGTGGTCGCTAATATTCAGGACGACACTCGCGAGAGCTTCCTGAAGAATGTGGAACTGGCCCTGAGCTCAAATGAATATGACATCGTAGCGATAAGTGCTGGTTTTGACCGGCATCAGCAAGACTGGGGAGGCACTCTGACGACGGAAGATTACTTCACTATTGGGAGAAATGTTCGCGACTACGCTCTTACCAAATGTGATGGCAGATACTACGCGGTGCTGGAAGGCGGTTACAATACAGCGGTTCTTGGCGAAAACGCCTTGGCGTTGTGCCGCGGAATGGAAGCTGAGTGAAGAATTCTGGGAGAGGGAATCCTGGGGGAAACTTCTTGCAAAACGCTGCCTGCGGCCGCAACCAAATCGCGACCGAGTTATTTCGTAGAATCGTTCAGTTACAACGATCCTGCGCCAATTTCTTGCCGCGAAAACAAGAAATTGAATGTTATTAACAAGAAGCGGGTTCCCTTGCATTTCTGTCCTCTTTCCCCCTCTGTTCAGGCAAAGCGAGTTCCCCGAGGTGTCAACGTCTTCTTGCCTTTGCGCCGGCACCATCTGCCGAGATGTGGGCGCACTCTTGTAGGGGCGACCGGCGGTCGCCCTTTATCCGCGCATAATGGAACCAGGGCAGAATAGGGCGACCGCCGGTCGCCCCTACAGAAACGCTAAAATCGAATTACGCGATCCGCATTCATCTCGGATGAAAAAAGATTGCTTAGCTTCTTTCGCAACAGCATGACCCCGCCCATCTGTTTCATGTCTCAAAAACCAGGGAATCTTACGATGTAAGCAACAATTCCTTTGACATTTGACGATTTGAGGCCAAAATGTCCTCGCAGCGCCATAATTCCGAATCCATTGTTTGAAAAGCCAAGCAAGGTCCAATCAGGGGGAACAATGAGCCTCGAACTTCGCGTCACCTTCCCGGACAAGGACCACGTTAGCGTACGCTTTGGAAGTGAAGAATCCGGTGTGCTGGCGTTTACGAACCCGCTCACGGCCAAAGACCGAAAGGATATCCAATGGTACCTCGAAGTCTATGGCAGCCATTGGAGCGACGAACCGGATGATATTGAGGCTCGCCGCATCGAGGCCCAACTGCCTGTCTGGGGCAAGGCGCTCTTTGACGCCGTGTTCAGCGACAGTGCCGCTGCCCGTCTTTTCAACTCCTTTCAAGACAAAAGAAAAGGGGCGCGTTTACTCACCATCAGAGCTGAGGACGCAGCAATCCTTTCCATACCATGGGAGCTCCTCCACGATTCAAAGAAAGGCGGGGTGTTCCTGTTCCACGAAACTCCTCGTATTAGCATACGTCGAGGGGTGCCTGGAGCCACTGGAGGAGTGCCCGCGTTCAAGGTTACGCCCCGTCACCGACTGCATCTGCTCTTTGTGGTCAGTCGTCCGGAAGGCGCGGGCTTCCTGGATCCTCGCGCTGATGCGGGAGCGGTGCTGGATGCGCTAGACCAACACGCGGCGGGCCGCTTCACTTGGGAATTCCTTCGTCCCGCGACCATTGATGCTCTGGTAGACAGGCTGGAAGATGATAGACAAACGCCGGTTGACATTCTCCACTTTGACGGTCACGGCGTGTTCGACCGCGACAGTGGCGCCGACATGGGCTACCTTCTTTTCGAAAAACCCGACGGAACATCCAAGTTGGTTTCAGCCCAGCAACTCGGTGAAAACCTGCATCGTCAAGAGGTCCCGCTGATCATTCTCTCCGCGTGCCAGACAGCAGCGCATGGCGAGCACTATGACCCGATGAGCAGTGTAGCCGCGCGGCTCACCGCGGCGGGTATTCCGGCTGTCCTGGCCATGACTCATTCGGTGCTCGTTCCAACCACGCGAATGCTCTTTGGACAGTTCTATAAAGATCTCGCGCGTGGTCGTGCCATCGGAGAATCCCTGGATAACGCGCGGCGTTATCTGGTCAACAACCCGGAGAAATATGAAGTCCAGCGAGGGCCGAAGCGAATATGGCTGAAGCTGCACGACTGGTTTCTTCCCGCGCTTTACCACAGCGGCAAAGATGAGCCATTGCTGACAACGCCACAAGACGAAGAGCAAGAAGTAGAAGCTCCGGAGTCACGGACCAACCTCCCGGCTCCCTCGGAATCTGGCTTTTTTGGCCGTCGTCAAGAGTTGTGGAACATTGAGAAGTGGTTCTCGGACAAGACCCGGCGGATTACTATCACTGGGTTTGGCGGTCAGGGCAAGACAGCTCTGGCAGAGGAAGCAGGGCGGTGGCTCACGCGGACCGGAATGTTTAAACGAGCCGTGATTGTGTATTACGCCCGTGTACAGAGCCGAGATTCGGTGGCGGTGGCTGTGAGCGCCATCGGCTCGGTACTGGGCGAAACCCTGATCGACGCTGCTGCCGCTGAAAAAGCGCTCAAAAAGACTCCTACGCTGATGATCCTGGACAACCTGGAAGCTTTAGCCGACGAGCCGCTCAAGGAATTGCTAGGCGCGGCCGTGAAGTGGTCCAAGGCTGGCGAATCACGCGTTCTTTGCACCACTAGGAAACCAGATTTCGGGCACCCGGAGTATCGGGTGGAGGGCTCGCTGATCCATCAACGCATCAGCCTGACCGGATTAGGAAGTATCAAGGCTCCCGGGGACGCTTTGGAATGGTACACACACTTGATGAAGTTCCCGCCGGCGCCTGTCGTAGCCCAGCCCCAACGCGATGAACTCATCGACTTATTTGACAAGATAAACTTCCATCCGCTCTCCATCCGAGTCCTGGCAGAGCAACTCAAGACCCGCCGTCCCGCGGAACTGGGGCCGCGCTTGGAGCATTTGCTTGCTACTAGCAGTAAGACCGTGCCCTCATCTACGGCCACAGATGCTACTCTCCCCGAACTCGTGGCATCATTACAGCTATCACTCGACCAGTTGGATGAAACCGCGCGGCAAATGCTCCCGCGGTTGGGAGTGTTCCAGGGCGGCGCATTCGAAGACGACCTACTGGCTATCACGGAGATCAGCGAAGATGTCTGGCCTGCGCTACGGGAGCAGTTGGAGTCAGCAGCGCTAATAGAGGTGGAGACATTGCCGGGGCTGGTCGTCCCATTCCTGCGGTTTCATCCCACACTGGCCCTGATGCTCTGGGAGCACCTCAACAAAGACGAGCAGGCCGGGCTGAGTGTGGCGCACCGCCAACGGTATTATGCTCTCGCCGGGTACCTTTATCATGAAGACGATAAGAATCCCCAGGCAGCGCGGGCCATCGTGTGGCGAGAATTGCCCAACCTCCTCCACGCTGTGCAGGCGGCCCTGGACGCGGCTGATGCTGAAGCTGTCGTTTTTGTGGCCTGCGTGAACAAGTTCTTGAGCAACTTCGGTCTTAAACAGGAGTCGGAAGCCCTTCTTGCCAAAGTCCAAGCAGTTGCGAGCGAAGTCGGTTCTAGTGCTCTGTCCCTCAAATGAATAGCTATCTTTGAAGGTTTGTGTTATGGACCGGGCATAACTCTTCGCGGGGGAGATGATGCCCAAGGGACGCGGATTGGTTTTGAGTGAAACGGAGCAGACAGGCTTGGAAGCCCTGGTTAGGGCCGGGAGTACCGAACAGCGCATCGTGAAACGAGCAGCGATTGTTCTCGGGGCGGCTGAGGGATTGAGCAATGCTGCGTTGGCTCAGCGGTGCGGGTGTAATATCAACACTGTGAAGTTGTGGAGAAACAGATGGATAGACCGAGGCATGGAGGGGCTTTCGGATGCTCCTGGCCGAGGGCGCAAGGTAGAGACATTGGGGAGAAAGAGGCTCATATCCTCGCTGCAACGTTAGAACGTCCGGAAGATGAGACTCATTGGAGCGCAAGGAGGCTGGCCAAGAGAGTGGGGGCGAGTAAGTCCACGGTACACCGGATTTGGAAGCGCAACAACCTTCAGCCTCATCTGCAAACGACGTTCAAGTATAGTCGAGATCCCCTCCTGGTTGAAAAGACTGTCGATATTGTAGGGTTGTATCTTGATCCCCCGGAAAAGGCTTTGGTACCTGTGTTGACGAGAAGAGTCAAATCCAGGCGCTCAATAGGACGCAGCCGCTTCTGCCGATGAAGTTCGGGCATCCCGAATGCCGCACGCATGATTACGAACGCAACGGCACGACAACGCTTTTCGCTGCACTCAACCGGGCCACGGGCGAAGTGGTCGGCAAATGCAAGAACAATCACAAGCACGAGGACTTCTTGGACTTCCTGAGAATTCTCGACAAGGAATACCCTGAAGGAGAAATACATCTGGTGTTGGACAACTACGGCACACACAAGCATCCAAAAGTAAGGGCGTGGTTCTCCCGACATCCGAGATACACCCTTCATTTCACCCCGACCTCGGCTTCGTGGATGAATCAGGTGGAAACATGGTTCTCGATCCTCTCCCGGCGTGCCATCCGACGCGGCAGTTTCAACGGGGTTACTCCGCTCAGGAAAGCCATTCACGGGTTCATCGACCAGTGGAACGAAGACGCCGCACCCTTCAAATGGATTAAGAGCGCAGATCAAATACTGGCCAAAGCAATAAAATAGCTATTTAAGGGACAGAGCACTAGGTCTTGGTTCCTGGCGCAGACGGCCGTAGGAGAAAAATTGATGGGTGCAGGCCGGGTGGCGGAGGCCGAGACGGTTTTCCGTACGGTCCTGGAGGGGTTAGGCGCCGAGCCAAGTTTCGAACGAGCCACGACTTTGGTTAACATGGAACGGTGCTTTAGTCAACGCGGACGCCCTGATATGGCCGCCCAGTGCTGCCAGGATGCCATCTCGGTCCTGGATCAGCTTGAGCAGACGGACTCCGTGAAACGAAAACGCGGTTTGTGCCTGACCGACATGGCTGATGCGCTGAGGGGTCAAGGCCGGTATGCTGACGCTCGGGAGGCTTACGAAGACGGGCTGGAGATTGACAAAGAATTGGACGATCTCCGAGGGCAAGGCGTTACTCTGATACAATTAGGCACGTTGGCGATGGAGGAGGGCAACCTAAAAGAGGCCGCAGACCGGCACAGCGCTGCTCTAGCGCTCTTCCAGCAACTTGGCGAACCCGAGACCGAGTCGATAGTGTGGCATCAGCTTGGTATTGTCTTTCAGAAAGCGGGCGACTGGGACGAAGCCGAAAAGCACTACCGGGAGGCCGCGCGTATCAAAGAAGAGCATGGGATGATATCGGGACCAAACGGCGCCGCTACGACCTGGAACCAGTTAGCCTACCTGGGCCTTCTGACAGGCAAGCCGGAAGCAGCGGAGATGTGGTTACGTAAGGCTATTGAGGGTTTTCGCGGAACTGATGATCAAGCTAACCTTTCAACGGGTTTCAACAACCTTGCCAGTCTCCTTCAGAACCTGCCCGGTCGACTAGGTGAGGCGAGGCACCTCGCTGAGGAGGCGCTGGCTATCAAGCAAACGCTCGATCCGGGCGCGGCCGAGATTTGGAAGACATACGGCATTCTCGCTAAGATTGCTGAAAAGGAGGCAGCGACGACCTCCGACAGCCGTGTCAAGGCGGAACTGCAAGTGAAGGCACGCGAATATCGGCGCCTTGCCCGTGACGCGAAACGGAAGTTTGCCGGCGCACGAAATGAACTGCGAAGGCATGCGGATTTGATTATAGGAACACTACTGGCGACGCAGCAGCCGGAGCATCGGACAGAACTGGAGGAACTCCTAGCACGTCACGAACAAGGGGGCTGGACCGATCTGGTAGCAGCCATTCGAAGCATTCTTGAGGGCGAACGAAATGCGGACGTGCTGTGTGAAAGCCTTGATCTCGATGACTCGATGATCGTC
This sequence comes from uncultured delta proteobacterium, assembly GCA_963741425.1. Taxonomy (GTDB): domain Bacteria; phylum Desulfobacterota; class Desulfomonilia; order Desulfomonilales; family Desulfomonilaceae; genus DATJPW01. The sequence continues at coordinate 84,209 of CAVUHP010000012.1, forward strand.
GAGGCGATCCTGCAAGGGCTGGACGACCCGTCGAGTCTGAAAGACCTGCTCCCGGACGAGGGGCAGGATGAAGAAGACTCGGTCTGATACTAAGTTGCTTTCAAGATGAGACTATTTATCCAGTCGAAGCCGGTGATACTTGCCACTTTCTCCGGGGATTGTTCCAAGGTGGCCAGAGCTTCCACAAGGACACTTTCGACTGCATCCAAGCTCTTGAAGACCTTGTTTGGGAACCACTTTTCACGGATCTCTTCCCAGAGGTGCTCTACGGGATTGAGTTCCGGGCTATAGGGTGGCAAGAAGATGATCCGCATATTCGTGGGAATCTTGAGGTCCTTGGCTCGGTGCCATCCGGCTTTATCCATTACCATGAGGATGAAATCGTTGGGATGACGCTGAGACACCTCAGAGAGAAACAGCGACATGGCGTGTGCATTAACCACGGGAAGAACCAAAGAATCCAGAATGCCATCAGCCGGTGATACTGCCGCATATGCGTAAGTGTATTCGCGAACCATATGACAAGGCACAGATGGTCGCACGCCTGGCGGAGCCCAACAGTTGTGAGGATTATTGATTCTGCCAAAGCGGGCTTCGTCCTGAAACATAGGCAGGACACGCTTTCCTTTTTTCGCTTGGCGTTTGGCCTCTTTGGCTACTTCTCCTTCGAGTTTTTTTTGAACCCTTCTTGGGCCGATTTATTGGCCTTGGGGTGGCGTCGTCTGGGAACTATCTTCCGCCAGCCATGTCTTTCCAACATCCGGTATACGGTCGTCTCGGCCACCTTGTGCCCGAGCCTCTTTTCAAGAGCAGTGCGTACCTCGCTGACCACAAGAATGCCGCCTCTCGATGCCACCTCAAAGAAACCGGACAAGAATTCCTTCTCCTCTTCAAAGGTTAGATATGCTCGCCTCCGGCCTCCCCAGTTTTCTCTTTGTCTTGCCGCCCAGACAACCACGCCCTGAATTCCGCATGGAAACGAGCGACTGTGGCCCGAGAACGCCCGATCATCTCTCCTACACGAGGCAGCGTCAAACCCATTACTCCGGATAGAACCACTGACATGGCCCTACGCAGCTCATCGGCGTCCCTCGTCTTTCTCGCCACTTCTCGGGCCGCATCCATCACCTCTCCTGAAAAATCTGGCCTTCTTCCCATGTAACATCCCTCCCTGGGGAAAAGGCCATATCATAGTCTCATCTTGATGGCAAGTTGGTATGAGAGGATACGAAGAACCCGTAGGTAATTCTTATTTCTCGTTCCCAGGCAGGGCATGGGAAAAAGGAAAACCCGTAGAAGAGATCATGACAAAACGGTGCAGGACCCTAGAGGGGGCCAACAACCCTCTTGCTCAATGATTGCAGGGCATTGTTGTAGGGGCGACCGGCGGTCGCCCTTTGTAGGTCGGATCATCCCGAAAACCCGGAATCATTCTGACGATTCTGAGATCAACCACCCACGCCGATCTTTTAATCAAACGGCAGCCCTGGCCAATGCAAAAGGGCGACCGCCAGTCGCCCCTACCTCCACCTCGATGTTGCCGCAGCCGTAGAAGAGTTTTTACCAGAGGGGTGCGGGCCACTCGGCGTGGAGCCATACTGCGCCGGAGATGCCTCTCCGTTGATCAATGTCGACCTGACCCGTGGCTCATTTTCGCCGTCCGCGGAGGACCTTTTTGCATAAAAAGCGGGTTCCCCCGCATTCTTTCCTTCTCTTCCGCACGGGATAAACTCGGATCTACCCACAGCCGGTAGCGACCGGTCTCCATGACGGTTGAATTGCGAGGCGGACAAGAGCGAATCAGCGCCGATCAAGCATCCGCTATTCCCTCACATAAGATTCGCGGCGACCGTCAAGCTCCATATCCAATGCTCTACCGAGGACTTCTCTGGGGCGGCTGGTGCCATCTGATGGTCCGATGAGGCCTTCTGTCTCCATAGCCTCTATGATTCTGGCGGCCCGATTGTAACCTATGCGCATATGCCGTTGAATCAGAGATATGGAAGCATGGCCGATCCTTGTCACAAGCTCGACCGCCTCGTCATATTTGGGATCATCGATAAAATCCGAGCCGGACACAGTGGATTCATCTTCAGACATGTGTTTGGTGATCTCCTGGAGATAAACAGGCGCGCGTTGGGCCTTGATGAAATCAACGATTCTCTTGATTTCATTTTCCGAAAGATACGCACCATGCAATCTTATCAACTTTGACACGCCCGGAGGCATGAACAGCATGTCGCCCATACCTAGCAGATGCTCTGCGCCCGTCGTATCGAGAATTGTGCGGGAATCCGGCTTGGCTGAAACTTGATACGACATTCTGGCCGGAAAATTCGCCTTAATAATGCCGGTAATAACATCCACCGAGGGACGCTGCGTAGCCAGAATCAGGTGAATCCCGGATGCTCGCGCCATTTGCGCCAAGCGAGCGATGGATATCTCTATATCCTTGGCCGCCACCATCATCAGTTCAGCCAATTCATCGACAATAATGACTATATATGGCAGCTTTTGGGGCGGAGATCCTTCGCCGTTCCCCGCGATGTCACCTGCACGAACCTTCTTATTGTAACTTTCCACATTCTTAGCGCCGGCCGCGCTTAATAATGTGTACCGCCGCTCCATCTCTCTGATAGCCCAGTTCAGCACCTTCGGCACCTTTTCCGCTTCAGTCACGACCGGGTGAAGAAGATGCGGGATGTCTTGATAATAAGAAAGTTCCAGCTTCTTGGGATCTACAAGCAACAATTTCAGATCGTCCGGATGGCAATACATAAGCCAAGAGCATATCAGGCTGTTCAGACCCACTGACTTGCCTGTGCCTGTAGCCCCGGCGATAAGCAGGTGCGGCATTTTGGCCAGACTCGTGGAAAACGGTTCACCGTCAATGCCTTTGCCCACCGCCATTTTCAAAGGATCATCCATGTCTGCGAAAACCGGCGATTCAATAATTTCCCTAAAATAGACGATCTCTCGGTTAAGATTAGGGACTTCGATGCCTACCGTATCCTTGCCGTGAATAGGCGCTACCACTCGTGTGGAGCCTGATTTTAGAGCCATCGCAAGATCGTCCGATGTATTAACCACCTTCCGTAAAGGCACACCGGGGGCCAGGTTCAATTCATACATTGTAATGACCGGCCCCGGATGCACCGCGACAACTTCTCCCCGCACGCCCAAATCCGCCAACTTTTGTTCGAGAATTGCAGCATTACTTTCGAGTAAATCCTTATCAACATGACGATCTGAGGAAGAGGGGCTGTCCAGCAGTTCAACTGGCGGGAATTTATAGTCATCCTCAGTCGAAACTTGCTCTCCTCGTTTGTCTGTCTTCGAAATATTCTCATCCGCCCTTCGGGTTACAGTAATTAGCTTGCTCTGGGCCGCTTTGTGCGTCGCATAAGCTTTCTTTGCGCCGGCCGGGTTGGAGCTTTTCCGATTAAGATATTCCTCGATAGATTTTTCCAACTCCTTTACGGTGATTGCGACTATATTTTTCGAAGAAGCGCTTTCCCGCGCAGAACTATCTAATCGTGAGGCAGCTCGACGAGCAGAGAAATTGTCCGCGGCGGTATTGAGCGCATCATCCGTATCGTTTGTCTGCTCCAACCAATCCAACTCGAACGATCTTTCGTCCTGCTCCTTATGGACTCCTTCCCAGGATGCGTCCAATGTCGCCATTTTCACTATTTGTTCATCGTCAAAGGGTTGATTTTTTGGTAAACCCAGCTCATTGAAATCCGGATGGCTAGCATCGATTTCTTTATAAGGGCCTAGATAATCATCGTGATCGGGAGTGAAGCGGCTTTTGCCATTGCTATTATAGGCAGTCTTCAGTCGTCTCCAACCAGCAGCGAATACTGTTTTGAAGAAAGTGCCCGCCCAAATGAAAAATCTGAGGACACGCTGCACTGTAACTTCGGATAGATGGAGAACGCAGAGGCACATGATAGTAGCGCTTAATAGCAGTTCACCTCCGCTCCCAAGAAATGTTCTAGCAACCACATGGAAAAAATCGCCGATCGCTCCGCCGGCATGTAAACCTGTGAATTTCAGGACCCGGGGCTATCAGAAGGCGTTCGGCACTCATGGAGATGACGCCGATTAAAACTATCATGCACCCGAGTTCACTCCATTTGACAGCCCCGCGACCGGGCAGAACAAGCTTTAGTGACAAAATGACCAGAACGAGCGGGACTACCAGTGATGACACACCCAATGCCTGGACCAAAGCATCAGCTATGTGCGAGCCCAGTAATCCACCAAGATTAGCCACATAAGGTCGTGTGGTAGCGACGTTCAAAGACGGATCTCGGAAATCGTAAGAAAGCAAGCAAATGAAGAGAAACATGGCAGCCGCGAAAAGCAGGATAGCCAAGGATTCCCGAGCGCCTGCCCGTTTGACTACTCGTGCAAGTGATTTGTCAATAGTCTCCCCGGTTTCTTTGGATGATTTTCTTGCCATGGATAGGAAGCGCCTCCATTGAGGGTCAATATTGTGTGCCATCAAATTGCATAGAAACAAAAAATGAAGTGACTATGGCTTATTAATAGTTATTCTACCATACAGTACCACTATATATCAATAATTATCCAAATAATAATGACAATTCGCTATAGATGCGACTGAAATGCGGTCTGCGATGATTGCGCAAATAATAATTTAGAAAGAACAGATGAAGTTAGGCTGAACAATCTGATTTGTATAACGTTTTGGGAAGCACCCCTGCATTGGATAATTTTCAATGTATTCATGCAAAAGTAATCAGAGGTACTCTAATAACCGAATTCGGACGTCAAATTTTCAGTGTGAAATGATCGGCGCTTATTTAACTATCCGAGCTGTTGGCGCACAAGCAGGCGGTGCGCAAGGAGGCGGGCCACAGGGTGGCGGCGGGCAGGGCGGCGGTGCTGTGCACTTGTAGGGTGCAGGAGTCGGCGGAAGCGGACAATTGCAAACTATTATAGGACAAGGAGGCGGCCCCACCAGCTTGCGAGGGTAGCATCTTACCTGAGGGCACTGACCGCAAATGTATGGGGGAGGGGGACCAGCATATTTTGGAGGTTCAGGCGGACCGTAATACATTGGCGCCAGTTCGCACGGGCTCGGAGGCGGCATGTACGCCGTCGCACTCAATGACGCGACAAATACAATGCCTAGCACGAGAACTGATTTAAATAATAGGCCCACCGACTCGCGCAACTGCACAACGCTCCATTAAGGATCTCGTTAACGGGACCCCTCACACAAAAATTGATATTAGAAAATATTAAACGACCACACGATACACTACGTCCATCGCGCAGTCAAGAAATTTCAGGATTCAACATTAGATTTATTGCAAAAGTAGTTTATTTAATGTTGTTATCATGAAGATAAGATTGACTATCTATCACGGTGAATTGTAGGCGTAAACGAATTTTTCGATTTGTTCTTGCATAAAATCCAGGGCATCCACGTTCATCCGATCGAGGCCGAAAGTGAATTGCAATGATTCCAAAATGGACCGCTTGCATTCAGCTTCGGACTGCAACATGTCCGAGCCGGTGGGCTTGAAGTAATATCTGCTTCTGCGAATATTGGAAGACGTGTTGAATGGCCACGAATCCTTCCACGCAAGCATGCTTTTAAAAATATTCAACACCGGCATCTTATACAGATGCTCCGCGGCTACAGGTTCACCAAGATTCATTTCCAGGAGCCTGAAAAGGGGGTGAATGAAACCGGGATCTGTCATGACTAAGCCGTAAACGTGCCAGTCATCCAAAATGTCCAGCAGCATCTGCGCATATGATGCAGGAATCTCACTCCATGCGGGACAGAAGAAACATTTGCACGCCATACTCCCGTAAAAGCAGAGACCTCTCAGGTCGATTCCATCATTACCCGGCGCGGAAGGGTGGAGTAGGCAGCCCACAATTTTTTGATTGAGGTCCAAGAACCCCGTAAATTCGCATACGTGAATTACCGGGTCCAGGATAGAGGCGTTCTCTTGATCCCTTATGGAACATTGGTACGCTTCCAGCTCCGACACTGTCCTCAACGTCGTACGGAAAAGAGAGGTACGTTTTTCAAGCTTTGCGGCCAATGTCGGCCGAGTGCCGTCCGAAACATTATAAAGCCCGCAGCAAGCAGCGCAGGATTTTCGGTTATCCGGCCGGCAAAGGTTCAACCGAACGTGACCGATTCCTGCGCAATTCCGCTGCTCTTGCATGATTGAACGGCTCATTTACCAGTGTAATCATAGAATCCGCGGCCGCTCTTTCGGCCCAAGTACCCTGCTTCAACGTACTTCCTGAGAAGTGGGCAAGCCCGGTACTTTGGATCTCCGAAACCTTCGTACAAGACATTCATTATGGCGAGGCAGGTATCGAGACCTATCAAGTCTGCCAATGTCAGAGGACCCATCGGATGATTCATTCCCAGTTTCATGACTTCGTCGATCGCCTCGGGTGTCCCAACGCCTTCAAAAAGAGCAAAAATTGCTTCGTTAATCATTGGCATCAGAATGCGGTTCGAAATGAAACCGGGGAAATCTTGAGCTTCTACCGGAATCTTGCCGAATTTAATTGCCAACTGATTTGTTAATTCGGTCGTCTCTTTCTCAGTGGCCAGCCCCTTGATGACCTCAACGAGCTTCATGACAGGAACCGGGTTCATGAAATGCATTCCTATGAATTGGCCCTGTCTTTTGGTCAGAGATGCGAGTTTTGTAATAGAGATCGACGAAGTATTGCTAGCCAAAATCCTGCCCTCTGGCACTACTTGGTCCAGTGTACTGAATACCGTTTTCTTCAGTTCAAGATCCTCCAGGACTGCTTCAACCACGAAATCCGCGTCTTTGAAATCTCTAAGATCCGTGCTGCCCTTAATTCGTCCCAAAATCTCGGACTTTTCTTGTTCAGTCATTTTCCCCTTGGAAACTGCCCGACCAAGATTACCTTCGATTGTTTTGAATCCTCGGTCTACGAACTCCTGTTTAATGTCATTCATGATCACCTGAAGGCCAGCGACTGCGGCGACGTGGGCAATTCCGTTGCCCATTTGCCCGGCTCCCACCACACCAAATACCTTCACATCCATTTTTGTCCTCCGTGCATTTGAATTTAATCCCAGGCCAGTCTTGATGTTTGGTTTTCTCCAAGTCCATTTCGTATTTTATAAAAAATTTTCACTTGTTATCGCGATTCAGATACAGGTGTAAAGCGGCGATCATCACGGAACATGTGATTTTACCGGTTCTTATGTAATCAGCTATTTGCGAAACGGGCACGAGTACAGTCTCTATCTCCTCGGTTTCTTCTGGATTTAGTATGCCTGTCGGAGTAGCGTCTTCGGCCAAGTAAACGTAAAATCGATTTGTTAGAATAGCGGGCATAGGATGCATCCACCCGAGCAGATGGAGTGCTTGTGCGCGGTATCCCGTTTCTTCCTCAAGTTCTTCGATCGCACTCTGTTCAGGGGTTTGACCATCTTTCACCAGGCCTCCCGGCGGCTCCAAAGATAGCTGCTCTATTCCATGCCGATACTGTTCGACCATGACTAATTCATCGTTCGGCGTCACAGGTATTATCGCTACCCAGTCCGGAGATTTAAGGACCTGGAATTCGTGTATTTTACCGGTACGAGGCGATTTGTTTTTATTCAAGTGAACTGAAAACAGCTTGTAATTCCGATCTTTTCGGCTTTCAACAGGTACCCACAATAGATTCCTGTTTTGCCGGTGTGCTTCCATTACGTCCTCCTTGATGGGTATCTCAATATTAGCTCGCTGAGAGCTTATCTATTTGCCGGCTCAATCCGGTAACTTGATGACAGATTTATTGGCAAGCACTTCCTGAAGCTTGGCGATCAACTGTCCCGTCCGACTCAGTCATCGCAAGTATCTGCTCATATTCTGAATTAGTCAGCTTCCCGTCTTCAATAGCCCTTTTAATCAACCCCACCAGCCTTCCGCCGGTTTGTCCTGAAATTGCCATCGTGCCTCCAGAAAATTTATAATTTTACCTTAATTCTGCCGATCCAAGACACCATATTTCAATTGATAAGCCAAAACAAAATAGCAGAACCCAATTCGGGCCACAAAAAGTTTGTAGCCGAGAGCGTTCATTATTATTTTCTTCCGGCGAATGGCTTTAGTTTCCCGGTTTTCAGAAATCATTCCAGAGGCTCGATCATCCGGTGTGGACAAGCTCAAATTTATGAGAAAAGGCGAGGTTGGGATGTTCCGGCGTCAAGCGGACCAGATAACCGTAAAGCCCCGTATGTGTCAATGGAATCAGGCCTGAGAACAAAATTTCTCCGTTTGAAACGGCTTCTTTTATGTCCGAGCTAAGCCGGGTTACACGGCATTCTTTGAAATTCTCCCTAAGGTCTAGGGGACCGTGAAGCAATTCCACCTTGAGTTCATCGGGTCTGTGACCTGCCGTATCAATAGCCACTTTTACTTCGAGTTGTCGTCCTTTCATAGCATTGATCGCATCCGGAATCTCAATACGGCGAATGGCAATCTTGTCCCAGTCTTCACGAATGCTCTTCTTCCAGGCCATCATGATTTTGAGAGCTGCAAAATTATTCTCTTGTAGTTCCGAGGAGGCGGTAGCCGAGGGCACGTAACAGGTCTCAACATATTGGGAGACCATTCGGTGCGAATTGAAAAAAGGGCATATTGTTCGTATGGATCGCTTCATTAATCTAATCCATTCCCTGGGCAGGTCATCCACCCCTCTTTCGTAAAATAAGGGTTTGACGCTTTCTTCAAGTATGTCGTACAAAGCGCGACTCTCGATTTCATCCTGGTACTCTAAGTCGCCATATTCCTCACCCCTTCCAACGGCCCACCCGTTGTCTCCACGGTACCCTTCATCCCACCATCCGTCCAGAATACTCAAATTTAGCGCTCCGTTGGCAGCGGCTTTCATTCCGGATGTCCCACAAGCCTCCATTGGCCTTCTCGGAGTATTGAGCCAGACATCAGCCCCTTGAACCATATAACGGCAGACGTTTATGTCGTAATCTTCAATGAAGGCGATCCTGCTGCGGAATGGTTCCTGTTTGGCTAATTGGATAATTTTACTAATCATTTCTTTGCCATTGTTGTCCGCAGGGTGGGCTTTGCCGGCAAATATCAGCTGAGCGGGAAAATCGGTTTGGTTCAGGAATTTTGCCAACCTTTCAGGCTCTCTGAACAATAGAGTCGGTCTTTTGTAGGCGGCGAAGCGCCTTGCAAAGCAGATAGTCAGCGCTTCCGGATCCAGAATCCGTTCGGCCATTTCCTGGTCCGCCGGTGAAGCGCCTCGCGTTTTGAGCTGTTGAGCTACGCGTCGGCGAACAAAGTAGACCAATCTTGATCTGCATCTTTCATGAGTTCTCCAAAGTTCCGTATCGGGTATTTTGTCCGCTTTCTCCCAAATCTTTTCGTTATCCGGGTCTTCTGTCCAGCCTGGTTCCAGGTAACGGTCATAGATCCTAAGCAGGTCCCGCGAAATGTAAGAAGGAATGTGAACTCCGTTGGTAAGATGAGTGATCGGCACATCTCGTGGTTCGGCGTGCGGCCAAACATCGCTCCACATCTTCTTCGCGACTTCTGAGTGGACGCGACTTACGCCATTGGCTCGGGAGGCCGTTTTCAGGCCCAAAATGGTCATGCAGAATCCTTCTGAGCTATCCGACGGGTTCAATCGACCCATTCCGAGAAATTTCTCGAAATTCAACCCGATATTCCTACAGAATTGCCCAAAGTATTTCTCGACGAGTCCGCGCTCAAAAACGTCATTCCCAGCCGGAACAGGGGTGTGTATTGTGAGGATGCTTTGGCATGCGATCATTTCGCTGGCTTCTTCGATCGACAAGCCTTGCTCTTCCACGAAGTAACGCATCCTTTCGATCAATGTGAAAGCAGCGTGACCTTCATTAAGGTGGAAAACGACAGGTTTAATCCCTATGGCAGCCAGAGCACGGCATCCCCCAATTCCGAGGAGGATCTCCTGACAGATCCGCATCTCAGAATCGCCTCCATACAGTTTGGCGGTAATATTTCGGAGACGCGGTGGATTTTCCGGAATATCCGCATCGAGAAGATACAAGGCCACGCGGCCCACATTCACTTTCATTATTCGGCACCATAGGGTTTCTCCGGCCAAATCGACTCCTATAAGGAGAGTTCCCCCGGAAGCGTCCCGTTGCCGTTCCAGCGGCAGAGTGTCGGTTTCCGTCCTGGGATAGTATTCCTGCTGCCAACCATCGATCGAGAGCCTTTGTCGAAAATAACCTTCCTGATAAAGAAGACCGACTCCAACAACCGGAACATTTAGGTCACTGGCCGATTTGAGGTGATCTCCTGCCAAAATTCCAAGTCCTCCCGAATACAATGGAAGGCTCTCGGTGATGCCAAATTCCAAAGAAAAATACGCTGTCGTGAAATCTATAGGAGATTCAAGATGATATTCGTATATTCCGGCGGGATTCATGTATGACTTGAAATGCCGAAAAACTCTTTCCGCATGAGCTAAGAATCCCTCATCCTTCCGGATTTCATTAAGGCGCTGTCTCGACAGTCGAATCAGCGTCTGTAATGGGTTATGATTGGTTTCTTTCCACAGTTGTTCATCCAAATAATCAAAAAGCTCAACGGCTTTCACATTCCACGAAAACCAAAGATTTCCCGCGATCTTCCGAATATTCTTGAGTCTGCCCTCCATCTGGGGGACGACAACATATTTTCTGGGCTGCATTTAAACCTCACCTTGAATTCATTGATCCAAATACACTAGGAACCTTTGTCGTCGGCGTCTTTTGAATATCAACTCCCGATTAGAAGACTGTTAATTTGTGTCGATCAAATATCTATAGGCCTCAACCTATCCTACTAGAATTGTTCAGGTCAACAACAACTTAGGGCCACCCGTTGATTTATCGCGCTGAAAATGTTGACTTCCCAGTCAGGTATGAGTATGCATGATTAAGCGTCTATGGGTTCGTCCCGGTCTCGTCGTGGAAATATTCACTAAGGTCGGCAGAGAATAAGAGTCATCGCTCCCCTGTGACTAGGAAGAGTGATTGACGCCGTTATTTCTGGTAGGGCTGACCACGGCCGGGATTTGAGTCCGGGCAATCCCGAAAGTAGAGGATTACCAATGGCCAGTTCCGAAATATTGCAGGACAAGCTGATATTGGCGGTGGATGACGAGGAAGACGTCCTTGATATTATTGAGGAAGAACTATCCGAGGCTTCCAACTGCACATTGCACCGTGCCACGACTTTTGAGAAGGCTCAGCAGTACCTGGTCTCATACACTTATGACCTCGTAATCCTGGATATCATGGGCGTAAGGGGCTTTGATCTGCTACAAATAGCCACAAACGCGGGGTTTCCAGTCGTCATGCTTACCGCGCACGCTTTTACACCAGAAGCCTTGAAAAAATCTATCGAGCTCGGGGCCAGAGCCTATCTGCCCAAAGAAAAGCTGGGCTCGTTAGTGCCTTTCCTAGAAGATGTCCTGAAGCTGAATTATCGATCGGTATGGAGCAGCGCTCTTGACCACGTTGGCTTGTTATTCAACAAAAGATTCGGGTCGGATTGGAGGACGTCGGAGCAGGATTTCTGGGATGATTTTGAAAAGAAATTGACGGTGGAAGAAGCGGCAATTCTTAAATAGCTCGCGTTAGGGTTCCGGATAGTGGAACCGCCTTGGTGCAGACAACCTCTTGAGACGCGTCCCACTGATCGCGGCGCGTGGATGTCGCGAACAGAAATAGTGTTTTGTACTCAACCAAATAGCTCGTCATGTACCGAGCAACACGCGAGGAGGGCGTACCAATAATGACTGAAGTGGTAATCGTTTCCGCATGCCGCACCGCTATCGGCTCATTCGGGGGAAGCTTGCGAGACATGCATGCCTCGACTATTTCAACCGTGCCAATGAAGGCGGCAATTGAGCGCGCCGGGATTTCGCCGGAAGTGATAAATGATGTACGGTTCGGCTGCTGTATGAATCCCGCTGATGCAATGAATGTTACCCGCATCGGAGCGTTGATGGCCGGTGTACCGGATAGTGTCCCCGCCGTAACTATAAATAGAGTCTGCATATCGGGAATGGAGGCAACGCTGTCCGGCGCAGCCATGATCAAGGCCGGTGTCGCAGACGTCATTCTTGCCGGTGGCGTGGAGCACATGTCCGGCGTAGCGTTCACAGTGGAGAAAGCTCGATGGGGACTCAGGATGGGCAACGGGGTCCTTACTGATGCCATGCAGGTCGGGCTTCACTGTGGTTCCCACATCTTGCCTTATCCCCAAGATGGACCTGTGGAATTTTTCAGAGGAAAGCCATACATCATGGGGCATACAGCCGAATTCGTTGCGCATAAGCTTGGTATAACACGGCAAGAGCAGGACGAAATAGCTTTGCGGAGCCATAATAACGTTGAGAGAGCAACTAATGACGGTTCTTTCGCTGATGAAATCGTGCCAGTGATGGTTCCCCAGAAGAAGGGAGAACCTAAGGCTTTTACCCGAGACGAACACTTCCGACCCGGGCTAACCATGGAAGCGTTGGCGAGGCTGCAACCCGTCTTTTATTCCTAAGACCGGCACAGTCACGGCTGGAAATGCCAGTGGCATAAATGATGGAGCCTGCGCTATCGTCATAATGTCAGAGGAACGAGCCAAGAGCGAAGGAATCCCTCCGCTCGCCCGGATCAAAGCAATTGGAATGGGCGCATGTGATCCTACTTTAATGGGATTGAGTCCTGTGCCCGCTGTTAAGGATCTACTCAAGAGATCCGGCATGGCTATTAGCGATTTCGAACTGATCGAACTCAATGAGGCTTTCGCTGCCCAGTATCTTGGGTGCGAGAGAGAGCTGAAACTCAATCGTGAAATCACGAATGTGAATGGCTCTGGAATAGGTTTGGGACATCCCGTAGGTTGCCACAGGGGCCAGATTGATGACCAGCCTCATTTATGCAATGAAAAAACGGAATAAAACGATTGGCTTAGCTACCTTATGCGGAGGAGGCGGAGTCTCCATGGCGTGCGCTCTGGAAATCGTTTAAGAACTTGCCATTCAGTGTCGGTGGATTAACCAATTAAGAAACAATTTTCGAGGCCCTCTGGCATATAATAATGCAGAGGGCCTCCTTAACACCCCTTGAGTGCTCAATAATGCATTAACGGACTGAGTCCGAACAAAATATAAGCGACTGTACAAATAGGCAGAGAGGCAGCGATCAGAAAGTGGCTGAAGAAAAGCCAGTAAAGAAAATTAGTGCTAAGGCGATAATGGCTGATCTAAAAGCCGGTTCTTCCGACACGGAGTTGATGAAAAAATATGCTATTTCATATAGTGGGCTTCAAGACATATTCTCAAAACTTGTAGAGGCCGGTCTTGCCACCAAGGCTTATTTCAACAAGAGAGCTCTAAAACAATCCTCCGTTCTTTCACCTGAAGATTCCACGCGAACTTGCCCACATTGCGGCTACTCTGCCGCAACCCCGTTTACTAGATGTCCCCGCTGTGAACAAGAAGTCTCTGAATGGCTTAACACGGTCGAGTTGACGAACATTCTCACAGGATCATTCCACTAAACTATTTACGCTTAATAGAACCGAAGCGGGGCAGGCTATAGCTGTTTTGAATTATCGGCCTGTTATCGCGTGAAACAGAATTCTCAATGTGTAAATAATGATTATGAGAGCGGATAATATCCCTACAATTATGTGAATACGGCCTCCCAAATCTCTCCATTTTTCGCGCAGAGAAATGCCTTTTCCGTAAGTCATTGCAGCGGTAATCACTTCTCGTATTATGAGCAAAACAATTATAACAATGGCTAAAAATATTAAGTATTTCATTTTATGTCGACTAATTGAACTTGCAATCAATGAAGTCGGAGAGTTTCCTAAAATTATCTCATCCTTGTATTCATCTCGCAATATGCAAGATTCTGAATCTTGGTTCCTTGCCAAATTTGACTAAATCGCTTACGTTCAAGCGATGGAAATTAGATTTCAAAAAATGCACGGCGCGATGAATGATTTCGTGGTCTTTCATGATTTTGATAGGGCCATAAACTTATCTCCTGAACAGGTAAGGGGTATTTGTCACCGTCGCGCAGGAATTGGGGCTGATGGCGTTATTGTCATCAGAAAGTCCTCCGTGGCGGATTTCTTTATGGATTATATCAACGCGGACGGCTCTATCGCAGAGATGTGCGGGAACGGAATCCGCTGTTTGGCCAAATATGTTTACGATAATGGATACAGTACCAAAACAAACTCTGACGCATTGAAACTCGTTCGGGAATCAAGGTCGTAGAGTTGTTTCCCGGTTCGGACGGAAAGATCGTCCGGGTACGAGTTGATATGGGCAAACCGATTTTTGATCCCGAGCAAATCCCGGTAAATATTCATACTGATAATTTGCCTATAACAGACTATCCTGTCGAAGCTGGCGGCCGCACATTTCTCGGCTGCAATATTGTCCATGGGGAATCCGCACTGCGTAATCATTACTGAAGAAGACCTGGATTCACTCGCAAGAGAATTCGGTCCTGCGATTGAAAAAAATGCTCTTTTTCCTGCGAGGACGAATGTTGAGTTTATCACTGTAGCAAATCGAGGACGCATAGTTATGCGAGTTTGGGAGCGGGGCAGTGGAGAAACACTCGCGTGTGGAACCGGTGCATGTGCGGCGATGGTGGCAGCTGTACTCAAAGATCGCGTAGGCGAGTCGGCAATAGTGCAGCTACTGGGAGGCGATCTGGAAATAGAATGGAAAAATGCGGAGTATCCAGTATTTATGACTGGAGAAGCTATTTTGGCTTATAATGGCAGCATAACCATTTGAATCTATTTATTTAAGTATTGACACAGCTCTTCGGCTCGGCTATATTGTGACAACAGCGTATGGCTTAAGCATAAGCCGTGCGGCTTGTAAGCTCGAGTGCCGTATTGCCGCTTATTTTTCGGCAAGATAGCTGTGGAGATTGTCAATGAAGCTTTTAAAGTTCAGTCGCGGTTTTACTTTATTGGAGATGGTCTGGGCGGTGCTGGTTGTAGCAGGATTATCATCGGTTTATTTTTTTCTGCTTGATTCTTATCAGGAACGAAGGATGAGTGAACAGGCGGCCAAAGTTCTTATGCTGGCAGCACGAACCCAGGAAGAGTTTTTCGCTCGGCAGCATTACTATTTCGATGCCGAGGTCTCAGGAAATAATGGGGATGCCTACCTGAGAACTCCGGATGGAAGGAAAACTGCGGTTCAGATACCTGCTCAAGTCATATTGCAACTTAAAACGAAAGATAAGGAAAGAACTGCGTTCACGGGTCAAGCATATTTCACCGGGAGCAAAGTGTTGCATAGATACGATTCGGAATCCGGAAAAATAACGACAAGCTCCAGGTGCCAGGCGGAATCAGGATGAGGCGAAGACTCGCGGCATCACTCAAACGATATGAAATATACGTCGTAGCCGCAATAATTTCGGTAGTGTTCTTGTCCGCTATGGGAGTTGTTGCGTGGTTGCTTCAAGATTCCATGGCAGGAACCCCGTATGAAGCTTTGGATAGCATCGATCTGAAAAGCATTTTTGCAACAGCGTATGTGCGATTCCGTGAAGATGACAAA
The DNA here is from genome assembly GCA_963741425.1 of uncultured delta proteobacterium. Classification (GTDB taxonomy): domain Bacteria; phylum Desulfobacterota; class Desulfomonilia; order Desulfomonilales; family Desulfomonilaceae; genus DATJPW01. Next base: position 99,839 of record CAVUHP010000012.1, read on the forward strand.
ACACCTTATTTAAAGCTTGAACTGCATAATGGAACATTGTGGTGGATCAAGAGATTCGAATTCAATTTTGATAACACGATTTATGTTGTTAAGGATCCGGAGGCCTTTAGGCCTTTGCATCTCGGAGCTGTTCGATGCGCGCTAAGAAAGCCGCCTACCACAGTCGAACAGATTGAATACGATCTTAAAATTTTGAAAGCTTACGGGTATCCCCCGGCACACCTTCAACCGCCACGAAATGCCAAAAACGTTGCTGGTGGTTCGCAGACTTCAAATGTGAACAATTAAATCTTCTTCCCCGTTTCGAAAACTTCACCCGCGAGTTATACTAAAAATTCGGACAAAATATCGGATGCAGTAATTTGTTCTGTTATTATGTTCCTTTTACCGCGTTTGCGCCACTTTGATCATCAAGTCAATGGAGGGAAACCATGGAGGCTAAAAAGGCCGGCTTAAGCGGAGATTTCGACAAGGCTCTCGAAATAGGTAGGCCGCCAAATGTAGTAAAACTCTTTCCGAATTCCCGCGCTCTCCTAGTGAGCGGGAAAGTTATTGACCGAGCTATGTTGGCCAAAGGCCAAGCCATTGCTATGGCTGCGAGTGTTAGAAATTCTTTTGCCATAAGAGGGGCGCTCAGAGCCGCGCAAAAGGCTAATGCCGCTATAATTATCGAAATTGCCAAGTCAGAAGGCGGGGCGGCGGCATATTGTGCAGTCAATTTATGGAATATGGCCACATACGTCGATAGTGTTTGCAATGAATTGGGAGTGACAGTTCCCGTGGCAATCCACGCTGATCATTATGGGATCAAGGGGGAGAAGGATAAGAAACACGGGCAAAGTAGAAATTCCGAGCATGTTTGATGCAGGTATTACTTCCATTGCTATTGACGCTTCTCATCTGCCGGATGCTGAAAACCTTCTCACCAACCTAGCATTGAATAAATATATTCCTACGTGGGCTGGATACGAAACAGAAGTCGGCGAAATCAAAGGGAAGGAAGGACTATCAACCGTTGCTGAGGCCGTTTTCCTCATTCAGGGTCTGAACGCTCATAGCATTTTTCCGGATTGGATTGCTCTCAACAATGGCACTACCCACGGCATTGAAGCAAGTGACGCGGGTATTCAGGTCGAACTTACTGCAAAAATTCATAAATCGCTGGAAAAGTACAAGGTATCAGGTGCCCAGCACGGAACTTCGGGCAACAGCTACGAACGCCTCAAGGAGATTGCTAAGAAGACGCACACCACGAAAGCTAATGTTGCTACTGCACTCCAGATGGTTTCATGGGGGCTCCAGGTTAATGAATACGGAAATGCGATTCAAGATAAGAACGGTGATTTCATCAAGATGCCCGACGTAGGCATGTCGGACGAAATTTGGAACGAGATGGTTGCCTATGCTGGAGAAAAGGGCTGGAAAGGCGGGAACTACAAGTGGCTAAACCTCCCCTTCGAGAATAAGCTACTGGGTCGGCCCCGCGAAGAGCGGGAGAGAATGATCCAGGCTGTAGAAGAATTTGTATACAACATGATAGTCAATGTTTTTAATTCCGGAGATACTGCTCCATTAGCAATCGATGAAATATTGAGAGCAGGATCGCACGATTTGGGCCCGAAAGCCTCACGAATAGAGGATCCGCAAGAGTGGACCGAGGAAAAAATACTTAAAAGGGCCGAGAAGTTGACTAGGGACAAGGGACCTGAAGGCGATTTCGCGGATTAAGACGATTGCCGGCTCCAGTCCATAAACGGTTAAACTCGAAAATTTGATCGAGAGTAGTCGGAGTAAAGATTGGAATTTAATTACATTTCCGTTCTCTTTGTAGCTGTCTACTTATTCCAGATGGTTTTCTCACTCTGGTTGGATCAATTGAATCGCAGGCATCTGGCGGAGGCGGGGAAGGAGATTCCCGCCACATTTGAGGGTTTCATCGACAAAGACAGTTTGTCCAAGATAAACAGTTACACTATCGACCATAGCCGTCTGTTTCAGACTAGAAAAATAATTTCGGATATTTTGCTCCTGGTATTTATCTTATCAGGATTTTTTCTGGTACTTAATGATTGTGGAATGCATGTGGTTAGCGGCTACGTATGGCCTGGGGTTATTTTTTTCCTGTTGTTCGGTTCGATCTTTTTTGTTTTAGATTTACCTTTCGATTTTTATGAAACCTTTGTTATTGAAGAAAAATATGGATTCAATAAGTCCGATACTAAAACATGGATAATTGATAATGTAAAAAGTGGAATAATATCATTAGTTTTACTCGTAGCGATGTTGGCGCCCCTGTTGTGGATTATTCAAGCTTTCCCCAGTTACTGGTGGTTTTGGGGCTTTGCGATAGTTGCCGTTGTGCAACTTGTCCTAGTTATTTTGTATCCGATAGTCATTGCTCCGATGTTTAATAAATTTGAACCCTTAAAAGATCAAGTGCTCGCGGATGAAGTAAATGCACTGGCAAAAAATCTCGGTATGAAGACCAGTGGAATATTTCAGATGGATGCCGGCAGGCGGAGCACCCATTCAAATGCATATTTTACGGGGCTGGGGAAGACCAAGCGTGTGGTCCTTTTTGACACCTTAATTCAGTCCCATGGCCACGATGAGATACTTTCCATACTCGCGCACGAAATAGGACATTATAAACTTAAACACATAATGAAATCTTATATCATTGCGCAACTGAGCATGCTTGCAGGATTTTACCTTACTTTCCTGATACTGAATTGGAACTCGTTTTATGAAACATTTGGATTCGAAGCTTCCCAATCCTACATAGGTTTATTGATAATAAGTATTTTCGGGAAGAGGATCAGCTTCTTCCTAAAACCGCTATATATGAGCCTTTCAAGGAAATTTGAGAAGCAAGCGGACGAATTTGCGATGAACGCCCGCCCCGATCCCACACCCTTTATCTTGAGCCTAAAGAAATTAACTGTTGATAATTTATCGAATCTAAATCCTCATCCTTTATATGTCTGGTTCAGCTATTCGCATCCGCCTGTTCTGGAGCGAATCAATTATTTAGAGCGCAAAACAAAAAATATGGAGAAAACTAATGCCGGGAAGTTCTGATGTGATTAGGATTTTTGAATACTCCTTAAATCAAGAGCGAACGGGAATCAGCTTTTTTAGACAATCATTAGAACGAATGGGTGTCGGAGCTGCTGTTAGTGCCCTCAGACGTTTGATCTTGGAAGAAGAAGGGCATATTGCATTCATATCCGGCATACTTGATGGACTGAGACGAGGGAACGAAGTCGATCCCGACAATTTGAAAGATTTCGCCATTGAGCCTAGCAACTATTTTGATGATCGGGCTCGGACGGAGTTTCTGGAGCAATGTGTCCAGGGCTCGATGGTCCCCGATGTAACCATTTTTAATACAGCTTGGCTTATCGAAAAAGACCTCAGCGATTTCTATTCGAAAATGGCGGGTAAAGTCGAAGGTGCGCCTAAATCTGCTCTGGATATGCTTGCAAAATGGGAAGCAGAACATGAAAGATTCTTTCGAGAATATCGCGACCGACTCTCTGCCGTATATGCAGAGATGCCGTGGGGCGGGTGAGGGGCCTAGCTGCTTTCAAGTCGCTGAGGAAGGAATGGGGATATGAGCCTGTCTGCGTTTGAATATCATCGTCAGACCAGTTATCACCGGCATCGTATGATCGGTCACGCCTCGGATTGGCAGAATCAGCCTGATGTTTTTAAAAATTATCAAGACCTGGACAAGATTGCATTAGTGGACATCACTGAATGGTCGCCTGAGAATCTTTCCGATTTACTGGACGAAAACCGATCCCCCGTTCCGGAGTTGGAATTTGATTTGAAGCGGCTGTCTCGAGTGATTTTTCTGACACACGCATTGACCGCGAAGGCAAAATACGGTGGGGTAGAATACTATTTCCGAAGTATCGCATCCGCGGGTGCACTTTATCCGTTTGAATTGTATGTAGGGGCGCTAGACGTCACCGGTCTGGCCGCTGGCCTTTATCATCACAACGTCGGCACACAGGCCCTAGTAAGATTGAGATCCGGAAGCATATTGACTGAGCTGACGAAGGGATTGCAAATGGAAGGGCCAAAACCTGTGTTGGCTTTCTTCCTCACAGCGATATTCTTCAGGAGTTCATGGAAGTACCGAGATCGATCATATCGTTATGATTTGCTCGATACCGGACATATGGCCGAGAATCTCATGTTGGCTCTTAATTCAGTACGGGCTACGTTCAGGCTCTTTTATGATTTTGACGATAACGGGCTTAACGATTTGCTTGCACTGGATACTGACCGAGAGGTCTGCCTAGCCTGTGCCCTCGTCTGGGGCAAAAAACAATCAGTCTCCGACCAAATCTCCGTATCGAACAAGCCACAGCGGACCTAGAGCACGCTAGCCAATGTGCAAGAGTAGAGACCGATTATCCGCAAATACGGGAATTTCACCATCGTTCCTCTGCTCTAATTCAGAGTACGGATATGAAACCGTTGGTCCTGGACCATTTAGGCGTGAAACGCGAGCTCGGTCGAACAATTCCGGTTCCGGCTCAGTGGCCGGAGAAAATGAACCATGCTGCTGCGGTATTTTCGAGGCGATCATCCCGCAATTTTGTTCACGCAGAACTGAATTCCGATCAGCTCGGTGCATTGTTAAAGATTCTTTGTTTCAATCAGCGGTCGATTCGCAATCAGAACACGCGATGGGACAGCACTATCGCAGTGGGATTCATTGCCGGAAAAATTAACGGGCTCAAATCGGGCTTTTATTTGTTGGATCGGGAAAATGAATCAATTTGTTCAATTTCGCCAACTTTTCCGATGGAAAAAATGGCTAACGCTTGTCTCGACCAAAAGTGGCTTGCTAATTGTGCTCTTCACTTCTTGTTCTTGACCAACTTGGATCTTATTGAGCAAACCTGGGGACTTAGAGGATATCGACACGCACTGTTGGAATCAGGGCGCCTGGGTCAAAGGCTGTATTTGGGAGCGACTTCCATGCAGCTCGGGTGTTGCGGTATTGGAGCTTTTTATGATGATGAGGTTTCTGAGTTGCTGGGCCTCAATGAACAAAGCAGGCTTTTATATATGGTGGCCGTCGGTCCGATCAAAAAATGGTCTACCACGTGATAAATGAACAAGATTCTTTAATATTAATGAACTGGAGACCAACATGTTGGACAATCTGAAAAAGATGTTTAGCCCGGTGGAAGCTCTGGATCCGGTCGAGGCAAGGGATTTCATTACTGGACATCAAGAAGGCACTTACACGTTGCTCGACGTTCGGCAGCCGGGGGAGTATGAAAAAGACCACATACCAGGAGCTACTTTGATTCCGTTGCCCCAGTTATATGATTCTCTGGGCAAATTGGATCGTGACAAACCTGTCATAGTATATTGAGCCATAGGAGGAAGGAGCCGAGTTGCGGCTCAATTTTTGGCAGGTCAAGGATTCGCTAAAGTCTACAATCTGAAGGGCGGGATTAAAGCATGGCAAGGTGAAAAGGCTGAGGGGCCGGTTGAATTGCATTTGGATCTGGTGCGCGGGGACGAAACTCCTGCGGAAATGCTCAGTCTGGCCTATGGCATGGAACAAGGTCTGGGAAATTTTTATAGAGAAATTAAAAAAGGAACTCAGGATATCGAATTATCTGAACTTTTGGAGACCCTGGCTTCTGCGGAAGAAAAACACAAACAATATCTACTGGCCAGATACAATGACTTGGAATCCGTTAAGGTAGACGAGAAGTCGTTCGAAGCGCGCTTGTCCTCCAGTCATACGATGGAAGGTGGATTTGATGCGCAGGAGCTGTTGCGGCAGAATCGGCAATTTGCGGAAAGCGTCCCGTCTTTGCTAGATTTATGCATGATGCTGGAAACTCAAGCACTTGATCTTTATTTGCGTTTTGCCGGAAAAATTGAAAGCGCGCCTACCAAAGAGGTGCTTTACAGGATATCCGATGAGGAAAAGAGTCATCTACAAGCCCTTGGTAGACTAAGGGACCGGCTATCCTGATAAATTCGGCATCACATTTCAAAAATTATTAAGATCTTTACAAGGTCTCTCACTTCTTCTCATGAGCGGGTGGCTGCGAACCGAATTTGTCACAAAATCTTCTTGCAATATTGAATTGATTCAGCCGGGGAATTACCTTCTAAGTGAATGATCAAAATAGGTCAGTCAAAGGAATGGTCATGGATCATTTTGAATACGATATTACAAAACATGACGCTGAAGCTTTCAGGCAAATAGTCTATTTCTGTTCCGAACAAGGCGACTGCAAACTGGAAGAGATCCCTGCAGAAGAACCTGAGATGTTCATGGATATTCTGAATACCCGTGGACGAGATGGCTGGGAATTGGTTCAACTGAATTTCGGGAAAAATGGCGTATTAGCCTTCTGGAAACGTAAGTTGACACATCCCTAGCGCTTCCGGCATTCCCGTCTCATGTACATATTTCCAAGAATAAAAGTAAGTATAAAGGAGCATCGTTATGACCACCACAGTTAATATTAAGGGCATGTCATGTAGCCACTGCGTCATGGCCGTCAGTCAGGCGCTCAAGCAGATGACCGATGTGAAAGCCGTAAACGTGGATCTCGACAACGGTAAGGCGACTATCGAGCATGAAAATGCGATTGATATGGGCAAAGTGAAAGAAATAATCGAGAAAGCTGGCTACGAGATTGGCTGAAGCAACAATTCAAATCCATGGTATGACTTGCGCGGCATGTGTGCGGCGAGTGGAACGCGGGCTGGAATCGCTGGAAGGCGTCAAAAGCGCCTCTGTAAATCTTGCCACGGAAAAGGCGCGCGTTGAATACGATTCTGACCTCGTCGACAACTCGGCAATGAAGACCAAGATCAAGGAACTTGGCTACCAAGTTCTGGAAACCCCCAGCGTTCCCGCTGGCGAACTGCATAAGACGATCATTTCCGTTGGGGGTATGAATTGCGCCGCTTGCGTACGTCGTGTGGAATCCACCCTCGAAAAGGTAGCCGGCGTCAAATCCGCATCGGTTAATTTGGCCACATCCAAGGCGACTCTTGCGCATGACTCTCAGCCGCCCTCATTCGCTGAACTCAGAAAAGCCCTGAAGGATGCGGGATATCAATTTCTTGGAATGGTGGACGAGGTCTCCCAGGATCCGTTAGAACTTGCTCGTCATAAAGAATTGACAGACCTGAAAATCAAGCTGGTTTTCGGTTTTATTATTACGGCTATAGTTCACATTGGAACAATGCCGCACCTGTTTCCTATCATTAGAGATATCCCTCATAATTTGATTTTGTTCGGTCTCCTATTCCTGACCACGCCTGCTGTTTTTTGGGTAGGCAGCCGCTTCTTTGTGGGCGCGTTCAAAGCAGCGCGACAGAAAACCACGGATATGAACACGCTCGTAGCTGTAGGAGCGCTTGCCGCGTACTTGTATTCCGTTGCGGTAACTTTTTTTCCGTTGTTTTTTTATGCTGCCGGGGTCACACCGCACGTTTATTTTGACAGCGCGGCCATGATTATAACTTTGATTTTACTCGGGCGGTATCTAGAAGCTCGAGCGAAAGGCCGGACCTCAGCCGCGATTAAAAGACTTATCGAGCTGAAACCGAAAAATGCGAGAGTAATCAGGGACGGAGTAGAATCGGACATCCCTATCGATCAGGTGCAGCCCGGTGACCTTATTATAGTGCGACCCGGCGAGAGGATCCCCACTGATGGAGTAGTCGTGAGCGGAACGTCCTCAGTCGATGAATCCATGCTCACTGGAGAAAGTATGCCGATTAGCAAAGACCCCGGTCATAAGGTCTTCGGTGCCACAATAAATAAGATCGGCAGCTTTCAGTTTCGTGCGGAGAAGGTGGGGGCGGAGACTGCATTAGCCCAGATTATTCGGCTTGTGGAAGAAGCCCAGGGATCGAAAGCGCCCATACAACGAATCGCGGACAAGGTGGCTTCTATTTTTGTGCCAACAGTATTTGCCATTGCGACTGGAACTTTCATCGTTTGGTATTTTTTCGTGCCCGAACCGCAGTTCGGCCGGGCTCTCTTAAATTTCGTCTCAGTGCTGATAATTGCTTGCCCCTGTGCCATGGGTTTAGCTACCCCGACGGCTGTAATGGTGGGGACCGGATTAGGAGCAGAAAAAGGAATCCTGATTAAGGGCGGAGAAACCCTTGAAAAGGCCTACAAGCTAACCTCTATTGTGTTTGACAAAACCGGGACCCTGACAAGGGGCGAACCGAAAGTGACCGATGTCGTGCCCGCGTATGGGATCGGCTCGGAGAGGCTTTTGCAGCTTGCAGTCTCTATTGAGGCGGTTTCGGAGCATCCACTGGCTCAGGCGATCATAGAGAAGGGCCGTCAGTCCGGGATTCAGCCGTTCTCGGTTGACAAATTCGAGGCAATTTCAGGGCTCGGAGCAAAGGGTTATCTGAATGGGAGCGAAGTGATTCTGGGGAACAGGCGGTTCCTGGAGAATCACGGCATGAGCTGCGACGGATTGGCTGCAGAAGCTTCGAGACTCTCCGATCAAGGGAAAACATCAGTATTTGTCGGGGAACAGGGAAAACTCGTAGGTATGATAGCCTTGTCCGATACACCTCGAGAAACCGCTCAAGCCGCCATTCAGGCTTTGAAAAGAATGGGGCTTCAGGTAGTTATGATTACCGGCGATAATGAGAGAATTGCGCGCGGTATTGCGGATCAGTTGGACATAGACGAAGTTGTGGCGGAGGTGCTCCCGGGAGATAAGGCGGATGAGATCAAAAGACTTCAGCAGAGTGGCCGGGTGGTAGCTATGGTGGGCGATGGCATCAATGATGCGCCTGCTTTAACTGCGGCCGATATTGGTATTGCGCTAGGGGCCGGTACTGATGTGGCCATTGAGGCAGGTGACATCACATTGATCAGCAACGATTTGAGGCTGGTACCCTCGGCAATAAAACTGTCCTTTCGAACTATGAAGGTCATCAAACAGAATTTATTTTGGGCTTTTTTTTACAATGCTTTAGGGATTCCAGTGGCGGCGGGCGTCCTGTATCCATTTTTCGGGATTCTGCTCAATCCCGTTTTTGCTGCTGCTGCCATGGCGCTGAGTTCGGTTTCCGTGGTGAGCAATTCCCTACGGTTGAGGTGGTCCCTGGCGCGGCAAATTTGAAGGAATCATTCCCGAGCTTCATTTACTGTGCAGATTCCCTCGGAGCTAAGATAAATTTATTTACCATATGGTGTGGGTGATAGGATTCTTTGGCTCTTCTCAATCCTTCCACGCCCAGATCCTGCTCACGATTAATATATGTGAAATCGGACAACGCGTCCTCACAGAATAAACGATTGATCGCGGCATATAACCCGGGAATTTCAGGATTGGCTTTTTCTATGTGGATCACCGCCGTATCCGAATTGAGTCGTTCGCCGAGAGTGAATGCTTCCACCTTTGAATCGATCAGGATGGCCCCACCTGTGAAGTCAAGGCTCTCGTAATTGATCAGAGCCTCATACACAGCTCGGTCCTCCGCCAAAAGATCCGGATTGGTAGGGCAATCTTTGAGTTCGCACCATTGTTCTTGCATCTCTAAAACACGCCCGACTAACTCGCCGTCAAGCTTGCGATATTCAAACTGATAATTCTTGATGAATTTGTTCAAGTGATTTTTTTTCTTATGAAATTTGTTTCCGGGCAATTCGGCGAGGTCTCGCGCCAAGTATACATAGTCGCTATTGTTACGGTCTTCCAGTACAGCGAAACGCTTTTTGTCTACGAATTTTTCAATAAAATCTTCACTAGTCCGGCAAATCCTGGGTTCAGAGGACACTTGCTTCAAAAAGCCCATGAGGAAATCGATCGCTTCAACTTTATCCCCTGGCCCTATTGGTGGCAATGCGAAAGTAGATTCTCTATCGGGGCGCATGATTAATAAAAGACAATTTTTTCGTATTTGCCAAAGGGTATTATAGCAATCCCGCCACATAAAAAGATTAGTAAACGTTGATTCGGAAATGAGAGGCGGGTCTTCCGAAAGGAACCTGTTGAAATCGTTTCTGTTGTCCAAATCAATCGGTCTAAATTCGTTAATTCCCATTTTTGATAGCTCTACACATGATCTTCAGTTCTAATAACCCAGGTCTTGCCGAAAAATCCACTCCGAGTTATTTAATTCTCATGGCCGTGAAAATCTAGGCCTAAAATTGAATGATTATGATTGAAAGGAAGCGAATAGATGAAAGAAGAGGAAATCAAAAATTTGATAATGAAGAAACAATCGGATAATAGGATATCCTGTGCAGCGGCCTGTGATATAGCCGAGCAAACAGGAGCTTCAAAAATTGTTATTGGTAGGTTGCTTGATGAAATGAAAATCAAGATACATTCATGTCAGCTCGGCTGTTTTAAGTAGAATGAAGGTAATCACATTTCAGAAGTTTCTCTAGCTTCCCTTGTCAGCGGAATCACAACATCTTGTTGAGTTTTGTGCAAATGCAGTGTGACCCCCCTGTTGGATACCTGAGTCACTGTTGCTCCGCCGATTTGCATCCCTGAGGTTACAAAATAGCCGCGACCATCGGGATCTTCTACCATAGCCTTAAATTGGCCTTCCCCCACCTGAATAATACCTACTAATTTCAATTGTGAGCGATCAAATCGACATAATGGCATAGACGGAGGGCATTCGGTCGGTAGAATCTCAGTGGGTGGTCTGAACGGATCTCGCTCAATAGCAAAAACGTCTCGTACTCGCTTTTCTTCAGATCGTTCATGAACAGCACCAGGAGGAAAAATGCCAGGAGGACGCCGTTTCCCCTGTTGTGGAGGTGGAGGTGTAACTACGGTCGGCGGCTTATCTGTAGCGGGCAAGGGAGCGGCTGTAGTGGCTGGAGCCGAGGCTTCACCCACAGACCGTCTCGCGGCAAGAATAATAGGTGGACGCTCAACTTCGGGAGCAGGTGACAATACGTGAGATTGACGTCCAACGATAAAATCTATTGCTATATTCGCCTCTTGACAGCCCAATGAACAGCTAAATATACCAATGACAATACCCGCGTAGTAAAGTTTTTTAAAATTGTCTATCGTCATTAGGCGCTGCATTATATATCCTTTGGAGGCCAAATTATTAGGGTTCGGTCGCGCCTTTCTTGGCGGCGCCGGCCGCCTTGGGGCGAGCTGCTCCTGGACGCGCTGACGCTTTTTTGGCTGCTATTGCTTTAATTTCTTCCTGTGAAAGTCGGCGGTAAGTAACTCCGTTGATATCAGCGTCGAGCGAGAGCACGTCAAGCTTTTTGGCAAGATCCCCCTCTCGACCACTCAATGCTCCGGATTTGATCAGCTTAATCGTGGGAACGTTCACAATTCGGGGGAGATCGTTCAAACTCATTAGAAAAGATCCTTGTTTTTGGTAATCACCACGAACATTAAGCTGAATCGGTATAGTGGCGTAGAGTAGCTCCTCGTTTACTTGTTCTTTTCCAGGCGCAAATTTTTTAGACACAAGATTGCTTTCACTTAATAAATCAGTTATTTGTTTTAATAACCCTTCAATTTCCTGTTGTTCAGGTAAGGAAGCCACCATTGTTTGTAGTTTCTGCTCTAATTCTTTGATTCGTGAAAGCAATTTTGGACCTTCCGCAAGAACATTCTTTTGGTTCGTAATCTCTATTTCCGTACTGCGGATTGCGGCCTGCAATCTTTCAATTTGCGACCTCATGTCCGAAACCACTAGCCAGTAGAAGAGCACAAGAAAAAGTACACAAATTCCTGCAACGATCAATCTTCGTTGTAACGTGCTGATTTTAAAGAATACTTCTTCGGGCGACATTTCTGGAACCTATCTTATGTTACCGGTGATTTTGAAACTCATGGAACCCAGTCCCGCTGTGGGTCCAGTACTGGCCCCTGCCAACACTTGAATGAGATTCACATCGGAAAAAAAGCTCTTATCATTGGGTTCCGCAGGATTTATGAAAGGTTGTCTTACAGTAAAACCTTGCTTAATCTTCTGAAGCTTTTCTACGAAATGCACAACGGCAGTGTTATCAACACCTGTCCCATCAAGTGTAAAACTTCTGCCCGATTTCGTAATGCCTGTCACCCAGACTTCATCAGGAATAGCCATAGAGAGTGCTGCCATAAATGGCGCAGGAGTATCCCGCGTTTTCGTCAAGCGCTCAATTGTATCAACCTGCTTTTGCAACCTTGTAATCCTGCTTTTCAGATCTTCGATCTCTTTGTTTTTTTGTTTGAGCTGGGTCAATTCAGATTGCAGAGTGGCTTGTCTTTTCTGGTACCCGCTTATAGTCCATGATAAAGACAGATATGCGAGAAAGCCGACTGCGATAACCGACGCTAAAGCGGCCCCGGCGAAAAAAGCAAATTGCTTGAGCTCACGTCTGCGCAGGATTTCTCTAATTGGAAGAAGATTAATTTTGACCATTTCAGATTTGTTTATCCTTTTCTTCCCGAAGAGCCAAACCAACTGCCACAGCCATGGAAGGGCCAATATGGTTCAAGTAATCCAAATCAAAAAGATTGTCCGCGGGTCTCAGTCCACGAAATGGATCCACGATTTCAATCGGTATGTTCAATTCCGATTCCATCGGTACTAACAAGACCATAAGTCAATGCCGCGCCGCCTGACAAAAAAATCTTCTGGATAGGATCATACGAAACATTGGTGGAGAAGAATTCAAAAATTTTCTGCAATTCCGAAACAAAATAGTCGACCGATCGTTGAAAGATTTTGCGCAGATTTCTTGAATTTATACCTTCCAGGCGCGCGCCTTGCTTTATATTTTCGGCCCAGGTGAAATCCACATCCAACAGCCGCATAATTTCTCTTGTTATTGAATCGCCGCCAATGGGAAGATCTCTGGTGTATTGGGAGGCACCGGATTTAAGTATATTAATGTTGATTGTGGACGCACCTACGTTAACCAGAGCGACAACCTCTTCCTGAACGTTCGGATAAGAAAACTCGTACATGACTTCGAGCGCGAACGGATCTACATCGACTACAATTGGAACCAAACCCAAGGAACTTATCAGGTCCAGGTATTCGGCCATGTAGTCCTTTTTGGCGGCCACGAGAACTACGTCCATAGTTCCTTCTCTCTCGGGCCTCTCTCCCATTATATACCAATCTAAATTCACATCTTTTATGTCAAATGGAATGTACGGCTCAGCTTCCAATTGAATTTGTTTTTCCAGTTGGGTGTCACCCATAGAACTCATTGACACCTGCTTAATTATCACGGATTTTCCGGCGAGCGAAGTCGCCACCTTTTTGCTGCTGGTTTTAGAATTCTTGTATAGGCTATTGATGGCGTTCCGTATTATATCAGGTTTCTTAATCGATTTGTCTACAACAACTCCATCTGGTAATGGCGCAATTCCCGCAAAATCCAAGGTATATTTTTTGGATCGGTCGATTTCGATCATTTTGACGGCACTGGAGCCGATATCTAATCCTATTACTTTCTGAACTGCCATTCCTCTACTTCCTCGGCGTTCCCGGGGGCACGTATGGGCTAGGACACATGATATAAATTAATCAAACAATTGTCAACAAAAAACATACAATTATGGACTGTTATATTTAGAAGTTAAACCAGATTCTAGTTTGTTGACTACAGGCCTCAAATCTTTCCGAGTAAAAACGTATATCGTGTCCTGCGGCCGGGCCATCCCAAGCTTTCTCTCGGCGACTTTTTCTATGGTTTTGGAATCATCGCGTAGAAGGTCTATTTTGCGCTCAAGGGACTTAATCTCACCAATAAGCCGTTCATTTTCACGCTCGAAGAAATCTCTTTTTGCCTCGAGCTTTTGCTTTTCTGTGAGACCCCTCTCGGTGATTAACACTCCCACGGAAACCGCGACTATGATCGTAATCACAAACTGAGCGTACCTGACAGCTTGTATCGCGGAAAGTTTCATGGCTTGACCTTTATATTATACCCCTATTTTATTGAATTTGATAGATCTCCAAACAAGCGCCATAAAGTTGCATGTCAAACTTATCCAGCTTTATTTAATGTTTATAGACCCAAAGGTTAAAATTATCAACTTATTTATTAAGTAGGAAATATTAACGTTAAAATAATTAGCTAATAAGGGGTCTTACAGAAGTTCTTCGGACACAATTGTCCGGGAAAGGACGCCTTTAGCTCAGTGACGCCTCCCGTAAGTGATACCCACTCGCGGCCAGTCCGAGTGCGAAAGAATTCTAAAGGCGGCCCGTCGAATTCAACTTTGTGATCATGCAAGAAGATAACTCTATCAGCATTGCTCATGTCGCATGATTTATATGTGATTTCAATCAATGTTAGACCATGTTCGATTTGCAAGCGTTTGATAATCGACCGAACGGTCTTGGCTGTAGGCCGGTCGAGCATGGAAAAAGCTTCATCCATAATGATAACTCGTGCTCCTGTGGCAAGAACCGAGGCCAGGGCAAGCTTCTGCTGTTCACCTCCGGAAAGGGTGTGTGTCAATCTTGTTTCCATTCCCACTAAATCTACCCAATCAAGAGATTGTCGCAGGCGATGTTCAATAACGGCCGCAGGAAGTCGAAGAGTTTCAAGACCGAATACAATGTCCTCTTCTACTGTCGTTCCAATCAAGAACTCGATTGGATTCCCCGAAATATAACCGATATTCGCGCAGCAATTGCCGGCGCAGACATCTTCAAAAATTATAGTCCCTGAACTCGGTTTGAGGAGACCTGAAATAATTTTTCCAAGAGTAGTCTTACCGGACCCATCGGGGCCGGTAAGTATTACCCAGGAAAAGGGATTGATTTTGAGGCTGATTCTTTGGATACCGGATTATTGGTACCAGGATAAGAAAAAGAAATATCGTCCAAAAGGATCATAAAATAGAACAATAGGTTACATTCAGGCCTTAGAGGGGGTTTCCTTCGATTTCAAACCACCGACGATTTTTTCCTTAAGGCTTTTGCCCTTACCGGTGCTCTTGCTCTTGCCGGAATCCGGCTTCTTTTCTACAAGTTCCACTACCGAGACGGCTGCCCTATCACCGGCCCGAAATCCCTTTTTAATTACCCGCACATATCCACCAGCACGGCCGGCGTAACGAGGAGCGATGTCCTCGAACAGAGTCCGAATCACTTCCTTTGAGCGAATTACCTGCAAGGCTTGGCGTCGAGCATGAAGATCGCCTTTCTTACCCAATGTTATCATCTGATCAGCCAGTCCCCTCAACGCTTTGGCTCGAGCATCGGTAGTGACAATCTGCTCATGCTCTAAGAGCGAGGTGACCATGTTCCTAAGCATCGCTTCTCGGTGATCAGTTCGCATTCCAAGCTTATTTCTTGATCTTCTATGGCGCATAAGAATTCCCCACTCATTCCACTATATAACTTTGTCTTTCCTGATGCATCCTGTCCAATTCTTCTCTGCTGGGAAAATTGGGGATGGCCATGCCCAGGTGAAGGTCCATATCGGACAGTATTTCTTTGATTTCGTTAAGCGATTTTCGGCCGAAATTCTTTGTCTTGAGCATTTCGGCTTCGCTCCTTTGGACCAACTCGCCGATGTATTTGATGTCCGCATTTTTCAAGCAGTTCGCCGAGCGCACACTAAGTTCAAGTTCACTAACGCTTCTGAAGAGGTTTTCATTAATCTGAGGCTGAAGTTGGGGCTTTTCTTCGTGCACAATTTTTTCTTCTTCCTCGAAATTGAGGAAAACCAGGAACTGTTCTCTTAAAATCTTAGAAGCTTGCGCTAGTGCATCTTCGGGGTAAATTGTGCCGTTTGTCCAGATCTCCATCGTAAGTCTGTCGTAGTCAGTTCTTCGACCGACGCGGGCATTGGTGATATTATAACTTACTTTTCGCACCGGCGAAAAAACAGAATCCAACGCCAACGTTCCTATAGGATCGTCTTCGCGCTTATTCAATTCGGCCGGAACATAACCTTTTCCCCATTCAACTTTCAAGTTCATTGACAAGTTTGCGTCTTTTGAAAGCGTAGCGAGGATTTGTTCTGGATTTATAATATGCACCGTGTCGTCACCCAGAATGTCACCGGCACGCACCTCGCCTTCCCCAAGAGCTTCGAGTCTGATGGTTTTCGGCTGTTCGGAGTACAATTTCAGTCGAATTTGTTTCAGATTTAGAATCAGATCAGTGACGTCTTCTTTGACTCCGGGTATAGTTGAAAATTCGTGAAGCACGCCATCCACTTTCACGCTGGTTATGGCCGCTCCCTGTAAAGACGAGAGAAGAACCCGCCGCAAGGAATTCCCGAGAGTGATGCCGAACCCGCGTTCCAGCGGCTCACAAACGAATTTTCCATAAAAAGGGGTATGTGTGCTCTCGTCGACCTCCATTCGTCGAGGCCGAATCAGCTCAGTCCAATTTCGGCTTATAAGGGGCTGCCCTGCTTCTTTCATGGGTTCCCTCGTTTCTTCTTAAAAATTTTTGTAAATGACCGTATCCGGACTTTTTTCCTGGTCACTTGCTAGACCACAGGATCCGAAACGGAAAAGTACCAAAATCATCATCTGAAAACATTATTTTCGCTATCTCGGCGCAACCCAAAAGGGATACGCGTCTACCTGGAATAGTATTCAACAATTAACTGCTCTCTGATAGTCGGGGGCAGATCCTCTCGCGAAGGCAACTCTTTCATTACGCCACGAAAATTGTCTACCTCCACTTCCAGCCAATGTGGAATACCACGACGACTTACGGTTTTAAGAGAGTCATCGATATGACTTATGGTTCGGCTCTTTTCCTTAACCTCTATGATCATGCCGGGTTTTACTTGAAATGAGGCCACATTTACCTTACGGCCGTTCACTCAGAACATGCCCATGTGTCACAAGTTGCCTGGCCTGGGCTCTCGAAGAAGCAAATCCCATTCGAAAAACCAGATTGTCCAGGCGAGACTCCAATAACAGGAGGAGATTCTCACCTGTGACTCCCTTCTTTTTCTCGGCCAGATAAGCGTACTTGCGAAATTGTTTCTCCAGAACACCGTAAATCCGCCTGACTTTCTGTTTTTCCCGGAGCTGCGTTCCATAGTCTGTAGGTTTCGGACGGCTTTGCGCGTGCTGACCTGGGGGGTAGTTCCGTCGCTCTACAGCGCATTTATCTGAAAAGCAACGATCCCCCTTCAGAAACAGCTTTGTTCCTTCTCTGCGACAAAATCTACAAACGGATTCTCTATAACGTGCCAATGGATCTCCTTAGACTTTGAAAAAGCAATTATTCTTTAACTATACCCGTCTTCTCTTCGGCGGCCGACATCCATTATGGGGTATGGGGGTTACATCCCGAATAAGAGTAATCTGAAACCCCGCTGCCTGCAAAGATCTAAGAGCAGCTTCACGGCCAGCGCCCGGTCCCTTGATCAATACTTCGACAGATCTCATTCCCTGTTCCATAGCTTTTCGGGCGGCATCCTCAGCAGCGAGTTGCGCTGCAAACGGCGTCGATTTCCTGGAACCTTTAAATCCCTGGGTACCGGCAGATGACCAGGCAATAACATTGCCCTCATGATCTGTTATGGAAATAATCGTATTATTGAATGTAGCTTGTATGTGAGCCACCCCTCTCGGGACATTCTTTTTTTCCTTTTTCTTACGAACCGCACGCCTTTTTGGCATCTACTTCTCCCGATCTAAAATCACTACAGCAATTATCCCAACGTCCCAGCAAAAGCCTACTTGCGCCGACCTATTTGCATCTTTCTGGGCCCTTTGCGGGTTCTTGCGTTTGTGTGAGTCCGCTGACCATGAACAGGAAGACCGCGTCTATGTCGCAGACCACGATAGGATCCAAGATCCATAAGTCGTTTTATATTCATGCTGATTTCGCGGCGCAGATCACCTTCCACTTTGTATTTGTGATCCAGGACCTCACGAATCTTGGCTACATCCACCTCGGTCAATTGATCCGAATTCATACCCGGATCGAGTCCGACTTCTTCTATTATTTTGCGGGAGGTGGTACGGCCTATTCCGTAAATGTAAGTCAGAGCCACTTCCATTCGTTTATTTCTGGGTAGATCAATCCCTGCAATTCGGGCCACAGTCTTCCTCCTGGTGATACGCTGAATGCAACAGGCCTAACCCTGACGCTGTTTGTGTTTCGGGTTTTCGCAGATCACCCGGACTATTCCTTTTCGCTTGATAATCTTGCATTTATCGCAAATCTTTTTTACTGACGCCCTGACTTTCATGGGCTCGCCTCCTGTCCTAGGCTAGGACTTTCTCTATGGACGCGAAAATCTCGTCTATTGGGCCGACTCCCTTTACTCGACGCAATATACTTTTCTTGTCGTAATAATCGATCAAGGGAGCAGTTTGTTTGCTGTACACAGTTAGCCGTTCTCTCACAGTAGCTTCAGTATCATCATCTCTCTGGTAGAGTTCTTTACCACAAGCGTCGCAAACTCCATCTTTTTTTGGAGGATTGAAATTAACGTGGTACATCATGCCGCAATCAGAGTTTTTACACGTCCTTCTTCCCGACAACCTCGTAACCAGTTCATTTTCCGGAACATCAACTAATACCGCGTGATCAATTGGCTTTCCTTGTGCCTGAAGAATCTTGTCCAGCGCCTGCGCCTGCGGCAAAGTTCTTGGGAACCCATCCAACATAAAACCTTTATTGAGATCCGGTTTGGAAAGGCGCTCCTCGACAACTCCTATGACCACCTCGTCGGGGACCAGTTCACCTTTGTCCATATATGTTTTAGCTTTAATCCCCATAGGGGTGCCTTCTTTGAGAGCCGCCCGGAAAATGTCTCCTGTGGAGATCTGCGGGATCCCAAGTTTATCGACAAGCTTTTTGGCCTGTGTGCCCTTACCTGAGCCTGGTCCTCCCAATAGTACGATTCTCATGCTACCTTCCTGTTTTGAGGGTAAGCAACTAACGCCTCCCCTTGATTCGGCCCGTTCGGATGAATCCTTCATAATGTCTCTGAATCATATGAGTTTCTATTTGACGTATAGTGTCCAAGGCGACACCCACGACAATCAGCAGCGAGGTTCCGCCGAAATAAAAGGGCGCATTAAAACGGGCGATCAAAATCGAGGGGAGCACACAAACCAGTGAAACGTAAACCGCTCCCCCAAATGTTAATCTCGTAAGCACTCTGTCTATGTACTGGGATGTCTTCTTTCCGGGCCTTATTCCAGGGATGTAACCACCGTATTTTTTCATGTTTTCGGCTACATCCACAGGGTTAAAGGTCACGGCAGTGTAAAAATAGCAGAAAAAGATAATAAGAGCGACATAAAGAAGTTCATACACTCCTGTCGCCGGCCTCAGCCAATTCGTCATATCTGTCAAGAAAGGAACGTTAAGGAATTGGGCTATTGTGGCCGGAAAAATGATCAGAGATGAAGCGAAAATCGGAGGAATAACTCCTGCCGTATTTACCTTAAGTGGCAGGTGGGTACTCTGGCCGCCGTAAACCCGCCGACCGACAATTCGTTTGGCATATTGAACCGGTATCCGTCGTTGACCTGTCTCGACGAACACAATTAGCGCTATGACCCCTATCATGATCACCATGAGTAGCAAAAGAATGAGGAACCCCATATCTCCCGTCTTCACCAACTGGACGGTATTACCAAGCGCCTGCGGCATTCTGGCGACGATCCCCGCGAAAATAATCAATGAAATCCCGTTTCCGATTCCGCGTTCGGTAATCTGTTCGCCGAGCCACATGATGAAGCAGGTGCCCGCAGTTAGAGTGATCATAGAAAGAATGATAAAGGAAGTTTTCGGAATATAAACCATGTTCTCTGCATGGGCTAAACCTATACTGATTCCCATTCCCTGAATTAAAGAGAGCCCGACCGTTCCGTAGCGCGTGTACTGCGTAATTTTCTTACGCCCAGCTTCGCCTTCTTTGGACAAACGCTCGAGGTGCGGAACCACAACCGTAAGGAGTTGCAATATAATAGAAGCACTAATGTACGGCATAATACCGAGAGAAAAGACCGAGAAATGCTCCATTGCGCCACCGGTGAACATGTCCACAACACCGAAAAGCGTCTGGGCGGCTCTTTCGAACCAATCCTTGAGAACGGCCGTATTTACCCCAGGTGTAGGAATATGCACACCCACGCGATAAACCAATAGCATGAGAAGTGTAAAGATCACCCTCCGCTTCAGTTCGGGTATTCTGGCAATATTTCCCAACGAACTTATCACGAATCAATTCTCCTGGCGCTCCGCCAGCGCGGTTTCATAAGAATATTTGCTGAGCGGTCACAGCTCCTCTACTGTTCCTCCGGCGGCTTCAATCTTGGATTTCGCTGCAGCGCTTACCCTGTCCAGCTTGATGTTGTAAGCTGCCGTAGTTTCTCCGTCGGAGAGTAGCTTAATCGGGCCTTTCCTTTTGATGATTCCCTTCTCTCGTAATAGGTCTCCTGTAATTTCAGTTCCAGAATCAAAACGAGACAGGTCCTCAATTCTAATGATGTTATATCGGATTTTAAATATATTTGTGAAACCCTTCTTTGGAAGCCTCCTCTGGAGAGGCATCTGCCCGCCTTCAAATCCGGGTGAGATAACAGCCCCGGAGCGAGCTTTTTGTCCCTTATGGCCTTTACCCGCTGTTTTTCCCAAACCTGAGGATTCGCCTCGGCCGACTCTCTTACGTTTTTTGTTCTTTTCAGAACCTCTTAGATTTGAAAGATCCATAGACTCCTCCCCTTCCGGGGGCGAAAATTATTCTGCAACTTCCTCATTTTCAATGAGATGACCTACTTTGTTGATCATCCCGCGGATTTCGGGCGTATCCTGAACAATACGGCTCTGGTGTAACTTTCTCAGACCGAGACCGCGCACGGTTTCTCTTTGACGTTTGGGCGATTTTATAAAACTTTTCTTTAGAGTCACCTTAAGCATTCGGCAGGTACTCCTCTGTTTTTTCTATTTCCTCGTCCGGTGACGTATCAAATTTTCCTAATTTCTTGGAAATTTGATTTTGAGTCCGGAGGCTTTTCAAACCATCAAATGTTGCTTTCACCACATTGTGAGGATTGTTGGTTCCAATACATTTTGTCAAAATATCATTGATCCCGGCTGCTTCAATGACAGCTCGTACAGCACCACCTGCAATGACTCCTGTTCCGGATCCAGCTGGTTTAAGTAGAACTCGTGCCGCTCCGTATCGGCCCAGTACTTCATGGGGGATTGTGCCTTTGAGAATCGGGATTTCTACCATCGAAGCTCTAGCCCTCTCTACTCCCTTACGAATCGCCTCAGGGACTTCATTGGCTTTGCCGAGCCCATATCCGACGCGGCCATTACCATCGCCCACAACGACGATCGCGCTGAAGGAGAATCTTCTCCCACCCTTGACTACCTTGGCGACACGACTCAAATGAACTACTCGATCTCGTAATTCACCTTCAGCAGCCATTTCGGATCTAATCAACAAGCGCTTCCTCCTTCTAATCGGCTAGAACTCAAGTCCGCCTTCCCGGGCGCCGTCGGCCAGCGCTTTAACTTTTCCGTGGTAAAGATAAGGGCCCCGATCAAAAATCACTTTCAATATCTTTCGTTCCTGTGCCCGACTCGCCAGACGCTTACCCACTTCGCGGGCAGTTTCAATATTGAAGGGCTCTCCCGTTTTCTTCCGGGAATCCTTGTCCAAAGTGCAAGCCTGGACCAAAGTTGCCCCTTGCCGATCATCTATGATCTGCGCATAAATATGGCGATTTGATCTAAAAACAGTGAGCCGAGGTCTTTCACCTGAACGTTTGAGGTCAAATCGTACTCTTTTTGCACGTTTTTTTCGCGCATTAAATTTTTCTGCTTCTCCGGACATCTAAAATTCTCCACCAACGGGCTGGACAAGATGCATTTAAAATATGCAACCAGGTTACTTGGTGCCTGCCTTCCCAACTTTGCGACGAATCTCCTCGCCGAGATAACGAATGCCTTTACCCCTATAGGGTTCCGGTTTTCTGAGTCTGCGGATGGTTGCCGCCATTTCGCCGACCTTCTGTTTATCAATTCCCCGAACGTGGATGATGGTATTTTTTTCTACTTCGATAGTTAAGCCTTCGGGAATAGATACTACGACCGGGTTTGAATAACCTACGTTTAATGTGAGGGTCTTTGGATTCGATTCTGCTCTGTATCCGACACCTTGAATTTCCAAAGATTTGGTAAAACCTTCCGTCACACCGGTAACCATATTCTGAATAAGGCTCCTTGTCAGCCCTTGAAATGCACGGCTTTTGCGGCTCATGCCAACAGCCGACACGCGAATCTGGGATTCCTCCTGCTCCACCTTGACGGCGTCCAGAACGGACATTTGGAGCGAACCCTTGGGCCCCTCGACAGTCAAGTTGGGTGGGGAAAAGATTACTTTAACATTTTCCGGTTTAAAAATGGGGGCCTTGCCTATTCTGGACATTAATAACGCTCCTGAACTGTGACGCTTACCAGATACTGCAAAGAACTTCGCCACCGATACCGCGGCGCCGCGCTTCCTTATCAGTCATTACGCCCTGAGACGTTGAAACAATCAAAAATCCGATACCGCCGTGGCTTTTGAGATTATGATCGCGGCCCACATATACCCTCAGGCCTGGTTTTGAAACCCTGGAGAGCCCATCTATGACGCATTGCGTCTCATCATCAAACCGGAGAGTCAGCTTCAAGACACCTTGTTTGTTCTTTGCCGATCGGATCACCTTATATTTTTTGATATATCCCTCTTCTTTCATGATCTGAGCGACGCTGATTTTCAGATTCGAGGCAGGGATATTCACCTGTTCCTTACGTGCGTGTTTTGCGTTGCGGATACGTGTCAGCATGTCCGCAATCGGGTCTGTCATACTCATTCGACGAATCTCCTACCAGCTCGATTTGATCATACCGGGGATATTGCCCTTGAGGGCCTGAGTACGAAGGCAAATCCGGCACAAATGGAACTTCCGATAGTAAGCCCTGGGCCGGCCGCAAATCATGCAACGATTGTAATGTCGCACCATAAATTTCTGGGGCCTTGCCGCTTTCACAATCATCGATTTCTTAGCCACGCTTCCTCCTCGGAAGACAACTAGTGTTTATTTCCTAAAAGGCATTCCCATCTGTCCCAAAAGTTCCCGAGCCTCTTCGTCAGTCCTCGCGGAAGTTACTATTGTGACATTCATGCCTCGAATTTTGTCGACTCTGTCGTAGTTGATCTCAGGAAAAATAATCTGTTCTCTGATACCCATGGAATAATTACCACGGCCGTCAAAACCCTTCGGGCTTACGCCCCGGAAGTCTCTTACACGTGGCAGAGCTACATTAATTAGTTTGTCAAGAAAATGATACATATTGTGCCGTCTTAGAGTCACCTTGCATCCTATAGTCATTCCCTCACGAAGCTTGAAAGAAGCTATTGATTTTCGAGCCTTTCTCAGCACAGGCAATTGACCTGTAATGGATGCGAGCTCGTCTCGGGCGCTATCTATCACTTTGGGGTTCTGAATTGCCTCGCCTAATCCCATGTTCACGACGATCTTGGTAATGGCAGGGACTTGCATGAGGTTCTTGTATTTGAAACGCTCAACAAGTGCTGGAGAAACGGATTTTTTATAATATTCGCTCAGTCGAGAAGCCATCACACTATTACCTTTAGCTGTCTAATTGTTCTGAACACTTTTTGCAAAATCGAACTTTGTCACCGCTATCTAAGAATCGATAGCCGATTCTTGTTGTTTTGGAACATTTGGGACAGACAAGCACGAGTTTTGATAGTTTCAGTGGTGCTTCCTTCTCCACAATGCCGCCCTGCTGGCCGGCTTTTCCTCCCGGCTTAGTATGACGTTTAACCATATTGACTCGTTCAATCAGGGCCGTGTCCTTTTCTTTAAAAATTTTGAGAACTTTCCCTTGTCGTCCCTTTTCTCTACCCGAGAGGACTTCGACCTTGTCATTCTTCCTGATACTGGACATCAAAGGACCTCCGGAGCCAAGGACACTATTTTCATGAATTTTTTGGCTCGAAGCTCGCGAGCGACCGGGCCGAAAATACGAGTCCCGATGGGTTCAAGCTGATTATTTATCAGCACTGCGGAGTTATCATCGAAACGGATATAGGACCCGTCCGGGCGACGGACAGCTCTTCGGGTCCGAACTACCACCGCTTTATGGACTTCTCCCTTTTTCACTTTGGAATTAGGAATAGCCTCTTTAACTGAAACTACAACGACATCTCCGATGCTTGCGTACTTCCTACGGGTTCCACCAAGTACCTTTATACAAAAAAGTTCCTTGGCACCGGAATTGTCGGCTACATCCATACGGGTTTGTTGCTGAATCATCAGGCACCTCCCGGCAACGCCGCCTCCTTGATGACCTTCCGGACACGCCAGCGTTTATTTCTGCTTAACGGTCTGGTCTCGACGATTATGACTTCATCGCCGATGCGGCACCGGTTTTCCTCATCATGCGCCATAAAACGCTTCCGGCGGTGCACGTATTTTTTGTAAACAGGATGTATTACTGTTCGGGTTACTTCAACCACCACTGTCTTATTCATTTTGTCACTAATAACGACACCGGTTCGAATTTTACGTCTGTTTGTAACTTCAGAGGAGCTCGTCATGTAGACGCCTCCTTTTCTCTGATAATAGTTTTGACCCGCGCAATATCCTTACGGAGTTTTCTAAGGCGATCGGTTTTTTCCAACTGACCGGTAGCATGCCTAAAACGAAGTTTGAATTCTTCTTCACGGAATTCCTTTTCTTTGGCCTGCAGCTCTTCAGGTGAGAGATCTTTCAATTCTTTGGCCTTCATATCTGTTCCTCACGCATAACGAACCGAGTCTTAATTGGTAGCTTCATGGCGGCCAGTCTGAATGCTTCCTTGGCGACTTCAATACCGACACCTTCCATTTCATAGAGAATTCGCCCTGGTTTCACCACAGCTACCCAATCCTCCGGGGCCCCTTTTCCTTTGCCCATTCTGGTTTCTGCAGGTTTTTTGGTTACGGGTTTGTCCGGGAACATGCGTATCCATATCTTGCCGCCCCTTTTCACATGGCGCGTCATAGCTATTCGACCTGCTTCTATCTGCCGGGCGGTGATAAAGGAGGGCTCCAAGGCCATGAGCCCGAACTGGCCGAAGGCAATAGTCGAACCACTCAAGGGTTGGCCTCTCATTCGGCCTTTTTGCATCTTCCGGTGTTTGACTTTCTTTGGCGCCAGCATATCAGCTCTCCGTGGAAGTGGCAGAAATTATTTCGCCCTTGAAAATCCAGACTTTTATCCCAATGACGCCGTAGGTGGTTCGGGCTTCCGCAAAGCCATAGTCGATATCCGCTCTTAACGTATGTAGTGGGACTCGCCCCTCCCTGTACCATTCGCGCCTAGCCATTTCCGCTCCACCAAGGCGACCGGCGGTGGCAATTCGAATGCCTTTGGCTCCGGATTTCAATGAGCTTGTCACGGCCTTTTTCATGGCCCGCCGAAATGCTATGCGTCTCTCAAGCTGCTGAGCGACATTTTCAGCCACTAATTGTGCATCGATTTCGGGTTTTCGGATTTCTTTGACGTCGACAATCACCTCTTTGTTCGTCATACTAAGCATTTCCCTCCGGAGCTTCTCAATCTCGCTTCCTTTCGGGCCGATGACGATACCGGGTCGTGCCGTGTGTATCACAAGTCGAATTTTACCGGCTGCTCTCTCGATTTCAATTTTTGAAATACTGGCCTGAGATAGTCGTTTCTTGACAAAATCTCTTAGCTTGAGATCCTCAATTAGAAAGTCTCCGAATTCTCTCTGCGAAAACCAGCGAGAATCCCAAGTTTTTGTAATCCCGAGACGAAATCCGTTTGGATGTACCTTTTGTCCCAAAATACCCCTCCTCAGGGTTGCCCGAGGATTCCTGTCAAAGGTCTAGAAATCCTTCGGGAGATGGCAATTAATCTTCCGTCACTGCGACGCGAATATGACTCATTCTCTTTCTGACTCTTGTGGCTCGACCCATAGCACGTGGACTCCACCTTTTTGCGGTCGGTCCTTCATCTACTGTAATCGTGCTGATATAGAGCTTGTCTTGATCCACGCCGCTGGATTGAGACGCATTACCGAGCGCCGATTCGACAACTTTCCTGATCAGATCCGCAGCCTTTTTCGGCGTAAACTTTAGTAGCGAAATAGCTGATGCAACAGGCATTCCCCGGACGAGATCTGCGACTAGTCGTGCTTTACGGGCGGAAATGTGAGCGTATTTTAGCTTGGCTTCCCACTCCATTATTTCTTCCCTTTCTTAGCCTTTCTGTCGCCGGCATGTCCGTGGAAAGTGCGGGTCGGAGAGAATTCACCCAGCTTATGTCCGACCATATTCTCCGAAACGAAGACAGGTATAAATTTCTTACCGTTATGTACTGCGAAAGTGAGACCCACCATATCGGGAATGACTGTTGATCTCCGCGACCAGGTCTGAATGACTTTTCGAGAACCGGACTCACGAGCTTCATTGACTTTCTTCAGCACGTGATCGTCCACAAAGGCGCCTTTATGTGTGGAACGGGGCATGATACTTACTTCCTGCGTTTGACGATGAGTTTATCGGAAGCTTTCTTCCGCTCTCTGGTCTTGTACCCCTTGGTTGGTACGCCCCAAGGTGTAACTGGATTACGACCGCCGGATGTTTTCCCCTCGCCGCCTCCATGGGGATGGTCCACTGGGTTCATAGCCACGCCACGCACTTTTGGTCGCAGGCCCAAGTGCCTTCTTCTACCTGCTTTCCCCAGAGTAATCTTTTCATGGTCCGGATTACTTAGCTGGCCTATTGTCGCCCTGCAACGATCCAATACTATGCGAACCTCTCCGGACGGGAGTTTAATCTGCGCGTACCCTTTCTCTTTGGCCATAACCTGACCGTACAGTTCCGGCAGCACGAATCATCTGGCCACCTTTGCCGATCTTCATCTCGACATTATGAACCATAGTCCCAAGGGGAATGTTCTTCAACGGCATGCAATTTCCGGGCTTTATATCTACCTTATCACCCGAAACAACGGTATCTCCAACTTTTAACCCGACTGGCTGAAGAATGTAACGCTTATCTCCGTCCATAAAACTAATCAGAGCTAGACGTGCGCCGCGATTCGGGTCGTACTCGATAGTCATAACTTTGCCGGGAACATCGAAATTATCTCTTTTGAAATCGATTAACCTGAATCTTCTCTTATGACCGCCGCCTCTATGACGCAGAGTTATACGACCGTAGTTATTACGTCCTCCACCCTTGCGCATTCCGGAGACAAGCGACTTGAGAGGTTCATCAGTGGTTATTTCTTCGAAAGTAAACCCGGTTCGGAACCTCATTCCCGGAGAAGTGGGCTTGTATTTCTTGATACCCATAAACTTAATCCTCGATAAAACTCCGTCTAATGATCAAACGACCCTGTCGGCTGCTAATGCCGTAAAGGCGCACTTACTAAACTCCTTCGAAGAAATCTACACGGTCTCCTTGTTTCAGGGTGACAATTGCTCTTTTCCAGTCTTTACGACGTCCCATATGTCGGCCTAATCTCTTGCGCTTCCCCATGCGGTTTTGCGTCTTCACTGAAAGGACGGTAACTTTGAAGAGCTTCTCAACCGCTTTGGCGATTTCCGATTTGTTTGCTCCAGATTCGACTTCAAAAATCACTTGATTGTTATTATCCTTTAGAGTCGAACTCTTTTCAGTAATTATGGGTCGTCGGAGTATTTGGTATTCTTCCAACATCAGCCCAACCTCTCATGAATCGTGGGTATGGCCCCTTGGAGGAGAACGAGATTTTCGAATCGCAAGAGGTCGTAAACATTGATTCCCTCAGTGGGAAGCACAAGGACATGATATAAGTTCCGTGACGATCGGCTCAGAAGTTCATCCTTCTCAGGAACCACAAAAAGTGTTTTTTCATTTTCCAAGCCCAATGCTTTCATGGTTTCAAAAAACAACTTGGTCTTCGGAGCCTCAAGTTCGATTTTGTCTACGACAGTTAAATGATTGTCTTTGAGTTTGGCAGTTAATACAGACCGTAGAGCCGCTTTTCTAGCTTTCTTATTTAATGAAAATTCATATGAGCGTGGTTTCGGCCCGAAGATTGTTCCACCGCCTGTCCATATCGGAGATCGGTTGGTTCCCGCTCGGGCGCGGCCCGTCCCCTTTTGACGCCACGGCTTTTTCCCGCCACCTCGCACTTCGCTTCTGGTTTTGGTAGACGCGGTTCCAGCTCGTCGCTTGGCTAATTGCCACACCACTACATTTTGAACCAGATTTTCGCGGATTTCCGAATTGAAAATCGTTTCATCCAGCTCTACGGAGTCGACCTTTTCGCCCTTTTGGTTGACTACATCTATCAACGCCATCAGCTCTTCCTTATGAATACAATTCCACCTCTGGAGCCTGGAATCGGGCCTTTGAGAAGAATCACGTTCTCATCACTGCGAACCTCGATCACTTCGACCCGAGGAGCCGTAACTCTGACACCGCCTAGTCTTCCCGGCAGTTTCTTGCCTTTAAAAACTCTGCTGGGCCATGCGCACTGGCCCACGGACCCTGGAATTCTGTGAGATCTGGAACCATGTGTCTCTTTGCCCCCACCGAAATTCCATCTCTTCATAACTCCGGCGAATCCCTTGCCTTTACTGGTCCCGATCACTTTGACTTTTTCTCCCGGATTGAAAATATCCGCCCGTATTTCTTGACCTACTTCAACCGATCCGGGATCATCGGCTTGAAAATCCCTTAACACTCGAAAGGGACTCAGACCGGCTTTTTTGAATTGCCCCATCATGGGTTTTGAAACTCTACTTTCTTTCGTGGGTCCATAACCGACCTGGACTGTGGAGTCCCCTTTCTTTCGAATGACAAAACAAGGACCTAACTCCACAACCGTAACGCCGATCGCCCGCCCGGAATCGTCAAACGTCTGGCCCATCCCTAGCTTTTTGCCAATCATTCCATTGATCATTTCCAACTCCTTGTTGCGGCTAGGCCTTTATTTCGACATCGACTCCAGGAGATAAATCCAGCTTCATCAAAGCGTCCAAAGTTTGTTGAGTCGGTTCCAGTATATCTACAAGTCGCTTGTGAACTCTTATTTCGAATTGCTCACGAGACTTTTTGTCAATATGCGGAGATCTGTTAACCGTATATTTATGGATCCTCGTTGGCAGCGGTATAGGGCCGGCAACTTTGGCGCCGGTTCGCCAGGCTGTATCTACTATCTCAGCCGCTGACTGATCAAGAAGCTTATGATCGTAAGCCTTTAATCGAATTCTAATTTTAAGCGTTTGCGTTTCCATTCCGAAACCTCGAATCAGATGCGGCCTAGTATGATTGGTTACTCAATAATTTCAGAGACAACCCCGGCGCCGACAGTCCTACCACCTTCTCTGATGGCGAACCTGAGTTCCTTTTCCATAGCGATGGGTGTGATCAGATGACCCTCGAGTGACACATTGTCACCGGGCATCACCATCTCTACTCCTTCAGGAAGAGTTATCACTCCTGTCACATCTGTCGTACGGAAATAGAAACTGAGGTCGATACCCATTGAAAAATGGTGTGTGGCGTCCGCCTTCCTCTTTACCCAGTATGTACGTCTCGGCCTTGAATTTGGTGTGCGGCGTTATCGAACCCGGATGCGCTACCACCTGACCCCGCTCCACCTCGTCCCGTTTTATACCACGTAACAAAAGTCCAACATTGTCACCGGCTTGACCCGAATCCAATACCTTGCGGAACATCTCCACACCTGTGCATACCGTCTTACGAGTCTCTTTAATTCCTACTATCTCTACTTCTTCGTTCACCTTGATCTGGCCCCGCTCTACCCTGCCGGTTACAACCGTACCTCGTCCTGATATGCTGAACACATCCTCGATCGGCATCAAAAACGGCTTGTCTACCTCTCGTATCGGTACTGGAATATACGAATCTATCGCTTCCATTAACTCCAATATGCACTTGGCGTCAGGATGCTTCGGATCTCCAGCCTCCAAAGCTTTCAATGCGCTACCCCGAATGATCGGTATATCGTCTCCAGGGAAATCATACGAACTTAACAATTCACGAAGCTCCAACTCCACCAACTCGATAAGCTCCGGATCATCAACCATGTCCGTCTTATTCAAAAACACCACTATGTATGGAACACCCACCTGACGGGCCAATAGTATATGCTCGCGCGTCTGGGGCATCGGACCGTCATTGGCCCCCACCACCAGTATCGCCCCGTCCATCTGCGCCGCTCCGGTTATCATATTCTTGATATAATCCGCATGTCCCGGACAATCCACATGCGCATAATGACGATTCGCCGTCTGATACTCCACGTGAGCTGTCGCTATCGTTATTCCCCGCTCCTTCTCCTCAGGAGCCTTGTCAATCTCCTCGAAAGGCACATATTCCGCCAACCCAGTCTTCGCCAATACCCGCGTAATCGCTGCTGTCAGCGTAGTCTTTCCATGATCTATGTGGCCTATCGTCCCTACATTCACGTGCGGCTTAGTACGCTCAAACTTCGCCTTGCCCATGGGCTCCTCCAGATTGCTTAGACTCGGACACCACCTTTTCTGTTACTGATTGGGGTGCCGGTTCATAATGGGAAAATTG
Source organism: uncultured delta proteobacterium (assembly GCA_963741425.1). Classification (GTDB taxonomy): domain Bacteria; phylum Desulfobacterota; class Desulfomonilia; order Desulfomonilales; family Desulfomonilaceae; genus DATJPW01. The sequence continues at coordinate 130,437 of CAVUHP010000012.1, forward strand.
CATGGTAAATGTTGCACGGCCTTGTGTAAGGCTTCTGAGATCAGTGGCATAGCCGAACATGCCGCGCTAGTGGAACTCGAACCCCAACTGTTTGAATCCCTGAGCGGCTCTCCATACCAAGTATTTTGCCTCGGCGAGCTGTAAGATCGCCCAGGACATCTCCCGAGAACTCGCCTGGAGTCACCACTTCCACGTCCATAATAGGTTCGAGTAAAATTGCTGCGCCTTTCCGACACGCTTCTTTAAATGCCATATATCCAGCAGTTCGGAATGCCATTTCCGAAGAATCCACTTCGTGAAACTTTCCGTCAGTTAATGTAACCTTAATATCAACCATGGGATATCCGGCCAGTACGCCGGATTCCATAGCAGTACGTATTCCCTCATGCACAGGTTGGATATATTCTCTGGGAATTGCGCCACCTGTGATCTTATCAACAAACTCTAATCCTTGTCCACCGCTAGTCGGCTCAACATCCATAACCACTTCCGCGAATTGTCCCTTACCTCCAGTCTGTTTTACATGGCGATAATGTTCCTTGACAGATTTGGTGATAGTTTCGCGGTATGCCACTTGGGGTGTTCCCACCCTGGCGTCGATCTGGAATTCTCTAAGAAGCCTATCAACAATTATTTCAAGATGGAGTTCGCCCATTCCGGAGAGGATGGTTTGTCCGGTTTCGTGATCTACACGCACCTTCAGGGAAGGATCTTCTCGTAACAATCTAGCCAACGCTGCGGAAAGTTTGTCCACGTCATCCCGAGACTTCGATTCCAATGCCAGTGAGATGACGGGCTCAGGAAATTCTATTGATTCTAACAGAAGCGGATGATTCTCATCCGCCAAGGTGTCTCCGGTTTTTGTATGTTTTAATCCCACGGCGGCAATGATATCGCCTGCAAAAGCTTCTTTTACTTCCTCTCTCTGGTTGGAGTGCATTTTGACGAGACGCCCGATCCGCTCCTTTTTGCTTGCATTGACATTGTAAACAGCGGATCCCGAAGCCAGCCTACCGGAATAGACGCGCAAGAACGTGAGCGTGCCAGTGTATGGGTCATTCATTACTTTAAATGCGAGAGCTGCAAATGGGCCATCTACGTCTCTACGTACTGAACGTCCCTTCTCGTCCTTGCCTTCCACCGGCGGAACGTCAAGCGGCGAGGGAAGGAATTCAACTACCGCGTCGAGAAGCTGCTGTATGCCTTTGTTTTTGAAAGCGGACCCTAGAAGCACCGGGGTTATCTTCAAACCAATAGTCCCTTTGCGAATCGTATCGTAAAGTCGGTCGGCGGGCAGATCGGTATCACCTTCAAGGTATCGTTCGAGCAGCTCATCATCCAGTTCACAGATACTTTCAATTAGCTGGCGTCTGGCTTCAAGCGCCTTCTCTTTCGCGTTCTCCGGGACTTCGGAAACATCGAATTTCATGCCCATGGAGTCATCATCAAAAGTAATCAATTTCATAGAGATCAAGTCTATGACTCCACGGAATTGGTCTTCCATTCCAAGCGGAAGTTGAAGGAGTATAGGATTAGTTTGAAGTCTTTTCTTCATCATATCAATGACTCTAAGAGGATCCGCTCCTGAACGATCCATTTTGTTGACAAAGGCTATTCTGGGAATCTGATATCGATCAGCTTGTTTCCACACTGTTTCCGATTGAGGCTCCACGCCTCCAACTGCGCAAAAAACGGCAACCGCTCCATCGAGCACCCGCAATGATCTTTCAACCTCGATGGTGAAATCCACGTGTCCGGGTGTATCGATTATATTAATCTTATGTTTTCTCCACCAGCATGCTGTAGCCGCAGATGTAATAGTAATGCCTCTTTCTTGTTCCTGCTCCATCCAATCCATGACCGCGGTGCCTTCATGAACTTCCCCTATGCGATGGGAAACACCGGAATAAAAAAGGATACGTTCCGTGGTCGTGGTTTTCCCCGCATCAATGTGCGCCATAATTCCGATGTTGCGGGTAGTGGTTAGGGCATCTCCTTTCATTGAAATCAATCTCTCGAAATTCTTTACCACCTATAGTGGGCGAATGCCTTGTTAGCTTCGGCCATTTTGTGAGTATCTTCTTTCTTTTTTATTGCGCTGCCTTTGCTCGAAGCAGCATCCATAAACTCGCCGGCGAGTTTTTCCTGCATACTTTTTTCTCCGCGAGATCGCGAATACTGTATCAGCCATCTAATGGCCAGAGATTGGCGTCGTTCAGGCCTGATTTCCACAGGTACCTGATATGTGCTTCCACCGACACGCCGTGAACGGACCTCCAGGACCGGTTTGACGTTGTCTACAGCTTTCTCGAACAATCTAAGAGGATCCTCGTTGGTTCTCTTAGCCATTATATCGAACGCGCTGTAGAGGGTCTTTTCCGCCACAGACTTCTTGCCTTCCCACATAACGCTGTTTACGAATTTGGTAACCAGCTTACTATGGTACTTAGGATCCGGCAGTATGTCGCGCCTAGGGATCCTTCCTTTTCTCGGCATGATTTCCAGCTCCCGTCAATCGGGCAATGCGCCCAGTTTGATTACCGGCATTTTCAGAACAAGCTTTTCCGACAGGTTTCCGGCATGGTACGTTTCAGAAGGCAACACGGATTATTTTTGTCCGATCTTTGGCTCGAAAGCCGATTTTCCTTCTGAACCTACCCCGTCGCGGACGACGGATCCTCCGGCCCCGTTGGAGTTGTTACATCCCCGAACACTGCAATATGCGCTAAACCGGACAGTGCGTTCCCGCTGGTTATTCGACGCTATCTCCCCAGGAACGAGCAAGGCGGCGTGAGCGGCGAGGATTATTTTGGTCTTTTCGTCCCGTACTTAGATCTTGCCTTCTTTCGGTCCTGCACGCCGAACGCGTCCTGGGTGCCCCTAATAATGTGGTAACGAACACCGGGCAAATCTTTTACGCGGCCGCCTCTAATTAAGACAACCGAATGCTCCTGTAAGTTGTGACCGATACCAGGGATATAGGAGGTTACTTCGTACCCGTTAGTGAGACGCACCCTAGCTACCTTCCGCAACGCGGAATTAGGCTTTTTCGGGGTTGTGGTATAAACTCTCACGCACACCCCTCGACGCTGGGGACAGTTGGTCAGAGCGGGCGCCGATGTTTTTTTCCTGGGTCTTTCGCGACCTTTTCTGACCAGTTGATTAATAGTCGGCATACGCCGTTACCTCCGAATATATATCCCATTAGTTTGACCAAATTTCCGGTTTTTTGTCAAGCCCTTTTTCCCGAAAAGCCTTTTCGCCAAGTCACTCAAAATGAAGGCCGGAGACTCTCACTCCGGCCTAGAAAAATTAACCTCACGAAATTTAGAAAGCTGTCTCTAAAAAAACTTGGTCAAAAGATCAATACCGACACGCTTGATACGCGCCGAGCGCTTAGCCTTCTGCTGCCTGCTTTCCTTCTTCAACGGACGTGGCGGTCGCTGCCTCTTCCACTGACGGACGTGTAAGCCTCAGGTTTTTGTATCGGCTCAACCCTGTCCCCGCTGGAATAAGACGTCCCATGATCACATTTTCTTTAAGCCCACGGAGAAAATCTATTTTCCCCGAAATGGACGCTTCTGTGAGCACCTTCGTGGTTTCCTGAAAACTCGCAGCGCTTATAAATGAATCCGTCGAAAGCGACGCTTTGGTAATCCCCAAGAGAAGCGGCTCGCCGACTGCGGGAGTCCCGCCGGCCCCAATAACTCGCATATTTTCATCTTGAAACAGTGCGCGATCTATTTGTTCACCGACAAGGAAATCAGTGTCACCGACCTCTTTGACTCTAACGCGTCGAAGCATTTGACGGACTATTACCTCAATGTGTTTGTCGTTAATTTTGACGCCCTGAAGGCGATAAACTTCCTGCACTTCATCGACCAGGTATCGCGCCAATTCCTTTTCTCCTTTGATACCCAGAAGGTCGTGCGGATTAGTGGACCCTTCCATGAGAGGCTCACCAGCTTGCACCCAATCACCCGAATGGACAGAAATATGCTTTCCCTTGGGAATGAGATATTCCTTCGGGTCACCTACTTCGGGAGTGACGACTACTTTGCGTTTGCCCTTAGTGTCTTTTCCGAAGCTCACGAGGCCATCTATTTCAGAGATGATCGCAAACTCTTTGGGTTTGCGCGCTTCGAAAAGTTCTGCCACTCGTGGGAGCCCACCTGTAATGTCCTTGGTTTTGGTCGTTTCACGTGGAATCTTGGCAATGACATCGCCAGCGTGGACCTCTTCTCCTTCTTTGACCATAATATTAGCACCTACGGGCAAGAGGTATCTGGCTTCGGAGTCGCCAATCTTAATGGTTTTTCCGTGCTCGTCCTTCATGGAGACCCTGGGCCGAAGCTCGGTATCTTTGTCTTTATATTCCACAATGACCTTACGAGAGAGACCTGTGACCTCGTCGAGCTGTTCGCTCATGGTCAGTCCTTCGATCACATCTCCGAATTTCACCCGTCCCGACACTTCAGTAATAATAGGAATCGTGTAAGGATCCCATTCCGCCAAAAGTGTCTCACGGTTCACTACTTCGCCATCTCCAACTCTCAATCGAGCGCCATAAATAACCTTATTACGTTCGCGCTCTCGGCCCTTATCATCTGTAACCGCTATGGCGCCGTTTCGGTTCATAACCACCAGTTCGCCTTCTCGATTGGTTACTGTTTTCAAATCAACGAACTTGATTCTACCCTCGTTACGGGAGAAAAGTTCCGACGACCCGGAACCCAACCATTCCAACAGAATTTGGCCTTCGGATTCTATCCTGTCACCTTCCTGAACTTTGACATTCATGTAATCCATGACGGGATACCGTTCATACAGGCGAAAGCGCAAAGTTGAACCGCGGGCCGCCCTTAGTTGAAAGATACCTCCTCGTTTTTCACCTTCGGTCATACGAGAAGGCCCCTCAATGGTTTCGAAAATAAAGCTGTGGGCAGCCACCCGATCACCATGCTTCACCACAAAACGATGACCGGCAGGGCTTTCGAATTTGTGTTTGGCTCCGTCGTCATCGATTATCGTGAAGGTCTTACGATCAGGGGAGATTTCAATTTTACCGCCTATTCCCTCCGCCTCATGCATCTCATGTTTAGGGCCATTATAGAGGAAAGAATTCTCCCTCAGAGTCTGTCCCTCTTCCACCAACCATTTTGATAGTTCGGGACTGTCCAGGTGGAATTCTTCCCAGACCAGAATCGCCTTCACTTTATCTTTTTCTTTCTCGAAGGAGACTCTGCCCTTCTTACGAGCGGAAATGATATTCCTTTTCAGTGAAGCCGTTCCACCGATATGGAATGTGCGCATCGTCAGTTGTGTTCCGGGCTCTCCGATAGACTGTGCGGCTATAATTCCAACAGCCTCACCTATATTGACCATTCTGCCGTGGGCGAGGTCTCGGCCATAACAAAGGCCGCAAATACCTCTCTTCGCTCTACATGTAAGCACGGAACGGATTTTGACTCTGTCAATACCTGCATCCTGAATTTTTTCACGGTGTTCTTCGGTGATTTCTTCATTTGTGGCAACAATTATTTCCCCACTGAACGGATGCTCGACGTCTTCCATAGCAACCCGCCCAAGAATTCGATCCGCCACGTGCTCGATGATTTCTCCACCCTCTTCAAGAGATGCCATTTCAATTCCATCCAGAGTCCCGCAATCGGGTTCTCTGATAATACAATCCTGGGCCACATCTACTAGGCGTCTGGTGAGATAACCTGAATTCGCGGTTTTCAAGGCTGTATCTGCCAGACCCTTGCGAGCCCCGTGAGTGGAAATGAAGTACTGCAACACCGTCAAACCTTCTCTGAAATTCGCCTCGATGGGTGTTTCAATAATCTCGCCGGTGGGTTTGGCCATCAGACCGCGCATGCCTGCGAGCTGACGAATTTGTTGCGTACTTCCACGAGCCCCGGAATCTGCCATCATGTAGATGGGATTGAAACTCTCGACTTTTCGTTCCGTTCCATCCGACAACTTCACAGTCATCGTGCGGAGCCCGTTCATCATCCTTTCTGAAATGTCCTCGTTGGCTCTTGCCCAGATATCAATAACTTTATTGTAACGTTCACCATCCGTGATGAGTCCTTCCTTGTATTGATTCTGAATTTCGAGGACTTCTTCCCTGGCCTTTTCAATAATCTCCGGCTTAGATTCCGGAATTTTGATATCATCCACGCAGATGGAGATGCCGGCCTTAGTTGCATAATAATATCCCAAGTCTTTGAGGCGATCGGCCAGAATTACGGTTTTCTTTTCTCCGCATCTCCTGTAGGCCTCATCAATCAGATTGGCCAATTCCTTTTTCTTCATAACTTTGTTGATTACGCCGAACGGAATCTCGTCCGGAACGATTTCTCGCAAAATCACTCGACCCACGGTGGTCTGGATTCTGTCTCCTACTTCGTCCCGTACTATGATTCTTTCATGCAGGTCCACAACTTCACCGTCATAGGCGACGCGAGCTTCAGAGGCGTCAGAAAAAATTCTTGGTGCCGCCTCGAGATTTTTCGGGTCCACGGATTCTCTGGTCAAGTAATAGAGGCCCAGCACGATATCCTGAGTAGGCACTATGATCGGTTTTCCATGCGCTGGGGAAAGTATGTTGTTGGTGCTCATCATCAAAACACGTGCCTCGACCTGTGCCTCAATTGACAAAGGAACGTGAACGGCCATTTGATCGCCATCAAAATCAGCGTTGAACGCGGTGCATACCAACGGGTGCAGCTGAATGGCCTTTCCCTCAATGAGCACCGGCTCGAAGGCTTGAATTCCCAGCCTGTGGAGGGTGGGCGCTCGATTCAGAAGGACGGGATATTCTTTGACAACGTCTTCAAGAATGTCCCACACTTCAGGCGTCTCTTTTTCCACCAGCTTCTTAGCGCTCTTGATAGTGGTGACGTATCCTCGCTCTTCCAGCTTGTTGTAGATGAACGGCTTAAATAGTTCTAAAGCCATTCTTTTGGGGAGTCCGCATTGGTGCAACCTAAGATCCGGTCCGACCACGATCACCGATCTGCCTGAATAGTCGACTCGTTTTCCGAGAAGATTCTGACGGAACCGACCCTGTTTGCCCTTCAGCATGTCAGATAGTGATTTCAGCGGTCGTTTATTCGGCCCAGTGATCACACGGCCACGGCGCCCATTATCAAAAAGAACATCCACGGCCTCCTGCAACATTCTCTTCTCATTGCGAAGGATGATTTCAGGGGCATTCAGTTCTTTGAGACGTTTAAGCCGGTTATTGCGATTAATGACCCTTCGATAAAGGTCATTGAGGTCCGATGTTGCGAACCGGCCCCCATCGAGTGGTACCAACGGTCTTAAATCCGGTGGTATGACTGGGACTGTCGTGAGAATCATCCAGGCGGGATTCTGCCACTGCCGCAACTTGCCCAATTCCTCGGGTGATATTGTGCGGGACCGAGTAAGACGGTCGACGACATTATTGATCTCCACAAAAGCCAGTTGTTTGCGGACCTCCCAGTCATGAGTTTCTTCCCACTTAACTTGGATTTCACGAGCTACTTGGAGCACTTCCTCTAAGAAACGGCCCATTTCACCATTACTTGCATTCTCATATAGCCGGGCAAGGTCTGCCACGAGTACCCTCGGGCTCAATACCTTTCAGGGACTCCAGAAACGCGCAATCGTTTAGCCAATTTCTTCCGTTTGGCTTCCGACGCGGAATCCTTCATCTCTTCCCGCAATTTGGTGCTTTCCGAGACAAGGTCAAGTTTCTCGAGCATATCCCGAACCGCCTCGCCACCCATCCGAGCCTCGAAAGTGCCGGGGCCGTATTGTTCGATAGTTTGCCTATACTTCTCTTCATTAATCAGGGTTCCCATTTCCAGGTCAGTTTCCCCGGGTGAGACCACCAAATAAGATTCGAAATATAATACGCGCTCCACCTCTTTGAGAGTCAGATCCAATAAGGTTCCGATTCTACTGGGAAGACTTTTCAAGAACCAGATATGCGCAACCGGGGTAGCTAATTCGATGTGGCCCATACGTTCCCGACGGACTTTAGACTGGATTACTTCAACTCCGCATTTTTCACAGATTATACCTCTGTGTTTCATGCGCTTGTATTTGCCACAGTTGCACTCGTAATCCTTTACAGGTCCGAATATTTTAGCGCAAAACAGTCCGTCTCTCTCCGGCTTGAAAGTCCGATAGTTTATCGTCTCCGGTTTTTTTACCTCTCCGTGCGACCACGAGCGGATCTTTTCGGGAGAGGCTAACGAGATTTTTACCGCACTGAAATTCAAAGGATCTTTCGGTTTCTCAAAAAAGCTAAAATATATGTCTTCCAAAGTTTCCCTCCTTTGAATGGAGCTAGCCGAGATTCGTGCCTCGGAGTTTATGAGGGATGTATTCGGGGCGGTCTACGAAACCGCCCGAAGCTTTCGTTTTTTAGATTGTTATTCGATCTGTCTCACCCGGTCAGGGCCAATCATCCTGCTGCAACAACCTCGCTTTCCAAAAGCTCAACATCTAAACCGAGTGATTTGATTTCCTTAACCAGAACGTTGAAGGATTCCGGTAACCCGGGTTCAAGAACGTTGGTTCCTTTTACGATACTTTCATACATACGAGTGCGGCCCGTCACATCGTCCGATTTGACAGTAAGAAATTCCTGCAATGAATAAGCTGCACCGTACGATTCCATTGCCCAGACTTCCATTTCACCAAGACGCTGGCCGCCGAATTGAGCTTTGCCGCCTAAGGGCTGCTGAGTCACCAACGAGTAAGGGCCAATTGCCCTGGCATGTATCTTATCGTCCACCAAATGATGTAGTTTCATCATGTAAATGATGCCCACTGTCACATTGGTGTCAAAATGCTCGCCTGAGCGTCCATCGTACAGCCTCGTTTGGCCTGTTGGCGCAAAACCTGCTTCCTTTAAGATCGTCTTGATTTCAGCTTCTCGGGCTCCGTCAAAGACCGGAGTGGCTATAGGTATCCCGGGAGCCAGGGCAGCCACAAAATTCTTTACTTGATCTTCATCCATATCTCGGATGATCGCATGAACCTTCTTCTTGCGTTCCGGTTCATGACTTTCGAAGACGGACATCAAACGTTGTCTCAACTTCTCCGGAGAGAAGTTGTCTTCCAACATCCGATTCAGAGATTCTCCCAACCCTCTTGCCGCCCATCCCAGGTGGGTTTCAAGAATCTGGCCGACATTCATTCGAGAAGGCACCCCCAATGGGTTCAAAACGATTTCCACCGGTGTCCCGTCTTCAAAATAAGGCATATCTTCTTCGGGGAGAATTCTTGACAATACGCCTTTGTTTCCGTGCCGCCCCGCCATCTTGTCTCCGACGGAGAGTTTGCGTTTTATCGCAATGTACACCTTGACCAGCTTGATAACACCCGGCGGAAGCTCATCGCCTTTTTTGAGGCGGCTAATTCTCTCGTCGTAGTGCATTTTCCAGAAATGCTTCTGATCGCCTAGACGCTCAAGAATTTTCACTACCTCATCTTCAGTCGCCGTATCGCCTTTTATTGAGATTTCACGAAGCAGCTCAAGCGGAATCGTGTCCATGATCTGATCAGTAACGCTGTGGCCCTTCTTCACGTAATCTTTGCTCTTGGAAAGATCCGAGAGAGTAGCAGTCACGACCTTCCCAACAAGCATACCTCGAATTCTTTCACGAGCACCTTCCTCGACGATGCGAAGCTCATCGTCTCTGTCTTTGGATAATTTCGCGATCTCCTCATTTTCAATGGAAATGGTCCTGCTATCCTTCTCGGTCCCTTTACGAGAGAAGATACGCGCTCCGATAACAGTACCTTCAACACCCGGAGGAACTCTCAACGAAGTGTCTCGAACGTCTCCCGCCTTTTCCCCAAAAATAGCTCGGAGGAGCTTTTCTTCAGGGCTAAGTTGGTTCTCGCCTTTGGGAGTGATTTTTCCGACCAGGATATCACCCGGTTTCACTTCCGCGCCTATCCGGATGACGCCGGACTCATCCAAGTTCCGAAGGGCTTCCTCGCCGACATTCGGAATGTCTCTCGTGATTTCTTCTTTGCCCAATTTTGTGTCTCGGGCCATTACCTCAAATTCCTCGATATGGATCGAGGTGAAGATATCTTCACGTACAATCTTCTCGCTCACCAGTATCGAGTCTTCGTAGTTATAACCGCCCCAGGGCATGAACGCGACGAGCACGTTTCGCCCTAATGCCAGCTCGCCTTTATCTGTTGCCGGTCCGTCGGCAATGACTTCTCCCTTGAGGACCTTGTCGCCTTTCCTGACGATCGGTCGCTGGTTGATACAGGTATTCTGATTGGATCTCTGATATTTAATAAGGTTATATATATCGACTCCAGGATCCAAGTCGCCTGCGGTCAGATCGGAAGCCTTAATTACTACTCTAGTGGCATCGACAGAATCTACGACTCCATCACGTTTGCCAAGGATAGTAACACCGGAATCAGTGGCAACAACCTGTTCCATGCCTGTCCCAACCAGCGGGGCTTCCGTCGTTAGCAAAGGCACCGCCTGGCGTTGCATATTGGATCCCATGAGGGCCCTATTCGCATCGTCGTTTTCGAGAAAAGGAATTAACGATGCGGCCACGGACACCAGTTGATTGGGAGAGACGTCCATCAAATCGGCCTCCGAGGTGGGGACCAGCGCGAACTCTCCTTCTTTATGGCGAACCGAAACAAGATCCGCTGCAAGCGTACCATCCTGCGCAATCGGAGCATTGGCCTGCACGATTACGTGGTTCTCTTCGTCAAGAGCGGTGAGAAATTTGATATCTTCACCGACTTTTTTATCAAGGACCGGCCGATAAGGAGTTTCGATAAACCCGAACTCATTTACCCGCGCATAAGTAGATAAAGACACAATGAGCCCGATATTCGGCCCTTCAGGTGTTTCTATGGGACAAATTCGGCCATAATGTGTGGGATGAACGTCCCGTACTTCAAACCCTGCTCGTTCGCGCGTCAGACCACCCGGTCCGAGGGCAGACAATCGACGCTTGTGAGTTATTTCACTCAACGGATTCGTCTGATCCATGAACTGGGAAAGCTGTGATGCGCCAAAGAATTCCTTCACTACGGCGCTTACGGGCTTTGCATTTATTAAATCATGAGGCATCAGAGTTTCCACATCCTGCAGGCTCATGCGCTCTTTGATTGCTCTTTCCATCCTAACAAGTCCGATCCGATATTGATTTTCCAGCAATTCTCCTACTGATCGGACTCGTCGATTACCCATATGGTCGATATCGTCTATTTCATGGTTCGGCCTCCCTTCTTTCAATTCCAGGAGGTACTTGACCGCAAGCATAATGTCTTCCGAGCGCAAGGTTCTTAAAGAAAGAGGCGCTTCGTCCATAGATATTTGGAGCTTTCGGTTCAACTTCAATCGACCGACCCTCGATAGATCGTAGTATTCACTTCTGAAGAAGAGATTATTAAAAAATGTGTTCCCGATTTCGACGGTTGCCGGGTTTGAAGGTCTTAGTCGGCGATAGATTTCAATTCGCGCATTGAGTGTCTCGTTACTGGTGGGATCGTCCGAATGCTGTTTCCGATAATCCTCAATTATCCTGTTCGGTCGATCATCCACTTTGTCTTCCAGCAGCGTGTCTCTCAGGGATGAAGAGACAATCCTCTCCTCTATGAAAAGCGCTTCAAAGCTATCAATGTTGCGTTTCTTGAGATTTGCCAAAAATTCATCTATTTCTTCAAGAGAGATCTCTTTATTGCACGGCGCCAAAACCTCACCAGTGGTTTCGTCCACAATATCACGTGCAAGAACTTTCCCTGCCAATTCTTCCTTTTTCATGACAAGCGGCGCGATTTTCCTGTCGGCAAGTCGTTTGACGGCTCCCCTCGTAACCTTCTTGTTTTTCCTTACAAGGATATCGTCCGATCCCTCGATATAGATATCGACCGCCGATCCTGTGCCCACGAGCAATTTTAAATCCAGTTTTCGGCGTAAGCCTTCAGAAGTTATTAAGATGGTCTGGCGATCGTAAAAATAATTCAAAATTTCTTCACTGGAATGGCCCAATGCCTTCAGGAATACGGTCACCGGAAGTTTGCGTCGTCTATCTATCCTGACATAAAGTCTATCTTTTGGATCAAATTCGAAATCGATCCACGATCCTCTTAGAGGGATGATTCGGGCCGAATAGAGTAGCTTGCCACTAGCATGAGTCTTCCCTTTATCGTGATCAAAGAAAATCCCCGGCGATCGGTGCAATTGCGACACGATCACACGTTCGGTACCATTGATGATGAAGGTGCCATTTTCGGTCATAATGGGGATTTCACCGAAATAGACTTCCTGTTCTTTTACGTCCCGTATCGTTCTTGAGTTGGTATCCGGGTCCACATCCCACACTATAAGTTGAACAGTGATTTTCAACGGGACGGCATAAGTAACGCCCTTTTGAAGACATTCTTCAACGTTGTATTTTTCCTCTCCAAGAGCGTATTTGATGAACTCCAGGGATGATGTGTCGGAGAAATCCTTGATTGGGAACACCGAACGAAATACTCCCTGCAAACCTATCTCTTCACGTGCCTCAGGTGGGATGTCGGCTTGCAAGAATCTTTCGTACAGACTGTTTCTGAATTTCTATTAAATTTGGTATACCTGCAATTTGCGGAATACGTGCAAAATTCTTCCTGAGCCTCTGAGAGTGCACGGAAAAATGGTTCATTTTCTCCCTCTGGTATTTAGTAGTCTTGAGAGGAGGCTTGATGTTGGAGTGTTCCGGAATCATCGGGCGCGCGGTTCCACGGGTGGATATCCATCACGCCCGACGACTTACCGATTCATAGCGGATGATTAGGAAATCTCTACTGTTGCGCCGACCTCTTCGAGAGCTGCTTTAGCTTTTTCCGCCTCTTCTTTAGATATTCCCTGTTTCACCGGCTTTGGAACACCTTCCACCAGTTCTTTGGCTTCCTTTAGACCCAGATCGGTCAAAGAACGAACTACTTTAATAACCTGGATCTTCTTGTCACCGAAATCCTTCAAGACTACGTCGAATTCGGTTTTTTCCTCAGCCGGGGCTGCTTCTCCACCAGCTGCCGCCGCATAACCGGCAACAGCTACGGGCGCCGCTGCAGACACCCCGAACTCTTCTTCCAACTCTTTGATCAATCGGCTCAATTCGAGAACCGACATATTTCGGATGAATTCTTTCACATCCTCTTTGGTTACTTCTGACATAAAACCTCCTCGATTGCTGTTTCAGTAATTTTTCGCACTTCAGCCGGGTTTATCAGGCGGTAGCCGGTTCGTCCGATGAGCTCTTTTGTTCTTCAATTGCTTTCAGAACAGTAAGAAGCGATCTTGGAACCGCTGCCAAAGTATTGACGAAAGCATTCACCGGAGCCTTCATTGTCCCCAACACTCTTGCTAAGAGTTCTTCTCTGGGAGGTAATGTCGACAAAGTCTCCATTTCTTTCGGCTCCACCAACTTCCCGTCAAGGACTCCGCGAATCAGGGTCAAATTGGGGTGCGCTTTCGCAAAATCAACCAGGACTTTGGCCATTGCACGAGCATTGTCACTGGTTTCGGTCCATGCCGCTGCGCGTGGTCCCACGAAATCCGGCCCAAGACCTGCCACATCAGTGTCCTGATAAGCCAGCCGTACCAGGGTGTTTTTCATCACTTTGTAATTGACACCCCGGTTTCGCAACTCAGATCGGAGAGCGTTCATTTCCGCAACACTCAAGCCTTGAAAATTGGTTAGAAACAAAGCTTTTGCGCCACGGAACTGTTCGTTCAGCCAATCTACTCGTTTTTCTTTTTCTTGCCTGTTCAACCTAAGTATTTCCCCTTTCCGTCGGAGGGAAAACAGCAAATCGAGGACTCACGTTGGAAATGGTTTTTCAACCTCTTTCCGGCCTACGTCTAAGCGGGTCTCGATTAAGTGCCCAGGGCACGCCTGCTGTCTCCGACCGGCCACCTACAGTAGTGATTTTTGAGAAGCTTCCTTGAAGTTCCTCCTATTGAGATATGGATATTATTGACACAATTACTTCACTATATTCCTGATTTCCTGAGGATCCAGTTTAACTCCTGGCCCCATTGTTGTAGAAACTGAAATACCTCGTATATAGACACCTTTGGCCGCAGACGGTTTCATTCGGATAATAGTTTCCATAAGGGTTTTCAAATTATCAGCTAATTTTTCTGGTCCGAAGGAGACTCGTCCGACAGACGCGTGAACTATGCCTGCCTTTTCCACCTTAAATTCGACTTTGCCACCCTTAAGTTCGTCAACCGCTTTGCCCACGTCGAAGGTCACAGTTCCTACCTTCGGATTAGGCATCATGCCTCTGGGCCCGAGAATCTTCCCCAATTTACCGACGACCCCCATCATATCGGGAGTGGCGACGGCTTTGTCAAAATCCAGCCAGCCTTCCTGAATTTTCTTAGCGAGATCTTCCGCGCCCACGTAGTCAGCTCCTGCATCCAGGGCTTCCTTTTCCTTTTCACCTTTGGCAAATACAAGCACTCTTACCGTTTTGCCGGTCCCGTGGGGTAGGACGCAAGTACCCCGGACCATCTGGTCGGCATGCCGAGGGTCTACACCGAGTCTTACTGCGACGTCAACTGATTCTTCGAATTTTGCATAGGCCGCAGACAATAAAGTTTCCAATCCTTCTTCGATGCCATATTTCTTTAGGCGATCAATTTTTTCTCTAGCCTCTTTTTTCTTTTTGTTAATTGATGGCATTGTGCTCCCCTAATCGATCTCAATCCCGAGACTGCGAGCCGAGCCCATAATAGTCTGGACAGCACCCTTCAGATCTTTGGCATTTAGATCGGGCATTTTCAGTTTGGCTATTTCTTCAATCTGAGCCTTTGTAAGTCGTCCCACCTTGTTCCGGTTAGGCTCCGGCGACCCCTTGTCAAGCCCAGCCGCTTTCTTGAGCAAATACGATGCAGGCGGAGTTTTCAGGACGAAGCTGAACGAACGGTCCGCATAAATAGTGATTTGCACCGGAATGATAACACCCGGTTGGGATTGAGTTTGAGCATTGAAAGCCTTACAGAATTCCATTATATTGACACCGTGTTGCCCAAGTGCCGGACCCACCGGGGGAGACGGTTTCGCCTCTCCGCCGGGAATCTGGAGCTTTACAATAGCCATTATTTTTTTTGCCATGCAATTTCTCCTAAGCGGGACTCAAGAATTCTGCCAGTACCCGCTTTAGTCGTAATCCTCAACACTTAATTCTTCGTCACCTGAATGAAATCCAGCTCCACTGGTGTAGGCCTACCAAAAATGCTTACTAAAACCCTGAGTTTGCCCTTATCCGGTCTCACTTCTTCCACGGTGCCATTGAAATTGATGAAAGGTCCATCGACGACACGAACCGAATCCCCTTTTTCAAATGAATACTTGGGCCGAGGCTTTTCCTGACCTTCCAGCATCTGAGTTTTTATTTTATTTACATCCTCATCAGGTATGACAGCGGGTTCTTGTCGGGAGCCAATAAATCCGGTTACTTTCGGAGTACTCTTAACCACATGCCAAGTTTCGTCATCTAATTCCATGCGAACAAGAATATATCCTGGAAAGAATTTGCGATTGGAAGTTCTTTTCTCTCCTTTGACGAGTTCCACAACAGATTCCGACGGAATTAGGACATCCGTAATCCTGTCTTCAAGTCCCAGGCCGCGAACTTTTTCTTCAAGAGCGACCTTAACTCTGTTCTCATAGCCCGAATATGTGTGAACTACGTACCATCTCAGAGCCACCGTCAGCACTCCTTGCGCGGTTGAAAATTTCTCGACCCGTGCTTATCCCCTCAATAAGAATTGCACAATTCGGGCCAAAGCCCAGTCACTTAACCCTAGGTAAACAGACATAATTACTGTCAGAACCAGTACAACAACAGTAGATCCTACTGTTTCCTGTCTTGTGGGGAAAGTTACCTTTTGAAGTTCGACTTTCACTTCTCTGAAGAATTGCGCAGCCCGTCCGGGAAAGTCGGTTATGCTTGAAAAAATTTCTTGAACACTCATCGTCTGTCTCTCGGAAAATCCGAAGCATATAAATCCTGCGGCAGAGTTCTGGCAGGCCAGAAGGGATTCGAACCCCCAACCCCCGGTTTTGGAGACCGGTGCTCTAGCCGTTGAGCTACTGGCCTACCGCGCGTTATAACAGAGTGCCTTCTTCACTTGGTCTCGCGATGCGGCGTGTGATGGCGGCAAAATTTACAATATTTATTGAATTGTAACTTGTCTGTCGTCTTCTTCTTATTCTTTGTCGTTGTATAATTCCTGCGCTTACACTCAGTGCAAGCCAGGATTACAATGTCTCTCATGACTGCCTCCGATGCCTCTACAGGCCTTCAGGCCCATACCGCGAAACCAATTCTGGATGCAAAACCTGTTACTCAATAATTTCAGAGACGACCCCGGCGCCGACAGTCCTACCACCTTCTCTGATGGCGAACCTGAGTTCCTTTTCCATAGCGATGGGTGTGATCAGATGACCCTCGAGTGACACATTGTCACCGGGCATCACCATCTCTACTCCTTCAGGAAGAGTTATCACTCCTGTCACATCTGTCGTACGGAAATAGAACTGAGGTCGATACCCATTGAAAAATGGTGTGTGGCGTCCGCCTTCCTCTTTACCCAGTATGTACGTCTCGGCCTTGAATTTGGTGTGCGGCGTTATCGAACCCGGATGCGCTACCACCTGACCCCGCTCCACCTCGTCCCGTTTTATACCACGTAACAAAAGTCCAACATTGTCACCGGCTTGACCCGAATCCAATACCTTGCGGAACATCTCCACACCTGTGCATACCGTCTTACGAGTCTCTTTAATTCCTACTATCTCTACTTCTTCGTTCACCTTGATCTGGCCCCGCTCTACCCTGCCGGTTACAACCGTACCTCGTCCTGATATGCTGAACACATCCTCGATCGGCATCAAAAACGGCTTGTCTACCTCTCGTATCGGTACCGGAATATACGAATCTATCGCTTCCATTAACTCCAATATGCACTTGGCGTCAGGATGCTTCGGATCTCCAGCCTCCAAAGCTTTCAATGCGCTACCCCGAATGATCGGTATATCGTCTCCAGGGAAATCATACGAACTTAACAATTCACGAAGCTCCAACTCCACCAACTCGATAAGCTCCGGATCATCAACCATGTCCGTCTTATTCAAAAACACCACTATGTATGGAACACCCACCTGACGGGCCAATAGTATATGCTCGCGCGTCTGGGGCATCGGACCGTCATTGGCCCCCACCACCAGTATCGCCCCGTCCATCTGCGCCGCTCCGGTTATCATATTCTTGATATAATCCGCATGTCCCGGACAATCCACATGCGCATAATGACGATTCGCCGTCTGATACTCCACGTGAGCTGTCGCTATCGTTATTCCCCGCTCCTTCTCCTCAGGAGCCTTGTCAATCTCCTCGAAAGGCACATATTCCGCCAACCCAGTCTTCGCCAATACCCGCGTAATCGCTGCTGTCAGCGTAGTCTTTCCATGATCTATGTGGCCTATCGTCCCTACATTCACGTGCGGCTTAGTACGCTCAAACTTCGCCTTGCCCATGGGCTCCTCCTTGGATTAGGGCCTTTTAAAATGGGGCTGTATGTTCCGAAACCAATCGAGTGGCGCCGGAAGTTTCATAGTGGAGCCCACGACCGGGGTCGAACCGGTGAACCTCTTCCTTACCAAGGAAGTGCTCTACCTACTGAGCTACGTGGGCAGCTATAGCCGTCACCCCGAAACCGTTTGCTTCCGGTCGCGGAGGTCGCGGCAGCAAATATCACTTGGAGCGGGAAACGGGATTCGAACCCGCGACATTCAGCTTGGAAGGCTGACGCTCTACCAACTGAGCTATTCCCGCGAGTCATTCAGCAAATCATGGCGTCCCTATACTGGTGGAGGGGGGAGGATTTGAACCTCCGAAGGCTGAGCCAACAGATTTACAGTCTGCCCCCTTTAGCCACTCGGGAACCCCTCCACACTGGAGCTGGCGATGGGACTCGAACCCGCAACCTGCTGATTACAAATCAGCTGCTCTACCGGTTGAGCTACGCCAGCAACGGACTCCCATAAAACTATTTTTTTTAACATACTCGATAGCTGCTGTCAAATCAAAAAAATACAGCCCCTCAATACCAACTGTAAAATGCCGAAATTAACCCGGCAATAAGAAAATTTATATCCAGCATGCCCTCAAACAATAGCCGGTCAACCAGAGGCCGTTTACGATATGCAACATAAAAAATGCCGAATATTAATGTGATTGGAATCAGCCAAAATCCCATCGTGGATATCAGTCCGGTACTAGCTGAGATACCGAGCAATAGAGCGATAGAAATCAACAAGCCTTGTAAAAGTCTGCCTGTTTTTTGAACGCCTATTAAAATTGGAATAGTTTCCCGACCCATTATACGATCCCCTTGAAGATCGAGTAGATCGGAAAGAGCGGTTCTCCAGAAAACTGTTCCCGCTGCAAAGAAGAAAGAAACTACGAGGGCTGGCATTGATAAGGTTTGATGAGAGTCCATGATGGGCAGCACCGAAGCACACACTGCCCATCCAAGTGCCACGACAGGCGTTTTCGATCCTGGCAAATCTTTCAGGCTTCGCCATCTCACCCGCGGAACAGTGGATCGAGTAAATAATGGCAATGTGTAAAGGCGGCCTGTGAGCAGCATAGCTGTCAGCAACAGACATGAATAGAGGCTAACCATGTAGCTGAATATTATCGCCGCCAAAGATGCAAGTGCCGCCAACGTAGTCAACACCGGTCGGTACCGGGCGTAAAAAGCTGCGACTTCCGGTGTGTTGAATCGTACTGCCCCGGATCTCTCCTGGATACGATTAATGAGGTGCATAGAGAAGACAAAGAGCATAGTCACAGCTAGAGGCAGCCAAGTCACTTGGCGACCCTGGAGAGCAAGGCAAGCCGCTGTTATGGCCGCACCAGCCAGTCCAGCCACGCAATAAGTCATAATTGCTATATCGGCCAAACGTCTGAGACTTTTCAGCGGACCCGCACGATGATTCATGCTTATCTCTTTTAGCTTATCCATGACTTCGCTGATCTGCCAGTTGGGAGTGCTGGCCCCGGCGGTTACTCCAACAACATCTGAAGCCGCAATCAGTTCTGACGGTATATCTTCACCGGTTTCCACGTGCAGGGCTTGTACACCTTTTGATTCTGCGACTTTGACCAAGCGACGAGTGTTCCCTGAACCTTTTCCGCCAACTACTAGGATAGTGTCTACCTCACCGGCCAAGCGTCCCACTTCGGATTGTCGCTTTCTTGTCGAGTCACATATCGTATTATGCACGTGAATCCGGGAAAAACGACTTTTGAGAAGCTCCACCACGTTCTCGAATGTCTCCATTTCCTGAGTCGTTTGGGCTACTACACAAACTTCACTCCCGGTGGGGATGGAGTCACAGACTGAGCACTTTTGGACCGAAGAAACAACTAGTCCACCTTTTGATGCAAAACCCATCAATCCCCGGACTTCAGGATGATCTTCATCTCCTACAATTACGCAGAAATGACCTTGCGCGGCATGCTTTCGTATCACTGCCTGAACTCGTGCCACCCGTGGACAAGTGGCGTCAATGATTTTTACACCTTTGTTTTCAAGAACTTCTTTTTCTGCGGGAGAAATTCCATGAGCCCTAATTACTACCGTCCCTTGGGGAAGGTCTTCCAGGGATTTTGCCTCTTGGATACCTCTTGACCGAAGCAATTCCAGAGTCTGGGGATTGTGAATCAAAGGTCCGTAAGTGGATATCGGCAGCGGCGTGTCACTCCTTTGGAGATCCAGGACCATGTCCACTGCCCGACGAACGCCCATACAGAATCCCGCGGTTTTTGCGAGACGAATCTTCATGATCAAATTATTTCGTTTTCTAGGGTTAAGCTTTGGATGCCTTGCAGATCTTCCGGGGTATCTAAATCCTTGTCATCATAATAACCGCCCATTTCTATTCCGGCAAGCCTTTCGGGATTGCGTTGCAAAACAGATTTACCCCCCATGTCTCCTCCGACCATTCTTAATTCCGTAAACAGATCAGCCGGAAAAATTACGGGATTGGATCGGCGGCCTTGAACCATCGGCGCAACAATGCGATCTGTCTGTTTCTCAAATTCATCCAACAGCCTATTGATTATTGCCGACGTCAGAAAAGGTTGATCACCGAGAATTACCATTATCCCCTGTGTTCCTTTCGTGACCATCATCATTCCGGTCTTTAGTGATGATGACATTCCTTCTTCAGGGAGTTCATTGACAGCAATTAACAGGCGTGCATTTGTGTTCTCAGGTCCGAGCGATTCCAACAATTCAGAATTGGTAGGACCGGTAACTAATACGACTCGATTCAAGCTTGATTCCAACGCAGCGCGCACTACTCTGGTAATTACTGGAACGCCGCCAATCTTTATTAAAAGCTTTTGGCGTCCCATGCGCGTGGACAATCCTGCCGCGAGAATCATACCTTGGACCAACTCTTTGTCGTTTGACATAACTTTTTCCGAGGACAATGCGGGCATATCCCTGTTCAACATCTCTAATTTCAGAGATTGGCATATATATGAACTCAAGAGATATTTATCACAAATTTCTTTAAGATCAGAGTGTTTGTGCGGGCCTTGCTAAAGATAAATCCCCCGAACCCTTCGACTAGAGGGCTGCGGGGGATTGCGGAATGTCTAAACCAATTTCTTGTCCAGGGGCGGCTGTTAAGGTCTGAGACCTAATGGAGCGGCTAGTTCAAAAATAGGTTTCATGTCCTTTGCCATCCGCTGGATTTGAGATGCCGCGAGGGAACCGTACATCCGATTTGCCTTGGCAAGCACCTTTTTTGCTTCATCTGAGACATACGCGAGAGTAAAGTGCCCAGCCTCGTGACTAATGTCGCCTTTCGCTATTCCTTCCGAAATAGCCTTGGATTGATTCCATGCGAGTTTTTCTTCAACCTTGAAATAAGGCAGCTCGTTGACATACTTGTCCCACAGTAGCGCTATGGCGACTGTGGATGTCACGTCAGCTCTCGGACCGTAGATAGCGTACGATTGTTGTCCGTCCGCCGTGCCTACCGTTCTCAGAACCAGGCCGTCCCGGTTTTTGGTACCCGGAATCAGTCCCATGCGGTTCATTATTTCCTTATTCATTCCACCTGGGGACATTCCAACGATGCTAACAGAGTGTTCCCTCGTGGGACCGTCCTCAATGATCTGCCGAAGCACCGCGAAGCGGCCGACCTCTTCACCGAACGCTCCGTGGAAACCTTGTTCCTGAAGTTTTTCGAGCACAAGTGGGTAACGGACCAGGATATTTTCCTCGATTGTGCGTGCATGTGCGTGGATAGCTGAAACAAATACCAAAATAGCAAGCAAGAATTTCCTCATATCTCCATTCAACTCCGATTTGAGAATTTACCCACACTGCCATGTGACTTCCAGTACCTTCCGTTTTCGGCAAGTCTGCTTACACGTGATCGCTAGCCTATCTATGCTCCCCCCATTCCGCCGATAAACCGGGTGTGATCAGATCGGCTACAAATGCCGGTTTCACAGGGCGGGCGGGTAGAAGTTGCGGACCTTACCAGACTTGATTCTTATGTCAATAGGCGAATCAATGTGAAAGCCGGCGAGGCGTAATAGCATTGGCAAATGCCTCTGCTGTCCTGATTAGTATAAGAAATGGTCCAGCATCCCTCCTGCGTAGCATGCTTTTGAACCCTCCAAGACTTTGCATATTCTAGGTCGTTCCAAAAAAGAGACAAATCTTACATAGAAAGGTCCTTTCGAGGCTAACTGAATGGCATCCCGGTTTTGATTTCCTTGAACTCGGGTATGCTACGTTTTTCAGCTTTTAAGTGGTGAAGAAAGATTAGTCCACTGTAATCAATGCAAAACATTTACGACAGAATTCTGTGGAGGGTGCTTGTTGTTTCGAGAAGGGGCCGTCTATAGTGGGGGTTAGAGACTGCAGAGCGGCTAATGTAGCCCAGCATATCTCGCCTCGGAAAATCGCCATTCATAGTTCGTCAAAAACCAGAATTGAAGCTCCTGAGCGATATGATCTAGTCCGGATGGATCTTTGGAATAGACCTCATTGACTTTGCTTGTAACGCGCTCGTTTTTGTGCTCTTCGAGATAGTCTTTCACAGCTTTAAAAGATGACTGAGTCGGGACATGTCCAAATCTATGGGCAAATTTTTTCTGCTGCCTTGAATACTGGAGCCGCAAAAAAATACGCTTTGTCTATAAATCTTCGCCATTCGCGTTTGTTACACTCGTGCCTCCGTTGCTACAACCTCCTCAGTTGGTTTCATGCCAACAAGCTCCAAGAATTCCTCTGCTTCAATCGTCTCGACATCCAACAGTCGTTTTGCAACCAAATGCAGCAAGTCATCATGTTCTTTCAATGTCTTAAGGACTTCTTCCATGCGAGCCTCGATTATACGCCTGACTTCGTCGTCGATCATGCGAGCCGTCTCTTCACTGACCTCTTTGACAGGATATAAATTCGGCTGCGGCTGTAAGTACGGACCAGGTTGGCGCTGGTATGTGACCGCGCCCAAGTTTTCAGTCATGCCGTAGACCGTTACCATACTGCGAGCAATATCAGTCGCTTTTTGCAAGTCATTCTGAGCTCCGGTAGTGACATCATGAAAAATCGTGATTTCGGCTCCTCGACCACCGAGGAGTACATCGATTTTTTCGAGCAGCTCCTTCCTGGACATCAGATATCGATCTTCGGTCGGTAATTGTAATGTGAAACCCAGAGCGCCTATTCCCCTGGGCACGATGGAGATTTTGTGCACTTTTTCGGCCGTGGATCTAAAAGCAGCCACCAAGGCATGGCCGGTCTCATGGTAAGCGACCGTTTTCTTTTCTTTTTCATTTAATATTCGATTTTTCTTTTCCAGACCGGCGATGATTCTGTCGATAGCTTCTTCAAGCTCTTCGGCGCTGACTTCCGTTTTCCTTTTTCGGGCAGCCAACAGAGCGGCTTCATTGATTAGGTTCGCCAGGTCGGCTCCAGTGAAACCTGGAGTCCTTCGAGCGATGACCTCCAAGTCAACATTAGGTGACAGCTTCACTCCACGTGAGTGGACCTTCAAAACATCAAGCCTACCCTTCAGGTCCGGCCGGTCCACCAAGATATGACGATCGAATCTTCCGGGTCGCAAAAGGGCAGGATCCAGAATTTCCGGCCGATTTGTGGCGGCCAATATGACAACACCTTTGTTAGGTTCGAAACCATCCATCTCCACCAGGAGCTGGTTTAATGTCTGTTCTCTTTCGTCATGGCCACTGAAAGCTCCTGTGCCGCGTGCTTTTCCGAGAGCATCCAATTCATCAATAAAAACAAGGCAAGGCGCTATTTTGCCGGCCTGCTCAAAAAGATCCCTAACTCTGGCCGCGCCCAAGCCAACAAACATTTCAATGAAATCTGACCCGCTTATGGAGAAAAATGGGACACCGGCCTCTCCTGCCACTGCCTTCGCCAGCAGCGTCTTGCCTGTTCCTGGAGGTCCGACGAGCAATATGCCCTTAGGGATTTTTGCTCCCAGACGGGTGAATCGCTCCGGGTTCCGGAGAAATTCCAAAATCTCATCCAACTCCTGTATCGCTTCGTCCTGTCCGGCAACATCTTTGAATGTGATCCCCACATCCGTTTGAGCCACGATTTTGGCTTTGTTCTTACCCAATGTCATTATGCCGGCGCCCTGGCCCATCCTGTTCATAGCCCAGAGCCATATCCCGACGAAAATTATTGCCGGAAGCACCCATGATAAAAGCGTCATAAGGAACGTATTTTCGTTCTCAGCAATTATCTCCACGTTGTTTTTTTCCAGAAATTCCACTAGATCTCTGTCTTCGACTCTGGGAGTCATATAGATCTTGTTTGGAAACAGCGGCTCTTTTTGATCGGCACCGACTGTTTTTTCATAACCTTTGAGGAATTTGGTGGAGACCACAACGGAGTTAATTTTTCTATCGGTGATGTACTTTTTGAATTTGGAATACGAAACGTTTTCCACGTTTGGGGCGAGCCAGGATTGCAGCAGGACTAGAATAAGCAAGGCCAGCAATATATAGGCAATTGAAAATGAGGGCCATTTTCTTACATTGTTAACGAGATGTTTCATTGGGGCACCCCCTTTGGTGGCCCTATATTACAGGGTTTGAGTCCGGTGAGGAGCGTGCTACCCTCCGGCGCCCCAATTCAGTCAGCAATGACGCAGTTTCTTGGCTGACGATTCACCGCCTCACAGCGTAGCGCATAAATGCTATTTGGGCACAGTCCGCACGCATGTCAATGGGACTTTATCGTCTACAGGATAGGCAGTGAGAATCATATTTGAAGAAGCAAACGTTTATTCCAGTCGCTGTGTATACTCAATTAGCCTTTTGATCTGCATTCTTAAGTCTCGGGGTCTTCTTATTACGATCCTTTCTCCTGCCCTGAAATCATCGGGTGATAGTATACCCGGAACATATCTCAAGGAGCGTTTCCCGCAATTTGGATCTTTTCTCCAGATATTCATTCAGCTTAGGATTTGTGGCTTCCGCCATGACTACTTGCTCGGTATAGGGAACGTAATCTGAGGCCATGGCCAGAAGCGTGTCCTGATTGTGACGTTTCAGAACCTTTTCGAGATCCTGCTTGGCTTCTGCATATTGGTTGGCCCGTTTTGACGGATCGGAAATAGACTTAGCCGTATCCACCATAGCAACATAGGCTTCTATTGCTCGACATGCCTCGCGTGGCGGGCTGCTCGAAATAGGATTGCCGCCACCTTTAGGCGTCTGAGCCTCCGAAATGGATAATACGCCAAATGAGACCGCGCCAACTAGCAGTAAACACATAAATGGGCTTTTCATCATTGTCCTCTTTGACAGCATCTCCACGAACTTACTTTTTGTCAGATGGGCTACTGGTTTTCTTAAACTTCTGCATCAGAACATACATTGGTGGGGTGAAGAACACGCCGAGCATTGTGACTCCCAACATTCCAAAGCAGACAGCGGTGCCGACAGCTTCTCTGCCGGCTGCTCCCGCTCCTGTGGCAATCACAAGCGGGAATACACCTATGATAAAGGCAAACGATGTCATGAGAATGGCCCTGAAACGGAGTTTTGCTCCTTCCACCGCGGCTTCCAATGCCGATTTGCCCTGGGCCTGCCGCTCGCGCGCAAATTCCACGACGAGTATTGCATTTTTTGCGGAAAGTCCTACCAGGAGCACCAGACCGACTTGAGTATAGAGACTATTGTCTAGCCCGCGCAAAGCCAGACCGATCACGGCCCCGAGCGCAGCGAGAGGCACGACAGTAATCACCGCAATCGGATCGATCCAGCTCTCATACTGGGCCGCCAGGATCATAACCACTATAAGCACGGCCAAGACGAACACCAGGTATACTTGGCCGCCTATCTTCTTCTGCTGGTATGCCACCCCAGTCCATTCGTAACCTGTTCCGGAAGGCAGATTTTCGGCAGCCAATGCCTCCATGGCCTGAATCGCCTGTCCGGAACTACTTCCTATGGCAGGCTCGCCGATCACCCGAATGGCCGGAAACATGTTGTATCTGTCAATGCGGAGAGGACTCGATGAATAATCTGCTTTGATTAGTGTTCCAAGAGGGAGCATGTGCCCATCGGAGTTTCTGACCTGAAGGTTCTTTATGTCCTCGGGTCTCGAGCGGAACAGCGAATCGGCCTGAACTTTTACCTGCCAGGTGCGACCGAATTCATTGAAGTCATTAACATATGTTGATCCTAGATATGCTTGTAGCGTGTCGAACACTGATTGGAGGGGAACCTTGAGGCTGAGAGCTTTCGTTCGATCCACATCCGCGAATATCGCCGGCGCGCTCGCCCGGAAAGTGGAGTTTACTGCCGCCAGAGCATTCTCCGAATGGGATGCTCGCACAAAATCGCTTGCGACAATGGACAATTTTCCAAGACCGATGCCGCTCCGATCTTCGAGCCACATTTCACATCCGGCACTCTGGCCGAGTCCCACAATGGGCGGCAACGAAAAGGGAAAAACTATACCGTCCTGAATTTGTGAAAATTTTTCGGCTAATTCCGCCGAAATCACTTGTTTGCTCCGTCCTTTTTTCAGGCGCTGTTCCCATGGTTCAAGCGATGCAAAACCTGATCCCATAGTCGGGCCGTTGCCGTCCAGAATCGAATTGCCCGGGGTCACGGAAAAATGAGCAACACCATCAGTGCTTTTCAGAATGTCCATTACCCGCTTCATCGTGGCGTCGGTTCTCTGAAGAGAGGCGCCATCCGGAAGCTGGGCATTAATCAGGATCAGACCGTCATCTTCATCCGGAAGAAAACCTGTCGGAACCTTGGTGAAACCGTAGTATGTAACGCCTATAGCAATCGCCCATACGCATAGCATCACTGGGATATTACCCACCAGAAAGGTCACCATCCCGGTGTATTTTTCGGTGATTTTGCCGAATATTTGATCGAATTTTCGGAAGAAGATGTTTTTGTCTCCCTCTATGGGACGCAGCCATAACGAACATTGCACAGGTTTAAGCGTCAGGGCGTTGACCGCGCTGAGAAGTGTGGTAAACGCGATGGTCAAGGAGAACTGTCGATAAAGCTGCCCTGAGATTCCGCCCAGGAAAGATGCCGGAATAAAGACTGCCATTAAAACTAGGGTAATTCCTATTATAGCCCCGGTGATTTCGTCCATTGCCCTGATTGATGCCTCTTTGGCGCCGAGAGCGTGTTGCTTCATATTACGATCTACGTTTTCAACAACCACAATCGCGTCATCCACGACAATGCCTATGGCCAGGACCAGTCCGAATAGTGTCAACATATTGATGGAAAACCCTAGGGCATACATAATGGCAAAGGCTCCGATGATCGATACAGGCACCGTCGTAGCGGGAACCAAGGTAGCTCGCCAATCCTGGAGGAAAATGAACACGACGATAAAAACCAGAATGAAAGCAATAACTAAGGTCAGCACCACTTCTCGGATGGAGGCTCGCACGAAATCAGAGCTTTGGTAAACGATCTTGTAATCCGTACCTTTCGGAAAATCTTTCTTCAGCTCTTCCATAGTGCTGTGAACCAAATCCGCGACATCCAATGCATTGGAACCGGGTGTCTGATAGATGATGAGGGTAACGGCAGGAACTCCGTTATAGTACGAACGGGTGTCATAGCTCTTTGCCCCTAATTGTACCCCGCCTATGTCTTTCACTCGCACGACGCTGCCCGTTTCTCCCGTTTTCAAAATGATGTCTTCGAACTGGGTAACGTCAGTCAGCCGACCGAGGGTATTAACGGGAAGATCAAAATTCTGTCCGTTAGGGGCTGGTTCCTGGCCAAGACGTCCGGCGGCAACCTGAACGTTTTGGTTTTTAAGGGCATTAACAACGTCATTGGTGGTCAAGCTGTTGTACTGGAGCTTGTTGGGATTGAGCCATAGGCGCATGCTGTAATCTTTGGACGGAAACATCTGCAAGTCCCCGACTCCATGAAGACGGCTCAATTGGTCCTTAATGGTCGTAGTTACATAATTGGTGAGGAAAAGATCGTCATAGGAACCGTCAGGCGAATAGAGACACAGCACGGTAACAAATGATGTGGAAGCCTTCTTTACGATTATTCCCTGACGTTGCACATCAGTCGGCAGAGACGCCATGGCCCAATTCACGCGATTCTGAACGAGCACTGTGGCCATATCGATATCAGTACCTAATTCAAATGTTATCCGCAGTGTGTAGGATCCATCGCGGGCGCTGGTGCTCTGCATGTACATCATATTTTCGACGCCGTTGACCTGCTGCTCGATGGGGGCCGCCACAGTATCGGCTACTACCTGGGGATCCGCGCCCGGATAAGAGGCCGTTACCTGAACCATAGGCGGAGCTATTGGTGGAAACTGAGAAACCGGCAGCGAAAGAATAGCCACTGCGCCAATGACCATGATTAATAGGGAGACCACAGAAGCAAAAATGGGCCGATCGATGAAAAAGCGGCTTAACATTCTGTGGACCTCCGCTCACTGTTTCTGGATTTTCTTTGGCATTGCATTTTCGGGTTTTGGCGATTCTGCCGGAGCAAGCGTGGCATTTACCTTGGCTCCAGGTCTGGCCCGAAGCACGCCGGTAGTAATGACACGATCCTTGGGCGTAAGTCCTTCTGCAATGACTCTCATATCGTCAACTTGTTCGCGCGGTCTTAATGCGCTTTTGTTGAACGACATTGTTGTCATCGACTGTGAAAACATACTTGCCGCCTTGATCAAACTGCACGGCAATGTCAGGGACGAGTAGGACTTGTCTTGTTTCTATCGGAACCCGTACACGTACGAACATTCCCGCCATCAACAGACCGTCAGGATTCGGAAATATCCCCCGAACCTGGATAGTTCCAGTGGATGAATCCACCGTAGTCTCCGCAAAATCGAAATGTCCCTCATGGGGGTATCCTGTTTCGTCAGCCAAGCCCAATTGAACTGGGATCTTGGCGGACGGTTTCGAAGAGGGGTCTTTAGCCATGCGACGCAATATCGGCAGAAGATCCAGCTCGCTCACATTGAAATAAACATAGATCGGATCGTCGTCTACTACCGTAGTCAAAAGAGTTTTCTCCGTGGCTCCGACGAGATTACCTATGTCAACTTTGTTTCGACTGACTCGGCCCTTAATGGGCGACGTTACTCGAGTCCATTCCAGGTCGAGTTTTGCACTGTCCAGAGACGCTTCAGCCAATTCAACATCCGCTTGTGCCACGTCTCGCTCGGCTGCCTTCTTCTCAAGTTTTAGGGCGCTAATGGCCTCCTTACTTTCCAGCTGTTGTGAGATTTGCAGTTCTGTTTGAGCAAGCTTCGAAGATGCTTTTTGCGCGTCCAGTTTGCCTTTCGCCTGCTTGACGCTTGCTTCGGTACCTGTCTTGGATCAATCAGAAAAAGCAAATCTCCGGCTTTAACTTTAGACCGAGGTTCAAAATACATCTTCTGCAGAAAACCAGCCACTCTAGCCCTTATGTCCACGGTTTGCAGCGCCGCAGTGGTCCCGGTGTATTCCAGGTACTTCGGGACCTCGCGTTGCACAGGTAGAGCTGCAGTCACATCAGGCGGACGGACAACTCGTTTCGGCGGTTCTTTCCCGCAGGCACAAACAAACAAGGGAATGCAAAAAAACAGAATTATCAAAAGAGCCTTCGAAGGTTCTTTCATTATTTTCTCCGGGGTAATTACCTGGTGTTACAAGGTAATGATAAAAGTTACTGTAGAGTTCCTGGCGGTTGGAGCATACCGGCGAGAATCAGGAGGGTCAACTATTATCTTCGATCCTTATCTTTCGGGCCTTTTGAAAATTCTATAATTTTGCAAGCAAAAGAGCAGGATGTGGTGAGCGAAGCGAACCGCATCGTTCGCGAAAAATCTCGATTGATGCGAGAGCGAGAGCCAGTAGTCAGTAGACCGGCATCTTGCCGGTCTACGATCGATAATTACACCCTAACCGGA
Source organism: uncultured delta proteobacterium (assembly GCA_963741425.1). Taxonomy (GTDB): domain Bacteria; phylum Desulfobacterota; class Desulfomonilia; order Desulfomonilales; family Desulfomonilaceae; genus DATJPW01. Next base: position 159,982 of record CAVUHP010000012.1, read on the forward strand.
CCGGCAAGATGCCGGTCCTACCGAAACCGCGGGGCCAGTCGCTTAACAGACTCTCTCATACTGGTCGGCAAAGCAGGCTGGCAGCTCAAAGCCCTCGAGAGACTGGTACACGAAGTTTCGGGGCGTTCAATAATCAATTCCTTTTTGCGGCTCTATTCCTTCTCTATATGCATGTTTGATTTCCACGACCTCTGATACGGTATGAGCTCTAGCGATCACCTCCGGGTGCGCATCTCTCCCAGTAAGGATCAAATGCATCTTCTCCGGCTTGCTTTCTATGAGGTCCAGCACCTGCGGGAGATCGACCAGCTTCAGATGCAATGCATTATTGATTTCATCACAGATCAGGATGTCAAATTCACCTGAGAGAAGTTTTTGTTTTGCAAGTTTAACAGCATCTTGGGCATTAGCTCTATGTTCTTTATGAGGATACGGATTGCCTTGAATCCCGCAGAAACCCTTTCCAGTCAGGTGATGTTCGACTTGCGGCGCGAGCCTTTTTAAGGCTTCGTATTCGCCCGCGTGCATGTCTCCCTTCATAAATTGAATGAGGCATACTTTCATGTCGTAACCGATGGCTCTCAGCACTATTCCCAGTGCCGATGTTGTTTTGCCCTTTCCATTTCCTGTAATTACGACCACCAACCCCATTGGTTTCTCAGGTTCCAACATTTGCATCGCCAATTCAGTCATTGTTGACCTCCAATCGGGACTGTTCATATAATCAATATAGGTCTTGGCTACTACTATGTAAGTTTTTCAGATCTCTGATATTAACGCAGCGTTTGATTCAAGGATATTTTGATTTCCTGTGCCGGGTACTTTATTCTTTAGTATAGTTGGATTGATTTCCAGCCAGCTGAGGTTGAGGAGAATGCCTGTAATTAACTGTTATGAATGTGGAGAAGAGCTTCATGAAACCCTTGAAACTTGCCCACGTTGCGGTGTTTCGACGAAATATAGACTAATACACGCAGCTGGAACCGGGCTTGTCGAAGTGGTGAGCCAATTATTGGAATCTGGTGCGAATGTAAACGCTCGGGATGAAAGAGGCCGCACGGCTTTGGCTGTGGCTTGCCGCCAAGGGCACACTGATGTTGTACGCGAATTGGTGGACCATGGAGCCGAGGTTGATGTGAGGGATAACAAGGGATGGACCGCGCTGATGTGGGCCGCAGCATCCACCGGCGATGCTGAGGCTATCGAATTGCTCTTGGACAAAGGAGCAAATCATGGAATAGTAGATCAATGCGGCTCTACGCCTTTAATGAAGGCTTCTCGTAGAGGTTTCGGAACCGTTGTAGAATTGCTATTGGCGCGTGGAGCAGACCCAAATACCAGGGACGAATTCTGTCGGACTGCACTCATGCGAGCTGCCCGGCGCGGACACGTCACGCCGGTGAAACGGTTGCTGGAAGCAGGCGTGGATACGGAAGCGCGAGACCAGTACGGTGCTACTGCCTTGATGGGCGCAGCAGCTGAAGGGCATACAGAAGTTCTGAGGCTGTTGCTTGATGCCAAGGCCAACGTCCAAGCCGAGGATAGGAACGGCTGGACAGCGCTGATGTGGGCGTCGTCTGCAGGACTTGCAGAATTGGTGGCGCTCCTGAAGGCCTACGGGGCTCGATAACAGCTTGGGCTCCTCGACCGTCAATTTGATAATTGAAGTTCCCCTATGATTGACTGATCAGCGAGAACTGTATCGCTGGGCTTCTTTAACCTGACCGATCCCCTGGCTGCTCTCTCCAGCATTCTACATGTGGATCCATGCTGTTAGTGTAGTGTATCCATGATAGCTTTACAGCGATTAACTTTTCGATTTTCATCTACTTTCTTTCACACGAAGGTTTCGGGTTTCGTTGTAGTTTTGATAAATTTCAATGGTGTCAACGAGGTCAGGTACGCTGTGGAATACGCCTCTGCGAATGCGTTTTCGAGAGATCTCTGCAAACCAGCGCTCAATAAGATTCACCCACGAGGAGCTGGTTGAATGAAGTGTGGATGAAAGCGTGGGTGCTTTGCTAACCACTGTTTGACGTCTGGGTGCTTGTGAGTCCCATAGTTGTCAAGGATCAGGTGGAGATCCACCCTTTTGGTGTTTCTCGATTGACTTTTCGGAGGAATTTGAGGAATTCGATGTTCGTGCCGAGAATAGCATGAGCCGATAACTGTGCCTTCCAGAATGTTGAGGGCCGCAAAGAGGCAGATGGTGCCATTGCGCTTGTAATCATGGGTCATGGTGCCGCACCGACCTTTTTTTAGCGGCAACCCAGGCTGGGTACGATCGAGGGCTTGAATTTGGGATTTCTCGTCCACGCACAATACCAATGCCTTGTCCGGCGGATCAAGATAGACGCCGACAACGTCGGTAAGCTTTTCTACGAAGAGTTTGTCTCTGGAGAGCTTAAAGGTCCTTATTCGGTGAGGCTTAAGACCGTGGGCTCTCCATATCTGGGCCACCACGTTATGACCGACGCCCTGAGTCTTGGCCATACTGCGTGTACTGCAGTGTGTGGCGTCAGCAGGCACAGTGTGCAGTGTGGCTTCCACTATCGCCTTGACCTTGTCCCCGTCAAGCCGCCTGGGACTTGGACCTTTCGGAGCGTCTTGGTCAGAGCAACAGGTCCCTGATCCTGGAAACGCTTGCGCAAACAGGAGCGTCGGACGACTGGTTTGCAGTTGTCGAGCAATCGCAGTGTTGGAGAGCCCTGTGCCGCCAGCAAGCAAATACACGACCGAAACGCAACACGTTGCGGAGTCCTCCTGGCGCGCACCACGTCTCCAACTGGCTTCGTTGCTCGCTACTCATCGACAACGGCTCGGCTTTGTTTCTCATAGACCCGGTTGTAATAAAACCGAAACCTAATGTCATTACCTCACATGGATTTTGCTGAAAAAGAGGAACTCCGCGAATTTCATTCCTGCAGCTTACTCGGATCACCAATCGGTAATCCAAGCTCTTGAGCCATTAGAGCACGGTACAGTAATATCCCGGAGCGGGTCTTTGGCAATTCGTCCAAGAAGATGATCTCAGATAACGGAATCTCCGGTGAAAAACTTGCTTTGACAAAATTGTTGATTTCTAGATTGAGCCTTTTCGAAGCTGTATATCCGCTCTTTAGCCTAACGAAAGCCTTGAAAGTAGGCCTCCCTGCCGGGGAACTCGTAGAAATCGCCACCGCTTCCGCCACGGCTTGGTGGAGAGACAGAACTTGTTCGACCTCATATGGACCTGTATCTCTTTGGCCGACCTTAATCAGATCGTCATTTCGACCCTCGTGATAGTAATAACCATGCTCGTCCTTGGTAACCATGTCTCCCGTTAAAAACCAATCCTTTACTCGGAAGTAATTCTTATATCGTTCCTCGTCCTCCCAGATGGCAGTCATCATTGAGGGCCAGCCCGGTCGTAAAGCCAGCTCACCCATCGTAAGCAGCGGTAGGATCTCACCATCTTCGTCCATAACCTCGGCTTCAATTCCAGGAACAGGTTTTCCCATGCTGCCGGGCCTGATACTGAGAGAAGGAAAATTCGCTATGCAAATCATGCCTGATTCAGTCATCCACCAGGTATCGTGAGGGGAATGTTTCAACGTGTTTCGTGCCCAATAAAACTGCTCGGGACTGAGAACTTCTCCTACAGTGGCAATATGTCTCAAAAAAGACAAATTGTACCTCGTCGGCAAGTCTCCGCCTGCTTCCATGAGTCGAGTTATAGTTCGTGGTGTAGTGTACCAGACGTCCACTTTATATCTTTCCAGAGTCCTGTACCAGGTGGACGCAGAAAACTGGTCTCCCTGTACCACAGAGGTGGCGCCGCATAGCCAAGGAGCGAAAGCGCCGTATACGACTCCCGTCACCCATCCCGGTTCGCCGCCATCGGTCCAGAGCATAGAACGTTCCTTAACATCAAGCACATAGCGTGCTGTGGCAAGATAGCCGGCCATGCCGCCGTGGGCGTGCATAACTCCTTTGGGAGGTCGAGTCGAGCCGGAAGTGGTGTAGAGCAGGTAAAGTGGAGTAGACCGGGATACCCACTTTATGTGGCTCTTCTTCGGCAGTTCCCCTGCCACTGTTTTCAGAGCTATTTCTTGGCGAAAAAGTCCGACTCCGGTTCCTTCTACCAGAAAGACATATTCGACACTGGGCATGGATTGCGTAGGGAAGCGCTCGGCCATATCGGGATGAGTAATAATTCCTCGAGGTTTTGCATTTTGCAGGCGCACCTCGAGTTCATCGAATCCAAGGGTAGTAAAAAGCGGGCAAAAGATGATTCCAAGACGGGCACAGGCCAGCATCGCGAAATAATATTCCGGAGATGGTGGCACGAATATGAACATTCTGTCGCCTACGGCAAACCCGTATTCTATGAATAAATTGGACCACTGCGATGAAATCTCTTGTAATTGAAGGTAACTGAACTCCTTGACTTTATCTCCTTTTTCAAAAATCAGAGCGACCCTATTAGCCGTTTCGGGATTCTCCGCCCATCGATCCACCGCCTCGTAGGCGATATTAAGATTACCGGTTTGGTGCCAAGTAAATTCCTTTTCAATATCATTCCAGCTGAAATTCGCTACCATTTCGGTATATGATTTCATGTTTGCGTCAGGATTTTCTGGGGGTATTACAGCCTTAAACATTTGCTAAACCTCTCGCTGCCGAGCAAGTCGAATTAATAAGTTCACAAGATTGCCAGCTCCCTATTGAAAGTCAGCCAAATTCTGCTGGGTTTAATGTAACTCAATCTGTCCAAATATGGTATTGCTTATGGATGCTACGAGCTCTTCGCAGAATTTCCGCTCCGTGATCCGACTCCGGAAAATTTAAAGGCACTTCAGCGCTATCTGATATAAAAGTGCCAAGTACTTCTTTGACGCAACTCACCAGTGAGGGTACATCATACCCCCCTTCCAGCGCCAACAGAATAGGAGGATTCCCAAGGGGACCCCTGATTGCCACTAGCAATTTCGCGAGCCCGCGAAATGAACGCTCTGTGAGCTTAATTCGTCCAAGAGGATCCTGGTGATGACCGTCGAACCCCGCTGCTACGAAGATCAGTTCGGGCTTATAAGACTCTGCAACTGGTACAAGTACCTTCGAGTAGAGGAAAAGCATGTCAGGATCTTGAACATCTTTGGACAATGGTAAGTTAATTGTGTAACCCAACCCTTCCCCAACTCCCGTTTCAGACCAGTCACCGGTCGGGGGGTACCAACCTCGATAATGTGATGACAGGTAAAGAACCTGTTTCTGGTCATAGAATAGATCCTGGATACCGTTTCCGTGGTGGATATCCCAATCAACAATCAAGATTCTGTTGAAGCCATGGCGCGCGAGAGCATAACGAGCCGTAACTCCGAGATTGTTAAATATACAAAAACCTGCCGCCCGATCAGGGGCGGCATGGTGCCCAGGAGGTCTGATCAGCGCAAAAGAAATATCACAGCGTCCAGAAAGGAGAGCCTGGAGACCTTTGATGCATCCCCCCACCGCCAACCACGCAGCCAAATATGACTGGGAGGATACCGGCGTGTCTGGAGCCAGATTCGTCAACGCGCGTTCGGATGTCTTAAGAACTTTTCTTATATAATTGGGGGTATGGACAAGCTCCAGTTGTTTCTAGAGTGGCGAGTTCAGGCTGTAGAGTTATTAAAGTTTCGCTGAAATCAGAGTCCAGCATTTTATAAATTTCTTGTACCCGCTGGGGTCGGTCGGGATGGATCAATCCAGGTTGGTGCAGTAAGTATCTATTATCGCGAATAACAGCGACTCTTAATTTCATAATTGGGCTCACGATTTAATCATATCAGATGACATGATGCGTCTTGATATAGCACACCAAGCGATATTTGTGACAGCACCTAATTTTGGTTGTTTATAGCCGTGACACATTTTTTGCTGACTGGCAGTCTCCTCTTAAGAACTAGTATTTGTCGCCATCGCCTGAAGTTAAGGATTTGCGGAAGAGTTTCCGATTAGCGGGCCGAGAGCCGGTGCATAGAGCAAACCGAAGCACCTCCCGGAAACTGCTATCAAGGGGACACAAATTCCTATTCCTCGTTAATCCACGAAAAGCTTGCATTTCATATCTTGCTACAAATTTTTGGATTCGCTTCTAAGATGAAGCCAGCAGACTGACAATTCCAATTTTTCAATCGATTCGATTTAGAGGTAAGTTTCTTGGCCAGGATTTTCCAGCTTGAGTCCGCGCTTATATGAGTGCCGCTCGCAATTTATAGGAATCTCATTGTCTTGGACTCGAATTGACCGGAGAACCTTATTGACATTCCTCTGGCAATTAGCGTATACTTTCGGCCAACGATACGGTGGTCTATTTGCGCCATTTTTTGGCAATATTTGTCATAAGTTGTTATCGTCCCTGAGATTCGGCTTGAAGGGACATTATGGTATGGATAAGACGTGGTAGCTTTGGCCAAACAGGCTTATAAAAGTGTCGGTTCGGGGAAGGGATATTCTCTTTTCAATAATTTCCCGGCCCGTTTGTTCAGAACCGCTTTGACGCTACTATTTTGTCTTATTGTGCTCCTGAGATCGGCCAGCGCCTCCCCGGCAAATATTTCAAAGACACCGTTTCAAGGATATTTTGATTTTGTGACGTGCGTCCATTATGCCCTTGTCCACTCGGAAGCCTTTCTCAAAAACCGTTTGGAAATTCAGCTGAGGTCCGTGGCAGTCAAAGATGCCCACGCGGAGATTTTTCCAGCAGTTGACATAAGGACACAGGTGTACATAAATAGGGCATCCGGGACAGGCGCTTCCCCCCTCAACGTTACCGTTTGGGCTTCACAGTTTAATCCTCTTGTCGCTCTGGTCAAAATCCGCTCTAATGAGATCCTTGTAGATATGGCAAAAGAGGCTCATTTTAATAAAATAGCTGAAGACGTTGGAGCTATGGCAAAACTATTTTACCAGATCCACACTCTAGAGAAATCAATCAAAATCCGCAGACAGGTTTTGGCCTTAACTCAAGATAAAGTGAACTATGGGTCCAGCAGAAACGAACAAGGGACGCTGGATCCAATTCAGGTTCGGTTGTGGGACAACAACCTGAGAAGTGCCCGGTTAAAACTCAGACAATTGGACAAAGAAAGAGAGCAGAAGATAACTGAACTTAAGGCGCTTATGGGCTATCCTCCGGATTTTCATCTTCCTCTGGATACACGTGATGCAGCGAATCAGATTTTGGGAGGATTTAACGGCCAATTTGTCACTTTCGCGGATGTGCAAGGCGGTAATTTAGGTTTGAAAATTGCCGCCAAGAAAGAACAAGTCCAATCAAATATGGTCACAGGTTCATATTTAGCGCTTGTGCCTAGGCCAACTCTATTAATTGAGCAGATTGATAATCAGGTGGACCGAACGTCAGGGTTCAATTTTGCTGTCGGAGTGGAATATTCGCTTTGGGACGGCTTTAGACGAGTACGAGAAATAAAAAGACAGAAAATTATAGCTGAACAACTCAAACTAGATCGCAACGAACTATCAACAAAATTGTATACTCAGTTCACACGTATCAGAGGCGGATTAGAGCTTTCGGGCGAGAAAGAGAGCGTTATTCGCGAACAGGCGAAGCTCGCGGAGCTTAATGAAGAAAGGGCCCTCTCCGATTACAAAGCAGGAGCTATTACCTACGATCAATACGTTGATAGGCGAATAGAAAAGATAGAAGCCGATCTCGATGCCATTAGCGGTCCCCAGGAAAGAGTTGGCGATCTCATAGATCTGGCCACTCTGGCAGGAGGTTTGAACAAGTACAATGCAAGATTTGCATACTGATAAGCCTTGGCGGCGAGCAAAAATTTTCGGTGCCGTTGTTTCGGTGATCGCTGGTGTGGTGATCTTGGCCCTGGTGGCAATCACGCATGAACCCAAGAGCGCCATGTCCAGCCCCGGCCCAGCCAAAGCGGCAATTGTCCCTCAAATCGCCGACACCAAATCGGAGGCCGAACTACTCTTTCGGGGGAAAAGTTTTGCGCCCCTGCAAAGAAAGATTTCGATGCCTTTCACCGGCGAAATACTCAGCATTTCTGCCAAAGAAGGTGACACAGTCAATAAAGATGACGTCCTGGCCACGTATAAACTTGATCGAATGGGAATGATGGAAGTGCATCAGATTCTCTATGCTGAACAGGTTCTCAGTCTAAGAAAAGCAGTTAACAACCAACAAATTGAAGTAGATAGACTCAACAAAGTTCAGTTGCCGGTGAAAAAGCTTGATTTGGAAAGAGTAGAGAAGGAACTTTCAGATCTGCGTGATTTGCGTTCCAAGGATCTCGCCTCTGTGGATTCAATAACTAATAAACAGCGACAACTCGAGACTGTGAAAAAGGAGGTTTTAGACGTAACCGAGGCCTTGAAACAGGCTGAGGCGAACCTTGCCAAGTCGGTTGAGGATCTTCGTTTTTACGAACAAAAGCATAAGAGAGACCTGGATTTATTGGAATGGCAAACTAAGCGATCATATGCTAATTCAGACGTTCCGTTGAACAAAGGATTTTTGAAAGCTCCCATTTCAGGTCAATTAATTTGGATGGCCCCTGAAATTAGAATCGAGGCCGAAGTCCCCAAAGGCCTTCCGGTTATGACGGTAGCAGTCATGACACCCATGGTGGTCAGGTGCAAAGCTCACGAGTTAGAGCTTATAAAGCTAAAGACCGGCGACCGCGGAAGTGTCAATTTTGATGCCATTCCTGAAAAAACATATCCCTGCAAGATAAGTCGCATACCTGGAATAAGCCGTAATCCGGCTCTCGAAGTCCCCGCAGATTATGAAATAGAATGCGTCCTGGAGAATCCGGATAGCCAAATCAAGGACGGGCTTAGCTGTAATGTGAGGATGAGCATTACGCAATGATCAATAACCACGAATGACAGCAACAAAGTAGCGGATTTATAATTTCGCGATCTTCGGATAATATAAGTATCAGACCCGCGGAAAAGTACTGGAACACGGTTTTGGCTTTTCCGTTCCTGCCAATTGAGTCGCTTAATATCCCATTTTCAAAATTAGTGGAGATTAGAACGGTAAGATTCACCGAGTTCTGAGAGGGTCATCGGTTCTGCATTCATATGCAGGCGAAGCCATCTTACGAAACTGCGCAACTGGTCGAAAAACCGATTTACGTGCTCCGGCGTCGGGAGTTCAGGCGATCCGCCTGGCATCAACTCGGAGGAATGAAAAAATAGAGTCAAAACTTCTCCGCCTCTCTTCGAATGAAGCAGCACAGCGATTTTCATGCGGTTCAGTCCTGTTCCTAACGGCTGAACTGATAATGTGCCAAGATACATGGCAGCCCACGAGATCCAAGAGGCAGGAATTATCGATTTATTCATCGACTCCAGATATCTCCCTAAATTCCGGGTGAGCGGAACAGTGGTTAGGGGTACTTCCAAGAGCTTTGAACTGCCTGGACGGCGCGGATCAACTGGATCTGGAAAATAAGGATCTGTCGGAGCTATCAGATGATCCGGTCCGCCATAATATCTCTGCATCGGAGCAATGCTGCTGTCCACTTTGATGTCGGTTTCTTGCAGAACTGAAAACATAGTGGGACCCATGTTGAAACGACCCATTCTAAATGAAACCGGCTCCACACCGTGTTTGCTCAGAGATGTGAGAAGCGTTCCCAGTTTAGCCTGGAGGAGACCGCTGGGTATGAACTCAGATGGCACAGGCTCGGGATGTGAAAGCGTCGCGATAGGAGGAGTATTCCATGGGTGAAGGTGCGCCCCTATTTCCGCATTCCATTTTTCTTTGAGCTCCAGCAGGAGATTTATTGTCTTTTCATTATTAACAACAGGATATGTTACGAGTAGCGTGGGACGTATCTGCCATTCGAGGAAAATCGAATCCAGTCGGCGCAACTGTAAAACGTTTGTCACGGATACGTTGGATGAATCATATTTCCCTCGGAAAAGACCTTCCTCTTCGACATCAATCGTGATTGCTAATTTCATTAATGTGACGTCCGTGTCCGGTCCGAATTGACTTATATATGCTGTGCAATGAAGGTAATAATGGTTACAACGAACGATCCTAATAAAGCGGAGCCGAATGACCGGACACTGAAACCCCGAATTATGGACCCAGCCAACCAAAACAGCAAAGCGTTAATCACAAATATGAAAAGTCCCAAAGTTAAAAGAGTAATAGGAAAAGTGAGAACAATTAAAATAGGTTTGATCAAAGCATTCAGTAACCCCAGAATGGCAGCCCCAATGATGGCTGCTCCTAGGCTCTCCACCTTGATCCCCGGAATCAAATATGCGGCCAAAAGTATTGCGACAGTAATTATAATCCACGCAAGAAGAATACTCATGACTCCGTTACCTCCGAAACCACAAAGGTTTTTTTTGAAAAATAACTGTGAAGATTTTGCAAGATGATTATATCACTAAAAACGATATTAAAGACGAGCATCACATGTATTCCGGTACGATACATCGGTCCAACATAAGAAGTGTGGTTATCCAATTAATAGGCAATACGATAGCACTCCTGAATTCATAATCAAGCAGATAAATTAGAATTCGTATAGTTTAATCGAGAAGAATTTAATGAAGGCGACTCAATTTATATTATACAAAAAGGAGTGATCATGCAGTCGTTCACTTCCGTGGTCGACCCCGACCGGCCTGGAAGTCACCGAACAAAAAGTGCTGTAAAGGTCATCTTATTATTTGTTTTTGCGGCAGTTTTAGCAACAACTGTTTGGGTTTTGCCGGTAAAACAATATTTCTACGGCTTTCTCGAATGGATACAGAGACTTGGATCATGGGGTCCCGTATTTGTAGCAGGTTTTTACATCCTGGCAGCTGTCCTCTTCATTCCAGGATCAGTCCTGACTCTGGGGGCCGGTTTTCTCTTTGGAGTCGTCATTGGGACGTTAACAGTATGGATAGGCGCAAATCTTGGGGCTTGCGCTGCCTTCATCGTAGGACGTACCATTGCTCGGGACTGGGTGGCGCGAAAAATTGCATGGTGACCCCAAGTTCTCGGCCATAGATGATGCTGTAGCGAAAGAAGGATTCAAAATCGTCCTACTGCTCAGGTTGAGCCCCGTATTTCCCTTTAATCTGCTCAATTATATCTTGGGCTTAACGAAAGTTTCTCTTGGAAAATACGTTTTAGCTAATATGATCGGTATGCTTCCTGCGACTCTGATGTATGTTTACTTCGGCTCTGCTGCAAGGTCGCTGGCGGATGCGGCCGCTGGTAACGTAGAGCAAGGTGCAGCCGGGCAGGTTTTTTTCTGGTTTGGGCTTGCAGCAACGATTGCGGTTGCAGTTTTCGTTACGCGACTTGCTGCTCGGAGCCTTAAGCTTGCTCAGGCATCGTCGGTCTCTTCAAATAAAGCAACGGAAACTAACGGACCTCAATCTCATAGAGATATGCCCGCGGTCTTGCCGGATGACGCTCACAATCGTCGACTAGTTTCCAATGTTCATCCACCTGATTGGATAAATCCGGAACCCGCTGAGCGATATAATCTAGTTGTGATTGGCGGCGGCACCGCTGGATTGGTTACCGCTGCCGGATCGGCCGGCTTAGGGGCACGAGTGGCATTGGTCGAGCATCATCTCTTAGGAGGAGATTGCCTCAACGTGGGCTGCGTGCCCTCAAAGTCTTTGATTCGCTCCTCGAGAATAGTTCGCGAAATCGGGCTTGCTCGTTATCATGGAATAACAGTTCACGACCGAGTCGAAGTGGATTTTGCAAAAGTGATGGAACGTATGAGGAGCATTAGAGCTGAAATCAGCCCTCATGATTCTGCCAAACGATTGCAGAGCCTGGGTGTCGATGTTTTTCTCGGCCATGCAGGGTTCACAGGTCCTGACACGATTAAAGTCGCGGGCAAGACTTTGTCATTCAAGAAAGCTGTAATAGCTACAGGCGCAAGGCCCTTTCTCCCGGAAATCAAGGGCTTGTCGGAAGCAGGTTTTTTGACCAATGAAACAGTATTTTCTCTCACTGAGCGACCGGCTCGGTTAGCCGTGATGGGAGGAGGTCCGATCGGCTGTGAAATGGCCCAACTCTTTCAAAGACTGGGCAGCCAGATATTTCTCTTCCACAAAAATGATCATATCCTCGACCGGGAAGACTCCGATGCAGCCGAAATCGTCCAAAAAAGGTTAACTGAAGAGGGTGTCAGCTTGATGCTGAACTGTAGCCCATACGGAATCGACGTCCGTGACAAAGAAAAAGTTATCCATCTTCGAAATGCTCGGAAAGAAAAACTCCATTTCGGTAGATGAAATTCTCGTGGGAGTAGGTCGTGCTCCGAATGTTGAGAACCTCAATCTTGAATCAGCAGGGGTTCAGCATGACCACGCGACGTGGAGTTTATGTGAACGACTATTTTCAGACTACAAATCCTAATATCTTTTCCGCGGGCGACGTTTGCATGAACTACAAGTTTACTCATGCAGCCGATGCGGCCGCCCGTATAGTTATTCAGAACGCCTTGTTTAAAGGCTCGAAGAAATTGAGTTCACTTATTATGCCGTGGTGTACTTACACGGACCCTGAAATTGCCCACGTTGGGCTGTACGAAAAAGAAGCTACCGGTCTAGGCATTAAGGTCGACACCTATTTTCGAGCACTAAAGGACGTAGACCGGGCAGTGGCAGACGGAGAAGATGATGGCTTCGTGAAGATTCATACGGAAAAAGGTAAAGGCAAGATTTTGGGAGCAACTATTGTAGCTTCACATGCAGGCGAGATGTTAAGTGAGATAACTTTGGCCATGACTGGTAATATGGGGCTGAAAACGGTTTCGGGCATAATTCATCCGTACCCAACCCAATCCGAAGCCATAAAACATATAGCTGATGCGTATAATCGCACCCGGCTGACGCCTTTTATCAGGAAACTCTTCGAGTTCTGGTTTGCTTGGACTCGTTAATCCGGAACTTGTGATGCGCATCAGCCTGAATGAGAACTGTTGAGAGCGAGGCTCGTTGAGTTAGCAATACAAATATTATTCAGGCTAAAAAAGTAAGGCAAAAGTTAATCGGATTCGTGAAGGAGATTGGACGGAGATGTCGATCAAAAGTGAATTCAGAGGTTTTCCGAAAGAATGCGTAAGGTTTTATGTCGAACTCTCAAAGAATAACAACAGGGCATGGTTTGCGGAGCACAAGGCAGACTTCGAAACCTATGTTATGGCGCCTGCTCGTGATTTTGTTTTTGAAATGGGCAGACGCTTGGAAGCTATCACCCCCAGGATCATAGCTGATCCTCGTCTCGACAAGTCAATATTCCGTCACTATCGGGATACACGATTCAGCAAGAATAAGGAGCCTTACAAAAATCATTTGGGGATCTTCTTTTGGGAAGGGGCTCGACCGAAAATGGAATGCCCGGGCTTCTATTTTCATCTCGAACCTCCAAACCTGATGCTTGCCGCAGGCACGCATTGTTTTCCCCGCTCTCTTTTAGAGATTTTCCGTAACTCGGTAGTCGATTCAAAACTCGGGCCTGCTCTGGTCAGGGCTGCTAGATCGGTCGTGAAAAAGAGGGACTATGCGATTGGCGGAAAATATTATAAGAAAATTCCCCGAGGCTATGATGCAGCAGACGATACAGCCGAATTTCTCTTATTTAATGGATTATACGCCATATTTAACTCCGAAATTCCGGAACAAATTTATTCCACAGAGATCATTGATTATTGTTTTAAGAAATTTAGTGACATGTCTCCCATTCATAAGTGGATCGTAAATATGATTGAAAATACAGGGAATTGAGAAGATATTTAATCCCCTGTTAAGCTCTGACGGGAGTAATTGCGAAATCGTTCAGCAGTCGGGAGCTCTTCCGGCCGAGCTGCTTTAATTAATTAGAATTCCAAATTGTTTTCGCACGCTGTAAGTCCGAAAAATGACAAAGTTAATCAAGAATGCTGAATGTTGAAAACTTGACTTCTTTGCTAAGTGCAATCTTGACAAATTTAATGTATTTTAATATTCTTGATCGTGGTGAATGCTTGTCCCTATCCTCACGAGATAATTCTGGAACCGGAAAGAATCTGCGCCGAATCGGGAGTGATCGCGATTTGAGTGTTGAAGAAGTCTCGTGCGCTCTCTTGATCGGAAAAGAATTCACTTGTCGTGAGGCCAAAATAATTTCGTGGAGGAAAGACATACATGCAACACAACGTGAGCTACGCCCTGTATGTTTTGCAAGAGCCGGTTCAATACGTCTGCCTGGCCTTTATGGCGACAATGTATGCCATAAAAATCTATCAATTAATGAAAAAACCCGGCCCGCCGGAAAAGGCGGAATTGAAAGGAAATCGTTTCGCCGGTTCTGTGCATTCCTTGGCCAATGTCTTGAGGCCGTGGGGAATGGAGAGTACCCGGAATGATGTGTTTTTTTATGCAGAATTTATGATTTTTCATATCGGCGTGGCTCTTACGATCGGATCCACTTTTCTAATTCCGCTCGTTCCTCAACTGATGACTCCGGTGGTCACGCAGATAGTAATGGTCTTCATGGCCCTGGCTTTTCTTATAGGTCTGCGCCGGATATATCGACGCCTTACGAAACCGGAGATCCGCATTATCAGCAGCCCTGATGATTATTTTGCGGTCATCCTGATGACAGTGTTTTTCGCCGTTGGATTTTTTGCCATGTGGCTTTGGTTGGAAGGCAGACCGGAGACCGGTTTTATGTGGATCTTTTTCCTAATGACCACTTTCTTCCTTCTCTACGTGCCTTTCAGCAAGATTTCGCATTATGTGCTGTACCCATTCGGACGCGTGATGTACGGTCAGATATTTGGGGGCCGTGGCATCTTAAATAGGAACGCAAAATGAATTCAGAAAAAAATATATCGGAGGAAAAAATGGCCGAAGTGGCAAATAGCCCTTTAGAAAAAAACACTGAAGAGCAGTCTCAGAAGCCGGAAAAACTGGGCATGGAACCAGCAAGAAAATGGCCTACCAAGACCGAGTTTACTCCGGAAATGCTTGCAGAAATGGAAAAAATCCTTCCATCGAAGCTCAACAGGATAGTCCAGACGTCGCTGGCAGGATGTGTCCACTGCGGTCTCTGCTCGGACGCGTGTCACTATACGGTTTCAATACCGGACGACAAGACTTTACTTCCAGCATACAAAGCCGATAGGTTCCGCAAATGGTACAAGAGCAGATATGATTGGTTGGGCAAGCTGTTCCCGTCTTTCGTCGGAGCCAAACCACTTAGTAAGGAGCTTGCCGATGAAATGTACGATAAATTGTGGGGCGGCTGCACGATGTGCCGTCGCTGCACGTTTAATTGCCCTATGGGTGTGGATTATGGTATGCTAGTTCGCGCCGCTCGTGGTATCATGTGCCAGGTCGGTCGTGTGCCGCAAAATCTGCAGGATACGGTAGACACCCATTATAATCACGGCAATAACATGGCCGTGCCGCAGGACGAATTCATCGAGACCATCGAATGGATCGAAGAAGAACTCCAGAGCGAAGACGGGTGTGAGAATTTTAAAATCCCGATTGATAAGCATGGCGCAAAATACATGCTTACGCTCAATCCGCGTGAACCCAAGTATTATCCGCTGACCATCCAGGCGACGTCGAAAGTTTTGAACGCGGTTGGAGCCGATTTTACGATATCTTCGCGATACTGGGATTTGACGAATTACGCCATGTTCAACGGCATCGATCCGGACGCGAAACTCTTCGCTCAGTGGCTGTTCGATGAAATGGAAAGACTGGGAGTTGAATACTTGGTTGCGGGCGAATGCGGTCATGGGTATCGAGGGATTCGTTGGGAAATGGCCAACTGGGTTGGTGGTGTACCATTTAAAATCACGAGTATGATGGAATTGATGGCCCAGTGGGTTCAAGAAGGAAGATTCAAACTGGATAAATCAGTGCATGACGGTAAGCGTTTCACCTATCATGATTCGTGTAACATTGCCCGTTCCGGGGGAGTTCTCGAAGAGCCTAGAATCGTGATTCGAGCTGCAGTAAATGATTTTGTAGAAATGGAGCACAACAGAGAAGATAGTTACTGTTGCGGCGGCGGCGGCGGAGCCTTGGCAATGCCCGAATTTGCTCCTCGGCGGATCGCGGCCGGAAAAATAAAAGCCGACGAAATACGTGCAACAGGCGCCAATGTGGTATTGCAGTCATGTCACAACTGCACGGACCAACTCAAGGAGATATGCCACCATTATAAGATCGATGCAAAAGTCATGAATCTTGCCGAACTGCTCTCGGAGGCGCTCGTCCTCTGAACGTTGGAAACGGCCCCCTCGCCCATATTGTTCCGGTGAGGGGCGTCATCTTCGCGGAGGGAGAGGCTCCTGAGCATATTTCTTAAGGAGAGTCATTATGGCCAAGAAAATTTTGATCGTGGAAGATGAAGTAGACATGATCACGTTTCTTTCCACCCTTCTCGAAGATCACGGATATGAAACGATTTCGGCGGTCGACGGCGAAGAAGGCCTGAAGAAGGTCAAAGATGAAAAACCCGACTTAGTGAGTCTAGATTTGCTGATGCCCAACAAGACGGGAATAGGAATGTTTCGCGAAATGCGGAGGAACACGGAAACTGTAAACATACCGGTGGTGATCGTCACTGGTTTTGCGACAGATGATGCTCCACGAATAGATTTCAAGAAATGGATGCACCAGCGAGCCATCAAGCCACCCGAAGCGTACATCGAAAAACCGGTAGACAAAGACCTTTATTTGGATTCAATCAGAAAGCTCATCGGTTAACGGGTACAAATCTTCCTGGGCTGATTCCCGTCCGGCATACGGAAATTCATGTTTCTAAGACCCTCAAGATATGCTTCTAAACTCTATTCAATTACTAAAGAAATTTACGAACAGTCTAAGCTTTAAAATAAGCTTTTATGCCGGGCTGATAATGTTCGTTGCTGTGCTAGCCTTTACTTACCACAGCATTACCAATCAAGAGCTACATGCCATAAACCGAGTGATTCAAGCTGGTCTCAGGGATTGTGAGCTTATCAAGGCCGCAGTCCGCGAAGCAATGATGACCAACGACAGGGGTGACATAACCGAAATAATTAAATCAATCGGGGCGCAACCCGGCTTCAAGGAAATCAACATCTTTGATAATCAAGGCACAATGCGCTATGGCAGCCATCCTTTCAAACAGGAGGTCTTCTCTAAGCATAAGTCCGATTCCTTATTTACAGATATGGGCGTTGATGGTTCCGTCAAGCAAAGAATTTCAGAAGATGGGATGCTCCTGACCCTCGTAAGTCCCATTCTGAATACGGAGAGCTGTTCCAGTGCAGCTTGTCATGTCCATGCGCAAGATCAGATGATATTAGGTGCACTAGCTACAAAAATTCCGCTGGACGATTTGAGACAGGAAATTTCAAGTAACGCTAAGAAGACAATTATTTTTGCTTTCCTATTATTCTTGTTTATTTCAAGCATTATAGGCATTACGGTGATATTTCTCATAAATCCTAGTATCAGGAAACTCCAAGAAGAGGCGGCGAGACTGGGCAGGGGAGAGTACCAGCCAAACACAGTCACGACAGGATCAGATGAAATGGCTGAACTTTCCCGTTCTTTCGAAGAAATGGGTCGTATGGTCAACGAAAGGACCACTCGGCTGGCAGAAGGCCGCAAAATGTACAAGTCCCTTTTCGAGGAAGTTCCTTGTTATCTAACGGTGGTTAACGGTGATTACCGTATCGTTCGTGCCAATCGCGCCTTTAAAGATCACTTCGGAGATATTATAGGAAAGCACTGTTTCCTGGGTTACAAACAGCGGGATTCAAAATGCGAGTTCTGTCCGGTCGAAAAAACATTTGCCGACGGATTGTCCCATCAATCGGAAGAGACTTGGCGTGTCGGCAGTGAGGACGCTCATGTAATAGTAAAGACTGCTCCAATCTTTGATGATGAAGGTGTCATGACCGAAGTTCTGGAGATGTCTTTGGATGTCACCCGACTTAAAAGACTCCAGATGGAGCTACAGAAGAAGCAGGAGGAATATAAATACCTATTTGAAAATGTCCCTTGTTATATAACGCTGGTTGACAACGATTATAACATAATTCAATCAAACAAAATGTTTCAGGAGCATTTCGGCGGCAAGGCGGGAACGAAATGTTATGCCATTTATAAGAACGCAGACCTAAAGTGCGACAATTGCCCGGTAGAAAAGACCTTTATTGATGGGCTTTCTCATGAGTCTGAAGAAATCTGGCGCCGTAACGGGGAGGAGACTCATATCATAGTCAATACAGCGCCGGTCACCGGTGAGAATGGCGAAATTCGTGCCGTGATGGAGATAAGCACTAATATTACGGAAGTAAAGAAGCTGCAAAATGAACTGATGATTCTGGGCGAAACCATTGCCGGGATGTCTCATACAATCAAGAATATTCTATCAGGACTGCAAGGTGGCGTCTACGTAGTGGATTCAGGTCTTCAGCGAGGAAGAGAAGATAAAGTACGCGAGGGATGGGATATGGTCAAAAGGAACGTGGAAAAAGTCTCCGACCTCGTGAATGAAATCCTCTACGCTTCCAAAGGAAGAGAACCGGAATACATGGAGTGTGATCCGGCTCAAATCCTAAATGATGTTTGCGACTTGTATGAGGAGCGTCTTCGCACGGAAGAGATTACCCTGATTAAGGATTTTGAAAGCCGGATGCAATTAGGCATGCTGGATGCGTCTCAGATTCATAACGCAGTCGCGAATCTTATATCCAACGCAGTGCATGCTTCCCGAGAGTCGTCGAATAGGCCACGTCGAATTAGGGTATCAGGCAGGATCGAACATGATGAGCTTCTAATAACCGTTAGTGACAATGGAATCGGCATGACAGAGGAAATCAGAGAAAAGCTTTTCAAAAAATTCTATTCTACCAAAGGTTCCAAGGGAACAGGCTTGGGTCTGGTGATTACCAAAAAAATTGTTCAAGAGCACGGCGGTTCGATAAGTGTAGAATCGGAACACGGCAAAGGCACGTCTTTTTGTATAAAGATCCCGTTCAATAGATCAAAGCCGCACAGCCAAGAACCGCGTCCTCGTCACGGGGTAATATAGGAATACGGTGAAGAATTTGGATGCGCGGAGTTGCTCAAGATTGGGCCATGCGTCCTGTTTCGGGTCCTGATTTCGTCTTTAATGCGGGCCGAAAAAACTGTCGATCTACATCTTTTTGGGTTAAAGTTGTACTGTCGAAAAATGAACAACTGAAAGGATATTCCACAGTGAAGTTTTCCAGCACTGAACAATTCGAACTCCATGTCCACAAGTGCTTCGGGAGAATTTTCGAATTGCTTCTCAAGGTAGATGCCGTGGTAAAGAAAGAAGCTGAAAAGGAGGAGGAGGCGGGAACTCTCGGTATCATGAATGATATGCGGGATTGGGTCGAAGAAACAATCCTTCACTGCCACCTCGCCTGGCAATATCACCGCCTTTCTCAGGGGCCGAAGTTGCAGGATAATTGGGATAAGATAGACGAATCCTCAAACGGAAAACCCTCATCAGGCTGAGGGAACACCCCATAATCGCAATTAATTTTGTCGATCGAATGTTCCCGATTTCGGCGATTGCTAACGTGGGGTCCCTAATTTCATCATGATCTGCAACGACTAACACCTGTGAAGTTTTCGGTAGCCAATTACCCCGAATCTGATTTAGGCGCATAGACATTTTGATTAATGGAGGCTGAAGATCGTGCCCCTGATTTCGCCGTCCAGTTACCGAGCCCCATTGATGTTTTCTAATCCACATGTCCAGACAGTGTTCCCCAGTTTATTTCGCAGGGTTTCAGGGGTGCATTATCAAAGGCACCGAATCGATACGCCCGACGGTGATTTTCTTGACCTGGACAAATCGGCTGTGGGAAGTCGCAGACTAGCCATAATCCTGCATGGGCTGGAGGGAGACTCATCCCGCACCTATGTGCTCGGGATGGTCAGGGCAGTCAATAGGAGAGGCTGGGATGCGCTGGCCGTCAACTTCAGAGGATGCAGTGGAGTATCCAATAAAAGGCTTCGATTTTATCACAGCGGGGATACGCAAGATCTGGAAGCAGTTATCTTACAAGTGACTGCTGACGAAAAATATTCTGAGCTTGCTCTGATCGGATTTAGCCTCGGGGGAAACGTAATTCTCAAATACCTTGGCGAGCGAGGAACACAAACAAATTCTCTGATTACTAAAGCCGTGGCATTTTCAGTTCCTTGCGATCTGGAGTCAAGTTCGAACCACTTAGCTAGATCTGCCAACAGAATTTACCTGAAGCGATTTTTGCGATTACTTAGGGAAAAAATTCGGATGAAAATGGCAATTATGCCGGGGCAAATTAACGATCACGACTATAAAACCATTAAGACGTTTAAGGAGTTTGATGACCGTTACACTGCTCCTATGTTTGGATTTTCAGGCGCTGAAGATTATTGGAGAAAAGCTTCATGCAAGCCGTTCCTAGCGTCCATTTCAATCCCTACACTGCTGATTAATGCCGCCGATGATCCGTTCCTTACGGATTTGTGTTATCCAACTGAAGAAGCAAAGAACAATCCCGGATTTTTTCTCGAAATTCCAAAATTCGGCGGGCATGTAGGCTTTCTGGCGTTCAATTCCGCCCGTGAGTACTGGTCTGAATCGAGAACCGTCTCGTTCCTCGCCAATTAACATGATCTGCCCCGGACACCCGCTAACGCATATGCCATTCCTGAATCGGTGGATCTTCTCTTCTTCAAATTTTTGGGGAAAGCGTCATGTAGAGCAGGAAGCGCCTTAGTGTAGATATGCGCCACAGAATAAAAAACCGGCATGTGCCGGCGATTATTCGATTCACAATTTAATATATAGTGGGGGCCTTTTCCTCGATTATTTCGAATTCGACGACACGGCCTTGATCGCGACTCGACGGGCCGCGTTCCCGCGAATCGCCTCGAACTCGTGGTATATCCCGGAGTGAGGGCTAAACTCGCAATTGGAGAGCCCTCCCTAAACATGTATCCCAAGATACTAGCCGGAAATGCATCCACTCACCGGGAGGCGATTCGGGGCCTTGCCGCCTCATCCTGCTTTTCCCGGGGCAGCAGCGGGAAGAGCTGGAGCGGGTGCAGGGGCAGGGGCGGCCGCCGCAGGCGCAGGGGCAGGGACCTTCTGCTCGGTCGCTTTTTGCACTGCCTCAGCTTTTTCTTTTGCTACGAGTCCGGCTATTTCCTGTTTGACAACCTTGAGTTCGTCTTCGTGCTGTTTGACGGTTCTCGCGCAACTTGCCCTGTTGTTTTTCTTCAGCTCCTCAATTTGAGCCTCAAGTTGTGAGATATGTGTACCCAACTGCGCCCGTTGTTGAATAAGGCTTTCAATAGAAGCCGTCATGGATTTCAACTGGCTTTCAACTCCGCCCCCACATTGTGACTGCGCCTGATTAATTTGGTTCTTGATCAGTTCAGCCTTTTGCTCGAGTGCTGTGATTTGTTGTGATGTGTTGTCTGCATATGCGTTAATGCATAAAACCACGATGGCTATTGAAAAAAACATTACCATCAGGCTGTTCTTCATTGCTTAACTCCTAATTTGGTAATTTGAGACCGAAGTAGTCTCCTTTGTTGAGACAAAATGTTACCAAACTTGAGGAACAAAAGCAATCTTATTTCGGTAATTATAGCATTTATATGATATTTAATATTAATGTTTCACAGTAATTAACTGATATGCCGACATATTTTACATGTATAATTGCGTGGAGGCCATATCAAATGTCCAATTTAATTTCACCGCCTGTTTTTTCACTTTTATAGCAATTCAAGGCCATCCATGTTGCCACCATACCCGCTCGTGCATCAGCGCCCCCGATCGGAAACTTCTCCCCCCTAATAGCCGCCGCGAACTCTTGGAGTTCCATAGCATGTCCCTTGTTCCCGCGCTGTCTTCGGGGGACCGATTCCACCCCTTCATATGTAACAAAGTTTTTGAAATCGTCTGTTCGCGCGGCTCGTCCATTTCCAAAGGCCTCAAAGTATTCTTTGCCCATTTGAGCATCACCCAATGCAGTGTAAATGATCTGTGCGGTTGATCCGTCCGGATACCTGATCTGTACGGTTAGATTTGGATCGATTATTGTTTCCTCTCCCGCGAATGTTGCATTAATAAATACCGGTTCGTGTCCCATGAACCAGTTGGAAAGATCGAAGAAGTGCACGGCTTCCCCCAAGATTCGGCCTCCTTCCTCAGGAGTATTGCTCCAATCTCCCGGGAGGATGCCGGTATTGACCCGAACAGAAAACATCCTCAACCCGCTAGTCCCCACGGTTTTCCGGAGCGCATTCAAATATGGAGAAAACCGTCTATTGAAACCGACCCGCACAATCAGCCCCGTTTCATCGGATTTCCTGACAATGTCCTCCGCGTCTTCAAGTGTGAGGGTCATGGGTTTCTCCACAAAGACATGCTTCCCGGCATCGAGCGCGTCTTTAACGAATGTCGCATGAGTCCTGTGACGGGTTGCGATTAAAATCGCGTCGATTTCCTTAGAGGCAAAGAGTTCTCGGTGATCGCTGGTTGCTATTGCCGCTCCATTTTTTAATGCTGCTATGCCTGCACTAGCGCCGGATCGGCTGGCAATTCCCTGAACAACAAAGAGGTCGCCCATTTTTCTCAGGTTGGGAATATGCACTTCTTTCGTGTGACCGCCAATGCCTATTAATCCGAGCCTGATACGTCGGCCCCCCGCGATTTTGGTAGATTGGGAGTATCTGATCGTCCGACCTGGTTTCAGATGTGATTCTTCCGATTGTCCATTCAGAGGTCCGTAATCGAAAAGTACGGCATACGTATTCGGGTCACCTTTCTTTAAATTTGCATACGCTTCAGGAGCTTGTTCAAAATTACGCTGTGCGCTCACGAGGGGTTTCAGATTCAAGCGTGACGTTGATAACATCTGAAGGAATAATTCCAAATTCCGGCGCTCAGTCCATCTGACGTAAGCGATAGGATAATCATGTGAAGACATTTCGTAATCGGGGTCATATCTGCCCGGGCCATATGAACACGACATGCGCAATTCAATTTCCTTTTCGTACATCTTCTCGCGTTGCAGACAAAGGCCGACATCGCCTACCAACGAGACGCGTCCTCTTTTACGACAGAGATCGAAAGCCAGATTGATCGGTTCATCATGAGTCGTAGCCGCGCAAACAATCACTCCGTCGAGCCCGATTCCCTTGGTTAGTTCCAAAATCTTAGACGTTGAATCCGTAATACTGCTGGACCAGGCTAAAATACCTGCAGTTTCTGCGGCCTTAGTCGCGCGCTCCTCACTGACATCTATCCCATATGTCTCATGACCCAACGCGTGCAGCATTTGAACGCAGATTTGCCCGATGAGTCCAAGTCCCAAAACACCGATTTTCTCGCCAGGGGTTGATTCCAGTCGCCGAATGCCTTGTAATGCAATGCAACCAAGAGCAGCAAAGGAGGCTTCTTCCAATGAAACCTTATCTGGCAGAGGCACAAAAAGGTTTTTCGGTATTACGACATATTCGGAATGATTAGCCAGACCCGCGCCCATGCACGCGACCCGTTCCCCCGGTTTAAATGGAATTCGGTTACTATCCGCCTCAACAATCCAGCCCGAGCTACTATACCCCATAACGCTGTAGTCACTGACTTTGTTCCAGATCTGATTCCATGCATTCTTATAACCTTTGGTTTCAACAAGTTTCCAGACCTTGCCGGCTACATCTTTGGATGATCTGGCTTTTTCATATAGGCCAAGCAAACCGCCGTGTTCGCTGACAGACGCTCCTTCTGTGCCGCTGCTAATAACCGAAAATGCGTTTCGCACAAGCACTGAATCATGCATCCGTCCTGGGATAGGTACATCAAATACTTCGATTTCGCCTTTTCCGGAAAGAAACACCTGCTTCATTATCGAGCCTCTTTTCGTATTTGTACTAATTAAATAGGATTTTGAGTGATTTTTCGAACAATGTTGGAGTATTCGTCACCTATCGTATCCCAAGAAAAATTGGCTTCAGCCATTTGTCTCGCTCGCTCGCCCATTTCCATTAAATCCTGTGTATGTGTTCTCGCTGCCGTTTCCATGGTATCAGCCATGGCTTCCGGGGAAGGTTGGGACACAAACCCGCAATTGTATTTGCGGATAAAATCAGATGTTTCGTCGACATCATTCACCATTATCGGTCTGCCCATGGCTGCGTACTCGGCGAATTTCGTGGGAAAGGCATTTCTGATTGCTTGGTGCTTAATTCTGGGAATAACGAGGATCGCTGCGGACTTCAGAAGCTCCATCATTGTTACTGGGTCTGTCCTGTCTACCAACTGGACTCTCGAGCCGAATCGCTCTTGAAACGCTTTCTTGATTTGCTCGTCCGGTGGCCGGAAACCTATGACCAGCATGCGTAAAGATCGATCGTTGATTTTATCAAAAGCCGCCAATAGATTGTCTATTCCTTGCCAGACTTGAAATTCTCCCACATATGCGAACATGAATTCCGGTTGAACCGGCTGAGGCAAGGGTCGAAATAAATCGAGATCAACTCCGTTACGGACCAAATTGATTTTTTCCGGGGGATAATCAGCCCGAACAAGGTCGTCAGTTTGATATTTGCATACCGTGAGCCAATGGTCTGCAGTTGCCATTGCCATTGATTGCAGGATTCTGACCCTAATCGAAGCATGTCGGCTTTGTCCGGAGGACCTAATTTCATTGGCCAATGCGGATTGGGCGATTACATCACCGTGCAAATCCAATACTACAGGTGGCTTCAGAAAAGGCCTACAGAAAAACAACGTCTGTCCGGCTTCTTCTGCTCCGCAATATATAAAATCGTAATGATTTAGCTCTTTGATCCAAAGCGGCATAAACACTGAAGCGGCTGTTTCTATATCAAAAGGCAGTCTGTCAGGCACATGGAAAAAATCACATCGGATGGATCTTTTTTCGAGGCATTCCGCTAGCTTTCTGATTCTGTGGTTGTACGCAGAGGTATCTCTCTCATAAGCTGACGATATGGCCAAACCCACAAGACCCATGTAAATATCCTTTCACGCCTATTTTTTTGATTCAAAGCCTCGCAGAAAAGGGTTAACGGCAAGTCCGTCAATTCACAGATATCTTAATTCTTGAGCCTTTCGATCTTGTATGTGCTAAACTAAAACACCCAAGCCTGCTGGATCTGATTGTTTATTGCTATTTGTCAGCAGCATGGATATTCACTCAATTGAGATTAGATTGTTGCCATGCCACAGAGTTGCTATAATTTTTTAATCAATGCAAATAATATTGCTCTCGGTCTGAATAGATAATCCTAAGGAAGCACCTTATGTGCGGAATTGTTGGAGCCTTTTCTTTTGCACGCAAAGATTTCCGAGTGAATGAATCTTATGTTACCCGCATGCGTGACACAATGACTCATCGCGGTCCGGATGGTGCAAGTACCTGGATATCTAACGACGGTACCATTGGTTTCGGTCACCGACGTTTAGCAATCATTGATCTTACCGATATAGCAAATCAGCCTATGTCCAATGAGGACGGAACCTTATGGTTGGTCTTCAATGGTGAAATCTATAATCATGCTGACATACGCGCTGAACTGGAGAGAATCGGCGGACATTATTGGAAAACCCATCATTCGGACACCGAAGTCATTGTCCATGCATTCGAGCAATGGGGAATTGACTGTTTGGATCGTTTTCGCGGAATGTTCGCTATCGCGATATGGGATGCGAAAAAACGTGAACTGTGGCTCATTAGGGATCGCATCGGTGTAAAGCCCTTGTACTACTCCATTCATGATGGGCGCGTAGTCTTTGCCTCGGAAATTAAGGCTCTGCTGGACGACCCGGATCAGAAACGCGGAGTAAACGAAGAAGCCTTATATCATTATCTTTCATTCCTGACCACTCCCGCTCCCCATACGCTTTTTGAAGGTATTATGAAGCTTCGTCCCGGTTCATGGCTCAGGATTTCCGATAATGGATCAATAAGGGAACATAAGTACTGGGATGTATGGGATCATGTTAAACCCCTGACCAATGTGCCGGAAGATGAAATCGCACAAAAACTTTTGGAGGAGCTTCGAACCTCTGTGAAGCTCCGAAAGGTGAGTGATGTGCCGGTCGGGGTTTTCTTGTCAGGTGGCATGGATTCCACCACCAATGCTTATTTATTTTCCGAAGATGCTACGGAGCGGGTGAAGACCTTCACGATTGGTTATGAGGGGGAATACAAGAGTTATCCGAGCGAGTTAGTCAAAGCTAGAGCAGTAGCAGAGCAGATTGGTTCGGACCATTATGAACAGCTTCTCACCCTTGACGATCTCCTCAATTTCTTGCCCGAAATGGTGAGGCTCCAGGACGAACCGATTGCCGATCCGGTTTGCGTCCCAATCTATTACGTATCCAAGTTGGCTCGGGATAATGGGATTACCGTGGCCCAGGTCGGCGAGGGATCGGACGAGCTATTCTGCGGATACGATCGATGGAAGCTTATGCTCAAGCTCGAGCGGTTCAACGAGTTCCCGTTGGCCGCAACTATGAACAGAGTGGGACAATCAATTCTGAAGCTTTTTGGTCAGGACTTTAGATTGCCGTATGAATGGCTCAATCGCGGCGCGCACGGGAGCCCTCTCTACTGGGGTGGTTTTGATGTCTTTTTCGAACATCATAAACAACAGATGCTTTCTGACCGACTTGCCCGAAAATTTCGGGATCTAAGATCATGGGATGCGGTTGCCCCCATATATCAACGTTTTCAGGACAATGCCTGGGAAAAGTCACACCTGAATTGGATGACTTATGTGGACCTCAATTTACGACTGCCTGAACTGCTTCTCATGAGGGTAGATAAAATGAGCATGGCAGTGGCCCTGGAAGCGCGAGTTCCTTTTCTGGACCATAAATTCGTTGAGCTTGTCATGAGTATTCCCGGTTCCATTAAGTCCAAGCACGGGCAACAAAAATATATACTCAAGTCCGCGGTTAGAGGATTGATTCCGGACGAGACCATCGATCGAAAGAAACAAGGATTCTGGTTACCTATCCACGAATGGTATTTGGACAAGCTCGGGCCTAAGACGCGTGAGATAGTGGAAGATTTCTGCAGGCAGACAGAATTCTTTGCTCCTTCAGGGTGTTCCGCCTTTCTGGAAGGGTTTGTGGATACGCGTGGTCCTGTTCGAGCGTGGAGTCTGCTGAATCTTGCGCTCTGGTGGAAGCAATATATAAAATAAGCGACCAGCTCTTTGTATAAGCGAGCCTCACCTGATGAAAAAAATCCTCATGGTTGGCCCCGTACCGCCTCCCACCGGGGGCATAGCCTCAGTGATGGAGGATATAATTCATTCGGAGCTGGCTTCTGAATACTCTTTTGAACTCTTCCCAAGACCTGATTTTGAACAGAGCATAACCCGAACGATTCCGCGAAACATTGCGCGAACGAAGCAATTATTCAGTTTTTTTTTCAAGTTATGGCGCGGGAACTACTCCTTGGTTCATATTCATTCTCCGGACGGGGCCTTTCGGAGCACCATACTATTTATTTTGCTGGCGAGATTAGCGCGAACCAATATCCTCGTACATATGCATGGTACCGGCTGGGATGAATTTTACACCAAGAGGTCCAGCTTTACGAAATTCTATACTCGGATCGGGCTGAGGATCGCTCCTCGTATAATCGTGCTCTATTCGCTCTGGGCGGAAAACATAAGAAAACTCTGTCCAACCGCGGTGGTCCTGGTAATCCGTAACCTCCTTCATGATCAAGCTCCACCCGGCCCATCCGAGGTTCAGGTAGTAAAAGAGCAGCTCGGCTTAACCGAAGAGCACTTCGTGGTTCTCACTATCGGTTACGTGGGCTGGCGCAAAGGTAGTTTTGTTATCCTGAATGCCGTTCCGCAGGCGACCTCTCAAGATAATTCGGTAAGATTTGTTTTGGTCGGTTCGGAAGAATTTCCCGGTGAAATGGTCCAGCTTGTCGAACAAATGAATGAAAATAATTTGGTTCCATGGGTAACCTTCACCGGTGAGGTGGAACGCAATAAAACCGCCATTTTTTATAGTATTGCAGACGTGTACCTGCTGCCTTCTTTCATTGAAGGGATGCCCATATCAATAATTGAAGCACTCCGAAGCGGATTGCCGGTAATCTCTACTCGAATAGGCGGAATTCCGGATATGATTGAGAATGGTGTCTCGGGTTTTTTGATAAATCCGGGGATCTCGAATGAGATTGCCGAGGCTGTACTGCTCCTGAGAAGAGATCCGGAACTCCGCAAGAGATTAGCAGCAGGAGCGAGAAGAGCATTTGAAGAAAAATTTGAATTTTCCAGAGGGATCGAAGAAATAAGGGCGGCTTACAAGTCTTTTGAGAGCTAGGCGCTGGTGGGCAGATCCTTTGACCGCAACCCCTCAGTTACAAGCGGCTAAAGACTGTCATCGCGAGCGTAGCGAAGCAATCTCCCAAAGCTTTGGGGCTTGCCAAAATCTAATAAATCACGGGATTATTCCCAATTGACACCAATGCTGATCAAGCCGAACATCTGCGAAGCAAACTGTAATGTCTGTGGAAAGAAAAAACGGACGGCTAAGCTTTAGCGCCGCATCTTTCGTTCAATGCTTCTATCATCACCCGTTGAGTGTCTGCAATCATCCGATCGATAGTATGGCAGTCGAGCACTTTTTCACGCGCCTTTTTACCCATTGAATTCCGCAGAGATTCATTTTCAAGCAGAGTTATCAGAGCATCCGCCAAGGCACGCGGGTTCTTCGGCTCCACTATGATTCCGGTGACGCCATCTTCGATCAATTCAGGAAGACCGCCGACGCGAGTCCCCACAACCGGCAACTCCGCTGACATTGCCTCCAGTACAGCGTTCGGAGCAGCCTCACGCCTCGACGGCATGGCAAATACCCAAGCTTGGCTTAGCATCGGTCTGATATCGAGTTGTCCCTCAATGAGTTTTATTCTTGAGCAGAGCAAGCAATCCTGGATTTCTTCTTCTATTTTTTGCTTAAGGGTTCCATTACCTAATATTTCGAGTCGAGCATTCGGTATCCTCTGAATGACCAGTTTGAAGGCTTCAACTAGATTTAACGGATCCTTAACTCGCGCCAGTCTTCCGGCATAAAGAATCGTAGGCTCAGCAGCTTTTTGCGAGCTATTCGGCGTAAAGAACTGAGGATCCACTGCATTAGGCACTACGAATACCCGGTTCGGGTCCGCGAAGTGTCGCCGTTTTAGCTCCTCTTTTAACGTATGCGCATTGCATATGATTCTGCTGCTCAAACGCCACATTAAGAGTTCATATTGATTTGGATGGAGGTCTCTGTAACTGGAAATGACCACTGGAATTTTTGCCAAAGGCGCAAAAAGGCGTCCCCATATATTAGGTACAACAGTCATTGTATATAGGATTTGGGGACGCTCTCTTATTAGTGCGTAAGCTAACCGCGTCAGGGCATGAGGCCACACGATCGTCGGAGACTTTGACATCCAGGAAAGTTTCGTCCCGGTTTCCAGGGCCTGCGGCACCATATCTTCACCGCCGCGTAACATCCATAATTCAGGAGCAAAC
Organism: uncultured delta proteobacterium; assembly: GCA_963741425.1. Taxonomy (GTDB): domain Bacteria; phylum Desulfobacterota; class Desulfomonilia; order Desulfomonilales; family Desulfomonilaceae; genus DATJPW01. The sequence continues at coordinate 189,577 of CAVUHP010000012.1, forward strand.
AAACTTCGGTCGAGTTTTTGCAGCAGGTTTATGGCGTAGCGTTGAGTACCGCCGAATTCCAGGTCCTGCAAAAGAAAAACAGTGTGGACAGGGGTCTTGATTCTGCTCGAAAGCTTTGGCTCAAGTTCCGGCACTTTGGTCCTCCGCAATACCGGAGATTTTGCCAAAGCCGTAATGCTGAAACAATTCAAAGACTTGTCTGTGGCATACTTCGGGGTCGAATTCTCGAAGAATTAGGTCCCGGCCTTTCTCGGCCATTTTCAAACTGGAATTCCTGTCGCTTGTAATCACAGAGATTGCAGTTGCGAGAGCCTGCGGATCTCTTTGTGGAACCAGGAGCCCGGTCTCTCCGTCGAAGACAACTTCCCCGAGTCCTGCCACATTGGTTGCCACGACAGGCAAACGGTGAAGCATAGCTTCGACAAGCACATTGGGGATTCCATCCCGTTCGCCTGTAGAATGTATGATACTTGGCATGACGAAAACGTCAGCGGAGCAGAATAAATCAGATATCCGGTCATAAGTTATGAATCCGGGAAACGACACACGGTGATTCAGCTTCAGCCTCTTCGTTTGATTTTTCAGCGCTACTCCGCGAACTCCCGATCCGGCAATGGTTAGGTGAAAATCAATGCCTTGATCCTCCAAAATTCTAGCGGCATCGATTAAAAATTCAAATCCCTTAAATCTGGCGAACCTTCCCAGAGCAAGAATCTTAAACGGCGGCTTCATGGGAACCGGTGCTTCCCGGAACTCACTTATAGGATAACCATCGTAAGTCATATATATCTTGTTTCCGTTGTCTTCAGCGAATTTCTTCAGATGCTCGACATTATTCTTAGGATTTACCCTGACAAAAGCTGCATCGCGTATCTTTTCTTTTAATGCCCCGTCAGGAGGATGAATGTCTACGGCGCGTCCCATAAAGCTAAATGGAATTCCGGTAAGCTTCGAAGCAACCCAGGCAGCAGTTGCCGGGCCATTTGCCCAAGGAGCATGGATGTGCTGTATTCCATCAGCTTGAAACTGCCTCGCCAAAGTGAATCCGCAAAAAAAAGCCCAAATATTTTCTCCGGCGACTTCCAAAGACCGCCATCTTCGTATCGGAATAGTTTTCATGAGCCAGGCTGTAGTTTCAGGTTCACGTTTGCGCCAGTAAAAGAAATCTTTTGGAGCCCTGGTCAAATATGGAATGCCTAGCCTTTCCATCTTATGTGAAACGGATGCCATCTCCGGTGAAAGTTGCTTTGTCAGCTCCCCGTAAAGGGTGTAGACTTTCAGAGGCAGCCCCATTTTCCACAAATTTATAACTTCCCTGAAGATAAAGGTTTCGGAGGCTTTGGGAAACCATAAAAGAATATAAGCCACTTTCGGCAGGGTCATAATCGGATCTACCTCGATGTAAGTTCGCAAAAAAAGCCCATCAAGGGCTAAACCGGCTATCCGCGCCAGCGGATAGCTCGTCAAATATTATTGCCATTTGTCATCAGAATCTAGTGCAAAACACTATACTAAGTGACGCTTCAGCTACGAGCGGCCAAAGAATGTCATAGCGAGCGGTTTTTGGTAGGATAGGCGTCCACAAATCCCCCCTGAATCCCCCCTTTAGTAAAGGGGAGTCTGGGGGGATTTTGACCGGCAATCCCGCGTTCTGCGCGGGACGGCCCCACTAGCAATCTCCCGTCATTCCCGTGGATACGGGAATCCAGGGGGCGCATCGCCATGCGCCCCCTGCACCGGGATTGCCACGGCCTTGCGGCCTCGCAATGACATTCTGTATCCTGCGTAACTGAAGTTTCACTATACCGGAATGGACCAGGCTCATTTGTTGAGTTTACTCCATTCCGGATGCTTATATCAACGTCGATTCCCCAGCCATTCAGTGGGGACTTTTACGACCTGTTAAAAAAACTGACATCTCCCTAGATGCAGCCCGCGCCAATGACTCTCGAATAATTAGCTAGTTAGTCGAATGGACGACATTATAAATCGCTTGGATTCTTGGCACACCCATTGCTTCAGATTTTATGGACTTTGCCGGTCGGTTGCAAAAAACGCTACCGAAATCAAATCCCCGAAAATGTGGAAATTCGTCCGCCTGCCGCCGCTGAGAGGAGGTGATTCCGGAGGATCAGGCTTTTGGTCAACGAAACAACGAATATTCGCAGTCGGCGGATATATGAAAACGATTGGATATTCCTTAGGAGAGGAGGGCTTCTCATGGCAGAAGCATCAAAGACAAGAGGCGTAATCAAGTTCATCGTCTGGGCCGCAATAGCCGCAGCGCTTTCCGGTTATATGTGGGTCGAGTATTACAACGGCACACTGGTATCATGGTACTATTACAGGGCGGCAGGTGAGGGTTGGGCCGTCAATGCGGCGGCGTTCAAGGATGCCAGCAAAGACAAACCGGCCGTTCTACAGATCGGCTCCTTTGACAAAATCGAGGGATTACAGGCCGTTCCCGTCAAAAAAGGCGACCGTCTTCCCGTACACACGAACGGTATTATCGACAAAAAAACGGTGGCGGAAGGGAAGCGAGTCACTCTCGAGGGGAACACCTTGAAAGTGACGGTGCCGTTGCAAATCAAAGAATCCAAAGGGTTCAGATACAAGGATTCTTTCATGCACAAGGGCATCGAGACGAACCCGTGGGGTGGGGTTTGGAGCGTCGCCTTCATTCTTCTCATGGGATTGTCTCTAGGCTTAATGGCCGAAGGATTCACGGACATTTGTGGATTGAAGCTCGAGAAGATCAAGCACTACGAGGGCGTACACTGAAAGGAGATTGAGTGATGTTCGATTTCTTGATTGCAGGAATTCAGGCGCCCATTTTCCTTCTCGTGCTGACAGGCATGACTGTAGGAATGGTGGGTGGTTTTATCGGAGTTGGCGGAGGCTACATGGTTACACCGGCACTCATTGTGTTCGGTTTTCCAGGATACATGGCTTCCGGTATCGATGTCATGCACATAGCGGGCAAATCGGTGGTAGCAACAGTCAGGCACCGACAACTTGGCAATATCGACTGGATACTGGCTCTGGCAATGGTCGGCGGCACTATGATGGGCGTTGAGATGGGCGTAAGACTGCTCAACTACACCAAAGCCATCGGCCTCTCGGGCATTGCCCTCCTTACCGGCTCGGTTGGGATCATGATCGGGCTTTTTGTCTACACGCAGCTTGAAACCCACAAGTCTCAGAAGAAGATAGACGAGCTTACCCTAGCAGGAAAAACTGTGGGACGCGAGTTGAGAGTCAGTACAATCCCGCTTTTCTTTCAGCGCATCGCGCTGAAGCCCATTGTTCGCTGTCACACTGCAAGGCTCGTAATCTCCATGTGGGTAATTGTCATTGTCGGCATCGCCACTGGAGTGCTCGCCGGCTTCTTCGGAGTTGGCGGGGGTTTTATACGGGTCCCTGCCCTTGTTTATATGGTTGGCGCCACCACTCATATTGCAGTGGGAACGGACCTATTGGAGATAGTCGTGTCCGGGGGGTACGGCGCTTTGAGGCAGTATATGAGCGGTAACGTGGACATGATAGCGGTCTTCTTCATGATCATTGGGGCGATGTTCGGCGCCCAATTTGGAAGCATCGCCACTTCGTTTGTGCGCGGTCCTGCTATCCGCTACATACTGAGTTACTCCTTGCTCCTAGCAACGACGGGAGCTTTTCTCCGGCTGTTCTACATGCTCACTGCGCAGCAATACGAGTTTTTAAACTTTTTCGCGGTGGTTTTCACCTTGGGGGAGATGATCTTCCTTTGCCTCTTCATCATGACTCTCGTCATCTTCTCGGTGCGGCACCGTAACGGGAAATGGGTTCCTCCCTGGATACCTTCCCTCGTAGCCGTGCCGTAACAGGATGAATCCGTGAGTAGGTTTTGAAACTAACTGATTTGCTTAGACCAAGATTTCAAGATATTTAAGGAGTGCTTAACCATGAAATGGTTCATCAATTCCATGCTCGGTTATTGGATTTTGCTCCTGGCCTTTTCCTTGGGAGTGTCTGCGGTGATTTACGTTGTATGGCTCAAAGATGCTCTGCTATAAAGGAGGTGGTGCAATGCAGGTATTTATCAACGTCCTACTGTATGTATTCCTTCTGTACTGGCTCTATGAATCAGTAATAGCGAGGGATTATTGGTATTGCTTCGTAGTCTTGTTTGTAATAACGGTATCCGTGGTCGTGAGCCTGTTGCCCAAATATCACGCAAGTAAGGTTTCACCTGGCGAATACCCGTATGAAGAATGACATCCAAGAGCTGCGCGACAAAATTGCGCAGCTCTACCCGAAGCGCGATATAGGGGACTTGACGGAGAGGGACTTTCAAAAGCAAGCCGCTGAGCAGACTGTGGCTCTCTATCGCGCGATCATTATGCGGAAAATGGCCGAAGGTGAGACAATAGAATGTGAGCATCACACGATTTGGACTCACTTTCGGCTTATGCAATCCATATTGCGAGAAACTGCTCAGCAGGCGGTTAGTCTGTTCCTTACTAACCGGAGACTTTTCCGATTGCAGTCCACAATTATGCCCGACCAGCCTCCTACGGCTAATTCCCGAGACAATACATCCATAGACGAAGTTTCACTGGATCGTATTCGGGATTTGAAAAAGAGGATCCAGTTCAGGTGGGGAGAAGTACTTCTCGGAGCTCTATTCTGCGGGATCGCTTATTTCTTTCATGATTGGCTTGCTATAACAGGTCCTGTCCTGTTTGGTCTTGGATTTCTTGGTATACTGCATGCGCTGATCCTGCCGACCCGCTGGATCGAAGTAAGGACGGTGGATGTGCTTCCGGCAGATGAGCCAATGCTTATCCACGCGATACGAAAGAAAAGCGCGAAGAAGTTGGTGCGCCGTCTTAAGGAGAAATTGATTCAAACATGAGCGGGATAAAAGTGCTGCTAGTCGATGACGAAGTTAGTTTTGCGACCAGCATGCTAGAAATTGCTAAGCCGCCGCGGTTTTGATGTGAAAATCGCTTTTGATGGACCCACAGCACTTCGTTTCATAGCGGAAGAGCAATTTGATGTTGTTGTGCTGGATATAAAAATGCCGGGCATGGACGGAATTCAGGTACTCAAGGAAATCATACGATTTTCTATCGATATTCGTGTTATTTTACTCACTGGGCATTACTTCTCAACTGAGGAAGAGGCTACTTTGAAGCAGGGCGCCTACGCTTACCTTCTCAAGCCGTATCCGATTTTGGATCTGGTGAATCTGATCAAGGCGGCTGCAGCGGATAAGGAAACTGACTTGAATTCATCCGCTAAAGTTAAAAATCAAAGCAACTAACTGGTGATCAACTGGTAATTATTAGGACGGCAGTTCCTCGTCCCTGTTTCTTTTGACCTCTTCACCTCAGCTCTTTTTTCGCTTATTTTGTTTTGTGTGATCCGCGCCTAAGGGGCTCTCTTTCAAAAAATCATAAAACGAGAACGAGACTATGGCCGGTACTCTGCAACAAGAACCCGCTGGACAGAACGGAATTTACGGGATGTTACAACGGCTTTGGCAGGGAATTCTGCTCTTTCTGGAAATCATTGGCCTGCGGAGCGGACCCGGGGTGTCCCAGGAACCTCAGCTAGCAAAGCTTAGGCTTTATCACGCAGAATTCCGCAAACTGATTGCAGCGAATCATAGTTTTCTTGAAACGCTGGGGGATTTGGAAGACAAGCATCTGGGTTATCGATATGTAGATCGCTCGCGGATCAAACGGAAAACAGCCCGTGCGCTGGCAGACGTCCACGCTATGATTGAAAGTATCAATGTAATATCGAACGATAGATATGCAGCCCTGCGAGAGGCTTTTGATAGAATTGCCGGTACTCTCACCGCGTTCATGGAAGATCAACCGGGATACTGTTCACTGGAACCGATTCTCGAGCTTTCCGAGATTTCCGGCGCTAAGGCCGACTTTGTGGGTGGAAAAATGGCTAATCTCGCAGAGCTGGCAAATGCATTAAATCTTCCCACACCGAACGGCATGGTAGTCACTACCGAGGCTTTTCATCGTGTGCTCGAGGAGGGTGGAATTAGATCCTGGATCCAGAGCAAACATCTGGAAATTGTTTCAGAAGAAGACATCGACCCAATAAGCAAAGAGTTGCAGGGCCGCATATTAAGTCTCGCGATTCCACCCGTACTTGAAGAACAAATTTTAAAAGCCTACGACCGACTTGCCGAGAAGGCCGGAGTTCAAGTATCGATGGCCGTTCGTTCGAGCGCTGTAGGTGAAGACAGCGAATTCTCGTTTGCAGGGCAGTTCCTCTCATTATTGAACGTTCCGAGGGAGGAGCTTTGCAAGGCATATCTGCAGGTGATCGCAAGCCTCTTTTCCTACGAAGCGATGCATTACCGCTTTCTTCATAAAATTCCCGGCGAATCCGCTGAGATGGCCGTGGGTTTTGTGAAAATGGTGGATGCTGTATCCAGTGGAGTTGTGTTTTCCAGGGATCCAAGCCGGCCATATTCAGAACAGGTACTTATCCAAGCTGTTAAAGGGTTGGGAGTTGCACTTGTGGATGGGAAGACCTCGCCTGAAGTAATTTTTATATCCAAGGGGATTACTCCGCCGGCGATCACTCGCACTTCGTCTTCACAGGTTAGTCGCATGATTCTGGCCGCAGGCTCCGGAATGAAAGAAGAAATTCTGGCAGAGGGCGAGGCAGAACAGCCGTGTTTAACTGACTATGAGATCGTGCAATTGGGGCAATGGGCCGTCCTACTGGAGAACCACTTCGGAACGCCCCAGGACATCGAGTGGGCCAAGGACAAGGACCATGGAATAATTATAGTGCAATCCAGACCGCTTCGCCTTGCTCCGCTATCAGGATCGTCAGCAGAACCGATTTCCGGAGTTCCGCTGATCCTGAAGGGCGGAGAGGTGGGATGCCCGGGCGTTGGTTGCGGTCCAGCCATCCACATAACCGATGACGCGGATATGGATTCATTTCCGGAAGGAGGGGTTCTGGTAGCAAAACGCTCTTCGCCCAAATTCATCCGTCTCATGTCCAAGAGCAGCGCCATCGTCACGGATGTGGGCAGCACCACCGGGCATATGGCTTCTCTGGCGAGAGAGCTTGGGGTTCCCACTCTTCTGAACACAAAAAGTGCGACTCACACTATACCAAAGGGTGACGCAATCACGGTCGATGCAACCAATGCTGCTATTTATAAGGGAAAAGTTCCTCAGTTGATTGAAAACACTCAGATGGAGAGTCAGCGCAAAGTTCCTGAATTCTGGAGGCAAACCTCACCTTCATTTCAACTACTGGAAAAAGTCATCTTACTTATTTCTCCATTGAACCTAACCGATCCTGGTTCTGCGTCATTTACCCCCGATCGTTGTGTCACACTCCATGACTTGGCCCGGTTCGTCCACGAAAAATCATATAGGGAAATGTTTGGGATGGGCGACAATGTCGGAGATCTTCGAGGTGTAGGTTATAAGCTGGATGTGTTTCTACCTATAGATCTTTATGTGATAGACCTTGGTGGCGGGATCGCAGAAACACCAAATAAGAAGGTGCTGAAGCGTTCTCAGATTGGTTCTGTGCCGCTCTTGGAGGTACTGAAGGGAATGCTGAACGAGAAAATTCCTCGGTTCGGCGCACGTCCCATGGACATGGGTGGCTTGTTTTCAATTATGATGCGCCATGCGGTAACCACTCCCGAGGCGGAAAGCTCTTTTCGTGACCCATGTTATGCTATGATTTCAGACAAATATATGAATTTGACTGCAAGAGTGGGCTATCATTTCAGTGTCGTGGATGCCTACTGCGGCGAAAGTCAAAACAAGAATTATATAAGCCTTCTTTTTCAAGGCGGCGCTGCCGATTATGCACGTAGAACTCGCAGAGCTAGGGCCATAGCTGAAATTCTTGAAAAGCACGGATTTTCAGTGGAACTTAAGCATGATCTTGTTAAGGCGCGACTCAACAAAGGAACTCGAGAGGAGACAATGAAGCAGCTGGAAATGCTGGGCTCTCTTCTGCAGTTCTTCAGGCAAATGGACGCTGCTATGGCCAGTGACGATGCCGCCTCAATCTTTAGGGACGCGTTTCTTCGAGGAGACTACGGATTGGAAGAATTGATGAAGTCCTAGCAGGTGCCTGCAACATCTGTAGCAAATCCTTTGCGCTCATACGCGTCTTCAATGCATGAAACCAAATTTTCCACCGGACATGGCTTCAGTAACACCTCCGCTGCCCCTTCTTTTAATGCCTCCGAGACCTGTTTGACATCTATGTTGCCTGTTAGAAGAATTACTGGAATAAGTGCATCACGCTCCCGAATTGCCCTCAGAGTGGTGAGCCCATCCATGCCGGGCATACGCATATCCAGCACTATGACATCGAATTCCTCGTTTGTTAACAACTCAAGTGCTTTATAACCGTCAGGTGCAGTGTGCACATTAATTCCTCGTCTGGTTAGGACCTTGGTAAGGGAGTCTATGAAAAGCTTTTCGTCATCTACAAGAAGCGTTCTTATTTGATTTACCATTGATTTAGCTCCGAATATCTCTAAATAGTTTCTTCATTCCTGCAATAGCTTTCGTTCAAAGGCTTGAGCGATTTTTTCTTCCAAGTCGCTCAACTGTATTGGTTTGACAGTGTAGTCATAAGCGCCAAGCTGCGCTCCGTCAAGGGCTGAATCAACAGAGGCCGCGCCAGTCAGTATGATGACTTCTATGTCAGGCTTTTTCTTTTTTAATTCTTTAAGAGTCGCAATGCCGTCTATTCCTGGCATCTTACGATCCAGAATAATCACGTCGAATTCCTGTTCCTCAACAATCCGCAATGCGCTCTGGCCATCGTTGACTGCCGAAACTTCATAACCCCTCCTAGACAGCAGCCATACCAGATTTCTCGTAAAAGGTACGTCATCATCTACCAAAAGCAGTCTCGGCTTTTTCATCGAGGTGGTCCTTTCTTGAGTCCTCCAAAATCTCGTTCTGCTCGGTCGGACAAGGTAGCAGAATTATGAATTGAGTACCTTTGCCCACTTCGCTTCGTACCGAAATGCTTCCACCCATATGCTTAATGATGGTGTATGAAATTGAGAGGCCAAGACCTGTTCCTTTTCCTACAGGTTTTGTCGTAAAAAATGGGTCGAATACACGTTCCAGGTCCTTTTCGGGAATGCCGGAACCGGTGTCCGAAACGCTTGCTACAACTTGGTTACCGGCCTTATTCAGTCCTGTAGTGATATGTATGCTCCCGCTCGGCTTGCCTTCGTGAGCATCGATCGCGTTAGTTATCAGATTCAGAAAAACTTGTTCCAGTTCAAACGGGTCAGCTTTAATGCTTGGGAGGTTTTCTTGAAGTTCCAGAAATATCTGGACACCAGCACTGTTAGCCCTTTTCTCAAGAAGCCCCAATGCCTCTTTCAAAATGCTGTTAACGTTTGCAGATTGGGGAGTCGCTGCGATTCTTCTGGAAAACCGCAGCAGATTTTGTGTGATATGGCTGCATCGCTGCACTTGAGAGTCAACCTGTGAGAGCGACAATGCAAGTTGATCCTGAAATTCAGTATCCAAATTTTTTGCTTCCTCACTTAAATCTCGCATCACCTGGCTTTCCGTCAGAATGACAGCCAAGGGATTATTTATTTCATGCGCAACCCCGGCGGCCAGTTCGCCAACAGATGCCAGCTTGCTTGCTTGCATGAGTTGTCTGTTCAAGACGTCCGCCTCTTGGTCCCGCTTCTTTATTGCCTTTATCATGTAGCGAGCTGTAAAGATTGAAACTACGAGAATTGCCAGAATGCTCAAATGCAGAAGGACCAGGATGGAAGTATTCATATGGTTAATATCGCCAAATACCTCTGAAAAATCCTGTTTCACTACGAGTAACCAGTCAGGATTCTTAAGCCATGAATAAGCTATGACTTGCCGCGAACCGGATTGCATTGGTACCTGTTTAATTGAATTATCATCAAATATCCCGCGTTCCGGCAAAACGGATTCCACACGACCGTCGGAATCGGCAATCAGTATACCGCTATCGTTAGTGAAGGAGTCCATTTTTAGCGCCGCTTTATCCATAACTTTGCCGTTGAATCTTGGGGCGGTTTGGTAGACTCCCTCTCGGTTCACCAAGAAAACCTCTCCTGTTTTGCCGAGAGTCGCTGTCTCGATCAAGGAACTAAGGAACTCAGTATAAATTGTGGCTCTCAAAATCCAGGTACTTCCCCCCTTCGGAGAAAGGACTGCTATGATAAAATGAGGGTTGTTGCGATACCCCATGAACATGTCACTCACGTAGACCCCTTTTGCCATAACCTCCTTGAACCAGAATGTTCCGGAATAGTCCTTATCCATTAAATCATAAGGTCCGACATAAGCCAGATGCTTACCGGATTCACCAATGACGCCTAAATCCGTGAAATAGGATCCCTGCCGATTCAGTGCATGAAAAATTTCCTTTAGATTAGAGGGATCCGCCAGGAAATTCGAGGAGTGGGTGTTAGCCACCAGCTTGAGATCTGATGACCTCTCCTGGAGAAAGGATTCGGCTATTTTTCTATTATATTCGACCGTTCTTTGGAAATAATCAGCCATTCGGGAAGTGGAAAACCGGGAGTAATAGAGATAACTGATCCAGCCTACCAGAAGTAATGGAAGCACTGAGCAGGTTACAGAAACGAGGATAAATCTGCGAAATAATTTAGGATAAGATCGACTACGCAAGTCCGTCGCTTCTGAATGGACCGCTTCAGTAGGTCTGTTTTTTCGGAACATGCTTCTCCTCAGGAAAATAAAATAAGGAACGTGTACACCCAAGAAGTGTGAAGCATATAAAGCAACCGGCGTGCCAAGGCATGGATATATAACATGCCCTGCTAAAGTGCTCGGAGACCCCAGGATATTCAGCGAAGATGCATGTGCCGGCGAACTGTGACTTTTGGCTGTCCGCTTCTTTTACACGTTGTAAAATGGCACGGATGTCTTACTCACAGGCGGAGCGCGTCCCGGAAACAGTTTTGAGGGTTGCTGCGTTGAAACCCGAGAGGATGTGCCTCGATCACGACATTCGAAGGAATTATGACTAGACCGAACTAAACTCAAAAATCAATGGCAAGACAAGAGGTTACCCGCTCAAATTGAGCGCATACTCGATTTCTTCAGCTATTATGCCATCGCTTAGCGGTCGGATAGAATCCAGGAAGTGTCGAGCCGCAGTACCTCCGATACGCCCCAGCGCCCAAACGCACATTGCCCTCACACGCTCGTCTGCGTTTTCTCTAAAGGCACGCGTCAGCTCTTTCACGTACTTGGTATCACGTGTATTTCCCATGCTGCGGGCCACGTTCATTTTCCAATGCCAGATATGGTCGACAGGCATATAAACATGTGCGGCCAGATTCGCTCTTCAAAATAAGACTGATCCATATGAAGCAACTTCTCTAATTGGAAATCAGAGCTTTTCTTTTTGACCTTTTCATTCTCCGGTAAGTCCGCGGCAAGCCATGGAGCGTTTCGAGGGCAGACATTTTGGCAACGATCGCAACCATATACGTACAGGCCCATGGGTTCCCTCAATTCCCGCGGGGTAAGATCTGACCCGCGGTAAGTGAGATAAGACACACACCGGCCGGGGTCTATGTGGCGTGGTCCCTTCAGAGCGCCGGTAGGGCAGGAAACTATACAGGCATTCTTGCACCAATCAGGGCAGCCTATTTCCAAAGTCGGTCGATCCGGCTCATACTCGACATCTATGACGATCGGAATTGGCAAAACCCACGAGCTTTGTAGCGCCACATTATTTGCATAGAGTAGACAGTTTTTACCGAATGTGCCCAGGCCGGCACGCGCCGCCGCCGGCCGCTGAGGAAGATCAGGGGGCACTTTGTGATTTATGCCGTTTTCGCTCAAAAAAGAGCGAAAAGCCTTGAGACGCACAGCCATTCCATCCTGAGTAACTCGATCATCGTCCAGATAGCAACGGCCGAAAAACGGTTCCAGATTTCGAGGATAGCTTTTAGAGAAATATAACTCCAAAAGTACTATTATGGTCCTCGCTTCGGGTAACTCATTTTTGGGATCCGTACCGGCCACAAGGTCTCGTCCGATCTCCGCGACCCAGGCGTACTCCGCCTCTCGCTCCTTGAGTATTTTTCTCTGAAATTCAAATGGATCTGCGGTGGTGAAACCTATGTCTGCGAAACCCAGCTCATGTGCTTTGTTTATAATTTCATCGCGCGATACCATGTGATACTCCGTTCAGGCATACGTGTTTTGTATCTGCCGTACGCCAGATAATCGCATAAAAGAAGAGAAGATGACATGATCCTGATGAAGAATGGGCAATAATTAAAAGGGCAGATTTTTTTTTATATATTTCGCATCGGATATGGCAAGGAATGGATTAAATTATCCAAGCACGGATTCCATTGCGAGGCGAGTCCCCAAAATCTATCCTTTCGTTGTCATATCGGGAGGGCATATAATTATTGTACTTTTGATTTCAGGTGAGGATTAATGAGGCAAGATGCCAAAATTCAGGTGTACACCGGGGAAGGCAAGGGAAAAACCACAGCCGCCCTGGGCGTCGCGTGGCAGGCGGTTAGTAGGGGGCTGAAAGTTTTCATGATTCAATTCCTTAAATCCCCTGCAAGTTCCGGTGAGCATTTTGCCGCGGAGGCATTCGGAGGGATGCTGACCATAAAACCCATGGGAAAAAAAGGCTTTATTCGGCGTAAGGGCGGCGATTCTCTGGATACCAGAATGGCGGTGCAAGCCATGGAAACGGCTCGTACGGCGGTGGTTTCAGGAGAGTACGGCATGATCATACTTGACGAAATCAATGTCGCTATTCACCTGGGCCTTATTGCTCCTGAGGCTGTGTTGGAATTGATAAATAGCAAACCCGAAAAGGTGGAATTGGTGCTTACCGGACGTTATGCTCATCCGGAGATCATAAAGCGGGCTGACCGTGTACTTGAAATGAAAAAAATTAAACATCATTTCGATTTGGGAGTGGAAGCCAGCGAAGGAATTGAATTCTGATCCACGCCGCCAGACAGGTCCTCCCGGCCTTCATTATAAATAAAACGGCCCATTGTGAAAAAGATAAGAAAGATTTAATTGTTGAGTTCCGATGCTGGCCGTATCAACACTCAGGTTGAACGGCAAAGAACAAGGAACTGAGGCGGAATTCATGTGTCAGAGCCTATAAACTGCGTATGGTAACCAGGTAGTAATTACGCGAATTCAATAAGTTGCTTCTAGCCCACAAGCTGTGGAGAAATTGCTGATTGGAAACAATATGAAAATCTTTATTGGTACAAGCGGCTATGGGTACAAGGAATGGAAAGGAAAATTCTATCCTGAAAAACTCTCTGCGAAGAAAATGCTCGGTTTCTATTCTGAACGATTTGGCGCGGTAGAGATCAATAATACCTTCTATCGTATGCCGACTGAGAACGTTCTCATGTCATGGGCGGGTCAGGTGCCAGAGGATTTCATTTTCGCGATCAAGGCGCCCCAAGTCATTACACATCGGAAACGCTTAAAAAATGTAGATTCGGAAACAGAGTTCCTTTTCAGGTCGCTCTCTGCGCTGGACAGAAAACTGGGGCCGGTTCTTTTTCAGTTTTCCAAGACCTTTCATGCTAACCCTGACTTATTAAAAGATTTTCTTGGCTTAATACCAGGCAATATTTCTTGCGCATTCGAATTCCGCAGTCCGTCATGGCTCAATACGGAAACCATCAGCCTCCTTCACGAAAAGAGACACAGCCTTTGTCTGGAAGATACTGACGAGAATCCAGCAAATGAGATCATTAGCACCGCGCCCTGGGGCTACTTGCGCCTGCGTCGTTCCGATTATACGGATGCCGATTTATCGCAGTGGATGGAGAGAATACTTGGACAGGAATGGACGAAGGTTTTCGTGTTTTTTAAACACGAAGATGAGGCCAAGGGTCCGGAAATGGCTATGCGTTTTCATGAGCTTACCGATTTGAAACGTGCTGTCGCATAGAGCTTTAGCCTGCCTGGACGGAGACTCCTGCTCAGCTCTCCTTTATTAATAATGCTGTTGACACTGGTTTTCGCAACGGCTATGATGAGTTCAAAGTAGCTTTGAGCCTTCATAACGAGTGAATCCGAATAACCATGACCGTGTCAAGAATGGTTCAAGCGATCCGGGAACCTTTTTGAAAAATTGTTCCCTTGAACTCCCCTGATTTGTGTCGCACTCGTTTGATCCCGATTTTGTCACGGTTTTACATTAAAGAACTCATTACAAAAAAATCATCCGATTTTACCATATTTGAGTGGAGTCCAAATGCAGTTGCCTGCTTTCGATTATTATGCGCCCGCCAGCCTTGCCGAGGCACTCAGGATCAAGAATGAACTAGGAGCATCAGCTCCCGTCCTCGCTGGCGGAACGGATTTAGTCCCGAACCTAAAACACCGTCTAACTGCGCCCACAGCAGTCATCAGCCTCAAGAACGTTAAAGAAATGACCGGAATAGAAGCCAAGCCTGATTCCGTAGTAATCAAAGCAGGGACAACGCTGGCTCAGACGGCCGATGATGAAATCATCAGGCAAAATTTCCCGGTTCTTGTGAAGGCTATTGAATCAATAGGCGCTATTGGGATTCAGCATTTCAGAGGCACGATCGGCGGCAATCTCTGCCTTCAACCCAGGTGCATTCTTTACAATCAGAGCCTTTTTTGGCGGAGCGGAAAAGACAAGTGTCATCGCACCGGAGGAAAGGATTGTTTGGCTCTGGAAAACTCCCAATCTTGCAATGCGGTATGTTCTGCCGATACGGTTCCCGTGCTTGTAGCCCTGTCGGCGCAGCTTACGGTTGCCGGCAGCGGTGGTAAGAGATCCATTCCGCTTGGCGAGTTCTTCACGGGAAAGGGAGAGAGTCCATTCAACCTGATGCCAGAAGAGGTTGTCACTGAAATTCGAGTGCCAATCCCTTGGGGTCCTACTTTGTGGTCATATCAGAGGCTCAGCTTCAGATCCGCAGTAGATTTCCCGTACATAAATTCCGCTGCAACTTGTATTATCGAGAAGGGTAAGATTGAAAGCTTTCGTGCAGTTCTCTCAGCTGCCGGCCCTGCTCCGATCACTTTAAAGGAAATTGAGAAGGCTGTTAAAGGGCAACAGCCGGAATTTGAAATGGCCAAAGCAGCCGGCAAGATAGCTTTGAAAGCAGCCGAAGGCGCTATAGTCGACAATGCCACAGTATCAAAAGACTACCGCATCAAAATGGCCGAAGTCGTGGTACGACGTGCCGTGACAGAGGCGCTTGGATTATAGGAAATGAAAAAGCAGGTATTAAGTTTAACGGTTAACGGAGACCCGGTTGATGTAATGGCGGCACCGAATGCCACACTGCTCGAGGTATTACGGGACCAACTGGGATTGTACGGGGTTAAAGAAGGCTGTTCCGAAGGCGTTTGCGGAGCATGCACTGTGCTCATGGAAGGTCGACCGATTAGATCTTGCATCACTCTAGCATTGGAAGCGGAAGGAGCTTCCATTATAACCATAGAAGGAGTGGCTGAAGAGGGCAAACTCCATCCGGTTCAGGAGGCCTTTGTCGAAAACGGTGCAGTTCAATGCGGGTTTTGCACACCTGGCATGATCCTTTCCTCGAAAGCTCTTTTGGATCGCAACAGTCAACCGACAGAGGACGAGATAAAAAAGGCTCTTGCGGGTAATTTCTGCAGATGCACGGGATACGCAAAGATATTGAAGGCCGTACAGGTCGCATCAGGCCAAATAAAAACAGCCCAAACCGATTAGATTAAGTCATTGCGAGGTGAGCGCTTTGGTTGAAAAGGAATATAGCTATATCGGGAGAAGTCTTCCGCGGGTGGATGCCCGTTCCAAAGTGACAGGTCAGGCCGTATTCACTGCGGACGTCAGTTTACCTAGAATGCTTGTGGGCAAGATTCTCCGGAGCCCATTGCCACACGCCAAAATTCTCAATGTGGATGTCTCGCGCGCGAAAAAGCTCCGTGGGGTCCATGCCGTGATAACCGGTGCCGATACAGCGGGCGAGAAGTGGGGTGTGTTCCGTTATACCAGAGATCAGCAACTGTTATGCGTGGATAAGGTCCGCTATGTGGGCGATGAAGTAGCCGCAGTGGCCGCTATAGACGAAGAAACAGCGCTTGAGGCTCTTGGTCTTATCCAGGTGGAATACGAGGAATTGCCGGCTGTTTTCGATTGCCGTTCCGCATTAGCTGAAGGCGCGCCGCTGATACACGATGATTGGCCGCGAAATATAAATGTAGACGTTAAAATCGATATTGGGGACGTAGAGTCTGCTTTTCCGAAATGTGTGCTTATTCGCGAAGACACGTTTGTCGCGGAAGAAGATTCCTACTTTATGACCGAGCCCTACGCTGTGGTAGCGAACAGTCATTCCGACGGGTCTGTTGAAGTCTGGATGCCCAACGCTTCCCCGCACACGAAAGCCAAAGCGCTTTCAAACGCTCTGAAGCTGCCGTTGTCCAAGGTAAATGTTCGAAAAATAACAATCGGTGGAGCGTTCGGTGGCCGATCCGATGTTTTCCCCGCAGAGTTCATCACTTGCCTTCTAAGCCTCAAGAGTGAGAGGCCGGTAAAGGTTGTTTACTCGCGGGAAGAGAATTCCATTGCTACCCGCATGGGCCATGCGATGACCACGACGATTAAAACAGGTGTTGATAAAGATGGAGCTGTTTTAGCACGTGATATAGTCTGTTATCTGGACGGAGGAGCCTACTCTAGCACAGGGCCGATAGCGACTTCGGTGCCGTTTCTTTGCCACGAACAGACGTTTCGTATGGAAAACGTGAGATTCCAGGGGTACCGTATTTACACAAACAAACCTGTGCGAGGAATGATCCGCATACACGGACGATCTTTCGCATGTGGCATTGACACTCAGTTGGACATGATTGCCGAAGAACTCGGGATAGATCCCGTTACCATCCGGTTGCGGAATGCCAGACGGGCTGGAGACACTACACCCACAGGTTCTTACGTTGCCAGTTGCGGGCTCGTGGAATGCATAGAGAAAACCGCGGAGAAGAGTGACCTTTTGAACAAACTAAAAAATCCGAAACCCAATCACGGTATCGGAATGGGAATAAACTCTGTTCAGACGGGTTTCCCTCTAGGCATTCGAGGCGGGTCACAGGCTTTTATCAAGTTCCACGAGGACGGAGGAGCCACAGTCATCTCAGGTGTGGTGGATAACGGGCAGGGAAACGATAACATGCTTGCCCAGATCGCAGCCGAAGAACTGGGTCTACCATTGGAAGAAATCAGACTTATTTCTGCTGATACTGAAGTCACACCTACAGATGCCGGATCGTACTCCATGATTTCGACATTCGGCGGCGGCAATGCAGTAAAGAGCGCCGCTTGCGATGCAAAAAACCAGCTATTCAAAGTGGCCGCGGGCATACTTAAAGCAGAGCCCTCAGACCTGATGCTTCGAAACAGGACTATCTATGTAAAAGGCGCCATGGACAAGGGTATCCCCATTGAAAAGGTGGTGCGGAAGGCGCTAATCATGGGTCGTCCAATCATGGGCAGAGGGTCTTTCTCGCCCGAAGTCGATCAGCGTCGAGAATGGATTAGTAATCCCAAAGGGCAGTTATCTCAGACGTTTTCTTTCGGCGCGACTGTAACTGAAGTTGAAGTTGACCCGGAAACGGGTCAGGTGAAGGCTCTTGAAGTTACGGCTGCTCAAGATTGCGGCTATGCATTGAACCCAATGGTAGTCGAAGGTCAGTTTGAGGGCGGAATCGCCATGGGCGGACAAGGCGGAATGTTAGGTGAAGAGCATCGTTGGCACAAAGGACACGTGCTCAATCCGTCCATGCTCGAATACAAGATCCCGATTATAAAAGACATGCCGAAAATCAATCCAATTATTGTCGAAACTATAGACCCGGCGGGACCTTATGGCGCTAAAGAGGCCGGTATGTCGGTGGCGATGTCTGCTGCTCAGGCGTATTGTAATGCGATTGGAAATGCGCTCGGAATCTATTTCAATCATTATCCCTTGACCCCAGAGAGAATTCTGGATGCCATCGAAAACAAAAAACCGGGGATAAGAACCGCCTGGGAGTTCGAATCAGCAAAGCCAATAGAGGTTGATCAAGAAGGTAATAGGACAAATGATAAACAATAGATAAGATAGAGTTGCATCCATAACGACGAGAGTTCCAGTTGATTCTGAATGTTGAGACCACGCTGACACACTGGTTCCGCTCTCAGCAGGCCTTTTCCAGTTTCTCCTTAATCCATTGATTTAGGCTTTTTCCTTCTCGGAGGGCATTAACATGCACTTTCCTATGCAAACTTCGAGGTAAGCGGAGCATTAAGCGTCCGGAAAAAGATTTGTCAGGCTCTTCGCGTTTTTCTTCGCAAAATTCCAAGTAGTCATCGATGGATTCTCGGAATGCCTTTTCCAGTTCTTCGATATTCTTCCCCTGGAAAGTAATGACATCCCTAAGATCAAGGACCTCCCCGTGCAAGATCCTTGCTTCATCATCATATTCAGCGCGGCCCGTATATCCTTTATATTTCAACATTATTCTACTCCAGTAACTCGATGCCTGCTTCGGTCAGAAACCGTCTAACAGATTTGAGCGCTCCCTTGTCCGTCACCTTTCTCGGATGAGGTCGATGAAAGACAGCTCGGACCCCTCTGAGGTAAACTCGTATCCTCGATCCCCGGCCCTCGCTCAATTCAGCCCCCAACCCTCGGAGAAGTGTCTCTATATCAGTCCATTCAACATCAGAACGAATTGGCTCTTCGAATATGGCACCAATCGTTTTTGTCTGTTTACTGCTCAATTTCATAGTGTCATTAAATGATATCACAGGACACAGAGAAATCAAGGATTCCTTGTAGAGAGCGTCACGTATCAAGCGCTCTGTTGCACTGGAACGTCCCGACAACAAATAAGGCGACCGGCTTTCCGGTCGCCTTTAAAGTCTATCAACCGACTAAATTACCTGTGGCGTATTGTGCCGCGGCTCAGATTTGCTCCACCAGTGCTAACATGTGGAGAACTGCTGATGTGAATACCGGTACTGCTTGGTGAGCGCAGTGCAAAACTCCCCAGATTTGGAGAACGTACGCTAGAAAAACTCCTTGCCGTGTTCGCTCGGTTGAAAGACCTGTTGAAGTTGAAATTGCTTATATTGGATCGGTTTGTGGTAGTGAAACTACGATTCAAGTTTGGTTGAATCCTTGAGAAATTTCGGTTCAGATTTAATTGATTGTTCGCGAAATTTCGGTTCCAATTTGATGATTGACTTCTAAGAACATTGGACTGGTTAGTTCCGAATGTGCGATTCAAGTTAGGCTGGTTAAATGTACGATTTAAGTTTGACCTATTCAAAGTGTTATTGAATTGGTTCAAATTGCGATTGATGTTGGGCTGAGTCAATGCGCGACTCAAGTTCGATTGGTTCAATGTGCGATTCAAGTTGGACTGGTTTAAGCTGCGATTCAAGTTTGCCTGATTCAACGTACGATTATTCAGGTTCGCTTCATTCAAGGTGCGATTTCGGGTTGCTTGGTTCAACGTACGATTTAAGTTTGCCTGATTCAACGCTCGATTTAGGTTTGCTTCTCTCAAGGCGCGATTCAAGTTTGATCGATTGAACGCACGATTCAAGTCGGACCGATTTCTTATCAAATCTGTATTTATTCCGGTGGCCCTGTTCCACATCCAGTTTCGATTTGGGTCGTGTGCATGATGTCGACTCCACCACCACCACGGATGATGTCTCCACCACACGCCGGAATTATATACAACGATCGGAATGTCTCCGTACCAGTAGCTTGCGTACCCGTAATCCGGGAGATAATCCCAATCTAGAGAAGAATAGTCCTCAATCGGTAAATATTCATTAGCATAAGTGTCGCTTTGAGAAAAAGTCGCCTGAGGAGGACGCAAATCCGTGGAGATTTGATCTCCAAAAACCCATCCGTCGCCGGTGAGTTGAGCCCAATTATTAGATGTCCAAACACCCGTAAGATTCAGTTCTGTACCGATAAGAACGCATCCAATTACGTCATACGAGGAGCCCGGTCCACTCCTGACTTTGAGACAATTCTCCGGCTGATCGACTCCGACGACTGTAGCAACGCCCCCTACCAGTTGAGGCGGAGCCTGCCCACTCGGCTGTTGTGGCTGCGTCTGATTCGGTACAACCGAACTGTCTTGCGCCAAACTCATCATCGGTATATTCAAAATAAGTCCCAGTACCACAAGGATTGCTAGAACATGCTTTAATCTCATCATTTATTCATCTCTCTTTCGTCCAGTCTTTTGAAATTATCTTTTTTATTATTCTCGGGCAGCGTTGTCCCTCAATTCAATTCTCTATCAATTTAGACGAACCTTATATTAATTTGTTAATCATTTACGATTCCGCCAAAAAATTTGGAATTGCGATTAGCGGTCGAACGGCGGTTCGCTTAGATTTCTCAGTTCTCCCCAGGAATCGAACACTTCGTCGTTCACCCCAATCACCTGACTGCTGTGAGTTCGAAAGAAAACATTGGTCACTTGGGCCTCTACGGCAGCGTCACGGCCTGTTCCGACGTGAGCCCTCTGATCGAAGACGATGCTATGGCTGCTCGCGCGCCCCACACGCGTCTCAATGCGTAAGACGTCCCCAAAGCGCACCGGATGCCTATACTGGACGACGAGCGAGACAACCGAATGCCCTACCCCGGCCTGGCTCAAACCCTGTCGCAGCTCCGGCCGCTCATCCATATGCGCCCATCGGGCTTCTTCGAAGAAACGGATGTAACACGCATGGTTGACAACACCAAACACATCCACGTGAAAACCGCGCACCTTAATCTCAGTCACCGAAGGAGCGCACAAAATTCCATCCATCTCTGCTACAAACTCTGTATTCAAGGCGTTCCTTTCACATTTGCTGATTCGACACTTCCCACCCAAAGAGGGCGCTCTGAATTCGCTTGTTCAAATAGGCGATTTGCCTGGCCGTAAAGTAGGCTCCTCTCACCCTGTGCGTTTTTCTCCGATATTCTTTGGCGTATTCTTCTGACCAGAAGAAAACGCTCTCCTTTCAAAACGCATCGATTATGTTCGGGTCTGTTAGGTTCTTAAAATCCACTTTAGGCACAAAGATCATTGGGCTGCAGTCTTCGTCGTCACATCTGAAATTCATGTCACCGTCAATTTCCATAAGCATGGGTCTCTTTGAGAGAGCACATTCAGAGACTACTCTGACAGTCACTTCTTCACCTCTTAGTCGCCCTTGCACGAAGGGCGTCGCGAATGCGTCCACTGCTCAAGCAGCGTACAAGCGCTCTCCTGTATCAAAAGTTATGGCATGGGGGGTCTCGTCAACTGTCACGGGATAGGCCCAGCTCACATCTCCGTCGCTGTTTGAACACAGAAAGGTCAGGTGCTTTTCCAGGTCCTCGAATATCTCGGACGCCCGCTCCAAAGGGAGAGCCAATTCCTCGGCCACGAGTCCTGACGGTATTGGCCTGCCCAGACGCGGCATCTCTCTGACCACAAAATGATGGACTAGTCTATGTTCCGGAGTCATGAATTCGGTGGCCATTTTGGCTTTGCCCATTGCTTTTTCAATTTGCTTCTCCCACAGGAATGGCGGGACCCCGACGACGTACCGCCAAATGCCCGCCATAAGTTTGTTCCGCATGATTTCACTCCTTTGTTTTGGCAATCCCTCTTTGTGAAAGTTGCCGGTGTGTTTTTAGATACTACAAACACAAACCAAAAAAATTTAATCCAATCCCTTCAAGAGCGCCTCGATCTGCGAAAGAAAGCCGCCGATTAATTCTCTTTCTTCTTCAGAAAGTCCAGTCAGATACTTGGAAAAAAACTCACTATATGACGCCCGCTCGGCCTGAAACAGCTCCATAGCCTCCTTTCCCGACGCGGTAAACGATGCTGTCACCCTGTTTTTGAGGGTCGGATCCTTGAATTTGGTAATGACTCCTTTCCTTTCAAGCCGTGCCAAAGTTTGAGAAACTGCTCCGTTGCTGATCCCCAGCTTTTGGGCCATCTTACCGGCGCTTAGGTCCTGGTATTCGCTTATAACTTGCATCAAATGGATTTCCGACGGATGGAGTTTCAGCCCGCCATGCCGTAGAACAGTGCGTTTTTCCAAGAATATCAGTCGATTGATAACTCGACGAATTTGTTCGGGCAGATTTCTTGGCTCCCGGTTCATGGTCTGTTTTTAGCATCTAAAAACAACGATGTCAAGCCTAACGCTCGGCTGAAGAATCATCTGAGACCCTACGCCTTCAAAGATGGGGGCTACGAATCGCGAACTGGTACGATCCGGCTGTCAATCAGATTTCGTGCAGGCTGCAGTGTCCTATTTGCGGTCACGTCTAAGTGTCTACTGCCACAGCCTGAAACATCAAAAAAACTTAGGGATTTTGCGGACTTTCGCGGCCCTTTGGCTTATGTAACAAGCCTGTTAGGCTCACGTATCTGTTTTGGGAGTCAAAATGGCTCGCTCGGAGCCCTTGGTGTCGAGTTTTTTTGAAGTAGATTGAAGTTCTCGTATGACGAAAAACATCGTGACCAGGGCCATTTCTTTAGTTTGCTTTTTTCGTACAAGTCTTGGCACGGTACCTGCAGAAGATGGCGAGCATTCCGTAAGCAAAAGCCTAGCTTGAGGTGCATTTCAGTGGGGGGCTTCACTTTAAAACATTTGGATCTACGGCCACCAGGGGGCTATCTGCCGGAAGTGTTAACGCCACTTCAGGGAACCGCGTGAAGTGCGAGCGGCATCGGTGAGTCGTATGGGGCAGCAGATTTGGAAGACGGAGAAGGACGTTCCGCTAATCGCGTGCCCTGACGGGTTTGCGCAGATGAGGTGTTCAGCCTGACCCGATCCGCGAACGCTGCCTGGAGTTAAGCAGGAGAAGTCGAATTGATTATAGATCTTCCGAGGCACCGCAGCATAATGAGTCGCACGATAGCTTCCCTCTTTGTGGAAGCCGCCAAAGCCAACCGCTTGGAGGCCCTTAGACTGATGCTGGACCACGTGGCTCACGTTGATACGCCAAACGAGCTTGGTCAGACGGGCTTGATTGCCGCTGCCTCCGGAGGCCACCTGGAAGTAGTCATATTTCTCTTGTCTTGTGGAGCATCGCTCAATACTGGGGACAAGTCTGGCTACACCGCGCTCATGAAGGCCTGTTTCAAGGGCCACAAGAAGGTCGTAGAAGTGCTTTTGGACTCCGGAGCAGACGTGAACACTGTGAATTGCCACGGGAGGACGAGTCTTATGTTTGCCTCCTATGGGGGGCATGAGCAACTCGTTGAGATGCTAATTCATAACGGCGCGGACATCAACGCGGTGGACCGGTTCGGTGGAAATTCCCTTATGAAGGCTTCAGTTCGCGGGCACGCTGGGGTAGTTCGTCTACTCTTGGGAAAAGGAGCTGTGGCCGAAGCGAGAAACAATAAAGGTACTACTGCCCTCATGTTCGCTGCCAGCGAGGGCAATACCGAAGTCGCGGAACTGCTGTTGTCGGCGAGGTCTGACATTGACGCCAGGAACGATAAAGGCAATGACGCCTTGACCTTGGCATCCAAGAAGAGAAGTTGGGAACTTGTTGAACGGCTTCTTCGGCATGGAGCAAATCCGAATTCGTCCAATGGCGATGGCAGCACTATCCTCACTCGGGCTGCCGCATGTGGGCGCCCTGATATTGTCAAGCTCCTACTCCGATGCGGCGCGGATGTCACTCAAGCTGACGAGAATGGCAGGACGGGTCTAGCGGCAGCAATAGAAGCAGGACAGGCGTCGGTCGCTCACGTTATACTCATTATTCGCGGAGATACGAGTCTAAAGGATCAAGACAGGTCTTCGCTCTTGATTATGGCAACTGAGGAGGGCCGGACCGGTTTGGCAGAGATCGCTCTCCGGAACTGGGAATCGCCAGACAACAAGATGGCCGCAATGAATCTGGCCTTATTGCGGGCAGCCAGTAAAGGGCACCGCGACATTGTTGAGATCCTTTTGGATCAAGGCGCACCGGTCAATGCGCAGACAGAGCGCGGTAAGACACCGCTGATTTTCGCAGCACGGAGAGGTTTCTCCGCGATTGCAAGATTGCTGTTGGAACGTGGAGCAGCTATTGATCATCGCACCGATTTTGGCAACACAGCATTAATCGCGGCAGCCCACAAAGGCCACAAAGAGATAGTCGATCTGCTCCTCGCCAATGGTGCGACAGTCGAAATACGGAATCGCGATGGGCAGTCTGCTCTCACAATAGCCAGCGGCGTGGGAGAATTCGAGATCCTCAAACTGCTTGGTGCAAAACGTGCGGACCAGCTTTCTGAGGATAGAGATATGTCAGGCTCAGTAGTTGCCACCCGGCCAGGGGACCTCGGGTGCAAATCCTCATGTGACTAGTGGACCGAACGCATCATGAGCGACTCTACTACCAACCCAAAACCACTGACTTCGACCGGTCATGTCCTGCTAGTTAACTATCAGGGCCGTCCGGATAACTCCTTTGATAGAACACAAACCATAGACATCAACACTCTGGTTTCCGAAACACTCACAGCTTCAGGTACTTTTGACCTGCGGCAAGAAAGGATTGACGCGTTTGGGAAACTATTGCAAGCCCTGTCAATACCTACTGTGCTGATCGCGCGTTCCCACAAAGTTGAGTTTGCAAACACGGCATTCATAAGCATGCTTAAAGGATCGCAACTGACAAGAGATAGGAATTTCTCGTCTTTGTTTTCGGATCCAGGCAATCGCCGCAAGATTGAGGCACTCCTTGAAGACGTATTCACAAGACGGCAACCGGCAGTTACGGAAGCGAAGTTGAGAATTTATGAGTCCGGAGTATGGGGCCGGATACATCTGCGCACCATTCGGATCGACGAAGATCGTATGGTGTTGGCCCAGATTGAAAATCTTTCGGCAGAGAAGGAACTCCAGGCGGTGCAAAAATACAAGAGTTTGATCAGCATTGTTCCGTTCGGGGTAGCAGAATTTGGGCTGCGCTGGGGTGTTGACAGATCTTTGCCGTGCGAGCAGTTGTTGGACAGCGTTATCCATGCCCGGTTGATTGACGGCAACGATGAGTTTGCGAGATCTTACAAATTTGAATCGATAAGAGACCTTGTGGGAATAGCGCTCGGGAGGTTGTTCCCTGTTCAAGGTAAACGGAAAGCGTTTTGCGAAAGATGGATCCAGGATGGATTTCCCATACGCTCTTTTGAAACCCTGGAACATCGCGTCGGAGGGTCTACCAGAGTCTTTGAATATACTTTGATAGCTCGCCTGAAAGGCGAAGAGCTGATCGGGCTTTGGTTTCTCAAAAAGGACACTTCCGAGAAATGGCGAACGGAGCAGGAGCTTCGGAAAGCCCAAAAACTCGAATCGTTGGGACTCTTAGCCGGTGGTCTTGCCCACGATTTCAATAACCTTCTTACTGCCATCGTCGGTAACATTGAGCTCGGGACACAATATTGCAGCCTCAATCACAAGTCTCTCGAAAGATTCGGAGCAGCGACAAAAGCTGTGCGGCGTGCGCAAGCCCTCACAGGCCAGTTGCTTACCTTTTCTCAAGGTGGCGAGCCGGTGAAGGCGGCTGCTTCGATCAGAGACTTGCTGAAGGAATGTGCGGACTTCGCTCTTCGGGGCTCGAATGTTCGCTGTGAATTGTTGCTTCGGGAAGAAGTTTGGCCGGTGGAGGTAGACCCGGGACAGATTTCGCAGGTGGCCCATAACTTGCTCATCAATGCCATTCAAGCCATGCCCCAAGGCGGCATCGTTCTGGTGCGAGCCAAAAACGTCGAGATTCGGGAGGAGGGCTGGCCACCATTAAAAACAGGTAAGTACGTCAAAGTGACGATTGCGGATCAAGGTGTTGGAATTGCGAAAGAAAACCTCCGAATGGTCTTTGATCCCTATTTTACTACGAAGGATCAAGGCTCAGGTTTGGGACTGGCAACGTGTTATTCAATAATCAGCAAGCATGGCGGATTCATCACGTTGAAGTCGAAACAAGGGGTCGGCACCGCAGTTCATTTCTATTTGCCGGCTGGTCAAGCGATTGCCGTTACTACTGAACTGAGAAAACCGGAACGTCTGACGCTCAGGGGAAAAATACTGGTTCATGGACGATGAGGAGGTGCTCAGATCTCTCGCGGCCGAATTTCTCACCCTCGGCGGATGTGAAGTCACCGTCGCCAAAGATGGACGGGAAGCGATAACACTTTACGCTCAGGCAATGCAGCAAGGGAAGAAATTTGATGTCGTGATATTGGACTTGACTATACCCGGCGGGATGGGCGGGAAGGAAGCCCTGGGAAGACTGTTGACCCTTGATCCTAAAGTGAGGGCCATCGCTTCCAGCGGCTATTGTAACGATCCGATCATGTCCGATTTCAGAGGTCATGGCTTTATGGCAGTATTGCCAAAACCATATGATGGCGGTCAAATTCAGGAAGTCGTGAGTCACGTGATCATGGCGCCCTGCGAAACAGAATAGGTCGCGATTTTCAAAGCAGCTCAGAACGTAATCGCGTTTCAGAACTTTTTGTAGGATCACTGGAGGTGGGTAACGGATAAACATGATACGCAAAAGAAAAATAAGGCCTCGAGAAGTGCTCAATGAAATTCGCTCAGGGATTAGCGAGGCTGAGCTGAGGACAAAGTACCGTCTTTCTGCCAAAGGTGTTGAGAGACTTTTCAATTTGTTGGTGGCCAATGGGACTATTGATCAATCAGAGCTCTTCCAAAAATACCCGCTATATGAGCGAAAAGTCACTCATATTGAGCAACGTTCTGAGCCCCGGGTAAGCCTTAAGGGCCGAGTGCCTATACAGGATCTTCTAGGGTCGTCGACCGGCATATTGCGAGACATCTCGGGAAAGGGATTCAGTGCGGCAGGCATTAAATGTGAGGTCGGCGATTCCGGGAGCTTCTTGATTGATGTGGAACCGTTAATCAAGGCTGACCCTGTGCTTGTGGTGGCAAGATGCAAGTGGGCGGAGATCAGGGGCCACTCCGCAAAATATGTTGCCGCAGGTTTTGAAATGTTAGATGTTTCAGAGCGTGATTCCACTGTCCTCAGATCTTTGATCGAGTCACGCCGCTCCTGTCCTTTAAGAACCGGTAGAGATCCTGAATGTGTGGCCTGCCGGCACTTTGTGTCGCAATGTGGGCAGAGTGAGGAGGACGTGACGCGGAAGCGGATTGTCAAAGCACAGGAAATTGCCGAGGATATCCACTCTGGAATCGATGATACGCTTCTCACGAAAAAGTATGAGCTTACTCGAACGCAACTCGAGTGCATCCTGAGGAAGTTGAAGGAGGCAGACCTCATCACTGAGATGCAGATGTATGAGCGACAAGTTTGCCCGACAGTTAGCTAACTACCCAAAACCCTGATGAGACCATGAAGTGATACAAGGAAGACGTTGAGCACAGGTACTCAAGAGGACCAGCAACGACTGAAGTTCATCGCCGTAGATTTGCGAAAGCGACCGTTCATGTCACTTAGACTAGGACAGCTATGAAGAAACTGAGCAAGAAAATAGATGCCAAAACCATCCTTTCTGACATCGGGGCGGGAATGCCCGATTCCGCCCTTATGGAGAAGTACAAGTTGTCAGCGGCCGGACTCGAGAGCCTTTCGAGAAAACTCCGTGAATCAGTGATAATTGAGCATGTTAGCGCCATGGATATTGTCCAAGATCTTAAGGCAGGCATGATGGATAGCCAGTTAATGGAGAAATATGATCTCTCTGAGGAAGCCCTCCGGAAAGTCTTGAAACCGGTGGAACGCGTGACTTCTTTCAACGAAGCTCTGGACGCAAGAGTCAAGCCCAGCGAAGGTGTAATTTCCGGCAGGGAGATTATACACGACATGCGCTCAGGCATGTCGCGTTGGGAACTAATGCTGAAATACGGTCTTTCAGGCGAACAACTCAAGAAAACTTTTCAGATTATCCTGGAAGAACGACGGAAGATCGCACGAGAGATTGCAGGAGATGTGCAATCAGGTATGACAGGTCCAGAGTTAATGGAGAAGTATCAGCTTTCGAATTCTGGGCTGCAGAATGTTTGCCAGAAGCTTTTGACAGAGGGATTGTTGGGACCTTCCGATATCAATGGTTTCAAACCACCATTGGATACTGGTGAGTCCGTCTACCATGAGAGGCGCAAAGTTTCTAGGCGGTCTCCGTCCTTACCAATCGTAGTGTCAGACAGGAGTAATGACGGCTTGAGCGGCACCGTCAAAGACATAACGGAGAAGGGACTGGCAGTAAGGGGAATTGAAGCTGACGTTGGTGAACTCAAGACTCTTGCGATTTTGGGAGATGATATCGGCATCCTCGACCCATTCGAACTTATGGCGGAATGCCGTTGGGTAGGGAGTGAAGGATCCGAGGGACAATCGGTGGCCGGATTCCAGGTAACCGCAATCTCTGATCAAGATTTGCAAAGGCTCCAAGAGTTAATTGAATTCCTAGATCTAGGATGGCAGGCAGCCTTATGACCACTTCGAAACGGAAAATTAAAGCCAAACCTTTTTTGAGGGATCTTCGCAATGGAATGGGCGACAGGGAGCTTATGGAAAAATATGCCATTTCTGAGAATCAACTCCGAAAAGTGTTGCAGAAATTGGTTGATGCCGGAGCGATAGACGAGATGGAACTCTTCATGAGGACCTCTCTGTCCGACAGCACTATAACCAAGGCTTTCGTGGACACCCAATGTGCTATGAAGGAGATGGGCTACACGGAAGAAACTAGACCACTCCCAGACCTGGAGACCCCCTCTAACATCTCAATTACGGAAAAGGTGAACACTACAAGCAGTGTGTTTAGCCGCGTGTTATCTAAACTCGCAAGCACTGGATCACGAGTGTTAGGTGATCGGATTAATCATTTGCAGACTAATGTAGGCTAAGACGCGGGTGTAATTTCACGAATGTGACGATGTTTTTATGCTTGTATCGTATTGTAAGCGATGGTGCTGGCTTTTCCTCGTCGGAGGAACCATCTTGCGACCGCGCACTCGGGTCCGCCCTCCGAGGAATGGCATAAGGCAGAAGATTCAGAGCATGGATGATTCTACGAGAATCCAAATTCACTTTTACGAACCAAACGAGGCTACAGTTTCGTTAGAAAGTCATATTACTAAGGAGATTAGAAACCAGTGGCAGGAAATGCTGTTCTTTAGCTGTTTCACCGCTAGACAACTAATGGTGATCGGTAATGACACGCAGGTAGCATCATCATTGGCCATAGTTCTAGATGGCATGTCGTTGCCCGTGACGCCACCGGAGGTCGACGTTAAAGCTCTTATTCATGCCGTATTAACCAAACTTGGTAATGCCGTGAAACTAGTGGACTCCAGAAGTGATCCCGGAAGAATAGTGTTCAAAGCTGAATTAAGATTGTCTCCGCCACCTGAGAAATTTGACCTCGGTGCTGAACGTTTTGGTTTATTCGTCGGGAACGTCAATCAGTACACTGCTAATTCTGTGCTGCTCTTATTTCAGTACTTGGTCCGAAGGAAAATAGAGGACAGAGACTACTTGTACAACCTTGCCAGGGTCGCAGAATTGTGTGGCAGCACATACCTGAATGGCAAGTTGACAACGGAAAATCATATTGAGCAAGCAAGCACCATTGTTAAACTGGCCCACACCGAGATTGAGGCAGCAAAACTATGAAGCAGTAGCGCATCATTCAGGAAGGGTGCGGGATGAAGTTATTACAGCGGCCCTCCAGTTAGGTATTGAGGAGCGGGAGGAGTTGGCTGACAAGCTGCTTCTCAGCCTGGATGAACCGTCGGAGTCAGAGGTTGAGAAGCTCTGGCTGGAAGAGGCACCCCGGCCCCGTTGTTGGCGAGCAACCTGACCACTCTTCTGTGAGTTCTCGGTTACCGTGATGTTATTTTTTCGTGATGGATTATTGCACTGGCAGCGAAATGATTCTCAGAAAGCGGACGGCCAGTCCCGCGGGACAGGCCGTCCTTTCAGATAACCATTATGCCGAATGATCCCGGAACTAACGCTTTTCCTTTATAAAGGCCAGGGATTCATCAATTGCATTCAGCGTCAAATCGAGATCTTTTTCCGTATGCCGAAAACATATATAGGAATGATGATAGGGCGCGAAAAAGATTTTCCTTCGGATTAGCTGAGTGTAAAAATCCTTGCGTTTTTGTTTCTGCGACCCGATTTCATCGTCTTTGAATGTGATGTAGAACATCGGGGCAACGCCGGTCAGTTCGGCTCCCACATTATGTTTATCAAGGACGGCCTGGAGCTTTGGCAAGAATCTCTCCCCCTTTTCCCAGATATTGGCAAGCACGTTTTCACGCTCCATGACTTCAATTGTCTTGAGTGCGGCAACAAACCCTTCGCTGTTAGGAAAAAAGGTCGAAGAAATAAAAAGCTTCTCGGCAGCCGCCATCATGACATCCTTTTTTCCCGTCACAACGGAGATGGGATATCCGTTAGCCATTGCTTTTCCAAGAACGGTCAAGTCGGGAGTAACCCCATAGAGCTTCTGTGCGCCCCCCATGGAAAGCCTGAAACAAGTACGGATCTCATCATAAATCAAGATAGCGCCATAACTGTTGGCAATCTCTTTTACGCCTTCAAGAAACCCTGGGTTTGGAGTCTGCATCTTTTGATGGTTGGGATGGCCGAAGGGCGTCATGATTATGGCAGCGGTCTCGTTACCGTGGATTGTCATCAGGTCCTTCAACTGATCAAGGTTATTATACTGAAATTCAAAGACATCTTCGTAGAATTTTGAAGGGATTCCGCCTTTCATTTCAACACACCAGTCATGCCAGCCATGATATCCGCAGCGCATCACTTTGAGTTTATTTGTGTAGGCCCGTGCAATGCGGACGCTTGCGGTAGTTGCATCGGAACCTGTTTTCAGAAAAATACTCAACTCAGAAGAAGGTACGAGCTCAGTCAGTTTCTTGGCCAACTGGTTTTGATATTTTTGAGTGAGGGTAAAACAAAATCCCTTATCTTTTATCTGTTTGTAAACCGCGTCATCCACCTCTGCTTCACGATAACCCAAGATGATCGGGCCGTAACCGCAGAGAAAATCAATAAACTCATTTCCGTCAACGTCAATCAGGCGGCAGCCTTTGCCGCTTTCAAGAAAGATAGGATATTCTCCGTTGATAAAATCCGCCGGCTTTCTGGCGCCCAGAACACCTCCCGGTATCAACCCACAAGCTTCCTCGAATAGTTGGCGACTTTTGGTGATATTCAGTTTTTCTATTTCTTTCATAACAAATCTCCTGCCCCGAGCTAAACTTCAAGCATAGATGACACTTTTTCGGTTTGATGTATTCTTGCGCCTCTTTTCAGAAATGCCGTCAGGAATTTGCTCGGATCAATGCAGCCTTCGGGGGCAACCACTCCTTTTTCGGCCACATCGCCTGCATCCATCATTAGCGCTGCAATGGATGCGGGAAGCCCTGTTCCAGGAGCCATTCTTCCTACCATGTCCGCTGTGTAGGTTACCTTCTTGCCGGCCCTTTCCCCTTTGACAATGACTTTGAGACCTGAAGATTGAGGACCTTTGTCCCTTCCTTCCGGAATGCCCTCCCAAAGCTTCAGTGCAAGATCATAAGGTGTTATTTTGGTCTGTCTTATTTCAATTGGTTCTTGGCCCAAGAACCCGGTATCTTTCTGTTGCTTTATCAGTTCATCGACCCATAAAGGTATAAGTGCCCCTTTTATTATTACATTCTTCACACCTTTGATGTACTTGGGGATGGTTAAAGGCTGGGGATGGCCGACATACCTGACGTGACATATTCCAAGCGGTTCCAGGAACTCTTCGGCCACCACATCGGTCCCGCCTTCCACATGGACCAGTTCACCATTTATATATTGCGGTACTTTCCCAAGCGTCATGTGAAGACTGTGGTCCCAGGCAGCGCCTGCAAGTTCGGCTATTGCGACCACCCAGTAAAGATAAATCTCATCCACACTGTCCAGACGGTCTGCATACCATTTAACCAAGACATTGTTTGTTCCAGGGTCGGAACCCATCCCTGTAAGAACAGTAATCCCCGCTTGTTTGGCCATTTTGTCTATGTCAGAATTGAATAGAATCTCCGTTCCCTCATAGTCATCACAGATATCAATATAATTTACCTTTGCCTGAACAGCCGCTTTCGCTACAGGAACAGCAGTTTTGTAAAAAGGACCTGCGCAGTTAATCACGACGTCAGTTTCCTTGAATGTGAGCACCATCTTGTCATGATCATTCACATCCATCTTGATAAGATTCACCTTTTCGTTATCTCGTAATTTTGGGGCCAACCTTTGCGGGTCGGGGTATAAATCAGCCAAAATCAGGTTAGTGATTTGTTGTTGTTTTATCAGGTCACGAGCAACCCCCTGACCCATAGTGCCGGCGCCCCCTAATACCAATGCACGCATACTCCATTTCTCCTTTCGGTCGTGAATGATACAGCAGTTTTGCGCAGTTCGAAGCAAGTCATATGCGCGACCACGGTCGGGACAATTTAGCATTTCGCCTTAGTAAATAAAAAAGAAATTAAAAAATAACCGGCTCGATGATGATCTGATTGTGTTACATAATATTTTCAAAAGAATTATTACTCGGATCTAATTCTGCCTCTGGTGGTCTGAGCAGTCAATTGTGGGGGAATGAATCCACCCAAGAATTCAATTTCGTGAATAGCCTAAAGGAATTAGGTGGATAATGATGCCGGCTCAACTTGGCATAGATTGCGGGTCCATAAGTCTTAATCTGGCTCTTTTGATTGATCCGGATGAATTGCCGATCACAATTTACCGCAGAACTCGAGGGCGGCCCCTGGCAACATTTGTGCAGGCGTCGAACGAACTGATTGAAAAATTAGGTGAAGATCTGCCGATTTCCAGCGCAATGGTGACCGGCAGCGCCCGCGAGCTTGTCTCTCAATCCCTGGGAATTCCTGCTGTAAACGAGATTACCGCACATTCCACGGGAGTCCATCATGTGGCTCCTGATGTTCGCACAATTATTGAGATTGGCGGTCAAGATTCAAAATTCATTAAAATTGAACCTTCCGCCTCCTTTAGTCCTCGAGTTTCCGGCTTCCGTATGAATGAAATTTGTGCTGCGGGTACTGGTGCATTTCTGGATGAACAGGCGGAGCGTCTTGGAATAAACGTGGAATCCTTTGGCTCTCTGGCGCTTCGCAGTCAAAATCCTGCCAGGATCGCCGGTCGTTGTGCGGTATTTGCCAAAACAGATATGATTCATCAGGCTCAGGAAGGCGCCCCCATTCCGGACATACTTTTCGGACTCGCTTTCGGTCTAGTCAGAAATTACATCTCAACACTGATCCGGGGTGAAGAAATTATCTCCGTTGTTGCCCTACAAGGCGGTGTGATGAATAATCAGGCAGTTGTAAAGGCTTTTAGAGTGCTTTTACATCTTGACGAGAAAGAAATCATTATTCCGCCCTATTTCGATGTCTTGGGAGCTGTGGGGGCAGCGTTATTGGCTCCCAGAACAAAATATTTGTCATCGACGACCTTAACAAAACTAAAAAACCTGGCTGAAGAGGCTTTGAACAGGCCGTTATCACGATCTTTCCTACAGCGGTTGAAATGCCCGAATGAACAAACAATTTCGAACAAGGAGCAACCTGGAGATCGATCATGCGCTCGTCCGTTAATTATGGGTCTGGACATCGGGTCCGTATCGGCAAAGGGAGTCACGATCAACAGCACGGGACAAATCTTGAGGCAGGATTATCGTCTCTCCAGATCTCGTCCCATCGATGCATTGGCCGAAGTGGTCCGATTTCTGACGGACGGGAATCTGATGCCCGACATTGTGGCCGTCACCGGAAGCGGCAGATACCTTCAAGGAAAACTTCTCGACGCGGACCTCATCATTAATGAGATCAGCGCACAGGCTGAAGCTGCTATCAGTTATGATCCCCGGGTAGACACAATTGTGGAGATTGGCGGCCAAGATTCCAAATGGATAGCTCTGGAGAATGGCGATGTGCGGGATTTCGAAATGAACCGAGTTTGCGCTGCGGGCACCGGAAGTTTCTTAATGGCCCAGGCGCAGCGCCTGAACATGGACATGGGAAAACCATTCTCGGATGCCGCGTTTTCATCCACAACCCCGGCGGATCTCGGAACCAGATGCACTGTCTTTATGGAATCCGATCTAATTCACCATCAAAATACCGGTGCTACGCCGGCGGATTTGGCAGCAGGAGTTTGTATTAGCATTGTTCAGAATTATCTTGAGCGCGTAGCAAATCATAAATCGCTCGGAAACAAGGTTGTTTTTCTCGGCGGAGTGGCGGGAACGCCTGCAGTGAAAGCAGCATTCGAACAAACTACCGGCCGCAAGTTTGAAACGCCTGAATTTTATAAAGTGTCCGGAGCACTAGGCGCTGCGTTAAAGGTCCTGCGCGCGGTCAATAATAAAGAGATCGTTCCCAAGAAACGAACCGGAATGCTACGCGATGCTGATGAAATCTCAAAAGAACCGTTCAATTGTAACGGATGTGCAAATCAGTGTCGTGTGAATAAATATAAGGTGGGAAAACGCACAGTTTTCAATGGGGGGCTCTGCGAGAGATGGGAATTCGATGATCGACCACTGCCGATGAAGTCGGAAACAGATCCATTTAATGTGAGAAAAGACTTGCTTCAAAAACTCATCACCAGGATTCCCAACTTGGAGCACTCCTGGGGAATGGTTCGATCACCGTATTTTTTTGAGTGGTATCCATTTTGGAGAGCATTTTTCAAAAAGATCGGGATTTCTCTTGTCGCTGCTTTACCGCCGGACCGAACACAGTTCGAAGGTGGCGCGCGCTTTCTCAGTGTCGAAACATGTCTCCCTATGAAAATTTTGGCTGGTCAGATTAAAGATCTGGTTGATCGAGGCCAAAAAACTATTTTCCATCCTTCAATTTTGAATACACAACCATGTGCGGCAGGTGACAAGGCGACAGAATATTGTCCTTACATCCAAAGCTCCTCCCAGTTCTTCAAAGGAACGTTCGATGTTGAATGGTTCGAATTTATTATCGGTTTCTCACCCGAACACGCAGCTTTTCGGCGGGATCACCTGAAGTTAGCCCGTGGACTCGGCATATCGAGACGAGAGGCGACACTGGCCTTGAACAGCGGATTGGAACAGCTCGCAAATTTTCAAAAAAGTCTTAGGAATGTAGGTGAACAATTTCTCGAGTCTTTGGGATTTAACGAGAAAGCTTTGGTAGTTCTTGGCAAGCCTTATCACACAACCGAACCCTTCCTGAATATGAATCTTGGCCGCTTGTTTCAACGTTTGGGAATCAAAGCGATTCCCTCAGACATATATCCTTTAAGAAGCACGCCCGCTGAACTCTCGGTTTATTGGAAACACCAGGGTGATATGATTCGAGTGGCTCGCGAAATTGCGGACGATTCAAGACTATTTCCTGTTTTTATAACGTTTTTCGGTTGCGGTCCCGATCCTTTCACTCTCAGACATATCAGAGACGTCTTAGGTGGAAAGCCATTATTGGTCCTCGAGATGGACGAACATTCGTCCACGGCTGGAATCACCACCAGGATTGAGGCTTTTCTCGATCAGATCAAGAGATATTCTCATGCATCCGGTATCAGAGACCGCCCCCAATCCCAAGAGTCAACCCCACTGCTTTCAAAATCCTTTGCAGCACTCCCGTGCGGGTCAACGGACCATGTGAAGCGAGGAAAAATTTCGTGGCCGACCGCTTTCGAAAAGATTGTACGAGCCGGTCAGAACGAAAAGAAGTATGCGCAACCCGTCAAACCCGAGAGGCTCTACGTATTGCATTTTTGCGACCATTCGTACGGTTTTGCCGCCGCGGCTCGTTCTATGGGTATTGATGCACAGGTATTGCCGCATCCCGACGAGGAATCCGAAAAGCTGGGACGCCCGCACTCAGTTGGCGGGGAGTGTCATCCATATCTCCTGGTTTTAGGCGACTATATAAAATTGGCTCAATCGCTCTCTGAAGATGTTGCTCGAAAGTCTTTGGTTTATATGATAGGCCCAAATGCTTGTCGAGTTGGGCAGTATCCTGTTTACATGGAGAAAGTGAGGCAAGAGCTTGGTTTTTCCACGTCAATAATCCAGGATGTGAACGAAGGGCTTAAGTCCTTCGGATTTTCCCAACGAAACCGGCAGCGAGTACTCATTCGTGCTTGGGAAGGACTTAACGTTTACGACGTTCTTTTTCAAATTTATTTGAGGATCAGGCCGATTGCTTCCGACAGAACCGAGCTGGATCGCATTTACCAAAACTGCTGTAGGAAAATGTTCGAAGCTTTGTCAGAAGGCCGTGTCAGGAGCGGTCTTGATGAAGTGCTTCATGATCTGTATCAAGTCTCGGTAACAGAAGACGATGAGAGACCCGGGATTGCCGTAACCGGCGACTACTACACGCGTGTTGTTCCGTTTGCCAATAATCAGGTCTACGATCAAGTTGAATCGCTCGGTGCTACGATTTGGCCTCCACCCACGTTGTCTGATAGCTTCAAAATGTCGGTTTTGAGGGACATCCACTGGAATTTGGGAAGTCATTTATTAAAAGCAGCGGAGAATGCCATTCTTTACACGTTTATGGCTGCATCGGAGTTTCGCGTCAAAGGTGCCCGCCAGGCAAAGAAGGCTATTAAGACCAGTCCATCCAATTATTTTGGGTTCAGCATCTGGAAAAATGCTTCGCGATACATTGACACTCGACTACCTGCCGGGATCACGGCGCCGATCGCCACTACGATCGACCAAATTGATTCCGGCGCAGATGGTGTGCTGAACCTCATGACGCTCAACTGCCTGTTTGCTACCGTTGTCACAGCAACTCTTTCGAGGGCCTTGAGAGAACACCCTGAAGTACCTATGCTCACGCTCATTTATGATGGCCTCAAGAAAACTAATGAGAAGACCCGCGTGGAAGCCTTTATGGACCAAGTGTGGGACCGTTTTTATATCAGAACCCGTATTCATTCCAAATAATGTTGTGGGAATCATCTATGATGTGATCGTAGGAAGCTATGGATATTCCATCTTTGTGATATATAATCCAATCGAACTGCTGAACGTATTGCATGTCAGTACCATAGAGGGCTAAAATACTTCGCAGGTCTCTATCCTATTTTCAGTTGTCTAATATTGCTTTGCGCCCGAGTTCGCCCTTATACAAGGCGCCCAGGCAGATGAATCCAAGGAGCCAAACTCATGCGAGTGATAACGGTATGCGTGGGCAGTGCCTGCCATTTGAAGGGTTCTCACGACATTATTAATTATTTCAAGGAGGCCATAAAAGAAGCCGGACTTGAAGATCAAGTGGAGTTGAAAGGAACCTTCTGTATGGAGCAATGTACGGATGGAGCCAATCTGCTTGTTGACGAGGAGCTGTTTCATGCCGGCTCCGTTGAAGAAGCCAGACAAATTTTCGAAGATGAAATTATCAAAAAGCTCGAATAAAGGTGAACGCATTATGCAACCCGCCAACATAAGAAAATTCCCCTGGAGAATTTTGACCGGCTTCGCGGCTTGGGCACAAGATTTTTCGCTCATGCAAAAAGTGCTTGGGGGCTTCTTGGGCGTAGTAGTCCTAGTCGGCTTTTTGACTGGACTGGTTGGGACGCGTCTGGCCAAAGAGACCATTATCGACAGGGCTCGCACCGAGCTGCAAAGCAATCTGGCAACTGCTCGCCTCATTCTTAAAACTTCTCAAGAAGATCTTGAAACCAAAATACGACTAATGGCCGCGAAGGAAACGCTGAAAAGTCTTTTGCAAAAGGGCGACATAAACGAACTTCGCAATCGGTTGGCAGAGCTGGCAGTGGAGAATGATCTCAATTTCTTGTCAATAGCAGATGAAAAAGGAAATGTCCTGGTTAGGGCCTTTGTCCCTGAACCTGTTCATGACAACATCTCATCCAATTCATTGATAGCTATGTCGTTATCAGGGCAGAATTCTGCCG
>CAVUHP010000013.1:0-41777 GCA_963741425.1 uncultured delta proteobacterium
AAAGGGGTTTTCCGGAAAACTGTTTTTTCCCCATTCATTCCCCCGCATTCATGCCCCCTGCATTCCCGCTGCAACCGGGCAGGCGGCGCTGCATGAGTGCGCTGTTTGCTCTCGTCTCACGGGCTTCGGGCCGGCATTCCAGTCATAGCCCTGTTCATCCAGGATCGTCCTTACCTTCCGGTGAACAGCCGCGACAATCTGAGGGCATCGCATGGGCATCTTCTGCGGATCATCCTCGGTTATTTCGCTGCAATGAATACCGCCGTATCGCTTTTCTTGCTCGGTGGAGAACCAGTCCAACAGCTCCGAGATCATGATACGGAGCTTTGGGTCCTCTTCTTCGTCGGATGCACCCCTGCCGGCATAGAGTCCGAGAAGACAGGCGCCTCCTGTGAATGCGCCGCAAATATCTCCGGAGGAACCTATCCCGCCGGCGAGGCTGGAAACAGCCCTAATGGCATCGGGATTGCTTTTGCCCTGGGCCTCCAGGCCCATGTAGAGAAGTATTTCGCTGCAGTGGAATCCTTGTTGAGCCAATTCCATCATGCGCCCCATTTCCGCTGTGATTGCGCTTGACGGTAACATGTGACGTACCTCCTTTGTCTTGTGGTAAAGGTAGCTTCTTTCAGGAGCGCGGTCAGGCGATCGCTTCAGCATTGCACGTGAATGCACGGAGCGATGTGAAACCCGGCTTGATCAGGGTTCCTCGACTTCGCGTAACGTCGATAGACTCGGCTGTGCCTCAGCCGCAGGTGGAGCAAACCGCCCTGTCATACCGATTCGCTTTTTACTACATAACTCTCAGGTATGGAAAGTTGGTAAGGGAACGGAGTCGTTCCGGTGCGTTAATCAGATCACATATGCCGTCACACAAGGCTTCTTGGACCTGATCCAGGGTACGAAAAGCCTTGTTATGCAGGTATTTCTCTCTGAGTTCGTCCCAGAGGTGCTCCGCAGGATTGAGTTCAGGACTGTGCGACGGCTGTGTGATCAGCCTGATGTTTTCAGGGATCTTCAGTGCCCTTGCCTTGTGCCATCCGGCACCGTCCACCAGCATTATGACGAAGTAGTCACAGAAATCACAAGAGACCTCTTCCAGGAAGATGTTCATGGCCTCGGTATTAGCCAGGGGAAGGATCAGAGCGGTCATCTTTCCCAAGGCCATACATACGGCAGCAAACACGTAGAGGAAGACTCTGACAACCTGCCGTGGCGCTTTTGGTCTTATCCCAGGAGGAGCCCATGCAGGCCGATGGGTGCTGATGCGGCCGAAACGGCCTTCATCCTGAGCCACGATTGCCACTGGCCTAGTATCTTCCGGGTCTCGCTCCGAAAGAATCTCAGCTACAAGTTCTGGGAAGTTTTTTTAAAATCTTCCTTAACCTTTTGCTTCGATTCTATGTGAACTGGTCTGGGTACAATCTTTCGCCACCCGTTCCGTTCAAGCAGCCGATAGACCGTGGAATGATGGACCCTGTGTCCCAAAAGCCCCTCCAGAGCTCGTCTGATGTCGGCCGCAGTCGCAATCTCGCCACTCTCGGCCTTCTCCAGAAACTCAGACAGAAAAATCACCTCTTTTTCCTTGCTCAAATAGCACCGACGACGCTTGCTCGATCGAGGAGCTTCAACAGCTTGGGCACCAAATCGCCTGTAACGCGAAACGAGATCGTGAACCGTGTTCTCCGCCACACCGGTGTGTTTGGCAATCTCCTTCGCTTCACGAGGGTCCACCAAAGCGTTCCAAATGATGAGCCACCTTCGATGCTCCCTCGTGCCGACGGTCTCCTTCAAACGCCGCGCAATCTCTTCCTCCGAAAGATGAGGAGCAGCTGATGTCACCCGTCCCATTAGTACCTCCCCTAAAAAAACTGGGGAAGCATATAGCAAATTACGAAAAAAATCGCGAACTGGTATCAGTGGCATCCGGATGCTCGCCTTCGGCGTCCGAGAGCTTCGTTGGTGACAATCCGACGAATAGCTCGGAGAATTTGCTCAGCGCCTCTCCATTAATCCAACACTCGATGTTTTTACCCTTTCGTTCCATCAAAATGAGTCCTGCCTGTCTGAGTTCCTTTATGTGGTGCGAAAGGGTGGATGGAGCGACGTTGAGTTCTTCTCCCAGTTGGCCCACGAAGCGACGTGCCTCCGGATCCGAGACCCACCTGGTTCCGGGGGGACAGCATGAGGCCAGCCGGAGAAAGACAGCTAGGCGATGGGGATTCCCCAGGGCTTTGAACATTTCCGCGAGTCGTTCGACTTCTATATTTCTATTGTTCGACATCTTTCGATTTATAGAAGCGTTGTTTCCCAATGTCAAGAAAAAAGTTAATAGTTGAATTCGGGGAACACCATACTGAGTAACGCCATGATTTTGGTTCGGACTGCAACCAGGCTCGCAATCAATTCGCGGGACATACAAGTACGGTGAGACTTCCTGAAGACGTTTCAATGGAAATTATATCTCGGCGCCCGTTTTTACGAAGACTGAGTCAGGATCACAGCAAATAACCTATGACATATCTCAGGCCGACTGCGCTGGTTACTATCGCAAGCACCGGTCGGATAATCGCGCCAGGAACATACTTCTGAGTTCTGGCACCCAGGTACATGCCGACGAAGCCGCCTATCCCGAATAAAAAGCCTAACAACCAGTCCGGTCGGACGGACTGACCGGGAAGAGCCACGTACGGACCAAAAAATTCATAGAAGATCACCCCTCCCACGGAAGTGACACAAGTGCCCATGAGAGTCGCGCCGGCAATTGTGTGGATCGGCAGCCCGAAAAAGGACACTATGAATGGAGCTATTATCGCTCCACCACCTATACCGTAAACACCTCCTATCAGGCCCACCACTAGAGAGAGTAGAAAGAGCCCCGTAGTATGGAATCGAAAACATTCTCCGAAGAACTCATATTCAGTGCAGGAGAGCGTCCATTTGGTCGTACAAATAGCAGGACGACCTGTGTTTGACACCATGCCTGTTTGCTCTGCACGATGCTCACGCATTCTGGCCTCCGCGGCCTTCTCTGCTGTTTTCTTTCCCCGCTCTTTTATTATCTGATAGAGCATACGTCCGCCAATGTACAAAAGAACACACCCCA
Organism: uncultured delta proteobacterium; assembly: GCA_963741425.1. Taxonomy (GTDB): domain Bacteria; phylum Desulfobacterota; class Desulfomonilia; order Desulfomonilales; family Desulfomonilaceae; genus DATJPW01. The sequence goes on from CAVUHP010000013.1 coordinate 3,104, forward strand.
CGAAGAGCTTGAACCCTCTCGGATCGGGCAGGTACCACACGCGAATGAAGAGGCCCAGCACGAGTCCGGGAATAGTTCCCACAATGATGTTCCACGCCAAAGGCCAGTTCATCCGCCCTTCTTTGAAATAACGATAGACAGCGCTCGGGATACCCACAACATTGAACACAAGGTTCGTTGGCGTTACTGAAGGGCTGGTAAAACCTAGGAAGCTCATCTGAAATGGGAGAATGAGAAAGGCTCCCGATATACCACCCATTGAGGTGAAATAGGAAATGACGAGCCCCACGAGCGGTGGAACCCAGATAGCTGTTTCAACTCCGGATACAGGGAAATACATTCCATCCTCCGGGGCTTACAAGTCAAAGCATGATCGCATTTCACTGCTGACATTGACACGTTTCTGTGTAAACTCGTGTTAGTATGATAACGACACTCAGCGTGTCGTGTCAAGCGCTTTCTAATGTCCCTAATTATTGGTCGGTGTTGGAGAATGTGGTAAACTCGGTCACTCAGAATGACTGTAGCAGGATGCCGAGGAAGAAGATTATGCCCAAAGACCCAGGCCGGAAACCCGAATCGTCGCATATCGCCTCTGCGCATTCCGATTCTCGCCTTATGAATCCTGCCCGGATCTACGAGTTTCCGCAGGAAACCCCGTGCCTCGACTCGACCGGATTGGCGAAATTGGAACGCACCTTCCGCTCATGGGCGAAGTCTTCATCGCGCTCCGACGTTCACGCTTCCAGGCAACGTATTTTGATGATCTTCCTACTCATTCGTTACACAGGAGCACGTCTCAACGAAGTGTTGGCGCTTGATTTGCGCAAAGACATAGACATGTCAGGACGGGTCGTCCGATACGGGAATTCTGTTGAAGCGGTCAATACAGCTTCGCGCGAGGTGCAGATCTCGGCAGAATTGGTGTCCGAAATTCAACTGATTCTGGATGGCTCGGATTTATCAGAAAAGACTGCTGCGTTGTTAAAGGTAGATGCAGGGCATGTCAGGCGCAAATTTTATGAAAGGGCTGTGGACTGTGGTTTTGCACAAGATTTGGGTTCGCCCAATGCCATCCGAAGGGCAAGGGCAGTGGAGCTGATGCAGAACAACGTGCCATTGCCTGTGGTACAAAGGATTCTCGGCCAATCTACGCCGAACCTGACAGCGTCTTTTATTGGTTTTTCCGAAGAAGATATTCATCAGGTGGCGAGACATTTCGTCGAAAAGGAAAACCGACGTAAGACCAGCGCACGCAACACTTTCTTCGGAAAAATCGAACGTATTCTGCGGGGAGACATTCAGGCGCAGGTTGAACTCGTCACCGTCGGTGGAGACCTGGTCACCACTATGATCACCAACAATAGCCTTGAAAGATTGGGCATCAAAGCAGGCTCATTAATATCTGCCGAGGTAAAAGCGCCATGGGTAATATTGCAGAAGGGGCAGACAAAGCCCTCATGCTCGGCGGAGAACATGTTTCGCGGAGAGGTTACACGGATACTCCGAGGAAAGCTAACGACCGAATTCACTGTTCGTATCCAGGACGGAACCGAGTTGTGTTCCCTTGTTACCGAGGAGAGCAGGCGCAAACTCGGCATCAAAGAAAAAGATAAGGTCTGGGTCGTGTTTAATAGCTTTGCCGTGATTTTGCGTGTCGATTAGGTCATCGCTATTACCAAAACCTTTACAGCACCCTTTCCCAGAAAATTACCTGGTGATTAATCAGACTCCTAGGCCGTGGCCTTGCTTCCTCTTGTGAAAAGCACGTAGATACACGGCATAAGAAATAATGCAACGGGAATTAATACAATTAGACCTCCGATAGCCCCAACTGCCATCGGCTGAAGCATGTCACCGCCCTCTTCAATATTGAGAGCGAGCGGCATGAGGCCCATGATGACAGGAATCGTAGTCATAAGCCTGGGCCGCAGCCTGATTTTGGCAGCTGTGATCACGGCCTCGATGGGGGCCATATTCTTCGTGCCACGCAATTCTTCCGCGAAGGTCGTGAGCAAAACTCCCTCATTGACTGTCGCTGCCACCACGACCAGGGCGCCGATCAGGACAGTCGCTCCAATCGGGATTCCTGTAACAAGAAACGCATACACAAGGCCGGCCAAGCAAAAAGGAACACATCCCAAAATGAGGAGCGGAAGCCGAAGACTGTTGAATTGGACAGCAAGAACAATGAATGAAAAGAAAAGGGCAAAGGCCAGCACCCCAAGGGCGATAGTTTTCATTTCAGCCATCATCTGGGCCTGACCTCCGAACCGGAACTCATAGCCGACGGGAAGATCCAGTTTCTGCATCTCGGATCTAATTTCCGACAGGGCCTGTCCCACGCTTGTTCCAACAGCGTCCCCTCGGATGATCACTTGCTTGATTTGATCCTCGCGGCCAATTTCGACGGGCCCTACGGATTGGTTAACCTTGGCCACGTCACGAACTCTCAAATAGCCTCCTTGCGAGCACTCCAAAATCAACCCTTCAATATCTTGTTTGCTGGTCACATCTTTTTCGGGGACGACCACGCGAATGTTGTAGTACCTGTCCGCGTCCCTGTATCGAGTTGCCACGGCCCCTGTAAGCAACGACCGAAGCGTTGCGGCGGTGTCCGCAATGGAAACTCCCAAGTCCGCGGCCAATTTTCGATCCACTTCAACCTGAAATTCAGGCTTCGTCATGTCCAGAGACACGTATACGTTCCCAAAATGGGCCAGCCGGTTCATCGCCCCTGCGGTTGCTTGTGCAAGTTCAAATAATTTCGGGATATCCTGTCCTCTGATCTTAACTTCTATGTCAGCGTCACCGAGTTTTCTTATGCCCTTGACATGGGGGCGGTTTACCATAGCTATACCGCCTGGGACAGGGACCTTGGCGACCTTCGGCCGAAGGCTATTCATGTAATCTTTTGTACTAACCTTTCGTGCGCTTCTGGGCACCAGTTGGATATTGATTTCGCCTTCATTGGCGATCAGATAGGTGTAAATTCCCCAAACTTTGCCGCCGGCAAGTGTGAAATAGGATTCAATAAGAGGGTCGTTTGCAATCAGTGCTTCAATTCGTTGAAGAGTCTTGTCCGTTTCCCAGACCGAGGCCCCGGTGGGAAGTCTCACTTTGACCATAATCCTGCCGTCGTCCATTTGAGGCAGGAATTCGCTTCCAACTCTCGTCAGTGCAGCGTATCCACCGACTAAAATGAGGACGAACGATCCAACGACGATCCACCGGGCACTCAAGGCCGAATTCAGCAGGTGACCGTATCTTTCTCTGATGTTGGTAAACACCTGTTGGAAACGGGTGTCTTCGACTCTGCTTCCGGAAGATTTACCCAGCATAATCGATGTAAGCATCGTCGTCTGGGTTACGGCCGCAGCCAGGCTGATCACAATAATTCCTGCGATGACGAGAATGAGCTCATGGAACAACAGGCTGACCAATCCCGGAAGGAGCAGAAATGGTAGGAAAACCGCCAGAAACGACAGGGTGGCGGCTATAATGGCGGGGCCCACTTCAGAAGTGGCCGTAATGGCGATTTGATCTGAAGGTACACCGGGACTATCGTGCCTAAGGCGAGTGATATTTTCAATAACGATTATGGAATTGTCGAGATCTACTGCTATGGCGACAACGAGTCCGCCCAAAGAAAAAAGATTAAGCGAGAATCCCGCGAGCTTCATTAGCCCGAAATTGATCAGCAGAGTGGTCGGCAATGCCAGCAACATTACGAGGACCTGCCGCCAGCTTCCGAGGAACAAATATATGACCAAAATAACAAGTACAGCTCCCTCGATGGCTGCATTGCGAACGCCGGTCAGCGCGGCCTCGACATAATCAGCCTGATTCTCAACCATTCCCAGTTTAATTCCGGCAGGGAGTGTTGGCTGCAACTCTTGAATTTTCCGGCTTACTGCCTTTGCGACCTCTACTGTGTTTGCATCAGACTGTTTCAGCACGCTCAACTTTACGCATGGCTTGCTGTCGAGGCGGGTGATTGCGCGAACATCCTCGTTTGCATCTTCAACAGTGGCCACATCTCGTACGAGAACCTGGCCCTCATCCTTCCGGACCAACACAACTGACTTGATCTCATCCAGAGACCGGTACTCGCCTACGGTCCTGGCAATGAATTCACGTGGACCAACCGTCACTCGGCCGCCGAATTGATCGACATTCTCGTCGCGGAGCCTCTTTACTACTCCGGAAAGTGACAATTGATGCTTTTCCAGCGCCTTCGAGTCCAGGTTCACTCGTATCTCACGTTTGAGCCCGCCCACAATGTCGGTTCCGGCCACCCCCGGAACGGCCATCAACCTGTCTTGAAGCCAATCCTCGGTCCACGTTCGTAATTTAACAAGATCCAACTGATCGGAACTGACGGTGATCTGGACAACGGGGAGTTGTGAAGGATCCGCCTTGATCATGAACGGCGCTTCAATATCTTTCGGCAGATCTTTGGCTGCTCTGGCCATTGCTGCCAGGCAGTCCTGGTAGGCCACATTCACATCAATACCGTATTTAAAATTCACCAGAGCGGTGTACAGACCTTCAATTGAGGAAGATTCAAGGTAATCCAAGCCATCTACAGCGGCCAATTGACGCTCGATCGGGTCTGCCAAATTCTTGTCAATCTCTTCAGGCGTCGCTCCCGGCCACGATATGTACACCCTGATCAGCGGGTAGGTAATATTCGGGACGAAGTTCACCGGAAGTTGCCACAACCCGTAGGCCCCAAGGGTGACAAGCCCAATGACGATTACGCTGGTCGCTATACGGCGCTTGACGGCTGAAGCCGTAATCTTCATTTTCCGGCCTCTCCTTTTTGCGGGCTGCCCGGCGAATCCGATTTTGCCTTATCCGGCTGTGGTAGACGTATTTCGAGGCCATCCTTCAATTTCTCGTTCCCCGCGACCACCAAGGCATCGCCCACATTGAGGCCCTCAACAACTTGAATCTGTTTCTTGTTTTCCAATCCTGTTTTAATTTTGCGCTGAACCGCTTTGCCGTCTTGAATTACATAAGCGACTCGCAGTCCCTTTGGCGTCACTAAGACGGCTTCTGAAGGGACCACTACACTATCCGTGACTGTCTTCAGGTTCAAAGTCAATCGGGCAAACATACCGGGGGTCAGTTTGATGGGATCCTGAATTTCCACTTCCGCTGTGCGTGTCCGCATCCGGCGATCGAGTTCCGGATATATGCGAGAGATCTTTCCATTAAAGGCCTTGCCGTTATACGCATCCAATGTGACTGTCACATCCATACCCAGACGCAAATCTTGACTCTGAGCTTCCGGCGCAGCGGTACGAACCACCAAAGATCCGGGGTCAAAGATTTCCACCATCACAGTCCTTGGAACGACATAATTGCCATCCGCAACCATGACTTTGGATACCACTCCATCCCAAGGCGTTACTACCTCGTAATCATCCGAGCTTTCCTGCATTTTTTCCAATTGCGCCACTGCCCGTTCGTGCTTCGCTTTGGCCAAATCCAGTTGGTCGCGTGGGATGGCCCCGCTTTCCACCAACTGTTCAATCCTTGCCAAATCCTCCTTCTCGGTCTTAAAATCTTGCTTTGCAGACTGCAACAAGGCATCAGCGGCTTTTTTTCTGCCGATACTGAGAAGATTCTGCCCGGCTTTCACGAGATCGCCTTCTCTGATAGTGCAATTGCTGACAGGTCCTTCCGCGGGAGAAGCCAATCGAGCAATTCTCGTCGGCTCAACCGAGCCGGTCAATTCGATAGTGCTGGATATGTTGCTCAACTTGACTTTCTCGGTTATCACCAAAGGCTTAGGTTTTATAGGCTGTCCTTTTGCCGACTGCGAGGCAGTTAACCTGGAAATCCCCCAAACAGCTATTAAAAGAATGACAATCCCCAAAATGACCAGTGGCCAGCGTTTCATAAGTTTCCTCTGCTCCGGCGCGTAAGACCAAACGCGTTCGATGATTCTAAAAGAATATACCGTCGAGAAGTACTAAACCCTGCGAGGAATTTTCAGTTGGCAGCTTTTTTGCGAGCAAACCCCTCAGGCGCCTCTGGTGAGGATGGGTGGAATCAAAAAGCAGATGTCCGTCGACTATCCTCACTACCTTTTCTCGCCAGTCGCCAGACCCAACTGGGCGAGCGCTATGTTGTAATCCGAAAGGGCTCTATAATGATTCGTTTCCGCGTCGAGCATGGCTGATTGAGCATCAAGCACGTCTGTAATGGATCCTTTACCGAGATCGTATTTTTCACTCTCGATCCGGAAGCTTTCATTCGATTGTTCAATGGCTTTTTGAGTGGCTCTGACCCGTTTCCTGGCAGAATCCACGTTCAACAGAGCGGTCTCGACGTCCAAACGAATCTGAAGCCATAGCTTCCGCATATTGGCTTGAGCTGTGGCTAGCCTCGCCTCCTGCTCATTTATCTGCGCGGTGATCCGGCCTCCGTCGAAAATCGGATATTCACCGACAACCCCAATATTTCCAACCGGCAATGATGTGGAAACCCCGGGCGAATCAAAGTCCTGGCCTTGGCCGAGCGGCGGCGGGGTCCGGACAAATCTGTTAATGAACGATGCGGCATTATCGGTTATGCCTGCTGCCACTCGGGTTCCGTAGGTTCCTTCCAGGGATAACCTCGGCCACCTTGCGCCCCGAGCCGCTGCCACCTTAGCCACGAGTGAGTCAACAGAAGCCTTGGCAGCCTTATAGTCGCTGCGTTCCGCGTAGGCCATCGCAAGCGCTCCATTCAGGTCCGGTACGCTCCCGTTGATTTTCAGGTTGCCTTGGATCTGTACCGGATCATTTCCTACATCAATTCCCATGAAGGCTACCAATGCTCTTCGCTGGATTTCCAGAACAGTCTGTTCCCGAACCAACCGCTGCTCCACATCAGAAATTCTGACCTCCGTGCGCAGCACCTCTACTTTAGCAGCCTTGCCGACTCTCATCATGTCCACAGCCCTTTTACGCTGGCCGTTAAGAGCTTCAATCGAGAACTGCAGCGATCTAATGACAGGCCTCTGTCCGAGGATCGTATAGAATGTACTGGAAACGTTGTAGATAAGTTCTTCCCAGGTTCGTGCTAGGCGTTGAGTTGCGGCCAGGCTGAGAAGCTCTGCAGCGCTGATTTCATTCCTGATACGCCCCCAAGTGAACAGAGGCAATCTCAGTATTATGTCTCCCGCAAAAAGGCTTGTGCTGAACATCCCAGGATCATTATTCTTTCTCACCTGCACAAGACGTTGATTCTGCACATAACTGTTATAACGGGCCGTTCCACCGATGTTTGGCCATCTTTCGGATGCCGCATTGTCCCTCTGTGCAAGGGCAACCTGAACGTCCCACCCTCCCGCTGCGAGAGAAGGATTGTTTGCCCGTGCAATCTCAATACATTGTTCCAATGTTAACGATTCCGCATTTGTGTTGAGTTTGCCGCGGGCCATTGATGATTGAGGTGTGAATGCAGCAGGCACAACGGATGGCCCGGAAACGCTCCGGCGCAGATAAACGCAGCTTGGCAAAGTCATAAGCAATGAAATCATGACCGCCATGAATCCCGCAGCCCTCATTGTTCCTCCCTGATCCAGGGGTAAACCTGGAATGCCACGCGGGCAGAGCGGCACCGAATAAATCCGGGTGTCGCCACAAACAAAAAAGGATTTTCAACCCATTAAAATCTATGCGAGTTCGAGAAAAGGTTCCGCGGCAGCGGAGGGTATCACACTAAATCCCGTTTGTCACATTGATTGGCTGGATATCTAAAACAGACCGATCCTGGCCCTCAGGTGGTCAGATGTGTACCACCATGCCGTTAGAACTACTTCTCGTCTCAAGAATATTATCTTTTAGGCTTTAGCCTTGGAGTCTCTAAGCTCAACCACCAGGGATTATTCAGATTTGGGGTCCGGAAAGAGACTTTTCCCCGTTCCCGGGCCGCAGCCGTCGCAAATACGGCCTCGTTCCTGAAGATAAGCTCCGAACTTGCTTTTAGCTTGAGAAGGCAGCGACTCAACAATCCTTATTACCGTTCCCACCGCAATCTGTCGTATCTCACCTTGAATCCGATTGATTTCATTGACCTTCGATTCCACAGCCGGCATGTTTACAGGAGCAGTTGAGATAAGCCGCATCATTTCCGACCGATTCGAATCCATCAGTTCTCGCAACCGGAGGAATTTGGGCTTGGTACGGTCAACCTGCTCAACGACTCGGCTCGTCTGCTCAGGCGTAAGGCTCAAATCTTCCCGAAGAAAATGTATCACAGGCTTTTGTGCTAGAGTTATCTCCTTTGCATGCGCCTGGTCTTTCCACCACGAGAAGACGAGGGTCGCCGCGACAGCTCCGTTAATAGCCAATGAAAATGTGAGCAAGTATATAAGCGGCGTTCTTTTCATCGTCCACCTCCGCTGGTGTCCGTCCATATAGAATCCAGAGATGAAGCACTCGGTCCATCTTCAGTTCCGGCCAGGGCGAGAAGGTCATACGAAGTGGCAGTAGAACTCAGGTTTATCGAATGAGACAGGTTCAGCCCTGTCAAAACTCCAAGCCCAAGGCCCAACACCAGGATCATCCCGGCTATGGCCGGTCTGAAGGAAGCAAAAGAGTCGATGAAACGGTAAAAAGTACTCTTCCACGAATTCGATCGCATCTCTTCCATGACGCTGGAGATGATCCTTTGATTAAGGAAAGGAAGGTACAGGCGGCTCTGGAGACTTCAGAAATAAACGGTCTAATTCCAAAAAATTCTCAGCAGATGTCCGGCAATGAACGCATGTTTCAAGATGCCTCAACAGAGCAGCTTCATCATTCGGATTCAGTTCCCCTTCCTGCCATCTGAAGATTTTAATTTGCCATTTCCGACAGCTCATTCGGCCTCCTAAAGACTTATACGGATGGGTATGAAAAACCCTCCGGGTACCAACGAAAAAAATCATATCTTCAATAATGTCAAGAGATTGGTTTTTGCCCTTACAAGGAGGGACTCCACCGACGAAACCGTTGATTTCATGATGCCCGCCACCTCTTTAACTGACATGTCTTCGTAATATCGAAGTATCACCGCGGTCCGCTGCCTCTCCGAGAGGGATTGAACAGCCTGGACCACCTTCTGAGCCGATTCCCGGGATAAATATCTTTCTTCCGGGTCTGGAGCCCTGTCGAGTAGAGGTTGTTTTTCAATCTCTTCAGGGTGTTCGTCCAGCGAAAAAGCCTTTCGGTAAGTGTACAAGCGGGCAAAATTGATACTGGTATTCCGCACAATCGTGAAAAGCCATGTCTTGAAAGGCATCCCCGGAACGTATTTGCGGGCGTTACGATAAAGGCGCAGAAACACCTCCTGGCAAATGTCCTGGGCAATTGACTCATCACCTGTATATCGTACGGAAAACCTGTAAATGGAAGCTGTGTGACGGTCCACCAGCACCCTCAAGGCTTCTTCATCGCCTCTTCCAAGAGCCTTAATGAGTTCTTCATCCGAGCGTACAGCCATCGTCGGTCTTGGCCTTCCAAATACGTTAAAGTTTCATGAACCGGAATTATACGGCGGTCTTGCCATCCTGAGTTTTTTGGGCGGGTGCCCCACTATCCGATACCTCCCTTTAGCCCGAAAAAAACTTTCCTATCTAACCAATATTACTAGGCAGGCTCTCGGTCAAGCAGGATCATTGGTGTCCCCGGCGACCATGTGGCTACAAATGGACATACGGACAGCAATGAACTCATCGAGAGGTGGATTCACGTATTAGGCCCCGCCTGTTCGGAGCACTCCGTCGAACCTCAATTAAGCAGCGCGAGCACAGGGCATTTCCTACTAAAAGCATAGAAAATATTGACAAATCTTCCCGGCTCAATTATCCTCAAAAACATGCCTGCTCATGAGTCGCTACGATTAAGCGGAATACGACGATCAAGGACGTCCAGATTTTGGGCGAGGCTTTTAGTTCTGATCCTAGCGGCTGGGGCAGTTTCTCCGGGCTGGGTCTGGTGTCATGCCAGTGATGGTCACGTTGCCCTTGAATATGAGGGGCTCTGTTCACTGCTTCCCATCTGCAAACCAATCTCACATGCCGTGTCTGTCGGAACCGATTTGCCTGGACGTTGCGAAGGTTGTGTTGACGAGCCTGTCTTCAGTGCTGAGGCAAACCGGGAGTTTGCCCAAAATGAACTGTCCTTGATCTCTTCTGCAGCCTTTGTTTCGATAGGCGCTTCGCCCACGACATCAAATCCTCAGTCACTGATTTGCCTTTCGCAGGATATTCATAAGATCAATCCCGCTCTCACTTCTCTCCTTTCTACCGTTCTCCTGATTTAATTCTTACAGCAGCAGATGGCCCATCTCACATTGTGGGAGGACTGTCGAATCGCCCTTATCTCTTCAGGTCGCTCACCGTACTTAATTCACCGTATGGAAGCCCTCTAGGGTTTGCTTGTGCTCCACAGCAATTGGTCAACTGTAGGAGAGACAAAATGAAAAAACTGATCATCGGATTCACTGTTACAATGTTCCTATCTTCGGCTCCTTTAGTTATGGCGGGCGGCGGCACCACATGGTCCACGCTCAGTCAACAATGGAACCGTATCCAAAGTTGGCAGAAGAAGCAGTCAGAGATTTTCGGGTCCTTGAGAGGGAGGCTGCCAGGTCTGCCAACGATTTGAATAATGGAAGCGGGATAAATAAAGCAAAACGAATGCCGGCTCACAATTGCAGTTTTTGTGGGCGACCACATGTAGCTGCCCACTATTGCAGTTATTGTGGACGATTACACGAGTGATCCGCAGGTCTAATTCATCGATTCTGGAAGAGGTTCACTCAGGCGCTGTGTTCACACGACCCGGAAGGCCAAGACGATTCATAATGATAATCGCCCCTGGGAATCCAGCGCTCGTTCGCGGTGGCTCAAAGCGCCACTTAGGAAGCCATATGCGAAATCCCAATTTTTCAACGGCTCGTCGGTTTACGAAGAAATGATTACAGAGGGTGATAGATGAGAAACAAGAAAATCTTGATAGCAATCATTGCAGCCATTGTGAGTATTTTCCTCATGGTAATGGCTGCCCGAAATTCCGGTCGGGCATCCATCTCTACTAACGAATCCGATCAAGTTGAAAAGCGGATAGAAAAGAAAGTCCCGGAAAAGCAGGAACGCAAAGAAGGTAAAGAAGAGGGAGAGAAGCATGAAGAAGAGAAACACATAATTCTTTCCCAAGAAGAAATGGTAACGTTTCGGCATCGAAGTTGAGACTGCTGGACCCGGTATTCTCGGCATCAGTCTCAGTTTTCCTGCTGAAATCACGGTAAACTGGGATCGCACGGCTCAAATTGTGCCTCGGTTGACTGGTGTAGTGAGCGAGGTTCGGAAAAACATTGGGGACGCCGTTACCGCCGGTGAAGTGATGGCTGTTATTGAGAGTCGAGAACTTGCGGAAGCCAAGGCGAAATATTTGGCGGCATGATCCAGGGTGGGGCTTGCTCAGACGAATTTCACGAAATACGAGAGCCTCTTCAAATCCGAGGTCGTTCCGGAGAAGCAGTTCCTCGAAATGAAAAACGCCTTTGAAGAGGCCGATATTGAGCGAAGATCCGCAAAACATAAGCTTCTGGCTATGGGGTTATCGGTCGATCATCTGAAAGAATTCGTTCAGCGTCCCGAGGAGGATTCGTTGACCAGGTACGAAGTTGTCGCTCCGTTTAACGGGACGGTGCTCAGTAAGCGAATAACACTTGGAGAAATGCGAAAAGAGGACTACGAAGCGTTCGTGATTTCAGACCTGGATTCTGTGTGGGCAAATATCAACGTTTCGCAAAAGACTTGCCTTACGTGAAGCAGGGCCAGACTGTTACCATTTCCACGGGCAACGGTATTCCTGACGCTGAAGGGGTCGTCGCATATCTGGAGCCGGTCGTTGGGGATAAAACACGCTCCGCCACTGCAAGGGTGGTGCTTTCAAACCCCGAAAAACAATGGTCGCCCGGTCTCTTTGTGACTGCTAAGGTTACGGTAAAAACGGTTGACGTAGGATTACTTGTGCCGAAATCTGCTATACAAACTATCGAAGGAAAATCTGTCGTTTTCGTTCGGGAGGGTGACGGATTTGAGGCTCGGACCGTCAAGATCGGTCGTCAGAATGGAACTCACGTCGAGATCCTATCAGGAGTCAATGCCGAAGATCAGTTTGTAAGCAAACAGAGTTTTCTCCTCAAGGCTGATCTCGGGAAGTCTGAAGCCAAGGATAATGACTGAGGCTCGTCGTGTTGCCAAAAGCGAAGCAATGGAAGACGGGCCGCAGTGAAATAACAAAGAATACTAGGATGTCGCTTCATGCTCGAACGGATTCTCAAATTTTCCATTGAACACCGATTTCTGATTGTTCTAGGGATTGCTGCCCTTGCAGGGATCGGAGTGTACTCGTTGCAGCGATTGCCGATTGATGCCGTTCCTGACATCACTCCCAATCAAGTCCAAATCAACACCGTCGTCGCTGGATTGTCCCCCGTAGAAATTGAAAAGCAGGTCACCTTTCCGTTAGAGACGGCATTGGCCGGGACTCCCGGTCTTATCAGCACCCGATCTCTCTCTCGGAATGGTTTCTCACAGGTTACCGCTACGTTCGGGGACAACGTGGATATTTATTTCGCCAGGCAGCAGGTAAATGAGAGGCTGGTTGAAGCCCGAAAAAGCCTACCGTCGGGCACAGAACCTCAAATGGGTGCGATCACCACTGGCTTGGGCGAGGTGTACGTTTGGACCGTGGACTACGAGCATCCAGAAGGAAAGGGTGCTCATGCAAAGGATGGATCTCCCGGCTGGCAGAGTGACGGGGCCTACTTAACTCCTGAAGGTCATAGATTGACCACCGAACTGGAGAAAATAGCTTATCTCCGAACCGTCGAAGACTGGATCATTCGTCCTCAGCTCAAGGGGTTGAACGGCGTGGCCGACGTGGACGCAATAGGCGGTTATGAGAAGAAATACCACGTCCAGCCGGATCCGATGAGACTTTTTTCTTACGGCCTCTCGTTCAGGGATCTCATCGAAGCCATAGAGCGGAACAACCTAAGCACGGGGGCGGGATACATAGAGCACAAAGGCGAATCCTACGTGGTGCGAGCCGAGGGGCGGATCGCAAGCGAAGAACAAATATGCAAACATCGTGGTGGCGACCCGAGCCGGGACTCCTATCCACATTCATGATGTGGGAACCGTTTCAATAGGAAAAGAGTTAAGGACCGGCAGCGCAAGTGAAAACGGACGGGAATTGGTTGTAGGAACAGCCTGGATGCTTATAGGAGCAAATAGCCGTACCGTTGCCGTAGCGGTTGCTGAAAAATTAGCGAAGATCAACACTACTCTACCCCCGGATATTCATGCCAAGCCTGTGTTGAGCCGAGTGAGGTTAGTCGATGCCACCATCGCTACTGTGAGACGAAATTTGACGGAGGGTGCGTTATTAGTAATTGTCGTGCTGTTTCTCTTGTTGGGGAACTTCCGCGCGGCACTGATTACTGCCGCGGCTATTCCCCTGTCCATGCTCATGGCAGCTACAGGCATGGTGCAGATGAAGATCAGCGGAAACCTCATGAGCCTGGGAGCAATTGATTTCGGCCTCATTGTGGACGGAGCAGTAATTATCATTGAGAATTGCTTACGGCGACTGGGAGAGAAACAACATGAACTCGGTCGCTTTTTGACCCTGCCCGAACGCTTGCAAGAAGTCATGGCGGCGAGCAAGGAAATGATACAGCCCTCAGTCTTCGGTCAGGCCATCATCATAACCGTGTACGTTCCCATCCTCTCTCTCACAGGGATAGAAGGCAAGATGTTCCATCCTATGGCAATGACCGTCATACTTGCTCTCGTATCTGCTTTCATCCTTTCAATGACCTTTATTCCCGCTATGGTCGCCATATTTGTCCGGGGGCGAGTCAAAGAAAAGCAGAACCTTCTGATGCGACTTGCCGAGCGAGCATATGCGCCTAGTCTCAGGTTGGTGATTCAATATAAGTTCATCGTTATTCTTGCCGCAGTTGCCGTCTTTACCGCATCCTTGCTCCTCTTCGGACAATTGGGCCAAGAGTTTGTCCCGACGCTGGATGAAAAAGACCTCTTGGTCCAACCGGCTCGTATCCCAAGCACAAGCCTCACTCAATCCACGGAGATGCAGTTCGAAGTCGAAAAGACCATCAAGGGATTTCCTGAGGTTGCTTTCGTCTATTCAAAAACCGGAACAGCGGAAATGGCAACTGATCCCATGCCGCCCAATCTTTCAGACACCTTCGTAATTCTCAAACCTCACGAGCAATGGCCCAATCCTGATGAACCCAAACAGGAGCTGATCGAGCGACTTGAGATGGCACTGAAAAAATTGCCGGGGAACAACTACGAATTCACGCAGCCGATCCAGATGCGCTTCAACGAACTCATAGCCGGGGTCCGGAGTGACGTTGCGGTGAAGGTGTACGGGGACACTTTTGATGAAATGGTGAAGACGGCAAACACCATTGCTGAGGTGATAAGGAAAGTTCAAGGTGCGGCAGACGTGAAGGTAGAGCAGACACAGGGTGCGCCTACCATAGAAGTGGAGACCGACCGGTCGGCAATTTCACGCTATGGGTTAAGCATGGCGAACGTCCACGACGTGGTTGCCATTGCCGTGGGCGGTAGAGAAGCGGGCTTGGTTTTTGAGGGAGACAGGAAGTTTGACATCATTGTGAGACTGCCTGAGAGCGTTAGAAACGACATCGAAGCCCTTGAGAGCCTCCCTGTCCCGCTTCCTCAAGCGGAGGGAGAGAGAGTACTCCTCACGACTCTCCCCAGGAATCCTGAGCCAAAAGAACCACTAGATAAAAAGGAACCGGAAAAACGGTACTTCATTCCTCTCAAAGCAGTGGCCCAGATACGTGTAGCAGACGGTTTGAACCAGGTCAGTCGCGAAAACGGCAAGCGCAGAGTAGTCGTACAGGCGAACGTGAGGGGGAGAGACCTTGGGTCTTTTGTAGCCGAGGCTGAACAAAGAATAGCCGGGCAGGTAAAAGTGCCCCCGGGTCAATGGTTGGACTGGGGAGGTCAGTTTGAAAATCTTTTGGCTGCAAGGAAGCGTCTAACCGTCGTAGTCCCTGTCTGTCTCTTCTTGATTTTCTTGCTTCTGTTCAGTGCTTTCAACTCGGTGAAATACGCGTTGCTCGTATTCACCGGCGTCCCTTTGGCTTTGACGGGTGGAATTGTCTCACTCTGGTTACGCGGCATGTCTTTTTCCATAACCGCCGCCGTGGGATTCATCGCCCTTGCCGGAGTAGCTGTCCTCAACGGTCTGGTTATGGTGACCTTGATCAACCAGTTGCGTGAGCAGGGGATACCATCAGACGAGGCAATTGTCGAAGGCTCATTGAAAAGACTGCGACCCGTGCTCATGACGGCTCTGGTCGCCTCACTGGGATTTGTGCCGATGGCTCTGTCCACTGGAACCGGAGCGGAAGTGCAACGTCCGCTCGCAACAGTAGTCATAGGCGGGTTGGTCTCTAGTACCGTATTGACGTTGCTTGTGTTACCGGCTCTGTACTCGATCGTTGGGGCAATATCGGTAGATTCAAGGGCTGCTGGTCTTGACGCATAGAATTGCAATGAAAACTAAATCCGTTCACACAAAAGGAGAGTGCGAAGCTGCTATGAACCTGGACAGATGCCTAAAAGAAACAAGGCTTCTCGATTATAGCCATCCGAAGCTTGTCAAGTTGGCCGAGAAGAGACAGTGGGCAGCTTTGGGAGAATATGACAGAATCGCCTATTTATGGTTTTGTTCATAATGAAATTATTTTTGGTTACAACAAATCAGACGATCTTCCAGCCTCCAGTGTTTTGGAAGACGGCTATGGTCTACCCCTGAAAAGGATTAGCCCACTTACCTTAAATATGATCTTGAGCGGATGTGATTACGGTCGGAGCGAAAGTCGCGTATCATGGTCAGACGTGACAAATGCATGTGGCTTCGGATTTGTCTTGGCTCCATATTACCGGGCTGTGTTGGGTTGTGGAGCAGAGTTCCAAAAATGGTTGACGGAGTGACAAAGGGTAAGATACGCTCAGAAGCAGGAAAATAGGATTTCTTCACTGGTTTGAATCCGGTTTTGCCTGGGTCTCTCGTCAGGAATTGAGGAGGTAAAATATGTCACGGAATGAAGAGAATATATCCAAGAGTTCAGAAAAGATATTGCCAAGTAAACAATCCATATCACCGCATGAAGTAAGCGGATGAAAAGACGGATGAGCCCCTTCACCACCGGCAGTTAGCCGGCGTAAACTAACGTTCCTGGATGACACGCAGGTCGGCCTTAACGGACTGGACGATGTCATGGCCGAAGTCTACGCCGAAGACATGCAGGCAACCGATAAGACCGCCGAAGAGATCATGAAAAGGCTGGAACAAAAAAAGAACTATATCCCCGGGTCCGAAGGTGTACGAAGAGATTACGCCTATGCACTGCTGAGGGAATACAGAAAGTACCGTAAAGATCGATCCGGCAGTGGTCGGTGAGTTACTAAGAAGCGGAGTAAATCAGAGATTGATGAAGCTTCGTTTCCCATTCCCATGATTGTAAGCTATGCAGCCTCGCTGAAATGCCGCTCCGCTTCCGAAGAAATGGTTAGATCC
Source organism: uncultured delta proteobacterium (assembly GCA_963741425.1). Classification (GTDB taxonomy): domain Bacteria; phylum Desulfobacterota; class Desulfomonilia; order Desulfomonilales; family Desulfomonilaceae; genus DATJPW01. The sequence continues at coordinate 19,744 of CAVUHP010000013.1, forward strand.
CTACCCTGATTCCCGCAATGAACCGTGCGATCAAAGACTGACATCTGAAAGCGGACCCCACGGTTTGCTTCGAAGCAAATGTGGCTTAAAGTCGAAAACTCTGCAGACGGAAACTGTTGTTCATCCGGCACGAATTCAGGCGCCGAATTTATGACCTGATTCTAGCCGCTTAATAATTTATTCATGAAAAGACAAAATCCTTGACACCGAAGAGAATCTGATATACTATTTGACCAATTGGTAAAATGGAGAAGAAGATGGACATGAATCAAAAAACAAGACTAGCGCTAAAAGCCGAGGTGTTCAAGGCAATGGGACACCCACTCCGCCTGGGAATAATCGAATTCCTCCAGCAAGGTGAAATGTGCGTTTGCGACATTGTAGCCCATGTGGGGACCGAGGTTTCGAACGTGTCCAAGCACCTCTCCATCCTGAAGAAAGCCGGTCTTCTCGCAGATCGCCGAGACGGGCTCAAGATAATGTACAGGCTCACCATGCCCTGCGCCATCGATTTCGCCCACTGCGTGGAAGGTGTTGTCATCAAAAGACTCGAAGACCAGCGAGCGGTGATGGTGGCATGAAATGACTTTCAGAAAGGGGAGAGTTAGGGGGAAAACCCTTTTGCGAAAGGGTTTTCCCCCTAACCCCCTTTCCGAAAACTCCTATATATTTGCGGAGAAGCGATAAGTTGTCGAGAAACCGGCCTAGCCACACACATAAATTGGAATATTGCTTGTTATGATTGAAATGTTTCCCAGAAAGCTCGCAAAAGACAAACGAGGAGCGCATGAGTTCGGATAAAGAATTGGCAGAAGCTACAAATATTGGAGGTCAAGGGCTCGAAATAGAACTCCAGCAGGGAGAACAAACCACAAGCCTCCCGGTCTTGAGCGAGACATTACGCTCCAAGATCATATACCTTTTCTCAGGCACAATTCTATTGGCAGCCTGGTGGCTAATCTATGACAATTTGTTGCCCTTCTCTCGTTTGATTACCTATCACCTGCTCCCTCTTCGGGAAGGAACGCACCTCGGCTCCACGGTGGAGTTCTTCATCTTTGAGGTCCCCAAGGTAATGCTGCTGCTCACTCTAATAGTTTTTTGCGTAGGAATTATAAGGTCATACTTTACGCCGGACAGGACACGAAAGATTCTGGCGGGTAGTCGAGAGTCCGCGGGACACCTTTTAGCAGCGTCGCTCGGCGTCGTAACCCCATTTTGCTCGTGTTCCGCAGTTCCCCTGTTCATGGGCTTTCTCACGGCAGGGGTGCCTCTCGGTGTGACCTTTTCGTTTCTTGTTTCCGCCCCCATGGTCAATGAAGTTGCGCTGGTGCTCCTTTTCGGCCTGTTCGGGTGGAAAGTGGCAGCCTTGTATATGGGAACGGGTCTCTTCATAGCTCTTATTACCGGCTTTGTGATTAGCCGTCTTCACATGGAAAAATATCTTGAGGATTGGGTGCTTGAACTCACCAATAACCAGCCAGCGGCCATACAAATGTCATTCCAGGAAGAAAGCATGGGCTGGGATGAGAGAGTGCAATTCGGAATCGACGCAGTGAAAGAAATCGTGCTGAAAGTATGGCCTTACGTCACAATAGGTATCGCGGTGGGAGCCGGTATCCACGGATATGTGCCTGAAAATTTTCTTGCCGGTATCATGGGCAAGGAAGCATGGTGGGCTGTGCCCGTAGCGGTTCTTATTGGGATACCGATGTACAGCAATGCGGCGGGTATTATACCTGTAGTGCAGGCGCTGCTTTCAAAGGGCGCGGCATTCGGCACGGTTCTCGCGTTCATGATGGCAGTGATCGCTATCTCCACTCCGGAAGCTATCATTTTACGCAAGGTACTCAAGCCGCGGCTAATAGGAGTCTTCATAGGTGTGGTGACGGTCGGAATCATTTTCGTCGGTTACCTGTTTAATATACGTACCTCTGATCCAAAACAAACGAGGAGGATTTGATGAAGAAAATAGAAGTCTTAGGTGCAGGCTGAGCCAAATGCCACAAGCTCTACGACCTGGTTCAGGACGTAGTAAAGAAGCAGGGTGTGGACGCAGAAGTGCTGTATGTTGAGGACTTAAAGCAGTTCGCCAAGTACGGTGTCTTCATGACCCCGGCCGTGGTAGTTAATGGGGAAGTAAAGGTGGCCGGCAAGGTACCCAAGGAATCGGAAATAGTGCAATGGGTCTCTGCCTGAGTCAGATTGGGATTGACTGCGGAGGGAATCAGTTATTCCCGAGCAGCTTCGATGTTGACTCGGCTGCCTTGCGGTGATAGACATGCTGTCCGACGTTGCCGCATCGCCAAGGGAATAGTCTTCATGAGATGCGACAACTCAAGTCTTCTCAGGTAAGAATGCTCGGAAGGCTTGCAGCTTGAGATGGACCGAGGATTGAGATCATTTTGAACATGAAGAAAATCGGAGCATACAAGAAATGGGCGGCATTCGTGATGGCTGCCGCTATGAGTTTCCACATATTCAGTGGATTGCTCCTTTTCTGCCCCGGTAAGCTGCTTTCCATGCCCGGGCCGGCAGGAATAAATAGTATCGCCGCTGCTATAATTGTGTCTGATGTTACTGAAGGAATCACGGCTCCTAACGCTCAGAACCGAAACAGCGCCACAAAATGTTGCTGTAAAAAGCAGAAGAAATGTCCTGTTATTCCTCGGGCCGCAATTGCTTCGAATCCGTTTCAGCGGTTCAATAGCCTTCAACGAGAATTCCAGTTGGTTCAGTATAATTCTGCTGTTTCTCATGCGATTGAATATCGCTGGAACCGTGGGAGTGGTCCACCGTTCACACAATCGGCGTCCACATACATGTTTTCTACAGCCCCCATTTCGCTTACCTGCGTTCTCCTGATCTGATTTCTACGAGTAATTTCGGAAGGATCTTTTCGATTTGGGGGAAGGGTACGTGCTCCCATGATTCTGTATTTGGCACGAGACTTCCCAGACTGAGAAAAGAATGAAAACATCACACGACAAGGAGTTGTGACCACCATGAACAGTAATGGATTTATCTATTACACAGGCTGGATGTGTTGGGCTATTATTGTTTTTTCTGTTTTGGCGTTCGTGCTGTCAGTATTCTGCGGGACTGGCTGTTGAAAATAGTGGCTGTCCCAACGTGAGTGTTTTGGTGATTACTCAGTGGATCTCAGACCACGTGAATGATCGGGATCTCAGGATTCTTTCAAACCTCGTATACATCGATTTAGATTTAAGAATATGAAGGAGATTTTTGTAATGAAAAAGCCGTACCTGATATTAACGCTTGTTATGGCTCTTTTGACAATTTCGATAAGCGCATCTGCGCAATCCAAAATCGATCTGAAGGCTCTCTATGCCAAACAGGTCCCGATCCTGCTCGAATTCGGAAGAGGATGGTGCATACCCTGCAAATATATGAAGCCGATTCTCGAAGACATGTCAGCCGCCTATCAAGGCAAGGCAATCGTCATGAACGTGGACATGGACGCAAACAAAGACCTCGTAGCAAGCTTCCGAGTCAGAATGATGCCCACGCAGGTATTCCTCACGCCTGACGGCAAGGAAGTTTTCAGAAATGAAGGGACACTGGAGCGGAATCAGATCGCACATGTTTTCTCCAAGATGGGGCTCCCCGAGATCAATCCCGCGGCAAGGGCCGCTCAGCCTTCACAGCCGGTACCTTCTCAGTCCGCCCCTATGCAGCCGATTGCGCCCACTCAAGGGACAACACTCCGATAGGAGTAGGAAACAAGGATTGCGTTAATTATGCCGATCGTAACAGATTTTATCTGCGTAATCTGCGTCATCTGTGGACAGGTCCTAAAAACATGAAATTTGATTTCTCTGCGCTCTCAGCGATCTCCGCGGTAAATGGCTGCCGAGTGCGTGTCCGGCCGGAAGTTGAATTACAAAAGGTGCTCGAATTAGGAAGTCGGCTGGCGAGGCTTGCGGCGAGACAATTTTGAAATTAGGAGACTAACAATGGAATCTCTTTTTGCGATAGTTCAGCAGTGGGTTTCATCCGGCAGCATTTGGTTGGCTGCCGGCGGATCGTTCGTCGGCGGGGCCTTGACCGCTCTGAACCCCTGCGTGCTCGTCATGGTCCCGCTGCTGATCGGATTTATCGGAGGCATGGCCGAAGAAGTGACCGCTTGGAGGTCATTTCTTTTCACACTGGTATTTATTGTCGGATTCAGTGTGGAGCTGGCGGTCCTTTTTACCGTGGGATTAGCGGCTGCTCCATTCCTGCAATCCGAATACATGGTGTATGTCGTTGCTGCGATTTGCGTGCTGCTGGGCCTTCACTTTATGGACATTTTCCATATTCAGCTTCCGATTTCACAGGACAAACTGCCCAAGTACACAGGTTTCCTGGGGGCCGCTTTATTCGGCTTCATGTTCGGACTGGTTTCATTACCCTGCACCGGACCGGCTCTGTTGCTGATCGTAAGCGTCATCCCACTGAAAGGGGCAATTTTTGGCGGCGTCATGATGCTCTTCTACGGCATCGGCCACTGCTTGCTTATTTTGGCGGTCGGCACTTCCGCAGGCGCGGCCAGGCACCTAATCAGTTCCACGCGAATGCATGCCGCTAACCTGGTGCTAAAGAAAGCCGCAGGGGCGCTTCTCACGGTGGTGGGGCTCTACATAGCGGCTGGGGCCTTGTTTCCCAACCTAGGATTCGCGTTTTAAGAAAGGTGAAATGGAGCCTGGAAATGACTGACGATCACATTCGCATTCGAGTCGGCGATTACGAGGTCGGCCTCATGGGATTAACGCGAGCGATGGAAGAAATTGCCGAGTCTCACGCGGAGAGGCAAGATGCCGATGTCCAGGAAGCTCTTCTTGAAAGATTATCCAAGAGGAACTACATCCCGAGTGCGGCCAGAAGAGATTACGGCACGGCATTGGTCAGAGAGTTTAGAAAATTTAAAGGCCAACCTTACGAAGATGTCGAGCTTAAAGGTCTACGGATCGTAGTGCTCGGCCCTGGCTGTTCGCAGTGCGACCGTCTGGAGCAAACGGTGATGCGGGTTCTGACCCAAATGGAGCTTCCGGCTTCTTTAGAGCATGTAACGGATATGAAGGAAATATCAAAATACGGTTTCGTGCAAACACCCGCGCTCGTGATAAACGGGATCGTCGTAGCATCGGGTCTGTCGCCGAGTATGAAAAAAGTTACAGAGTGGATAACTCAAGCTATAGCTTCGCAAGCTTGAATTTCCCAAACCGGGCATGAAGAGATCCGGCGGATAATCGGTAAGGGTGCTGAGCCTCGGAGCTGCCCGTCTGTAACATGGCTGATCGCGAAAATCAGGATCGGTCGTAGGTAATCTTTTACGATTTGACGAAATTTGACAAGATTTCGCGGGTATTTCGAGTGATGTTCAATATTAACAGAAAGGAATGTATGGATGAGAGAACAACAAACGGTTCGTATATTGGAGCTGGCGGTGCTGACCGGCGCTCTTTTGATCGTAATCCTCATTTCATGTTGGACTGGGAACTGTTGATCCAAATTACGACAGCCGCAGTCTTGCATCGGCTTCGGGGCACGATGCTCGCCGACCGCGGGATTCTCCCGTATATGGGGCGAACCATTGGTCAACATTGGCGCACTGGATATATGCAAAATCGCGGCGTAATGAGCACGGGTCAGGTGAAATAATCTTTCTGACAAATTCCGATTATAGGCAATAAGTCCATGACATCAATGAGGTTTTCTAATACGATTACAGGGTCGGTAGCTGTTCTTTTTACGATTGTCTTTCTGCTCATTATGGGCTCCTCGTTACACGGAGAGGTTCTCACCAAAGCTTCGACATTGGATGAATTGATAAAAATGTTTGATTCATCCAGTTGCAAGGGATGCCACGAGAAAATTTATGAGCAGTGGGAGAAGTCTCACCATGCAAGGCCTCTGATCGGTATGGACGACATGATGCTTTTGACCCAGTACCTCAAAAGGGTCGATCGACCTGACAAACCGGCTGAGAAAGCTATCAAGCAAGGACTTTCCGTGCTTCAAGTGTCACTTCCCTCAGATAAAATACGGAACGGACGCAGTGGCCGGAGAGATCGCCAAAGCCATGCTCACGGATGACAAAGCCACAATAAGGAAACTGAACATAAGCTGCTTGGTGTGCCACAACGAGAAGGCCGTGGTTCATGGGCGACCTGAAAAAGGGGCCATATATGGCACCAAGGACGTACCCGACCATGAGGGCGGTCCTGTCAAGAAGAGTCCCTTGCTAAAAAACTCGTTGATGTGCGGGCAATGCCATGGATTGGGCCCGGTCCTGGATTCTCCGGATATGCCGGTCCAGTGCGCTACTCTCTACGGCAGCTATTTGCACGCTTACATCCCGGCAGGAGGCTCCCAGACATGCCAGGAATGTCACATGAAGGCTGCTGGTCACTACATGCCACCGAATTTTAATTACCGAGACGAAACATCGGCTCGGTTGCGGGAATCATTGTCCATGGAGGTTCAGACCCTGGCCTACACGTTTCACCCGGACGAGAAGGCATTCTTCCCCATGGTAGTCCTCAAGACCAAGATCACCAGCAAAGCCGGACACCGTATCCCGGACGGTTGACCGTCAAAAAATCGGGTGGTCCTGGATGTGACCGCCAGCGCCCCTGAAGGCAAGAAGATATTCGAAACCTCGAGAATCTACATGCCTCAATCAACCGATTCTCGATCAACACAGATGGTTCTGGGTCCGGAGAACAAATTGGGCCTCATACGGGATACCAGTATCCAGCCGTTTGCCGCCAAGGAAGAGGCAATCGAAATCGCGTTACAAGCTGGACTGAAGGATGTCGTGATCGAAGTAAATCTTAGTTATCAACCTCGGCCCGGGAATATTTATCCTATCCATAAAGTAGTAAGAAAAGTGAGCCTCGATCAGACGAAATAGCCCAATATTCTAACGTCGAATCAGGAGAAGAGCCATGTTGTTGGAGGGATTCAAGAAGGAGATGTTTCGACCCAAGTGCAATCCGAACTTTCAATCCGTACACTGCGTCGCTCACCTGGATCAGGATATTTCTGAGGTTCTTCCTTATCTGAATACTGCCCTCGGAGCAGATGATTATGTGAAATCCCCTCCTGCCCTGACCCTTCGTGTCCACGGAAAGCTGATTACGCTGCACGCTCGTGAGATATTCGTGAACGCTTTGAAGGATGACGAAGAGGCGGAGAAGATCTTAACCTGGCTCAAGGGTGAGATCAATGAGGCGTGGGAAAAGCGCGACGAAATCCAGCCTAAGTTTTAAAGCAGGCCATCGGCCAAGATGATGGATATCCTCAGACTGTTGCCGAGAACGAATTGCGGCAAATGCGGCGAAACTACATGCACTGTCTTCGCAGTCCAGGCCACACAAGGGGTGAAGAATCAAGATGATTGTCCCGAACTTACGGGCGAAAACAAGGTCAAACTTCAGGAATTTCTGAGCGGCTTCGATTTTGAAATGGGATAGCCATCTATATTGGGCTGGCAGACTTCCGAATTCCGAGATGACGGCCGTTCAGTACATTCGGGATGCTGCGGAAACGCAGCAAAGATAAACGACACTTGCGAGAATAAGCCAAAACGAGACTTGACCCATTTGAGTACACCATACTAACCTAGAACTCGGACCGGCTTTTGGGGGTCAGGTCAGAAATGGTTGAAGGAGTGGCGGAGGGAATAGTGCGCTCCGAAACAGGAAAAGGGGGCCTTTTCAGCAACGTGACGACGGTGTTGCCTGCGCCCGATGGCGTCGGATTCCACACGGAGACCTTTTCGAGGTAAGCCGACCTACCTCTCGACCCCTCAAGGGTACCAAAACGGGCAGAATGGCAATACCGCCGCATAATTCCTCGATGCAGGAGTGACATTATGAATATCTGCAGCAAGTGGATTGGAGGTGTGTTGGAACTGGTCAAAGGCGCAAGCTCTGGAGCGACCCGCAGGGGCTCCTTAAGTTTCACACAAGGATTGCCCTCGATTACTGCCCTTATTTGCTGGATTATGGCCATGAGTATTTTGTTATTCACCTTATCCGGATGCGGCAGGTACAAAGAAGAACTCGAGAGCACTAAGGCGCAAGTTGACAAGTTGAGTTCTGAAGTGAACAGATTAACTCAAGAGACTGATCGTTTGAACCAGGAGAAAAATCGTACAAGTGGTGACTTGCAGATTATTGCAGACAAGAATGTCCGAATGCAGCAGGAGTTGGAACGCTTAAGAAACGCTAATACAACCCTTTCTGCCGAAAACAAAGATGTTAGGCAGAAAATTGGGGTAGCCGAGCGGGAAATCGCCTCTTTGAAACATGAAAAATCCGATCTGACCCAGCTGCTGGAGGAACTTAAGAAACATGTGGTTGATGCGGCGCCGCTTCCGAAAACACGTGCCGCCATGCAGACCCAAGTTGGTTCACGGATCGCGAAACAACAAGAAGAATTTAGTCCGTGCGATGCCGTAGTCGCCTTCATGAGGGTAAGTAGCAATATTGTTAGGAACCAAAAACGAGCTGAACGCATGAAACTGCTTGAAGAGATTAAGCAGCAATACACACCGAGCATGAACGGAGCTCCTGAGAAAGCCATAAAGGCAGCGGAAGATTATGTTCAAGAAAGAATCATATTTTGGGACCAATCGTGTGATGACACAACATTCCGACTCCTTCAACTGAGGAAAACCGTTGGTGAAGCATGTGGAAAGTCACAAGACGAGCTTGATTTTTGATTATATGGCTGATCCTATGTTAAGCTTCGGATAGATAATTCCAGTGTTGGGAGCTCGCTCAGGACTTGGGGCGGGTCAACTGTTTCTTATCCGGTCTAACTGTTGACACTACGGCTTAAGTCCGCGGTTGGATACCTTTACTTGGCTCAGATTCTCAATTGCATGCTTAATTCCTTGCCCATGTTCCCTCTACCTTGTTCTGGCCCTCTTATGATCTCCATGATCGAAAAAACCTGCTCGCGGCGCTGATTCATCTGTGATTTCTGTTGCGTCGGACGGTGCACGGGTCTAATCTGCGGTACCTGGTAGCGCATGATACAAAGACAATGTCTTCCGCAGGGTTCTACTGCTGTCGGAATTGAATGAGCCGTGTGCAGAAAGTTTGTCCCCGCTTAAGTGTTTTGAATTCTTTGGGGAAAAAGGAGATTAACCGATGACAGAGGTCAGGCCAACAAAAGAGTTGAGCCACCCTATGCTTGACCCGATACCTGCCATGCGCCTGAAGAAAGGAAAAATCGTAACAGCCGAAGAGGCTGTAGATCTTATCCGTGACGGCGATACGGTTGCAACAGAAGGGTTCATTGGGGCTGGTTTTGCGGAGGAGATTGCCATCCAACTCGAGGAGCGATTCCTGAAAACCGGATCGCCAAAAGATTTGACTCTCGTCTATCCTGCCGGACAAGGGGACGGGGGGACTAAGGGTCTAAACCACCTTGCCCATGAAGGTCTGGTGAGAAGAGTCATCTGCGGACATACGGGGCTTACTCCACGACTCGGGGAATTGATCCACGCCAATAAGATTCTCGCCTACAACATCCCTATCGGAGTTCTGGTTCAACTCTTCAGGGACATCGCCGCGGGCAAGCCGGGGAACGTGACACATGTGGGACTGGGCACGTTCATCGATCCTAGGATTGATGGCGGCAAGCTCAATGAGCTCACCAAGTCGCAGGGAGAAGATCTCGTCAGAATGTTAGACCTAGATGGAAGAGAATATCTCTTCTACAAGGCTTTCCCCATCCATGTGGCCATCCTCAGGGGGACGACGGCAGATCCGGACGGTAATATTACCATGGAAAAAGAGGCTCTCACTCTGGAGTCGCTTTCTATGGCGATGGCTGCCCAAAACTCCAAGGGGTTTGTGATTGTGCAGGTCGAAAGGACAGCCGAGCGTGGGACGCTCAATCCACGCCAGGTGAAAATCCCGGGAATCTTGGTCGACTGCGTGGTGGTGGCAAAACCGGAGAACCACTGGCAGACTTTTGGCGAGCCTTACAACCCCTCATTCAGTTGCGAAATCAAAATGCCTATGCAGACTGTACCAACGCTGGAGATGAGCGGACGCAAAATCATTGTCAGAAGGGCCGCATTTGAGCTGAAGCCGAACAGTATTGTAAATCTTGGCATCGGCATGCCCGAAGGTGTCTCCGGAGTGGCCCACGAAGAAAGAGTGCTGGAATACGTTACTCTTACGGCGGAATCCGGAATGATTGGAGGGCTTCCGTGTGCAGGCTTGAATTTTGGAGTTGGAATCAACATCGATGCGCTCATCGATGAACCGTATCAGTTTGATTTCTACGACGGAGGAGGACTCGACGTTGCATTTTTGGGTTGCGCGGAGGTAGACGGAGAGGGAAACGTGAACGTAAGCAAGTTTGGACCACGAATTATCGGTCCGGGTGGATTCATTGACATCAGCCAGAATTCGAAGGAGATCTGCTTTGTCGGGACGTTTACAGCCGGAGGGCTCAAGGTTTCCGTAGAAGATGGGAAGCTGCGAATCGATCAGGAAGGCCGGGAAAAGAAATTCGTCCGACAGGTAGAGCAGAAAACCTTCAGCGGCAAACATGCGGCAATGAAGAAACAGCCAGTGTTGTACATTACCGAGCGCTGCGTCTTCTCTCTTTGTGAGGAAGGTTTGGAGCTGATTGAAGTCGCTCCGGGAATAGATTTGGAAACCCAGATCCTGCCACTCATGGAATTCAAGCCCATCATGCGCAAACCGCCAAAAATCATGGACCCGAGAATATTCCGAATGCCCCCCATGGGTCTCAAAGAGGACCTTTTGACAATTCCCCTCGTTGAGCGTTTCACCTACCATCCGGCAGAGAACCTCTTCTTTATCAATTTGGAAAACTACTACGTGAGAACCAGCGAAGAAATTCGGTTGATGAAAAAATTGGTGGAGGGGATCCTCGCTCCTCTCGGGAAGAAAGTTCACACCATCGCCAACTATGACAATTTCAATGTCGCCCCTTTCCTGTTGGACGAATACACGGATATGGTCAAGTACATGACAAAATTCTACGACACGGTCACCCGCTATACGACCAGCACTTTTCTGAGAATGAAGCTCGGGGATGAGCTCCAGAAGAGAGGTGTCGCTCCCCACATTTATGAGAGCAGAGAAGAGGCACGCAAAGCGTTAGCCGATGGTTGAATCTCCACAAGATAGCGTTAAACTGCGGACAAGCAGCCGGGGCGGCAATCAGATCCCCGGAAGAAATGCAGAGACATCGGTTAAGGACATTATCAGCGTGGCCATCAGCGCTAGAAATTGAACGTCCCCGAGACCCCCACATCGAAAGTGTACTGGTTGAGCGTTGACGTCCCGGTATTCGAACCCGAGAAAACGTTTGGGAAATTCAGTGCCAGTAGAAAGAAGCTGCTCCGACCGCCCAGATTTACATCGCCATCTCCTTGGATTTTTAACAAGTTTCCTTTTGCCCACAGTGTGCAATTGAAAGATCTGACCGGGAAACTTGATTCCAAGCCTGCTTCCAGGAAGATGCCGGCCTTGTTGAACGAATATTCGGCTTGTTCAGAAATGTCGCGTCTGCCGCTGGCTCCAAAAACGAACCCCGTTATGTAGGTGCCTGGGTGATTAAGATCCAGGGGCAGTCTTAATCGAGCGCCGGCGCTTCCTATAAGGAGCGAGCCCTTGAAATACGGCCCCAAAAATTCAAACCCGAAATAGGGGATTGTGAAGTATGTGTTCAGGTCTCCTGAATAGTTCGGGAAGGTGGCTGTCCTGATGGCAGGCGGAACAATGGTGATAAAATTGTAACTCGGCACAGGCTCAGGGTCCGAGAAACGGACCGAAATGCGATCGAACCTTATCCCCACTACAAAACCAAGAGCCTGATTAATGTTGTAGCTCCCACCGAATTCAAATTCCGACCACTGGAAGCTTGAACCTGTCCAGCGCCGCGCCTGGGGTGGAATGACTCCGACGGCAGGGCCTTTACTTGATTCAAGACCTACCGAGCGTGGAATGTTCGCGGAAACGCTGCCGAACAAGCTGCAGACCGGCGTGATCCACCAATCAAGGCGGAATGAGCCAACTGCCAGGTCCGCGGATTGGACCTTTATGTCCAAGGGGTATAGATCGAGAAGGCTTCCAAATTCAGGGAAAAGCACAAAAGGACTGAGCAACTGCGTTGCCGGAATGTTCAGATCCAGATTGAGACCTATTTTCTTGTAGCCCACCTGCACGCTGGGCAGGACTCTCATATTATTTAGTTCGATCCGGCTCAGTCCGGGAATGGAGGTTATACCCGACACCCCCCCCTAAAACACCCGACCTTCCGAGAGAGGACCCTCCGGACAGCAAGGGTTCAGGGACTAAGCCTTGGGCCGAGGCGACAACAGGAAACGCCATCAAAAGCCAAAAGCCGACCGAAAGGGCGCAGCGCCTTGCCATAATCCATACCCTCCGCAAACTAACGCTAACAGGCATTGAATGTCTTGAATGCAAATAATCAGCCTATTTCACGTCAACTGCAATTTTCAAAAACGATATAGATTTCATAGCATTCTCATAAGTGGATGGTCAAGCAGGATTTCGCGGATACGCACTTGTCGGATGACACGAGAAACTTTGTCAGGTTGTAGCAATAGCACCTTTTCCGATTAGGCGAACCGTCACCACTCCCCATGTACCAATGTGCCGCAGAAACGCCTGAGACGAATTCTTAGCGATTTGCTGGATGGGCGGAAAAATCCTTGTACACATTTTGTACACGTTTTTGAGGATCAATCGGGATCAATTTGGACTGAAATCGTTGGGTTTCTCGGAAAGATCGTTTATTTTGGTACAGTGAGTTTGCCTTCACACGGCAGGGGTCGGAGGTTCAAATCCTGTCCCTCGTACCAAAGAATAAGAGCTAGGCCCTGCAAACGACAGGGCCTTTTTCTTTGTGAAGATCGTTAAACTGTGAACCCTCTTCGACTCAGCAAGAAAAAAGAAGATACAGCGATACAGGCCTGCGAGGAATCGAATCATGGGCATCAATGAGCCGTTGAAGAATAAGCGAGAAGAGATTCTTCAAGTTGCGGCCCGACACGGAGCCAGTAACGTCAGAATCTTCGGGTCCGTAGCCCGCGGAGAGCAGGACCAGAAAAGCGATCTTGATCTGCTTGTCACGATGGAAACTGGGAGGAGCCTCTTGGATTATGCGGCTCTATGGCTGGAATTGCAGGAGCCGCTGGGTTGTGGGGTAGACGTGGTGAGCGAGAAAGGCTTGCGGCCTCGGATGCGAAATCGCGTCTTGAAAGAGGCTGTCCCGCTATGAGGAGCGACCGAGAACGCTTGATCGACATCGTTTCCCGAGGGAAAAAGGCATTGGACTCTGAAGAACTGCTCCAAGTCTGGATCATCCATCACTTGCAGACCGTCGGCGAGGCCGCCTCTAAACTAGACCGTGATTTCCAAGATGCCTGTCTCGAAATCCCTTGGGCTCAAATCGTAGCCATGCACAACATCCTATAGTAAACCGGGAACCCAAACCAACAGAATTGTGAAAGGGCTCAGTCGATAGTGACGTCATGCCACCCGTCCGCAAAGGAATTGATACGGCACGCCCGTGTCACGACTCCCCAGCATGAGCTAAAACGAGACTTGACCCCTTTTTCCCCTTTTTCAACACCGACCGGATAACATTTCTAAACGAGCATTCCCGAATATTTAACACCCCTCTGTGAAACTTGTGGTTGACCGCGGAAACCACGAGGACGTATGCTCCGGAGCAGTATATAAAAGGTTTTTCCATGAACTTGACGCTGGTCGTTTCACTGGCCGGTCTTATGCGGGACGATAGGGCTACCTTTGGGGGTTCAGGAGACCACGATTCGACCAGCCACTAAGCCAAAGACCTTTGAAATGGCAACACAGCGACACAATTCCGACTTATGCCGATCCACTTGATTTGGCCCGACAAGAGGGGAAACACCATGGTTAAAAGACCCAGGTCGGTCACAGTCGTCTGCTGGTTATTAATTAATCTGGGCGTGATAGGCTTCGTCACAAGTATTTTGTTCTCGAATTATCCAATCTTAAGCCAAATGGCTACGGATCTGATGACTGGACACTTTATGCCGAATTTTCTCGAGCATTATCTGCTAGCTTATCGGGATCCTATTATTGCAGTGGCATGCGGGATTGCAATGCAGAGACGAAGAAATTGGGGAAGAATCTTGATTGTCTCCTGGTTCTTTTTTGTTTTCTTTACCGGCTTTCTGACGTCGCTAATAATGGGTATTCCGGCGCTGGTACTTTTCGGTGTCTTGGTTTTCATCCTGTCGCTACCTAATGCCAATGAATATTTCTACCCATGGTCCTTTCAAAATGACTTGCGTAAGATCATTAGCATAATCTCTTATATTCTCGCTGGCTTAATTTTGTTTGCAGCTTGCGAGTTTACGTTTGCCAAAGTGGAACAAAGCAATGTGAAGTTTGTAATGATTGGCGCATTCATGTCCATTGCACTTGTGGTATCACTCGTTGGGCTTTGGCTATCAACGTTCCGCAAGTGGCTATATTGCACAGGGATCGTTCTGCTGTTAGTCGCCGGAGGTTCAATGTTTCGGATGATCTTCAGGATCGTTGTGCTTCCTGCATTTGATGTGTACTTTCCATCAAGAAATCTTTTCACTGACTATTTAACAGGAATAGTCTGCATACTTGTCCTGAGTCTCGCAGGTGGTTTTTTTTGTGGTTAGGGAGAAAGGTCAGTTAGTGTGGGAAAGGGGACACGGGAGTCAGATCATCCGCAACAGGTAGAGACTCCGGTTGGTTTCTTATTATTGAAATACCGTTGCAGATTTTCCGGCAATTCCTCAAGTCGGGCTGGAACAACCGGCGAGATTTGATCGATGTTCAGCATAGCGCTCATAATTGCTTCGACCAGCATGGGTACCGGCGCTGCGGGGTAAACCTTACCCCTGTAATGCCATTCACGGCAATCAACGCTGGTATTGTGATTCGTAAGGTCTCCGCAGGACTCACATTCAGATTCGCGGATGTCCTGAGCTATATCCCGACCATTCAACCGTATCGTCGGCGAACTGAGCAGGCCATGCTCCTTAGCCTCTGCCGGCGTCTGCACTATAATCTCGTGATGTCTCAGATCGATTCCCAGCGCCTCGGCCGCCGGGGCAAGAAGATTCACAGCAACTTTCAACTGGTCTCCGGTCGGGACGCAGCGCTTACAAGTTTCCAGGTCAATCACCAACAGATCAACATTCAATACTTTCCGCGACGCTCTGCTCCTTCTTTGCTTCGCTGTAAAGGGATTCCTTTTCAACGCCTTCCGCCGAAGACCCTATTTGCGATGGCGAAGTGGCCCGGGATTCACTCGACGGCCCACAACAGCTTCCAGTTGGGTCGCATCCGCATCCCGCGTTTCCATTCTTTCCAATTTGCCCATATTTCTCTCGCAGGGATTTCACTATCTCTGCAATTGGGAGCTTCTTCATTTCTTAATCCCTTTACCTGCGGCCAGTGAGTATCATGCCATCCCCAACAGATAGAAACCGACTACAATAAGCAGAGCCCCGGCTACTTTTTGGACTACTGGGCTAATCCTCTGGACGACTGACGTCAAACTTCTGAACCCCAGTCCCATTCCTACGAGGACTCCGACCATAGGCAAGCTGTATCCGATAGAGAAAACCGTAAGAATAACTGCCCCCCAGAGGGCGTGCCCCTGCAAAGTAGTAACCGCAAGGGCTACCGGAAGAATCGGATTGCAGCACACGGAACAGGCCGCAGCCCCTCCGCCCACTGTAAGACCGTAAATCGTTGCTCCGGATGACCCCATCTGCCAGGCTTTTCCGGTGGACCCTAACTTGGCCAAATCGAACGGGAGAAGACCCAAGGTAGCAAGTCCAAACAGGACCGAAATAAAGCCTGCGAACAGCTTCCAATACAACCCCAACGAAGCTCCCGCAACCTGGCCTACAAATCCGCTGACTGCTCCGAGAGCCGCGAAGGCACCTACTGTTCCAATCATGAAAAAGAGCGCTGCCACAAAGAGGGCACGCCGATCGGTATCATGTCCGACAGTACCCGAATATCCGGCAATGGCTCCAAGAACCGGCAAATTGCAGCAGGAGGTCACAGATCCTACTATTCCGAGCATGAGAGCGGCGGGGAAAACCGCCACAGAAAAAGTAGACGACTGCACAATCGCCGCAGCCCATTCGAACATCATTGAACTCCATTACTTCGGGCAGCAGGGCGCCGCATTGCTTTGGGGCGAGCAGCAGGACGCGCTGCTTTGGCCCGGACAGCAGGCTGCGGATGTTGATGCCAGGACAAACGCATTATACAAACCGGCTTCAGTAATATCACCGGCCACAGCGGACGGTTGGCCTTGCCGCCCCAAAACTATTACGCAAGGAAAAGTCTTGATTGAGAAACGACTCGCTAATTGGGTGTGGTCTGGCGCACTGTTCTTGAGCGTGAAAACTCCAACCTTTCGTCCTGATTTCCACAGATTGTTCGCTACTGTCCCTAACTGCTTTGGAACTGCGGAAGCGGAAATCTGTGCCTCACCGGATAGCACCAGAAACACAACATCCTTATCCGCTGCCACCGTGTCGAGAGATTGCAGGGAATCCAGGACGCTGTTGAGGGAAATTTGTTCCTGTTTCATTTGCACCTGATCTTGAGGGTTATTCGCTGCCGTCACAACCGGAATTTCCGGGAGCCCGGCGGAAAATGACTTTGCAGGAGCTGTAGTGCAGGACTGAGCAGAGTTTGCATTCAAGAATGAATTGGCTCCAACCCCAATTGCCGCTATTATGATGATCACGGCTACCAGAGTCTTCCACTTTTTCCCGGACACTCCTCCGGAAGAGCAGCACGAGGAAGCGTTTCCGGCGGCTGGTTGACAACAGGCTGACCCGGAATCCCCGGCTGAACAGCAGCTGTTTCCTTTTTCATTAGAGGTCACTTCACTCATTCGCATTCTCCTACAGTGAGACATTCGTCATCGAGACCGTCGGGCAGCGAGCGTCCGGTCAGCAAATTTGCCGCGGCGATCACCGTTTCCGGGTCTACCCAACACAACATGTTCTTTCCACGCCTCTCCATACGTATAAGCCCTGACTGCCGCAGCTCCCTGATGTGATGTGAAACGGTCGAAGAATCTATCTCAAGTCCTTTGCCGAGTTCGCCGACGCACTGCCGCAATCCTATGCCGGCTTCGCACGTCGTCCCGGGAGGGCAGCATGAAACTAAACGCAAGAAAATCTCTAGGCGGTTCGGATTTGATAACGCCCTGAAGATTTCGGTAAAGCGGGAGATGTCATCGGGATAGTTTGACATGTGTCAAACTGTGCCACAGTGGAGATCCAGTGTCAAGCAAAGAATGGAAGACCGCATCACCCCTCAGTTAGGACGGGGGTGGATTTTCAATTGCGAGGCCGTCAGGCCACAGCCCAACGTGTCATTGCGAGGAGCAAAGCGACGTGGCAATCTCGGATTTGGTACGGCCCTGCATGAAAGTAGAGATTGCTCCGCTCGCAATGACAATCTTTGGCCGCCCGTAACCGAACGGTTACACCTGGAACTGTTTTTATCTTGACAAATTTCCTCAGGCATGGGATAGCTCGACGTATGTCGAACTATCGAGAAGACGACTTGACGCGTTTTGCTGAAGCCTTCAAGGCTCTGTCCAATCCCAATCGACTCGCTATCTTTCTGCACCTGGTTTCCTGCTGCCCGCCAGGCACTTCATGCAGCTTCGATGAGGAGATGCGGAAATGTGTCCGTGATCTTGGCGAAGGCCTTCAGATTGTTTCATCGACCATCTCGCACCATATCAAAGAGTTGCGGATAGCAGGCCTTATTCACGTGCAGAAGAAAGGCAAATTCACCCAGTGCTGGGTTGATGGAGAAACTGTAGCCCTATTGTCAGATCTGCTGGCAGGCCGTTTTTCCATAGAAGCGCTGAGCGAGGACTCGTTGCTCAAGGCGGCCGGTGGGAAGAATGCCCTGGAGTATCCACTCACGAGCACCAAGGTGATCGCGAATACAGGATAGGGCTCTTGAATATGTGGCTTAACACAATGCGTTCCAATCCAAGCTATATCATGCGCCGGGTCGGAGGAGGGCTCCACATGTTTCGGGAAAAATGGACCTCGTCATTAATACTCACTCTAGTAACTTTGATCTCCATGACTCTTGTTTCGGAAATTATGGCTCAAGGGCCTCCGCCGCCGCCGAACCAGGGCATGGCCGCAATGGATAGGGCTGCCAAAGCGAACAAGTACCTCTTTATCTTCTTTTACCGTCAGGATGATCCGCAAACCCGATCGTTTTGGGGGAGACTTTCAATGGAGCGGTCAATGCGTTGGCAGCGCGGGCGGATTCGGCAGTTGTGCGCATTACCGATCCGTCAGAGACGGCGATCGTGAATAAGTTCCAAGTTACTAAGGCGCCGATGCCCTTGGTTCTCGTATTGGCCCCCAATGGAGCAGTGACCTCCAGCTTCCCCGGCAATTTCACAAAAGAACAACTTCTCGGTGCGCTCGGCACACCGTCCTCGGAAAAGCTTCTCGGCTCGTTGCAGCAGGGGAAACTAGTGCTAGTGTGCCTCCAAAATGGTAAGACTCGATGGAATGCGGAAGCCATGAGCGGCGTTCGCGCGTTTAAGGCGGATCAACGATACGCCGCCGCCATTGAGGTGCTCGTGCTGGACCCGCACGCGGCAGTGGAGAGGCCTTTGCTCGCTAAGTTGGGGATAAATGCTCCTGCTAGAAGACGCCACGACGCTTCTTATGGCGCCGCCAGGGACGATTGTCGGAAATTTCAAAGGGGCAACGAACAAGGATCAGATTATCACGACCTTAACGAGTGCTATTTCCAGCTGTGCTGGTGGTTGTCAGCCGGGGCAATGCTGCCCGCCCGCAAAGTAGGAGAGTCGAGCTGTGAAACTTACAAAACTGGTCTGGAAAGAGCTTTTTGAACGCAAGAGTCAGGTCGTGACCGGACTGCTTGCAATTCTCCTTGGCATAACAGTGATCGTGGCCATAAAGAACATCTCGTTTTATTCCGAGAAAGCGGTCGCACAAGAGTTGGACGCGCTCGGAGCCAATATCCTTGTTCTCCCGAAGTCCGTTACCCTTCAGAATTATTACAGCGCGGACATGCAGGGCGACGAGTTCCCTGAAGAATACGTGGAACGACTTACCCAGTCGAATCTTAAGGGAGTGGACAATCTTTCTCCCAAACTCTCGCTTCCGGCAGAAATTCAAGGTCACAAATTCACGCTCACGGGGATCCTGCCCAAAAGCGAGTTTCAGGCAAAAGCCGTGTGGCAGGTGGCGGGAGTATTCTCTCGTCCCGATGGCTGCGGAACCGTTATCGCCATTCCCGGACTGACTCCGGTCCAACCCAAGGAAACGTTGGTGCGTACAAGAGTTATCGAAACCCTGAACAACACTGAGGCATTGGTCGGCGCAGATGTCGCAGGCATATTGGGCGTCAAAGCAAACGACAGCATTTCAGTTATGGGCAAAACGTTCACGGTGGCTGCGGTGCTTCCGCAGACGGGCACTGTGGACGATTCCAGGATTTTTGCGCACCTGCACACGGTTCAGCAACTTGCCGGGAAAGATCGTGTAATCAATGTGATCGAGATCGTGGGGTGCTGCAATCAAATATTGGCAGGCCTGGTTCCCGAAGATTAACGGATTACTGCCTGAAGCTAAGGTGGTCACTATTGCGCAAGTCGTGGATACCCAGATTAAGACGAATCGGATGATGTCGAATTTGTCGATGATTTTCCTGGCCGTAATTGTTTTGGTTGGAGGCGCGAGTATTGCCAATTACATGTATGGAAACGTACACGAACGGAGACGTGAGATAGGGACGCTCATGGCTTTGGGAGCCGGTTCACGTTTGGTGCTGAAGATGTTCCTTATGAAAGCGTTATTGTTGGGGTTAGCCGGAGGAGTGGGTGGTTATGTGCTGGGCACGATACTGGCTGTGCTTCTTGGACCCAAGGTCGCCGGTATCGTCGTCTTGCCGATGCCGACGCTGGTGCTTTGGGCAATCGGAATATCCATTTTTATTGCGATTGTCGCAAGCTATTTTCCGGCTCGCCGCGCGGCCCGCCTGGATCCCTTTGCTACCCTCCAGGAGGTATAACCCATGCTTACAATGGAAGGCGTAACCAAAACCTATAATCATCGAGGCCCTACCGTGACGGTTCTCAGTGATGTAAGTCTGGAAATTCCCCCTGGCGATTTCGTTTCAATTGTCGGCCCCAGCGGGAGCGGAAAAAGCACACTTCTACTTGCTCTCGGCGGTATGCTCTCTCCATCGGCGGGACGCGTTCTGCTCGACGGTGACTCTCTTTATGACCTTGAGCCTGATCAGCGAGCCGCACTCAGAGGAGAGAAAATAGGATTCGTGTTTCAAACATTTAACCTTGTCCCTTACTTATCCGCTCTTGAAAACGTTCAGGTACCGCTCTTTTTGGGAGGCGCAACTGCCGAGGAACAACAATCCCGAGCCGCCGGCCTGCTGGAAAATTTAGGGCTGGGCGACCGTATGGAACACAAACCGTCTGAACTGAGTGTGGGGCAACAACAGAGAGTGGCTTTGGCTCGCATGCTTGCCAATGACCCGTCCATAATTCTCGCGGACGAGCCTACGGGTAGTCTCGACCCGGAGACTAGCACCCAAGTGATCGAGTTTCTGGACGAAACGAACCGAGAGGGTCGAACGGTTGTCATGGTGACCCACGATCCGCAGGTTGCCCGGAGGGCCAAAAGGACCCTGAGATTGGATAACGGCAGAATCTGCACTGAGGGGTAAAGCAAGGGCTTGATGTCTGTTAACTACGGTTCGTCTCTCCGACAGAGACAGCCGGGGCTTTTGTTTGATCTCCAAAAAGACTTATTGACGTCTCATAAAGGAGCAGTCTAATCGTGAAGAAGCTAGGAATCTTACTTGCTATTTTGGTCACCATACTGGCTTTGCACGCATCATCCGGCTTCGGGTGAGGCAAGTGCGATGATGATGATCCTAAGCCTCCAGTTGGGGGGCTCTACATAAATTGGTTATCAGGTGGAAAGGTCCATAGATGAACGTCGACAACCCGAACGAGAGGACAACCGAGTTGCTCAACTCGGGTCAGTGGCAATGCTTACGAGAATTGTGCTCTCGTCGTGAGCATTTAAGGCATCGGACAGAGTAAGGAAAATGGAGGGATTATGAAAAAAGCGTATATGAGCATTCTGATGGTGATTCTCTTTTCCATAGTAGTGGTGTCCTTCAGTTATGCCCAAGGAGGCTGCTGTAGCTCCCGGATCGGCATGCTGCGGTACGTCCAATGTCGCTGGAGTCCAGCAACAGCCGGCCGCAGCATCCGGCGGCCCTTCTCAGGCCAAGGTTGTAACGACGAAAATGCCTGCACCTCAAATTAATCCTATGCCCTGGTCGGCCTCGGTCAAACAAATCGGCGATCTACAGCGTCTGCTCCCTGCCGCTACAACGGGACTTCCCGGCACGGCCTGCTGCCCTGGAACCAAGAGTGCCGGCGAATGTTGCGGGAGCCCGCTCCAGTCAGCATTGATTCAAGTTCAGAGTGATCTCACCGGACAGAAATCGACTCCGAGTGCGTCGGCTATGCGCGAAATTCTCGCGTTCAGCTCCATTTTCGGCACGCTGTGGTAGGCAGAATTTTTAAGGTTCATGACTGACGATAACCTCCGTGGAGCTTTGTCAAGAGCCGACATGAATCGGCCAAGTCTACGCTCAAGTATTGGGCCAAGTCGGCCCGATCTTGCTTAGGATGTCGCTATGATGGAAGGACCATGTTGAGAGTGTGTCGCAATAAAGACAATGGAGTAGGCATGAAAAAAATGTGGCATCCTGTTTTCATCATCCTGTTGGTCATACTCTCTACAACCCTGGTCTCTTGTGGTCTCCGCAGTGGAGGGTGCACGGGAGGTGGATGTTGCGCGAGCGGCTCCCAGTCATCCTTTCTTCCGCAGCCGGCGCCCT
>CAVUHP010000014.1:0-158811 GCA_963741425.1 uncultured delta proteobacterium
GCCGATACGCAGGAATCCCGCAGCCTGTTCAAACGCTTTCGGTCCCAGCCGAGGCACCTTGAGCAGTTCCTTTCGGGAACGGAACGGACCCTTTGCCCCACGTTGCAAGATAATGTTCTTTGCCAGCGTAGGGCCCAACCCGGATATATAGGTGAGAAGCTCTGCGCTCGCGCTATTCACCTCAACACCCACCCTATTCACGCAGAGTGGTCACCACGTCTTCCAGGCTTCGCTTGAGAGCTGCCTGGTCCACATCATGCTGGTATTGGCCGACGCCTATGGATTTGGGATCTATTTTTACCAGCTCGGCAAGAGGGTCCTGCAGGCGGCGTCCTATGGATACCGCCCCGCGGACGGTAACATCCTGCTCGGGAAATTCTTCTCTGGCAGCCTTGGAAGCAGAGTATATCGATGCTCCGCTCTCGTTTACCATTACCACCGTAATGGATTTAGGTAGACCGAGGGAGCGTATGAATGTCTCGGTTTCGCGACCGGCGGTCCCGTTTCCCACGGCCACGGCTTCGATTTGGAAACGGACGCACAGTTCCTTTACCGTGCTCGCTGCTTGTTCCACCATTTTGTCGGATTGAGTCGGATAAATGGTGTCATGGTGGAGCAGCTTCCCCTGAGAATCGAGACAGACCAGTTTGGCTCCTGTGCGAAAGCCCGGATCGAGCGCAAGGACTCGTTTCCGCCCGAGCGGAGCCGACAGAAGTAGCTCAAAGAGGTTTTCCGCAAAGACCCGGATGGCTTCTTCATCAGCCTTTTTCTTGGCCTCTTGACGTGTTTCCGTCTCCATGGATGGGGCGAGCAGCCGCTTGTATCCGTCCTCCAGCGCCAGATCCACCTGTCGCGCAGCCTCATTGCGGGCTTTAATGACGAGCCGCCTGACCAGGCCCAAAGCTTCATCTTCTGGCGGGCGAATCTGAAGCGAAATTGTGCCTTCCTTCTCTCCCCGGAACATCGCGAGCAGTCGATGTCCGGGCGCTGACGATATTTTCTCGCTACAGTCGAAGTAGTCCCGGAACTTAGCGCCCTCATCTCTCTTTTCCCGCAATGACCTTGGAGCGCACCATGCCTTTTTCAAGAAACAGCCTGCGAGTCTCCGAGCGCACTCTCGAGTCCTCGCTGATTTTTTCAGCGATGATGTCGCGGGCCCCTGCAAGAGCATCCTCCGCTGAATTCACTTCCATTTCGGGGTTGACGAAGCGCAGAGCCTCACTGACCGGATCAAAGGATCCCTGGTCATATAATTTGTCCGCAAGCTCTTCGAGTCCACGCTCTCGAGCTATGGTGGCTCTTGTCCTGCGCTTCGGTCTATATGGCAGATAGATATCTTCCAGCTCTGCCATGGAATCCGCTTTAACGATGGCTTGCTTGAGGTCGTCCGTGAGAAGCTCACGTTCCTCGAGAGAATTCAGTATGGCCTCGCGGCGTTTTTCAATAACCGCGAGTTGTTCCATGCGATCGCGGATTGCTGCTGTCTGCACTTCGTCCAGGGAACCTGTGGCCTCCTTGCGATACCTGGCGATAAAGGGCACGGTGCAGCCATCTTCCAAAAGCTCAGCGGCTGCCCGCACCTGGTTAACCTGGATGCCCAATTCGCTTGCAATTCGTCTTGCGTGATTTTCGCCAACCATAGACTACCTCAACACTGATTTGCGCCCTTATATACGACTTTTTAAGTTATGGCTATAGTAGCCTGTCCTGGCAGGAAGAGCGAGAGGGTTGAAGAGGGAAACTTTCGGGAACCCGCTTCTGAACGGCAAAGGAGATCGGGAACCCGCTTTTTTGCAAAAAAGCCGGTTCCCGAACCCTCCGGCAAAAAATTCTATGGGGCTATCCGGATGACTCAACCGGATACTACATGTTGTGGTTAGGCACTTTCAAGCAACCGGCCCGTAACATGGCGCCCGTTATGGGCTCCATGGCCACGGCTTGCTGCACCAATCGATAGAAGAGCTTGCCCCGGGATCTAAACGTTCTTCGGTTGAACCGAAACGTATATTCGTCCAGGTAGTAATCAAGGTGAGAGGGGCGCACGGCTCCCTGATGAGTGCCTCCAAGCCAGCGTTTGAGGAGCGAGGCAACCCGGTTGACCATCGGCAAGAGGTTCTCCCCCACGATGGAATCCTTGCGAACCACAATGTGCGTGAAGCTTTCTCTTGCCAAAGGGGCATAACCTTGCCACGCATCGGTGCGAATCAGGCTGCCAGGTTCCACACATTCTCTCAGGACCGGTATAAGGCTTGCGGCCGATGCATCGTCTACACGACGAAGACGAATCCGTCCAATACGATTGCCGTCTTCTTGAGCAGCTATGACAACCAGAGCTTTGCCCATTGCCCCACGGCCCCGCTTTCCAAGTTTTACACCACCCAAGTAGATCTCATCGACTTCCACAGTACCAGACAAGCGATCGCGTCCGGGTCTAACCATCGCTCTTCTCAGTTTATGCAACCAGGTCCATGCGGTTTCATAGCTGCCCAATCCCAGCACCCGCTGAAGTCCCAAGGCACTGATACCCTGCTTCTGGCTGGTTACATACCACATCGCCCGAAACCACAGGGTCAAGGGCTTCCTCGAATCTTGAAAGATCGTGCCCGCAGTCACAGAGATCTGGAAACGGCAACGTCCGCACAAAAAAAGTCCCCTGGACGTTCGCCAAGCACTGCCAAAACCACACCGAGGACAACGGAAGCCCTCCGGCCATCGCAGATCAAAAAGGTATTGACTACACGCGTCGTCCGAGTCAAAACGCTCTTCAAGCTCCACAATCGTCCTCGGGTACTCAGCCATGCCCACATACTACAGGTAGTATCTGGTGGAGTCAACCGGATAGCCCCAAAATTCTATATGGCTGGCGGTATATCAAAAGTCATTGCAAGTCCCATCGCATCGATTAATTGAAAACTTCTAGGAGTTTTTGGGGAAAGGCACGGAAAACACTTTTTTGCAAAAAAGGGTTTTCCGAGAGATTCGTTCTTTGCCGAGACCGAGAGCTCTCGGCCTCACGATGCATGTTGGCGCCACGCCCAATGGGCCCGAACCCTCCGGCAAAAAACTCTTAAATGGCTAGCGGTGATTTAGTGGCTGATGAAGTTCCCGAGGGGATTCGAACCCCTGTCGCCTGCAGTGAGGCCGAATCACAAATCCTCTGGCTTGAGCCCTGTCCGCTTTGCGATGCGTGACAGCATCCGCGGGCCGATCTCGTCCTAATCATGAAATGCAAACACTACGTCATTCCACAACCTGCACGGGACAATGTGCGATGAGAGCCGGATGAACGCTTGATCCGCCAACCGATGCACTGGAGCGCCGCAAGTGCCCGCCGGGCTTTTGTCGAGGGCCAAATGCTCATGCGGCAGCAAACTTGATGTCAACCATATCGGGAGCAATTTCGCCGTGCTCAATTCTCTCTGCTAGGACTCGAAGAGCCAAGGCTTGCACTTTATTGATAGCACCTTGGGCTGTCGTACCGTAAGCAAGGCCTCCCGGAAGCTCCAATACCTCGGCCAGCCAGCGCCCATCATCTTCTTGTTCATGTTCGATGGTGAACGTCATAGCCCCGTTCCTGTTAGAAATTGCTCAATCAATGGAAGCGTAGTCGATTCATCTTATTATGGCAATAGGATATTCCAGCTCGTATCAGGGTCTTAAATGCCGGTTCTCTTCAGTTGACTTTTGCCGAAATCACTTCAACCATATCGTTCGGCGGGGCTATGCCCGCGGTGATTTCGCCTAATTTTCGACCGGCAGGGACGCCGGCCCGCTACCAATCTGAGGCCACAAAATCCATGTCGGGCACGGCCGACCTACCTCATGATGTGCTGAATTTGTCAGATGACCCCCGATTGCTCACCAAAGCGTGGCCCCAAAATTCACCTGGCATTGGCGATTAATTTCCAGCGGTCGAGCATCTTGAGCAGGTTATCCTCGGAGACGGTCACTTGGCCCACTTCTCCGGGGCCGTCTTCCAAGGCGGATCGCGCAGCCTGAAGGATGACTCGTCGGCATACTTCCTCGATATCGCCACCGGTGAGGCCATCCGCGTCCATGGCAGCCTTGACCAGGTCGCCGTTGAAACAGATACGCTCGTTGCTCAAGTACATCCGGAAGAGCAGGCTTCGATCCGCCTGGTTGGGCTTTTTTAAGTGCAATTCGGTGGAAAACCGTCCTGTCGCCCTCAGCACCGGATGCAGATCGTCTCCCCTGTTGCAGACTGCCACGACAAGAACAGGTTTCACGCCGGTCAAGGCGTTCATCTCGAGCACGAGCTGATTCACGACCCGGTCGATGACCCCGTAATCGGAAAAAGCCGGCGAAGCCATAGCATCTATGCCGTCAAGAATCACCACTGTGGGAGACATCTCACGTGCATGACGAAAGAGTTCCCTGACGTTGCGCTCGCTCTCGCCCACATATTTGGAAATCAGCTCAGGGCCTCGGATCTCTATGACATTGAAGCCGCTCTCTTTTGCAAGGGTTCGCGCCATGAGGGTCTTGCCTACCCCGGATGGACCGGTCAGGAGCAAGCCGGTGAGGTGATTCACACCAATTCCCGAAAGGAATTCAACGTTCCGGAGTGGCCACAACACCACGGTCCGGAGGAATTCCTTCTCCGTGGAATAGCCTGCGATCCGGTCCCAACCTGCGCGGCTCAGGTCCACATCGAACATCCGGGCCGAAGAAGGCCGCAGATCTTTCAGGGCTAGATCGAAGTCCTGAGTCTCCACTAGGATTTCATTGAGAAAATCCTCAGTGAGTCTCTCCTCAGTGTCCTCCAGGCCTGGAAGTATTCGCTGCAAAGCTCTGTACCCGGCCTCCTGGCAAAGCGCTTTGATATCAGCCCCCACGAAGCCGTGAGTCTTGTCCGCCAATTCCGTGATGTCAACGCCCTGCACAGGCATGTCGCGAGTGTGAATCCGGAGGATCTCCTTGCGCCCGGCCTTGTCGGGCACCCCGATGAGAATCTCCCGGTCGAATCTGCCGGCCCGGCGTAGAGCACTGTCGAGCACGTGAGGAAGATTTGTGGCTGCGAGCACAATAACATCGCCTCTGTCGTCCATCCCATCCATCAGGGCCAGGAGCTGAGCTGTAATTCGGCGTTCCACTTCTCCCTCGACTTTGTCGCGGCGAGGAGCAAGCGCATCGATCTCATCAATGAAGATGATAGCCGGCGCATTTTTTGAAGCCTCTTCGAACGCGGCTCGAAGCTTGGCTTCACTTTCACCGTAGTACTTGTCCATAATTTCGGTGCCGCTAATGGCTTTGAAGTAGCAGCCGGTTTCTCCTGCCACGGCCCGAGCAATAAGGGTCTTTCCCGTTCCTGAAGGACCGTGAAGCAGCACCCCTCTGGGAGGATCGATGCCGAGTTTATGGAATATATCGGGGTGTCGCAGCGGGAGCTGCACTACTTCTCTCACTTTTCGCACAGCGTCTGCCAGACCGCCTACGTCGGCAAAGGTAGTTTGCTTGCTGGATACGTAATCCTCACCCTCTACGTCTACCAGATGAATGCGGGTCGCGGGCGAAAGCCGGGCGACATGTTCCGGTTCGCACTTGATGATTCTGAACGGGAGCTTCTCTCCCCGATTGGTGGTAAGCACAATTTCGTCCCGGTCGGACACGATGGCTCCATCGGCCTTGTGAACCATTTCCTCTATTTGGCCGGGGTTCATTTGGACCCCTCGGGGAACCTCCAGAGTCACAGTCTCCGAATCCACGCACGAGGTCTTTCGCAGCTTTATCTGACCGTAGAGTGGAATGCCGATCTTATCAGCCGTCCGCTTATCCAAAGCGATCATTCGGCTGTCAATCCAGAGATTTGGATGCTGCCTCGCTTGAACCGCGCACCCACCGGACCCGACGATTTCAATGGCATCGCCATCCTGCACCTGGAGCTTCTGCATAAAGATGTCCGAGATGTACGCAGTGCCGCAGCCGGGATCGTCTTCCGTAACCTTTGTGATTACAAAGGCGTACGTGGGGTATTCACTCGCCGCACAGTCGCATTCCTTCTGATTCTTGTGCCATTCCCCCGGGAGATGATCGTGGCAGTGGCATTCCATCAGCGACCTCCGTCGGAATCCGCGCCCATTGTTCAGCCCTTGTCAGGATTGTACGTCGGGGCGTTTTTGGGCGATTTTCCTTTCAAATGCTTGTGATAGTAAAGATATGTCAGCGGCTCTCCAGCGCTCAGCACCTCACCGCTTATGACGTCACCCACGAAAAGCGTATGCGTGCCGACGTCCACCTGGTCGAACACTCTTGCCTCCAGGACTCCCAGACAATGTTCTGTCACTAGGGGAGTTCCTGTAGCTCCTTGAATGAATTTTGTTTGAGAAAGCTTGTCCACGTCTCGTCCGGATTTGAAGCCAAACAAACCTATGAAAGTCATTGGTGTTGAGGTGTCGAGCACGCAAGCTCCGAAAAGCTTGCTCTTCGATATGAACTCGTGGGTAAGATTGTTTTTGTTGATTATCACTGCTACACGGGGCGGTTCGGAGGTGACCTGTAGCACGGTATTCACGATCTGGCCGTTGAATCGACCATCTGCGACCGAAGTAACAATGTAAAGCCCGTAGCTCAAGTGGTTGAAAACTTCTCTGTTAAGTCCGGAAATCATAGCACACCTCCAGGTACCCGCCCGCCAAGCTATTAGTCTATCTTCTTGAACATCTTGCCTTTGACCTTGCACACCGGGCAGGTATCCGGAGGCTCATTCTCCGCGGTGAATCCGCACACCGGGCAGACATAGTACGGGAAGCTTGCATCGGCAGAGCCAAGACTCCGTAGAAGCTTCGTGTACAGGTCAGCGTGAACTTTCTCAACAGCATTTGCGTAAACGAAACTTCGCTCTGCTTCCTTGTTTCCTTCTGCCTTCGCTCCTTCAATCATTTCCGGATACATGTGCTCGAATTCATGCGTCTCGCCCGCTATCGCAGCTTCGAGGTTTTCCTTTGTGCTTCCGATTCCCTTTAAAGCCTTCAAGTGGTTGTGCGCATGAATGGTTTCGGCTTCAGCAGCGGCTCGGAACAATCTAGCAACCTGCGGATGACCGTCCTGGTCAGCCTTGGCTGCAAAGGCCAGGTACTTGCGATTGGCCTGGGATTCGCCTGCAAATGCTTCTTTCAAAAATTGCTCAGACTTAGACATTTCGCCCCTCCATAATTCCTGTTATTTTCTGTCACATAATCCTAAGGCTGCCGCCTTGAGGAATCTCTTATTGACCGAACCCTCCCAAAGGTCCGGATTTCTTACCAGCACAGCATATAGGCCGCATCCCCGAGCATCGTCGCCCGGCTCGGAATTAAGACCGAGTAATTGCAGCCCGCGAGGACGAGGCTCGTAACAACAGCCATCGCTTATATGCCAAGCTCCGCCCTTTCTTTAGCGAGACAGTCGGGACATAGCCCAATGAATTCCAATCTATGGGACAGGACTTTGTACGCAGAGCGATCCCCGATCGTCCGTTCGATATTGGGTATGGGATCAAAATCCACGTCCTCCACTCGTCCACATGCAACGCATCGAACATGGTAATGGTTGCTACGTATCGCCATCGAAACGTCTCTGGGGGCCGGCCACATCCATCTTTTGCGCGAGCCCTTCAGAGCATAGGATCTCCAGATTACGGTACACCGTGGCCATACTTATTTTCGGCAAACGCCGACGCACCAACTGATGCAGGTCCTCTGCCGTCGGATGGGAGCGAAGCTTCTTGAGTTCTTCCAGTATGACTCGACGCTGATTCGTCATCCTGTGTACGGCTCTCGTGAACATTTCCTTGCCAGATCCTCTTATTGATAATGTAAACTAGTAGCATTATCATACTTGAGGTGTCAAGTGTTTTGAATCGCGCGGTCCAAAAACCTTAAACCGGCCTTTTTCAGCCACGTCATGAGATGATCTTTCCGAGTCCGAGCGACTATCCGAGAAAGAAGCTTTTTGCGGCGCGGTAAAACCGGTTAATCGAGGGAGAGCACACTTTTCTTTTGGGAGCAGTCGACGGTGTTTCGGACCGGGCATCCGGTAGCCGGATTGGCTACACGTGCCCATCCGGCCAGAACCGGACAATACCCACAGAGTTGCTCCATCATAAAAATTAAGTATGGTGTCCCCGGAATTTGTGGAAATTATTCACCTGGAGAAGGATTCAACCGTCATGGCGAGGGAGTACGCCCGAAGCAATCTCACAACCGGCAGGAACAGATTGCTTCGTCATTTCAATCCTCGCAATCACACTTGTCTTACAGGCCGATTCTTCGTCAAAAGTATTAATCCGAGATACCTTTTCAGTCCGGGCACAATCGTCTTGACATGCTATGAATGAAAGATAAACTACCGTCGCCAAATATCTTAGATGCCATGGTATGATCCAGTGAAGAAAGCCTCGAAGCGTGGACAACTTTTCTTGGTCCCGGAATTGGAAATAAGGGAAAAAACGACCCAGCTCAGGAAGCTGAACAAGACTGAGGAACATCAGGAGGGGTCGCTACCGACTCAGTTCGCTTCATTTGCAATGAAATCGGGCGCTTCTATCACCTTATTCCTGGGGGATTGTTTCCAGGGCCTGGAGCATTTGATCAGCCCTGAGAGCGTTGACGTGCTGGTTACTTCGCCGCCTTACAACATCGGCGTATCATACAATGGCTATGATGACCGGATTCCCAGGAACGAGTATCTTGCATGGATGAAGCGCTGGGCCATGCTCGTCAAACGAGCTTTGAAACCGGCCGGCTCTTTATTTCTCAACATCGGCTCCAAGCCATCGGATCCCTGGATTCCGTTCGATGTCGCCGCTCAAATGCGTGAAATCTTCGTCCTGCAAAATGTTATTCACTGGATCAAGTCGATTTATATCGAAAACGCCAGTTATGGTGACGAGGTCTCCCTCAGCGTCGGGCATTTCAAACCGATTAATAGCAAGCGCTTTGTGAATGACACGCACGAATATGTATTTCATTTTACGAAGACCGGAGCCGTTGAGCTGGACCGTCTGGCTATAGGGGCCCCGTACAAGGACAGTTCCAACACCAAGCGTTGGAAATCCGGCGGCAAGGGCATCCGTTGCAGGGGAAATACCTGGTATATCCCATATTCCACAATTCAGAACCGTTCTACGGAAAGACCGCACCCCGCAAGCTTCCCTCCCGAGTTAGCGGAAATGTGCATCAAACTGCACGGTCTCGATCGTGTCGAACTGGTTGTCGACCCGTTCCTTGGGATCGGAAATGCGGCGGTTGCATGCGCTCGACTGGGCATCGGAATGGTCGGATTTGAAATAGATTCAACCTATTTGGGGATAGCAACTTCAGCGTTGGAAAAAATGAATAGCCGTCATGGCCGCTGAAAACTGAGCAGATTTTAAACCAAAAGCCTTTTCTGTAGCTTCTCAACAGGTTTGCAATTCTCGACAACTAAATTCTTCCCGGCTATGTAAGTTACGGGTGGCCAAAGATTGTCATTGCGAGCGGAGCGAAGCAATCTCCTACACCGCCAAAGCTGAGATTGCTTCGTCGTTTCACTCCTCGCAATGACAAGGGACTCACGTCCCCGCGTGTAACTGAATACATACCCGGCTATTTTCAAATTCAGACACCGGGGACCAAATTGAGCCGGTCCATTCCACGGTTCTAAACTGAACTCGCTTGGCAGGAATCGCGAGATTAGAACAGGGTAGTGAATAATGTATGATTCTTATCGACATTGCCTGGAACGCGCATGAAAATTCATTGGTAATGGTTCCTGTTCTTGCGAGAAAGAGCTCCTCGCAAACTGCCGAGCAAAAGAAACAATCCAACAAAATAAAGATTTGGTAGTCTCCTAATTTGAATTTCTATGGTATTTATTACCCAGGGGGAATCGAGCATAGCTTAGGGGGTCCACATGGGTTCGAATGGCCAAAGGCCGTTGTATGAAAAGCCACAGCTTATAGATCTGAACAGTCCGGACTTTACACAAACGGATGCTAACTGCACTCGGGGGACACATTATGTGGCGGGGCGGTGTCGGCCAACTGGCAATTATGCATCGACCCGATGCAACGCTGGAACTCACTATCACACTAATAACTGTGTTAAAGGGTCTGCCCCTGGCGGTACGGCGTGGTGTTCCACTGGTAGCAACGCTGGCCTCAACCAATGTTTGCCAGGAACCAATCCATAATTCATTACAAGTGCCAAAGGGGAAGTTGCGAGAACCCGCCTGAACGGAACGGTAGAAGATCCGGGAACCCGCTTCTTGAAAGAAGCCGGTTCCCGGCCCCTCCCGCAAGAACTTTTATATGGCTAGCGGTGATTCAAGGGCCGATGCAAGTACTACGGCTCCGATTAAGTCAAAACCGTTTAGGAGTTTTTGGGAAAGGGTTCGGGAAAACCTTTTTTGCAACAAAGGTTTTCCCGAGAGACTCTTGATCCCTTCCTCAGCTTCGACCCGGTGCGCTCCCGAAGCCTCGTTCCTTTATCTGTCGGCAGACCGATTCAGGCAAATAGACGCAAGCGCTCTCCTGATGTACGGCCCCAAGAAAGTGGTAATCACTGTTTCCTATATCTCTGAGGACGAGACGCGGAAGGATTCGAGCGTTGACTCGAAAGTGCTCTTCGGACCTGAATGAAAAGACAGATAAGTTAAAGCTGAATAGATTCAGGGTCTGGTAATAGCTCAGTATTGTTGAAAGGCCATCCAGGAAGCAATTCAGCGCTTCCTCTCCCACTCCAAGTATGGATTTCTGCTCGGGAAAGATGCACCAGACATCCGGGATATGACCCATGGGAACATAGCCCACGGTCCAGAAGGTCGGGCCTATCTCTCCTATGTAGCGGGACGCCCTTTCTTTCTCCTCGCGGATGAAGTCGTCCCAGAACTCTCTGCCATTTTCACGGAAATACCTGTTTGCACCTTCAAGCTGACGACGCATGTGGTTCGTAGGATGCTCCCCGCAGAGGACCTGAAGGTGGGGGTGCACCAGACTTGAACCCGCCGGCGGCATGTAGTTCCAATTGATGGAGTAGCAACGTGCAGTGCGGTCAACCTCGGAAACTCTCCGGATGAACTCCTGAACCGCAAGAAATGCGTTCTTCATCATTTCGGGTGTAAGCTCTTCCATACGGACAAAGTGTTGGGGCGAGAAAACGGCTATACCCAGGTACCGATCCATAGGAAGGACGTTTGGGAGCAGAGTCGCGCCTCCTACCTGAATCTTTCCTCCTGAAACCAATTCCTCAGGGAATCGAGGAGTGGAGGTTTCGATATTTTCCGGGCAGAAAGGGCAGAATATTCCTTCAGATCGCTTGAAAGTTTCTTCGGTATTGGGGCTCTTGGGAGGTTGATAGGGGAGGTTCAAGATGCGTCCCGTCCTGCCGGTCAAAGGATCCGTTCGGATCTCAAAAGGGATTTCCTCTTTTTGCCCTGCTCGGATCAGGGTCATCGTATCGTAGAGCGGTTCAAAGGTAATGGGCATTAGGGCATCTCCTTCAGGCCAAGAATATAGTCCTACGCTGCAATCTCCAAACCGGGATTCCAGCCTGTTTCTCACGTACTTAGATGTAGCATCTCAGAATACAAGGACGCCAGCAGATTGTTATTGACCAGGAGAATCAAGTGGGAATACATTTGGTTACGTGAAATAGAACGTTTGACTTCTTCCGTTTCGCAGTGACCCCTATATTGATACTATAGAATCGCCGAATTTGTCCAAGTGAGGCGGTATGTAAATGCTTTTGGGCCGGCTCGGCCGGGTTGAATGAGGCTCGTTTCCCTTCCGTATGAGCCTTTTTGCCTCGACCGTATTTTACAAATGTAATCCGGTGGATAACTAAAACGAGTCTTTCCATGAGCCATTTGGACTCAATTGGTGATCGTTCGCTTGGCCTGTTTTATACCCAATTAACGTGCGTTTCCATAATATCATCACTTAGGCACCGAACTTGCATAACCCGAAGTGACGCCGCAGCCGTGATCCCCCAAATTCTCCGATATCCACCCTCATACCCACCGGGCACACTGCGGCGCCACAGCAACGGTGCAACACTCGGATCACCGCTAGCCATATGAAAGTTCTTGCCGGAAGCGTCTGTGTTTCGTGTCAAGCAAAAACTTGCGGAGCTTGAAAAGGTTTTTTGATTTTGAGCATAGCGTTAAGAATTATTAAGATCTTACGCATACATGCTGTAATGGCCACCTTAAACAGCTTACCGGCTTTCATGAGACGTTGGTACAATGGCTTAATAACAATGTTATGTTCGATTGCAGTGAGCGCCGCCATGTACAGAGCGTCGCGTACCTCCTTACGGCCGCCTGAGATCATGCGTTTGCCCCTCATTTTACCACTGTCTTTGTTGAGGGGAGCCAATCCGACTAAACATGCAATTTCCTGGCGGTTGAGTTTTCCGAGTTCAGGCAGTTTTGACAAAATTATCCTGCTAACGACGGAGCCGACTCCTTTGAATGTTTTCAACAGCTTCTCTTGCTCCCGCCAGAGGGGAGTCTTTCTGATCAGGTCGTCTATTTCCTTATCGACCTCTTCGATTTCTCTGCTGAGAGTGGCTATGACTGTGTTGATGCTCTGCTGACCGTTCAGACCGAGCTGAATGGCGGTGATTCCTTTCGGAGGCACGCATACCGATTAGTTGTCGTCGACGCGTCACAAGTTGTTTAATCAATTTTTCCTGATCAGTTGGAATGGGCTGCGGTTCCGGCTTGTTTGTCTCGCCAAACTGTGCGAGGACAAAGGCGTCTATAGCATCGGTTTTTGCACGCTTCCCGATTCCACGGGCAAAGTCCCGCACTTGCCGTGGATTGACAATGGCAACAGGCAATCCGGCAGCTCCCAATTC
The DNA here is from genome assembly GCA_963741425.1 of uncultured delta proteobacterium. Lineage (GTDB taxonomy): Bacteria > Desulfobacterota > Desulfomonilia > Desulfomonilales > Desulfomonilaceae > DATJPW01. The sequence continues at coordinate 12,840 of CAVUHP010000014.1, forward strand.
TGCAGCTACATTGATTTCATGGCCACCTGTGGCTTCCATGATGATCACATTGGGATTCTCTGCCTGGAGGCGATGTAGAAGAGAGGCAATACCTTTGGCATCATTTTCACAAGTGAAATAGAGCCCTTTCGGCAGAATATGCACATCCAGTCGTTCTTTAGCGACATCTATACCGACAAAAGCTTCTTTAGGCATGTGTAGTCCCTCCCTTGTGTTTGCGGACCCTTTAAAGGGTCCAAGCGTCTGTTCGGGCTTATTACACAAGGCCTCCGGCGATCCAGCTTCCGGTCGCCTCTGTGGGCCAAGGGGTGCACGATCTGCCGGCGCCTCTGTCCAGATCCCCGCCGGGACTAGACAGGCGTGTCCCCCCGTACTTGGATAGCCTTCTAAGGCAATCTAGGGTACTCTATCGAGCACATCTCGCCGAGCGGGAGGAAGGAGATAAAGGGGTGGGGTCACGTGCGAAACGAGGGATTTCAAGAAGCGGGTTCCTCCGCATTCTGTCCTTCTCTTCCCAAGAGCAGATCTCATCCGTTGCTTGGCACAGAAATATTGGACACGAAGACAATAAGATGAGATGATAACTTCGTCCGGCTCTTGGGGCTGATATCTGTTTATTCATACTATGTGTGACGCTTCGTCGAGGGACGGGATGAAGCCGATTGTCCGGGAAGATTCTTAGGTTTCACGGGACGGGGGAATAACCTTTGACTATTCCCCGAACCGAGAGGGAGGGACGGATGACGTACGACGCGAAACCGTGGCTGAAGCACTACGATCCAGGCATTCCGCCTGAATTTGAAATCCCTCGAATCTCACTCGTCGACCAATTGAACAACGTCGTATCTCGTGTGCCGACGAGGCCGGCCGTTCATTTTCTCGGAGTGACCCTCACCTATCAAGAATTAATGGCCCACGCGGATCGCTTCGCCCAAGCCCTCATCCACCACGGCTGCGCCAAGGGCGACGTGGTCGGAATTAACCTCCCTAATATCCCTCAGTATCTGATCGCTCAGATAGGAGTCCTCAAGGCTGGGTGTGTAGCTTCAGGACTGTCGCCTCTGCTTACTCCCAGGGAAATGGCGCAGCAATTGAGCGATTGCCGTGCCAGGGCTCTGGTTACGCTCGACCCTATATTTGAGCGCCGCTTCGTAGGAATATCCGATCAGCTTCCTGATCTCGCCGTCGTCATTTCAACCGGCATCCTCGATTTCCTATCGCTCGTGAAGCGAACATTGGCGAGGGTCCTCAAGAAAGTGCCCCACGGCAAGGTCCGGCCCTTGCCACGCAAGCAGGTGGTAAGATTTATGGATGTACTTTCCCGGTATGAGGCCCAGGACCCCGGGATAAAGATCGGTCCGGACGACCATTGCCTGATCCAGTACACGGGCGGCACCACAGGAGTGCCCAAGGGAAGCATCATAACGGATCGCAACGTCATGGCCCAGTTGACCCTAGTCACGGAATGGCTCCAAATGCAATGGGGAAAAGAGGTCATTCTCTCCGGATTCCCTCTGTTCCACATTGCGGGCTTTACCTTGGGAATGGGGAGCCTTTTCATGGGACATACCCAGATTCTCGTTCCCGATCCGAGAAACACCAAACATATTGTCAAGGAGATGGCGAAATACCGGCCCACCATGCTGGTTAATGTCCCATCACTCTACATGATGCTCCTCGAGGAGGCTGATTTTCGCCGGCTGGATTTTTCGAACCTTGGATTTTGTCTTTCCGCCGCATCCCCGTTCGCCGCGGAATCTATACGTGAACTGGAAGCGGTTGTCGGCTCGGGCAAGGTTGTGGAAGCGTATGGGATGACTGAGTTGAGTGCGTTGGCGACTACCAACCCGAGGCGGGGCACGAAAAAGATAGGCTCTGTGGGCGTCCCTCTTCCGAATACCACCATCCGACTTGTGGATCTCGAGACTGGCTCCAGACAGGTCGGCGTCGATGAACCGGGTGAGATGGTAGTGTCAGGCCCTCAGGTCATGAAGGGATATCTCAACAGACCGGAGGAGACCGCACTGGCGCTGCGTACCTATGACGGGAAGATCTGGCTCCACACCGGAGACGTCGCACGCATGGATGAGGACGGCTTCTTTTTCATCGTCGATCGTGTCAAGGACATGCTCAACGTAGGGGGGTACAAGGTCTTCTCCAGAGAGGTGGAAGAAAAGCTTTACGAGCACCCTGGGATAGAGTTCTGTGCAATTCTTGGCGTGCCCAATCCGCAGCGGCCCGGTTCGGAACTGGTGAAGCTGGTATTTCAGGCCTCTGCGGCTTATAAGGACCGGTCTCCGGAGGAACTAAAGCAAGACATACTGGCCTTCAGCCGTGAGAACTTCGCTCCGTACAAAATCCCGAAGATAATCGAACAGGTGGAGTCCATCCCGTTAACCCCGGTGGGCAAGGTTGACAAAAAGGCGCTGAGGTAGCGTATATGCGGGGTCGGGTTGAAAACCCCTCTTTACCCGAGCCAAAGAGAATCCGGGGAACCCGCTTCTTGAAAGAAGCCGGATTCCCCGGACCCCTCCGGCAAGAACTTTCATATGGCTAGCGGTGAATTTAGGGCTGATGAGGACATTGGTAAACCGGTGTGTCTGTCGGGGCCTCTCAGTATCACGATGCATGTTGCTGCATGCCCAGTGGCCCGCACCGCTTCCGGCAAGAACTTTTATATGGCTGGCGGTGCATCCGACTGATTGGTAATCCGCCGGCCTTCGCGTGGACACTCGGGATGCATGGAGTAGTCGACCGTCGGAGACGCCGGCCGCTACCGGAATTTGAACTGGCTGGGCGCGTTGCAATACCTTTGATATACCGCCAGCCATTTAAGAGTTTTGGGGAAGGGGTTCGGGCCGCTCGGCGTGGGGCCAGTAATGCGCCGGAAGCACCTTTCCGTTGAGCAACATCGGTCATGCTCGAGGCTCATTGTTCGCCGTGCGCGGAGCACTGACCGATGTTCCCCTCACGATTAAGGAACATCTCTTACAGTCTCGTCCCAGAGGCTTGGTTGACTTTTGGTTCATGAGAAATGACTATTATTAAAGTTGCTGACAGGAGCAAACAATGACATCCTGCTGGAAATTTTCTATCCGTGTTTGAGGAGAAAAAATAGCAACGCATCCCATGGCACCTAAGATTTCAACTTTGCGGCTTGTAATCCAGTCCGTAATCTGGGCCGCGGTTATTTTTGCTTTACCCTTCGCTGGAGCAGGGACATTTGCGTGGCCCGAAGGCTGGGCGTACATCCTTCTTCAATTCGCGATCTGGTCGGGTATGACACTCTGGCTCAAAAAGAATAATCCCGAACTAATGCGAGTGCGTGCGGAGCTATGGACTAGAACGGTTAAACCCTGGGATAAAGCCATAATGATAACCCTGTTGTCGGGTTTCATGCTTCTGTTCTTAGTTCCAGGAATCGATGCCGTCAGATACCAATGGTCTCACGTTCCGTTCTCTTTTGAGGTAATCGGATTTGCGGGATCAATCGTGTCAAACGCTTTAATGTTCTGGGTGCTGAAAGTAAATCCTTATTCCTCGGCAGCGGTCGAGATTCAAAAGGAACGAGGGCATAAGGTTATTACGACAGGCCCGTATAGATATGTCCGCCACCCTATGTATGTGGGCGCTATTCTGTGGGCTGCTTCAATTCCTTTGGCGCTCGGTTCGCTTCTAACCTTCATTCCTGTCATACTTCTGACTCCATTGATCGTCGCTCGAACCTATCTGGAAGACAAGACTTTGCACAAGGAACTGGACGGATACACGGCTTATGCGGAAAAGGTGAAGTACCGGCTGATTCCCGGTGTCTGGTAAAAGCGGAGCACGGGAACCTCGAACGATCAGCGAATCCGGGAACCCGCTTTTTATATAAAAAGCCGGTTCCCGCCCCCTCCGGCAAAAACTCTAAATGGCTAGCGGGAGTCAAGGGTGATTCACGTATTACAGGCCGATATTCAGATTCAGGTAGCGCCCGGCCTCCGTGCCGGGCGTGTTGATCAACGGCAGGGAGATTAACGGCGTTTAACGGACAGTCCGTGAATCGACCAGCATGGCCTCGGTCGCCACCCAAAATGGAAGATTGGCACAAATGCTCAAGGCCACGTCAGCCAATTAGGAGTTTTTGAGAAAGGGTTCGGGCAGACATATTTTGAAAAAAAGGTTTTCCCGAGAGATTCCTGATCCCTTACGTCCCCGCTGATGCATTTTCGCCGGAGTGCGGAGCACCTTTTTGCTAAAAGCGGGTTCCCCGCATTCTTTCCCTCTTTCCCCTACCTTCCGGCGAAGGCGGATGCACGCTCTGTATGCCTCCTTTGAAGACGAAAGAGAGAATTGCCGCGCCACAACAATGGCAAACCAGGGACTTTGGACCTCTTACCGCAATCCGCCTTGCTTGCGACGCTCTGCCTGTTCTTCACATCTTTCTCGCTGTGCCAAACATTCTTCCGAGGGATCGCTGATTTTGCTCTGGCACTGGTTCCACTTTGCTTCACAATCTTCTTCGGCCTGGCATACGGCCAACGCAGTGGTGATGTCGGATTCCAATTCTCTGATTGAAAGAGGGCACTTCTGCAATTTCATCAAGAAATCCGCTTGTTGCTGCAGCAGAGGCATCTGGACGTTCGCTCTATACTTTTCCATAGCCTCCTTAAATTTTTTTCTTGCTTGAGGTCTCGGATCGACGGTGCAGGGCACCCGCTTTAACAGCAAATCATCGACCGTGGCATCGAACCGGTTCTTTCCTTGTTGAATTTGTTCGCTCCAGTAAGGATTGTCTTCTAAGATTACCACTAGAATCACACAGTAAAGGGCCGCCTCCGGCTCGGCCACTCCAACGATAAAAGATAATCCGGTTTCAAGTGCTTCGCTGGTTTTCCCTGACACGACGCCCGAGACTAATCCCAAGGCATCTGCGCAGAAAAACACGGGCTCGGATACACGGATGAATAGTTTCTTCCCTCGCCTTGTCCACTTGTATTTCCCTCCACCTTTCTTAGCCAGTTGTTGGACAAGTTCCGGGACATGAGTAAAGTGGACCTTCTCAAAGCTCGGTATAATGGGCGCTTTTGAATCATTATCTGCGCAAACAAAGGCCGGTGTGGCGCAAGAGACCACGAATAAGAGGATTAGGCCAATGATGGCTAACGAGCATCGGTTCATACTTGGAGGTCGTTCACCGGTCGTGCGACCGCTTACCTTCTCATGGTGGATCACGATACCTCCTTTTTTCGGCAGAGATCCGGACACGATGTAGAGCGCTCGTGCCACGCGGGTAATTCATTGCAATTTAACAGTTGAACCGAGCTTGAACAAGGTGCATATTCGTCCCCTGAAACCAGGGTATCACTTGAATTCATCCTCATGCCTGTATGAAGCGCTATCTCATGGCCTCTGATGCGGATTGTAAGCACGTACTGTTTTGAGTATCGGGCTTTCCCTTTCCCACCATGCTTGTCGATTCGGGGCAAGATATGGTTTCAGGACCTTTTCTTCCACCTCAATCGCTGAGTAGTATTTCTCCAATATGGACAGTATTGGTTCCAGAAAAGATCTACCACGAGTTTCATGGTATTCGATGTAAAGTTCCTTAACAAAAGGCAGCTTATCCCGGATTTCCGGAATTACTATTTGCTCAGCGCCCTCGATATCCAGTTTTAGAAAATCCACACGGCCATTGATGTATTTGGATAGCCGAACGGAGTTCACGAATATATGGTCTTCCGTTGTCTGACTTCCCCAAGATCGACTTATTGAGGCTCCCCTGAGATCGTGGTCAGCACCTACAAATAGGCATACCTGCCCCTCGGAATCGGCGAGCGCTGCATTCGTTATTTCCACGTTATTTAAATCATTCTGCTCTATGTTCTTAGTCAATATTCCAAAACACTCCGGCACCGGCTCAAATCCTAAAATTCTCGATCCTGGATACTTGCTCTTAAAGTAAAGAATGGATATCCCGATATTGCTGCCGCAATCTAAAATGAACGGCTCGTCCGGCACGGATTCTGATTTGAATATGTATTCTTCATTGTCAAATACCTCTTGCCTTGTCTCTTCGAATGATTTTTCATGCAAGTAGTGAATCGTAAACACGTTCTCATTATGAATTATCCTCGAGCAGTTCATAGAGCTTATTCCTCTTGCCGCGCACCGGACTCCGTCCGACGCCGTCCCCGACTCCATCTGTGACCAACCAATCGGGGGACAGCATACTATTTTTTTATCAATTCGGGGGGACGTTATGGTTATTTCTTGGGGAAGGCTCGATGAATCTTCGGGACCAGGGTTCGGGCGCGGAATCGATGTGCCTAAGCCAATCCGAATTTCAAGAGAAAGCGGCCGCCACGGGCCGCCCCACCATTTAGACGTTTTTCAATTAACCGATGTGACGGCACTAGCATTCACCTTTGATATACCGCCAGAAAGCTGGTTCGGTCATTTCAGAAGGACCGGCAGGGACGCCGGCCGCTACCGGAGTTTGACCCGCGTGGGCGTGGTGCACTACTTTTGATATACCGCGAGCCATTTAGTCCCGCGGTTTCGTGGGATTGCCGGAGGGGGCGGGAACCGGCTTTTTTGCAAAAAAGCGGGTTCCCGCATTTCCCCGTTCCCGTTCGGAAACGGGTTCCCGGAATCCTTCTTCCAGCGGCGGCGTGTTAGGGCTTTGCTCGTTTCCAGGTGTTCCGGACGTGACCGGTCCCTTCTTTGGTTACGAATTCTTTGAGTGTCACATTTCCGGCCGGGTCAAATGCAAATCGATACTGGTCGCCTGTTTCAAACTCGTAGATTCCGATGAGGGTCTTGCCTGCATTGGGTCCGTTTCTTCGGACGAAGTGCATTTCTTTGGGGTTTTTCGTCGTGTCGATCTTCACTATGTCGGCGATTATCTTTTCGCCAGTCTGATTGGGGACGACAATTTCAATTTTGTTCCCTTCATAGATTACTTTCCCCTGCTTCACGTGCTCATCCGCTGCTTTTTTGCCATCCATTTCGCCCGACACCATTATCCAGGTGCCTTGGAGCTTCGCCAATTCTTTCTTAGCGTCCTCTCCGCCGATATCTGCGCCAAAAGCGGCATTTATAGGGCAGAATAGCAACAAGGCAACAGCTATTAATGCAATCGACCTGCTCATATTAATTCCCCCTTGTAATATCTGCCGGAACCCCTTCCGGCTTTTTTGTGAATCCCCCTAATAGGGTATCGGCTTGCACGCGTTTTTTCAATAATTCTTTCATGGATTCGACAGTGTTTTCTGCGGTCCTTCCAAGCATTCGCATTGCTCCGTTTATAGGAATCCTCCTTTACGAAACCTCTCGTTCCGGTGCGGCGCAGAGTAGGAGAAACGACTGATTTGAGAGCCCGTACGCGAGATATCGTTACGTTCCCAGATGACCGCGAAAATGTTAGCGTTTTCAAGGAAGGGTCCGGCCCTACGCCCAGCGGAACGGGACTCACCGCAAAAAAATGTCATCTTTGACGGCACAACGAAGAATGAAAATCGTGCTGAGACAAGGGGGCCGTGGCAATTCTTAACAAAATCCCAGTAGATACAGAGAATTTATCCGGATGGAGACTATCACGGGCATTTCTTGATGAACGGGCTTTACACACGTAAACTTAAATAGAAACTAAATATACAAAATATCGCTTGCCGTTCCGGGGACCGAACTTGACGGTTCCACGATTTCTTCCCCAGGCACATTGCGCTGCACAGATCGTTGGAGAAAGAATCACGGAAGGAGAGGTCGGAGAAGGTCACACGAGACCAGGCTCCTTCCAGATTCAGAAACTGCAAGCGATTAGCAGTACACCACTAGAATTCAATTATCAACTTGACCTTCATCCCAAGAATGGGATCGATGATCCTGTCAGGATTGATTCCGAATCGATTTGCTGCGGAAGGGATGTCCCAATTCGGAACCGTCTTGTCAATGCAAGCATAATTGAACCACTTTCCGGGTTGCCAATACGCTGCGATAAATCTCACAGTCCATTTATCCAATAATTGCCAGTCCAAACCGGCATCGATCTCCCACCCCAGATTGTTGTCAGGGACAGTCGGCGCATCTGGTGTGACGGCATTTAAGGTACTGAGATTCGCAAATTCAACCCTGCTGACCTGAGGGGGGTTCGGCGGCACTGGAGCAGCCGGACGAATGAATCCCCACCCATAGCCGGAAGTGGATGCCCTGTCCGCCCAGAAGAAACTTCCAAACATATTCAGGTTGGACGCAACGGCACAGTCTAATCTCATGGCCAGAATGGATGCGTCGTTCATGAAGCCGTCGGTATTCAGGTTGAACAAATCCAGTCCCGCTCCGTAATAGAAGCACGTAAGAAGGCTATATGGGGCGAACAATCCGTAGTTTCCAAATCCATAGAAGTACGGTTGCCTGTCAATCAGCACTCCGTTTCTCCTATCCGGTCCCGGCAACCAGGCGTAGATAAAGGATGCCTTTGCCGGACCCACCATAACCCCGGTTTCCACCATCCACCTCCACGCTTCAATATAGCGGGGAGCAAACAGGCTCCCTCTTCCGTCGGTTCGGTCCGGAACTCCGGAAAAGGTCCCATCGAGTGATCGGTGAAAGTTGGTTATCTTATTTACCCAATCCAATTCGGCATTAAAGAACAGGCGACCGTTATTGAATTTCAGAAACACTCCACCATCGGTACTAACCACATCGCTTGCAGGAAACGCTCGCGGGCAACTTGGAGACGCTGGGATTCCGGACCCCTGTGATAGCTGAAATATTGTGCAACTATGCCGAAAGACAAAGGACCGGAATCGTAAGTGAGAAACGCCACAGGAGACACATTGAGCAATGCGTTGAGGTCACCAAGATTATAGTCCGGATTGACACGGGGGTCCTCTGGTGGCAGCGGGAAGGAGTTATTGGGCTGATCCTGCCTGAACGTATTTTCCGGCTGACGCCTCCAGGGATAAAAGCCAAGCCCGATTCTGAACGGTCCGCCCGGCGCAACCAAGAGGAGGGATTCAGATGTCAAGTCCTCGCCCCCGTTATACTGGAGACCGGATCCGAAGGTAAAGGGCCGCTTGCCGACAACCACCATCCCCCAAGGGGTCTGTGCCGAGAACCACCACATAGTCCACTGGCCCTCGGAAATTGCTACCTGAACGCCCGGACTAGTTGAGTTGACATAAGCTGAGGCCACGGGGTCTCCGAATTGCCCAATCCGATATTCGCCCCTGAACCTCATAGCAGGATTTATCCTCACCTGCGGGAGAGCGTTGACCTCCATCCGTTGCTCAGCAGCCCCACTGGAGGAAACAAGATCTTCGAGTTTTCCTCCGACCCAGGTATTTACGGAAGCGAAGTCCCCGGGGGTGGAGCTGTTGTCCAGGTCGTACTTTCCGAAAAACCCTCTCGATCCCAGCTGCTGAACGAACCGATTCTTCCAATTATACTCGCCTTCCAATGAAAATTCCCAGGCGAAGGATGGAGTTGCCACAAGGCACATGACGAGAGCAGCCCCAAAGGCAAGGATTCGGACTAACTCTCTGGCGTTTACCATGATCCCTCTCTCACAAAAAAGAAACCCTTCAATTTTCACATGTTATCAAAAAGTGGACCTATAGTGAACAACTTTGAGATTTGTGACGAACGTATCACATTGATCCGATTCCTACGCCCTAATCGTGACCATGATCGTGACGACCGTTGTTGCGATCCCGAAAGAGTTTCTGCATCCTTTGAGGCGTTTGGGCCTTCCGGCCTGAAAGATCGAATAGACAACTTTCTTGAATCGGCTCGTGTCACATCGGAGATTTTAGGTACCTTGCCATCAAGAACAGATTGTTTATCATCGTTGCCGGATGGCACAGCCTGCATTTAGCCATTTGATATTGTTGCTGAGTGTGACACGATGGGCAGGTCTCCATCGGGCCCACGGTAGGCCGGCCAAGGAGAGTCCCATGCGCGATGTCCCGGTGACATTGAAAGCAGTCCAGGCCATGCACCATATGTGCAGCATGGCTGAGTTGATGGCCGGGATTTTTTGCAAGAATATCACGCCACGGATGACACTGCGTGCATCCTTTTGTGTAGACTTTTCCTCGAAGAATTGCACCACCCCCTTCTCCTGTGAGTCGGACCATCACATATCGCGCTCCATTGAGGTGAGCTTTAAATTCACCAGTGAGCCCCGGTTCAGAATGGCAGTCGATACAGTCGGCCTTCGCATGAACGGATCTAGCGTGAGTAGACCGTTCCCATCCGACATACCTGGTCTGCATGACCTTACAGCTTGCACAAAAACTTGATTGTTTCGAATAAACTGCCATTCCTCCTATGCTGACCACTGCGATGAATATAAGAATGCCGACAATGACGATCACACCGAAGGCTTTAGCTACCGCCATTTGAGAACCTCTTTCATTCAGAGCCTGAGCCCAGACCCGCCAATTTCTCCAGTCCTTTCTTTCCATTATCCAGCGCCTTTTGCAGGTCTTCCGGCTTCTGGTTCTTATGAGTATGGCAATGGTTGCATGAATTCGGCTGCTTAGCAGGATCACCGCCACTGAGTTCTACAGTGACTTTTGGAGGAATGGTACGCAATCTATCTGTTCGTTCATCTCCTCGAGTCGAGCTCGCACCTGTGGGCGGAATGTGACAACCAATGCAGTCAGAATGTTGAGGCGCTTTGGCAATTGGGGCATGTCCCCTTATCGGATCCGTGCTGACGTTCCCGTGGCAACTCAGACAAAGGTTGTTGGGATTCATGCTCGTGGCAAACTTTGTCTTGGCCTCATGAACACTGTGGCAAGTGCTGCATCCGATCCCGGCCTTGGCATGAGCGCTCTCTTTCCATTCCGGGTACTGCTGTCGATGTTGCTTCACATGTCCACTGGGCCACCAGGCTGACTTGTCCGCTTTATCTGTAACAATGAAATGTTGCGGTCCGAGATAGTCGCCGACATTAAATCCGACCGGAAATTCCCATTTTCCGTCAGGGCTCTTACCTCGCGTGTGGCACTGCCCGCAAACATCCGACGCAGCCCTGAAAGGCAATGTAGCCGGATTGACTATACTTTTGAATTTGTCCTCAAGTCTCGCGTCTATATGATTGCTCGCGGGACCATGGCAGGCCTCGCACATCACGCTCAGCTCGTTCCAGGTCAGCTTTTCTTTATCGAATCCCACGACGTGGCATTGTCCGCATTTCACTCGCCAATCCGCTTCTTTTAAGCCCTCGCGATTGTACGGCGACCACTTCTCGGTTTCGAAGTTCCACTGTGCCACCCGAACCCGCCAGTCCTTATCTACGTATCGCTGTTTCCACTGCACACCGTGCGTCAGGACAACATCCGGTTTCTTGAAGTCCAGCAGCGGCGTCGAATCGGTGAAATTTCCCTGAATCGTATTGAGGGCCTTTTTCGCATCCTGCATAACCTTGGAATGCAAGGTATTGCGAAATGTAACCGAGACCCTACTATGGCACTCTACGCATTTGTCCGAACCTACGTACTTGGCGGGCCCCATTTGTGACAAAGGTTTTCCGCGGTCACAAGATGCTATGCAAATCAAAAGACACGCGCACAAGAGCAGGCGGAAGATTACAGCAACGACTTTGGGCTTCATGCTGGATTCCTCCTCACTTACGGACTCTCGGTGACAATTTGACAATCACTGACCGCCAACCGCCAATGCGGTGAGGGTCGATTACTATTTCTTCAGGGTTTCATACACTGTTGAAAGCACTATCCCTGAATCTTCTCCGTAAAGCCAAAGTGTTATACGTGACTGATCGGGAATATCCCAGACACATTGGTGGTATGGCCGGCCGCGAGCGATCCATTCGTGGAGCTGTTCCGGAGTTGGTACGCTCATTTCATCTATGCACCTTGACGGGGAGCCGTGTTGCGCGGTCAAGCGATCCTTTCGCCGGCCATGCAGCGCCAAAAGATTTACAGCAGTCGGCTCCCTGTTCAGGTATCTGGAAAAACACCACAATTTTATAAAGCCGATCGTTTTCGAATAAGAATCGAACGTTCTTAATTTCATCCTCCACCGACCGTGGACGACTCACTGATATGAGGCCAATAGAGGTTTCGGTTACCTGTATGCCGTTCTTTTCCAGAACATCTTTAACCTCAGAGCGACCCATACCCAGGCAAATTCCCAAAATTTCCGGAACCGGCGCCGCGCTCGCTGCAGTAAAGCCCCAGATCGCAACTAGAGGCATGGCCCGCAAGAAACAGGCAAATTGAGGAACAGCCAGTCTTCCACGTGGATTCGTCGTCGGGATTTCCCCTGAGCGCTAACGAATCGGGCCATCGCAGCGCCTTAATGTAATCTTGTCGTTGATGCCAATGAGGAGCCGACCAAATATCATGTACTTAATTGGGAAACATATCCTACCGAAACAGTCAAGAACAAAATAATTGGAAATTTTCAAAATGTGCCTTCGCTTGGTAGTTGTCGCCAAGAATTATTCGGAGGCATTGAGGAGCCCTCGATCGTTGAAATGTGACGGCACGGAACATCTGCGAAATCACAATGAACGAGAATTCCGGAGGCGTCATTAAGGGACGGCAGACACCCAGACGGCAATCTGAACGAGGACGGCTATACGCCGGCAGATCTTTGGAAGAAGGTTGTGGCACTTGGCCGGATGGCATAAGTTTATCCTTCCCCACCGATTTGATAGTTAACGACACGCTTCACGGCACTTGACAGCCTGGCCGGTCAATACGCTTGTTCGACAGTTCCTTCTTATTTCACGCGTGGTATTGGTTGCTTCCCCTTCGGACAAACACGAACGCGCCGCTCGCAGTATGGCAGGAGGCCCGCCGGACCATGTGGCTAATATTCTCCACTGGCTTTTCGGTACAATCGGCATCGGGGTCCTTGAAAAGTGCCTTGCGAGATCGCCTGAGCGGGACACTCGGGAATGCAAAGACCGCACCCGTCACAGGATTGATCGCCCGACAGCTCCGGCTGCAAATCCAGTTCCGCGGTTGCTCCCATGCCCCGTAAATGAACCCAAGGACTCCACGCGGCGTGCGATGACTCCCACCTCTTTCTTGACAAGTTTTATCATCTTTTTGCCTATGACAGGGCATCAAGGTTTGTATTTTTACGCCAAAGAAATTATCTGACGATAAGAATAAGCCTTGTATCCGTGGGGCTTAGGACCAATAAATGAGAGTGATGGGAGGATTACTTCTTCTCAATGTGTTATAGTGGGGCAAGACAAAACGATTCTCGTAAGAGTCCGCAGTGAAACACAGGAAGACCCGATTAAATGGTTCTTTGGAGGACACCGAATCAATCGAAGTGACCACGTTCGCTGCCGACGTCACACAATCGGGAAGCTTCAATATAACGCAATTTAGAAAGACCTCGTTCAGCAAATTGTTGCATGCCCTCCCTGTTCCAGCGTTATTGATTGACGACTCACATCAAATCATCTTTGCCAATCAAGCATGCCGCAAGATTGACTCCGATCCTGAGAAATTGGTCGGTTTACCGGCGGCGGAAATATCGCTATTTTCTGCAGCTTCAAAGGGGCTTGAGTCTCTCTTGGAAAATGTTCTTTCGACACGGAAGCCTCAAACTTGTGAGGCGGTGCTGGGGACTTCCGAAACCGGCATGTGGGGGCGCTTATTCTTTCGATCGGTCAGGCTCGACAAGGAACGACTGGTACTTCTCATCGTGGAAGACCTTACTCTTGAAAAGAAAGAGTTGCTCCTGAGCCGGAAATACCAAGCAGACCTGGAGAAGCAGGTCGCGGAGCGCAGGAAGGTGGAGAAAGCGCTTGAGAAAGCAAATTTGGAGCTGGAAGATCGGATTCGACAGCGAACCCGTGACCTGATGGAACTGAATGAGCAGTTAGAGAGCGAGATCGGAGAGCGTGAATTAGCGCAGAAGTTGTTGTCGGACAGCCGGCAGAGGCTTGAGCTTGCGCTTAAGGGTGCAGACCTTGGTTTGTGGGACTACGACATTCCGAACAACGAGGGATTCGTTAATCAAACTTGGGCCGACATTTTCGGTTATTCCCTCGATGAGATCCCGAAGGACACAAGATGGTGGAGAGGCCTCATCCATCCGGACGATAAATCCATGGTTATTGAAGCCTGGAATGCCCACCTCGAAGGGCGCACACCTTTTTTTGAGGCTGAGCACAGGGTAAGAGCCAAGTCGGGAGAATGGAATTGGATCATGACCAGGGGCAAAGTTGTCGATCGTGACAACGCGGGCAATCCGTTGCGTGCTTCCGGAACAGCTTTTGACATTTCGGATAGAAAGCGTGCAGAAGACAAGCTTTTACATCTGTCCAAAGTCTTCATGGAATCTATCGATCCGATTTTCATAAGAGATTTGGAAGGTAATATCGTAGACTTGAACAAGGCTGCGGAACAAACCTATGGGTGGAGTCGGGAGGAATTGATCGGCAAATCCATTAAGACCACCGTGTCTCCGGATCGGCATGAGATGGCGGATATGTGGCAAGAGCGATGCAAATCGGGTAAAAAAGTCGAAAATGTGGAAGCCCTTCACCGCACCAAGTCCGGAGATCTTATGCCGGTTTTGGTGAGCCTGTCTCTTTTGACCGACAAAAAAGACAAACCCGTGGGGATCGTAAGTATTACCAAAAACCTGAGCGATCTTAAGCGAACAGAAGACATGTTGCGAGCCAAGACTGAAGCCTTGGAGCGGAGCAACAAGGACCTGGAAGAATTTGCCTATGTCGCGGCCCATGACCTGCGAGAACCACTTGTTGGAATCGCTGCCTATTTGAAGGTCCTAGAGCGGCACTGCACAACCAAACCCGATGCAGAGGCTCACAAGCTAGTTTCCCGCGCATTGGATATCACGCTTCGAATGGACTCTCTAGTGCAAAGCCTATTAGCTTATTCACGTGTGGGAGTCGGACTGAAGTCGTTCCAACTCACTGATTGCAATGTGGTGCTGGACAGTGCTTTATCCAATTTGAGGGCGGCAATAGAGGAGGCCAAGGCTAAGGTGACAAGCGATCCGCTTCCGTCTGTGACTGGCGATTCCGACCTGATGGTCCAACTATTTCAGAACCTCGTTAGCAATGCCATTAAATTTGCCGGCAATGCTCCACCGGAGATTCATATCGGAGCAACACTGGAGACGCCGATGTGGAAATTTTATGTAAAAGACAATGGCATCGGTATCGAACCATTGCATTTCAAGCGCATCTTTAGAATTTTTCAACGGATTGAAACCAGTGACGAGCGCGCTGGCACAGGCATTGGATTGGCGAACTGCAAGAAAATTGTGGAGCATCATGGCGGCCGGATTTGGCTAGAATCCAAGTCTGGTGAAGGATCTACCTTTTTCTTCACGATCCCCGAAAGAGTAGATTCCTATTCATGAAATTCGGGCGACCGTTTATTTTTCAACACCCTCCCCTCCCTGTGCAGTGTGCCGGACAACCGTAATGATGCTTGCATTCCCGTCAGCACGGAATCATACGGGGAAAGGCCCGGAGAGTGTTTCTTGATTGATTGAACAGATATGACAGGATCTGCCAGTGCAATCAGAATTCCCAGATTAATCCTTCAGAATCTGCAGCCTACCTTGTTCGTATTATGGCCCGCTTCCAACTTCCGACCAAATCATCTTGACACGCTGCCCTGAAGCAGCAGCGCTCTTCGCCGCAATCATTGTAGCCCCTATTGAAGCAAGCAGAGTATCCGGCTCTAAGTTGCGACTGATGAATCTGTGGCGTATAGCGGTTTCTGATGCAGGATGGGCAGTACCCGTGGGAAATGTCAGATTCGGTCGCGTGAGGATCACCCCACTCTATACCGCACATAAGACACTTGTACTTTAGCATACTGTTCGACTCCTGAACCTAATACAATAGGACACCACGATCACTCGTAGGGTCCCAAACATGGGTGGACTGAATAACATTCTTGACTAAAAATTGCAAATTTGGCGAAAACATCGCATAAAATCAATGTGCTAGTCTTAGCGGAGTATATATCGAAGCTCTCCCACGTAGTTCCACTTTTTATCGTGTTTGGGTTAGAGCAATTCTCAAGAGTTTTATGCCCATAACAGATCGAAGTGTGATGCAGAGGTGGTAGGACGGGCTTCCAGCCCGTCTATTAAATTGGACGGGCAATCCCGCGTTCCGCGCGGGACGTCACCACCAAATGCTTTTCCTTTTCGCGATCTTTTTGAGAATCTTTTAGCCGAAAATCCGGCGATGTCCGGAGAACCGGTTGCGCTCCCCAGCCCGGAATTTCGGGCACTGCCGTCGTCGATGAAATATCCCTCGAATAGCAATAGGAGAACCTGTTTCGCACCCGAAGGACGGGACAGCGCAAGCGCCCTTAGGGTCACCAACGGCCGGTTGAAATTCAACCAGCGGAGACACAGATACCAGTCGAAAAATGAAATCTTGGGATGTGGTTGCGCCAGCCAAAAGGTGTCCTTTGCGATGAGAAATTCACCTGTCCCGGCTGGCGCCACGTCTGGCGGCCTCCAGAATTCGAATCATTACAGCGACCTGCTCCCAAAATTTCACCCCTTCAAATAAACCGTAGCGACGAAAGTAGGGTTACTTGATCAGATAAGCATCATAGACCACGGCATTTCCCAGACGCATGGCCATGCCAATGCCCATGGCCCTGTTGAGCCACAAATATTGAGGAGCACTCGTTTCAAACTGCATGTATATCCTGAAGAAATATTCCTTGGGATCCACTACCTCACCTTTGGCGACTTTGGCCATCACTTCCGGAGGTCCGTAACGATAACCTTTAGTCTGGAGCATAATGTAAGCGTCGTCTTTCGTCTTGAGCAGATAGCGGGTGTCAATTATTGCCAGACCGTCTGCAGTAACAATCTGCCAGTCGGCGCCATTGTTCAGGATCTCCCCAGTGAGTTTCGGACCTTCGAATTTGCCGCCGGTGATAGGAATTATCCTGCGCTTCCCCAGGTCGCTCGTTTTTCCCAATTCCCAGATCGGCGCTATAAGGTCAACGGAAAAACGAGCCAAGAACTCTAATTCAGGCTTCGGAGGTTCCTGGCCTTTCGTATCGGCAACTGTAGTGGGACCTGCTGAGAAGACGATGGCCGGGATGAAGCAAGCCAGCAATGTCAAACAAAGTACCAAAGAAGTACTCTTCATTTCACCTCTCCTTTCCTGCATCAGCTTAAACACGGCTAATCTCCTTTACAGGAGAAAATGTGAACTAATAATCCGAATCAGAGTTGATCTTGGCCCCCACCCTGCGTGCAGGTTAATACTCCAAGCTTCTACTGAAAGACTATGATGACCACTGTTTCCTGAGCTCGCGCTTCAGGATCTTTCCGGCGGGATTCTTTGGCATCTCGTCTAAAATAACGTATTTCTTCGGTACCTTAAATGGAGAGAGACTTTTCTTCAAAAAAGTCTTCATTTCTTCTATGGCCACTGATTTTCCAGGTCGCGGCACGATAAAACCCGTTACACGCTCGCCCCACTCTTTATCAGGCAATCCTATAACAGCACATTCCTGTACTTCAGGAAATCTATACATAACCTCTTCCACTTCACGCGGATATACATTTTCACCGCCCGTTATTATCATGTCCTTCAGACGGTCAACAATGTAGACATAATTATTTTCATCGAAAAGACCAATATCTCCCGAGCGAAACCAGCCATTTGGCCAAAAGGCATTCTTTGTTTCTTCGGGATTGTCCAGGTATCCTTTCATTATATTTGGGCCACAGATGCAAATCTCTCCTTCGTGTCCTTGTTCGACCTGATTGCCTTCAAAGTCCCTTATTTGCACTTCCACGCCTAGTACCGTCGTTCCTACGGACCCCACAACATGCCTGTAATAATGATTATAGGTCACTTGTGCGGCTGATTCCGTCATGCCGTAGCTCTCATGTATTGTACGGCCGCTTACTTCCTTCCATTGACGAACTATTTCTTCGGCCATGCTGGCTGCGGCTGAGAAACAATATCGAACCTCACCCATCTTTTCCTTGAGTCCGTCAACTGACAGCAAACGAGTATAAATAGTCGGGACCGCGAAAAATTTTGTTACCCGTCCGGCGGTCATTAACGAAAGGACCCGATCCATATCGTAAGTGGGGAGTATCTCTAAACAGCCGGAACTCATAATGGTGGCGTTCATGATGTGAATCTGACCGAATACATGGTTAAAAGGCAAGAAACACAGGGCCCGGTCAACTTCGGATGAACGTTCGTTGAATGCGATGTTGTGACTCGAATGAATAATGTTTTCATGAGTCAGCATCACACCTTTCGGGACACCCGTAGTGCCCCCGGTGTAAAGGACCGCAGCAGTATCTGAACGGTCCCGATCTACGGCCTTGAATGAGCCGCTGCCCGATTCTATGAGTTGTGGCAGGGATAGATCCCCCCCGAAGCTTATGACTTTTTCTATCCCTGCCGAACCTCTCAAGCCTTGCAGATGATCCAGCTTATCATCAGAAGTGAAAAGAAATCGCGGTTTTGAGTGTTCCAGCAAAAGCGTCAGCTCGTCTTTCCTGAGCATACTCGATAGGGTGATGGCGACAGCTCCGGCTTTAAGGATACCGAAGTAGAAAGTGATCCAATCGGTGGAATTTGGAGCGCAGATACCAATGCGCTCCCCTGACCTCACGCCCAATTTAAGGAGTCCTGTCGCCACACGATTCGCACGATCATTGAGTTCATCATAGCTTATCTCTACTCCGGATTCGCTCAAAGCAGGTCTATCCGGAAAGAAAAATGCCGAGGATTCCAAGTTATTTGCCAAGTTCATGAATCTTCTCCTGTGGACGATTAATTAGAAGATCAAATATTAGTCAGTACATCCACGGAGGATTAGGCGGTTTTTGTAGTTGTTCCCATGTAATACCCAATCGCTCCTCGAAGAAAGAACCTAGCCTATCAAATAGTCTTCTCCAGTCGCTTCTTCCCTCGGCCAGACCCTCGAAAATCTCAGCCAGGTGCATCTCAAGATTTGCCAATTCTTCTTTGGGCAGGAATGAAACAGCCCCCAAACGCACTGCCTTGTTGATGCTCTCGATATCCAGGGAATGAGCCGTAAGCATCGCCGCGGGGAATCCCTTTTCCCTACAGATTTCCAGCAGGGCAAATCCGTTCACTCCCATAATATCCAACAAGACCAAATCAAAAGAGTCCGTTAACAATAGCTCTCTAGCCTGCTCATAACTCGAAGCTGTCACGACTCCACAGTCTTCAAGCTGTTCCTCGATCATTTCCAGCACGTCCGGCTCATCGTCCACTGCCAGAATCTTTTTACCTATAAGTATGTCAGTCATTGTTATTTAGTTCTCCTCGAGCATTAAGGATCTTGATAGCCCCGGCGTCTTCCTATTGGCCGGCCTTTCCATCCGGATCATTTCATGAGCAAATTCGGCAGCCAATAAGCAAGCGGTGGAAACAGAAAAAGCAATACCAAAGCCGCAACAAGGGCTAAAATGAATGGCAGGCAGCCCTTATAGATGATATTGATAGGGACACCTGTGATGCCCTTGACAACGAACACGCACATTGCCACAGGCGGGATTATCACTCCGATCATGATGGTCACGAGAAGAATAATGCCGAACCATAGAGGATCGTACCCGAGCTTGACCACCGCGGGATAAAAGATCGGGGTGGCGAGTATCAAGAAAGCCAGGTCATCGATGAATGAGCCTCCAATAAGGTACACAAGGATTATAAGGACCATGACCAAGTCGCGATGAACTGGAAGCCCTATGACCCAATCTGCAGTGATAAAAGGTATTTCCGTCACAGCAAGAAAATGACCGAGAACAACGGACCCGGCTATGAGTGTGAGCACCATGCATGCGGTCCTGAGCGATTCGACGACAGCTGCCATAACGCCCTTGAATGTTAGTTCTTTTCTCACAGCAGCCAGGATCACGATAGCCAGTGTCCCGATGCTTCCGGCCTCGGTGGGGGAAAATATCCCCATCATCATTCCACCGACTATGATCAGGAAGATTGCTGCAATCGCCACGAATTCCGGTAATACTCGAATCCTTTCGGACCAGGAGGCACGTTCCGCTCCGGGGGCTACAGCAGGATTAATTTTTACCCATCCGTAAATTACAATCATGAACAGCAGAGCGATCACAATTGCAGGGACAATACCTGCGAGAAACATCTTGCCGACGGATTCTTCAACTATGATGGCATAGATGATCAATACGATGCTTGGTGGGATCAGCACCCCTAATGTGCCCACCGAAGCGACTACACCGGTAGACATCCTCTTGTCGTACCCGTACCGATCCATCTCAGGAATGGCTATTCCCGCGAAAGCTGCTGCAGTAGCCAAGGTCGATCCGCATACTGATTTGAAAAGTGCGGCACCTCCAACAGTGGTCATGGCCAGACCGCCGGGAATATGACCCACAAATTTGTGGCACGCCGTGTAAAGTCGTTTGGCAATATCCGAATGAGAAGCAATCTGCCCCATGAGCACAAACATGGGAATCACTGTAAATCCATAGTTTGTGAACGTATCGAAGAAGTCCTTCACGAGGAGGTTCGAAGCCGCGCTGAAAGAAACAAGGTATGCGAAGCCGATGAACCCGACAAGGGCCATTCCGAAGGCCAATTCTAACCCTGTCAGAAAAAGAAGGAGCATTATCAAACAAGCGACAATTCCTATCGTGACTTCGCTCATGGCTTTTCCTCCCAGATAGTATTAAGTAAATCACAAAAGAGAGTTATCACTTGAAGGAAACAGGCCGCAGCGAGTCCGAATGTGATAGGGTAATAAGGGATCCTAAACCCGGGGCTGACCTCTCCGCTCTTCATCAAGTCGAGCGAGTACTCGATGAAGTTGTATCCTGCAAACAGGAACAGGACGATGCCCATGATCCTTGTAACTATTTGAAAGATCCTGACTGCCCTGGGAGACAGCATCTCCAACAGAAAATCAACTATGATATGTCCTTTGGTCCACTGCGTGTAAGGTATGGCGAAGCCGATCACTATCGCACTGGTAAAACAAACTATTTCCATGCTGCCGAAGATCGGCTTGCCTAGATATCTCATCACAACATCAGTAAGAGTCACCAACATCATGATAGCCAAACCGAGACCGCCGACCCAGAAGAGTGCGTAATCTGCGGTCACAACTGCCTTTATGAATTTCTGCATATCCAAATATCCCCTTTCCGTGTCTGCGATCTCGGCTCTGCCGAACTATGGGTGCGTCTTAATATATTCAAGGCACCAATCCATAGCCTCCTGAGCAGGCAATCCTTTGGCGCTCATCTTCTTAACCCACTCGGCCCTCACAGTTTTCATTTTCTCGGCAATCAGGTCATTTTCTTCCTTGGTCGGCTTGAGTATTTTGACACCCTTCTTGATGGCGTCTTCCTCGCCTTCCTTTTCCAGTTTCTCCCACAACTGGGCTTGCTTCTCGACCCATTCTTCGTTGATCTTTTCTATGGTCTTTTGATCCTCTTTAGAGATCGACTTCCATTTGTCTTTATTCATAAATACGGGAATGGGGGCCGTATACGCCATCGGGTCAGATGGAATACTCGTCTTCATGAGGTCGACAAACTTCCATCCCTTCAGAGCTTCAAATGGCAGCAAGATTCCGTCACACAGTCCTTTTAGAAGAGCGTCATAGGTTTCGGATATGGGTAATGCCACCGGCGAGGCGCCTAATGACGTGACGATCTCCTGGTTTTCCGCATTGGCCTTGATCCTGAGGCCCTTGAGATCGGCAATGGACGAGAGAACCTTCACCGTATGGAACATCCCCTTTCCGTGGCCGTGAATATACATGACCTCCGAGTCGGCAAATTCTTTGGGCTTGAATTTCAGATAAAACGCGTTGCACGTCCTCGTGGGCTGGCCGTTACTCGTGTACCCGACGGGTTGCGCCAGCACTTCGGTCAAAAGGAACCGACCCGAAGCATACGCAGCCAAGGTCTGGCCGATGTCCGCGATCCCCTTTACCACGCTGTCGTATGCCTGTTGGGGGGGGCAAAGCGTGTTACCGGGGAAATAGCTAATCTTAATCCTGCCGTTCGTGCGTTTTTCCACTTCTTTGCACCAGTCCCCGGACAGAACGGCGATTGGATGCCCGGGAGGAAAGAAGTTCGTATACTTCAGCTTAATAACTTTCTCCTGCGCGCAAACCTGGGGGGCAACAGCGCCAAGGAGGAAAACAACAGCGATGAGCCCACAGAAAAATGCTGTTTTAAAGTTCGTCTTCATGACTGCACCTCGCCGATACATAAGATAATTGAGCCTTGATAAGGCACACTTGTTACCAATCTTGACTAATCGGGTGAACGGTTTTGCAGAGGGCCCGTATCGGCATTTTGCACACGAAAATGCCCCCGGACAAAGGTTCGTGCCGGTTTCGCACCCATATAGATGTTCCCATCGCTAAAAGATTCAATCGGAGAATGAGCGAATGGACTATTATTTGACTTATTCAAAACCTTGGTGTCAAGAAATATTTATTCTGGTCAAAAAATTATTGCGGAATCCCTGCTCGTTGGTTAATATTCCATAAAGAGGTAAAAATGTATAGATTCAGGCCTGTCCGCCCGTCGAGGATCTCTGAAGAAATAACCGAACAAATCAAGCAATCCATCCTGTTCGGTGATTTCAAGACAGGAGATAAGCTTCCACCGGAACGCTTGCTTGCAGGAGAGTTTCAGGTCAGTCGCGTAGCCGTCCGTGAAGCCCTGAGAAACCTTGAGAAATCAGGATTTATTGAAACCAGACAGGGCGCCACCGGTGGAACATTTGTTACTGATCTGTCGTTTACCCACTTGGCAGATGCTTTTCTGGATCTGCTGTTGGCCGGGAAAATTTCCCTCCCCGAATTGGTCGAGGTGAGGATACTTATCGAGCCGCAAATGGCTCGATTAGCTGCGACAAAGGTGACTCCCACTTATGCCAAACAGTTGAAAGACGCTCTTGCCGAAGAAAAACTGGTTCCCCAATCTTTACAGGAGGATTTGGACATCAAGACCGCGGTGCATTTCATTTTGGCAGAGATGTCCGGCAATGGGTTCTTTGAGGCCCTCATAAGGTCACTGATGGGTTTAACCAGGCGCGTTGTGCTCGACGCCCAACCCGACACAGGGGTGGTGCACCCTGCCGGGATGCACCATCCGATAGTTGAAGCAGTATTGGCCGGAGACGAAGATGGCGCATATGCGGCCATGAGAAAGCACACGATAGAATTTGGCCATAATTTCATAAAAATGGACAAAGATTTTCGCGAGAAGAATTCTTTGCCTGATCTCCAGAGTCCTTTTCGACGCAATTGAGCCTGTTAGGCTCTTGATAACATCTTCATTATTCCTTATTATTCCAACATATTGTATCGATATTTTGTTTCTTGGCGTCCGTTTATGAGTCATTTCGACCCAGGTAACCAGCACTCCTCGATCTCGCCAATTCCGAACTGTAGCTGATTAACACTAGCCTTTTCTGTCAATTCCTGATGATCGATTACTGCGGCATAATAATTGCTTCTGATAATTGCGCTTGACAATTAATTCGTAACTTTTAGAGTCTAACATCTGGGCTTCTATGTTTTTCATCAGGCACTCGGGCTCACTAATCCTCTGCTCGTAGTCATTAGAATGATTAACCGTAGTAGTTTATGATCGTTAGCATCTAATTCGGAGGGGCAAAACTATGGGAAACCAAAGCAAAAGATGGTGTCTCGTTGCAATTCTTATTCTCAGCTCCGCAATTTCACAAGCCGTAATGGCGCAGGATACAATTACGATCGGCGGAACCCAGCCGCTTACGGGCCCTAAAGTTTTTGTTGATGAAGGTGTCCCGCTCTCGACCGCCATGAGGGACTGTGTCGCAATAACTAACGCAGAAGGCGGCATCAACGGTAAAAAGTTGCAATACGTTGAGGAAGACGATCAATTCAACCCCGAGGTCGGAGTCAAGGCTTTTGAGAGTCTTATGTCGAAATACAAACCGACGTGCGTTTTTGCTTCAGGCACAGGGGTGGCATTGGCCGTGGCCCCTATGATCCGTGAGCGTTACCCGGTTCTTTACTCCTCTACCTCTTTCTCAGCCAAAATCATGACTAGCGGCGCTCCTTCGATGTTCATGATGGGACCGACCTATGGGGATCAGTTTGCGGTTGCGCTCAAGTATGCGGCCCAACAGAAAAAGGGCAAGAGGGTCGCCTTTTTTTACTCAAAAGGCCCACTCGGAGAGGACCCCATTGCGTACGGACGGATCATGTGTCAAAGGTTGAGGCTGGAATTAGTTGGGGAAGCCGTTGGAGACATGAAAGGTGGAGATCACACTGCCCAAATTCAGGAGCTGAAGCTCAAGAACCCCGATTGGGTCATTTTGCACGGCTGGATAGGCCCGAATAACGCTGCAATACTCAAGCAATGTCATGACCTGGGGCTTAATGCCCAAATTATAACCACTGTCTGGGGAGCACAGAGGAGCGTGGTAGAGAGGCTTGGGCCGGATGGACTGAAATTCTTGGCAGTTAGTCCATATGCCTACTGGTGGATGGAAGACGTCCCGATGATAAAGAAGCTCAGAGACTTACGCCGCCAAGACCTATCCGGATGTCACTGAGCGGCCTCTGCCTTATATCGTTGCTTATACTGCGGGCCTGATTTTTGTGGAGTGCCTGAGAAAAGCGGACTCTGCAGGAGAGCTTAATGCCGAAGGACTCATAAAGGTCCTCAAGTCACTAAAGGATTTCGATACGGGTGGGCTCACACCGCCATTGACCATTCGAGAAAACAGATTTCCCATTGCACGGGTCCTGGAATCGAACCCTGCTAAGGGAATATTTGAGCCAGTATCGGACTGGATAGCCTTTTATTGAGTCCATTTGCACTTAGTTGGCGTGTGGACGAGTCTGGGGAGCCTTAGAGTTTCTGCAAAGCAGACCGGGGAAGCTTCTGCTTAGTCTTATCGGTTCACTTGCTCGTTTCCTTTACCCGCTTCCCAGGCTCTGCCTGAGAAACGGGATATGAATCACACTTCTAATCCCTCAGTTACGCCGGTGTGGGTGAGCCATCGCGAGGCCGTCAGGCTATGGCAATCTCCGAACCTTTGGCAGATTGCTTCGCTCCGCTCGCAAGACATTCTTTGAGCCGCCTTTACCTCTCATTGCTAGGAGTGTCCTGGCGAACACAGGCCGAACTGCCCCTATAATAATGGATTCAAGGTGTAATGGTCGGCATGAGACATTCGGGAGGTAGGTCGGGCTGTGCCCGACATCTTTGGACGATATCCCCAACAGCGTGCAAAAGAATCAGCGGCCACAGGCCGCCCTACCTCAGTTGGATGAATAGGCTGGGGACGATTGGCAGATCAACGACAAAGAATGCATTTGTCGGCCTGCATTTGTCCGTAACACGTGTGCTGAGAACACCTCAAAGCCAAGCCAAGCGCTTTAGGACCTACGATTTGTACTTGCGAACAATCCATAGCACCAGGAGAAAAAACAGCGATCCCAAAAACGCTTCCAGGAGTTCTTCGAAGCTGACCACTATGTTTCTCAGCCCGAGATTAATGTTAAAGATCTTGAAAAACAACCCGCCGACAAGAGCCCCGACCAGGCCTATACCGATGTTGGCGAGTCTTCCAAATCCTTCCTTGCTGCGCTTGACGACCATCCCAGCCAGGGAACCAGCCAGTGCTCCAACAATTAACCAAACGACGATTACTTCCCAGGTAAGATGCATTGGAAAGCTTACCTCCTGTGTGGAATTGTTTCTCGGCCTGACTCTAGGGCACCCACATTCACCGGTGATTGACATACACCGCCGCTTGTCGGTAGGTCAACAAGAATGTAGGTTTACGCTCAGCGACCATCCGGATCATCGCTAGTAACAGCAATTTTGGGGAGGGGTCCGTCATGTAGTTTATTAAAGCCGTTTCTTCTCCTCTGCGCTCTATGTTTCTGAAGGTGAACTCCGTTTATCGGCTTCCCCAGCGCACTGAGATTGACAGGCAAATCCGAGATGAACATCTTCAGATTAATCGAAAGAGATTGACTGGTGGTCCTCATCATGATGACCGATTCAGCGAGGGAGGTACATAATGATTTCCGGAAAGAAGATCCTGAGTAACCAGTTGTATCCGCTGCTGGCTCTGTCTGTGCTCCTGCTTGCGATTACGGCTTTCATGCCGGAGAAGTGCAGAGCCGCCATAAGCGAACAGGAGGCGCACGCCATAGGCGTCGATGCGTACCTCTATTTCTACCCGCTTATCACCATGGACCTGACCCGCAAACAATCCACCAACGTCGAGCCCGGCAAGGAGATCGGTCATGGGCCCATGAACATGTTCGTAAATGTTCCCGAATATCCGCCGGCGAACATGAAGGTGATCGTTCGCCCCAATTTCGATACCCTTTACTCTGTGGCCTGGTTGGATCTCACCAAGGAACCTGTGGTCGTATCCGCCCCGGATACGGGAGGCCGGTATTACCTTCTTCCGATGCTCGACATGTGGACCGATGTGTTCGCATCACCCGGATGGCGTACCACCGGCACTCAAGCAGCTAATTACATCGTCGTGCCTCCTGGTTGGCGCCCTGACCTCAGGGATCGCCTCATTGAGGAGTTCAAACTTCCCAAAGACACCCAACGGATCGATTCCCCGACGCCTTATGTGTGGATTATCGGCCGCACCAAGACGGACGGCCCAAAAGACTACGATGCGGTGCACAAAATCCAGGCGGGTTTTAAGGTCACATTGCTGTCACGGTTCGGCAAGAGCCCGGAACCGGTTCAGGTCAAGATCGATCCTACGGTTGACATGAAGACACCCCCGAAGATGCAAGTGGACACAATGCCTGCCGGTAAGTACTTCGCCTATGCAGCAGAACTCCTTAAGCTTCACCCGCCGCATGTAACGGACCAGCCGATTATAGCGATGATGAAACGCATCGGTATCGAACCCGGTAAGAGCTTCGACATGGACAAACTCGACCCCATTGTAATAAAGGCCCTTGAAAGCGTGCCCGAGCAAGCTCAAAAACTAATGCAATGGAAGCTCCCGAGTCTAGCAAGGGTCGTGAACGGATGGTCCATGAATACCGATACAATGGGTGTGTACGGCAACTACTATCTCAAGCGGGCCATCGTATCCCAGCTCGGCCTGGGAGCGAACCTTCCGGCAGATGCCATTTATCCGATGAATTTGGGCGATGAAACAGGAAAGCCACTGGACGGAATCAACAAATACACGATCCACTTTGACAAGGACGCTGTGCCACCCGTTGACGCCTTTTGGTCAATCACGCTCTATGACCAGGATGGTTACCAGGTCGGTAACAGCCTCAATCGTTTTGCGGTTAGTAGCTGGATGCCATTCCAGTACAATCCGGACGGCTCCCTTGACCTGTACTTCCAAACTGAGAGCCCCGGAAAGGACAAAGAGTGGAATTGGCTTCCCGCTCCCAAAGGGCCTTTCAATCTGACCATGCGCCTGTATGCCCCGAAAAATGCAGCCCTTGTGGGCAAGTGGAACCCTCCCGCAGTCGTGAAGGTCCAGGCGCTCCCTAGTGTAACAGGCGGCCAGTAGAGGGTGACAAGAAGAATACGGCGGCGGCTGTCGGGAAGTCATGTCAGGAGATGCGAAAGACCTGAGATTTTCGAAAAGCTGGAGGGAGTGATGGAGGCTGTCCTGGAAGCATGTTCGGAATAATGTACACCCTCCCCCTACCCCCTCCCGTCAAGGGAGGGGGATTCATAAACCCTCGCCTCCCCTCCCATAGGCGTTAAATTAGGGTTGTGATGTTCCCACGTCCGTCATTCCGGCGGAAGCCGGAATCCAGTGTTTTCAGTATGATCTGGACCCCGGCGAAAGCCGAGCTCCAGAGGTTTGTCCTGAGTGAAGCCTGGAACGAATCTTTTCTGGATTCCGGCTTCCGCCGGAATGACGATATAATGCTAACTCGAATCGAACAAAACTTTTGGCAACCCGTACAGATCCGGTTATGCCCGCTGAAGTGATAACCGTACCTGCTATTTCCTGAACGCTGATACGTCGGTCGCACTCTGGATTCCTGTAGCAATCTCGGGGAGAATTCCTTTTGTGACATAGATTGGGCGGATCTTCTCTTTCAGTTGCGGGAGCTTTCGAGCGAAGACTCCAGCGCCTACCAAGATAATGACTCCTCCTATGAATAGAGTCCACGGTGCGCCAATCTCGCTTGCCAATGCGCCGGCAAGCAAACTGCCGAGAGGCGACATCCCTACAAATGCGACCGTGAAAAAGCCCATCACCCTGCCCCGCCTGTCGTCGTCCACCATGGTTTGCAACAGGGTGTTGCTCGTGGCCAACTGAGTCATCTGGCCGAAGCCCACGGCGGTCAGCAGTATTAACGACCAGATGAAGTCGCGTGAAAGAGCGAAAGCGATAAGTCCAAGACCGAAGACACCTGCGCCGATGGGGATCATCTTGCCTAGTCCCAGAACACCGCGGCGGGACGCAAGGTACACGGCCCCTGCCAGCGCTCCGACTCCGGAAGCTCCCATCAAGAATCCCAATGCGCTCGGTCCACCGTGCAACACATCCCTGGCAAAGACAGGCATGAGCACAATGTACGGCATTCCCATCAGACTCATCAGCGCAAGCAGCAGGATGATAGCCCGGATAGGCTCGAACGTGTATACGTAGATAAGACCATCCTTTAAGTCATGCCATGCTCTTGAGTGCGCTCGAGAATCCCTTTGCACAATTCTCATCAGAAGCAACGAGCCTATTACAGCCACGTAGCTCAAACCATTGATGAGAAAACACATTCCTTCCCCAACCGTGGCAATGAGCAACCCCGCTACAGACGGCCCCAACAGACGGGCGCCATTGACCATAGACGAATTCAAAGCAATGGCATTCCCCAGATCGGCCTTTTCATCAATCATCTCGATCATGAATGATTGGCGCACAGGTATGTCGAAAGCAGTGACAACGCCCAAGATGAGGCTTAACACGATTATTTCCCAGATCACGACGGTTTCAGTGAGTACCAGGTAGGCTAGAATGAAAGCCTGCACCATTGCGAGCACCTGGGTTAGAATCAACAAACGGTGACGGTTCCACCGGTCGGCCAGAACGCCCGCCAAAGGTGACAGAACAAAAGCTGGAATCTGAGTAGAGAATCCAACAACTCCCAACAGAAAAGCCGAATCCGTGAGTCGATAGACCAGCCATCCCACGGCCACACGTTGCATCCAGGTGCCGATAAGAGAGACGCTCTGGCCCATAAAGAAAAGCCGAAAATTCCGATGCCCCAGCGCCCGAGCAATCGTCCGTATGTGCCATTTCTCTTTCGGTTTCACTGTTTCGCGCTCCATTATAGGTAGTATATATCACGGATCGCGGACCCGTTCCCGTCTCTACAATCACCTGTTATCATAAGCATGTGCGCCGGAAAGATGTAGATCGTAGGGAAGTGTGTACGACAGACTGGCACTGCCCCCGCAGGTCTGGTAGGCGCCGGTGTCCCTGCCGGTGCGAAACATAATTGATCCCGCGAATCGCGGGAAGGCCGGTCACTGCCGGAAACTACGTCGACGCCGATCCACGCATGATGCCCGTCGCCACCATACTCTCTTCTTTTCGCGATTATTTTTGAGAATCCCTGTAAGAGCAATCACGTTCTCAGGCTGCTTCTCACAGAGAGTTCACGCGAGGCACTCGGCAAAATTGCCGACTGGTTTTAGGATTGAAGGACAGGAGCAACAATGGAGGATTTTGTCATATATATAGTCTTTGCCAAAAGTAATGGCGTGTTGCCACTCGTCACCCCGGCGAAAGCCGGGGTCCAGACTTTGTCCTGACCAAAAAGAGTAGGATGTGGTGAGCCAAGGGAGCCGCATCGTTCGAGAAAACCTCGATTGATGCGGTTCGCCCGCGAAACGCGGGGTCACCGTATACTACGGGAACTAGAACAGAGCTGAATTTACCCACATATTCTTCAAAATCGAGTGGCTTGGCGATACATGAGGTCATTGCAAATTTTACGGGCAGGTTCTGTTCGGAGAGGTCTGTCCTTCTCTGTCATGCCTCTGATCCCGCGGGTATCGTAAAATAGAATGTGGAACCGACGTCGACTTCGGATTCCAGCCAGATTCTCCCTCGATGCCGCTCAACAATCTTCTTCACTATTGCCAGTCCTATTCCGGTTCCCTGAAATGGCCCTTTCTTACTTAATTGTTGAAAGATAACGAAAATACGATCAAAGTATTTGTCCTCAATTCCAATTCCATTATCTTTCACAGAGAAAATCCATTCGTCAGAGTTTCTTTGTGCCGACACATGAACCTTCGATGATTTGCTGGGTCCGAACTTGACTGCGTTCCCTATCAAATTTTGAAAGACTTGTAGTAGCTGGCTTGAATCACCAAGTACTCTCGGCATTTGGTCGTGAGTGATCTGGGCTCCCCTCTCGTCGATGAGGCTCCTCAGATTGCGGAGTGACTGGTCCAAGACTTCTTGAGCGTCAGCCGCTCCAAATGGGTGCCCTCGAGTAGTGAGACGCGAATACGCGAGCAAGTCGATTATAAGGGCCTTCATCCTTTTCGCACCATCTACGGCATAGTCGATCAATTGGTCGGAATCCTCGCCCAACTTGCCTTTATGCTGCTTTTCCAGCATTTGCAGAGCGCTTACGACAGTACGCAAAGGCTCCTGGAGATCGTGTGAAGCGACGTAGGCAAAGTGCTCCAGATCGGCATTGGATCGGGAGAGATCTTCCGCCCACTGCCGCAGGAGCGATTCCATTTCCTTGCGCTCGGTGATATCCCGGTACAGACCTTGAACAAGGTTTTCTCCAACACGACTGCCGGTCACTTCTATGGTCAGGTAAGTCCCATCTTTCCTGCGTATGCGACGATCTATGCGAAGATTTTCCCCCTTAAGCAGGTCCTGGAATTTGGATGGAATTCTCTTGAGATCCTCGGGGTGAATCAAGTCTTCGATTTTAGTTCCCTTGATCTCCTCCAACGAGTATCCATACATCCGCAAGCTGGCTGCATTTCCGTCCAAGATTGTTCCGTTGTCGTCCAACAGGAAGATCCCATCTGCCGATCCGTCATAAAGAGCCTTGTACTTGCTCTCGCTTTCTCTCAGCGCTTGCTCTGCCCTGCGACGCCTCCGAAGATTTACCAGGAGAGCTAAAATGAGGGCCGTCTCAACGATTATCAGCACGGCCAGGCCTGTGATCGCTAGCTTGTGATCCTCCCAAAATGAAGTCTGCCGATACCGAATTTCACTCCCTGGTGGCAAGGTCGCTTCAGAGATATTCCAGCGCTTGAGTTCCCGCCAGTCGTATAGATTGACGTATGCATCTTCTCCAGCGAAGGGTATAGATGCCGGCGACTCACCACCCAGGATACGAAGCGCCAGCGAGGCTGCTTCCTTTCCCTGCTGCTCAAAGCTTACCAGCCGCCCGCCGACTATGCCATAGCCCAGGAACGTGTCATAAGGGCCGAACACCGGTGCATTGGCAGCCCGGGAAATCAGTGAGAGCGCTTCGCGGGGAACAAAGATCCGTCCTGCCCCATCCCTGAAAATACCTGAGTAGAGAACAACAGTGTGCGGGGGAAGAGACCCGACCCGTATCAGGATATCTTCCATCGGCAGGTTTGTGAGGTCGATCAATTCAAGCTTCCCGGCATAGGGTCTTAGAGCGTTGCTGAACATCTGCAGGCCAAGAACGTCGTTGGGCGCTGTTCCAGCTATCAGGGCAACCCGCTTTGTGTCAGGTCTCATCCGAATGGCATCATCTACCACTCCGGCTATGTTGTCCCCTACAACTACGCCGGTGATAAAACTTCGCGACGGTGATCGGTCCAGATTCTCGGCGTGGGATCTGGTCACCTCACAGGCGACAATGGGCGCGCCGGGGAATACGTTGCTGCCCTCACCCAGAAGCATATTAACGGTAGGTCCGTAGACGGCGACGATCGCGTCGATCTTTGTGTCGGCATATTTGCGGCGTAAGTAATCGGCCAGCGCACGGGCATGGGTGAGGGAGCTGAACCGGGACACATCCATGTACTCAGTATACAGTTGGACATCGAAGAGCTTGTTCGACCGGAAAGCCTCCCGGATCCCTCGATCGGTCAATTCGTGAGCCGGATGCGTCTTATCCTCGCTGTAGAGGACAAGCACACCTTTCGTCTCTTTGGACTCTGTCGCGTACGATGACTGTACCAGGAGAAGTAACAGCAACATTGCGGCAGCGATAACCTTTTGGATCTGCATAATAATTCATCACGGCCAGGGTGTCTTCACCCTGAATTATCCGGCGATCTTCTCATTTCTCCCCACTTTCGGCCAGTGGTCGGGAGATATTCCCCTCCTCAAAATCCCAGCTTTGCCTTACAGGCCCCAGGGTGGCAAAAACTGTCTCCATGTTAAAAAGCTTATATTTTGCCCCGCTTCTCTCATTCATCCATTTCGGTCAGGTCCTCCACTCCAGCTATGTCTGCCAACATCTTTATGTAGTTCTTTAGCTCGATCTGCAACTCTGCCAATTCTGTTCTGAAGTCTCTGTCTTCGGCCGAGTAACGGAAGCCACCCTTTAGGGCGTGCTTGTGCCACTTGGATGTGAAAGGTCTTATTTTTTGATTGAGTACCGACAACGGCTATTTTCGTGAACTGAACACAGGCCGGTCCGTTCGCTTTAAGAACGTCTCGTGTGGTCTTGAATAATGAGTGAATACTCTCTAGGACTCCTTCCTCATCTCCGTATTCTTCAGGGAGCATAGGCGTGGTAATTCGAGTAAGTAGCTCGATGTACAAATCCCAAGCCGCTTTCTTATCCGCGTCTACAAATTTGAAATCCATTTCCAGGTAAGGTGGTTTTATCTTCAGAGAATTCATATTCCATTTCGCCAGAAAATCTTTCAATTTCATTTCACAGTCACCTATTTCCAGACTTGTTCAGGACCTAATGTGGATAAGAATTGCCAGGCTTGCAGACTGAACTTCGCTTGCACCTTTTGATACAAGCATTTTTGGTGATCAGAACATCCACCGGGTTGTCTTCCACCAACAGAATCTCAACAGGTTCAATGTCCGTACCCGAGGCTATCATGTGTGAACCCCTTTTTCAGGTAACGTGAAGTAGAAAGTCGTTCCTAAGCCTGGTTCCGATTCCGCCCAAACTCGCCCCCCATGACGTTCAACAACCTTTTTGACGATAGCAAGCCCCATACCCGGTGCCGTCATATTCGGATCTCTTATGTAACCGCTGGAAGATCACGAAGAATCCGATCCAGGTGCCGGGATTCGATACCGATGCCATTGTCCTTGACGGAAAAGATCCACTCATTACTATTCTTCATTGCTGAAACATGGATACGTGCAGGATCGTCTCTCCGAAATTTAATGGCGTTCCCAATCCAGATTTTGGAATACCTGCAACAACTGTGTGTCAAGGCAGCACCGTCGTCACGTTCCTGAAGAATTCCAATTTCCCATCATCACGTGTACCTTAGCGCAACCCCCCGGTCAAACGAATTTCTTCAGGGCCGTCAGCAATACGAACGTCCCGTCTCATAACTTGATCGGGCCATGATTCCGGCATGTAGGCCAAGCGAGCACCCTTTCTTTCTTATACTCAGGGTCTTGCCGGTAAATCC
Source organism: uncultured delta proteobacterium (assembly GCA_963741425.1). GTDB lineage: Bacteria > Desulfobacterota > Desulfomonilia > Desulfomonilales > Desulfomonilaceae > DATJPW01. Next base: position 46,473 of record CAVUHP010000014.1, read on the forward strand.
TAGAGCGATTGACCTGCGACATTTTTTGGCCGCCTGTAATTGAAGGGTTACGGGAGTTGAGTGGTTTTTCTTTGCTCATCGGCAGGAATCGAGTATTGTGGTTTTCGGTCTGACACAGTCTACATTTGGATCCTTAAGAATGATTGCCGGGGAATGAGCTGGAGGGAAGAATGGAGCTTTATAAGAGTATTGAAAGTCGAAGAAGTTTTCGATCCTTCATTCCAAAAGCAGTGGATAAACTGATTTTGACAAAGATTCTTGCGGCCGCCAACCGAAGTCCTTCCGACATGAACACCCAGCCGTGGGATGTCTTTATCGTCTCGGGCGAGAAAAAGGACATCCTGGCCAAGAAACTTCTCGAGGAGGCTTTGTCAGGGACAGCTCCTGAGCCAGATTTTGCTTTTCCCGAAGAATGGCCTGACCATATAGACAGGAGATCCAAGGAACACCGGCTGCGGCGTTTCAAGGCTTTGGGAATCGATCCCAATGACAAAGAAACGGTGCGACAAAATTTTCTTAGGAATTTTGAGTTCTACGGTGCGCCTTGCGTTCTGTTCATCGGCATGGAAAAATCCCTTGCACCCTGGTCGATTTTCGACCTCGGCCTCTTTACTGCCGGTGTACTCCTCGCCGCCCAAGCAGAGGGACTGGGATGCTGCACTCAAACCGTGCCAATGAGCTATCCGGATCTTATTCGGCACGAACTTGGAATCCCTCCCACGATCTCCCTGATCGCTACCATTTGCATGGGCTACCCTGACTTGACAGCCGAGATCAACCAGTATCGTTCGAATCGGAGGGATTTGAATGAATTCGTGAAATGGTTCGGCCTGGATGATTAGCACACGAGACTCATCTAAGGATTATTCCAGTCAACGATCAATCATCGTCCATCACCTTCAGGCTCCACTTAACCATAAAACGGTCTGACTATTTTTGCCTAAACTCTTCGGGAGTCATGTCAAAAGGCCTGTAAACCTCCATTTCGGAATTGGAGAGCTCACGTTGTTTCTGCTGCACCAAAGGCCGGTTCAGAGGACTATTAGGATGTTTCTTACTGATATGGCTCACCAAATCCTGCTTTCGCTTTCTCGCCGCTCACAGGGGGTCTCAAAAATAATCCCGAAAAAAGCGATTTGGTGGCGACGTCCCGCGCAGAACGCGGGATTGCCCATCCCATTTAATAGACGGACTGGAAGCCCGTCCTACTACACTGCATCACGCTCCGATCCTTATTGCTTATGGACACAAAACTTTTCGGAACTACTATAGTTTACCGCCGCGGTAGGTCAGGAACGACTGTTATGCCCTTGTACCAGGTGGCATCTAATCTTCTGGAGCGTCCTTATTGAGTGCTTGTTTGAGCATCGATACTCCGCAATGCAGCCTCGTCATCGATGACCTGAAAACCCAGCGTGATCGACAGTATTCGTCAAACCGCTGTTGCTGCACACTATTGAACTGCAATGTCTCATATGTGGCCTGCGCCCACCGATGGAGCGCTTCTGAATCAGACGGGTGCACGCTCGACCCATCCTCAATCAGCCGTAATATCTGAATCTTCGTGTGTGCTGGAATTCTCATGGACACCCCCACAATTGCGAATATTGTTCCTGCGTGATATCTCGGCCTCACTTGTCGTGTGGTTGCCCCAATGGGCTGATGAGATCTCACGCAGGCATTGTTCGTTGAGTTGTCCCGTCGTACCCACCAACCCGTGGGTGTCAAGGGTCAAAGGGAATAACCCACGTCCTAATTATGTCCAGTGGCACCCAGTCATCAAGAGATGAGCGTTGAACGACGGGCCTCGCCACCTGTTTTCCGGACGTTTTGATATTTGTGGGATTGCCCAAGCCCCTGTTCAGGGCGGTAACCGTTAATCCGATAGGATCTGCTTGTAAGGGCCGTGCCTCAATCATTGGGATCATGTCGGGCGGCACCCATTCGTTTGCATAAGAGCACGGCACAAGCATCAGGGCAAGTGCCGCAACAACCAACAGGATTAATGTACGGTTCATTTTAACCCCCCTTTTCGTGGTTGTACCCCTCAGGGCAGTTCGATCAAGATAAAATCCAATGTGACTCCCCCCCCTCAAATCGGTTTCAACTCAATCGTTAGCGTTTAGCTCCTAATCCTCTTAAGTGGTCTTCTTGGAAAAAAACGTCATGGAAGCTGTGGTTCCCCCGAACAAATCGCTTTACGGCTTTGTCTTAATCATGAACTGTGCCAACTTTAAATGGCACCCCTCCAGAAAGATAATTAACTAAAATTAAACACAAAATGGCTATGCCAACTTGAGCTGCCGGCAGAATAGGAAATTCAGGCAGGGGGATTAATGGGGAATTTTCCCCAGTGTGTGCTTAGAAACAAAAGAATCCAAAGACTTAGAAAATGGGGAATCCTACCCAACTTGGGGATTTTGAAGTACTAATAGTCCAGGTCAAATATTTGCATCTGATGTCTGAGAACATCTCTGGAAATACCCAAAACACGAGCTGCAGCCGAGACATTTCCATGGGTCCGCTTTAAGGCTTCGGCTATTAATATTTTTTTTGCGGTTTGGATTTGATCCGTTAGCGAAGATGATGGTGATACTTTAAGAATATAACTCAGCTCACCTTCAAGTCTGTTGGGATGTGCAGCATCAGTCGGGGTCTTTATATTCAGGTGAGACGGAGTAATGTTGTCTCCATCGCAAAGGATCAGGGCACGTTCGAGAACATTCATCAGCTCTCGGATATTTCCCGGCCAGTCATAGCTACAGAGCAGGTCCAGACTCTTTCTATCTATCAGAGGCAGTTGACTTCGACCCAATCTATTCCCGATCTTTTTCAACAATTGAACGCAGAGTTTCGGAATATCTTCAAAACGATCTCGTAACGGAGGTATATTGATCGTGAACACATTAATTCGATGATACAGATCCGCTCTGAATTGGCCTGTTTGAACATCCTTTTCCAGATCCCGGTTGGTGGCCGCAATGATGCGACTATCCACCGTAATCGCCTTTTCGCCTCCTACCCGGGTAATCTTTCGAGTATCAAGAAATGTGAGCAGTTTGGCTTGAGAGGTCAAAGGGAGTTCCCCGATTTCGTTGAGCAGCAGGGTTCCGCCTTCAGATAGTTCCAGCAGTCCGCGTTTCCTGCGACTGGCGCCGGTAAATGCTCCAGGCTCATGCCCGAACAGCTCCGATTCTACGATATGAGTTGCTAGTGCTGAGCAATTCACACTATGAAAAGGCCCTTTTGATCGTCGCGAATGCTCATGTATCCACTGAGCCCAGTAATCTTTTCCGCTGCCGCTCTCTCCCAGAAGCAGCACGGTGGAATCGTTGGGTGCAACGCGGGCAAGATGCGGAAAAATGGCCTTAGTTGCTTGCGATTGATATGCAGCGGTTGCATCATCGGAGATCAAAATGTCGAGAGTATCGTTCCCGATCTCTCGTCCAATGCAGCAAAGACCGATTATCCTCGCCGAATCGTCCCGCATAGGAAACCGAGACATTCTGTAAGTACGTGCTTCATTACTAGTATGAATGACGTGCTCTGATTCCACTGACTGGCCCGCCAATACCCTAAGCTCCAAATCATTGAAATACCGAGCATCCTCGGGAGGGAAAAAATCAATATCGATTTTACCCACAACATCTTGTTCCGAGCGCCTCAATAATTCGAGCATCGCGGGATTGGCGTGAGTGTACTTCAGATCCAAATCTTTGATGAAGATGCAATCTTCGGCATTGGCGATAAGAGCCCTGAGCCGTTGCTCATTCAGGACCAACTCAGACTGCATGGCGCTGCATCGGTCAATGAGCGTCAAGAGTTTCCTATTGGATTTGTCCAGTTCTGTAACGAGGAACTTGCCGACGGTCTTGTGGAGAGGAGATTTTGACTGAGAAATCCGTTTGGCCATTAGATCGGCAACAAATTCGCGAATAGCCGGATAGGCAAGACATAGCGCATCAAATTCAACCCGGCTTATGCGCCACAGAGACATATCAGTCTCCGCCTCCACATGCGCTGTCCTCGTTTCGCCGGTGAGCATTGCCATCTCGCCGACAACTTCGCCTGATGTACGGCGAGCAATCACTCTGCTTTTTCCGCTCCTTTCCTCGATAATGGAGCAACAGCCTTTCTGTATAATGTACAGACAATCACCTTCACTACCCTGGCGAATGAATCGGTCGCCCGCTCGAACAGTCACGGGATTCAGACACGCCAATATTTCCTCTCTGGTCTCCTGCGGAACAGCAGCGAGGAGATCGGTGCTCATTAGGTATGCCGAATCGTCGAGAGTGACTGTTCTTTTCTTGTTGCTTTTTGAGCGGCCTGGCATTCCAACTTGCCCACTGTAGGTTTTTCGTGCTGATCTATATAAACGATATACTCCTTAGTGTATTTCATTCAACTTTAAGATGTTAGTTATTATTTTCTATTTCGAGTGGGAGTGGAACCTTTGATATTACTAGATAGAAACGTGAATTTTGAGTTTTTGCGGCCTCAAGGTATGGTATTTAGGACGGCAACGTTCGATTCATGTCTGCATGAACTGCGGTCGACCCCATGGATGACACGCCTTACCCATTATCTGTAACAGCCTTTTGCTCGTAGCCGCCGGCGAGATCTTGAACCGTTGCAAAGAAGTTGTCTTCGCCCACCAAATCGGTCAGTCCATAGCGATCCAGCTTTGCTTTCACCTCTTCTGAAACCACTGCGAACACGAGTTGTATCCCACGGTCCTTCAAAATTGTGTGCGTCGAACGGAGAGTTTCCGCGGCAGTGAAGTCCACATCGTCAACTCCTGATACATCGATGCCGAACCATCTTAGAGGCGGTTGCGCTCCCCGCACCAAATCCGAGACCTGTTGGAGGAACCAGCCGGCGTTGGCATAGTACATGCCATGCGTGAAACGGTAGATCAGGAGCCCCGGGGCGGCCTGGGCAGGTCTGGAAACCGGTAATCTTTGCCAGCCGCCGTGTGGAGCCCTCACAAGTACCCCATTTTTCGGTCTATATCCATGGCGAGTATGTGCGATAAGGGACAGGGCCATGGCGAATACGATGCCTCGCTCCACACCGGCGAAGACCACCACTACCGCAGTTAGCAGCGCTACCCAAAACTCAACCGGCGCCTGAGCATGGATCTTTCGCATTCCTTTAATATCGATTAGATTCACACCAATAAGAAAAACAATGGCAGACAGGGCGGCCTTCGGCAAGTATTCCAGTGGACCCGTAAGGAACAGTAATATGAGAAGCACAATAACGACTGTAGTGATTTGTGCCAGCTGGCTCTGACCTCCGGCGCTATCGACCATTTCCGTCTTGGTTGGGCTTCCATTTACGACAAATGTTCCGGAGAGCCCTGCGCCAATATTGGCTATACCGAGGCCGACCAGGTCCGTATCCTCGTCGAAACTCTCGTTGTTCTTGGCCGCAAATGCCCGGGAAGTGGCGGCGCTTTGGGTAAGAATCACCACAAAAATTGAGAACGCCAGTGGGATGAGATTCAAGGTGAGACTCCAGGACCAGTCCACGTTCGGCAGGCCAAGCGTCGGAAGTCCACTCGGGATCGCCCCCAAAGTGGCAACTCCATAAGACGGCAGGTTCAGCATCCGGCTAGCGAGGATTGCACCGATTACTGCGATGAGTGCTCCAGGGACTTTCTTCGAGATCCTCTTGAAAGCGACGACTATTACGAGCACAACGATCGCGACTGCAAAATGGACGCTGTTCGTCTGGTCAATGTGCTGGGCACTATACACAAGCCGTGTGATAATGTCGCTCCTGGCACCAGGAATTCCTAGAAGCCTTGAAACCTCACCGAGCGCGACTTGGATGCCGACCCCAGTCAAGAAACCGACGAGAACAGTACGCGAGAGGAAGTCCGCCAATAATCCTAAACCAATGATACGTGCGACTATGAGCAGGATTCCTGCCATAATTGCCAGAATGCCGGCCAAGGCCAGGTACTCGGTTGACCCAGTGACAGCGAGGCCGGCAAGACCCGATGCCAACATGGCCGCGGTTGCAGAGTCAGCCCCCACCACTAGATGCCGGGACGATCCAAACAGTGCATACAGCCCCATGGGGATGAGAATTGTATACAAGCCGGTAATTACCGGGGTGCCCGCGATCTCCGTATATCCCATGACCTCGGGGATGGCCAGCGCAGCCAGCGTAATGCCCGCCACCACTTCGGTCGGCAACTGCGAACCTCTAATCGGTAGCACGCCCTGAAGTATGGGAAAGTGGGAACCACGTTTCTTTGGATCATTTTCGGTCATATGATGCTCCAGGCTTAGCCGTTCCCCTTCTGCATGATTTTCCAAGTGGGTCCGACCCCACGAGGACATTCGCGCTAACTTTAGGTCCGGTCTTAATTACGATTCCCCCCTCTCCCTCCCCTCTCCCGCCGGGGGAGAGGGATTTGGAATCCCCACTCCTGTCTCTCCCGCAAGGAATGAGGTTTTTCCAATCCCCCTCCCTCTACGGGAGGGGGAAGGGGGAGGGTGATAACTATTTGAAATAACGAACTTAGGTTATCATAAGTTAACACTTAAGACTTCTTTCGACATTGAACAGTATAGCTCCACTATTCCAGTTAAAACCCGATCATGACAAATATAGCGGTTCTCAAAACTAATCGCGAAAAAAAACGATTTGGTGGCGACGGGCATCTTGGGTGGGACCGGCATCTGAAACTGTCTCAGAATTATCTTATCTGCCAAAATCGTAGCACGATGCAGTGTAATGACGGGGCTTGCCCTGCCCAGTAGGGGCGCAGCAAGCGGCGCCCCTACAGTGGCTGTCTGCTATCGACATCCAGTTTCACAAATGCCCCTTCTGGTGAGTTCCGTCTCTGCATTGATGTCGTGGCACGACTTAGGGTTCACGAAGAACTCTGAGACAGTTCCATCTTGCCGGTCATCCTTGGGCGACTCGCCAGTCGCCCCTACAGTCTGTCCTACTGCCCTGCAACAGGCTCCGATCATTATTCATTGTTGGCACAAAACCTTTGAAAAGTACTATAGTTGTCATAGACCATAGTTCCGCTATTGCCAACATCGAAGAAGCGATCACGTCGGCAGCCCCGTATTGTGCGTTTCGAGCACACTGCCGTAGCACCGGGCCTTGCTCTTGACTGATCTGCCGCCAGTTTATGTACCACTTGTTAAGTCAGAGGTATAGTATGTTTTCTTCTTATTAATAACGTTTGATTTCTTGTTTTCCAGAAAAGAAATGGTTGAGGGATCTCTCTAAGGTCCTAATTTTGGAGGCAAAAAGGTTTTAATGATCTCGACCAATCTGCGAATCCTGGCGGCCACGAGCCGCTCTATCGTCTCATAATATCTACACATCCTTGATATACCGCTAGCAATATTAGAGTTTTTACCGGAGGGGCCGGGAACCGGCTTTTTTCACAAAAAGCGGGTTCCCGGTGGCCTTCTCAGCGCCCCTGCTGCTCCTTCTGGAGAAAAATCCTGGCGCCCTGTTTTGGTTGCGGCCGTAGGCCGCGTCCTGGAGACAGCCTTGCCCAGGCCGGTGCAGAACAATTTCTCCGCGACCAAGCCTTAAAAGAACCCATTCATCAGTCATCTTCCTGGGATTTTCACTCGTGCGCTGAACGATTGGGGTCCAAAAGGGCTTGCCTATCTTGCAGAAAAGCGGGACAAAGGAGCCACCGAGAAATCTCAGGTCTTTCTTAAAGATAAGGAGTTAACATGGAGTGCTCTTCAAGTGATCCATCAATCGAGCAGCAACTCAAAGATGTTTATGTTCCTGTGTTAATACAATCCGGGATGTCTGTTTCCCAGGCTAATGAGTTGTTCTCTGCCTGGCTTACCTTAGCAAAGGAAGAGTCCAAGAAGGAAGACATGGACAATCTGCCTGAAAACTTTGGGGATTTGCTTCTTGAGAAGGAAGCCACAGGTCCAAACATCAAGGCTTGGCTGGCGAAAGTGCGGAGAGAAGGCGGCACGGATGATGATATCCGCAATTGGTGGAATCTAAATGACCTTGAAAGACGCATCATGCTCAAAAACGATGAGAATTCCCGCATGGCTCTGGTCATGGATCAATTGGAAAAAATGGGAGCTACGAAGGAAACTATGCATGAATCAATGGACAAGGCGGTAGCTCACGCACGCAAGTATTTCCCATTTTGGGGTGATCCTGATGACTGCAATCATCTTTCCGGTGATGATCGCCCTTTGCCTGAAGAGCTGAAATTCAGGGTTAACCAATGGATTCACAGAAAACAGGCCGATCCCAATTACAAAGACGATGTTGAACGTTCAACGACGTTCAACGCACTGATCAGAAGAGAAATTGCTGAAGGTAATCTTTGAGAGCGAAACCCGGTAGCACGTGATATCCTGACAGAAAGCTGATTCCCGAGTTTTTCTCTCCTGCATCCGGCTGCAGAGGTAGATCGGTCGTACCCGACATAGGTTTCGTGACCTCACGATTGGTAGCGGCCGGCGTCCCTGCCGGTCGAAAATTAGGCGAAATTACCGCGGCCACAGGCCGCCCTACCCCACTAATTACCACTTGCCGAAATAACCTTTATATTGTGTACCGCTACCCCAGTCTCTCGCTGGTCCGTGCTTTTCCGCAACCGTATAGGAGTTTTCGGAAAGAGGGTTCCAGGGGGAAAACCCTTTTGCAAAAGGGTTTTCCCCCTGGCTCCAGAAACCTTGCCCTCCGACGGCCGGCTCACTGTGTTTATTTCTCCAAGAGCTTTGCATAATAGCCGTAGCCTTCTTTTTCCAGGTCTTCTTTGGGAATAAACCGCAGTGCAGCAGAGTTCATGCAGTAACGGAGTCCTGTCGGCGGCGGGCCGTCATTGAAAACATGCCCCAGGTGAGAGTCTCCGTGGGTGCTCCTCACCTCGGTACGTGTCATAAAGAAGGTTCGATCCTTCTTTTCCTTTACATTTCCAGGCTCCAGCGGCTTCGTAAAGCTGGGCCATCCGGTGCCTGAATCAAACTTGTCCTTCGAACTGAAGAGCGGCTCTCCGGACACGACATCTACGTAGATCCCGGGCTTCTTGTTGTCCCAGTAATCGTTGTGGAATGCCGGCTCAGTGCCCTCTTCTTGGGTGACCCTGTACCTGTGCCGGCGTTAACTTGCTCTTCAGTTCTTCCTTGCTCGGCTTTTCAGATTTAAGGCTGCTTTGCTTCATTTGTTTTTCGTCCTTATTATGACCCCAGATCTTTTCCAAATATTCATCCCTACCGGACCTGGACCGATAGTACTTGTATCGGATCGGATTCTTCTTGTAGTAGTCCTGGTGATAATCTTCTGCTTTGTAAAAAGTGCTCGCGTCTAGGATTTCAGTTACTATAGGTTTGTCGAATTTTCCTGATTTCTCGAGATCTGCTTTTGATTTTTCCGCTAAGCTCTTTTGTTCCTCGTTGTGGTAGAAGATCGCAGAGCGGTATTGAGGCCCGCGATCGACAAATTGTCCGCCGGCGTCCGTGGGGTTTATTTGCCTCCAAAAGACGTCTAGCAGCGTATTATAAGATATGATCGATGGACCATACGTTATCTGAACCGCTTCGATGTGGCCTTTGCTCGCGTAGTCTTCGTACGTAGGATTCTCGCCGGTGCCGCCCACATAGCCCGATACCACATCCGACACTCCCTTGAGCTTTTCGAATGGTGGTTCCATGCACCAAAAGCACCCGCCGGCAAAAGTCGCCGTATCATATTTCGTCTGGCCGATTGCAAGCGCTGCCAACGTTCCAAGCAGATAAAGGCTCGCAATGAAAGCTGTTATGAATTTGGTCATTCTAACATCCTCACTTGTATCCGCTCCGGACATGCACGATCATTCGCCTATCGGCGACGTCCGGGTTACTTGCTCAATAGAATCCAAAGAATTTCCTTCGATTTTGGACCATCTGCATCAGCTTCTTGTTTGCTTCGGCGGACAGTCCAAGGCTGTCCAATTCCGTTCCCAACGATTCCGTAGTTCCGTACCCGTCGAGATATCCGTTTACCCGCGCAGCTGCGGTTGAATTTACAAAATCATCGTCGGATGGGTACATTGCATTGAACTCTTTCATCAGATCCCTATCCTGCCGCAGCTTGTACTTCTGGTGATACGACTCGGCCCGGTAGAAGTCCGTAGCAGGGAGAATCTCGGTGGTAATGCTACTGTTTCGTCTGGCCGCTTCACGGTCTCGAGTTTCCATCGCCAGCTTCTTTTGGTCTTCGTTGTGGTAGAATATCGCTGCCTTGTACTGAGTTGACCAGGCCCTCTGCACGGGACTGTGACTGGACCAGAAGATTTCCAGGAGCTTCTCGTATGAAATCATGCTCGGATCATAGTCAATCTGGATCGATTCAGAGTGATCCCCGAGACTGTGATAGGTCGGGTTCTTCTTTTTCCCGCCTGAATATCCCACGCGGGTTCGAATCACACCTTTGATGCTCCCGAACCGGGAGTCCGGACCCCAAAATCAGCCCAGCGCAAACGTTGCGGTTTCGGTTTTGGTAGGCACGGATAAATCAATAGGCGGTATTTCTTGATTCATTACAGAATTTTGCTTTGCAAGAAACATAGTTTCGTTCCTTTCAGTTGTTGCGGGCTCGTCCGATCCTTTGCCCACGGTCGTGATCCCATACACCAGGGAAGCTGCGCCCAAACAAGCGATTGTTAATATTTTAAGAATCATGTGCCGGTTGGAAAAGATGATCTTCCTCGACGCTGCATTGTTCGGGACAACTATGGAATGTGCTTCTTTGCCGAACATCGGTGTCCTCGCTTTCATGTGGCAAACCACCGATCGAGCAGTGGTTTTTTTCATGAACAAACAATAAGCACTGATCTTAAAGGCGGTATAAAGGAATCTTAAAGAATAGGTAAAGATTCGGAGGCGAGCCCAAAAATCAGATTGGAAGAGAAAACCATATGGTTGTAAGGTTATCGGAAACATCAGCCCCTACCCTGCCGTTGTGGGCGTCTATCAATTCTTTTACTATGGCCAGGCCGATTCCTGCGCCGCCGTGTTCGCGGGAGCGTGACTTTTCACCGCGATAAAAACGCTCGAAAATGAATGGGAGATCATTCTCGGACAACTCGCCGCCGGAATTGGAGAAGATAACCCGGAGTTGTCCCTGCGACAGTTCCGTGGAAATTTTCAGCGATCCGCCAAGTTCCGTGTATTGGCCCGCATTTTGAAAGAGGTTACCGATAACCTGTGAAAGCTTGTCCGCATCGCCCTGCAATAGAGGGTCATGATCCAAATGAGATTCCACCCTGATCAGTTTGGCGTCGATTTTGGGCCGAAAAGCCTCCAACGCCTGCTGAATCAAGACCGCCGATGCGGATCTCGGTTTTACGGAGGTCCACCCTCGCAGCATCGGCCTTGGCCAGACGCAAGATGCTCTCCACCAGGTCAACGAGCCGCATGGTTTCTTCCTGGAGCAGTTGAAAGTTGTCCTTGGATGGAGGCACGACCCCGTCCACCATGGCTTCGAGGTATCCTTGAATGTTTGTCAACGGGGTCCGCAGCTCGTGGGCCACATTGATCATTAATGTCTTCCGAAGACTCTCGATCGCCTGAAGGCTTTCAGCCATGCGGTTGAATGCCTCCCCCAATTTGCCCACTTCATCTCGAGGTCCGAGAGGCACTCTGCTCGAATAGTCGCCCGACGCTATCTTTCGGGTGATATCCGCCATTTGCGTCAGCGGCGCCAGCACACGTTTCAGCATCAGGAAGTTAAGAGCAAGCGCCAGCACGACAGCTGCGAGCGTTGCCCAAATGAGGTATCTGTGGACTGAATGGAGAAACATATTATGGCTGGTGACCGGCGAGATGTTGTACTGCTTCATCAAGGTGGCAAAATAATGTGCGGCCAGGTAGTCAATAGACATCCACACAATGATTATCACAAACCCGATAATCAAAGTGTTGATTCCGATGAGTTTCCAAAGAAAGCTTTTCCTCACGGCCCCCTCCCCGGCCTTTAGTTTTCGGCTTGTCTCCGAAAACTGGTATCCAACCCCGCGGACTGTCAGAATGTGAGCGGGATTTGAGGGATCCTGCTCGATCTTTTGCCTGAGCTTGCCGATATGAACATCCACGACCCGATCGATGACTGCAACATCGTGGGCTGGGTAAAGCCGCGTCAGAAGCTCATCGCGTGTGAATACTTTACCGGGCGAGGACATGAGGGTTCGCAGCAAATTGAATTCGTGAGGAGTGAGCTGAACCGGATGCCCGCTTAAGGTGACCTTGCGCTTTTCCGGGTCCAGGACCAGGTCTCCATGAGAAAGCACTTGTTCATCGCCAGCCCGCCCTAATCGACCCCTCCGGAGAATCGCCTTTACCCGAGCAACCAGTTCTCGCGGGCTAAAGGGTTTGACGACGTAATCATCCGCTCCCAGAGTCAGGCCCGATACACGGTCTATCTCTTCTTCCCGGGCGCTGAGAATGAGTATCGGCACATCGGATGACCGCCTTAGCTCCCTGCACACCTCCCAACCATCCAGCAATGGGAGCATCAGGTCTAGAATCACAAAAATCGGACTGTGGCGCCGGGCCAATTCCAGGGCCTGCTTCCCGTCGTACGCAATAATTGTCTTGAAACCCTCTCGCTCAAGATAAAGAGCAACCAGGGATGCGGTCTTCTTGTCATCTTCTGCAATAAGAATTGGAGGCATCTACATTTTGACCTCTCTGGAGCTTCTCAATAACACATAATCACTGCGGAAATCGCCAACCGTATTATTCAGTCGATTAGCAGGGCTTCAATTGGGAACCTCTTTCTGGGCGTGGGGTTTTCGTCCGGGAAACCTACCACCAATAAGGCAACAACGTACATCTTATCGTCCCAACCAAAGATATTTCGTATCATCTCAGCATCGATCAGCCTCATCCAGCAAGTTCCCAACTCAAAATCCAATGCTCTCAAAACCATATGTTCGATGGCAATTGCTACGTTTACAGCAAGCCAAGCTCCCATTTCATCTATGGTGTAGGATTTCATTCGTCCCGCTCTGTCTATCAATATTTTAACTATCCTGTCTTCGAGCGCCCCAATTCTTCCGAGATCCTGAGCACTGGAAACTGTGCCATCCAAAAAACCTTTAATATCCGCACAACAGACAATTACGACAGGAGCTTTAGTAATAAATAGTTGATTGTGTGCCGCGTGAGCCAACTTTAATTTGGTTTCCTCGTCTTTGACAATTTTGAACCGCCACGGTTGCGCATTAGATCCAGATGGCGCCAATCTCGCTGCGTTTAATAATTCATTGATGTATTCGTCAGGAATCGCATCGGACTTAAATTTTCGTATGCTGCGCCTCTTTTCTATCGCTTCTTTGGTTGTGAGCATGAGTTGTCTCCTACGGTATACAATAATCCTAAATGCTGTTCCCAAGGATCAGCATCAGCAATAAGATGCATCTTGGGCAGATGCCCCCGTTTTCAGTATGCCTTACCGGTCACCTGGTCAATCAAACGTAATCTTTCGCTATGCTGCCAGGAAAGGAAAAGAGTGATAGGGAGGAAGGAGAAGGTAAAGAGTATCGGGAGGTTGTTTTTGCAAAAACACTCCTAGGAACGCAGGAGTCTCCGGAAAACCCCTTTTTGCAAAAAGTGGTTTTCCGGACCTTTCCCCAAAAACTCTCAAATGGCTGGCGGCATATCGACGGATGAAAGTCGGACGAGGACGGAGAATATTATGTAAATTCATAATATTAACCGCCTTTAGGATCGATGGACGACTTTCATGTGAACCTTCTTTGATAGCCCTGTCATTCACAGAATGAAGTGGAAAACACCCAAGCATCCGCATTGTGTTATTTTCCTGTGGTTCAGGAATGATACTGGACATCTGGCTTCTCATATGTCAATCTTGATTAATTAGGACAAGAAGTCTCTTCTATCTTCAGTGAAATTCTCTGACAATGATCAAAAATAGCGACAATCAACATAAGGGTAACTGGGTGTGATCCTGCTGATTTTTATTGAGGAGGGAGAATATGGCAAGAAAACCTAAACGCGGCGAGGCATTTACGGATCCGGGTCTTATGGGGGATCAGGAATTCCTGGCAGCAATAGTCCGCTCTTCTGATGACGCTATAATTGGAAAGAATTTGGATGGCACAATCCTGAGCTGGAATGCTGCGGCTACAAAAATGTACGGTTTTTTCGATAAACAGGTTATCGGCAAATCAATTCGCATCGTGGTTCCTCCCGATCGGGAAGACGAAATACCCCAAATTCTCGATAAGGTAAAAAAAGGCGAGCTAGTCGACCATTATGAAACTATGCGAATGTCAAAGGATGGCCGTCAGTTCCACGTCTCTCTTACCGTGTCTCCAATCAGGAATGACGCCGGAAAGATCGTAGGAGCCTCGACAATCGCTCGTGATATCAGCCAAAGGATACAAGTCGAAGAGGCGATGGCACGACAAAGATTGGTTCAAGCAATTCTGGAAGTTTCCATACCGGTTATGCAAGTGTGGGAAGGTGTTTTGTGTGCGCCGCTTATAGGGACGCTTGACAGTCAGCGGACCGAACAGCTTATGGAACAGCTCCTGGAACGCATTGCGGATACCGGTGCATCCGTTGCGCTTATCGACGTTACGGGTGTCCCATCAGTAGACACGCAGACCGCCCGGCACATTATCGAGACCGCAACTGCCGTGAAATTGTTAGGGGCCCAAATCATTCTAACGGGAATACGCCCTGTAATTGCACAGACATTGGTACATTTAGGTGTTGATCTATCGGAAATCGTAACTCGGTCATCGTTGGCTACGGGTTTTCGGGCAGCTCTGGAAATGCTGGAGCTTGAAATTGTTAAGAAGGAGTCTCGATGAGGTTCAGTGTACCTAACCTACATGCACGGAGATGAACGATGGCGGATGAACCGATTTCCATAATCAGGATTCGAGACATTCTCATGGTTACGATGCCCGCAGATCCTGACGACCCCACTGTGATAGCGCTCCAGGAGCAGATACTGAATACGATGGATCGAACCCAGGCACAGGGCCTGGTGCTGGACATTTCCAAGGTCGAAACATTGGACTCGTTTTTCGCACGAACAATTGTGGAGACCGCTCAAATGACCCATTTAATGGGTTGCCGCACTGTTGTGGTGGGTATGCGCCCCAGTGTTGCGATCACGACGACTCAACTGGGTTTGAGTCTGAAATTAAGTCGCGTCAGTTCAGCCGTCAATGTAGATAAGGCGCTGGACATGTTGACCGAGAAAGCTCATCGGAGGCAGAGAAATGAGCGGCGAAAATGAGGGATCGATCCGAATCGCCTCCGAGGGGGATCTCATTGTTGCCCGAAAAGCCGCTCGTACTCTAGCGACCGGTCTCGGGTTTGGCCTAACGGATGTAACACGGATCGTTACAGCTACTTCGGAATTAGCTCGCAACATCATTAGCTTCGCGGGATCGGGAATCATGAAATTCAAGACCCTGGACACAGGAGCCGATGTGGGGATAGAAATAATTTTTGAGGATCACGGGCCGGGAATTACCAACGTCGAGCTAGCCATGCAGGAAGGTTTTACCACAGGCAAAGGATTAGGGCTGGGCTTACCCGGTTCAAAACGATTGATGGACCAAATGGAAGTCCTTTCCGAATCGGGCAGAGGAACTACTATAATAGTGAGAAAATTGAAGAAAAAATAGTTCAAAAGCTTGGCGTTCACACTGCTGGAACTCAAAGCCAAGTGCGTTTAATGCGAGAGTTTCAATTTATGTTTACGAGTTCTTCACTGGAACAAGTTTGGTGATGGGAATTTCATTTAACGAGCAATATTGGTCTTCCTGTGCAGGCCGGTTAGGCTATTCACCTATTTCAGGACAGGAGTGTTGAAGGCATAGGTTTGGAGCAATTCGAAACGCTAACAGTAAAGGTCTCTTCCCGTTCTGATGAGGGACAGGCCCGACGAGCGGCAAGGGAAATAGCAAACGTCCTTGGATTTGACGAAAAAACAATCGAAGAAATTGTCATTGTGGCCAGCGAACTCGCAAGCAATATCACAAGACACACGGCTGGCGGCACTCTGTTGTTTGCTAAAGTCACGCAGCAGGGGCGAGATGGAATTCAAATTGAATCGCGGGACTCGGGACCAGGCATAAGAGAGGTGAATGAAGCACTGGCAGACGGATTTTCGACGGTGGGCGGCTTAGGGTACGGCTTGGGTACAG
Source organism: uncultured delta proteobacterium (assembly GCA_963741425.1). GTDB lineage: Bacteria > Desulfobacterota > Desulfomonilia > Desulfomonilales > Desulfomonilaceae > DATJPW01. The sequence continues at coordinate 62,668 of CAVUHP010000014.1, forward strand.
TCAACCGGTTGATGGACGAGTTCGAGATCGATTCGAAACGAAAGCCTCAGGCCGGAACTCATATTATCTGCAAGAAATGGATTCGGAAAAAGCGGGCAAATCTCGTCCCGTGTCCTTTATCTTTTGGAGCAGCCACCCGCTGTCATCCTGTGATGAATGACAACGGGGATGCTTTTGTGATTGAAAAGGCAGACCAGTGTGCTGTTGTCGGTGTAATTGATGGTCTGGGACATGGACAATTTGCTCATCGAGCGGCACAAGCAGCCCGCCAATATGTGGAAAGTCATTTCGAGGAGCCACTCGCAGCGATTTTTCTCGGGACGACAAGAGCATGCCGCGGCACACGCGGCGTGGTGATGGCTCTAGCGAGGTTCGACTGGGAACGTGATCCGGCGACTTCCCAAATCGCTACTCGTTTGACGGTTGCCAATATCGGGAATATTGAAATGAGGGTTTTTGGAAGCCTTCGGCCCTTACATTTCGAAATTCGCCGGGGCATTGTCGGGGTCAATGCACGAGAGCCTTTGGTAACGGAGCACAAGTGGGAGAAGAATTTTACTCTGATAATGCACTCCGACGGCTTGAGTTCCCATTGGAGGTGGTACGATTTTCCCGATATCGCTGATGCTCCTGCAAATGTCATTGCCCAACGACTGCTGAATCGATTGGCCAAAGATAATGATGATGCGACCGTTGTGGTAGTAAAAAACGGGGGATGAAGGGGTCATCCGCTACCTGCACCATGAAAGAAGAAAAATCAAAAGATATCGAGCCGATGCAAGACGAGAAGTTTGCATTAAAAAAGGCACGTGAGACGATCCAGCTGCTGGAAGAAGAATTGCAGGAAACCAATAGGGGGATGATAGCACTTGCCACCGAATTGGAGAAAGCAAATGAAACCCTGCAGGAGGAGATCAAAGAGCGCAAATGTGCTGAAGAAGCGTATCAGAGCGCTAGTGCGTATAACCGGAGCTTGATTGAATCGAGTTTAGACCCATTGATGACAATCAATGCAGAAGGGCAAATTACGGATATCAATACGGCTACTGAGAAAATAACCGGATATTCGGCACAGGAACTTATCGGAACCGATTTCGCCGGTTACTTCACCGAGCCTGAGAAAGCCAGATCGGGATACATGCTGGTTTTTCGAGACGGTTTGGTGAGAAACTACGAATTGGCAATCCGGCATAAGAGCGGATTGCTGACTCCGGTTATATACAATGCCTCTCTGTATCGTGACAAAGATGGAAAAGTTCTCGGTGTCGTTGCTACTGCACGTGATATTAGCGATATAAAGCGGGCAGAAGAGGAGCTCATTCGATCAAATCAAGATCTCCAACAATTCGCCTATGTGGCATCTCACGATTTACAAGAGCCGCTTCGCAATGTGGCCAGTTGTCTTCAGCTTTTGGAGAAGGAATACAAAAATAAACTCGGTGCCAATGCGGACCAGTATATCCATTATGCGATTGAGAGTTCAGTGCGGATGAAATCGCTGATTCTGGACTTGTTGGCATATTCTCGTGTGGCAACAAGGGGGAAAGCCCCAGAGCCGGTAGATTGTCAGCAACTACTGGATCGCACAGTGGATAATCTGGGAGTCGCTATATCCGAAGCCGGGGCGGTGATTACCCACGGTCCGCTCCCCAAAGTCTATGGAGATGACGCCCAACTGTTACAAGTGTTTCAAAATCTGATTCAAAATGGCATTAAATTTCGTAAGGATGAGCCGCCAAAGATTCATATATCCGCTGCTAAAAACAACAATGATTGGGTCTTTTCTGTTAAGGACAATGGTATCGGGATTGAATCCAAGCACTTGGATCGAATTTTCGTGATTTTTCAGCGGCTGCATAAGAGGAGCCAATACGAAGGTACGGGCATGGGACTGGCTATCGTCAAGAAAGTTGTGGAGCGTCATCAGGGGCGGGTTTGGGTGGATTCAGAACCGGGCAAGGGAACGACCTTCTATTTCACAATACCTGATAATGTAATGCAAACATAATAATCTCGATCACTGGGACTTGTTGGGAAAACCTTTCCCAAATCCCGCGAAACGTGGGACTAAATGGTTGACATAGCCTTCAGCATCTATGCAATTACCATGCACCGTTGTGGAGTAGGCCTAGTTACGGTCCGATGCTACGTTGTCTGCATCGGCCCTGATCCGCTGCTAGCCATATCAAAGTTCTTGCCGGAGGGCCCGGGAACCGGCTTCTTTCAAAACGCCGCCTTCGGCCGCAACCAAAATCAGGCTGATACTGTTTCACTTACAAAATTGGCAGGTTAGAGAGCTTCCCCATGCACTTCTTCTCCGGAAGAAGAGAGATCAAATGTTATTAATAAGAAGCGGGTTCCCGGTCTTCTGCCTCTTGTATGGCCGCCAGAGGGCCTAGACCCTGTAGGCGTGGCGCCAACGTGCATCGTGAGGGCTGGGACCCGTTGGCAGACTGCGATATCACCGTATCTGCACCCGCCCCTGACTCACCGCCTGCCATTTAGAGTCACATGAAAGTCGTCACACTCGGTAAAGTTCAATGATTGGAGAAGTCCTATTAAATAGTTCGTATAGTTGGATGTACGTAAATTGATGTGGTAGTACAAACATATAGTTACTTAATGGTAATACAATCTATAGTGTTATTGCAAGTAGCTACTGTTAAGGAATACCATACCAGTAACGCCTTCCGTCTGTACCGCAGGTTATGTAAGTACGATTTAATATATACCTTCTCTCATAGCCTTCCTGCCACGCAATAATCGGCGGTAGCCATTGGAATATGAAGGGCCGGAGCCCTGCCACACCAGAATCTGTGCGAACGAAACTGCCTACCGCCCTTCGCAAGCCATCCTGGACAGTCACTGCTTAGAGGATTATCACCCGCCCCTCCCTTTAGACTTAAAATCCACAATAATAGATTGGGCCAGTGGAACAGCACCTGTATTACTATAGTACCCAATTTGGTACCAAAATGAGACATAGCCAATAACTGCTTCAATTTCCGGTTTTGGAGTTGCATTGAAGATCACTACTGGATTTTTGCAGTCCAGACGTTTCCATTGATCTCCAGCAAACCCATTCGAGCCAAGTGCCTCCGGTATCTCCCGATGGTACTCTTGTTGACGTTAAGTGAATCCGCAACTCTGCTGAAGAGCCGATTGGTTGAGCTTTGCATTATTCATACGGAATTAACCCAAGCGTCTGATCAAAGTTGGAGCGAAAGTGGCGTATCACGGTCGGAGGTGGCAAGTTTATGTGGCTTCGGCTTTTCCCTTGTCCCGGCACTACCGAGCTATTTTCGGGTGAGGGTCAAGAAGGTCTGGTTGACGGAGTGTCCACGGGCGAGGTATGCTCGAAAAGCGAACAAGAGAGTCTTTTTCGCCATTTTTTCTTGACACCTTTGTCTCATCAGGCGAGAATGTCACGAAAGCGATTGGGATATCGGCTTGATGCCGCTGGGCTGTGGGTTGTGTGCAATTATACCCTGGCAAATGAGGCTTTGGTATCGTGTCAATTGATATTTACATCCAAGCCTCCGGCTGTGAGGAAGAATGCAAGTAAGAAATTAAGGGTTTTTAAGCCAATAATCTTTGTGCCAAGACAAATAGTTCGCAGGTCCCCGATACAAGGGTCATAGTGTTCGCCTACAAAATTGATAATCGTTATGGGATGGAGTTCGTCCCCATGTTTGATTCAAGCATTTTGTCAATAAGTCAAATGCAGGAATTAGGACTGATGATTTAGTTTCACACGTTGACAGCGTATCCCCACGGGGGATCATCTAACCGCAAAGGAGGCAGCTATGAAAGACGACGAGAAAGACAAAGAGACAGGAAAAGAACCATCTGGAGAGCCGACGGACGAACCCAAGCAAATGGATAGAGGGAAATTCCTCAAAGCATTAGGGGTCGGCATCGGGGCTGTGGGACTTGGCATGGCAACCGGCAGCCACTTGGCTGCGCGGGCAGCTACCGAACCGTATAGCACTCGCAGCGGGATTCAGAAGCTGATGCGCAGTCTCTTGGAGGATCCGTCGAGAGCGGAAGACTTTCTCAGTAACCCCCAAGCGGTCGCCGAAGAATTCGGAGTCCGCTTGACTGCGGATGACGCGAACAAGATCAAGGAGGTGTTCACAAGATTGGCTCTGAAGGCGGGTGGTGCCGGGGCCACAGGGCACAGTGACTGTCATACGGACTCCGGGCACACCGACTGCAAAAGCTCAGACGCAGCTAGCGGCACGCGCCGCGGAATCAAGCAGAAACCACCAACGGAAGGCGTCGCGCCGACACAACCAACGGAAGGCGCCGCGCCGAAACAACCAACGGGAGGCGGGAAGCGTCGGTAGACCCCATGCAGCGAGGCCAGAAATGAGGTGAAATAACTGGACTTCTCGGTCCAGGAGATCGAGTTGCGGCCTGATTTAGTAGTTGTGAAGCTGCTGCTGAATTGGGTCGACGTGGAGATCCCGAGAGTTCGGTGAACAGGAGCACTTTCCGTGGATTGGGAAACAGCTACAAAGATTGTATTCAAGCTCGCCCAAAAAGACTCAAGAAAACCCATAGGGTACGTTAAGCTTGGCTACGCCTGCAACAATAATTGCCTGTTCTGCACAGCCGCATGGAAAAAAAAGCATGGCAATCGTGATACGCGGACTGTTATGGACGAAGTGGACAGGATTATGTGCGAAGATCAGGTCGACAGAATAGTTTATTCAGGAGGGGAGCCGACAGTTCGGCCTGATCTTTCCGAGATCTTGAGGCATACGGGGCACGTGGGAATCCAGCATCAAAACATTCAGACCAACGGGCGTAGACTGGCGGACCGCGGCTTTCTCGAATCCCTGCGCGAGGCGGGGCTGACTTCCTGCCTTGTCTCGATTCATGGGCATGAACCTCGAATTCATGATTGGCTGACTCGTTCCCCTGGAGCTTTTGAAGAGACCGCTTCAGGACTGGCCAACCTGGAACGCCTCGGCATCTATTTTTGCACCAACACCGTAATTTGCAAACAAAATTATCGCACACTCAGCCAGCAGATTTCTTTCATTGCCGAGAAGTTTCCATCTGTCCAGAAAATCAAACTTACTTACCCGCGGTTGCAAGGTGGGGCTGCCGACAACCTTTCTGAAATCATCGCTCCGCTGTGGGACGTGGCACCGTTCGTTCGAGCTGCCCTCGACCGTGGCATCAAAATGGGGGTGTGTGTGGAAACCGAATTTATGCCTATTTGTTTACTGGGCCGGCACTATGACATGGTCGACAACTTTTCCATGGGACGCGTGAATTTGTCTGATCTCAATATATCTGATTCCAATTATTATCGGCCCCCTGGTGACGTCTTTTATCCAGTTTGTGATACTTGCGAAGTTCGGAGCCACTGTCTCGGCGTCGATCTTCTGCACCATGAGGCTTTTGGTGAAAAATCCTGTTTTTCACCTGTTTCCTTCGCGGATATAGTGCACCCAGAGGCGTGATAATGTTTTATTACGGACTTCAGACTGACAACTTCACCGAGATGCTCACTCAATTTGATTTTGGAACTTCCGGGCCCTATTTTGATGAGAGGCTGTTCGGGGCAAATCCGCAATTCAGCCTGCTGCCGCTGGAAACCACCGTGTACCAGAGCAACGTGCTGTTGCTGGAAAAGCATACAGGGTCATGGGCTTTTCTCGAACCACTCGAATTCAACATTTTCCGAGCCCTTGATGGAACTGAATTAGAGAGCATAATGACAAGGGTTCCTGCTTCCTATAGAGCGAAACTGCCGGAGTTCATTGCGCACCTATATTGGCGGGGCCTTCTAAGAATAAACGGGCATCGGTTCATTGAACCCGACGTTTTTGGCCAAGGGCCACTTTTTTGCTCTGGCGGCCTCTTTGTCATCATACCCACGGAGCGCTGTAATCTGGCGTGCAAATATTGCTCGGCCAAATCCCACCCATCGAGGCGGGAACGCATGGACTGGTCCGTAGCCAAAAGAACCATTGATCTTATTGTTGACTATATCCCTGAACACGGAACCCTAGAATTCTCAGGAGGCGAGGTTTTCTTGGAAATGGATCTCGTCGAGCGGATAGTAGAATACGGGACACAGAGGGCCGAGAAAGCCGGGAAGAAGCTAGAACTTAATGCGCAGTCTAACGGGACATTGCTCACGCCGGACCTCTTGGAACGCATAAAGGCCTGCGGGATGAAGGTGGGAATCAGCCTGGATGGAGACCCAGTGTCAAACGATATCACACGAGTGTTTCCCAGCCAAAAAGGAACTCACTCGGCCATTGCAAAGGGCGTAGCATTAATGCGTGAGCAAGGCTTTACCATCGGAGCCATCTGCGTCATTTCAAAAGCAAATTATCGCCGGCTCGACAAGGTGATGGCTGATTACATGGAACTCGGTATACACGGCATCAAATTCAATCCTATCGCAAAGCGTGGTCGAGCCTGCTACGAATGGGATGCGCTGGCATTGGAAGCCGAAGAGTTTCTCGAAACTCACGGGAGGTACCTGGATTTGGTTCTGAATGAAGGACGTACGGTGCTTGACGAGAACACCAGTCTTATGTTCCAAATTCTCGGAACCAAGATGCATCCTTATCGGTGCATGAGATCTCAGTGTGGGGCGGGACGAGATTTCATGACATTCGCCATAAACGGGGATGTTTATCCATGTCCCAGAACACGAGCAAACCCAGAATTCCGATTGGGCAACGTTGCTGAAGTGGACCGGCTCAATGATATTTGGAAAAACAATCCGGCGATCTCAAAACTTTCGGAACGTCATGTCGGCATAATTTCGGAATGCCAGGAATGTACATACAAGCGTTTTTGCGAAGCCGGCTGCCCTATCAGCAGCTATGAGCATTTCGGCACAACGAACGCCATCCATCCTTGGTGCCAATATTATAAGGGGATGTATTCGGAACTCTTTCGTAGACTAAGTGATGAAAGCCGATTGGTGGAGATCTTCTGCCCTGGCGCCAAAATATACGAAAATTCTTTTTTCGGAGAAAATGCAATCTAACCGAGCCAGCATCCTCGTGGTACATCGTGAAGGGGTGGGCGACATTGTTCTCTCGATGCCCCTTCTTGGCATCATTTCTCATGAGTTCAAGGATTATGAACGGTACTTGTGGTTGGATCGGGGTCGGAAAGACTTATTTTTCGGATGGGACACGTTTCATTTTTTTGACGATGGCGATAATCAAATAATCCCAACGGTATTGAGCAGACATCACCGATTTGTTTTTGATCTGGGCACCAGCAACAATCACATCACCGATCGATTTTCCCAAGGAGAACTTAAATACGGCACTTATGTCGGTTTTGCCAAACCAAAGTCGATTCCTCGTGAGGTTTCGGTCCTGCGATCATCTGAAATTCCCATGTGGCAACAATTTATTTCTCTGGTCTCGACACTGGGAATTGCATCGGATGGCATCCCGGATTTCGGCATTCAGACTAGTGAGTTCAGTGAGTGGTATGCAGAAATGCTCCTGGACTTTGGGACTGGATTGCCTCTGATCTGCCTGGCACCGGGGGCGTACTGCAACCACCTTAAGCGATGGCCTCCGGAACACTTCGCAAGGTTTATCCGAGAACTACACGCAACAAGACCGTGCCGCTTCGTCTTGGTGGGGCATCCATTGGAAACGGAAATCGGGGATGCTATTACCGGCCTTTTGGACTTCGAAATCGACAATCTGATCGGCCTGACTACTTTGGGGAGTATTGTCTACATTCTGAGGCAGAGCAAACTCCTGGTCGCCAATGACAATGGTGCGATGCATCTAGGGGGAGCGCTAGGAACCCCAACGATCTGTCTTTTTGGGCCATCCGATCCAAGAAGGTACGCCCCTATGGGAACGAGAAACACCATAATAGTGGCAAATTCGGGAAATATTACTGACATCGATCCGGAAAATGTAGTGAGGGTAAGCATAAATGTGCTGAAACAGGCATTTTAAGCTGGCCTGCCCCCGAATTATGTGCCACATGTTAGGTTAGAGGTAAAGTATCTTTTCCTCTTGGAAGAGGGACCCCAATACAATAATGTATATATTAACATACTTTTACACATGTTTATTACATCGTAAACCCACTAATTGATACATTGAAGTTCAATTGAGTAAGCTCATATTTGTTTGATCATACGTATTAACATCATCATTTATTAATATCTTAAGAATGCATCACCACAGCGTATGCATTCAGCTAAAGATGCTATGTCATTTCAATCACAAGCTCGTTCCGTGGGGAGTAGATATATCGAGCGACAACATAGCACATGCGCAACTTCTCCTCCCTCAATTCGCAAACAATTTCGCAGTATCGAACATCTTCGAGGATAGTGTGGTGTGGTCAGAGGATCGTGAATTCCAATTGGTGATCCTGATGCTGGGGCGGCTCACGGAAGTGACCGAGGCACGCTCCGAAGCGTTCTTGAAACTTATTCGGGAGAGAGCGCACAACCTCCTCGTATACGTCTACGATGGATATCAGGATCAACGTGCATCTGTCGAGGAGTTGGCCGGGAAGACCCGCGTAACCCTGTCCGACAAACGATCGGGTGAGAATGTTGCGATAGCGCAACTGGAAAAACCATAGCTCGGGCACGACTTCGACGGCGGTTTCGCCTGAGTCAATTTTGAGCTCGAAAAAGGCCCAGAATGCCCGCTGGGGGGGCGGAAAGTAGAGAGGGGGATATTATAATGGAACAGTGGGTTAACCGCAACAAATCAGCGGCGCGGTATTCCACGTACGCTGCATTTGTCTTGTTGGCAGTTGATTTCTACCGTTGCAGAACACAAAGCGACGTTCCGCCAATATGTTTCATGTTTTGGAACTCCGACCGCTGAGTAAAAAGATCATTCAAAGCGCCTGTTACGCCATACCAATACGGGGTGTCGTAGTCGTGCCATAAGATCACCCCTCCCTGGCGTACTAGGGACAGGGCGATGTATGAATCATTCAATATATAGTCATAACTATGGGATCCGTCAACGAACATAAGGTCAACCTTGTTTTTGTATTTCGAGAAATCATATTTTGCGGAATCACCGTAAATCTGGACGATTCGCGCTGAACTCTGCCTGTGGGCGAACCGCGAACCCGACACGTCTTTCAAAATGTATTTTATGTCGGATGCCTCCAACGGCTTGATAGCAGACTCAAGCTCGGCCGCAGGAAGGTCGAGCGTCACGATCTCTGTACTTTGGTTCTGATTGAGCGCCATGTTTAGTGCCGTTCGACCATCAAATGTGCCAATCTCGAAACTCAGGTTGGGATTTGTTTTACGAACAAGCGATGCAATTATGACCAGTTCAACGTGGGAGACATTTCCGTCGACGGGTGTGAGTTCAGTCAAAGTGACAGTTATGCTGTTTCCGACCAAATCCTCAAATGCAATGCTGGGCACTAAAGCTTCTGGGCGAGGTGGAGACTGTAGAAGTTCTTTCTCAAAACCGAAGTGATTACCGATGGTGTAGAGCGGTCGTCGGTGCTTGCCGCTGAAGAAGCCGCCTCCAATCGGGTACAAGCATGAGAGCGAACTCGGCGCGTATCTTCGCAGAGCGCAGACGGCTTTTCGGGTGTGCATGTGTTTACTGGAATTATGCGGCGGTCTTGTCATTTCGGTTTTTTTGGGCCGATGCCTGGTCACGAGTTGTTTCCTCTCACCCCGAAAAGGCACCAGCATGTCTCCCACGAGGCCTGAGAGAGGGCAAAACCGCGACACTGCGTTGAAACCACTGCTGCTTTCCTGTTTTCGAGCGTACCTCACCCCAGGCCACTCCGTCAAACATTTTTCCCACCGCGCTCGTCAGCCGAACACAGCACGGTAATGTCGGGCCAAAGGAAACGCCGACTCGAAAGGGACATACCACCTCCGATCGCAAGTTCCACTCCGACCTTTATCGCACACTTGATATGAAGCTCGCGCCGAAACGTTGTTGAAACTCATAGGAGAGAGAGCGCACTACCTCCTCGTCTACGTCTACAATGGATATCAGAATCAGTGTGCATCTATCGATGAGTTGGCCAGGAAGACCACGGTAATCCTGTCTGAAAATCGCAGGAATCGAAACGTCGCAATCGTGGATTTAGATAACACGGTTCCCCAATAGTGGATCTTCGTATAAGTGTATACATGGTAAGATAGATAAAATGAATCGACCGCAGGTGAACATGCAATATGGAGATTTGGACCATGAGGTTAACCTCCGAGCGGTTGAGAGAGCGCTCATGCCGAGTATCTGATCAAAAATGGACGGCTACTGTGAAAAACATAGGAGATGAGACAGCCGGTCTTGCGATTCAGGGACTCATCCGCGACGCCCACAAAAAATGGCCGGAAGCCATCTTTCGAGAGAAAGGCATCCGGCCATTCTAGTTTGTTTGATTGAAAATTATCTGTGGCGTCCCATTCCGCCACTGAATCCACGTGCACTAAATCCTGCAGAAGATCTGACTCCGCTGCTGCCCATAGAAAAGGAACGCGGGCTTGAGAAGTTTCGAAATGTTTGCGCAGATGAAAAGGTCCTTGTTGGAGTTGAGAAGCTTCTCGACCGAAACGTATTTACAGATCCTGACCGGAATGTATTCGGAGTCGACAGAGTTCGCGAGCGCAACGTGTTCGCATTGAATCGGTTTATATTCGCGGTATTTAACCGGTTTACATTGGCTGCATTGAATCGGTTTACATTAGAAAGATTGGAGCGATTGGTGGCGAAATTCCTGGTGCCAATATTTCTGTTCGCAACAAAATTTCTGTTCGTTCCGGACCTTACAAAGTTATTGAATGCAGCGGCGTTCCAGGGTCTCCTGCCGTGATGCCCATCTTTCCACCACCATGCGTGATGGCCATGATGCCACCACCACGGATGGAACCTGTTCCATATGGCGATATTGTAGAGGAATATTGGTATTCCTGAATACCAGTATGTGTCATATCCATAATCCGGCAGATATCCCCAATCGTAATAATCCGGCGCCACTTCCTGTGTCGCAACGTAGTTCGGGCTCCTGGAATAAGCGGTTCGAGGCGGACGCAAGTCAGTTTGGACCTGCGGTCCATAAACCCAACTGTTATCGGCAAGTTGAGCCCAATCATTTGATGTCCAGACGCCGGTAATCTGCAATTGGTCTCCCATATTGGCGCAACCGATCACGTCATAGGAGTTTCCGGGACCACTCCTGATTCGAAGGCAATTCTCAGGCTGATCCACTCCAATAACCGTGGCGATTCCACCTACCGGCTGGGGAGCCTGACCTGTTTGGCCGCCCTGTGCTAAACTTTGGCCGGGAATACTTATAGCGAGTGCCAATACAGCCAGCATGGCGACAATGATTTTATTCATACTCGATCTCTCCCTTGTTTTGATCATGAAATCCCCTGAAGACACCCATTTCCCAGAAGGAACAGGGTGCACCTACCCTGTCCTGAATTTACTTCTATATTATTGGACGATCCGGACATCCATTTGTTAAAATGAAATCCGCGATTCTTTAAGAACCGGTATCTTTTTTGTTTAGACAACTACAACGGCAGGGTGATTTTCTACAGGAAAAACCTTATTCAAAACAGTTAGATAAGAATCTAACACCAGGTTGCTGAAACGAACCGGCACAGCGCCAGTTGTTCCGATTGGTTGTGGGCTTAACCAGGATGCGGAGGGGCCAATAAAAGAAAGCTCGAAAAATGATGATTCAAAAATTGGGGAAGCCGAAATCCACGAGCGTGACAAAAGTCGATAACAGGCATGACTCATCGGCAACGGATATTATCACCAGCCTGAGTACCTCGGGCTGGTCATTGCAGTATATAAGAGTCCGAAATATAAGAAGGAATTTATTACGAACCTCACGTTGGCCAAACTGCCGAAGCAATTGCAGCTTCCTGTGACAATGGGAGCGTCTCGTGAGTTTGTGCTTTCTCGACTCGGCGGCACTTTGGAGCATGACAGAGACACGATCACCTACAGTGATGACTTTGGTGATCTGGATATCCATTTTAAGGATTCAAAAGTATCAAGAATAGAATGGACGTTTTTTCCGAATTGACCGGCTCGAACTCAAGGAAATTACTCGATGATTCGATGCATGGACATTTCGTGCTCTACAGGGAACGACGTGTCCTACGTAGTTCTGGTAGGTCGGGCTGTGCCCGACATCTTTTGATGACCACGGCCAATGGCCGACGAAAGGTCCCAGCCGCCACACTGCCACGGAAGGCCTTTCGGTGGGATGTGCGGTTCGGCACACTCTCATTCGGTCTTTCAGTCGGTCCAGACTCAAAGAACGATCGTTTCGCCAATGCTTACTGGTACGGAGCCTGATCTCCAGAACCAGGTGGAAGCTATTCGGGATAATAGCCGCACCCGACCAGAATTTCTTCGCCGGGAACTCTCATGATGTATGTTTTTTTGAGCGCCGACGTGGTTTGCCCCGGTCTGTTCCAGTAAGAGTTTGACCATCCGCATCCGCGATCTTTCGCAATGGCGACGAATTCTTGAACCAGGTAATTGCCCTGGGAGTCCTGCAGCTCCCATTGAGGTCCGAGAAGGTCATCATTGACAGAGTGGGCCAAGGCAGTTCCGTTAAATGCGAAAACGAATATATACAGTCCGCCATCTCTGCGAAGTGGGCCATTTGGAGACCCCACTGCCCTCAAGGCGTAATCGTTGCCTTTGTCAGAAAAGAGCTGGACAGCCTTCTCAACCAGCTCTTTCGCATCTTTTTCTTGGTCCGCATCTGCCCTCACGGATCCAATCAAAAACAGCACCGCAAAAAGAGCGACAACCAGAGTTTTCATCTTCTCCTCCTCAATCTGTTTGCAACCCGGAGCAGAACCAATAAATAGTTTCTGCCATGAGGTCCCTTGCGCTTGTAAATCCGATTACGACATTGGTTAGTTGCCAGGTAGCACAGCGTTCCAAAGACAGTTAACCCCGGAATCTTCCCGCCTATTTCCATGTCCGCTGCTTCCCCGCTCCTAAAGGCCGTGGAAATCAAGAAAGGCCAACCCGTTCTGCGATTGCTCGGGTTTGCAACTGTGACCGCAGAAAGGTCGCGCTTTGGTGAGCCTGACTCGCCCCACTTTTTTCTTAAAGCGGGTTTGCTTAGCGTCGTACCGTAGCGCCCCCGGATTATCGTACAAGCTCAGCCTTCTTAAGAATCGCATCCGGAAATTTTAGGCCGAGGCCTTTCATCATCGATTCGTTAATGCAGATTTTGGGATCAGGGTCCATTTTGACCGGAACCTGCGAAATCGGTTTCCCTTTTATCAATACATCCACCACCGATTCAGCTAGAAGACCGCCGAGTTTTATGTCATCGGCAGCAATCCCTGCGACCGCAGCCGATCTGACCGGCGCGTCGGCATACGAAAACATAGGCGTTTTCGTTGAGTTAAGAACCGACAACAGGTTGCTAACGCTATCCATAGCCAAACGGGTACTGCTTATAATAATGAGGTCCACTTTGGGAGCTACTCTCTTCGTTCCTTCAATCAAGGTATTCAGGTTCGTTGCCAGGACCTCCTCGTAATTAATGCCGAGTCGCTGGCATTGCTCACGCGTCCCTTGCGCGTCTATGGGACCGCTGGGGTGTCCCTGTTCCACCAGGATCCCCACACTCCTGACAGACGGAAAGAGACTCTTGATTATTTCAAAACGTTTTTCATATGGGATGAAGTAGGTTACTCCAGTGATCTTTCCTTCAGGCGCATACAAGTTCTTGATGACGCCGAGTTCCGCCGGGTTGTTACAACCTCCCACAAAGCAGGGAACTTTGGGATTAACGGTTGCAAGAAACTGGGCGCCGGATGACCGAAGAAAGACAATGCCATCCATAGTCTTTTCGCTTTCTTGGAATACCTCTTGAGCTTCTTGCATGTTCTTGAGATGCCTGTATTGCTTCACTTCAACTTCAGGAGCCAGAGTTCTTAGTGTCGCGAGGAACCCCATAGCGGTCCGGTTCGTCATCTCTGACTTGCCCTCCCAGATAATCGCGACATACTTGGTCGCGGCAACCGCGTTTCCGGCACCGGCTAGAGCAGGCCCAAGAACCACCACTATGACCAGCAGCAGAGCAAACTTTTTCATCGGCACACCCCCTGATTATGCACTAACGGTATGATGAGATAATTATTACCCCCCCTAAATAACAGGCTCTTTCTATATGGAGGCAGTACGGTACCTGTGAGGAACGGCCATCAGGCGAGTCCAGGTCTTCCAGGATGAATAAGATGGCGTTGGTGTACCGCACTGGTCGAAGTAATGGCGGCAACATATGTGCCACTTGCTAGTTAGGTGACTAAGAATCGATTGAGAGTTGGAGCGATGCCGTCGGATATCGATGTGCAATAATTGTGATATCTTGAGGAAAGGCGACGCGTGAGCCAAAATGACCCGAGCATCGCATAAGTGGAACATTGAGGAGTCATATAGGCTCGCAACAACAAAATAGGACGGCTCAGCGGCTCAGGAAAATCCACGGTTCGCATGTTCGTCCCTCGCAAGCCTTATGGGACATTTACTTGCGGATGTGCGCTAGGGTTTCCAGGTACACCGTTCCTGTCTTCAGAAGCCTACTCTTTGTCTTCAAAGGCTTTAGTCAGCTAACTGTCAGCAAGCTTGTCCGCTCAAACATCTGCATCTCCGTGATGCCGTCTGCTTCCATCAACTTCATCAGGATGCAGTCGAGTTGCGTTCGAGTTAGCGCAAGGAAGGAAGGAAGTTGATATGCGACGCCGGTTTCTCAAAACGATCACGAGTGTCTGGAGAGGCATCAATCATGCCGTGTTTTACCCGAAGCAGGATTACTACTTCCACACCTGCCAGTGGCCAGCGCACTGTGCAGGATGGTAAACGAGGAGACCATGTCAAAACAAAATCAAATGAGCCGTGAACTGATTCCCGTACAGCCTGCGGGCGAAGTGACCATTTTGCCGACTATCTCGGTTGTTGTGGGAAAGTTTCTCGAAGACGTTCACGACATGTTCAAGGCCAGGGCCATGAGAATGTACAGACTGCTCGCCCGCATCAATCCGGTCAGAGGACGGAGCTGATACTCCGTGTGGGAGCCGAACGTATGGAAGCAGCGGAGAAACGCCCGGAGCAGGACTTGCGAAAGCAAGGGCTGGCAACAGAGCCCGATGCCGCTGAGTACGTCAACGAATAATAACCCGACGCTTTTGCACGCAATCATCTTTGGACTGTACGATATTTACGGTCACTATTCCGGCGTTAAAAAATTCAAAGAAGAAATTCCTAAACTGCCGCTACCCCTTCCCCAAATTATAAAATCTTTCAGAATCGATTACACGAAGCCTGGAAGGATTTCAGGAAGAAAGGCCTGTTTATTCTTGAGCCATCCTGGAAACATTCATAAGAAAAATGGAAGAGGCGGAAAGTTAGACGCTTTTTTCTTTCTTCATCGGCTAAGATCGAGTATTATCCGACCCAGTCCAGTCTATGTTTTTGTCTTTACACATTATTTTTGCCCCGTAGGGGGAATCCTGTGGGTAATAGGTGCCACCCGATACAAGTTACCGGCCTAAAGATCACGGAAATGGCAAGGCCGCGGCATAATTCCGAGTTGGTTGGTGCGAGGGAGAAACCATGGGAGACAAGTTTCGGCCAATAGACGCCTCTTTGGATCAAGAGTCCACGCAAACTATCGAGCTCACCGACCTGTTCGCGCGAGAGTTGACTACTACAGGCAGCTTCGATGTGAGGGGCGGGATCTGGAAAACGACCTTCGGAAAGGTCATTCAGGCCTTGCCACTTCCCACATTATTAATAGACCAGTCCTTCCGTATAGTAGTGGCTAACCACGCGTGGGGAAAAATCAGTCTTAAAGGCGAGGAGATGCAAGATCCTCTCTTTTCATGTTTTTTCCCCAAAGCGTCCGTTGCCCGAAGAATTCAAGCGATTTTGGAAGATGTATTTTCCACAAGAAAACCTGTCGTTGCCAACGGAACATTAGAGATAGGGGATTACACGATTTGGGCACGTATGACCTTTCGATCCATACGGATTATGGAAGAGAGATTCATACTTTTGCTCGTGGAGGATTTGACTGCAGACAAGCAAATTTCGGAACAGAACAAGAAGCACCGGGAAGAACTTGAAAAACGTGTCATGGAACGCACGTCGGAGCTCATGGCTAGCAATGTTCAGCTCAAGGAGGAAGTCGCAAAGCGGAAACGTATGGAGATGGCTTTGCGGGAGAGCGGGCAGAGGTTCAGAGCCTTAGCAGATGGAGCCCCCTTTGGCTTGGTGTTAATCAACAAAGACGGAACCTTTCAATACATTAATCCGAAATTCAGAGAACTGTTCGGGTACGATCTCGAAGATATACCCAATGGGAGAGAATGGTTCAGAAGGGCATATCCTGACGCGAAATACCGACACACTGCCATTTCAAAGTGGATTGATGACGCTAGTAGAGCCATGACCGGCCAAGAGTTACCGAGGATCTTTAAAGTCAGGTGCAAGGATGGGACGGAAAAAGACGTTAGTTTCATTCCGTTGAATCTGCCTTCGGGCGACGACATGCTGACCTGTGAAGACATCACGGAAAGGCGGCGGACCGAAGAACTCGCCATCAGGACAGAGCGTCTGAAGGCCGTTGGCGACCTTGCTGCCGGCGTAGCCCACAACTTCAACAACCTCCTCCAGATGGTCATGGGCGGCATTGACCTCAGCTTAATCGATCTGGAAATGGGAAACTTGTCCCAACTCAAGAAGACGCTCGAAGAACTTTTTCAGGCTTCGAGGTTGGGTGCCGAAACTGTTAGGAGACTCCAGAGTTTTGCCCAGGTCCGTGGTGACATCCAACCGCTGGAAGGCGAGGTGTTTGACCTGACTGAAACTGTGAAGCAGACGGCTGAAATGACGAAGCCTTTGTGGAAGACGGGTCCGGGCAAGGAGGGTGTAAGGATCGCCCTAAATCTAGAACTCATGGAACTATGCTTTGTGAATGCAAAAGAAAGCGAGATCACGGAGGTGCTGGTCAATCTCGTGAAGAACGCTGCCGAAGCTTTGCAAACAGGGGGCGAGATCCGAATCAAGACATTCTTCCAAGGTAGTCAAGTCGTACTCCAGGTAATAGATACCGGTGTGGGCATAAAGAGAGAGCATCTTAAAAAGGTGTTTGAGCCTTTCTGGACCACCAAAGAAGTGTCCACCGGAACTGGGATGGGGCTCGCTGTGAGCCACGGGATCATCAGTCGTCATGGGGGGGCAATCTCTGTAGAGAGCGAAGAGGGAAAAGGTCCACCTTTGTTGTAACGCTTCCTTTGGCAAAAGAGCGTCACAAAGTGCCAATGCCTTCAGGCGCGGATATCTTACGCACCAAATCGAACATCCTTGTGGTCGACGACGTCGCACTTATTGTCGCGCATCTTAGGGGGATATTGACCAAACACCAGCAGACGGTTTACTCCGCGACATCCGGAGAAGAAGCGCTTGAGATATTCAGGAACAACAAGATTGACATTGTGATCTGTGATCTGAGTATGCCGGGCATGAATGGCTGGGAGGTCGGCAATGCTATCCAGGCTGTTTGCCAGGAACGAGGCCTGCCCAAGGCGCCATTTATTCTGTTGACCGGGTGGGGCGGTCAGGACCTGGAACAAGATAAAATCATTGAATCGGCCATCGATGCAATCCTGGAGAAGCCCATTGATAATAGGAAGTTGATAGCGACAGTGAAGAAAGTGGCTGAAACAGTTCAGGGGCGAGAGATTCAAAGATAGATGAATAACCACCTACGGACCGAGAACGACACCAATTATTACTTCGAGGCCGATCTCACTGTAAGTACGACACATCTCGCGATCCTCAGGACATCCTCCGCAAGACCATGCACTTGAGACGCTTCTGAGAAAGAAAAACCTGGAGGAACCAGAGTAGTTTCATCAGGCACGGACGATTAACCATGCGCTGCTCAATTTTGTGAGCTTTTCATCTGCAAAATCCCCGCTCTTTTTGGAAAAAACCTGACAGCCGGGATACAATAAGAGATTCGGCGAGGGGTTCGCGCCTGTAAGTGAACATAAGGCTCAGAAATGAACGACGTGGCCTAATGGCAGTCTAACAGTAATTTTCTTAGCGTTTGGGCGTCTAGATTTGAAATATCGGTAATTTCGAATCCGGCTACGACCCCATTCACTGCCTTGCCTTCTTTCCTAACCCACCTACACTTGGCTTCGAAAACTAGTGCGTCAGGACGATGAGAAGAACCTGAGCGGACTATGAAGCCTTTGACATCGCCAACTGATGCCTGAATACCCTCGAGGCAAACCCCGGCTTCCGAAACGTTACGTACATATCCAGTCGCAAACGGATGAGCGTTGTCATAGATTCTAATCGGAAAAGGTGAGATCTTGCGGATTGCTCTTCGGACGCCCTCAACGCCTTCAGGGTTCTGATCCAAAGTTGACAGGCCATTAAGTTCACGTCTAGTCATGACGCTGGCTTCGAGAAGCTTTCTAAAAATTAGACGAAGCCCCTTGGCTGAAAACTTATACTTCTCGATGAGCTGAGAAGTGGTCATGCCGGAGCGAATGTCCACTATTACGTCCTTCGCTTTGATCTCACGTTTTGTCGACACGTTTGCCGGTTCCTCTTCTACGATGTGATAGATACTAGACCAGTTTCGACAAGTCACGTCCTGGATGCGGGGAGAATCAGCAAAGAGTGGTTTGCATGACACGCACGCGGTAGCAGCCATCCTTAAATAGTCAACAAGGTCAGGCAATTACACTAGGTCCTGGCCTGTAGTCGTCTGCAAATGATCAGTCAAATTGCCTCACCCTCATTAAGCGGTGCCTGCAAGTTTAGATAACATGCGTCTAAAGACGTTGCTCGTAATGTTCACATTTTCCGTAACTGAGATCTCAGATGGAGTCTCCACGTCGCGGGATGGTGTACTCGCCGCCAGGCCGCCCAGTTTCCTGACAGCGCATTGAATCTTCACGAAAGCCTTGGTTATGGTGCTGGCGGAAAGAGAGCTCCTCATGAAGAGTTCCATTTCGTCTATCGTCCAGCATCGACCAATTTGTGGAACGATTTATGGAGCTGCCTCTCAGAGGTAGTATACTTGTCCACTTGTCCATAAGCTCCCTGTCGCCCATTCCATTTCGAAGGTCGCTAACAAAAGATTTCGCTTTCATTTTCCGTTTAGGAGTGGTCATGAGGTTGCCTTCCACTCAAGATCCAGGAAGTCAATAAACTTTCGGAGAATTTGCAGATCTTGATCAGAGATTGCGATTACCCGGAATCCGGCCACCGATTGTACCTCAGATCCTTCACTCCCTACCCAGCGGCATTCCGCCGTCAGCTCGAATGGATCCACAAGGCCGATATCATCTCCCAAAATCACAAGAGTCTTAAGTTCACCAACATCAGCCTCAATCCCCATTACTGCCAGTCCTTTCTCCGTTATGTCTTTGACGGTGCCTCTCGAACCGTCATTACTCCTGTCGCACACTATGATTTGCTCCGACGGAGACCGCCTGGAAATTTGACGCCTCTCATGGAAAACGGATGAACCGGCATCCAAAGGCGCTTTCAGACCAGTAATTTCCTCAGATTCCAACAAACCCTCTGCCAAAAGTGTCTGGTAAACCTTCTGCAGCGCAGAGCCCGAAAGCCTGATACTTCTCCATCAGCTCTGAACCTTTCATTCCTGATCGCACATCTCCAGCAATCTTTTCTGCAATCTTCCGTTTCTCTAGCAGGATAATCCCAAAAGCTTTCTTGAGTTGTTCGCCTGAAAGTCCGTATTTCCGCATTATTTCCCGACGCGTGAGGCCTGAGCGCAGGTCGTGTACAATCTCCCTGCCGGAAATTACACACCCGCCAGGTCTGACTCCTTCGTCCGGGACTTCGTTGAAAAATGTCACGCGTTTCCACCGGTTTCAGGAGGTGCCGGAGGGCCCGGGAAGCGGCTTCTTTCAAGAAGCGGGTTCCCGGATTCTTCTCGCACCTGACTCGCCCCACTTTCCTCTTAAAACGGGTTTGCTTAGCGTCGTACCGTAGCGCCCCCGGATTATCGTACAAGCTCAGCCTTCTTAAGAATCGCATCCGGAAATTTTAGGCCGAGGCCTTTCATCATCGATTCGTTAATGCAGATTTTGGGATCAGGGTCCATTTTGACCGGAACCTGCGAAATCGGTTTCCCTGTTATCAATACATCCACCACCGATTCAGCTAGTAAAACGCCGAGTTTTAAGTCATCCGCGGCCATTCCTGCGACCGCTGCCGATCTGACAGGCGCTTCGGCAAATGAAAACATCGGCGTTTTGGTTGGGTTAAAAGAATGGATAACAGGTTCGTCACGCTATCCATAGCCAAACGGGTACTGCTTATAATAATGAGGTCCACTTTGAGAGCTACCCTCTTTGTTCCTTCCAACAACTCATTCATGTTCTTTGGCGGTTTTTGGAGGACGGGAGCGAAGTGACCCGATCAAAGACCGAAGGACCTCGGAATCGCTATCTGAAATTTCTATTATCTCAAATCCGGCATTAATATATTTTCGTGAGTTGCCTCTGGTCTCCG
The DNA here is from genome assembly GCA_963741425.1 of uncultured delta proteobacterium. GTDB lineage: Bacteria > Desulfobacterota > Desulfomonilia > Desulfomonilales > Desulfomonilaceae > DATJPW01. The sequence continues at coordinate 83,238 of CAVUHP010000014.1, forward strand.
CCCACCGGCATATCGCCACCACGAGCACAGGGTCAGCCTTGATGAATGGCTGCAAATCAATCAACAAGCTCTTGGACTCGCCAACGTTACAATCAATGCCTGCCGCACGGAAGCCTTTTTCCGAGATGTCTCGCAACGTGCCGCTCGATGACCTTAGGACATCGTATATATATACTTTGCCCTTAAGGCTCACCCGCGGCTCCCAACGTTGCTCGACATGACTAAGTTTTCGCTCATAGAACGGACAATTTTGGAAAAGCTCTGATTGATCGATAGTCCCATTGGCCACTAACAAATTGAAAAGTCTCTCAACACCTTTGGCAGAAAGACGGTACTTTGTCCTCAGCTCAGCCTCGCTAATCCCTGAGCGAATTTCATCGAGCACTTCTCGAGGCCTTATTCTTCTTTTGCGAATCATGTTTACCCGTTACCTGCCTCCGGTGGTCACACAAAGAGTTCTGAAACGCGATTACGCACGTTCTCAGCTGCCTGAAAAATGCGATCTATGCTGTCTGGCAGGGCGCCACGATCACGTGGCTCACGACTTCCTGAATTTGACTACCGTCATATGGTTTTGGCAACACTGCCATGAAACCATGACGTCTGAAATCGGACATGATAGGATCGTGACAATATCCGCTGGACGCGATAGCTCTCACATCAGGATCAAGGGTCAATAGTCTTGCCAGAGTTTCTTTCCCGCCCATCCCGCCGGGTATGGTCAAGTCCAATATTACGACGTCAAACTTCTTGCCTTGCTGCATTGCCTGAGTGTAACGCCTTATCGCTTCGCGTCCATTTTTGGCGACGGTCACCTCACATCCGCTGAGGGTGAGAAATTCTGCGGCGAGATCTCTGATCACCTCCTCATCATCCATGACCAGTATTTTTCCCCTCACCGTCATACGTGCTGGTTTTCTCAGTTCAGCATTGACGGCATTCGCCTTACCAGCCGGCAAATAAAAATGTACTGCTGTGCCAACCCCTTGTCTCGATTTTAACGTGATAAATCCGCCATGCTTGCTGATTATTGAATAACATGTTGCGAGTCCCAAACCTGACCCTTGGTCCTTGGTAGTAAAATAAGGATCAAAGACCATTCGGAGGTGTTCTTTCGCAATTCCAACACCTTGATCCGCAATTGTCACTTTGACGTACTTCCCTGCTCTTAATGGTGGCCAGCGCTCCTCGCGAATCTCGACGTTTTTGGCTCGCACCAGAACGATGCCGCCCTGGGGCATGGCTTGAATGGCATTGATGAGCAAGTTATGGGCCACCTGCGAAATCTGTCCCGGGTCTACCTCCACCGGCCAAATTTCTTCCCGAAGCAATAATTCACAGCGAACATTAGAGCCCCGAAGAGCGAAGTCCGCACATTCTTTCAGCAAGTCTGTGATCGAAGCCGCCGCCTTCACCGGCTCGCCGCCTTGTGAAAAGGTGAGCAACTGGCCTGTAAGGGCTTGCGCACGCCGCACCGCTTTTGTCGCTGCTTCGAATCTTTCGACAGACTTGTTATTGAGGCTGCAATATTGTGTCCCAAGCTCAATGTTGCCGACGATGGCAGTGAGAAGGTTATTGAAATCGTGGGCAAGACCACCGGCCAGGAGTCCCAGCGATTCGAGTTTTTGGGCTTTCCGAAGCTCCTGCTCCGTTCGCCGTTTCTCGGAAGTGTCCTTTTTGAGAAGCCAAAGCCCGATCAGCTCTTCGCCTTTGTGGCGAGCTATCAATGTGTATTCAAAGAGCCTGGTAGACCCTCCGACGGGACGTTCCAGGGTTTCTAGAGAACGTATGGGAAATGTATCCTGGATCCATCTTTCGCAAAACGCTCTCCGTCTTCCTTCAACAGGGAACAATCTCCCGAGCGTTACGCCCACAAGGTCTCTTATGGATGTAAATTTGTAGGATCTCGCAAACTCATCGTTCCCGTCGATCAACCGGGCATGGATAACGCTGTCCAGCAACTGCTCGCAAGGCAAAGATCTGTCGACACCCCAGCGCAGCCCGAATTCTGCTACCCCGAACGGAACAATGCCGATCAAACTCTTGTATTTTTGGACAGCCTGGAGTTCCTTCTCTGCCGAAAGATTTTCAATCTGGGCCAACACCATACGATCATCGTCCAGCCGAATGGTGCGCAAGTGTATCCGCCCCCATACCCCCGCCTCATGAATTCTCAACTTCGCTTCCGTAGATGCTGGTTGCCGTCGGGTAAATACATCCTCCAGGAGTGAGTCGGCCCTGTCACGATTGCCTGGATCCATAAACAAAGACGAGAAATTTATGCCTATTACCGATTGCGATCCTCTTAACATGCTTATGAATGACTTGTTTGCAAATCGAATGTCGTGGGAACGCGCAATCAGTCACAGTGGGGATGGATAGAGCTTCCAGTAATTTCCCGAACGTTTCGATTCTTTCTTGACGCAGGTCAAAACTGCCTGAAGTTGTAAGTTTTTCTGAAACCAGAGTGTTGATGTCTATGGTCTGGGTTACAATCAAAGGATCTATCCAGGCGGCCTGGAGAATTAACCAGTTGGACCTCCTTGGCCTGAACCAGTGCTATTTTATCGGTGGTAGAGTCTTTCATTACGCGTTCGGTCCACCTAGTCACGGAATGATGTGAGCTCCGTGCCCCTTTCGCCGGGTGGCAACTGCGCAACCTGACATATTTCCAATCCTCAGTGGTTGTTACACAATTCTTGCCCGAAGCAGTTCGACGATTTCCAATTCACCGACGTGTTGAGCCATTGTAAGAGCAGATTGCCCATTTCGATTCCGTATTCCGGCTGTCGCACCATTGGCGAGGAGCAAATCGACTATCTCTTTGTGGCCTTGGCCGGCTGCCGCGATTAATGCCGTGTTGCCAAAATCAGTGCGATCATCAATAGCTGCTCCACGCTCCAAGAGCAATCTTGCAATGTCTGAGAAACCTTTGCGTGCAGCCACAATCAGCGGTGTCTTACCACGCTCGGTTCGGGCATTGACCGGTGCGCCTTGATTCAAAAGGATCTCAACAATATCGCGGCGCCCTCTACTGGATGCCCGTAATAAGGCGAGATTCATTGCCTTTATCTTGCTGTTTGGCGATCCCCAGTTCCGGAGCACGATCTCTGCCAAACCTGCTCGCCCCTCTTCAGCCGCCATAATCAAGAGCAAAAACCTATCTTCGTCCTTTAGACCAGCATCTCCGCGAATGATGAGTATGACGTGAGCTACCGACGCTTCTCCTGCTTCTATTGCCGCTGTTAGACCTGTTCTCCCGTTCTCGTCAGCTTGGGTGACATCCGCGCCGCATCGCAACAGGAGCTTGACAATGTCGGGACGACCGCACGCGGCAGCCCGAGTGAGGATCGTGCTGCCATCGCCATTGGACGAATTCGGATTTGCTCCATGGCGTAGAAGCTGTTCAACCATTTCCCAACATCTCTTCTTGGATGCCAGGGTCAAGGCGTCATTGCCTTTATCATTCCTGGCGTCAATGTCAGACTTCACCGACAACAGCAGTTCAGCGATCTCGGTATGGCCTTCGCGAGCAGCGAATATTAGGGCAGTACTTCCTCCTTTGTTTCTCGCCTCTCCCCTGGCTCCGTTTTCCAGGAGTAGACGAACTACCGCAGCATGCCCGCCAACAGAAGCCTTCATCAAGGAATTTCCACCGAACCGGTCCACCGCGTTGATGTCCGCTCCGTTACCTATTAGCGTCTCAACGATTTGCTCATGCCCCCCGTAGGAGGCGAACATAAGACTCGTCCTTCCATCGCAATTCGCCGCGTTTACTTCTGCTCCGGACTCCAACAGCACTTCTACGACCTTCTTGTGGCCCTTGAAAGAGGCCCTCATGAGAGACGTATTGCCGCAGCAATTTTTCGCCTGAACGTCCGAACCGAAACGCACGAGGACTTTTGTCACTTCGTCCCAACCCTTGGAGGCCGATTTCATAAGCGCTGTGTCACCAGACCTATCCGTGGTATTGACCGATGCTCCACAAGACAAGAGAAATTCAACTATTTCCAGGTCCCCTTTCGACGCAGCGGCAATCAAGGCAGTCTCACCAAGCTCATTTGGAGTGTCAACGTGCCCCACACGATCCAACAGTAGCCTAAGTGCCTCCAATTGTTTTGCTTTGGCAGCCCGCACAAAGAGAGAAGCTGTCGAGCGACTCATCTTGCCGCGCTGCCTTGGACTATTCACGATCAATTCTACGTCTCCTGGTGAACTTTGGGCCGTGTTCCTGGATCCGACAGGCCGTCTTCTACTCATATCATGACTCCCCTTGTTGTCAGGAATGCCTCATCTGCGTAAGCTCGGCCGGGGCCATGATGACCCGACAAATCGACTACCCATAATCAGCAATGCCCGATAATGAGCCAAGCAAATTGTGTGCCACAGCATTAGGACGAAGGAAGCTGTTGTGAATGACATGTAAGATCAATAAGTTAGTTGCCAACCCCGAAGATCGTGAGGATGATGTGACTGATTTGCGAGCGAAGAGACAAGAGCAATATCGCACACACAAAAACAGTCCTCGCGGCTCTAACCGTCTAAGTTGTCTCCTTAATTTGAATAAACCAGAAAGAACGGGGTGTTCGCTTGGGGGTTAGTCCGGCAGAGTAGAATCGGCACATCTCGCGTCGAGAGCGATGTCGCTCTAGTCGGTCTCAGGAAATGTGTGAATTCCAAGCTTCTCCATGTGCCTTGCTAATGCAAAACGAGAGAGGCCCAAGAGTTTCGCTGCCTTCTTCTTGTTGCCATAACTGCGCTGAAGCGCCTCTTTGATGAGAGATCGCTCGATACTTCCAAGAACCTCGGGAAGTGGGCTGTCTATCGGCATGGACACGCGCAGCCCATCGACGCGGAACTGCTCCTGGGAAACTTGAAGATGCTCTAATTTCAATGGATGCCCCTGGGAGAGGATTATGGCCCTTTCCAGGACATTGCGAAGCTCTCGAACATTTCCAGGCCACGAGTAATTTGTCAGGATCTCCATGATCTGCCGTCGTTCGTGTGCGGTCTCTCGGTACCCAAATTTAGGCGCCACTTCAGACAGCAAGTCTTCGACAAGCATCGGCATGTCTTCAAGTCTCTCTCTCAGTGGTGGCAACCATATCGAGAAGACATTGAGCCTGTAAAACAAGTCTTGACGAAAGCGACCGGCTGAGATCTCTTCGGCAAGATTTCTGTTCGTCGCAGCGATCAGCCTCACATTGACCGTCACTCTGTTCACGCCTCCAAGCCGTGTAAATGACATGGAATCCAGAAAGGAGAGCAATTTGGATTGAAGATGAAAAGGCATGTCTCCTATCTCATTGAGCAGAAGGGTTCCTCCTTCAGCAATTTCCAGGAGTCCTCGCTTTCTTCTCGTTGCTCCGGTAAAGGCGCCCGCCTCGTGCCCAAACAGTTCAGACTCTGCCAGTTCAAAGGGAATCGCGGCGCAGTTAACGGTATAGAAGGGTCCCGATGACCGTGCGGACTGATCATGTATGTACCGGGCAAGGCGGTCTTTTCCCGTCCCGCTTTCTCCGCTGATCATTACAGTGCTTTCGCTGGATGCCACGAGTCTTGCAGACGAAATAGCGGCATTCATTGTTTCTGATCGAGATGACAGATTGAGGGAGTGGCGGGACGATGAAACAGCTGTTCTTTCGGTAATGTTACGGGCTATGCCGCAGATGCCGGTAATTTCGCCTTGGGCGTTGGCCACGGGTGCGCGGACGTCCAGGAAAGTAAGAGGAACACCTTGGACAAGTCTAGTGTGTTCTTCTTCAACAACCTCCCCGCTTAGCACACGCTTGTCCACGGCGCTCAAGTGCTCGCCGGCGGAAGTACCGAACAGATCGAAATCAGATTTTCCGAGGATTGCCGATTCGGGCAAATCCAACAGCGTCGCCATGGAAGGATTGACGAATGTGTACATCAGAGAGGTGTCCTTGAGGTACACGCAGTCTTTCGCTGTCTCGAAGATCGCTCGCAAGCGTTGCTCGCTAAGAGCCAGAGCTTCTTGTGTGTTGATTCGCTCGAGGATCTCCTTCCTCAAGTGCTCGTTAGCGAGTTCCACCTCAGCTGTCCTCTCCGCCACCAGCTTCTCCAATTCAGTTCGAGACCGCTGCAGCACAGCCTCCGCCTCTTTGAGCTTCCGAATGTCAACACATACCCCTCGGATGCCCACGACCCTATCCTCTCTCACGATCGGCGACGTGTAAGCGGCAATGGGCACACGATTGCCGTCTTTAGTCACGACAGTATATTCGTTCCCGTACGTGCCTTCTCCGTGCAAGGCTTTGCGGATATTCTCGAGAAGTTTTTCGCGGTCTTCGGGAGCAACAAGCTCCGTCAGCTTTATACTTCGATCCATATCTTCGGGTCCGTACCCGCCCAATGCAAGCCCGGCTCGGTTGATAAAGGTCAAGTTTCCCCGCGCGTCGAGCTCGTGCACTTACTTGAGGCATGGCTTCAGCGAATTCCCTGAATCTGGCCTCGCTCTCCAGCAAGGCCTGTTCGGCCCGCTTCCGCTCGGTGATGTCCTCGCCGGAACTCAGAGCTGCCACTATCCGGCCATTTTCGTCCCGAATGACCGAGTTGTGCCATGCCATAAGCCTTTTCTCTCCGCTCATTGTCAACAGAGAGTTCTCGGCGTATTCCCACGGGGCAATCTTTCCGGCCATAAGGTCTCCGAATACACCCTTGGTCAGATCCCGCACTTGTTCAGGGACAAACGTGTCGAACCAGTTTTTGCCTATGATATTCTTTTCTTCGCATCCTAACACTTCACACGTTTTCCTATTGGCAAGCACTATCTTCTGACCGCGATCGATGACGACAATCATGACTCCTGCAATATCAAGATAACTCTGGGCCTTGTCCCTTTCTCTTCTTACAGCCTCCTCCATTTTCTTCCGGTCGGTGATATCCCGAACAACAGCGAGTACCACTGTCCCTGTTATTTATCACACAGCGCTTCAGGTTCACCTCGACCCAGAATGCCCTTCCACTCTTGTCCTTAGTCTGCCATTGAAATAACTTCGACTGACGTGGATTCGCCTCTCTAATTGCCCTGAGAGCTTCCACTTGGGTGTAGGGCGGGTCCCCGGAACCCAGGTCCTCAATCGTTAGAGATCGCGCTTCTTCAACCGAGTAGCCGTACATCTCGAGCATCTTCGCGTTTACGTCCAGGATCTCGCCAGTACTGGCGTCGTGTACAAATATTGCATCTTCCACTGAATTGAAGATCGTCCGGTAATTGGCCTCGGATATTATCAGCTCTTTTTCAGCCCGCCTGCGCTCAGTGATATCCTCAGTGGTCATTATGAGTTGACCGTTGGACAGTTGCACGGGTCTAAAAAGAATCTCTTTCTTTTCCCCGTTCTTACACACCACGGAAAAGGTCCGAGCACGCTGCTCACCTGCCTGAGCCTCCGTGGAATCTAAAAGCCATGTCGAGATGGCATTGTTGCGGTCGACCGAATCAGGAAATGTATTTCTGAACCAGGTTGCCCCGTTAGGGGTTTCTTCCAAAGTGTATCCGAACGTCTCCACAAATTTCGGATTTATGTACTGAAAGGTTCCGTCCTCCTCAATGATCACCAGACCAAATGGGGCCGATTCGACAAGTAGCTGAAAACGTTGTTTTTCAATGCTCAGATGGTCTTGCGATCGTTTTTGATCGCTTACGTCTCTCACCCACGACTGAACACCGGCTTCTCCGTCCAAAAAGACGGCCTTGGATCTGATCTCTCCATCAAGGATAGTTCCGTCTTTGTCTTGCAGTTTGACTTCATAGTGGTCTATCGCACTTTCGCCGGACATAGTAGTTTGCACTCTCTCATAAACCAGTGCCCTTTGATCAGGATGACAGATGGTCCAATGCTCCTTACCAATAAGTTCACCCTCCTCGTAACCCAACATCTTGTCCAGTTGACTATTGGCAAAGGCGATCACAGTGCCCTTCTGAATAAAGATGCCATCAAAACTGTCCTCCACCAGGCTTCTGTATCTCTGTTCGGTCTCCCTGATCCTGATGTCCACCTCGCGCTTATAGAGGACCAGCTCAACGGTTCTCGTCAATTCCATCCGCGAAATGGGTTTGCTAAGATATCTCTCCGGACCAGTTTGCTTTGCTCGGTCGAAGAGCGCCTGGCTCGAATGAGCCGTAAGGTAGACTATAGCCGCGCCTCGAAGTTTTCTGATTTTGTCGGCTGCCTCGATACCGTCCATGGGCCCTCTTAGCTGGATATCAACCAGGACCAGATCAGGCGCAGTTTCGAGCGCCAAGTTTATGGCACCTTCGCCGGTATCGCTTATTCCAACGACTTCGTATCCCTCTTCATCCAATAGCCGAGACAAGTCTTTGGCGATAATCAACTCGTCTTCCACAATAAGAATGCGATATTTGCTCACAGCCTCCCCCTTCATGGTCTGCATCTGAATCTCAGGACGCCCACCTTATCTAGCCCTAGGGCGTTTCGCTTATCCCATTCGACATTTGGGACAAGCCGACAGCGTCATCGGCCACAGACAGCCCTAACGTCGAGTCGTTAATCTCATTGACAGCAAGAGAGAGCTTCCCAGCTCCATCGTCTGGAAAAGCGTGTTTGACACAGTGGCTTACGGGCTCTATGAAAACTAAGCCCAAGGCCGTGCCGGTTTCCGGGTCTAGATCTAACTCGGCAATCTGTGCTTGAAATTCAACGTGCGATCCTACATGGTCCAACGAAGACATGAGCTCGCTGACCAGAACGGTCAGATAGGACTCGCTATTGATCGCAGACACATTCTTCGCCTGGTACAGCTTTTCATGGGACATGGTTATGGACCTGATCCAATCTCCGGGTTCGATGAACATCCGCCGAAGATATTCGCCCCTGGCATGTCGAGACTGGAGCCATAGCAACTTGACGATTAGTATGCAAGGTCCGTGATATCTCATGAAAGTTTCACCTGGGGAATGGGCGTCGCACGACTGATAGTAGACACCGCCTCTTTGGTTGGCATTAGCAAGAATTACGCCGAAATGATTACGTCGACATTTCCGACCTAAATCGTGCTTAACTTCAGCTAATTAAATCTGAGGAGACAAAGAGCTCTATCAGGTGGTAGGTGTCACAACGACTCGCATGAGCCTGCAAGGCTCATAGGCACAAGTGGCGTGATGGTTGGTCCGACTTTTTGGAGACTCGTGGGAACGATGTGCCAGCCATGCTGGCGGTCCAGGAGATATCCAAGGACGCGGCTAAATCAATTCATGACTCTACTCTGGTATCGGAGATTTGTGCAGATAACGGAGATGTTATCACAGCTTATCATTCCTCTACGTCCTGCATTCAACCGAACACGAAATTTACAATACTTTAAGAGTTTATAACTTTTCCTTTTCTCTGTTGACAGAAGTTGCTATCAGTAACTTTGCCTAGTGTTTCCTTGTAACCACTTGAGTTTTTTGCTTCTGAAGGCGCAGACTTGTCGGGTGCAAAGGGTTAACCGTGTGACCGATCAAGACCCGGAAGACAGCCAAGATGGCAAGACCGTCGCATAGTTTCTGTATCCTCTTCCCCGCTTATTAATAGGGTTCCTGGTGGATATGAGCGGGCCACCTTGCGGCAAGTTACGAGGTTTGGCAAATAGGTATGTCCACAATTGACGAAAAGGTCATTGAATTGGTCGCCTTCTGCACTACGGTACTGAGTTCGTTCCTTGAGAGGTGAACAGAGCCATGAGCAATAAACAGCCGCCACCTGAAGGAAAATTGCGGCTCTATGATGCCACCACTGAATCCCAGGAGTTTCGAGCCTCCCAAGTTCGCCAATTGTATCTCTACTCTCGTACAGGTACATTGGGAGGGTTGTTAGGCCTCATCGTTGTTGCCCTTGCCACTCGTGAGCACACACCACATATCAGTCTGATAGCATGGATTGCGGCATACCTTGCTATTCAAGGCCCTCGATACTATCTTATCCGGACTTTCTCCGACAGGTATCGCTCAGCCGCGAATATTATCCAATGGAGTCACAAATTTTCCTTTCTGACCTTCTTGAGTGGACTGGTATGGGGTGCCACGGCGATCCTTATGTTTCCGGCCGGTTTCGCGTTGCAGCAAATGCTTATCGTGATAGCGCTTGCTGGAATCTCTTCGGCTGCCACTGTAGTGTACTCACCCCTGAAAGAGTGCTACGCACCGACTGTAGTTGCTATCTTGTTACCACTTTCGCTGCGGTACTTCTACGAAGGTGGGGAGACGAACATATTCATCGGCACCTATATTCTCCTGTTTGCAGGTGTGCTTTTGATCACAGGGAGGCTGATGCATCGCTTTGTCATCAACAGCTTGAAACTCCAATTTGACAAAACCGATCTTGTAGAATCCTTGTCCGAGCAAAAAAGAGTGAGCGACATACTCAACCAAGAGCTTATGTCCGAGATAAAGGTGCGCAAACAAGCAGAGGAGGAGCTTCTTGTTCAGCGAGAAAAGTTTCAAATGCTCTCTGACTCTGCGCCTTTTGGCATGTTAGTGATAGGTAAGGATGGAACCTTTGAGTACCTGAATCCCAAGTTCAAAGAAATCGTGGGCTATGATCTAAGGGACGTACCGGACGGGCGAGAGTGGATCCGAAAGGCTTATCCTGATGCTGCGTACAGACACGAGGTGGTTTCGTCCTGGAAAGAGGTCTTTGAAACGCTTCCCGCAGGCGAAGCGATATCCAGGGTTTTTACGGTAAGATGTAAGGACGGAAGTCACAAAATCATCAGTTTCAGGCCCGTGAAATTAGGGACAGGCGACGAGCTGATGACTTGCGAGGATGTTACCGATCTCACACGATCCGAGGAAGAAATCAAGGGGGCACAGGCGGCCCTTAGAGAGAGCGAGGAACGATATCGAGCTGTCTTTGATAACGCAGGTATCGGGATTGACTTGCTTGACCGAGATGGAAGATTTATGCAGGCGAATGATGCTCTGATTAGCATGCTGGGTTACACTGACAGAGAATTCTATCAGCTTAGATTCACAGACATAACCCATCCTGATGACAGAGAAATCTCAGAGCAGTGGCTGGGAAAAGTCATGCGAGGAGAAATCTCCACGTACAGACTTGAGAAACGTTATATCAAGAAGGATGGAAGTACCATGTGGGGAGACCTTTCGGTATCTGCCATCCGGAACGGAAATGGAGAGCATATAGCAACATTAGGCGTCATTGCGGACATCACCAACCGAAAAGAAACGGAAAAGAAATTGATGGAGGAAAAGGCGATTTCCGACGCTACAATAGATAGTCTCCCTGGTACTTTTTTTGTGTTCGACGATGAATTGAAGTTTGTGCGGTGGAATAAGAAACTTGGAGAAGGTCACAGCCTACTCCAAGGATGAGATTTCTGCCATGTCGCTTCCGGATTTTTTTGCAGGAGAAGCCAAGGCGCAGATCCATGGAGCCATCGAAAAGATCCTCACCGACGGAGCTTATGAGCTTGAAGCGGATATTGTCGCCAAAGATGGAACTGAGATCCCTTATTGGTTCACGAGCAAGCTGCTCAGACTTCACGAAAAGCAATACGTCCTCGGGCTGGGAATAGATCTGACTGAACGCAAACTCGCCGAAAATGCGCTGAAGGCATCCTTGAAAGAAAAAGAAATGCTCTTGCGGGAAATCCATCACCGGGTCAAGAATAATCTCCAGCTTATTTCCAGTCTCCTGAACCTACAGTTACGACAGGTCAAGCGCAAGGATGAGACTTTTGAAGAGATATTTGAAAAAATCCAAGGCCGCATAATGGCGATGGCTCTTGTGCATGGGGCGTTGTACGGGTCAGAAAACTTGGAGTCGATTGACGTCTCTCGGTATGTACAAAGTATAGTAGCCGGTCTGCAAGCTTCATCTTCACGAAGCATAAAAGAGCTTGGTATCAAGACAGATGTAAAGAATATTTCATTGGATATCAATGCGGCTCTTGCGTGTGGATTGATTGTCAACGAACTCGTCACCAATTCACTGAAGCATGCATTCCCTGACGGTCGAGAAGGCGAAATTGTTGTGACTCTCGGCCCTATTGGCGAAAAAGAGTTTCAACTTACGGTTCGCGATAACGGAATCGGTATGCCTCAGCACATTGACTTAGAGCGGCCTGAATCACTAGGCTTGGATCTTGTGGCGAGTCTCGCAAAACAGCTTGACGGTACCGTCGAATTTGCCACGGGAAACGGTACAGAGTTTCACGTCAGATTCCACGAACCAAGGAAACGCGGCGATAACCCTCAGCACTAATATTCGACTGCCCAATCCCGCTGCAACACTAATTCCGAATCCGGGTCGACATTTGGTGGGTGGCATGTAAGAGTATTTCTCTCCGGTCCGACCTCCCCTGTTACGACATATTCCGCAGGATGCTAGAATGCACGTGAGCGTTAGGAGGGAAGGTTTCCCGTTGCGGCCAGCTCCAGATTCGCACCCTTCAAATAAGCTCCGGTCAAATTGGTTCCTGTTAAAATTGCCTGAAACAGATTAGCTCCGGATAAGTTAGCTCCGGCAAGATTGGCATTAGTCAGATTAGCCTCGGATAAATTTGCCTCGGCCAGGAAGGCCCAAACACCGTAGACCGTGTTCATGTTGCTTTCCGAGAGATCCGCTTTTGCGAGATTAGCCTTGTACAGGATTGTTCCGTGCAGGTTTGCTGAGACCAGATCGGCCTCATTCAGTTGAGCGCCTGTGAAATCGACCCCCACGAGATTAGCTCCCGCCAGTTTGGCCCCGGACAGCCGCGCTCCCGAAAGATCTATTCCCGGGAGGTAACATCCACCTAGATCACAATTCCCAAGATCAATGCCCGACGCTGCCGCCATCTGCACTAAAGCCGCAAATGAAGTGGCTTCGTCGGAGAAAATAACCTTGTTGGAAAATCTGTGGCGGATACGAAATTCGTTGATGCGTACTGGTAACTTAAGGTCGATCTCCCTATGAGTTATGAGATTCTTGCAAACAAGTTCGTCCAAGAAGACCTCAAGCTGCGTGTCGGAAATGTTGTATTTCTCTCTTAGAGCGTCTCGACTTGTGCCGGTCTTCACGAGGTCCAAAATCTCGGTGGGAGCAATGCCGGGTCCGCAGGAATCAATCTCAAAGTGTTCCCCGGCCTGCTCGTCCAACAGGAAGCGGGTTTGAGGACCGGAGACCCTCTCATCAAGTTCGGATTGACTTATTAATCTTGCTGTTAATAGTTTTCTGAAGAGGCTTTGCAGACCTTTGGTGCTAAGGCGATATTTTCTCATCAAAGCTGTATCAGACATCCCCGCCCTGATGCTATGCAGGGCTTCCTCAGCATTGATCAGGAGTTTTTTAAGATGTGGGTCCGGCCACGTTGCGCGGTAAGGGTCTATTACCACCGTGCCGCAAGCAAGTGACATCCGCTCTTCCAACTCTGCGCGCTGCAACAGCCCGGAAGCTACCAACTGGTTGAATAGTATGTGAAGCCCTTTGAGACTGATGTTGAATTTCTCCATCAGAGAGGCGTCATCCATCCCCGATCGGATACTCTGAACGGCTTCGATTGCTTTGATAACAACATTTCGCATAGAATTACCACCAGTGTAAGCCAAAGTCTCCGAGTGCGTTAAGCGGTATTCCGCCCCGCTTTAACGAGTGCCTGAACGACATCTACGACCTGCGATATTTTGATGGGTTTGGTTAGGATTCTATCCACTCCTGCGGACCTCATCTTCCCAATCTCTCTTATCTGGTCTCCCCAACCTGTCAGCAGTGCGAATGGGGTCTTTGGGACTCTTTTATCGAGACACAACTTCATGAGGTGTTTGCTGACATCCCAGCCGGTCATGTCAGGCATTCCGAGGTCACAAATCACCACGTCTACAGTTTCGCGCATGAAGATTTCCACTCCTTCTTGGCCGGAACGAGCAGTGCGAACGGTGTGATTTAATAACCTGAGCCCATCAGCCAGCGAATTCATGACTACTTCTAAATCATCTATCACCAGGATTTTGAGAGGTTGTTCGCCGGATGGAGAGCCGGCAATCGAAGGGACATTTGGAAGTTCTTTCGCCCTGGCGAGTGTGACCCTTGGGAGTGTGACCGTGAAAATGCTTCCTTTGCCCACGACTGTCTCAACGGAGATATCACCTTCACGACTTTTGACAATGGCCCGAGCTGTTGCCAGTCCTAGGCCCGCTCCTGCCGTTACCTTTGTAGTGCAGAAAGGAATGAACAATCTGCCGAGCATATCGTCAGAAATTCCAGTCCCATTATCACGAACCTGAAGGATTACCTTATCGTCGCCCGTCAAACAGCTCACCTCGATAAGCCCGCCATTGGGCATAGCCTCGGTAGCGTTTTTGATCAAATTTACGACCACCTCGAAGATCTCGTTCTTTTTTCCTGCGATCAGGCATATGTCTTTCAGATACAGCTCCAGGTCAACTCTTATGCCGTGCTTCTCGGGGAGGGTTTTCCACCAGGACTTGGTCAGCTCAGCTCCGGGTCGGACCACGTCACAAAGATCAAAGACTTCATGGGCTACAGTTCCTTGATTATCCCGAATGCTCGTGAAACTCTGCAACCGCCTCACAGTTTCTGCCCCAAACTCGGCACTTTCAATAATCTGACCGAGGGCTTCCTCGGCCTTTGCATACTTGCCGGATCTTATATTCAGTAATGCAACCTGGGCGCCGCTAACGACTATCTGAAGCGTGTTGTTGAAATTATGTGCCGTTCCGCTGGCAAGCTCGCCGACCACCTTCAGGCGTTCAGACTGGAGCCAGAGATCTTCCGCCCGCTGTCGATCGACAATCTCCTGTTGAAGCCTTTCATTCATAGACTTAAGCTCTGCTGTACGTTCCTGAACGGTCTTTTCAAGCTCTTCACTGTACCTCTTGTTCGCCTCCAAAAGCTGCTTGTCCGCCGTCAGGTCCTCAATCAGGACCAGCACGAGTCTGTCACTCCCCACTCTTATCGATCGAAGAGTCATTCGCGCCCATATTCTTCGGCCGTCTATTTCCAGGGTCGCTTGTGCAACGCGTGATTTTCTCTGTAAAAATACCTCTTCCAAAAGCGACTGGGCCCTTCGGGCGGAAGAGTTCCCAGGAAAAAGCCCCGAGAATGGGCAAAAGACCATCTCACCGTAATTTTCGGCGATTCTTCCCCAAGCTTGATTGGCCATAATAATTCGATATAACGTGTCGATCAGTAAAACAGGAATTGGAAGAGCCTGAAGAACTCTGCCAAAGGTTGTTCGCCAGATGCCACTACTGACGTCAAAGCTGCCGGTGGAAGTTAGGTCCTTTGTGAACAAGGCGGTAAGGTCAATGGTCTGCGTCTGGTTCTCTCCCGATGAACCGACTACCGAGTTCCCGTGCATATTTCCCATTGCTGACCCCGTATTCCTTACGCCACCGGCAGAAGGTTGGATGATTTCACCAGGCCATTCGTGGCTCTGGAAAAAATATATCCGCTAACGCTTTACCGCCTGACTCCTTCACTGAATACGCAATTATAGCACAGCAACTCCTCCAATAATTACGCGACGACTCTGCGTTTTCTATGCCATTGCCATGCTCGAGAA
Source organism: uncultured delta proteobacterium (assembly GCA_963741425.1). Taxonomy (GTDB): domain Bacteria; phylum Desulfobacterota; class Desulfomonilia; order Desulfomonilales; family Desulfomonilaceae; genus DATJPW01. The sequence continues at coordinate 98,790 of CAVUHP010000014.1, forward strand.
ATGAATGAAGTTTATCGTCCGGCCATCAGTCCGATCGCCTCACACTCATGAGTCAGCGCCCGAGACTTTGGAAACGAAACCACTAAAGGCTTTGCCTAAATTGCCTATCCTTTCCGTGATGGTTATTGATGGCGCGTCCAGGTCGCTGGATGGTGTAGTCTCTTGCGGATCGCCGCCTCCCTTACCAGGGGGTTGAAACCCCATGAAGGCCTTGTTTACGGTGGTGTCGGAAAGAGATGTCCTCATGAAGACTTCCATTTCGTCTATTGCCCCGGCATCCGCTAATTTTTGGAACACTCTATGGAGCTGGCTCTCAGAAAGGGTATATTTTCCCATAAGTTCCCTATCGCCCATTCCATTGCGAAGGTCCCTCAAAAAAGGTTTGGCTTTAATCCTGCGTTTCGGGGTAGTCATATAAGAATCAACCTCCTCAGCTTAGCTAACCCGCAACAATCGTGCTGCTGAGACCGAGATCAGAGATAGTCTTTTCATATTGTCTTTGTCTCCTGCCTTGAGCACGATTGCACGCGCGGCAAATCGTGACTCTGTCGAAGCTCGAAAAATCCTTAGTTTCCTATATTACCAGTTCGGTTCTTCTTGTGCCCGGTGGCTAAACGCCCCCTGGCCCGTTGCTGTCGCCAAGTGGTTTGAAAGCCCCCCGCGACGTCAGAACCATATGCCGGTATAGGAAATTGAAGGCGGTCCAATAACTTCAAGACGAAAGTGCATTCTCCGTGCCATAGCTGTCGCCACGAATAAAATACTTGATGTGGGTAACAATGCCGATCCGTCAGAGGCATGCCGATTTGCGGAATGTGCAATTTTTGACGAGAAGAGCCAAAATGGCCCACAAATAGACCCTTAATATGGAAAGGCGTGGTAAATCATGTTCTATTAATCACTTATCGACGAGCCGAACGGGCTCATTTTATAGACCAAAAATGTAAGAATGGGCCGAAAATGTCCCACGCTTTTGACCCGGTGTTTCAGGCCGTTGGTAGACCGCCCGCATCCCCCACCTATCCTTACCCGGCGGAAAAAACGCGCAGAATTGATTACACGAAGCATCAGGGGATTTCTCGGCAATTAAAAGGACGGAGTGAGTCCCTGTCTTCTCAGGAGGAAACGGATTGCCGGACTTCCTGTTGCCTTACCTCTTCCCGGATGAGTCGTATTTCTGCAAGCAGGTCCAGAAAGCACTCTAATATTCTCGGATCGAAATATTCCTCTCTCCCTATTTCCATAAGAGAAAGGGCCTCATGTTCGGGCAATGCGGGTCTGTAGGGACGCTCGCTCACCATAGCATCGTACACGTCCACCACACTAACGATGCGCGCGATTTCAGGAGTGGCTTCTCGAATCAGTTCGTGTGGATAGCCTGAGCCATCCCATTTCTCGTGGTGTGACAGAGCTATTTCACGGGCCATTTGAATTAGGGAGACATTCGAGCCATCAAGGATTTCAGCCCCAATAGTCGTATGCCTCTTCATGACTTCGAATTCTTCTATGGTCAACCTTTCAGGCTTGAGGAGAATCGTGTCCGGAATTCCAACTTTTCCTACGTCATGTATTGAAGCGGCCAGGCGGATATCTTGCACTGATTGAGGCGTCCATCCGAGAGACTTTGCCATCGCTGCAGAGTAAAGGCCTATCCTTCTCATGTGTGATCTTGTCTCATCATGCATTGGGCCGACCTCTGAAATCAGTCGTAGGACTATCTCTTCCTCTCGTTGTCCTGTCTGTGTCGTCCCGTCCTCAAACTTTGTGTCCAATGACCTCTCGTACTCTTGCCTCAGTAATTTCAGACGACGTCTTTCCAGTGCGATAGCCGTACTTATCAGGATCTCATTCTTGTCAAAAGGCTTGATTACGTACCCGTAGGCGCCAAGATCCAAAGCCGAAACGGCTGCTTTCCTGTGGCCGGCAGCGGCTAATATGAGAACCGCCGTATCGGGGAAAAGGTCCCTTACAATTGTGAGGAGATCAATTCCGGACATGCCCGGCACTATCATATCGCTGATCACAAGATCAAATTTGTTCTCTGCCAGCAACATTACTGCCCTCGGTCCGCTGTCCGCTGTTTCGCATGAAAAGCCTTCAGAGGTGAGCCAACGGGACAGAAGGACGCACACATCCGGCTCATCGTTAACAATCAGAATTTTGGCAGCTTTACTCTGGGCATCGTTCATCCTGCTCATCCCACTTCACACGGCTCCTTCGAAAGTGAAGTTTTCCGTCTAGGTTCTTTAGTCCGTAGAGCGCTTCGTCTGTGTCGCGAATCGGCTAATCCATTCCAGGCTCATGCACGTCCGGACCACCTGATTTTTCATGTAGAAACGGACTGACTGTGCTAATTTAGAGTGAGTCAAATATGATATCAAGACTGAAAAGAAAACGTCTTGCGTTTCATTAACACCTTGTCGGTAGAACATGTCAAGAATCACCTGAAGCAAGGTACACCGGACGACGAACTGGTGCCGGACATGGGCTCTTACCGGAAGAATTGAAAGCCCTTTACGATCAATCGATATGAGAAATGGCAAACGGATCACTTTATGGTCCCGTAGGCCGTCCCACAGACTGATCAGGTAGCGAACCACCACGTTCGAGGCTTACCCATCAGGCTCTTTGGTCAAGTCGACAACGCTTTTGTGGACTTTGATCCACAGGACGCTTAGCTCCGGTCCAAAACCCGACGAACATCGTGGAGAAGCTCTTTGACCCGAAACGGCTTGGTGACAAAGCTTTTCGCGCCCATTTGAATCGTCTCTTTCACTGACGCATCCGCAGAATACCCGCTGGCCACCAGAACGTTCACCTGCGGATCAATCTTCAGAAGCTCCTTGAGACATTCCGAGCCGCCCATCTCCGGCATGATAAGATCCAGAATCACCAGTGATATCTTTGAACGTTCCTTCTTGAAGAGATCGAGAGCCTCTCTGCCGTTCACTGCTTGGATCACCGTATATCCGCATTTTGTAAGAATCCGAGCCCCCAGTTCCCTGACGAATTCTTCATCATCCACCAGCAGAACGGTCTCGGTCCCGTAGGCGGGCACTTCTTCCGGCGTTTCCACTCCGGTTTCCGCCTCGCCGGGGATAGCCGGAAGATAGACCTGGAAGGTGGTTCCCCGGCCGACCTCACTATGGACAGTAATATGACCCTTATGCTGTTTGACTATCCCGTACACCATCGCGAGGCCGAGACCGGTGCCTCTTCCCATCTCTTTGGTCGTGAAAAATGGCTCGAATATATGTTCGACGGTCTGCTTGTCCATCCCATGGCCGGTGTCCGAAACTTCCAGCAAAACGTACTCACCGGGATTGGCCTCAATGTGAAGCCTGCAATACTCTTCGTCGAGCGTAACGATGTCTGTCCTCACGGTGAGTTTGCCCTTATCCGGCATGGCGTCACGTGCGTTAACAGCTAAATTCATGAGTACCTGCTCAACTTGAGACGGGTCTGCATTGATTCGGGGAAGATCAGCAGACAACTCGAGTAAAATATCGACCATCCTGGGAATGGTACGCCTCAGCAGCTTCTCAATTTGTACTATCTGCTTGTTCAGATCCATGGGGATAGGCTTAGGCTCTGACTTCCTGCTGAACATGAGCAGCCGCTGCACTAGCTCGGCGCCGTTTTTGGCAGCATGAAATATTTTCTGAAGGTCGGCATACTCCGGGTGCTTTTGATCTTTCTCGGCCAGCAGCAACTCCGAAAACCCCATAACTACGGTTAACAGGTTGTTGAAGTCATGGGCAATGCCTCCGGCCAAGGTACCTGTTGCTTCCATTTTTTGGGCCTGGAGAAGTTGAGCCTTCAAGTGATCCTGCTCCTCCTCGGCTTTCTTGCGTTCCGTGATGTCGTTGATGACCACGAGAAGCTGAGGTTCATCACCGGACGCGAGGCGGGCCATACGGGCATTTACCCACACGATCTTTCCGAATGTGGAGGTAAAATTAAGCTCGCGCTGGTTGTTGATTCCCCCGGAAAGGACCAGCTCTGCGTCAGCCAATAATCCACTAACTTTCCAGGATGTAAGATTGCGAAAATTCTGTGTGAGGAGACGTTCTCTGTCTGCTCCTAAAATCCTCCCCAGCGCCTCGTTTGCTGAGATACACTGTCCATCCGATTTGTACACCGCGATGCCCATAGGAGAGTCTGAGACGATTCTTTCTCTTAACTCATTTGCCTCTGCTACCTGCAATTCGGATGTCTTCCGATCCGTTATGTCCAGATACGTACCGGTCATTCTCAACGGTTTTCCATCCTGATCACGTTCCGTGACCTTGCCGCGTGAAAAGATCCACCTCCAATGACCAGATTTGTGCCTCACTCGGTACTCATCCTCATAATGGTCGGTCAATCCGGCTAGGTGATTGAAGACCTTCTCCAAGGCTCTTTGCCGATCATCCGGGTGTAGCAATCTCTCCCAAAAACCGAAGTTCTGCTCTATTTCATCGAGTGAATATCCCGCGATCTCGGCAGCGCGTTGATTTGCAACGGCCTGACCGGTCGGGATATGCAAATCCCACAACCCCAAATCTCCTCCCTGCAATGCAAGATCCAATCTTTCTTCGCTCTTGCGGAGTGACTCTTCAACACGTTTACGCTCAGTTACGTCCTGGTTCACTCCATAAGTCTTAACCGTACGGCCCAGGTCGTCCTTGGTGACAAAAAATTGGACAGTAATATAGCCGATTTCGCCATCAGCATAGAGAATGCGGTGTTCCAATTGTCGACTGAAGTGAGGATCCTTGGTTTCAATGGCTTTCCGAGTTTCTTCACCCACTACTGCCATATCATCAGGATGGACAAAACGTCTGGCATAATCGGCTGACGGCATCGTATAGCCACCGACCTGCTCGGCTGTTGTGCGAAATAGTTGGTAGAAGTGATCGTTGAACGTAAATAAATCTTTGGCAACATCATATTCCCAATGACCCAGACGAGCCATTTTCACCGCATTGGATAGCTGGGCTTCACTAGTTCGAAGCGCCTCTTCCGCCCGCTTACGTTCGGTAATATTATCAAACACGGCAACAAAGTATTCTCTTTTCGTGCTATACACGGAGACGGAGAACCAAATTCCCAGGGGATCTACATAGGTCTCAAACTTTTCCGGATTGCCGGTCAACGCCACCTTGCCATAAATCTCAAGTAACTCCGGATTGGACTCTTTTATACCCGGTATGACCTCGGTCACTTTCCGGCCGACGACATTCTTCAAGCCTGTCAGTCTTTCGAATGCGTCGTTTACATGAAGATAGACAAAATCTTGCGGTCTGCCGTCTTCAAAAATCATTTTGCAATGGCTAAAACCCTCAAGCATGTTATCAAATAACATGCGATAGCGTTCTTCGCTCTCCCGAAGAGTCTTCTCCTTTAGTTTTTGCTGAGTAATATCACTTACGATGGCCCACATGCCGCAAGGATGACCAGCGTCATGTCGGTACTAAAAATGTCCTCACTTCGACAGGGAAGATCGTACCGTCTTTCTTACGATACTCCTTTTGATAAACATCGGAATATCCCTTCACCAAGATTTGCTCTTCAACGATACTCGCCTCAAGGGTGTGCCATTGCTCAGGAGTAAGGTCTAGATAAGTCAACCTGCGAAGCTCCTCTTCAGAGTAGCCAAGCATGGCCTGATATGCGAGATTTGTTTCTTGAATGCGGCCAGTCATATCGACACTGACAAAAGCATCCATCATCGTCTCGTGCAATCGACGGTATTTTTGCTCGCTCTCCTGAAGCGCATGCTCTGCTAGCTTGCGCTGAGTGATGTCCTCAATGACGGCGACCGTCGCCTCATACTCTCCGTTTGCGTCTCGAACGGCTGAAGACCACAGGTCAACCCAAACAATGCTACCATCTTTTCTCAGATAGCGTTTCTCAAGTCTGTACGAATCAATGTCTCCCGCAATGAGGGCTTCCAAGTTCTGCTTGGAGATTTCCTTGTCGTCAGGGTGGGTGATTTCCAGGAAGGTGAGCTGGCGGAGTTCCTCCTCAGCATAGCCGAGTATATTCAATAATGCCTTATTCACCTTGACAATTCTGCCGTCTCGGTCAAGCAAGTCGATTCCAATCCCAGCGTTATCAAATACAGCCCTGTACTTTTCTTCACTCTCACGGAGCGCTTCCTTGGCCTGCTTACGATCGGAAATGTCTAAGTGCTGGCATACTGCATTGGTGATTCTTCCTTCAGCATCCTTCACAGGGAAAATCGTGACATACAGGCTGAGTTTGAAGGCTTCTTTGTGTCCCAAGTGTTTTATGAGCATGCTATCCCAGTCTAGCTCGAAATTGGCTTGCTCTCCGTTTTCGAAGACGCTCCGCACAAGAGGCATGAGTCCTTGCGCGTCTATAGCTTCGTCCTTCAGGAGGTTGTATTTGCCAACCACATCCTCGTCAGTTACTCTGACCCACTTCTTGCAGGCCGGGTTTATCTTTATGAGGGTCCCCTCATTGTCGCAAATAAACATAGAGAAAGGGCTTTGCTCGATAATGCTGTTCAGCAAGGCTTCTGATTTACGCAGCGCCTCCTCAGCCTTCTTGCGGTCCGTGATATCGCGAATGGACTCGATGGCGCCGATGACGGTCCCGTGCATATCGTACAGAGCAGATGCCTTTGCCCAGAGGACCGTATTCTCTCCCAAAGGAGTCGCATTGTCTGTCTCAACGGTGAGGACATTCCTGTCAGCCGTTAAAAGGGAATAAGTCTGCCGCATCTCCTCGTTCGGTGTGAGGACAAGGTCGAGGAGGATCGGGCGCCTGGTTCCGTAGAACGGAAGCGCATACTCGTAGTTTGCTTTTCCCATCATTTCTTCCGCAGGGACGCCGGTCATCTCTTCAATTGCTCTATTCCACGCAATGACCGTGCCTTCGCGGTCAACAGCCACCGTTGCGTCAGGAAGAAAGTTGATGATCTGGCTCAGTCGCTGTTCCGATTCCCGAAGTGCCGCTTCTGCTATCTTCCTGGTCGTGACATCACGGCTTACTCCTTCGACACCTATGGGGTTACCCTCTTCGTCTCTAAGCAGTCTGGCGTTCGTAGAAACCCAGACACGGCTTCCATCCTTCCTGGAAAGTTCAGCTTCAAAATCGGTCACGGAACCGTTTTCCATGAGTAAATTCAGGAGGCGAATTCTCTCTTCCGGCAATGCGTAAAGCCCGGTTAGTCTCCGACCGAGAGATTCATCTGGGGTATAACCGAGGACCTGCTCACTCCTTGGAGACAGGAAAGTGATCCTACCGTCCATGTCCGTTTGATAAATAACGTGCTGCGTGTTTTCAACTATCCGACGGTATTTCTCCTCGCTCTCTCGCAAGGCGTGTTCCGCTTGTTTACGTGCCGTGATGTCAGTAAAGACACCTTCAATTCCCAAAGGCTGCCCCGATTTGTCATAATAGATATGACTGCTTGTGGATACTATGATGGAGTTTCCGTCTCTCCTTACTAACTCTACCTCATAATTACGCACTTCTCCCTTCTCCCGTAGAGTAGCGAGCATACGATCCCTCTCGTCAGGATTCTTGTAGAAGTCCCTGGCAACGTTCAGCCCGATTATCTGGTCTACGGATTCATAACCTATCATTTCCGGCCCGGACGGGCTTACCATGGTGATAGTCCCCTGCATATCCGTACGGTAGAACACATCCTGCATATTGTCGACGACACTACGGTATTTCTCCTCACTCTCACGAAGATTGTTCTCCGCTTGCTTGCGCTGAGTAATGTCTTCTGAGGTTCCTTCATAAGAGACTATCGTCCCTGACTGATCGAACACTGGTGTGACGTTAATGGATACCCAAACAGATTCGCCATCTTTGCGAAGAGCTTCTTCTTCAAAGCCCTTGACGAACCCCTCACTGGCAAGGATGCGCTGAATTGTGTCTCGATCCTCTGGCCGCACGTACTGCTGGTTCCTGATGTCCGTCACCTCTTGCTTCATCTCTTCTGGAGAGTCATAACCAAACATCCTGGCAAAGGCAGGATTCACCTCTTCATACGTTCCCTGAGGAGTTGAGCGAAAAACGCCGAGAATTGCATCCTCGAAAAGTCTTCGATACTGTGCTTCACTTTCCCGCAGCGCCTCTTCCACCACCTCAAGCTGAGAGACCCTTTGGCGGAGTTCCTTCAATTCATCCATGAGTTGTTGTTTAGTCTTGGATTGGTCGTCCATGGAACATTCTCCCAGGGGCAGGCGAGCCTCCTGATCCGGGTTTATGCGGCGGTCTTGCCCAGAGTGTCTCGCAATCCGGAATGGTTAGATCGTGAGTCGAAAGGTTTCTTGATCAGTATGCATCATTGCATCACCACACAATTTCGCCCTTTCTGTTTCGCTTGATAGAGTGCGATATCCGCACGCATCAACAGAGCATCCAAATCTTCGTCTTCCCGTCTCCAGAGCGTTCCGCCAATGCTGATCGTGGACTGAGCGTGTCCCGTGCCGGCCGGTACAGATAAAGCGGCCACAGCAGATCGCATTTTTTCAGCGACACGCAGACTGCCCGCATAATCAGTGTCGGGCAAGAGCACAACAAATTCTTCCCCGCCCCACCGACCGAACAGATCAATCGCGCGCAGGCTGGCTCGGCACGCATCCACCATAGCGCACAACATCGCGTCGCCCGCCGGATGGCCGTATGTGTCGTTGAAATGTTTAAAATGATCAATGTCCATGATCAACAATGCCAATGGACTCCCATGGCGCCGCGCACGTAGACATTCACGCTGGCTCATTTCCACGAAGGAACGGCGATTGAATGCACCAGTCAAGAAATCGGTGGCCGCAATTTCGCGCAACTCTTCCTCGGCCGTCCGCAATTTAAGAGTCAGCCGGTCATTGGTCATCATAAAGAATCCGAAGGTCCAACCAATCGGCATAATAATCGTCCCGACGAATAGCAGGTTTTGCCACAATTCGGGCGCCAACGGGTCCGACAAGTTGGACAAAGCTCCCCCATGAAGAAGACGCAGGACCAGCACGACACCATACAGACCAAACATCGTCGCTGTGAACCAGAAACTCGGACGCAATGCACGCGGCGCGGCCAAGAATAGATTAGCCGCGCATCGCATGATGACCAATGCGGTGCAGGCGGTTATCGTCAGCACTCTCGCCTTCATGTTAGGTTCCACCCAAAAGAAATAATTGAAGGAGGCGAGGAGGAAGAGCATTAACGAATAATTGAAAAGATCGCGGTGAGGTTTCCCACAAAATTGTCGGATACCCTCATACAACAAGATCGGCGAAACGAACAACAACCCGTTTGCCACGAGCACGGACACCCAGTCGGGAATCAGACCGCGCAGGCTGATAAGCAAAAAACCGATCGCGTGGGGCACTTTGCTCACACGTCCAACGGCCGAAGCCGGGATAGGTTTTTTGCGTGCGCCAAGCGATGAACATGACGATGCAGAGAACGACTGAAACAGCCACCTGCACGGTGGTCAACGTACGATTGTCCAGAATAAGATTCATCGACAATGGCCTGCCGCATCCATGTCATGGAACATCGATCGTTCGCCTTTTCTGGTCATGTCCAACTGGGTCTGGCGCTGCGACCATCTGAATTCCGCTGGTGGATCGCAAAGAAATACCCCATCATCTCAATCTGAGTTGTGTGGCGCTCTTGCCTTGCCGGAACTCTGGGTTGGTGACCGGTCATTCAGCAGATCCTCCGGAGCCTAGAACGTTTCTGACGGCTTGCATCATTTGCCTCACCTCATACGGTTTGTTCACAAAGCCCCTTGCCATTGACCCAAGGTGTAGCGCGTTCCTGTGCGTCGAGTGAATGTCCGGTTGAAACGATCACTTTCACGTCCGGGTCGATCCTGAGCAGTTCTTCAAGGCATTTCGCCCCGCTCAATTGCGGCATGATAAGGTCAAGCACGACCAGGGCAATATCGGACCGCTCCCTGGAGTATATCTCCAGGGCCTCCTTAGCGTTTGCAGCGGTGACGACGGTAAAACCTGCATGCTCCAGAATCCGTTCGCCCAGGTCTCTGACATATTCTTCGTCGTCAACCAAGAGTATCTTTTCCCCACCTGGACGAGTTCCTGCGTACCGGATGAGGCTCCCGGACCACCGGCGGGTCTTTGATGGCCGGGAAGTACACGGTGAATGTGGTTCCCTTGGCCAGCTCACTCCGGCACGTGATCCAACCGCCATGTTGCTCGACGATGCCCTTGGCGACAGACAAACCCAGCCCGGTACCCTTTCGGAAGTCCCACCCCTTGGTAGTGAAGAAGGGATCGAAAATTCGATCCAACGTTTCCTTACTCATCCCGGTTCCGGTGTCCGATACTTCGATGAGCACATGGCGTCCGGGTTTGGCTCCGGCATGCAACCTGCAATAATCCTCGTCCACTGTTATGTTTCTCGTTCCAATCGTCAGGAGACCGCCGTCAGCCATGGCGTCCCTGGCATTTACGCTCAGGTTCATGAGAAGCTGCTCTATTTGTCCGGAATCGGCATTGACCAGACGCAAGATCGCTCGACAGAAGCGCCTGGATCTCGATCATCTTGGGAAATGTGTCTTCCATCATCTTGATCGAGTTTTCAACAATGTCGTTAAGGTCCACAGGTTGCGGGCTGACCTGAGCCTTCTTGCTGAATGCAAGGAGCCGTTGAACCATATCGGCTCCCTTCTGCCCGGTTAGCAGTATCTTCTTGAGGTCTTTGTACCGTGGATCATCCTCCTTGGTTTGCTGGAGAATCAACTCCGCAAATCCATTGATTATCGTTAGGAGGTTGTTGAAGTCGTGGGCGATGCCGCCTGTTAAAGTGCCGATTGCTTCCATTTTCTGTGCTTGAAGAAGTTGGTTCCTTAACCGTTCTCGCTCTTCCTCGGCCTTCTTGCGGTCTGTCGCGTCCGCAACAACTCCCGTCATCCTGATAGGCTTCCCGTCCGTATCAACTTCAATCACCCTTCCCTGAACGTGTACCCAATGCCAGTCTCCGGATTTGTTCAGAGCGCGATACTCAACCTCATAAATGGGGAGTTTCCCATCGATGTGAAGGTTTAGATTCTCCGCGACCGTCGGCCAATCATCCGGGTGGACGATTTTTTTCCAATTCTTGAGCGTAGGTTCGAACTCATCCGGTTCGCGGCCTAATATTCTGTGGATTCGTTCCGACCATATAGCCTTTCCGGTTGTCAGATTCCACTCCCATATCCCAACATCGGCTCCCTCCAGTGCCAGCGACAGCTTCCGCTCGCTATATCGCAGGGCTTCCTCTGCCTTCTTCTGCTCGGCCAATGCCAGCTGCAATCGGTCAACTGTCACGCTTAAATCAGCTTCCGATTCTGTAAGCTCGCTCTCCACGCGCTCACTATTCAGCATCATCAGGGAAAGGCTTTCGCCCAGTTGAAGGACTATCAAGGCGATGAGCGAGCCCATCTGGAATGGAGAATCCATGAAAAGATGCCACTGGGGAAGAAAAAGGGCTCCCAATGGTCTGGCAAGAACCACCAACCCGGCCAAGCCTAGGAGGCAGCCGATAACGGAATAGAATATTGACTCGTGCCTGACCGGATGGCGGAAAATGAGCGCAGCCATTGGCCAATGGGGAACAGAGATGGCTATTGCAGTGACCGCAGTACGCCAAAAGGCCGAGTCGTACAGATAATAAAGAACAGATGTGGCCACCAGGTCCATTGCCGGAAGGGCGTACCAAATTCCGGACATGGGGGCTAAGCCCAGAAAGCGCCGTAGCCCGTCCAGCAAAAAAACCATGCCCAGAGGGAAGGCACCGTTACTTACAAAAATTGAAAGGGCATCAGGAATGAACCCTCTCAGTCCGAGGGCGAGGTACCCCAGAGTCAGACAGCCCACACCTGCAGTCCAGCGGCCAAAGCCCGGATAGGTCTTGCGTGTGGCCTGGAAGAAGACCAGGCTGATTGCCACGAAACCGGAAATTACTGATGCAACGATAACGATCAATCTCATAATCGATGCCTTGTAGCCATTAGAACTGAATCAACCAAATATCTTACCCCAAAAAAGGAGAATCAGTGATCTGCAGCTTAAATATTGATCTACGTCGAGCACAGGTGCCGGCCGGATGAGGTTGTGTCGTGGCTGGCGCCATCTCAAAGTAATCAATCCGATTGGCTCATACTCATCAGCCCATGCATGCAGTTTTTGAAAACAGACCAATGATCGGGTTGCATTTCCAGTGCCATCGCGCTTGGTAGGTGGCAAGAAAAGTGTAATAGCTATTAATATTAAATATATTAGCGTCAACTGAATAGCCGGAATCAAAGGTATTGGTGCGGGCGAGTCGAAGTGGCTCACGCTAGCAGACCATCCATTTTTAGAAAGCTCGACAATTCGTTGTAATATTACTACGTTGCCTGTGAGCCTAAGAGACTCACTCTATAGGACAACGAGTCGTTATCGAGCTGCACCAAGCTTTTAATCACGTGTTTCAGGCTGTGGCGGTAGAATTGGAAATGCTCGTCGATAGAACATCGCAGGAGCGACGGCTGGCGCATTTTTCAATCGGCGCATCTAACTCGTCAGTTACAGGCGGGCAAAGAATGTCATTGCGAGCGGAGCGAAGCAATCTCGCGGCCTTAGGGATTGCTTTCCCGCGAAACGTGGGATTTCACTCCGCGCAATGACAAATCCAAGCCCCTTCTAACTTAGGGGTTACGAATGGTGTCCGCTTGACTTTTCTTCTGGGAGAACCTTTTCGGCCACCTCCCTGACGGTTTCCATTAACCTTTTGTTGTCAATGGGTTTCTCCACGATTGCATCGACCGCGGATTCCATGACCTTCTCTTGTTCCAGCGCCTGCCCGCCCCAGCCCGTCAACAGAATAAACGCCGTCTTGGGCAGGCCACGCTCCCGAGAAATGGCTCGGATCGCCTTACCCACCTCCCAACCGTTCATGCCTGGCATACTCAGATCACAGATTACCATGTCGATCTTGTTGTTCCTGAATATCTCAAGCGCTTCTTCACCCGAAATTGCGGAGAAAACCGTGTGCTGGTGCTTCATCAACATCCCCCGAAGATGCATGACAATGACCACCATATCGTCGACCACTAGGATGTTTAATTTGGAGCGCAACATCTTTGCGCCCGAAGGCACTGGCGCCTCGCGGGGCTCTCTGGCTAAAGGAAGCGTCACGGTAAAGGTAGTGCCATCTCCCTTTTCGCTCTCCACCGAGATGGCTCCCCTAAGATTTCTAATGATCCCGTGGCTCACAGCGAGTCCCATGCCAGTTCCGGTGGTCCCTTCCTTGGTGCTCCAGAAAGGCTCAAATACTTTCTTGAGATGCTCTTTTTTTATCCCCACACCATTATCACTAACCTGGAGTATAGCTTCATCCTTCTCGAAGAATGTTTTGATTTGAATCTCACCCCCTGTTGGCAAAGCCTCGGCAGCGTTTTTCACGAGATTAATCAGCACCTCCATGATTTCGCTTTCTTTTGCGTTCACATAACATCGATCCATGAGTTTCAGACTCAGGGCGATACCCATACCATCCTTGTCAGGACCCGTTCTCCAAAAAGGCTTCGTTATTTCAGCCGCCTGCTTCACGGTTTCAGACAGATCAATCACCTCGCCTTCTGGGGGTTGGATCTCACCGCGGACCTGGGCAAAACTCTGGAGTCGCCTCACAGTTTCGGCACCGAACCTCGAACCCTTAAGGAGTTCTTCGAGGGTCTTCTTGAGTCCGGACAGGTTTCCCATTTCCAGATCGACCAAGGCGAAGTCGATGCCGCCCATGACCATCTGGAGCAGATTGTTGAAATTGTGCGCGACGCCTCCGGCAAGGTCTCCTATGGCCTTCAAACGCTCAGTTTGAATGGCGAGGTCTTCGGCCCTCCGCCTTTCCGTGATGTCTTCACAGGTCACCATATCTTCGCCCGAAGGAAGACTTAACGGAATAAAACTAACCGTTTTGTCGGTCCCATCCCTGCACCTGACTGTGAGAATCCTCGGTCGTACTTGCCCCGTTTTGGCTCTCCTTGCATCATGAATCCACATTGAAATCACCTGCCGCCGGTATTCCGCATCCGGATACGCCCTTCTGAACCATTCTCTGCCCTCGAGTATATCTTCGAGATCATACCCGAACAGTTCTCTGAATTTCGGATTGATATATTGGAAGGTTCCACCTTGCTTGATTAACGCTAAGCCAAAGGGGGCTCCCTCTGCTAACGCTCGGAACCTCTGCTCGCTTTCACGAAGCGCCTCTTCCGCCTCCTTAAGCTCGGTGATTTCAATGCCAAAAACCAGTGCCGCGGGTCTGCCATCCCACTCGATACGAACAGCGCCGACATGGCCCCATCGCACCTTACCCCATTTGTCTATGACCCTAAATACACGGGCCTTTCTTGCTCCTTCGCCCTCCATCGCCCCTTGATAGAGCTCGAACGCGGTTTGTCTGTCATCAGGGTGAACAAACTCCAGAAAAGGCCTGCTCGTTACTTCCTCTTCAGAATACCCTGAGAGCTCCAGCCCTTTTGGATTGGAAAACACAAACTTTCCGTCCTGGGCTACAAGGATCAACTCGTACGCATTCTCGACGACGGAGCGGTACTTCGCTTCCGATTTCCATAACAACTCCTCGGCCCGCTTGCGATCAGTGATGTCCCTTGTGATACCTAGGAGTCCTATGGGAAGTCCGTCCGCATCGCGGATGGATTTAATCCTGGCTTCTGTCTCGATAATTGAACCATCCTTACAAATTTCCCGCAATTCGACCAACCGTATGCGGTCGTGTTGGACGCCAGGCTCACGGTCCCTTCCAATCTCCTCACTAAGTGTCGTCATAGCCTTGGCGTAAGAATCAGGCGTCAACGTCTTGTCCAGCGGAAGATTGACAGCCTCTGCCGGGCTGTACCCGCGGATTTTCTGCACGGATGGACTGACATAGGTGAATTTCCGGGTAGCAAGGTCCAAGGTCCACACGATGTCCGCGGCGTTCTCGGCCAATAGCCTGTACTTCTCCTCGGATTTCCTCAACGCCTCCTCAACCTGCTTTCGTTCTGCAATCTCCTGTTCAAGTGTGCGGTTGAGCGCTTTCAATTCCTTCGTTCTAGCGTCAACTCTGATTTCAAGATCATCGTGTGCTGTTTGCAATTCCGCTTGGAGTCGGTCACGCTCGGCAATTTCGTTTTCCAGATCCTCTACGAGTTCTTCTTTATCGTATCTGAGCGTCAATGAATCGGCATATACCATGTGCATCCGTCTGCCCGTTATCAGAAGCACACCGGCAAATAGAAGTATGAGGCCCCCAGTAATCACATGAGATCGGTCGAATTCGTATATGAACCGGCCTGAAAGAGGGAGCAACGCCAGCAAGATATTGGGCACATAATCGTTCGTCGGCGAGTAGAAAACAGTACTCGCCGTTCCGATTCCAGCAACGAAAATCAAAAAGAGGTATTGATATAGAATCGAATCTTCCGGAAACAACCAGACACCTGCCACTCCCCACAGCAGTCCTCCCGTACTCGCTGCCAGGGTGTGCCAGGCACCCCACCTTATAACCTGGTCATCATCCCGTTCTTGTTTGTGGAAGAAGTGTATGAGGCAATGTCTTCCCAGGACCAGAGCTGCGTATGCCAATGCCCAGACAACTATCCGGTCATGCGAGACCACGTTCCAGAGGGCGGCTCCCAGTATCACGGCCCCTAATAAAACTCCCAGTGAGCCGATGCCGGACTGTACGTAGAGCCGTCTGATCTGGGCAGCTTTCAACTTCCTCTGTTTCTGAGCTGAGAGGGACAGTGAAGCATTCGGCCCCGCGATCTCGTTACTCTTCATCTAGGCCCCTCACAAAAACAGATTCCGATGCCAGCCCGAGGTTCCAGTGTCATGTCCCAGAAACAACGTTACACATGTTATCAACCTTTTTAACCAAGATGATATCGAAAAGGGCACAAAAACCGCGAGCTTCCAGGGGGAAACGGTGGACACGAGTTACAATCCCGTCCCCAATTATCGCTGAGTAAATGAGTGCGACAACTTATTAAGATACGACAATATATTTATCTGATTTTTATGACAACGTCTATAAATTCTTAAGCGAATTTGGGCACTTCCACTTGGGCTCGAACCACCCCCAAAATTATGTATTGATGTGTTTGATTAGCGTAATGGCGACACGGCCGTTGGTTATTCCCTTTCCAGGCCCCCAGGCTCCGCCTTGTATGCGCTAAGTTATGATCACGTAAGTTCGTTATTTCAAATAGTTGTCACCCTCCTCCTGCCCCCTCCGGTCGAGGGAGGGGGATTTAAAACCCTCTCCCCTGGCGGAAGAGGGGAGCGAGAGGGGGATGAAAACATACTCTTGAGGGGCGCAAGAGTTATGGTTAATATATGCCACTGCATGGATATGTCCCATGCCAATCTTACAAGGGTTTTAATTTCTCTCTTTACGTGGCCGACCTCAGGCTCTTCGCTGCACGCCACTGCTAATCCGCGTCGTACCTGTCAAGTCTGATCCAATCGGACGCGGGTTCGTAAATCCCTTTCGCCGGGTTGGCGGACCATACCCTGGCCACCGGAAACCTGTTGTTGCGTACGGTCCAGGGAGCGGAAAGCCCCCCGGAATCGAAGTCCTTGATGGTTTGAAGCATTTTTGCAACACCTTCGCCGTTAAGTTCGCCGGCCTTATCCGCCCGGCGAATGCACTCAATAATGACAAGCGCTCCCATGAAGGCATTCATGTAGGAAACATCCCTGAACTTCACATCCGGGTGTTTTTCTGCTGTGTAATCCCTGATCTTCTTGATCATGGGAACGTCTTCGTTCCACCAGTACATGTATGGGCTGACTGCCAGGTAGCCGTCACTGAGGGGTCCGAGTTTGTCTAAAATCTGCTTGGTTGCACCGTAGAAAGTGCCCACGAATTTGCATTTCATGCCCAGTTCTCTGCATGCCTTTATCACCTGGGGCACGGGGTCCAGCAGGAAGCCCTGGAAGACCACGTAGTCCGGATCGTTTGCTTTCAGGTCCGCGATCTGTGCGGCCAGATCCTTTGCACCCAGGGGTGCTACCTCTTCTGCCACCAGTTTCAGTCGCAGTCTGCTGCATGTTATCCGACCGAATTTAATGGGATCCTTTCCGAATTCGGTGTCGCTATAGAAGAAAGCCACCTTGGCTCCGGGCTTCTCCTTTGCGATATACTTCAGAAGTATCCCAAACTGGTCCCCGTAGGTCGGGCCTGTCACCCACGAATAAGGATTCCATGCGGTGTTGGCAAGTTCGCTGGAAAGTGAGGTTGAGCCCAGAAGCATCTTGTAGCGGCTCTTGAAATCCGGGGCTAGAATCTTAGCCTGAGCAGTGCTTTCAGCGGAAAAGTAAATAGGATTTTCCGTAGACATGATCTTCTGAAACGCTGCCATCGCAACGTCGAGCTTGTACTGACCGTCCTCAATTATGTACTCGAGCTTCTTGCCGTTAATTCCACCCTCCCGGTTGGCTATGGCCACGCAATCCCAGCTTCCATCTGCCCCCTCCATGCCTCCGCCTGAAAAAGGCCCTGTCAAGGGCCGTACGCCGGCCATGGTTATCTCTTCGTTCGCAGCAATTGCGTAAACCGGTAGTAATAAGAAGAAGCTTGCAACCAGTAATAATAGAGAAATTCTAGTCTTTGTCATGTCGGGACCCCCCTTACCTAAAGAATACGAGGTGAAAGAGCATAATGTGTGCCCACGAGTTAGACTGGCAAAATATAATTGTAACACCTTGGAATGTTGAGGTCAATATGGCTCACAACAATTATTTGTTGGAGCGAGAAAGATGTGAAAGTGGGTCAAGATGACTCACAACCAGCCCCCCAATTTGAATAGTCCGGCAAATTGCATGATGTTCATGGCTTAACAATGAGCCTAAGAGGCTCGTGCGTGCCTCAAAATGTAAGATTAGGCTGGAACATGATTCTAAGCATTTAATCCGGTCTTTCGGGATTTGGCGGCAGCAACTTTTATCTCCGGAATCATGAGGACTGAATCCCCTTGTCCGGTATCGAGAAATAAAAAGTCGTCCCCTCGCCCGGTTCGGATTCTACCCAGACTCGTCCATCGTGACGTTCGACAACCTTTTTTACTATGGCAAGGCCCATGCCCGTACCTTCATATTCTCTTCTCTTATTTAGTCGCTGGAAGATCACAAATATCTTATCCATGTACTGAGATTCGATACCGATACCATTGTCCTTAATTGATAAGACCCATTCGTTCTTGTTCTTCACTGCGGCCACGTGAATCTGAGGACTTGGATCCCTGCGAAACTTGATGGCATTTCCAATAAGATTTTGAAATACCTGCAGCAATTGGGTGCCATCTGCGGGAATCGTGGGAAGCGGATCATGGGTGATTACCGCCCTCGTTTCGGTTACCGCAGACCTCAAATTCTTTACCGCCTCGGCCAGAATCTGCTCACAATCCGTCGGTTCGTAGGGTTGCCCTCTCGTTCCGATACGGGAATATGCCAATAAGTCTAGGATGAGGTCTTTCATCCGCACCGAACCCTCTACTGCGTACTCAATATACTGGTCGGCTTGGGCATCGAGTTCGTTGAAGTATTTTTTTTGCAGCATTTGCAGACAACTGGCGACGTTGCGCAAAGGCTCTTGTAAATCGTGAGAGGCCACATAGGCGAATTGCTGGAGGTCCTGATTGGACCGAATAAGCTCCTCTTCCGCCCGTTTCCGATCGGTGATATCACGGGCAGCAGCGAAGATCCCGACCACTTTCCCAGACCCATCACGGTATACGGATGCGTTGTATATTACTGGGGTCAACCACCCTTTCTTGTGCCGGATTGCCAATTCATAGTTTTTCACCGAACCGTCTCGAAAAACCTGCTCGTATCCTAATCTAGCTTTCTCAGGGTCGGTGAAATAGTCAGCAAAGTCCGTCCCAATGATTTCCTCTCGCGAATGACCTGTAACCCTCTCAGTTGCTACATTTACATCAGTGATCTTTCCTTCAGCACTAATGGTCACCAGGGGATCTAGACTCGCCTCGATCAATCTACGATTGTAGACACTCGCCTCTCGTAATGCTGCCTCCGCACGCTTGCGTTCGGTGATGTCGATTTCTATCTCCAGGATGAGAGGAGACCCGTCAGTGTCTGTAAAAGGGAAGTCGTAGGAATCTATGATAGAGCCATCCAGACCCGTAACTTCCCAATGATGGGGCTTGCCGGTTTTCAGCACGTTGTATGATTCGCAGAAGCTGCAAGGCTCCTTCAGTCCAAAACGATAATCAAAGCAGTGCCTTCCGTGGTCCTCGCCGAATCTCTCGCGGATACTGCGGTTGGCAAATGCGACGCGATAATCCGGCGTCAAAAGGCATACCATTACAGGCATCGCTTCCAAGATGTCATATAACCTTTGCCGCTCGGTTGCTATAGCCTCCTTGACCTTCTCCAATTCCGCCGTTCGTTCCTGAACTCGAAGCTCCAATTCATCATGGGCCTTTTGCAGTGCCTCCTCAGCCCGCTGGCGATGAATGATTTCTTCTTGGAGTTGTTCGTTGGTCTTTGCCAGCTTGGCGGTGCGCTTTCCGACCAACTCTTCGAGGTGCCGGCGATGTTTCCTCAGTTCTGCTTCTGAAGCCAAGCGGTCGGCTGTCGTTCCCACAAGACCTGCGACAGCCAAGTAGACGTTGAGAAGAGCTTTTGGAATCGAGCCGGACGTCCTGTGACCCACCAGCAGCACGCTCGTGACCTGGTTCTCCTGGGTGATAGGCAGAAAGGCCACTACAAGGGGTTCCGGCGATGAAGAAATGGACCGCCAAGTGAGGAAACCACCATCCAGTACCTCGGCGATATCTTGTTGCACGTCCGATGCAAAATCCATCCATTTGGAAACTTCAGCGGAGAAAGCCAAATGATCTATTACTATTTCGCTGTTTGAGCGGCGTTCCCCAAAGCCGCCCAAATCTGCGCTCCAAAATTTGACGAGAAGTTTGCTCGACTCGCTCCACACATCCTGTGGGGTCGTCAGGCTGGCTAGATACTGGGCAGTTTTAATAAAGGCATCCAGATAATTCGCTTGTCCGGGAGACATTGTTTCCGTGGCTCACTCTCCGTGCGCAGGTTGTAGGTACAAATGCTCCAAAAAAAAGTCGTCAAAATTCAGACACTGCGATAAATTGACAATTTTAAGACAATTTCTGAGATGCGCCAGATGTTGAGCGGGAACATGTGACAGCATCGCATCCTCGCACCCCGCCAATGCTGTATTTCCACAAAGCTCCACAAGCTCTGGTTGGATTTTGGGCAACAAGCCGATCTCCTGGGCATTCTCAATATTCAGGAAACTTCCAAAAGCGCCACACACGCAGATGCGCCGCAAATCCTTGTACCTCATGTTCGTCTGTGTCAGCAAGACGTGTACGCCTGCCCCAATAGCTGCCTTGGCACGTTGAAAGACATCTACACCCCCTTTGGTAAGAACGATCTCCGGCTCACCTCGCCTGATCACAAATCCATTTCCCGGAACAGAGGGGGAGAATCGACCAATGTTGGTCAATCTGCCTGTCCTGACTAAGGTGGCAATCAGGTCTACCAATCCCGAACCGCAGATGCCCTGCGCTGGTCCGCCGCCGATGACAGCAAAATCGAGTGTCCCATCCTGCTGTGCATTAACCCGGTATATGGCCCCAGGTACCGCGGGCAGTCCGCATTCAATGCCACTCCCCTCGAAAGCAGGGCCCCCGGCGGCTGAAGTGACCCAGAAGGTCTGACCGTCCCACAGAGCTATCTCGGAATTAGCGCCAAAATCAATGAGAAGGCAACCGGCCCCGTCTTCAGCCAGGCCTGTCGCCGCCACGCCAGCCAGCAAATCAGAACCTACAAAACCCGCCAGAGGTTGGATTACCTCTATGCTCGCCTGGGGATGAATGCCCCAGGCCGCGGCCCAGGTGTCCGCACGATCGGGCACACAATCAATCGCTTTCGTCCAGTAGTCCGGCCGAACCAACTGACGATAATTCCGCCCAGACAATAATGCCAACATTGCTGTGTTTCCTACCAGAGTGAGACTCACCACCTGCTGAAGATCGATTCCTTCTCTGGAGGCAATGTCCCACAGCGCTTCGCCTATCGCTTGGACCACTTGTCGGCTCATAGCCCCCGCTTGCTCGGAAGACTCGGACGCCGTGGTCAGGCGAGTGATAACGTCCGAACCAAAAAACATCTGCGGATTGGGTCCATAACGTCCTGCGAGGTACTGGCCGCTGGACAGATCGAGTAGCGAAAGGCTGATGTGGGTTGTACCCAGATCCACTGCTATTCCGTAAGGTTCCTTTATCTCCGTTGGCGCGTCTCTCAAAGTAACGGACGGAGCCCGCCTGATACGCCGTCCGTCTCCATCGGGAAGACTTCTCCAATCGGCTTTGGGGGCGGGCGCAAGGATCTCAATCTCCACATCCTGCTCAGGAATTACTTGGCAGGCCAATCGAATGCCCTGAGAAAGTTGCGTACTATTCAGATAGGTATTCTCATTTGGTTTGGGTTCACCCACCTGTCCCGCTTCAATCCGCACAAGGCATAGACCACAGGCACCCGTACCTCTACATCCCGCACGAACCCTAACATCGGCCCCATCCAATATTTCTCGCAGGGACTGGCCCGCGCTAAATATGATACGATATTCGTCTTTTTTCGATTTGACCGTCAGCGTTGGCAAAAGGACACCTTATCTATCTCACTGCCGCAACCATAGCGGCAATATTTTCCGGTTTTGATTCCGGGGGAATTTCGCAGCCGGATGACATGATAAAGCCCCCACGATCTGCAAAAAGTTTCATTAATCTGGACGACTCATCGGCAATTACGTCAGGAGTCGCCTCAACGAAGTCGAGAGGCTTTATGTTGCCGTCCAGGCAAGTCTGCGGGAGCGCTCGCTGAGCATCCAAGGGATTAACCTCATAGTCTATGTTCGCGATGTCCACGCCGGCCTCAGAATAGAGGGACAAGATAGGTCCAGCCGGTCCGGCGATATGAAGCCAGTTGGCCGCGGCACCCGCCTCCTTGAACGTCGCGAACACTCTGCGAAGACGCGGTAGTTCAAATTCGCGGAAGAATTGGTACGGAATAACCGCCGGTGAAGCCGATGGATTGAAAACTATGGGCAGATGTGCGCCTGCTTCGATTTGTGAAATCCCAAACCGTATGACGATCTCGGTCGCAAAGTCCAACAAACGGGAAAAGCTTTCAGGCTCGTCTACCGCCAAGTAGAGGGTCGCTTCGATGCCCAGCAGTTGCGTCGCCAGGGTCATCGGTCCCAGCACGCAGCCAACGACCAATGTGTCAGCGCCCACTTCTCGCCGCAAAATCTTTACAGCGTCCAGGAGTTCAGGCATGCGCCCAGCTCGGTGTGGATCAGGAACCGACAGCTCCTTCAGGTCAGCCCCATCCGAAAGCGCGTAGGTCCTGACACTTGGATATTGATCTGCTCGATAAGTCAGGACAGAGCCCGCGGCCTCAGTCTCAACATTTGCATCCATCAAAGCAAAGACAGCGTCGTAACCGTAGTGTTTCAGCGCTTGAATCTGGCAATTCGCCAGCAATTCACCACTCCGAACATAGTCGCCCAACGCGACCCCAGCCAAGCCGGCAGCATGACCGAAAACCTGAGCGATCACCGGCACTCGATCCGGGGGTTGGAAATTCACCGCTGCCCTGATTCGTTCTATGCTGTTCACTGCGGTTCCCCTGTGATTTGGTCAAGATAACGTGCGCCATCGAAAGCTGTCTGGGCTACGAAATCAACGTTTAGACTCTCGGCGGAGGCTTGCTTCAATGCTGCCCCTCCCGCTATCACCTTGATGTGGCCGAGTCCCCGTCCGGTCATTTTATCCCTGATCTGCCTCACTTGAGGAATTAGGCTGGTCATCAAGCCGCTGACAGCGACGGCAAGCGCTCCTTCTTGCTCAGCGACGCTAATCAGTCTCTCTACAGGGCAATCCTTGCCACAATCCACAACATGGTATGCTTTTGCAGTCAATACTGCCTTGAGGACGTTCTTCCCCAGGTCGTGCACGTCCCCCTCCGGACTTGCCATCACGACAGTTCCCTTTGTCCGAAGTGGAGGATCACCTGATGGATACAACTCTTTCATGACTGCCATCACTGCCCGTCCGGTAAGCATGATTTCCAGCAAGTTGAACTGCTCCATGGTGCATTTAGCATCCAATTGTCCCATCGCCACTTCTATTCCCTCGGTGACTATTCGCTCGTCCTCGACTCCCATGTCCCGAAGCCTTCTAGCTTCAGCGATCACCTGAACCTGATCTCCATCCAGCAATGCCTTGACCAGTCGATCCAGCGGCGTAATCATTGACCTTGTCCTATCCATAATGATCCCGAGTTATGCAACGGTCTTGCCATTTCTTATGTTTTCGAGTCCCTGACCCGGTATGCCCGATCCATGTTGACGTGCGGCTGGTTACCTGATGGGCTAAGTGCCTAGTAGACCGGGTGGTTCCAGAAATTACCCATAAGAGCAGCCCCACACCATAGCCGCCCACATGGCGATGGAAATCCACACGTAAAATCGTAACGTCCCCGTTGTGCCACGAACCTTTCGATGAATTTGCATGTCCCCCTTATACTAATTGAAGAAATCTACCAAAAAGTGACAACGGACCAATTATGAAACAAATGCAATGGTTGTCTTGGTTATTTTAGCGAAGGTGTTTGTTCAGTCAAGTGCTTTCATGAAGTAGGCCATTGGTAAATAGTTATGGAGCATGTGCAACAACATTTGAATCCAATTGTCTCAAAACGCATCTCACCTATTGAAGGTGTATAGGCGGTTCGCATCATAGGCATGATGAGAATATGCGCAAACTGTTTGGAAGGCGAGAAGCCTAGTCTGCTTCTGGAGGGGCTATCATGAATGGCGAGAAATTTTCCGGAATTGGGAGGTTTGAGACTGAAGAGACGCGGAGGCTTCATGATATAGATACGGACCTGATTCTCGAGACCGATGATCTGGGCCTGGAAAACAAGCAACAATCGGCGAATCAACCGGAGCAGGGAGAGGTCCTGAACGAACCAAATGATCTTGAGGCGCACCTAGCAGAACGCACAGCTGCCCTGGAAGCCCTCAATGCGCAACTTCGCAATGAAATCGCAGAGTGTGAACAAGCACAGAAAACGATTCAAGCCGAGCACGAATTCGTCAACACAATACTCGAATCCTTGAGCCATCCATTCTACATAGTTGATGTGGATGATTACACTGTCAAGAAGGCTAATCCCGCTGCAATCTCCGCTGGCATTCGGGAACAGTCCACTTGTTATTCCGTTACCCACAGAAGCGGTAATCCGTGTGAGGGTCTGGACCACCCCTGCCCGCTCGACGAAGTTAAGAAGACCGGTCGCCCGATGGTCGTTGAGCATCTTCACTACGACGACGAAGGCAACGCCACGCATGTTGACGTTTATGCCTATCCGATCTTCGACAGTGAAGGGACCGTCAAACAGGTGATAGAATATTGTCTGGATATAACCGACCGGAGACGAGCCGATCAGCTTCTCCTTCGCTCTGAACGGCTCAAAGCAATAGGAGAATTAGCCGGCGGAGTGGCTCATAACTTCAACAACCTCCTACAAGTCGTGTTGGGCTCGGCTCAGCTTGCATTGACAAATCTCGAAGCCGGCGAGTTATCCAGGGCGCGAAAGGATCTTGAGCGGATAGTTGATAGCTCGCTTCGGGGCTCCCACACCGTCAGGCGGCTCCAAGATTTCGTACGTATCAAATCCCGGAACGGAGCACCGGCTGGAAAAGTCTTTGACATAGCCGCTACAGTGCGGAATGCAATTCAAATGAGCCGGCCTTTCTGGGAAACCAAGCCGGCAAGTGAACGGATCAATATATCCCTGGTTTCCGATCTACAAACTGGTTGCCTGGTTCAGGGACGGGAGGCTGAGCTTTTTGACGTTGTCATGAATCTTATCCAGAACGCTGCCGAAGCATTGCCAGAAGGAGGAGAGATAAGAATCAGCAGTTCCGTCCAAGATGGCAGCGTGGTAATCCGCATCGCTGATAACGGGATAGGGATCGCCCAGGATGATCTCGGCAGGGTGTTTGAGCCGTTCCAGACCACCAAAGGCCCCCAGGTGATTGGAATGGGGCTCGCATGTAGTCTGGGAATCGTCAAACAGCATTTGGGCGATATTTTTGTCGAGAGCGCCGAGGACCGGGGCTCTCTCTTTACCGTGAAGTTGCCTTTTGCCAGTCGGCCTGCAGACGAAGAAGAATCAGCCGACAAACCGCACGTGATTCCTGCGCTTCGTCTGCTTGTCGTGGATGATGTGGAAGCCGTTGCCACCGTAATCGGAGACGGATTGTCGGAACTGGGGCAAACAATCTTCACAGCTTCTTCAGGCATTAAAGCAATTGAAATCTTCAAGAGCACGCAAGTGGATTTGGTGCTTTGCGATCTTGGAATGCCCCAAATTAGCGGTTGGCAGGTCGCCTCGGCCATCAAGAGCATTTGTGCCGAAAAGGGCGTGGCCAAGACGCCCTTTGTGCTCATCACAGGCTGGGACCGCGAGCCGAACGAAGACACCATGGCAGCGCAAAGCGGTGTAGATGCGATTGTCCGAAAGCCGATCGACATTCTAAAGCTGATGGAGATCATCAACGAGGTAGTTTGGAAGAGTTCAGTGCGGGACGTCGCTGCCAAGGCTCAGACCAAGGCAATGCGCTGAATCAGTCGACGAAGACTGCACCCACGGTTCAGACCGACAGGGACTCCGGTCGTTAGCAGGACATCGCAGCGACCCCGGAGCGGCCTTCCTTTATCGTGCCATCCCGCTGCAAAACAGGCTCCAGGAGGTAAGTCGAGCTGTACCCGACATCTTTTCACGATCTCGGCCAACGGTGGGCAAAAGAATCGGCGGCCACAGGCCGCCCTACCATTACTAGATGGAAACAGCGTCTCCCGGGTCCGCCCAACCATCCTGCATTCACTTCAAAACATTGTTTCCGAATCAGGCTTTTCGTATGAGCCCCTCCACGCGATACAGGGTGATGGGTGGCTCAATACCCTTGAGAGAACACTGCTTTGTCCCTTCCACCAATAGCTCTTCGCGGAGATCATGAAAGACTGCGGGCGATACGAGGATCTCGCCGCCTTCAGCCTCTGCTTGGACCCTAAAAGCCAGGTTTATTGGAATTCCTACAGCCCCATATTTCTTACGTTTCTCCGAGCCTATGTTCCCGACAATCAGCTGCCCGCTGTTGATACCAATTCCCGTCTGAAGTTCGGGAAGGCCAAGGCGCAGGTAGTCTCTGTTCAGAGCTTCCATGGCTTTCTGCATCTCCAATGCGCAGGCCACGGCCCGCTTGCAGTGGTCGGGGACGAAGGTCGGCGCTCCAAAGAATACAAGAATCCCGTCTCCGGTGAATTCGTCAATTGTACCCCCGTGTTTCATTATGATATCCGTCATTTGCTCCAAGTAACGGTTGATGAGTTCCAAGACCTGTTTCGGTTCCAACAATTCGGTTGTGCGTGTGAACTCACGAATATCTGACACGAGGATGGTTATTTCTCTTAACTCATCTTTTATTTCTGTGCCTCCTGAGGAATTCAGGATCTCGTTGACGACGTCCGTGCTAAGGTAAGGGCCAAAGGTCTCCCTGATAGAGTCAATGGTATCGGGCTCCTGCACCATGCTGTTGAACCCGTCTCCAAGCTGCTCCCCGAGTTCTTTCAGGAGATGGTCTCTTTCAACCTCTTCCATAGCGGTTTGAATTGAATCGGTATTCTCGATATAGTCGAGACAAGCTACTTTTATTCCCACATCTCTTCCGAGCTGTTCGGAAAGAAACCACTTGTGTCGCTGAATGTGCTTCCACATCTCCGCGACGAGTTCTGAGTCTAATTTACCGCCACCATTGTCCAATATCCGGTCCGTACATTCTGCCGGTATGGCAATATAGGGCATCACTTCCACGCATTCCTTCCTTTCGTTTTAAATCCGCATATATTGCGTCTTTTTTGAGAACATGATCAAGAGCCAGGGTTTATAGTCTCTGTAGACTATGCTGTCAAGTACGATGGCCTAAAACGGCATTACCGGCGGCCCAGAGGTTCGGCCGGTCCTGACGGGCCATCTTACAGCACGGTTTGTACCTTGCCTGATCCATGCCTTATGGACATATGATTCCCGAGAGAATAAATAGTTCCATCAGGAAGTTCTTGGCAAGTGATGAAGCCTTTTCGAGAGATCCCGCGGCCCTTCGATCAACAAGAAATTTGATTTCCAATAAGATTAAGGCATTAGCTCCGCCTTAGCCCCGAGTACATAATAATTTTGAATTGTTATATTATATTAACGAAGTAATTTGTCGTCCTTAGAGAAATCAAAGGAGCCGAATTATGGAAATCAAACCTTTAAACGGAATGAAAATTGCCATTTTGGTTACTGACGGTTTCGAACAAGTTGAAATGACTGAACCAAGAGAAGCTCTGGAACAAGCAGGCGCAACTACGATGATATTATCCCCCAGACCTGACAAGGTTCAGGGTTTTAATCATGTTGACAAAGCCGATTCATTCAAAGTCGATATGCCGATTAAACAAGCGAATCCTGATGATTTCGATGGGGTTCTATTACCCGGAGGGGCAATTAACGCGGATGCGCTTCGTGTGGTTCCCGAAGCACAAGATTTTGTGACAAGAATAGATGAACAGAATAAACCTATTGCCGTCATCTGCCATGGTCCGTGGTTACTTGTGTCCGCGGATTTGGTCAAAGGTAAAACGCTTACAAGTTATCACACCATTCAGGATGATATTCGGAATGCGGGGGGAATTGGGTCGATCGAGAAACCGTCGTCGATGGAAATTGGGTAAGTAGCCGAAGTCCTGAAGATATACCCGCCTTTAATGAAGCCATAATCGACTTGTTTTCGCAATATGGCGGAGGTCAAGCCGATCGGTTTAGAGAGATTTCGAGCGAAGAAGAGAGACGACTGCACTGATTACTGACGTGGGAGATGTTTAGCCGTCTCCCACTATTTCGGCCAACATTCTCTCACGGGCTGCAGGCTAGAGACCACACTGCCTCTGACAAGCCGAAAGTGACTCTTGCCAGCGCAGGATAGTTCAGCCTGTCAGGAGTATCCGTGGGTTGGTGGTAGTGCTTGTATCTCAGGTAGACAGTGTCCGTAACCATTACTGCATTGAATCCTGCCCTCCAGAAGCACATGTTGTCGGACAACGTAAGGTCCGGGATAAGATCCTCCGGCGCTGCCAAACCTTCGGACGGGAACTGACAATGCTCCCTGAATGCCTGCAAAAGCATTTTCAAAATGGCGTTGACTCGGGGTTGCTGCAAAAGAGTATGAAATTGCCGATGTCGTTTTGATAGGCAAGGCTCAGCAGCCCCGGAACCTGTTGACTTCCTTTCTCAGTGGTGTAGCAGCCCATTGTCTCCAGACATATCATCCCGAGCACATCCTCATTTCGTTTGCGAAGTCCCTGGGCGTATCTCCAGCTTCCCATATCCTTGCTCCCGAAATATGGCGGCTCTTCGTTCGCAAATGCTATAAAGCGAATCGTGCGCCTTGGTCGTTCGGCACGCCTGGAAACAGCGGATGCGATTTCCAACATGGCAGCAACAGCGCTGGCGTTATCATTCGCGCCTGGGCAATCAATCGTGTCGTAATGCGCCCCAATGACCAGCGACCCGGCGCCGGAGCCCTTTAATCATGGCTTCTATGTTCTCGGCCCGATGTCCGTCGCTGCATTG
The DNA here is from genome assembly GCA_963741425.1 of uncultured delta proteobacterium. GTDB lineage: Bacteria > Desulfobacterota > Desulfomonilia > Desulfomonilales > Desulfomonilaceae > DATJPW01. Next base: position 127,547 of record CAVUHP010000014.1, read on the forward strand.
GAACCACTGAGATGTTACTGCCAGTCCGGAATCTTGGAATGTTCTTGTATATAGTCGGCTGCCAGTTCCAGAGCCTCAGGCCGTGAATGGTTTCGCTCTCCGATTTCCGAAGCGAGCCGCCGCACATGTTTCTCAAGAGCTTGGCGAATGGACTCTTCGGCTGCTGAAAGCCGAACTTCCTCTGTGTACGATTTCCCCCACGTATCAATGAACAGATCAGAGTTCAACATCGGTAAATCTCCAGAAGTTCAATTCATTCGTTTGACAAGATCTGAATACGAGGATGCATGCTGGAATTCGATTTTTCCTTTGCATCACAATTCATCAATTCCTGTGATCGGGCTTCGCTATCTTATTGTCCACAGTAATCTTCTTTGGTTTCAGTTTCCTTAATTTTTCCTGATGACGGGTCTACCGTAAGGACTCTCCAAATCCGAAGATTTGCTCCTTCCTGACAGGTGGAATATGACCAGATGAGATCGCCATTTTCCTTAAATTCGACGGGATACCAAGCGACACCCTCGCCAGGCGGCTCGCACTCGCAGTAATCGGTAACCTCATTAAGTTTTCCTTTTCTCCTGGTCTGTCAATGACCATTCCCATAGCTGATAAACCTTGCTCTCACCAGTCCTTGACATAAATATCCGTTTGGAATCCGGAGACCATGCCGGATAATAGCCTGGAAAGGTAGATATCTGTTTTCCAGTGGCTGTTTCGAACACCTCAATCACTGCGCCATTATACCAGGTCGACCAGAAGTAATTGCAATCCGGGCTGAACATGGCCATCCCCGGCTCAAGCGCAATAACTTTGCCTTCTCTCGTTCGAAAGAAGGCTTCGGGATATTCTTCTGCTGCGGTATTTTCTTCATCATTTTTGAATTTCCAGAACAACTCTATACCGGGACAGTCTATCCCATCTGGCCAACCTCTCACGCCAAAGAACTTTGCCTTGGACGTCCTATCGATATCTTGATAAGGGGGTTTGTCCTTGCTCGGCTTACCGTTTGCATCAACTCTAGTATCTTCCTCCAAGAGGCGCCAAATAAAAGCCAAATTGCCTTCCCTGACATTCTCAACCAGCGCTGTGTAGTCCTCCTTGCTTTTCGTATCGACCTCCAGCCCCTTGTCTAAAAGGACTCTCAGCACTTCCAGGCGACCGTCCATCGCAGCCTCGACCACTGCTCTCCGGCTCAGCCTGGCCTTTCCATTCACCTCAGCCCCTTTTTCCAGAAGCGCTTTCACCACGTCCCACTGACGGAATCTAAGCGCCCATGCGAGTGAGCTCCAGCCTTGTTGGTCCTTTGCATTAACATTAGCGCCACTGTCCATCAGGCGCTTTACTTGTTCCAAATCACCTTTGATGCTGGCCAGGATGAGGTCACGATCCTTATCGTCCGCTTGCGCTATGAGTTGCCCAATGAGCAGCACCACGACCAAAACGGTAGTAAACAACACGGCTATCACTACTTTTGGAATTCGGACATATTGTAGAGCCATGACATGCCTTTCAGCGTCATCGGGTTAATGCGTGTGTTCCGGCGCGAAATTTTACAAATCGCGGAGCCCATCCTATCAATACACCACGAGGTATAATATCATGAACGCGTCGCACGTTCCTAAAGTAGAATGAAAAAAGGATTTGGCTGTCCAGCAATCCTTACTGAAGTCCTGGCGCTCGGAACGGGAGTCGAACTCGCACACCGCCGCGGGCATAACTTGACGGCCATCAGAAAAGCGGTTAAAGAGGCGCCGTATCGAAGATTAATGACTGCTTCTTATGCAACTGGCGCCCAGATCATGGAGGTTGGCAGCATGCCGAAAAGCCGGAGCAAATCGTATGATGTGATCATCGTAGGTGCAGGGCCTGCGGGAATCTTTTGCACTCTTAAGCTACTCGACTGTGGCATTCGGAACGTTCTCCTCATAGACATGGGGAAGGACATCGCCGGCAGAGAGAGGAAGGGCAAGGACATCCTGTGCGGGTGGGGAGGAGCCGGGGCTTTTAGCGACGGGAAGATCCTCCTTTCTCCGGAAGTAGGAGGATTTCTCGCGGATCTCATGGATCGGGAGACGTTGCTGAGGATTCTGGACGAGGCCGATCGTCTTTATCTGCAATTCGGGGCCCCGAGCCAGATTTACTGTGAAGAATCCGACGCCCTGGATGACCTCATCAAGGAAGCTCGTAGGGCGGGTATGGAACTTGTCCCCAGCAGGGTGCGCCACATAGGAACCGAAAACTGTTACCTCTTGCTCAAGAGAATACGAGAAACATTGGACGGAACTGTGGATGTATTGACCGAGACCCGCGTGGAGAGGATTCTCGTCGAGCAGGGAAGAGTCGCAGGCGTGATTACCGAAAAGGACGAGAAGATCACAGCCCCCATCGTGGTGTGCGCTCCAGGAAGGGTCATGGCAAGATGGATGCGAGACGAGGCCAAGAGGCTCCAGCTCAACTCCAGGCCAAACCCGGCGGACATAGGGGTGCGCATCGAGACCCAGGCCTCCATTCTGACCAAGTTTACCGAGACATGTTACGAGGCTAAACTGGTTGCCTATTCACGAACATTTGAAGACCGCATACGGACGTTCTGCATGAATCCGTATGGGGAAGTGGTGACGGAGGAAATGGACGGATTACTGACCGTAAACGGCCATTCCTATTCGGGTAAGAGAACCGACAACACGAACTTCGCACTACTTGTAAGCGCATCTTTCACCGAGCCGTTCGATAACCCGATCCGCTACGGTAGATATATTGCCGAGCTTGCCAACATGCTTGGCCATGGAGTAATGGTTCAGCGGCTTGGTGACCTTCTCCAGGGGAGGCGCTCCAATCATGCGAGGCTCGCACGATCGACTACTCGGCCTACTCTCGAAACGGCTGTTCCCGGTGACCTCAGCTTTGTTTTGCCCTATCGCATTCTCACAAGCATCATGGAGATGCTGGAAGCGCTGGATAAGCTTACGCCCGGTATTTACTCTCGGGATACCTTGCTCTATGGCGTCGAAGTGAAGTTTTATTCGAACAGAATCTCGCTTTCTCCGGAGCTGGAAACAGAGATTCCCAACCTCTTTGCAGTGGGTGATGGGGCCGGGATAACGCGAGGTCTACTTCAGGCTTCGGCCAGCGGGCTGAGGGCCGGAGAGGCCATTGCGGAGCGCCTCACTGGAGACCGGCCCTCTCGGAAGACCGGTTAGACTTCCTGCGCCGGCAGATGGAAGAGGGAAAGTTTTCGGGAACCCGGTTTTTATTAATAACATTTCATCTCTTGTTTTCCAGAAAAGAAATGATTGAGAGATCTTTCTAAGCTGTTAATTTTGGGAGTTAAAAAGGTTTTGATATTGGCGGCCACGAGCCGTTCTACCGTCTCATAATATCTACACAGCCTTGATATACCGCTAGCAATATTAGAGTTTTTGCCGGACAGGCCGGGCCCACTGGGCGTGGAGCCAACATGCACCTTGAGGCTGAGAGCCCTCGATAAACTTCGATGTTCCCTTATGCATGCTCGCCGTGCGCGGAGCACCAGAAAAAGCGGGTTCCCGGTGGCCTTCTCAGCGCCCTTCCTGATCCTCTGGAAAAAAATCCTGCCGCCCTGTTTTGGTTGCGGCCAGAGGCAGCGTTTTGCCAAAAACGCCTTTTCCCGATTTCTGAAGGGCGACGGACTACACCTCTGGTTTAACATGTGGTAAGAATCCATGAGCAGGTCAATGCTGCAGCCGTATTCAGGAAGAGATCAGAGGAGAAGAGCATGAAGGTAGTCGGATTCAATGGTAGCCCGAGGAAGGATGGAAACACTGCTGTGTTGATCCGGAGGGTCTTTCGCGAGATGGAGAACGAGGGAATAGAAACGGAATTTGTTCAGCTTTCCCATAAGACAATTCATGGCTGCGCATCCTGTTACCAGTGTATGGAGAAGAAAAACGGACAATGCGCGGTTCACGATGACTCGGCAAATGAGTATATCGAAAAAATCAACAGGGCGGACGGTGTTATCCTGGGATCCCCTGTGTACTTTATGGATGTCACACCTGAGATGAAGGCGCTGATCGACCGGGCGGGTTTTGTTTCCAGAGCCAACGGTGGGATGTTCAAGAACAAGGTGGGCTGCCTAGTGGCTGCAGCGCGGCGGACGGGCGCGGTGCACACACTGGACACCATGAGTCATTTCTTCCTGAGTATGGATATGATCTTTGTCGGCCGTGCCATCGGTATAGGACGTGACAAGGGCGATGTGGAGAAAGATGAGGAAGGCATGCTGCTGGCAGAGGCTCTGGGGAAAAGAATGTCATGGGTGTTAAAGAAGATTCACGGGTGAGTAGATCCACAGCTCTTCGATTAGCCTTACAGCCGGCGTTCAACATATTCACATATGGCAGCCTTTATCGAGTGATTTAACCGTTACATACCTATAGGCTGGGGCATTCCATCGTGATTTCCGGTCACGGGATCCTGCCACGACCTCTTCCCGACCCGAAGGTATGGTGGGTTCCCAGTTTGGCTATGACGCCAAGTAAATATCAGACACTCTTGATTTTGAGTGTCCTATTTTGGGACAACTGCAGAGCAGTAATTAGCTGATTTCATTGATAGCAGTTTCAGACTGTTGCACGAGCCCTCATTCGAGGCCGCACCACGGAGGTCGCGAGAAGCTAATGGTGCCAGCAATAGTCTGATATCACAAGCTGTTGGCCATCTCGTGAAATGGGAGTCCCATGGCATGAATTATGCTGTAGCATGCTTAATTGTACTGGAATCTCGCTACGTACTGATAGTAATTACGGGAAGGAATGAACAATGAAGACTGCGCGAATTGTATTGATGTGCTCAGTGCTGCTTTCTCTGTGTTCCGCTGCGTTCGCTGCCGAATATTGGGTAATTCGTGGAAAATCGGGCAGATGCGACATCGTTAAGAAGGAGCCTGCGGATAGATCGTTGATTTTTAAGGGACCGTTTGACGCAAGGAAAAAGGCCGAAATCGCGCTTAAGGAATGGAGACGGCGGGCCGGCGGTGCGATCGAGTATTGGGTCGTTCGAAGGCCTTCGGGCGCATTGGTTATCGTGGACCGCAAGCCGTCCAATACTGCGGTGATTGTGAAAGGCCCGTTCCGTGAACGGAAAAAGGCTGAGGTCGTAATCAGCGAATCTCCCCGCAGAGGCGCAGCCAAACCGTCAGAACAGCTAAAAGTCGCTCCGAAGAGGGCTCCAAAAGAGGCAACCACCCCGGAAAGTAAACAGAAAGAACAGCTAAAATTCACCCCGGAACGTGGTCTAAAAGAAGGAGCTGTGCCGGAAGCGAAGCCGGCAGAACGCCCAACCTCAGTGCCGGGGAGTTCTCAGGGGCCAGAATCTCCCGCATCGGCGGGCCACGAGCAGGACCGGGAGCGTAAATGATCGAGATCGAACGACCTGATTTATGTCTCTCGGATCATTGTCTTTCTTGAGTTCATACTCATGACTGGTGTGCTCGGATTCAGCGATACAGCCGAGGACGCGCGTCAATAGCTTGCATCTTCTTTCCTGTCGAGTTGAATGTCGGTCTTGCCGAATTTCCGGCAAGTGCCCAATCTTCCGGAAGATTGTGGAGTCTAGTCTGCTCTTGACTCATCTCAAGACCAAGAGCAGACCTGCCTCGCGTTGTTATCATATAGTTCTTGTCTTATGGCTTATGGCGCTATACACTACAGCATGATCAAAACTTTTCGAGACCAGGACACTGAACGCCTTTTCAATCGTGAACCGGTCAAACGTTTCCGAGAAATAGAACGGGCGGCTCGTCGTAAACTGGAAATGGTGGATGCGGCCGAGATCCTGGATAACCTGCGATTTCCGCCCGGGAACCGGCTCAAAGCGCTTAAAGGCGCAAGGAAAGACCATTACAGCATAAGGATCAACGATCAATACCGTGTATGTCTTATCTGGGGCGATGACAGCAACGCCTACGATGTGGAAGTGTGTGACTATCACTAATTGAAGAATGTGAGCGAACTATGAAGAAATTACCACCAATCCATCCGGGCGAAATCTTGTTGGAAGAGTTCATGAAACCATTGGGATTGAGCCAGAATGCGCTTGCCCGACATCTTGGCGTTGACCCCAGGACAGTTAATCAGATCGTGAATCGGAAACGGGCGGTAACTGCAATTATGGCGCTGCGTTTGGCACGCTACTTCCGTATGACTCCCGGCTTTTGGATGAATCTCCAGGGCCGGTACGATCTTGAGCTAGCCAAGGATGCTTCCGAGGCTGAGATTCGTAGAACAATCAAGCCACGTCGAATAAACCTAAGTGACGCTGCGGCATAAAGGACAGCTCAACGGGAAGCGCCGACGTCACAAGCGAGTGCCCTTCGGGTTACCTTGCCGAGTAATGATGGGGCCATGTCTGTTCTTGCTCACCCTTCAGAGCCAGGAGCAGACCCGACCTCGCGTTCTATAGGTATGTACCCGGGCTTCAGTAGCTCTTGCTCCATCGCCGCCTTCTCCGTTACGATCAGGTTGAAATGAGCTAGCGTCCTCTCAGCGGTATTTGTCGTCAGCCGTGTGTCTCTAAAGTTCAGTATGTACTCTCATTCCGCTACGGTTTGCATTGTTTTTGCACAAAATTGTCACGATATTTCCTCATCCTCTCCATCACCGTTGCACAATCACTCGCTATTGTTTTGATGCTGGATTCTTGAACGAGCGTCTCCGGCGCCCGGGAGCAGAAATCAATCAAGCGGGAGGGAAGGAAACCATGCGAAAACGAAAGAACTTTCGACTGAATACCCTGTTGGAGATTTTCGTGATTCCGTTTCACTTCAGACTGCAGCCGGCCAGAGGGCTCGGCATTGCCGTCATTTCTTTCGTGTGTCTTCTCATGCCCGTTGTGGCGCAAGCCGAGGGGGAACAGGACACAAAAACCCTTTCACCGTATTTCTTCGTGGAAAGCGGAAATGAGGGGGTGGAGAGTTTCCCGCTTAAGTCAACCTCGATAATCGCGACCATCAACGGAGTGATCGCGGACGTCAAGGTGATTCAGGAATATGCGAACTTGGGCAAACTGCCTATCAATGCCCGTTATGTTTTCCCGGCATCCACGCGCGCCGCAGTGCATGGCATGCGCATGACCGTGGGTGGGCATGTGGTGGTTGCCAGCATCAAAGAGCGGGAGGAGGCCAAGCAAGAATTTGACAAGGCGAAGTCAGAGGGTAAAAGCGCTTCTCTTCTGCAGCAACAGCGCCCCAACGTCTTTTCCATGAGCGTAGCCAATATCATGCCAGAGGACAAAGTGACAATTGAGCTGCATTATAGCGAATTGCTGATCCCGGAAAAGGGAATGTACGAATTCGTCTACCCCACGGTGGTAGGACCACGCTACTCCACCATTCCCGAAGCAGGTGCGGAGGATCACCATCAATGGCTCAAGAATCCATATTTGACTGAAGGTAACGATCCTACAAGCACATTAGTAATAAATGTCATGTTGGCCGCAGGTATGCCTCTCCAGCATGTGGGATGCACTAGCCACAAAATCAACCTGGAATGGGAGGGCAAATCGCAAGCCCGGGTTTCGTTGGAGCAATATGTTACTAAGAGCGGTAATCGGAATTTTATCCTTGAGTACCGACTTGCCGGAGATCAGATCCATTCCGGCTTGATGCTTTACCAGGGAGATAAGGAAAACTTCTTCACGCTGATGATGCAACCGCCGGCGAGGGTTGCGACAGATTTAATCCCACGGCGGGAATACATTTTTGTGGTGGACGTGTCAGGCTCAATGCATGGCTTTCCCTTGGATATTTCCAAGGTGCTGCTGCGGCGCCTCATCGGCAGCCTGCGAGAAACAGACAGCTTCAATCTTATTCTCTTTGACGGAGCTGCCTTTGTGATGGCCCCTCAATCCGTTCCTGCGGATCGAACCAACATTGCTGCCGCACTGACTTTGATCGACAAACAGCGTGGCGGCGGGGGCACGGAGCTTTACAGCGCCCTGAAGAAAGCGCTTGCGCTTCCTCGGACTGACGGTGCGGCACGCACCACCATAGTGATAACTGACGGGTTCATTGCTGCAGAAAGAAATGTCTTTGGGCTTATAAGCGACAATTTAAGCCAAACGAACGTGTTCGCATTCGGTATCGGTTCCAGTGTGAACCGGTTCCTCATAGAAGGTATTGCAAAAGCCGGCCAGGGTGAACCTTTCATAGTCACTCAGCAGCAAGCCGCAGCCGATGCAGCAATGCGGTTCAAAGCCTACGTCCAGGCGCCTGTCTTGACAGGGATCAACATCGATTTTGGCTCGTTCGAGGCTTATGACGTGGAACCGGCTATCCAAGGCGATCTGTTTGCCGAGCGCCCTCTAATAATAAGCGGAAAATGGCGTGGGCCCGCCCAGGGGAGCATTCGACTGCACGGTACCACCGGCAGCGGTCCTTACGATCAGGCCATTGACGTGGCGCAAACCATGCCTTCAGCGATCAATAGCGCTTTGCCCTATTTGTGGGCTCGTAAACGAGTGTCGCGGCTCACGGATTTTTCTCCCAGAGAACCTGACGACGCCACACGACAAGAGGTGGTTCGCCTGGGACTAACGTATCAGATGCTGACACGCTTCACTTCCTTTGTGGCAGTGCTCGAACAGGTTCGTAACTCCGGCGAGCCAGCTAAAGATGTGCTTCAACCGTTACCGCTTCCCAAAGGAGTGTCCAATCTTGCAATTGGCAGCCGCAATGTTCCCGAACCGGACCTGTATGCAATGCTCGCCCTGATCTGGTTCGCCGCGCTTGTCACGCTGTGGCGCCGCCGTCGCGGCGATCCCACTCGGTAGAACCGAATGAAGCGCATGCGCAGGAGAATCACTATGACAAGATTATTATCCGGCAGCTCAAGTAAATCAGCGAGCGCGGGCCGGACCATTTTGACCAATCTCGCGGCTACTTATTCGCGAACTGACTTAATCCCCGTAGGATTGACGATTCTGGTCATGCTGCTCCTTAAACGCCATTACAGCCTGGCTACAGCAGGGCAACTCGATTGGATTCTGGGCCCTACAGCGAGACTAGTGTCTTGGTCTACTTCAGCCCATCTCGTGCCCGAAATCGGAGTCGGTCACGTAGATTTTGCCAGGGGCATTATTGTAGCGCCTGGCTGCGCAGGGGTGAACTTCATGATCATGGCTTTTGGATTGACGGCTTTTTATGGGCTGTACTGCATACGCCGACTTCCCGGCCAATTGGCCTGGCTGTTGTTAGCGTTGGCCGCGGCCTATGGACTCACGCTGATCGTCAATACGATTCGGATAGTTATGTCAATGACTCTATTTAATGCTAATATCTACAACGGCTGGCTCACAGTAGCAAGGGTTCACCGCCTGGCCGGAGTGGGGTTATATTTTACGGCATTGTGGCTATATTTTCTCGGTTTACGGCAGGTGGTGGCAATTTATCGCAGACACTTTGTCCGACAAGGACGACCTACAGGCTTGCACCCATCGGGCTGGTGGGTCTGGATTTCGTATCTCCTGGTCGCTCTTGCGGTGCCGTTGACAAATCTGGCGTGGCAGAACGGTTCTCCTGCATTTGGAGAGCATTGCATCACAGTTCTCGTCGCCTGTTCTGGTTTGTGGGTTTTGATCGTGGTGACAAGACGACTGTTGATGAGCGCTGCAAAAACAACTTTCTTTGTTGAATGATGTAAATGCAGACCGAGGGCTCTTGAAAGATGGTAATGTGTGTGCCGAGAGATCGCAAGGAGAAATGACATGATGGACAAAACAAAAATCGTATTTTGTCTTTGTGCCCTGGTTATTATCTCCCTTATTCCCTCCGTGATTTTTGCGGCAAGCTTTGATTGCTCAAAAGCAACATCTGAAGTCGAGAAAATCATATGCGGCGATGATGAATTATCGAAGTTGGACGAGTCCTTGAACAAGGCATACCTGCAAGCGCTTGAATGGAAGGATATTAAGAACCGGATAATCAAAAGCCAAAGGCAATGGCTGAAAGTGCGCAATGCATGCAAGAATGCGGAGTGTTTAAAAGATGCGTATGAAACTCGAATCAAGGAACTGGGCTTGTCAGAGCATGGTATTGCGATACTAACATCCCCCATCGAAGCGCACCAGCCTCTAAAGCTCCGGCGAAGACATCAAAATCACAGACAGCAAAGCCAACTGTTGAAGTTAACCAAACAAAAACCGAGCAGCAGCCTGAGTCGACAACGAAGCGGCCGAAGAAACCCACAATCGACCTCTCAATGAATAAGCTACTGCTGCAATCAGCCGAAAAAGGCCATCTGGAGCAGGTCAAAACCTTGCTGAAAAACCGCGCGGACGTGAATGCCAGGGACGATAACGGGCAAACGGCTCTCATGGCAGCTGCAGGCAGGGGACATCTCGAAATGGTGAAGCTCCTGATTGATAAAGGAGCCGATGTGAATGCCAATGACGAAAACGGCCGCACAGCGCTCATGGACGCTGCCATGTCCGGACAACTCCAGATAGTAGAAATCCTCAATGATAAGGGATCCAATGTGAGTGCAAAGAATAAACATGTCCCAACGGTCGTCATGGCCGCTGAATGGGGTAAGAACTTCGAAATCGTCAGACTCCTCATCGATAAGGGCGCGGACGTCAATGCAAAAGCCAAGAATGGCGACACAGCCCTGAAGCTGGCAAAGAAACAAAGGTCACACTCGAATCGTAGAACTCCTCAAAGCGCAGGGAGCGAACGGAATGAGGCCTTCTAAAACCATTGACATAAGGTATTTGCGCCTCTATGGCCGATCATTAAGTGGCGTGTTGCGGCGACACAAAACCAAGACTCCGCATCTCATGCGGATCAATCTAATCATTGTTGGGCGCCGAACGATGAAAATACATAACATTATCTTGTGTGCATTCTTTCTTCTCACAATTACCGGAAATATTCATGCGGCTAGCTTTGATTGCGGGAAAAGCTACATCTGAAGTCGAGAAAATCATATGCAGCGATGATGAATTATCCAAGCTGGATGATTCCTTGAACAAGGCATACTGCGAGGCGCTCAAGCGGGCTCAAACTAAAAATCGAAGCATGGAAAGCCAAAGGGAATGGCTGAAATATCGCAATGCTTGCAAGAATACCGCTTGTCTGAAAAGGGGGTATAAAACTCGGATAAACGAGCTGGTATCGTTAACGTATGACACTCCCAAACCGTCCGATCCAAGTGCATCGTCCGCTGAACTGAATGAAGAATTACTGCGTGCAGCCGAAACGGTTTTCTGTGGCGGATGAAGACCTTGCTGGCAGAAGGTGGGGATGTGAATGCCACAGATAGATACGGTCGAACACTCCTCATGGCCGCGGCTCATTCCGACAATCTCGAAATTGTAGAATTTCTCCTTGAGCAAGGAGTTGACTTGAATGCTAAGGATTACTCCGGCAGAGCAGTCCTCACCGGCGCCGCCAAGGTGAAAAATGTCGATATTGTCAAGCTCCTTATCGATAGCGGAGCCGACGTGAGCAATACGTTTCTCATGTTCGCAGCCAAGTCCGGCAATTTTGAAATCGTGAAACTCCTTCTCGATAAATGCCTCAATGTTAATGCCAAGGGCGAGGATGGCAAAACGGTCCTCATGCTAGCTTCCGAATCTGCCAATCTCGAACTCGTGAGAGTTTTTGTAGATAAGAGAGCCGATGTTAATGCCAAGGACAAATATGGCCGAACGGCTCTGATGTATGGGGCCCTGGCGGGAAATTTCGAAATCGTGAAACTCCTCATCGAGAAGGGCCTCGATGCTAATGCCAAGACGCAATACGGCACGACGGTCCTCATGGAGGCTGCCAGATCGGGAAATCTTGAGCTCGTGAAATTTCTCATCGATAAGGGCCTCGATGCTAATGCCAAGGACAAAGGCGGCCAAACGGTCCTCATGGAGGCTACCTGCGGGTTAAAGACGGAAAATCTTGAAATAGTGAAATTCCTCATCGACAAGGGGGCCGACGTGAATGCCAAAAGCGAAACCGGCATCACTGCCCTCATTTTTGCTACCATGAATGCTAAAATGAATGAATATTCAGCCGTGAAGCTCCTCATCGATAAAGGAGCAGACGTGAATGCCAAGACTGAAAACGGCCGAACGGCTCTCATGGACGCTTCAGAGAGGGGAGATCTCGAATCCGCGAAACTTCTCATCGACAAGGGTGCTGACGTCAACGCAAAAGCGAAGCATGGCGACACGGCCCTGAAGCTGGCACAGAGAGGTAATGAGCGAATGTGGCAGCTCCTCAAATCCCACGGAGCAAAGGAATGAGGTTTTCCGAGTTCTTCACAGCAAGGCCCAAAGGTCATGAACTTCACTTTAACGAGGCAATGCAGCGCACTTCTCACAGCTGCCACTGATTTCATCGTCGGCCGGACAAAGCATGACTCCGAGGCCAAGAGCTGATATGGCGCAGAGGAATGGAATGAGGATATTGACTATGTGTAAGAATGTTTTGACAATCGTTATTTTCGCGCCTGGTAAGCACAACCGGCATCGTGACGGCTGGAAACACCGCGCGAAACTAAACCTACCGACCATTGCACCTTCTGCGATACGTGGCGGCCATACAGCAGTCATGGAGCCAGCTTTGCTTCTGATGACGTGTTTGTCATAACGGAGATACATTGGCTTTTCCCGGATGTTCCCCGGCCAAAGCTCGTGTTATCCAGCAAGGCTTTGATAAGGACTATCTTGATGACCCGAGCAGCCCTCTTCCCATTTATGTAATGTACGAACTCGAGGAAGACCCGAAGTGTAAACGCCCGGTTCCGTTCCTGCATGCTGGAACTTTAATCGAAGTGGATGTTGCGCAACCGGAACGTCGCGCAGGTTCCGAGCGCATGACCGCTTCAATAGTGGAGACCACGAAACACGAATACGGTCAAAGAACTCCGGCGAAGATCTAGGTGGGATCTGATCCGTCATGATTACAACCCAGGTGATGAAGGGAGCGGGGACGGAGCTGGAATAGTCGCAAGCATTGACCAACGAAAGGCTGACGAGAAGCTAAATCGAGAGTGGCGCCATTTGCTGAAAGAGGTAGACGAAAAGAAACGTACGGAATTGGTGCGACGGCAGCGTCAATGGCTTAAAGCAATCGACAAGAGAGATGCCGTGAGGACCTAGGGGCTGCGCCTCAATGGGAAGCGGCGTATTTTACGATGTGCTTGACGGATGCATTCGAAAAAAGAACCAGGGAATTTCAGAATTTGCGTAAGTGTATTATGGAAAAGAGGAGCTCCTGCCCGGCCTTGGATACTGACGACCCAAGCGTGAGCAATGAGAGATACAGATGATTCCAAATGCAGTGGACTACATTGCTCGAGGAGATCGACCCAGCGGACGCAGCGGAGCTGCGCGGCTGATCTTGAGGTTAGTGGGTAGGGCGACCCGTGGCCGCCGTGAGGTCCTGTTTTGGTAGGGACCGGCCTCCGTGCCGGTCAAAATTCTCGTTGTCATGGTCCGCATGGTGGGCGCTGACTTTCCATGCCAAATGTTGCCTTATAATGCCCCCTCTCCCTCCCCTCTCCCGCCAGGGGAGAGGGATTTGGAATCATGCATGGAAGCCAATCGGCGGCCACAGGCCGCCCTACCCTTACTTGCATTCATCTTTGATGTAATGCGAGAAAGTTGGTTCCCTCGTTTAAGATCGACCGGCAGGGACGCCGGCCGCTATTGCAAGATACCGGTCGGACTTCCCCTGTTTCCGACATCCCTGCGAAAGCCGGGAAACAGGGGCGACTGCCAGTCGCCCCTACCGATGCGCTAACCGTACCGCTAGCCATATAATCCCACGGTTTCGCGGGATTGCCGGAAGGGGTGCGGTCCACTCGGCGTGGGGTCATAGGATTTTTTGGGGAAACCTTTTTTGCAAAAAAGGTTTCCCCAAACCCTTTCCCAAAAACTCCTAATTGGTTAACATAGCCTTCAGCATGCTAAGGAATTAGCGCCTGCCTTTATGTGGAAGGCTCATGCAATGTCAGTCTGTTCTGCAGCTCCTTGATATACCGCTAGCCATATAGGAGTTTTTTGCCGGAGGGTGCGGGGGAATCCGGCTTTTTGCAAAAAGCGGGTTCCCCCGCATTCTTTCCTTCTCTTCCCTTCCCTTCCCTTCCCTTCCTGGTGGGTTTTGGTCTTCTGCCTGGCCTTCTACTTACAAAAATGTAACCCACTACGCTTACATTTTTGTAAATCCAGCTTAAGAATTCAAAGCCGCCAGGTGTCATCCGTTTGGGATATGCAACAAATATTCACAGCAATAATCGGACATTACGACATGTCGTCTTCCCTTTCCTCAAAATGGCACGCTTGTTGCCCTTACATCGGCAGAACTCAATGAAAGGCGGACGCCAATATGAGAAAAATAGCAATTTACGGCAAAGGCGGAATCGGTAAGTCTACCACGACCCAAAATACCGTTGCAGGCCTGGTTGAAATGGGACGCAAGGTCATGGTGGTCGGTTGCGACCCTAAAGCGGACTCTACCCGGCTTCTGCTCGGTGGCCTCTCCCAAAAAACCGTGCTCGACACTTTGCGGGCCGAAGGTGAAGACGTCGATCTGGAAGATATCCGTAAAACCGGCTTCATGGGCACCGTATGCGTGGAATCCGGCGGACCGGAACCTGGAGTGGGCTGCGCGGGACGCGGCATCATAACTTCCATCAATCTCCTGGAACAGCTCGGGGCTTATTCAGAGGATGAAAAGCTCGATTATGCATTCTACGACGTTTTGGGCGACGTGGTTTGCGGCGGATTTGCCATGCCCATTCGTGAAGGCAAGGCCCAGGAGATCTACATCGTGGTCTCCGGTGAAATGATGGCCATGTATGCAGCCAACAACATCTGCAAAGGTATCGTCAAATTTGCAGACGGAGGCGGTGTTCGACTGGGCGGTCTTATTTGTAACAGCCGCAAAGTGGATAATGAAACAGAGGTGATCGAAGCGTTCGCCGAAGTTTTGGGCACCCAAATGATCCACTTCGTGCCCCGTGACAATATGGTGCAGAGAGCGGAAATCAATCGAAAAACAGTCATCGAGTTCGATCCTGCGCACTCTCAAGCCGATGAATACCGCACATTGGCCAAGAAGATCGAAGACAACAAAATGCATGTTGTTCCCAAGCCGATAGCCACGGATGATCTCGAAAAGCTTTTGGTAGAGCACGGGCTGGCGGGCTGATCCTGGTTTCAAAGTTTATAGCGAATAACAACGAGGTGACGGAAATGTTGATGATCAGATCCATCGTAAGGCCCACAAAAGTGGATGAAGTGTTGGCAGCGTTGATGGACGCCGGTTTCCCGGCGGTGACCAAGGTGTCGGTGGTCGGCCGCGGTAAGCAGCGCGGCATAAAGATTGGTGAAATCACTTACGACGAGATCCCCAAGGAACTGCTCATTACCGTCGTTCCGGACGAGGACAAGGATTTTGTCCTCAAGACGGTGATCGGGGCTGCACGTACCGGGGACAAGGGAGCTTACGGTGACGGCAAGATCTTTGTGAGCCCGGTGGAGGAAGTCTACACCATTAGTTCGGGCGTCAAGGAAACGGCTTCCGGAGGGACCGAAGAGGTGAAGATATGAAAGAAGTCATGGCCATCATCCGCATGAACATGATGAACAAAACCAAAAAGGCGCTTTCCGATGCAGGCATTTCCTCCATGACCGCCAAGGATGTCCTGGGGAGAGGCAAAGGTCTCGTGGATTACCATGTCCTGGGCGGAGCGGAAAAGGGTTACGAGGAAGCCATAGCGCAGCTCGGGCAGAGTCAGCGCCTCATTCCCAAGCGCCTGCTGGTCATAGTGGTGCCGGAAAAGCTCGTGCCGATGACAGTGAGCACCATTATCAGCGTCAACAAAACCGGTAAGTCCGGTGATGGCAAGATCTTTGTCATGCCGGTCAACATGTCCGTAAGCGTGCGCACCGGTGAAGGCGGCGACAGGGTTCTCGATGAGGTGTGACGCTTCGGTGAGCAATCAAAGAGTGAACCGGGCGCATCGGACGATGGAATGCGTTAGAGCATATTCAGACGTGCAGTCCGCAGTCCTGTTGACTGCACGGAAAGCGAAATCGCATGAACGGTTGTTTGTTTACGGGAGAAGACCATGAAATCAACCAATGATGAAACTATCAACCTCGGGATCGAATCCATGGACCCTGAAGAGGTAAAACAGGAACTCTTGAGAAAGGTCCCGACCAAAGTGGCTCGGAAACGGGCCAAACAAATTATCGTCAACCAAGAGGCTGCCGAAAGCCAAGGTGCGCCGGAAATTACCGCGAACACTCGCACCATACCCGGCATCATAACTCAGCGGGGCTGCACCTATGCAGGCTGCAAGGGCGTCATCCTTGGGCCGACTCGTGACATAGTGAACATCACCCACGGTCCTATCGGGTGCGGCTTCTATAGCTGGCTCACTCGGCGCAATCAGACGCGGACGAACGGGCCGACAGACGACAACTATATGACCTACTGCTTTTCCACGGATATGCAGGAAGAAAACATTGTATTCGGGGGAGAGAAGAAGCTCCGGGCGGCAGTCCAGGAGGCGTACGATCTATTCAAACCCAAGGCCATCAGCATCTTCGCCACTTGCCCGGTGGGACTCATCGGTGACGACGTGCATGCTGTAGCACGAGAGATGAAGGAAAAGCTCGGGATCAATGTTTTCGGGTTCAGTTGCGAAGGCTACAAGGGCGTCAGCCAGTCCGCGGGGCATCACCTTGCCAATAACGGTATTTTCACCCACGTCGTCGGCCTCAATGACAACGTCAAAGAAGGCAAATACAAGATCAACCTGCTCGGTGAGTACAACATAGGCGGGGACGGGTTTGAAATCGACCGCATCATGGATGACTGCGGCATCACCGTTGTGTCCACCTTCAGCGGCAATTCCACATACGACCAGTTTGCTAATTCCCACACCGCGGATCTCAACACCATCATGTGCCATCGCTCCATCAACTATGTGGCGGAAATGATGGAAACCAAGTTCGGGATTCCGTGGATCAAGATCAATTTCATCGGCGCGGAAGCATCTGCAAAGTCGCTGCGAAAGATCGCCAAGTACTTCGAAGATCCTGAATTGATCGAGCGTGTGGAAGAAGTCATCGCACGTGAAATGCCGGAAGTGATCAAGGTACGCGATGACGTGCGGTCCCGTTGCGAAGGTAAGGTGGCCATGCTCTTCGTAGGTGGTTCCCGTGCTCATCACTACCAGGAGCTTTTTCGGGAAATCGGCATGAAGATCATATCCGCGGGTTATGAATTCGCACATCGCGACGATTATGAAGGGCGCAACGTAATCCCCTTCCTCAAGGTGGACGCGGACAGCCGTAACATCGAGGAGCTGGAAGTCCAGCCCGATCCGGAAAGATTCCGCGCCCGCAAGACGCCTGAGCAAGTGGAACGCCTCCAGGAAGAGGGCTTTCGCTTCAAAGATTACGACGGCATGATGCGCGAGATGCCCGCGAGCACTTTGGTAATCGACGATATAAGTCAGTACGAAACCGATCGGCTTATCGATATGTACAAGCCGGCCATCTTCTGTGCGGGAATCAAAGAAAAGTTCGCGGTACAGAAGAAGGGCATCCCCATGAAACAACTCCACAGCTACGATTCCGGCGGACCCTACGCGGGCTTCAGGGGAGCTATCAATTTCTACAAGGAGATCGATCGCATGGTGAACTCCCAGATCTGGAAGTGCCTCAAAGCTCCCTGGCAGGAAAACCCGGAGCTGGCTGCGAAGTACGCGTGTGATTGAGCCATCGAGGAAGGATCCACTCATGTTATTGCGACATACCCCGAAAGAAATCAACGAACGCAAGGCCTTGACCGTGAACCCGGCCAAGACTTGTCAGCCGATTGGCGCCATGTATGCTGCCCTGGGCATTCACAGCTGCCTGCCGCACAGTCATGGCTCGCAGGGTTGCTGCGCCTACCACAGGAGCACTCTTACACGCCATTACAAAGAACCGGTGATGGCCGCGACCAGTTCCTTCACTGAAGGGGCATCGGTATTCGGCGGGCAGGCCAACCTGGTGCAGGCTATCGACAATATCTTCACCATTTATGAACCGGAAGTCATCGCGGTGCATACCACGTGCCTGTCGGAAACCATCGGCGATGACATCCCGCAGATTGTTCGCAAAGCCGAAGCGGACGGCAAAATTCCCCGAGGCAAGTACGTCATTCATGTGAACACCCCGAGTTATGTCGGGACTCACGTGACCGGATTTGCCGGCATGACCAAGGCAATGGTGGACTATTTCGCGCAGTCCAACGGAAAGAAAATCGAACAAATCAACATCATCCCCGGTTACGTGGAACCGTCGGACATGGAGGAAATCAAGCGTATCGCCGGCATGATGGGGGTCAATATCGTGATGTTCCCGGATACCTCCAGGGTCCTAAACCGGCCGCAAAACGGTAAATACGAGATGTTCCCCAAAGGCGGCGTGACCGTGGAAGCCCTGACGACCATCGGCGACAGCCTGGCGACCATCGCTCTGGGACGGCTGGCTTCGGGACCTGCAGCACGAGCGTTGGATACCAAATGCCACGTGCCCTGCGAACTCCTGGACCTGCCCATTGGATTCAAGGCCACTGACCGGTTTGTGGATACCTTGAGGAAAACCGCGGGAATCAACGTGCCTGAGGCACTGAATGAGGAGCGCGGACAGCTCTTGGATATCGTCACCGATATGCACCAGTACTTTTACGGGAAAAAAGTGGCGCTCGCCGGTGACCCCGATCATCTTATCGCGTTAACCGAATTCCTGGTCTCTATCGATATGTGGCCGATACACATCGTGACCGGAACGTCCGGGAAGAAATTCGAGAGCCGCATACACGATATCACGCGGGACGTGCCTCACCCTGTGAATGTTCGCGCTGCGGGCGACCTGTTCCTGCTGCATCAGTGGATAAAAAACGAACCCGTGGATTTGCTCATGGGCAACACATACATGAAGTACATCGCACGCGATGAGGACATCCCGCTGGTTCGCTACGGCTTCCCCATTCTGGATCGCATCGGCCACAGCTACTTCCCGACGGTCGGGTACCGCGGCGGTATGCGCCTGCTGGAAAAGATATTGGACGCCATTCTGGATCGGCAGGATCGGGATGCCCTGGAAGAACGTTTTGAACTCGTGATGTAGGAAAGAAAGACGAAAGGTCAAACATCAGGCTCTGGCAAGAGCCATCAAACAGAAAAGGATAACCACAATGCAAAAGCCGGATCATCATATTTTAGTCTGCGCCAGTTTTCGAGGCACAGAGGCCAAAGGGATGTGTATCAAGAAGGAATCCCTGCAATTGATCCCTCATCTTGAAGAAGAGATCGCGGATCGAGGCCTGAACGCCATGGTATCCACCACAGGTTGTATGAATCTCTGCGACGAAGGCCCCGTGATGGTCGTCTATCCCCAGGGATACTGGTACCATGGTGTTTCCACTGAGGAAGCGGTGGACGAGATCCTGGATTCCCTGGAAAACGGCGGGCCTGCCAAGAACTATCTCCTGACGTGAGCTGTCAGGCGTGAAAGTGTGGCCGCAGCTTTTTCAGGCGATTTATTAAAAGGAAGCGGATCCGATGACAACCTCAATTTTCACAGAAAGGCAGGACCAGATTTATCGGAAAGGCGATCAGCCATTTCAGATGTCCTGCAACAAAGATAGCCTGGCCGGTGCAGTCAGCCAGAGGGCTTGCGTCTTCTGCGGTTCCCGCGTGGTGCTCTATCCTATCGCTGATGCTCTGCATCTCGTCCACGGGCCCATTGGATGCGCCGCATATACATGGGACATCCGCGGGGCACTCTCATCCGGTCCCGCACTGCACCGTCTCAGTTTTTCCACGGACTTGCAGGAGCGAGACGTTATTTTCGGCGGCGAGGAGAAGCTGGAGCGAGCGTTACTGGAGCTGATCGAACGTCACGGTCCCAAGGGAGCGTTCGTGTACTCCACATGTATCGTCGGCATCATCGGAGACGATCTGGAAGCGGTGTGCAGGCGTGTTGCCAAGAAAACCAATATCCCGGTGCTACCGGTGCAGTCAGAGGGATTTAAAGGCAACAAACGGGCCGGGTACAACGCCGCTTGCAAGGCCATGTTTCGGCTCGTCGGCACGAAGGACACGTCAGGGATTTCGCCTCTCAGTATAAACATCCTCGGAGATTTCAACCTCGCGGGCGAAATCTGGATCATTCGAGAATACTTCGAGCGCATGGGAGTTCAAGTAGTCGCCAATATTACGGGCGACGGCCGCATCGGGGACATCCAGCGAGCACACGGGGCCGCGCTCAACGTGGTTCAATGCTCGGGTTCGACCATGGACCTCGCGCTCATGATGAAAGATTCCTACGGCATTCCGGTTTTGAGAGTCTCCTATTTCGGCATCGATGACATGGCCGAATCTCTTTACACAGTGGCCCGTTTCTTCGCTGAACAGGATCCTCTGATTCTCGAGCGCACTCAAAAGCTCGTCAAAGAAGAGCTTGAAGGCATCTACCCGGAATTAATGCGCTATCGTCAGGACCTCCAAGGCAAGAAGGCGGCCATTTACGTAGGAGGCGCGTTCAAGGCCTTTTCCCTGGTCAAGGCGTTTCGCCTCCTCGGTATGGATGTCGTGATGGTCGGGTCTCAGACCGGTACGGAAGAGGATTACCGCGAACTCAATGAGATAACCGACGAAGGGACCATAATCGTCGACGATTCCAATCCGCTGGAATTGTCAGCGTTCCTGCAAGAGAAGGAAGTGGACATTTTTGTAGGAGGCGTAAAGGAGCGACCGATTGCACACAAGCTCGGAGTCGGCTTCTGCGACCACAATCACGAGCGTAAAGAAGCTTTGGCAGGATTTGTCGGCATGATCAATTTCGCAAGAGAGGTCCACTCCTCAGTCATGAGCCCGGTCTGGCGTTTCGTGCCGAGAAATGCCGGCAGGTCGACCTCTAGCTCTCAGAATGATTGTGCCAATGCACGCGGAATGCACGATCCTGCCTGCGTTGCGTGAGCCGAATCCTGCCAGTCTCCCTTTAATAAAGAGGGCGAGAAGGATTTTCAAATATTTGTTGAGACAAGCGTTTTTCCCGTGTTGATGGCGCTTTTGGATCGCAGAGGAGAATAAGGTGATGAAATCTCAGGCTGAAGCTTACGTTTCCACTACAAATGCGTGCAAGCTTTGTAAGCCGCTGGGAGCGGCACTGGCATTTCGCGGAATAGAGGGCGCTGTGCCGTTTTTGCATGGATCGCAAGGCTGCGCCACATATATGAGGCGGTACATTATCAGCCATTTCCGAGAGCCGATGGACATTGCTTCATCCTCCCTCGGCGAGAAACATGCCGTGTATGGCGGCGGTCCCAATTTACACCTTGGGCTCAAGAACGTGATGTCCAAGTACAATCCTCGCATAATCGGAATCGCGACAACGTGCCTTACGGAAACCATAGGTGACGACGTTCCAATGATCGTCAATGAGTTCCGCAGGAACTTTGCCGAATTCATCGATGCTAACGGGTCACCCGATCTGGTCGCTGTCTCCACGCCCAGTTACTCCGGCACGCACATGGAGGGTTTTCACGGAGCAGTTAGAGCCGTGGTTGCTCAGCTTGCCGAAGAAGCCGAACCTTACAAGGGCGTTGCCCTCTTCCCCGGGTTCGTCTCACCCGCGGACATTCGACATTTGAAGGAGCTTCTTGACGATTTCATGCTCCATGGGACCATTCTGCCTGACATATCCGTGACTCTCGATGGTCCGGCCCAGACGGAATACGAGAACCTTCCGTCGGGTGGGACCACGATTCCTGAAATCAGGGCCATGGGCGGGTCCAGGGCGGCCATTGAATTCGGCCGCACGCTGCTCGGTCAACAGACCGGGGGCAAGCTCCTCGAGGAGAAATTTGGGACTTCCCTGCATTCGCTGGGCATGCCCATCGGCTTACGGGAATCCGACCGGTTTTTTGATTTGCTGGAAGAGCTGTCAGGTCGGGACATGCCCGAAAAGCATGTTCTGGAACGTGGCAGATTGATCGACGCATACGTAGACGGCCACAAATACGTCTTTGGCAAGAAGGCTATCGTGTACGGGGAAGAAGATCTTGTGGTCGGCCTCACCGCCTTCCTCGCAGAAATCGGTATCAGACCTGTCCTGTGCGCATCAGGCGGTCGCAGCCGGAATTTCGAATCAGCTATCAGGCAAGTTGCGGAAGGGTTGCTGCCGGAGCTTCCGGAGGTTTTGGAGGGAGAGGATTTCTACGGCATTGCCGAGAAAGCCGAGGCGCTCAAACCCGACCTGATCATAGGCAGCAGCAAAGGCTATCACCTTGCGAAAAGATGGGGCATCCCTCTGATACGGGTTGGCTTTCCCATCCACGATCGCTTTGGCGGCCACAGAATTCTACACTTGGGATATCGCGGTGCGCAGTCACTCCTGGATACCATCATCAACACCATTATAGCCGCAAAACAAGAGAATTCACCAATCGGTTACTCCTATATATAAGAGGAATTCAGAAAATGAACGGGCTTAATATAGACCATCACCCATGTTTCAATGTGCATGCAAAAGGCTCATGCGGGCGAGTTCACCTGCCCATAGCTCCGGACTGCAACATCAGGTGCAACTACTGCAATCGGAAGTATGACTGTGTGAATGAGAGTAGACCAGGTGTTACAAGTTCAGTGCTCACTCCCGAGCAGGCGCTTCTGTATCTTGAGCGGGTATTGGAAAAGAGCCCGAACATAACCGTGGCCGGTATCGCCGGACCTGGTGATGCGTTCGCCAATCCCAAAGTCACGCTGGAAACGCTCCGACTGGTCAGAGAAAGGTTTCCGAATCTTCTCCTGTGTCTTGCCACGAATGGTCTGAACATTGAGCCCTACATCAATGAGCTCGCGAAATTGAGTGTCTCGCACGTCACCATGACTGTGAATGCAGTCGATCCTGAGATAGGCGGCCGGGTGTACAGTTGGGTGCGTGACGGAAAAGTGGTCTACCGACGCGTGCAGGCGGCCAAGCTGCTTCTGGAACGACAGATTAGCGCCATAACACTGCTGAAGGCTAATGGCATACGGATCAAGATCAACACGATAGTTATTCCTGGGATAAATGAGCACCACGTGCTCGAAGTCGCTGCCAAAATGGCGGATTTGGGCGTCGACATTCAGAATTGTATGACCATGTATCCGAACCAAGGGACGCCTTTCGAAAGCATTGGCGAACCGAGTCCCGAACTGATGGCGGCCGTGCGTAAAGGTGCGGAAAAATTTATCCCACAGATGCGGCATTGTACCAGGTGCAGAGCCGATGCAGTGGGACTATTGGATGACGACCGCTTGCCGGAGTTCAGAGCGGTTCTTTCTGAGTGTTCGGCCACCTTTCTTATTCACTCTGAAGGCAAGCCCTATGTGGCTGTCGCAACGATGGAAGGTGTGCTCGTCAATCAGCACCTGGGGGAGGCGGATCGCTTTCAGATATGGGGTCAGTCACAGGATGGATATTATTTGGTAGAAGAACGAAAAGCACCGGAAAAAGGTGCCGGAATCAATAGATGGTATGCGCTCGCGAACCTCCTCAACGATTGCCGGGCTGTGATGGTGAGTGGTATCGGAGAAACCCCGCGACAAGTCCTCGACGAAAGCCGTATCCTGGCAGTCGAAATGAATGGGTTTATTCAGACGGGGTTGGACGCGATTTACAACAACCGCGACCTGGCATCGTTGAAAGGCCGCCGCAATGGATGCAGCCGAGCGACCGGATGCTCCGGAAACGCAAGCGGATGCGGATGAGTGGGATAGGATGGGATTTTTTGGGAAAACCTTTTTTGCAAAGGATTATTGCATTAGCTCCGTTTGGTGGGATGAGAAATGACTTTCAGAAAGAGGAATGCCAGGGGGAAAACCCTTTTGCAAAAGGGTTTTCCCCCTGGACCCTCTTTCCGAAAACTCCCATTCTGTTGCGGCGCAAGGAGGAGAAATCACCATTGGGGTGCCCGCACAGGTCAAATCGGTACGTTTCCAGTTAGCTGTCCGCCCAATATACCGCCAGCCATATGAAAGTTTCTTGCCGGAGGGTGCGGGAACCGGCTTCTTTCAAGAAGCGGGTTCCCGGATTCTTCCCTTCCCTTCCCCTCCTCGTTCAGGCAAGTGCAGGACGGTCCTCGTTGAGCCCCCATCTGGATGCTTGTGAAGTGGATTTCCTGCGTTTAAGCACGTCGGCGAGTCCGAATTTCTTCACTCGGTAGCCCATCTGCCTCATAGTTATGCCCAGTTCCTGGGCTGCACGCGATTGCATCCAATTGTTTCGCTCAAGAGCGTCAAGGACATCCTGCCTTTCCCGGTCTCGGAGCGAACCCAACGATGGCCGATCTTTCATAAGCTCGGGTTTGCCAGCGTGCGAGAGGTACGGGGACAGGTCTACCGACTTTATCATGGCCTCGCCGAATATTATGGCCAATCGTTTTATAAGGTTTTCCATCTCCCGCACGTTTCCAGGCCAAGAATAGTTTAAGAGAGCTTCCAGGGCTGAATTTGTGAATTGTAGAACGGATCCTGTACTCCCGAAAAATCTTGGTGCAGAAGAAATCTATCAAGGGCACTATGTCCTCGATCCTGTCTCTGAGCGGCGGCACGCTGATGGGGAATACGTTCAATCTGTAATAAAGGTCTTCTCGGAACGAGCCTTCAGCAGCCGCCTCGTTCAGGTCCCTGTTGGTCGCGGCTATTATCCTGGAGTCCACGGTTCTCGTTTTTGTGCTTCCCAGGCGTTCGAACTCACGATCCTGCAAAAACCTCAACAGCTTCACTTGCAGCACCCTGGGGAGTTCCCCTATTTCATCAAGAAAGAGCGTGCCTCCATCAGCCTCTTCTACCCGTCCTGCTTTGGATTCAGTGGCCCCGGTGAATGCTCCTTTTTCATATCCGAAAAGCTCGGACTCCAATAGGTTATCGGGAAGCGCTGCACAATTGACTTTTATGAACGACGAACGAGCCCTGCTGCTCAGTTCATGGATTATTCGGGCAACGAGCGTCTTTCCTGTGCCCGATTCCCCCAACAGCAGGACAGTGGCCTTGGTTGGGGCTACCTTGGTGATCAACTGCTGTGCTTCAGACATCGCGGGCTGGTCCCTATGGCGAAGAAATTCTTACTTTTCTCCGAAAGCTCCGCCTTCAGGGACAGGTTTGCCTTGATGAGATGTTCCTCTCTGGCCTTGACCTGGTGATTCAGACTGACAAGCTGGGCGATAAGAGCCGCCAGAATGGTTAGAAACCTGATGTCTTCCTCAAACGACACATCTTCGTCGAAGAGACGGTCAACGCTCAGGACCCCTACGGGCCTTCCGTTAAGGAGGATGGGAACCCCGATAAACGATATTTGCCCTTTGTCGATTTTTCGCGAGCCGGTCTTATTGAGGAAGAGCGGCTCCTTGCTTATATCAGGCACGACAAACGGTTCGGCAGTTCGGAATATCCGTCCGGTAATCCCTTCATCAAGCCGGTAAACCCCTCTTTTCTTCTCCTTGGGTCGCAGCCCATGAGAAGCCCTGATGGAGAGGACGCCTTCTTCTTCACCCTTCAAGGTGATCGTGGCCCTTTTCATCGCCAGATATTCGGAGAGGATCTTTAGGATGATTTCCAGAGTTTGATCCAGGTTCAGAGCTTGACCGATAATCCGGCTTATATCGTATAGGACCTTTAATTCGAGCTGGTTGACCCGTGTGTTCATCTGGTTCACTGATATCGAGACCTCCCTGTCTCGGGATTGCGAAGAGCGTGCCAAAGAACCGACACGGTATAAGTGACGTAATATTAGTAGATTGCTCCGATTCGACGATTAGAGTAGAGAATTTATTGTCGACAAATCGGTAGGTATTTAGTGAATTCGCTACCAAATGGGCGTTTTTTGTAGCAAGCGGCCTGACCCAATCGTTCAGGGACTTGAATCTTTCGACACTCTCCCTGCCAGCCCAAGACTTGCTTCAGAAAGGTTTTGGCTTGATTGCGGACAAGCTTTTCGGCAAGTGACCTGGCGATCTTTGCCGCCCAAAGTTTTGTCCCTAGAAAGCTTGAAGGTTTTCCTTTAAAATAGTGTTTCGCTGGTCTTCGCATCCGAGACGCCCTTTCGGCGGTTGTCTTGCGAGGGCACCGGAACCATCCTTGAAACGGCCACCGGTATCAAAGACCCTCGAAATGGTAAGATCGTGGCATAGTGCGGCTCAAGAAGTTTGAAAAGACATGTAGAATTGCCCGGACGCGAAACGAGATTCCGGCCGAGCATTGAGGTGGCCCTTTGAAAAACTACCCAAAGAACAGCTTGTTCCTCGAATACCTGAGAGAACTGTTCGATCAAGCGGGGATAAGAGCTTACCTTGCCATTGCAGTGTTGATTGCTATGGGGCTCACGCAAGGTGTTGGATTGCTCATGCTGATCCCATTTTTGCAATTGATCGGAATCGGCGATTCCACACCTACGGGTATCGTCGCGGTAATCGGCAAAATATGGAATTTCACCGGTCTCCCACTAAGTTTACCGGCTGTGCTGGCCGTATATGTCGGGATTATCTCCTTATTCTCTGTGATACAGCGGTGGTCCACGATACTTAATTCCAAGCTGTCTCATGCATTCACTCGCAAACTACGTGACGATCTGTTTAAAGCGATGGCACGGGTCGAGTGGCTCCGTTTCATAAAGTTCAGAGGATCGGACATCAATCATGTTATGACATCAAATCTCACTACCATAGATAACGGAACCTACGGTCTTTTTGCGCTGATCAGCACGATCTTTGTTGTCATCGTGCATATCGGGATAGCGATGATGTTGTCTTTTCCTCTCACCTGTGTGGCGATGGTCAGCTCTGGCATTCTGCTGTTGGTCCTCAGACCCCTCAATCGCCGATCTTATGAGCTTGGAGAGGAATGGCGCGTGACCATGGCTGCGTTATTTGGAGTTTTGATGGATCATTTGTCCGGAATGAAGCTTGCCAAGAGCTTCGGAGCTGAAGATCGACACGTTCGGAGTTTCTGCTCACTGAACGGAAACCTGGAACAACAGGCCAATCGATATGCGGGAATTCTCTCCTCCACGGGGATGTATTACGAAATTGGCGGGGTCGTTGTCGTGGCCTTATTTTTTCTCGTAGGAGTTCAAGTTCTTCAGATTCCTGCTGCCACGCTGCTGATCATGGTTTTCCTGTTTGCGAGCCTTGTGCCCATGCTCTCCTGGATGCAGCGGACATGGCAGGGCACACTGAATATGTTGCCCGCATACAAAGCCGTGCTAGAAATGGGCGAGAAGTTTCGTGCAGCCGAGGAACCTCTGAAATCCGGTCCGGTGAACCCGATCGATCTCGAAAGCGGCGTAGAGTTCCGTGACGTGTCTTTCAGATATGACAAGGAGGACGGGAACTTTGTTCTTAACGGCATTGAACTCTTTATTAAGGCCAGAGAGACAACAGCCATCCTTGGACCTTCTGGTGGCGGTAAGAGCACGTTTGCGGACCTGCTCATAGGGTTGTTGACTCCGGACAAGGGACAGGTCCTTATTGACGGCAAGCGACTGGAAGGAAATATGTTGCATTCCTGGCGCAAATCAGTGGGTTACGTCCCGCAGGAGAGTCTGTTGTTCCATGAGACTTTGCAGGACAACATGCGGTGGGCTTCGCCTGAAAGCTCGGACGAAGACATCTGGGAAGCTCTGCGACTGGCCTCAGCCGTGGACTTCGTCAAAGCCTTGCCCGAGGGGCTGAAGACAGTCGTTGGAGATCGCGGAGTAAGGCTGTCCGGCGGGCAGAGGCAGAGGATCGCCCTGGCAAGGGCCCTCTTCCGCAAACCTACTTTGCTGTTGCTGGACGAAGCAACGAGCAATCTGGACGCAGAAAACGAGAGAACGGATCATTCAAGCCCTGCAAGAGCTGCGGGGAACAATGACCGTGGTCTTTATCTCGCACCGACAGTCCGCAGTGCGAATGCGCGGACAGAGTAGTAGTAATCGAAGGAGGCCGGGTGCGCGGGTAACGGTAATGTTCGGAACAAGCCGCACTGTGTTTTATCCACCGGTTTAGATCTGGATTATTCGGCAGTCAGACAACAAATAGCACGTTTTTCCAGTCAACCATCTGATATGGTGTAGGAAATCAATTGACATCTAGGGTAATCCTACGGTCGGGAGTGGTGAAAAAGAAAGAGAGACGATTCGACCTGAATTTGATCGTTCAATTATGATCGATTTTCAGTGAAGATGGGGTCACGTCTGCTCTTGACTCACGTTGCGCGTGTTACTCGATGTCATGGTGCGCCGAAAAGAGCCAAGAGGAGAGTTTACGCTTCTTTTTGCGAAAAAAGACGCCACACAGCGCGGCGGAAGTTCCCTGGCATGAGAAAGTCGCCTAGAATTAATCTACTGAAGCCTGGCGGGGTCAACTTGGAACTGTTTGGGATGGCAATCGGCGATACGTGAATGTGAGTTCCGGGAGATCTATCAGCGGCTGAGAAATTTCCGCGAGGTGGAGGCCTCTGTCCGGACAAGAATGGGATTCGTCCGTTATTTGTGTACCGACTATTGCGTGCGGCTAACGTGATGGTTAACTAGCGGATCAATGCAAGTCCGGTCCAAGCAGCTGTCAGGCATGACTGTTTTCCTTCTTGAGTAATTTACCAGCCTGCTCGGGATAGAGTGTCCTTACGCAGTCAGGGCACATGGAATGGGTAAACTTCGCCAGCGAATTTGCGCTGATGTATTCTTCCAATGCTTTCCAATCAAGGTCTTGTCTAATCTTTTTGCAATTCGCACAAATGGGGATGAAACCTTCAAGAATCTTGATTTCCGTCCGTATTTTCTTTCGAATGTAATAATATGAAGCAATTACGACTATGAAATAGATTGACAGTTCCAAGATAACTTCGCCTCTTCGCTGGGAGAAAGTGGTCGGTTCGTCCCCGAATAGATGATGTGGCAAATCCAAAATCTCATTTGCTGTTGTCAGAAAAACAAACACTGTCAGCATAAGTGTAAATATCATCCAAAGTTGTTTATGAGCCCTTAAAGGCAATCGGCTACGAGTATTTAACATAAGTCTTCCTTCCATCCGGAATTATGCGGCGCTCTTGCTGTCTTGCGCTTTTTCCGGTTCTTGATCGGTCACTCGACGCCCTGCTCGACCCGAAGATGGTGCCGCTTTGTCTGCCATGCGGCTCCGAATCGTTCAACTGCCACTATATCGCCAGACAAAGATGGCTTTTGTCCGGGCATGAGGGTACCTCACCCCAAGCCACTCCGTCAACCCGTGTTCACGTCTATGCATGTCACTCAAGCAAAGCACGGGGATCTCGGCTCAATGGGAAGGCTGAAGCCACATGTAGGAGTTATAGGGATTCTCAAAAATAATCGTGGAAAGAGAGCATTTGGTGGCGACGTACATCTTGCCCGTCATTCCCAATGGACAGGCCGGAAGTTTATCCCACCACTCCGCGTTACTCTCCGATCCTGTCGGTTATTGGTGCAAGATTTTTGAGCCTGGATTATTCGGCGGCGAAACAAAGAAATGTATGTTTCCGGTCAACCATCTGATATAGTGAAGGAAACGAAGAGACATCGAGAGTAATCATATGCACGGGAGTGGTGAAGAGTAAAGGGAAACAATTCGGCCCGAATCCCATTCTGCAATCACGATGGATTTTCAAGGTGCCAAGATTACCTCGGACACAGGTCTCCTTTTGCTGCGAGAGAATGACGAGCGTTTCAGTATCTTGAGTTCAAAATTCCACGAGACTCAGATGTCAAAAGACTCAATTTTTGCATTGCAATGATGCGGCTGTAGCAGGGTGTTATGAAGAAACCGCGAACATCGGGAATAGAACACAAGAGCGAATTGAATTCACGGCATATACGCAAAGATGCGTCGGATGCTGCGGCAAAGGATCATGAAACCATAAGATGGTCACTGCTGCAATCGGAAGAGAAGTTCCGAAAGCTGACGGAGAAATCCGTCGTTGGCGTGTACATTATTCAGGACGGGATGCTGACATATGTTAACCCGAAGTTCGCAAAGACTTTTGGCTACAAAGTCAGCGAGATGGTGAACAAGATGGAGGCAAGAGCCGTTGTCCTGTCCAAAGATTGGCCGAGAAGCAAACACTACATAGAGAAACGGATTTCGGGCAAATACGGTGCGGTAAATTTCCAGTTCCGTGGAGTAAAGAAGGATGGTGAGGTCATAGAGGTCGAAACGTACCGGTCAGGAATGGAGGACAAGGCCGTCCGGCAGTGATCGGAAGCCTCGTTGATATCACTGAACGGGTGCGGACAAAACGGGAACTGGAGAGACAGGTCTCCAAGTTTCAGATCCTTTACGACCTGGCCTTGGCAATGACCGCAGAACGAAACCTGAACGAGAACCTGAAGATCTTTGTAGAAACAAGCAGGAACTCCTCGGGACAGACACGGCGTTCTTCGCCGTGCGGGACGAGGAGGCAGGCGAGCTCTATTGGCCCAGTAGCTCAGGCCTGGTCACGCAAGCCTTCAAAGATCTCCGAATACCCTTGGGCGTGGGACTCACAGGATCGGTCGTGGAGACCGGCCAAAGAATCGTCGTGGAGGATTACTTCCGAGAAATAGGTCCGGCGCTCCACGAGGTCACCCGAAACGAAAGGCCTGATCTCGGGAATCGCTATACCGGTCATGATGGGAGGACGAAATCTTGGGGTCCTTCTCGCGTTCAATCGCACGAGGACGGATTTTCAGGAGTCGGACTTAAACACCCTGTCGCTCCTGGCCAAGATTGCCTGCAGTGGAAGTGTCCCGTAAGCTCTACCAGGAAAGCCTTCAGAAGAGCCAGGAAAGCTACCGGAGCCTCTATGGGGAGTCGAAACGCCGCGAGGAACTGTACAGCTCCTTTCTGAATTCATCGGCCGACGCAATACTTGTTGTAGATCCCGAGGGCAAGACCCAGGACCCTTAGTCCGTCGTTATTGCGTATCTTTGGCTGGAATTTGGAAGAAGTGAAAGACAAACCGGTCCCGTTTGTGCCGGATTCGGAAAAGGAATCGGCTTCTCGTGCTCAAGGAGAAAGTCCTCGGTGCAGGCATACCGGTCGTCGGCCTGGAGACGCGAAGAGCGAGAAAAGATGGCAGTCTCCTGGATGTAAGCATCAGTGCAGCCCCATATCACGATCAACAAGGCATTCCGGCAGGTATGTCGCTTATCCTCCGTGACGTGACTCCTTTCAAATCTATAGAAACGCGGCGAGGCGCCGGGCGGTAGAT
>CAVUHP010000015.1:0-36965 GCA_963741425.1 uncultured delta proteobacterium
CCCGATTATCTTAGAGGAGGCATCGCCGGTAAGCCCTACTAGTCCCAATCCTCAAGAATTCGCAAGACACGCTAGTGGAGGGGAATCTTCTTCCCCTCCAGTTCCACCCTTCAGAGCAAAGTGCGCTCTGCCGGCTTGTACCATAAGGTCGGAGATCTTCCATAATTGCCTTGTCTCGTCTGCTCGTTGCCTAAGTCTTGGACTATATTCCGCACCGGGCACTATTTTGGAGCTTTTCATCACATGGAAAATCCTTGGCGGCATTAGAGAGTCTCTTGACCCATTTCAACCAAAATTTCTTTTCAGGTTCCAGTTTCATCAGCTTCCTGCTTAAGTTGCTCCAATTCAGCATCTACACTGGGCAGTTGTGCCACCTCTTGTTCTTTCAGGCGGGACTCCTTTTCGGTTGCTTGGGAAATTTTGGGGCAGCCATCACGGAACGCCTAGTCGCTCCGTCCTTCTTTAGTTGCAGTTTCATTCGTTTACGGATCTCTCTTTTTCTGCGACTACCGCGGCAAATAGCGGGCCTCCATAATAAAGTTCCGAATCATATCTCTGTACAACAAATCAAATGGGGACATGGCTCGAGCGGTCTTTAGGAATTCCACATTTTTGTCCAATTGCTTGAGCAAGTCCGCACGAAAACGGTCGTCGGCAGCGGCCATTAGCCTGGAGAACAAGAGGCGGATACGGCCAGTGTAGATGCTGAATTGGCGCAATTTAATCAGGAAGCTGATGAAAACTGGGAAGTTGAAAAGAAATTTTGGTTGAAAATGGTTAAAAGACTATCCAATGCCGCCAAAGATTTTCCATGCGATGAAAAGCTCCAAAATGATCTGACGCGATCAATTAGATAGTCCAAGTCTTAGGATCGGACAGACGAGACAAAGCAATTATGGAAGATCTCCGACCCTATCGTACAAGCCGGCAATACTGATATTCGCTCTGAAGGGTGGAACTGGAGGGGAAGAAGATTCCCCTCCACTAGCGTGATTCTCTTGCGAAATTGAGGATCGGGACTAGAGGGCTTACCGGCGATGCTCCTCTAAGATAATCGGGGCAGTTCAGCGCAGAACGCTGGACTGCCGATCTAATAGCTTACTGCTGGAACGCCTCTCCACTTCTCACATTTAAGCCGGACTGCTTCACTGCCCGATTATGTAATTCGTTAATTCGTTTCGTTGCTGAATTCATATCTTCAACATAAAATAGTATAACTAAATTTTGGGAGGATCCGAATTTTGTCAGACCAAACCATCCTAGTGGACGATGAAAACTTCGGAAATGTGATCGTATGTCCCGGGGGGGTGGTTCACATAAATCTTGCCCATGTAAGTCTCAAGTTTCTTCCTGAAGACTTCTTGAAATTTGCCGATCTGATTGGGAAAGCCCACCGAAAATATGAAGTGCCGCTTTTGACCGGCAACAAACCCCGTTTGCATCTAGTCGCTCCTGATAAGGACCAGGACAAGAACGCTGATCCCAAGGATTAATTTCAGTCACATTTGGTATCAATTCCGAGCGCTCGCCTAAACTGATAATATTCAGCGATCTAACTCGAATGCGAAGAGTCACTCATCCCAGCGAATGGTGATTATAGCAATTGCCAAAAGTTTTGTCCGATTCGAGGTGGCCTTATGCCGTCATGCCGGCGTACGCCGGAATCCAGTCTTTCCAATGCCGCGGCACCCGGGACTGGACCCCGGCGTACGCCGGGGTGACGGGTCGAGAGAACGTCATTATTTTTGGCAATTGCTATAAATGATAAGTTTTGGGGTACCGGCAAACGCGGCATCTCGTGTTTTAGATGGTAGATCGGTTTTCAATTCAAAATCAGTTCCTTTAAAAAGCAACTCGATATGAGTAGCTGCTCGATGGGACGACTCGCCTTGCTTTTCACAATTGCTTGGCTTATGATCCCAACCTCAAATTAGTGCGGATGCGCTGTCTGCGCCCGTCGTGCATTTTTTGAAAGCAGCGAGGACTTGGAATGAGGTTAACGATATTGGTCTTAATATTCATTGCACTTCTTGCCGTAAATATTGCCGCGCAGCCTGTAACCACTGAATCCGGGGGAGAGGTGCTGGCCAAAGTCGGAAACCGCGAGATTACGAGACAGATGCTTGACCACATAATAGCGACTATCAGCGAAGAGAATAGGATCCCATTCCTAACCCCTGACGGAAGGAAGAAAATCCTCGATGAAGTGATCTCTTTCATGCTTTTTGCCGAAGCAGCCAAGGCGCAGGGCATCGATAAAGAACCTGCGATAAAAACACGGCTTGACTACTTGCAGGCTGAGTACTTGGCCAGAGAGTACTTCCGAAGATATTTGGCTAAGACGCCGCCACCCTCAGAAGAGACTTTGATTAGTTATTACAAAGACAATCTGTCTGAATTCAAGCCTCCTGAAGAGATAAAAGCAAGGCATATTCTGGTAAAAACGGAAGCGCAAGCTAACAAGATTCTTGATGAACTGAAGTCCGGCAAAGACTTCATCGAACTCGCCAAAAAGAATTCCATTGACCCGGCAGCGGCCAATGGAGGAAAACTGGAACTGCCGGATGGGCGTGATTGGCTGCCGAAAGGTACTTTTGAAAAATCATTCGAGCACACACTTTTTAAAATTCCCCAAGGCCAGTTTGGAGGACCGATAAAAACTCAGTTCGGATGGCACATCGTGAAGGTGGAGGATAAGAGACAGCCTGAAACGCCATCTTTTGTCCAGGTCAGGAGTCAAATAAAGAATAAACTAGAAGAGCAAAAAGATTCCGAGATTCATGGAAGAGTAACAGAAGAACTGAAGAAAAGTATCCCGGTTACGATAAAATGAAATTAAGTCCGGCAAATTTGAATGGGAGGAGAACACGCAGATAATCATTTATGGATGCAAGTGAGCTATGAACAGTAAAAATGGTAAGAAATTTTCAAAGTCTCCTGCTCCGTCATGGAATAGGCATTCAGAGATATATCTTTGTCCAAACTTGCCGAATGAACGAACTGTCCCTGGAACTTGTTTGCTATTGCCGGCATTCTGCTTATTAGGTCTTCTTCTCGTTTGTCTGCCTGATGTCCGGCTCGCCGCTCAAGATGAACCTTTCCGACGTCCCGTCGTCGCATCAACAGAAAGTAACGTTGCGTATAGCGCTCAGAAGCTCTATGAGTCTGTGTTAGGTTATTTCCAAGGTTTTCATCAGAGATCAGCACAAATAGAAAAAAAGCTGACTGCGGGATCGAAGAAATGGTCGGGTCCATCAAAAACAGTCACCGAGGATGATTACGTCATTCGAACTGCCGAGATCAACAAGAACCTGGCTCTGGCGCGCATGGACAGGAATGAATGGGATCTTGCCATTCCGGCTCTGGCACGTGCTTTAAAATCTTCTACTCGCCTTGCTTCAGCCGATGACGTTGTTCGTTTGAATGACATGCTGCAGAAAGCCCGAGTAAAAGCCCAGGATAGTGGCCAGGAAGCATCTCCGAACCCGGGTGAGATAACAAATTCGATCGGTATGCGCCTTGTGACAATCCGCCCGGGCGCTTTTGTCATGGGCAGCACACCGGCGGAAACACGTCGCATTCAGGCCGAGTGGAACGTTCCGGAAACGATGCTGCAGGCCGAAAGCCCTGCACATAATGTACAAATATCCAAACCCTTCTTGATGGGCAAATATGATGTCACGGTGGGTCAATTCAAGAAATTCTCAGTTGAAACCGGGTACAAGACAGTAGCCGAAAAGCAGGGCTGGGGCTGGGTATATGACGAAAACAAGAAACACTGGTCCAAAAAAATGGGAGCGAGTTGGAATGATCCGGGAAACCAGATTTCCGAGGATCATCCGGTATCTCTCGTTTGTCATGCTGATGCAGAAGCTTTTTGCGAGTGGTTGAGCAGGAAAGATAATCGCCGATATTATCTCCCCACTGAGGCCCAATGGGAATACGCGGCCAGGGGCGGCAAGGAAGGCGAACGATTCCCCTGGGGCAACGATTACCCGGACGGCAAGAAATTGAACATGGCAGACAGGTACTCTCCCGTGCCCTGGGCCGATCGGACAGTGACCGACGGCTACGCACGCCTTTCTCCTGTTGGAAGCTTCGAACCGAATGGATTTTGGCTTTATGACATGCTGGGCAATGTATGGCAGATGTGCTCTGACTATTATGATCCTAAATCCTATGAAGCGGAGAAATCGGGTCCGAACATAGATCCCACCGGACCTCGAGCCGGAAAAAAACGGGTGGTGCGAGGCGGTAATTGGGCTTTCGAGGCCGGGATAGCGCGAAATGCTTTTCGCTTTGGAATAGAATCGGAACTTTGCTTGGATATCACGGGGTTTCGAGTAGCGGCAGACCCGACCTTCCGGGACAAGTCCCCGATAGAGGCGACAGAAAATCTTGCTAATACCGAACAGATTTTAAGATTAATGGAAAAAGTGAAAGAGCTCATGTTTCAGGGCCGAAGGCTTGAAGCTCATAAATTAGTGCGCAAATTGGACCACCGAGGATCCAAAGCTAAGCTGCTGCTGGATAACCCTGAATTCTTTGCCAGGAATGTCCTTGATACTCTGATTGATGTTTCAGTGGATCATAGCGTCGAGTCTTTTACCAATTCTTTAGGCATGAAAATGGTCCGGATACCCGCCGGGGGATTCGTGATGGGCAGTTCAGAGGCCGATATCGCCTGGGCAATGGCAACTCTTGCCCAAGGACAGCCGGTCAACCTCGAAAATGAATACCCTTTTCATAAGGTTCGCGTCTCCCGTCCTTTCTTCATATGTGCCACCGAGGTAACCGTGGGTTGGTTCCGGAAATTTGTTGAAGAGACCGGATATATCACCGATGCAGAAGACGAGAAAGGTGGGCAGGTTTTCAATGCGCAGAGAGGGCGCTTCGAACCCAAACCTGGCAGCTCATGGAAGAATCCGGGTTGGCCATTATCCGACGATCAGCCTGTGGTGATGATATCTTACAATGACGCTCAGGCATTTTGTGAATGGCTCACTGCCACGGAAAAATTACCGTATAAGCTCCCGACCGAGGCCCAATGGGAATACGCGGCCAGAGGAGGTCTGCCGATGGCGCAATTCCCATGGGGTGATGCGCTTCCCGATGGCCGCAGGGCGAATTATGCGGACAAGAATACCGATTTTGAATGGAGAGATCGAAACTCGGACGATGGTTATAAATATGTGGCGCCGGTCGGCAGTTATGAACCCAACGGATACGGGCTGTATGATATGGCCGGAAACGCACTGGAATGGGTGAGAGATTATTACATTGAAGATTACTACAGATTCGCGCCGGAGGTCGATCCTGAAGGTCCGGGTCATGGCGAAAATCGCGTAATGAAGGGCGGTGAATGGACATTCGGAGCTGTGAATCTGAGATGTGCGTTTCGAGGATGGGCCAGGCCGGATTTAGCTGTCGATAACGGCGGCTTCAGAGTAGCTATTGAGCTGGCCAATACCCTTCGCAGTTTTCATTTTGCAGAAGATTTTCTTACAAGAGAATGGGTGCCGGGACCGGATCAGCGGACTGTAGCGTTGGCAGTCGCCAAGCAGAAGGAACGCCGCCCGACAACCAGCCGTGTCCAAGAAAGTAAAATCCGGCCTCAGGAGCCGAAAACAGATGTCACAATTAAGGGAGTACCGGTTATTTCCTTGACCCCAAAATCGGACGCGAGACGCGCCGGTATCACACAAGGCGATATAATAGTTGAATATGACGGAGTAAGAGATCTGACCACGGAAAAATTCATAGCCTTGGCGGCAAAAACGAGAAAAAGCAAAACCAAGCACCTGGTAGTGTTCGTTCGCGATGGCTATGAACATTCGGTCAGAGTCTCACCGGGGTTTGTAGGCGTTTCCGTTATGGATACCAACATTCGCGGTCCCCTGAAACAACCTGGCGTCAGGCCGGAGACAGAACCGAAAGATGATAAAGAGAAAAAGTCCAAAGGTCTTAACTGGACTTGATTGATGAGTGCGTCTATGGACGATAATACAAGTGGACGGCAATGGATGACCTTAAGTGTGACCGTGCCCCACGAGATTGGTGATGCCATAGCCAATTTCTTGCACGAACGTTCTGTGCCCGGCCTAGTCCTGGATGATAGTGACTCGGACGTCACACGAATAACCGCTTACATTGAGAAGAAGAAACTTGGGAGTGTTTCGTCTGAGCTCAGGAACTACGCTGTGGCATTGCGTGAAATTTTTCCAGGGCTAAGAGACGCTCTTATCAAAATCGTCCCGCTTAAGAGCGAAAAATGGGCGACAGCCTGGAAGAGCCATTTCAAGCCCATCAAAATAGGACGGAAACTGATCGTTACCCCTCCGTGGCTCAAGCCGAAAACGGACGATAGGGAATTAATAATTATCGAGCCCGCCGAGGCCTTTGGCACCGGCACACACGAGACCACCCAGGGATGTCTTATACTTCTTGAAGAAGCCATTGCCCATTTCTCGAATGAACGCGACAGGCCTACTCAGCTGGACGTGGGCTGCGGTTCCGGTATTCTGGCCCTAGCCGGTATAAAGCTCGGAGCCTCAACTGTCATCGCTGTGGATAGTGACCCGATCGCTGTTCAGTCGGCCCGTAACAATGCAGCTCTGAATGGGGTGGAAGATGCACTTTTGCTGAAACAAAGTCCTCTTGATGAGCTAACCGAAACAGCCGACATTGTAACGGCGAATCTCGACCCAATCACTTTGGCTGAAAGCCGTAACAAGTTGATCTCTCTTTTTAGACATTACCTGATCATTTCAGGCGTTCCCCTGAATCGCTGGAATGACATAAAAGGTAAATTCATTGTTGATGATTCAATCTTGAAGAAAGAAATCACAAGATCTGAGTGGGGTTCCGGATTATTTGCAAGAGCGCATGAGAATTCATGATTCATTATTTTTCTTAAAAATAAAATGGATCAGAAACAGACCCGCCCCCACACAAAGCGCAGAATCCGCAACATTGAATGCGGGCCAATGCAGATTGCCCCAATGAACATCAAGAAAATCAATGACTTCCCCGAATCGAACTCGATCGATCAGATTACCCAATGCGCCGCCGAAAAAAAGGCAATAACCCGCCAGCAAGCTTAATTCTATTGCAGCTGATGAATAGATCACCCACAGTATGACCGCCATGGCAGCAAGTGAGAGCAAAATAAAGAAGGTTCTCTGAAATGACCAGGCGTTGCCCGACATCATACCGAACGCCACCCCGGAGTTCCTCACATGTGCCAAGTCGAAAAAACCTGTTATAACTTCAATTCCGGTATGCAGTGGTATGGATTCAATAACCAATTGTTTGGTGACTTGATCCGCTGTAGAAATAACCACAACAATTATTAAGAGCAGAAGCCATTTTCGGCTTCCACTTATTAATTTATTCACGCTTAATAGCTCTACCTACTCCGGATTTATCCCGGATTCTCTCAATACACCCGCGCAGCGCGGGCAAACTTCCGGATAGTCCTTATCGGACCCAATCTCAGGATCACGAACCCAACACCTCGGGCATTTGTCCCCATCGGCCTTAGAAACCGTCACGCGGGTATTTGCGATAAGTTCTTCCAGTTCGGTTTCTCCAGCCGCTTTCCCTGCCGGTTTTATGTCCACTTGAGAGACGATGAAATAATCATCGGGATCTTCCATACCAGCCACAGCGCCTGCCACACTATCCGGCGCTTCTATCTGTACCTTGGCTTCAAGAGAAGATCCGATCAGCTTGGCGGCTCGTGCTTCTTCCAGCGCTTTATAAACCTCTTGCCGTACTGCAGATCTTATTTCCCACATGGAACGTTCATCGTCCTCAAACGAAACCCCAGGTATAAGTTCAGGAAAACTCGCCAGGTGCACGCCCGCTGTTTCTTGGCCTTCACGCTTGAAAGACAACCAGACCTCCTCTGCAGTAAAGGCTAATATAGGCGCCATGAGCCTGACGACGGACGAGAGAATGTGATAGAGCGCCGTCTGGGAAGATCGCCGAAGCACACCATCAGTTTTTTCCACATACAGCCTGTCTTTCAAGATGTCTAAATAAAGCGCGGACAGATCTACAGTGCAATAATTGTATAAGGTATGAAACACAATGTGAAAATCAAATTCCTCATAAGCTGTTCTCACCCTGGTAATGATCTGATTCAATCGATCCAACGCAAAACGATCCAATTCACGGAGCCGATCGGTAGGAATCATGTCTTTCAATGGATCGAAGTCGGACAGATTTCCCAAAAGAAAGCGACACGTGTTGCGGATACGTCGGTAAGCCTCAGTCAATCTATCCAAAATTTCAGGAGAAATTCTTATGTCATCACGATAATCTTCAGCCGAGACCCACAGCCTCAGGATATCCGCGCCGTATTTGTTGATAATCTCTTCGGGTTGGATGACATTACCAGTCGACTTCGACATCTTTTTGCCTTGGCCGTCGACCACAAACCCATGAGTCAACACGTTGCCATACGGGGCACGATTTCTGGTACCTACGGAGGTCAAGAGAGCGCTGTGGAACCAGCCGCGATGCTGATCGCTGCCTTCAAGGTACATTTGGCACGGGTATTCGAGGTTGCTGCGTTTTTCGCAAACTGCCGACCAGCTCACGCCTGAATCGAACCAGACATCCAGAATATCCGTTTCCTTTATTAGTGAAGAACTTTTGCATGAAGGGCATTTGAGATCTTTAGGAACCAGGTCTTTTCTTTCCGGATCGAACCAAATATCCGCGCTTTCTTTCTCAAAAAGTTTGGCTATATTTTCGAAAAATTCGCGTGGGGCCACAATTTCGTCGCAATCCGCGCACCGAAGCGCTGTTATGGGAACACCCCACGTCCTCTGACGAGATATACACCAGTCCGGCCGGTGCTGGATCATGCCATAAATTCTGTCACGTCCCCATCTCGGTATCCATGTGACTGTATCAATGGCCTTTAGCGCGTTTTCACGTAATTTCGTCTTGTCCATGGAAATGAACCACTGGTGAGTGGCCCTGTAAATCACAGGCTCCTTACAACGCCAACAATGAGGATAACTGTGTTCAAGTTCCTCAGAGGCCATTAGCGCGCCGACCTCATCCAGTTTGGCGATCACCTCGTCATTCGCATCAAATGCAAACATCCCTTTGAAAAATTCCACGTCTTTGGTGAAGATTCCGTGATCGTCAAGCGGAGCGTAAACATCGATATTGTATTTCAACCCGACTTCATAGTCCTCCTGCCCGTGACCCGGCGCTATGTGCACCGCTCCTGTTCCCGTGTCCAGAGTTACGAACGGAGCAAGAATGATTTTTGAAGCCCTATCGTAAAGCGGGTGGGTGCAATTTAGGCCTTCCAGAAGGCTCCCGCTGAAAGTGGCGATAATGCGATAGTCATGGATATTAAATATCTCCATGTTTATGGTCACTAGCCGCTCAGCGAGGATGTACACATCATTGCCGACCTCAACCGCGGCGTATGATTCGTCGGGATGAAGCGCTATCGCCAGGTTCGCCGGGATCGTCCAGGGAGTGGTTGTCCAAATTATTACATAGACTTGCTTCCCCTTCACTTCAGGGATTCTCGTGGAGAAATCGTCGCGGGCCGCGAAGCGGACGTAGATGGAGGGTGAAGGCACATCCATGTACTCTACTTCCGCCTCGGCAAGGGCCGTGACGCAGGATGCGCACCAATAGACCGGTTTTTTCCCGCGATATACCGCTCCGCTCTCAAAAAAACGGCCTAATTCGCGCACAATCGTGGCCTGATAATCGTAACTCATAGTGAGATACGGATTTTCCCATTCCCCAAGGACACCAAGTCTTTTAAATTCTTCACGTTGAATATCAATGAACTTCTGTGCATATGCCCGGCAATGTTGGCGAATTTGCATGCTATTCATGGTGAGCTTTTTATTGCCGAGTTCCTTGTCCACCTGATGTTCAATGGGCAATCCATGGCAGTCCCAGCCGGGGACATAATCCGAGTTATAGCCGGCCATGAATTTCGATTTTATAATCATATCTTTAAGAATCTTATTCAGGGCCGTCCCAAGGTGTATGTGGCCGTTGGCATAGGGTGGGCCGTCATGGAGAATATATTTCTCTCTACCCTTGCTTGCGGAAAGAATTTTCCGGTAGATATCTTGTGATTCCCAATGCGCGAGCATTTCCGGCTCTTTCTTGGGCAGGTTCGCCCGCATGGGGAATGAGGTTTTAGGAAGATTTAGAGTGTCCTTGTAATCCATAAACGGCCTCCAGCGACTCTATTCAAAATTTCTGAACCAACAATCGGCCTGTATCCGATAACATCCCGGCCCATTAAGGTTGCACCCGGGAAAAGCTTTGCCGCCGAGCTACCTGCAATATTGAGTTGCTTCAGCTCTACTCGGCATAACCTTTCAATTTTACGGACTGTCACGTCAAAGTCAATAAAAACGACAAAAACCCGGTGACCCTTTCGTTACAGACGGCCAAAGATTGTCATTGAGAGCGGAGCGAAGCAATCTCCCGTCATTCTTACAAACTGCCATGCCGTAAGCAGCACAATGAATGATGAAAACACCGGTAGGACCGGCATCTTGCCGGTCATGGTGTTATTGTATTCATGGGAAGCAGGAATCCAAATTCTGATTCCCGCAACAGTGGGAATCGATAGTAAGTTGAGTCGAACTTCGCTGCAATCTCCCCATCCCCGTACCCTTCCCCAAGTATGTGGAAGGGGGTGTCGGAAGCCCCAGGGTTCGCCCCATATGCGCTAACTTAAGGGCAGGTATGGTTCCGTAGGAACCTCTGAAAGTAGCCCGGTGATTCATCGCCGGGTAAAGAATGCGACTCCGGTAAAGGTAGGTCAGTCCCAGCTGGACGGCTGAAGAAGCTATGGCCGGCGTTAATACATCAGCCGTCCCTCATGGGACTAGAAATCTAAAGAATACGCTTTCCCGGCGATGAATCGCCGGGCTACTATCATTTCGTCCCGATGGGACGAGCGGACCAGAACGTTTAAGGTAGCGCATATGAGGGTTCGCCCTCCCCCTGCCCCCTCTTGTCAAGGGAGGAGTATCCGAAACCCCTCCCCTGGCGGGAGGGGGGACATAGAGGGGGCGGGACAGGACAGCATGACATAAAATGCGAAAAGGGTATTCTTAACCCAAAGGCTATAGAAAAAATGCATTAAGATTGATATCTTTGGGCTGGTATCAGAGCAGCCGGAATTTAGTCATCTATCGTCTCCAATAGGATCACTCGATGGATAAGGTCTTGATCGTTACAGCCACAAAAGTGGAAGCCCAAGAGATCCTGGACCAATTCTCCCAGGCCTCCGGCGCCAAATGGGAACGATGCCACATCGGCCGCAAGACTTACTATTCCCTTGGAAAAATTGGCGGCGTTGATCTCTTTATGGTGCAGTCGGAAATGGGAACGAGGCACCCCGGTCGGTTCGTTGCTAACCGTATCAGAGGCTCTGGTTTGAACGAGCGGCACGAACCGAAGAGAAGGGTGATATCCACGGAAGGGTGGACGAAGAAACTCTCCGGATTAGCCGCGACGCGGTGAAATACTGCTTGGAACAGCTCGATAAACCCTAGATCGGTTTTATGAACGAAGAAGCAAAGAAACCAAGTTGGTTCGAAAGGAACCCCAAAAAGACTATCGTGATTGTCGCCTGGATCCTGCTCGACACGGTGGCTCCAAGGTTTTTGCCCCGCCGGGAGATCGGAACACCGTCTCCGTATTATCATCATGATCTGAAAAAATCGTTCAAATTGGATCGCGATGTTCAAGGGCGAAAATGGCGAATCGGACTCGAAACAGGTATCAATCCGGAAAGACTTTGCCGAGAAACGGCAAATAGATTTTGTCATCTGTTTCCCATATCTTATAGACCAGGCAAACGGTGCTGATAACGTTAGAAAATATTTCCTAGCCGGCGACGTACACTGGAACGATCAGGGACATATTCTGATGGCGAATATTTTATTGAAAGATATTCGCGATAAAATAAAATGAGACTTGAAGATGCTTGTTTGTGATCAAATTCAATTCACGGGTCACGCGATAAGAAGGATGTTTGAGAGAGCAATTAACATTGCCGAAATGAAGCGGGTCATTCAGACCGGGGAAATCATAGCTGATTATCCCAATGATCAACCGTTTCCGAGTCGTTTGATGTTGGGTTTTGTCGCCGACCGGCCTTTGCACGTTGTAGTGTCCGTGGAACAGCAATCCGGAACATGTTATATTATCACTGCCTATGATCCCGATCCGGAGCTGTGGGACGCGGATCTGAAAGCAAGGAGATTCTCATGAAATGCATTTTCTGCAAGCATGGTGAGAC
Organism: uncultured delta proteobacterium; assembly: GCA_963741425.1. GTDB lineage: Bacteria > Desulfobacterota > Desulfomonilia > Desulfomonilales > Desulfomonilaceae > DATJPW01. The sequence goes on from CAVUHP010000015.1 coordinate 12,314, forward strand.
TGCGCCGGGCAAGGTGACGGTGACATTAGAACGTGGATCTACCACGGTGATTGTCAAGGAAGTTCCTGCCGAGGTATGCGAAAATTGTGGTGAGTACTACCTCAATGAAACCGTGAGTGAACGGCTCCTTGCGATGGCCGAGGATGCATTCCGCAAGCACGCCGAGGTGGAAATCCTTCGTTTCGCCGCATAGATTGGACTTCATAAATTAGGCCACAATCGAAATCCAGGTTTGGCTTTGCGCTGTCCGAGACTCCAATGAACAAATTTTTGCGAACTGCTTTCGTTCTAATTTTCGCTGCGCAAAGCTCGTGTGTTCTGCATTCTTTGCAGGAAAGCCCACCGGAGCCTGTAGCGCCCGTGGAAGGGTACGTAACTCTTAATAAACTGCCCTTTCGTGAGGCCTGGTACGGTATGTACTTCCAAGAAGACAAAATTGGATATAGTCACTTCAAAATTGAACCGTCCGGGGACATTTTCAATATTACAACCGATTCTCTGATGCGTCTTAAGGCGAACAATAAGACAAGTGAAATCGGATTGAAAGAAAACGTGAAGGTCAAGCCCGATCTGACCATGATCTCTTTCGAATCTCGGGTCATGATGAACGACAAGGTCCTGGAAATGACCGGCAAGATCGAAGGACAGCGCTTGGTCGTAGATATGCAAGTGGAAGGGGAGAAGCGGAATCAGGCATATCCGATTGAAAACAGTTTGTTTCATTCCAGCGCGATTTCTCTGATGCCCGCGCTTAAAGGGTTAAAAGAAGGCCAGGTACATTCTTTCCCGGTTTTTAATTCGGAAAAGCAGGCGATTGAGCAGGTTGAACAGAATCTGTCAACGGTAAAAAGTGCACCTGGCCCGAGCGGTGCGGTCTGGAGCGTCAAAAACGTTTTCGGTCGCTCAACCGTGCAGTCGTGGCTTAATAAAAGCGGCATGACGGTGCTGGAAAAGGCGCTTGACGGGTCGCTGATAACAATACTGGAAGACGAAAGCAGCGCAAAGCGTTTTGCCGAGAAAAAAACCGCAAATAAGGATATCGTCCTGGATGTCAGCCTTATCCGTGTATCGAAACCTATACGCAACCCGGAAGGCACCCGGTTTCTCAAGTTAAAGATGAAAGGCGTGGATCCGTCACTAATCGTCAACGATCATCGGCAGAAAGTCACTCCTATTGACAAGGATGCTGCCGAAAAAGTTTTTTATGTCACAGTGAACGTGGAAGATCCTGCCAAAGCTAGCCCTAGCCGAGTCCCTGTTGCGCGTTCTCTTCTGGCCGATAATCTTGTCTCCACGATTGTTATTCAAGCCAATCACGCGGAAATTGTCGCCCAATCTCAAAAGATCGTATCATCGCGCGATTCGAATTTGGAAAAAGTTCACAAACTTGTCCGGTGGACTTCCGATAATATCAAGAAGGAAATGAAGGACTCCTTTACTGCGCTCGAGGTGCTACGTAGCAGAGAAGGAGAATGCCAGTCTCACGCGAATCTCTACACAGCGTTTGCCAGATCGCGGGAAATTCCCACAAAAGTCGTGACAGGTCTGGTGTACTCGGAAAAATTTTCAGGATTTCTCTATCACGCTTGGGCCGAATCTCACGTTAACGGATGGCTTGCCGTAGATCCCACCCTGAAACAAATCCCGGCCGATGCTACGCACATTAAAATTGCAGGTGGGTCGGAAGATTATACCGATGCCTTGTTTAAAATGGTCGGCAAGATCGGGATTGAGGTCTTAGACTATAAGTAAAGCCATCATCGGCGACTCGTCGCAAAGCTCGACTTAATCTGGAATCCGATATTATTGTACGGGTCGGTCCTGAACCGCCCAAATCAGGACTTTTCTAAAAGAGTCCCTATTGGGTGGCATCGGAGGCTCCCTAGCTGGTTGCAAAACCACGAGATCGGTCGTCGAATATTTCGAGGGGCGACCATTTCATCTTGTGATGAGTTGACGGTGTGTTTATAATCGCAATGTTGAAAACAAACTTAGGAGGAGGTCGGAAACTATCATGGATAAATGTAAAATCACTTATTGCACTTCTTGAAATTACAAACCGAAAGCCGCTGGTCTGGCGGAAGAGCTGAAGAGGGAATTGGGCATTCAATCCGAATTGATTCCATCAAGCGGTGGGGTTTTTGAAATTGAGTTCGGCGGAAACGTGGTATTCTCAAAGAAAAATCTGGGCAGATTCCCGGATCAAGGAGAAGTTCTGGGACTTATCAAGAAAGAGAAATAGTACCGACAGATTCAGTGTAGCGATCCCGAAACCGCTGAATGGGCAGTAATTATTAGGTATGAAAGATTGATGGTAGGGCAGCTCATGCCTTCTCCTCTATACATTCTTCGGGGGGCTATATTTGTCTGGTCCCATAAAGTTCTCTGGAAATATGCAGCAGCCCCTATAATTATAAGCATAGTTATATTGGTGGGATCTTATGTTCTGCTTTATGATTTATTCATTAAGTTGATTTCTCCTTACACCGGCCGGGAATGGTACGGCCAAATCATATATTATTTGTTGCTGGTCATAATAACTGTAGCTCTATTGGGGCTTTCTTTATTCATAGTCACCCGGTTGGCTTCCGCGTTAGCTGCACCCTTCAATGACGTCATTTCACGAAAGGCAGAGGAGATCACCGCGGGAATTTTTCACGAAACGCCTTTTTCTCTGCTCACATTCTTAAGAGATTCAGGTCGCTTGTTTGCGCACTCCTTTAGACTACTTGGTTTATATCTGGTTATGCTGATTCTCGGGCTTATCCTCTTCCTGATCCCCGTGATAGGAGGAGCTTTGTATACGTGCTTTGGCATTTTGATTTCAGCGTACATGTTTGGATATGAATATCTTGGATATCCCATGGATCGACGCCGTTTTTCCTGGTCGCAAAAGCAAAAATTCATGAGATCAGAGCTGAGCTCGGTATTAGGATTTGGGCTCGGAAATGTAGTTTTTGCCGCCATACCCATTGTTAATTTCTTCTTTATACCTGCCGCTGTCGCCGGTGGAACCTTACTTTTCTTGGACATGACAAAGGAATCGAAAAAATGATTCCCCTGTTTTGCGGTATGCGAGCTTGACACATCTCGATTGAGTTGATACTTTTTGACATGACGCGGGGTGGAGCAGCCAGGTAGCTCGTTGGGCTCATAACCCAAAGGTCGGAGGTTCAAATCCTCCCCCCGCTACCAGTTATTTGAAGAGGTTACGGATTCGGTTCGTGGCCTTTTTTAGTTTGGTGTCCATATAGGTGTCCATCCTCCCTGTCGTTGCAATTTTTTCTTTCCCAGGAAATCGTGCTCAATTCCTCTTCCGTCACTAAGTTGTACGTTTGAAGACGGACATGGTCTTGTGCCCGGAAACGGCCATAACCTTAAAATAGTCATTGCCCGCAAGCCGTAGGTTGTTTATTGCACAATGCCTCAGATCATGAAAAGTGAAGTCCCCAGGCCGCATTCTCGGCAGGCCGAGCGATACGACTTTTTGAAGTCTTGGAATGGTATTCCATCTTTGAGAAAAACGCGGTTCGTGTGCAGCCCCCGTGGGATGTTCGACAGGACGGACTTAACACGTGGATGCAATGGTATTGAACGAGCCACTTTCGTTTTCGTTCGGTCCGCAGTGAGTCTGATGAAGCCCTTTGCCAAATCAACCTCATCCCAGGTAAGAAAAACGATTTCTGACTTTCTCATCCCTGTAAAGAATGCCAGAATGACAAGAGGTTTTAGGTACTCGGGACATGCTGCAATGAGCCGTTCAAATTCTTCCTGGCTGAGGACTCGCATCCTGACGTTATTTTCAGTCAATTTCTTCATGTCCCTGATGGGGTTCTGGTCTATTTTTCCATGACGAACGGCCCGATTCAAAATCGTCTTGAGACAAATCACTTCTTTATTCACTGTTGACGGGGTAGTTTTCAGGCCGATTCTCCGGGCTGAAGCCTCTTGTAAACGCTGCTGTCTGTAACCATCAATCTTCCCAGAGGTAAGTTCTCTGATTTTGATAGTTCCGCCCAACAATCGAAGCACATTTTTGATTGAGCACAGGTCACGTATGAAAGAAGCCTTCGCCTTGACTTCAGGCAACGTTTCATACCATTTGCAAAGCTCCCCTAAGGTGACTCTTGCCGCAAGATCCTTCTGAATGTGTCTTTCTTCGGTCCTCGCCTTCAGAACTTCCCTCAATCTCTGTTCAGCCGCCATTTTCGACGGCCCTATGCGCTCTCTTCTGCGCCCCCCCGTTTCATCGTAAAATTCAATCCAATAGGTTTTATTTCCCAGTTTCTTCAAAGCCAGGCCGCATTTGCACTTTTCAGCTTTTGGACTGTTGCGTATTTTGCATTTGGGGCATTCGATTAAAAGGCCCATTGTTAGTCCTCCTTTCTATTTGGCCGTCTTGCACGCCTTTTAACGTCAGCTTTAGGATGGATCTTGTGGACTGATCTTTCGTAAGACTCATGGTTTTTATCGCTCTTTTTGTCGAGATCTTCCTGGTAAGAAGACTGATCTTGTTTGAGCGATGCGGTATTTCTTTCTGCTGTAATTCCTCGCTGCGCACCTGTTTGAACAGAACTTTCGCTCTCGTATGCTGAGATGAATGAACCAGTTGCCACACATAGGGCATTTCCGCAAAGCCTTCAAAGGTAGGCTCTTGAACGATTCAAAGAATTGGTATTTGATCGCCGCTTCAGAATTCTCCGATGAGATGACTAGCTCAAAAGTGGCTTCGTTCAAGTCCTCTTTTTTCCACATATACTCGAACTGCATTTCATCGGGTGCTGAATCCACGTCAGCTACCCATTGTGGAGCTTCTATTCTGGCTTCGGCATCAAGGGTGACTTTAAGCCGGGAAAGGGCACGCAACGAAGCAAATTCATCTTCACTGAGCATGGTATCTGCGTGCTTTTTAGCTTTTTCATAGGCTTTTATGATGCCCTCCACAAATTCTCGCAAAACTTCCTGTAAATTCTTAACCTTTTGAAATTGATTGGCCATAAGGCTTTTCACACGAACATAGTGTTTTGGAAAGACCCTCATCAAATGCGGGGCGTCAGGCACAGCATTGTCCTTGTAAGAAGCTCCCCTTAGAATGGCATCTAATTCCGTAACAAGTTTGAGCATGTTCCCGGAGGACTGATTTTCCAGGTCCATATTCAAGAAACTAAGAAACCATTCAACCAAGCTGCTGTCCTTTTTCATCTTCTTTCACCCCTAATACAGTTCACGATATTGACGCATGAGCCGTGTAATTCATGAAGACTGACAGATTTCATGAATATCCTCGAGAACTGTTTGACACACTCACGGTGTAGCGGTATATTCACGAATATATCAATACTCGTGAATGGTGTCAATCACTATTTTGTTTAACTGGCTAAAACAACCGCATGGAGGAAAAGAGATGGAATTATTAACAGTTACTGAATGTGCCCAAATAAGCCGCATGAGCGCCGCATGGTGGAGACAAAGAATTTTCAGAAAGGAAATCAGATTTCTGAAGGTCGGTAGACGGGTTCTTATTCCAAAGGATACGGTTGAAGAGTTGCTAACTCGATCAATTGTAGAACCCAAGAACAAGCCTAAAGCTGGCCTTGAATCTGTCCTATAAATGAAGAGCTGCTCGATGTCAATTACATTTGTGCATTGACGACAATTAGACTTGTGCATGTTGATGGTTGCTATCCAGGTCGGGTATTGGTGACCTGGGGCTGTTGGCCTAGACCTCCTTTGAGGCGGTTTAGTTATGGTCCCGGTTGAGAGCGTTTTCGGTTCTGTAGCTGGAACCGTTGAGTTCAAGAATTGTGCAATGATGGACGATGCGGTCAATAGCCGCTGCGGTTGTCATCGGGTCCTTGAATATCTTGTCCCATTGCGAGAAGACGAGATTAGAGGTAATAAGCACGCTTCTGCGCTCGTACCGCTCTGCCAGGAAGGTGAAAAGCACCTCCATCTCCTCTTGTTGCTGCTGCACGTACCCGATGTCGTCTATGATCACTGCCTCGAACCGATCCATGCGACGCATTTCACGCTCCAGGGCAAGGTCCCGTTTGGCAGCCAAGAGGCTTTGGACCAGACGGTACGCCGGGGTAAACAATACTGAATGACCCTTTTGCACCAGTTCATGACCGATAGCTGAAACAAGATGAGTCTTACCCCTACCGGGCAGACCGAATGTCAGGATATTCTCTGATCGCTCCAGGAAATGGCCTTCGCACAGTGTTGGTAATTGTCGTCGGACCTTGGGCGAGAAGCGGGATACATCGAGCGTGGCCAGGGTCTTGCCTGAAGGAAGGCGAGAGGCTTTCAAAAGGCGCTCTATTTTTCTCAGCCTTCGGCCTTCAATCTCCAGCTCCATAAGGTGACACAGGTATCGCGTGAGGTTCCATCCTTCACTCTCTGCTTGATCCGCCACCTCCTGATAGTGCACGGCGCATGAGGGGAGATTGACAGAGCGCAAGAGCAATGCCAGGCTTTCTTGGCTCATCACGCCACCTCCTGTGGAGAGTGAAGCAGGGCGTCATAGCAGGACAGATCGACCGAAGGAAGAACCATCTTCGGAGGCTCAAGACTGCCGGACGAATCCACGAGAGCCTTGACCTGTTCCATGCGGCAGAGCGCACCCTCTTCCAGGACAAGCTCAAGCGCGGCCTCCACTTCCGACTCTGTGGTTGATGCAGCCAGGTGGAGAATGCGCAGATATTCGATGCTACCTCTACGGTCGCCCTCTGTCTTGCACAGAGCGTCATAGACTCGCCGAAACGTCAATGTGGGGAATAGGTCTTCCCGGTATTTGAAAAGCCGAAAAGCGCCGGGTTTGCGCACCAGAGACCAGATGATGTGACGGTAGTTGATACGGTGGCCTCCTCTCCCCAAGAGCCTCTCCACAGTAAATTGATGTTTTCCCCCGTAATAGACCTCCACGCGATCATCATAGATTCTCACCCTGACCATCTCGCCGATGAGCCTGGAAGGGACCGAGTAGACATTGTGCTTGACGTTTATGGTACTCCTGGAGGTGACCCGGATGTCAATCTCGGTAAACTCAGGGACCCTATCGGCTGTAACGGGTTTCATCACGGCCAGCTCTTCGTTGAATCTCCGAGTCCTGAGCCGGTTCGCCTTCTCTATGACCTGGATTAACCAGGCTTCATATTCCTCCACGCTCTCAAAATCGTTTGAAGCTCTCAGGATGAGATGCTGTTTCAGACGACGCTTTAGTGCCCCATGTAGGGCTTCCACATCTCCATTCTGATTCTTCTCGCCCACTGCAATGGTCCGCGGCTCCATTCCCAAATGGTGGATGAAATTCACATAATCGTCGTTGAAAATACGCTTACCGCTTGTGAGATTATGTGTCGCTGCGGTGGAATTGTCCGTCTGATGATATTCAGGAACACGGCCCAGGTGAAACACAGCTTCCTGAACGCCCCTTTTCAATGCAGCCAAAGATTCCGAGCGGCATACCGTTACCCACTCCCAGTTCGAGTACGGCAGCACTACGTGACAAAGCATGTGAACAAAAGGCTCACCGCCTATAGTTATTCCGAGTCTCGTAGCCCAGGTGAAATCAGTCTGGAACGCTTCGCCTCCACGGTGTTTCTGGGGAAAGAACACGGACCGCTCAGGCCCTTCACTGGCCCGCCATTGTTTGAGTCTGCGCTGGAACGTACGAAGGTGGCCCGGATGATACCGATCCGGATACCTCTCTAAAAGATCCTCGAACAGAGACTTTGCCTCCAACTCCGGCGCATCCCTCAGACGTTGTGCAATCTCCGGCCAATCTCCTTCAAAAGGGTCTGACCGAGTTCGCCATGTTCTCGGTCTCTTCAACTCCGATGGCAGCTTCCCCAACTTCAAGTATTTGGTGGCTGTGTTACGGCTCATCCCGGAACGGAGAGCCGATTCTCCTACCTTCCCGGTCTTCCGGATCTCCTTCATCAGCTTCCTCACTTGAGCGTCCGTCGTCTGCACCAGATGCCCCCCTTCCCAAAAGGAAATTCCGGGCATCTCTACCAGACAACTACACCCCGATGGATGCACAAGTGTAATTGCCGCTGACTTTCAAGTGTAATTGTCGCCGATCAATTTGCTTGGAAATTTTCATGAAGACCCCATTTCCCTCCAGCTCATTCCACCATCGGCTTTTGCACATTATTCTTGCTCAGTGTGCGGTTCCTCCACTAATATGGAGCGAACCAGGCCGGAAAAGTCAGCACACAAACAAAAGGGATAGGCCATGAGGAGAGTCCTACTAGTCCTGACAGCCGTCCTCGTTTTTCAATCAGCAGCGGTTGCCGAATCGCAACTGACAGGAAAAGTTTGTCGAGTTCAGCGAGGCTTCGTGTTCCTGAGTTTGGCTGACTTGGTGGATGTATACCAGGCAGCCCCTAGCACATTGGAGTTTATGGGTAAGATAAAGAGTAAGATGGAAACTGGCGAGGTAATTTATTTTGACGACTGGCTAGTCACGGTCATAAAGACAGGGACCAGCAAGGGGATTAAGTGGGCAACGATCAGACCATCCAAAGACCCCCGCCATTTATGGGTACATACTATGCATCTCCGGTGTCCATAACAGGCACCCCTCACGACATATTTTCATTCCTGCCTTGATGTCGGCCAGAATTTCTTTTGCACTGAGTTTTCCCGGTTTGTTTGGCCATTCTTCACTCCGAAGTAAAATCTCAAGCGCAATTTCTTGGAAATTTTTCCGAGAAAAATTGATCTATTTTTTGGTCGCAATTCAAAAGCACTTCCCTACACCAGAGTTGGCTTTGTTTTCATGTAACGGCTTGAAAAAGGCCCCCCGCCGGTGTCTAGATCTGCGATTATCTCTGAAAGAAACCGTAAGTTTGCTCGCACTGGAATATTTCAATCAATTCTCGATTATTGATCGCACTTCCAGGTTCAAAACAATTCCTGGAACGTACCCGCTATTTGGAAGCCTCGTCAATTTTTCGCTGGTAGCCGCTCTTGTCAATGCCGACAGGCTTCTGCTGAAACTGCTCCAAATCCGATTTCGTACGGGACAATCCTTCACCGGCGCTGTATTCTCCACGATAAAGGAAATAGAAAACAGAGGAATGCAGGTCCATAAGAACGTCCGTATGAAGCAGTGAATCCAGGTGCTGAAAAATCGGGGCGCCCCCGATGTTCAGAGCTCCGCCCACGAAAATGATTGCGAGTAACGCGAAGATCACAATTATTAACGCTCTCATCAGCTACTCCCATCCGTGACCGCTGTTGGTCAATTCTCTTCCGGAAGGCCTTTCAACCACCATTACGCGGGGATCTTGCCATTCTGGTATGATATCACGGTAGATCGTTAGAATAGGAGAGAATTCTTGGGCTGGTCTGTCAAAAAGCTGTTTTGCGGGGTTCTGGCTCTGTGAAAGAAAGGGGGCGTGTTGCAAGTGCCTTCTTAGATCGGTTTACTATTCGAGACTATCCGCTGAAATTGTTACATCCTTTGAGCAGGGGATGAAACTCTCATCAGCTTCACACATCCTTACCACTGTTTCAAACATGTGAGCCAGTTCCGTTGCACCAGCAGCTGCCAGTTCCCGTCTTCTCTTTTCTGCCCAGGCCTTCATGTTTCGTTCCTCCGCCTCACCCCGGATAAGCCCCCGGACAATTCCCTACTGTTGTTGTCAGGATGTTATTTGGATATAGTTGAGAAGTCAAGTCAAAACGAAGAAGACCGACCGAAGGCAAAGGAGAGAATTCTTGGGCTCTTCTCTCAAAAGACCGTTGGGCGGGTTTCTTTAAACCGTTTCCTTCATCACTTTGACATAAAGCCTCAACGCCCTTTCCAAATGAAAAGTCTTGCTTCCTTTCAGCCGATTTATTTGATTGATCAAATCCACCGGCAGACGGCCTGCAATAACTCTGGTTTTGAACGTGGAATACTTGCGGTTTCTACCACCTGTCCATTCCCTATGATGCACTTCTATTGAGTCCAGGATTTTCCTGACGACCTGTAGGATTTCTTTTTCGGATAACTCAGACGTATCTGTCAGGCTTCTGTCTTTTCTCTTTGCACCGCCACTTATGAACCTCAAGCCATTCCTGCCTTGATTTCTTGGATTCTCTCCCCCAAAAATTCCACTACTGAGCATTTCTTTTGTCACAGGCCATAAACCGTATTTCTTCCAAACGTTCAAGGTGGTGGAGCTGTTTTTGTCGCTCGGATAAACCCTTTTGATAGCCTTTAATTCAGCTTTTCTTGGATCTGTCCCTCTTTCAATTTCTCTCTGGTAAAATCTCCAGGCAAGAGGGATCTTGTCCTTATATTCATCCCATTTTTTCAGCTTTCTTTGCTTCACGGGCGGGTTTTCTTTTTCTTCCATAACAGATCCTTCAGTTTTTTTGTCTTGGTATTCGGTCCTAAAAGTCAGTGGAAAATGCCTCTCGGTATCCATTATTTACTAACGATAATCCATCTTTTCCGTAGTAACTCAATCCATTGAAACGAGTTCCGCTATTTCTCCTTGTGCTCCTTCTACTCCGTCGATGTAAACTTGGAGAGTGTTCAAATTCTTGTGGCGAGAAAACTTCAATACCTTGGTTACATCCATTCCTACTGCCTGAGTCTTGCGAACAGCCTCAGAAATACTCGTATGCCTCAACCCGTGTGGCCGGACCTTCTGCCCGGTTTTTTGTCCAAGTCGCCTCACGATGTAGTATAGGCCGTCAGAAGTTAACCGCTTCCCTTTGATTGCTCCGTCATGGTGGAAGTTTACGAACAGGGGGCCTTCCCAATCCCCTCGAATATCTGTCCAGTCTTTTAGGATTTTGCGAGTTCTAGTTGGGATAGTGAGAGTTTCTTTTTGAAGTCTTCCCTTGCCGAGTATCCGCAAAGTTCCCCTTTCAAAATCTAAATCTTCAAGGTCAATTCCTACAACTTCAGACCTACGCAGAGCCAAATCATAGAGCAAATGAATAATAGCTTTGTCTCGCAATCCTTTTGCATCGCTCCGCCTGGAGACCTCGTCTCGAAGTTTTTGGACTCCCGTTTTCCCCGGACCTTGAGTATCACGGGAAGCATCTAAGATCTTCTGATTCTTTATGCGTACTCTCCAATTAACCATGCCCAGGGTATAATACCAAGTAGCAATCAGATGGGTACCTTTGGGTGATCTCCATTTAGAAATGAGTCGCATTGAAGATATGGGAAATTGGTTAGTGATCGGAGCCTATCGGGGTTGTCGTGCAATTTGTTTAGTGCTAGACAGAGCCTGTCTTGAAGCTCATCAAGTGATCGGAAGGCTTCGTTGTGGAAGTCGTCTTCTCTGATGGCATCCCAGATGTGTTCGGCTGGATTGAGTTCGGGGCTGTGAGAGGGTTGTTCGATGAAGCGGATGTTTTCGGGGATGGTGAGGTTTTGTGATGTGTGCCATCCCGCTTTGTCGACGAGCATCACGACGAAGAATTCTTTAAAATCCTGAGCGACTTGATCCAGAAAGATATTCATCATGTCCGAGTTTGCGTAGGGCAGGACGAGTGAAGTCATCCTTCCCAAAGCTGGGGCTACAGCGGAGAATGCGTGCAAGTATTCCCTTACAACCTGCCGTGGCGCTGTTGGGTGTACACCAGGAGGGGCCCAAGCAGGCTTGGGATTACTGATCCGACCGAAACGTCCTTCGTCCTGAGGCATTATGAGAACTGGCCGTGAGTCTTCCGGATCTCTGCTTGCCAGGACCTCACTCACCTTTGCCGGGAATTTTTTTTGAACTCTTCCTGTTCCGCCTTGTTAGCTTGAACGTGTGACGGACGAGGAACTATCTTCCTCCAGCTGTGGCGTTTGAGCAATCGATATGCCGTGGTCTTGTGCACTGTGTGGCCCAGATGCTTTTCCAGTTTTCTTTTGATTTCCATTGCAGTAGCGACCTTACCGGTACTCGCTCGCTCGAAAAACGGCTCGATGAATTCAGCCTCCTCTTCCAAGGTCATGTAAGCCCTTCGCCTGCCACCTTTTCCCGGACCCTCGACAACATCTGGCCCAAAACGGTTATATCGGGAAACTAAGTTCCGTACTGTTTGCCAGGCCAAACCAACATGCCTCGCCACCTCCATCAAAGGTCTTGGATCAACCAGCAGATTGTAGATAACAAGCCATTTCTGGACTCTCCAAAAACCTACAGTTCCCTTAATTCTCTCCAAGACCTGGTCAGCAGAAAGATGCCCCGCGACAGAAGCAATCCTTGCCATGCTCACCTCCCCTATATTGGGGAGAACCGGATATCATAGTGCCGCTCCGTATGCAACCAATAGATTTTCAGGGTATAAGCCATATCAGAGAGACTGCGCAGAGCCGCTAGTTTGCGATTGATTGTTGTAGGCTGAAGACCTCTATTGATAAGATGTTGTCGATATTGGAGAGCTAAAGAGTTTGCTTGACCTAAAGATCCAGAAATGAAACGCAACGCCGCTTCCCTTTCTGTCTCCGCTTCTATGAATCTCTGAAAATCCTGCAAATCCTTTTTATAGGCCAAAATTGTCTTTTCACTCTTTCCTGACAGAAATGAATCTAAAAGTGCCTGTCCATCAATCTCAATAAGAGGAATAGGCGCTTGCTGAGGAACCTGAATCAATGCTTTTTCTTCCATGATGTTAATCCTTTATATCCTGTGGAGTATAATTTAACAGTCAAACAATATGATTGTTATTTATTATAAATTCAATGTCAATATCTTTGTTAACAGTCTAATGTATTTGATTGGGATCCACATCACGAGAATATGTTGGTAAGGACTGCTTTAAATCCAAAACAAACAAGGGAAAACAAAGAAATCAAGTTCTTGTGGAATGCTAATTAGTAGGAGTTTGTGGAAGGTATTCCCTTTTTCTGGGTTCATGCGTGTCACATCGTTATTCTTGCAAAATATCTCGATTAAACCATTCACTGAACGAATCAGCTATTTTCTGCTTTTTCTGATCTGAGACTCGATAAATCGCTCCCGATTCTGCATCAAGACAAATTATCTCATCTTCGTATCCAGTGTGTTGGATTACCAGGAAGGCTTTAGGGAGATTAATTGCCTTCCTGAGAATCTTGGTTGCACCAATTACACATGGGATCTTGTTTATATCCACTATTTCATCGTTAATGCCATATATCTCCAAACCATCTCGTTCATAAATGCCGTATTTTTGCAGGAAGTTGGCGTAATCAGAATGAATACTAACGCCCAATTCATCAGCTACCATTTGTTGTCTTTCGGACATAAAGATTGCGCTCCTGTCTAAAAGAGATCTTCCTTCCTAATGTTTTCGCTTGCCTGGTGCTGCCCGATCATAGGGTTGCACCACGGTCCCATCTTGCTTCTTGTATCCTCTTACGTGGACAGTTTTCTCTTTGTCGCTTTCATGCCCGTGAGACTTACGTTCCGTAGCGCTAGGGCTAGGGCTAGGGGATGATGGAGGCGATTCAGCGAAGCCAGAGCTTGGGGGTGTATAGTTGGGACGATCACCTGTGCCGGTTTGACGTTCTTCCGGTTTCTATCGTCTGAGTCCTTCCTTTCTCCATGACCGAAGCCTTAACCCCTGTCGGCAGATCCGAAACAGTATCAACCCACAATCCCCTGTGAGCATTAAACGCCTCATCCTCAGCTTGTTGCAATTGCCGATCTTGAGCTGCGGTCTTTCTGTCCCATTTAAGAAATCCGGCTCTGACAAGGTCCACGCTCAAACGCCTCTCATAATAATCTGAGCCATTGTCTTCTTCGTTATAATAAATTGTTGCGATGGTTCTCCCTTTTTTGTCTATTCTCGGTTCTTCTAAAGCTACTTCTATTCCTTTCCCCAACAGTTTTGCATTGAAATAAATGGCCTTGGTCGCTTCCGTATCACGGCAGTGCACACCATACAGTTTTGTTTCGACAATTTGGCCATTATCGTTTCGCTTAATTCTGAGAACATCGCCATCAACTAGTTCTATAACCTTTCCCAAGAAGCATCTCTCCTTTACTGGGGAGATTGGTGTCTTCTCCTCAACTTGCTGTTTTGAACCAGTAGAGGCATTTTGAGAGGCAGAATCAAGTCTAAAGTCTTTGGCACGCTCCTTCCAGTAGCGCTCCCTTTCTTTAGTGAATTCATTCCTGTCAATCTCAGATTCTCTCAATGGGTGTTTCATTTGGCGGTGTTCGCTGGCAGTCAACTCGATCCTAGCTCCTTCATTCTTCTGATCTGCATGGTGCAACTGGACAGGCTCTCCGTTCCTGTCCAAAGGCGCCAAGCCTTGTTCCATCCTCTGAACGTTAGTGCGGCCTTTGCCGTCTTGTTGTCCAGAAACAAAGGTCTCATCTCGTTGACGGTAGGTGTGACCGTTTAGCTGGGCCTGCTTCCCGGTGAAATCGTTGTCTTCTCCCGCTGAACCGCACACATAGATAAGGGCTAATACGACCGCCAAGCAAATAGACTTTGATAATCTCATTTTATGAATAACCTCTGTAGGTGCTTAAAATAGCTGAAAGTGGAACTAAGGCGAGGTTCAATACAGTCTTGAGCTTCAAAGGGAACCCCCCTTCTAAAGGGAAGGATTTATGCACTCAAAGAGAAAGTGTAGACAACTTTATGGACGATAGCATATCCATGCCAATGGACAAAAGGAAAATCTTCTTATGATGTTATCAATTTCTTGTGCTACTCAAGGCAGGACCTAGGGATCAGTAGCCTTCTTCAAGGCATTCATTTGTGCATCAAGACACAAAACTGGTGAGTACATCCGTGGGAACATCTGCTAACTTCTTTGCGTTCTGTTTGGAGCATTTTTCTAATCATTCATTCCACCTCGCATCAGATTCTTCTTGGCTTTCTGCTTGGCTCGGAATCTCTAATTGCTTCAACCTCAGATGTTTAGCCTTTTCCTTTTCTAATTTTCCGATGGTTTTGCTTAGTGCTTCTGCCTTCTTTATTTCGGCACGATTTATAAGCTCTTTGAGCTTACTTTCCGTTTCGTGGTCGGGGCGCAATCTCAACCCCTCATTACAGTGTTGAATCGTGGCATGGTATTTCTTTTGCTTGAAGAGTGCCGTGCCTGAATTCAAAAAATAAACCGGATGCTTTTCAATATCCTCTGCCGTTTGGAATTGAGCCAATGCTTCTGCATTTTTGCCTTCTGATAAATAGGTGAGTCCAATATAGAAAAATACCTCATTGTCCAAAGGATTTGCCGTGCTAACGACCTGAAAATCCGATCTAGCCTCAGCCCATTTCCTAAGGTAGAAGAAACAAAGACCTCTATTATAATGAGCCTTTAAAAATTGAGGATTAAGCTCAAGCGCTCTGGAGTAATGTTCTATGGCCGTTTCATATTGGGAAGCAGTGTAAGCTTGCTTCCCCCTATCAAACCAATCGGAAGCTGATTCGGCCCAACTCGTGGCGGGAGACGGTCCAGTCATCATGAGGATAGCAACCAAACATGTAAGCGTTCTCCTCATATCTTCCCTCTCCAATCTTGCACTCATGGTTTATTCTGGCTATAGGAAACCTCCTATGTTGATGGGCGAGGAAAGGATAATATCATGGGTATTGTCGAGCAGGGAGAAAATTTTTGGGGGATAGAGGAACAAGACTGTGGCCCGTACGCCTAGGATTTTATTTCCAAAAGTGAAGCGAACGGATAGTCGTAAGAAACTCTGGTCTGAGGGCAGTTACCAGTTTCTACAACGAAGCCCTCACATAGAGACAGTTAGGCAGAGAAAGCTCTTAAAGGAATGGTTCTCACATCTCCAATTTGGGAAAGCGGATTTTCTCGGACGTTTTCAGTCCAAAGACCTGGGCAATTCTGAGTCAGCCTTTTTCGAACTCTACCTTCACGAACTCCTTATTCGTTTGGGATGCTCGGTAACTCCACATCCTGAGACTGAGGAGGGCAATCCTGACTTCTTAGTACGAGCCGAAGATGGGAGTGAATTTTACCTCGAAGCAATTGCCCCCATTGGCGTTCCGAAAGGAAAGCATCAGGCATATTCCAAGAGAAATGAAGTACTCGACCGAATTGCCAAATTAGAATCTCCCGATTTTTTCCTGGACATTCATTCCCAAGGCAGGCTCTCTAAATCGTACTCAGTGTCTGAACTCAAAAGGGAATTGAAAAGACTTGAGAAATGGGTGGCTAATCTTTGTTACGACTCCGTAGTAACACAAATCGACGAGAAGAAACGACCGCCATCGTTCACGCTTCGTGTGGACGGCCTCACTTTGCACATTGACCCTCAACCAACGAGAAGGTTTCGAGGGAGTCCTGGTATATCTACTCTTGGCATCTTTTCATTTGGTGAGGCCGTGTCAGATGATAATCCTCTGCTGGCGGCTATCCTTACGAAGGCAAAGAAGTACAAGAGACTTTCCAAGCCTTACATTGTGGCTGTAAACTATTTAGACTGGCCTCCGGATCGGTCGATCATTTTGGACACATTTTTGGGCAAAGCAGAGCTACGATACCCGAACCATCCTGATGTCGAGGCCCAGCCTGCGATTTTCAGGCCAAATCCGGGCCTGTGGAGAGATGATAAATATACGACAGTGAGTGGAGTCATCCTAGGGGTTGGAATTGAACCTTCCATGATTGCTGACCGAGAGCTGACGCTATTTCTCAATCCTTATGCAGATTATCTGTATCATGGCCGATTGGAGGAACTTCCTCAAGGGATTGTCCCAAAGGGCAGTAGAGACTCCATAGAATGGCAACCTGGAATTCATCCTAGGTCTATTTTTGGTTTGCCGAAGGGATGGCCGTTGAGGAGAGCAAAGAGAAAAGCCAAATTAGTGTAAAGAGGGTGCACACCCATTCCATACCTCATTTACCTCCCTCACCTCGTACGCTGTGTCTCACCGTTCAGGAGAACTCATTGAAAAACTCTTCATCGACTTCATAAACTGTTTTTGGTTTCAGGCCGAGCCGAAGTTGCTCAAACATAGACACTAATTTCTCCGCATCCACCAACTCTATAGGTGGTGCCCCCTCTCTCAATGCCTCCTTATAAGCTTCTGTGGTGAATGTCCCTGTGGTAATAAAGATTCCTGGGACAGACACCCCTGTGGCGTCAAGAGCGAAGTCTTTCAGCACATCCGAACCCATTTTAGCCCCCTCAGAAATCGAATACTCGCAGTCTGACAAACCGCTGTGGTTAAATGCGTAAGCACGCCTTTGGAAGTAAAAGATTTATACGGTTCAAAAAAGGCCCTATTCGGCCTGTTTGCACAATACCCCGTTTATCGGCAATTGAGAAAGAAAAAGGGTAGTGGGTCAGCTTGAAATATTTGGGAGACAAAAAGATGCCGCAAGGTTTCGGACGGTGAGAGGGATCTATGGCACGCCTGAGATAAATTGGGTGAATGGTTTCTCCTAAACCAGAAGACTTTTAGCGCAAAGGGTAATCGCCAGGGATGGATTCTTGCGGGGGATCTCTTCACCAGAAGTCAGAGGAAACTGACTTGCCCCGTCTATTAACTGGAAATCGCATTGACTTTGGGCGGCCCCGCATCAATAATGGGCATAACCAGCCTTGACTAAGCCCTCGACAACGTGAGCCGTGTTCAAGGCAAAGTCAAAGACGAACTGACGGTAACCAAAAAGCTAAAGGCTAGGGCTGACAAAGGATAGGAGGCTCTGTGATGCCGAAACATATGGCACTGGTATCTTCAGTCTGGCTGACTTTCATGCTTGTGTCTTGTGGCGGAGGGGACCTACCCAAAAACGTCAAAGACGATGTGGCAAAACATATAGAAGCAGAAAACGCTCTTATTTCTTCCGGTGTGCAAATGACAGTTTCAGTTATAGACATTGTAAAAAGCGCTAAGGCGACTCCGCCCAGGGAATTCATTGACGAACACCATCCAAAAAAAACTTACTGCGTGAGCTGCAGGTACGAAAAGGAAACATTGGAAAGGGGGAAGCCCCCAGAAAAATACACGCTGTATGATGACTTTCTTGTATTAATAACGCAAAGTGGTGAAACGGCAATAATAGCGCAGCGCCCGATGTCCACTAGTATGTTATCCGCAAACAAAACATCACCCAAGCTACCCAAGGTCACCTGGGAGGAAAGACAAACTTGGGACAGCCTATGGAAAAAAAGCTGTCCCTATAAGCCAATGCTGCTGGAACAGAAAAAAAAATAGAAGATGTGACCAAGGCGGGAATTCTTTCCATTTCCACTAATTCATTTCTTGTCAGTAGCCCCTTTCTCATCGGGCAGAATGGGAAACTCCAGGGGAGCGTCCATATTAACAGTGTCCAGATAGGCAGCGTATTCTCTGGCTGACATCCATTTTTCAAGACGCTCTTCATGCAGTTTTATTTCGGTTTTGACGAGCTTGTATTCTTTAAACAAAACTCCAAGCAGACTCTTCAGTTCCTTTTTTCGCCGTCTCGCTTGTTCCACTGCTCTCAACGTGTTTTTCACATCGTCCATGAAACCCGGCCTCCTGCGATAAGACTTCTTTCGGCTGGTCTCTCCGACGCCCGAGATCCGCCTTCGGAAGCAAAAAGACGTTTGAAGTTCAAAAAAAGCCTGTCCGGCCTGTTTGCACAATACTCTGTTTACCGGTAATTGAGAAAAGAAAAAGCCATTCCGCCTCCCTTTTCTATTTTTCTTATGAATATTTCCAGGACGGCCCAAAACGAATCGGCCTGAGTCCCTGGAATGCCCCCAGGCTTCCTGTAATCAATTCTGCGCGATTTTTCTATCAGGTTAGGGTAATGGAAGGGGGGAGGTGAAAAAAAAAACAACTTTGTTGGAAACGCAATTTGGATTTTTAAAAAATCCTTAATCTAGGTCTTGTGAAACAAGTAACGGATTTGACCCGGATTATATTATGGTCGCCCACCCGTCACACATCTTCTGAGACCAGGCGTAGTCCCAGGGGCGCAATACCTGGAGGCGACACCCCCCTTTGCACACTGGTTGGCGTTTGCGTGAGTCCCAGTATGGCATGGATTAGCGTAGGTTCCATTGTGACAACCTTGACCACTAACTTTTGAACCGAACACGCAGTTGGCATCAACGTATGAGGCACCCCAGTCATTAAGGTCTAAAAGCTGTGGCTTTTCGTATTGTGGCTTTTTCTTCCCGCTTTCACTCATGTGCGAACTCCTAATTTACGCTCGTAATTTTCTTTCCTGATTTATATCACGGAAATTGAATGAAGGCGCTATTATAATCATTCATTCTTATTGGACTTCTTAAGTTAGCTTTTTTACAAGATAGGCAGGCTTTTTTCAGAGGCGGCTCAAAATGAATCGGCCTGATCTACTGAGATCGTTCTAGGCTTAGCCATTTGCACGGTACGCGATTTTTTTGAGCAAGCCGGGGGAAAGGAAGGGAGGCGGTGAGCAAAAAACATCTTTAGTTGAAGATCGCAATCTTCATTTTCAAAAAACAGCTATGGAAAGGGTCGAAAAAAGGAACGGAGAAATTTTCGGCAAGGCATAGGGTGGGCTTGTTTCTTTCATATGCGGATAGCATAAAACCCCGGCGACCCCCCTTCTTCTCCTATCATCACAACGATGTTTTTTGTCTCTCATCTTTTTGCCCTTAGAGCGATGAGCAGTGTGTTTGCACAATGGCAGTGGGTTTATTTAAAGGTGGTGCAAATGCACCACCTTTGATTTTAGATAGACCATTTGAGGATTTTATTGTTGAAGATGTATACAAATAAGTTTCTGGGCACAGCAGGAAATGGACATATTGGCTTGTTTGGCAGCGTAGGAAAAGCTTCAGTTTTGCCTCATCTATCAAAAGAGCCAATCAAGGAGAGAATACAAGAGGCGACAATTCTTCTGAGGAAACAAAGGTGTTCTGGTTTAATCTAGCTTTTCGGGAGGCCGAAAACCTCCCTGTCTCCATCAATGCAATCCTGAAAGCTTGTTTGTCCCCTACTTTTGCCAACCCAGCAGTATTACGGATCAGGCGGGAAAACCCACAGTCTGAGCATGTCAGGCGGCACCCTCTCGTTCATAGGTGTGTGTTGAACCACTGGCTTGGCCTCCTGTTTTACGGATTTGCTGATAAATGTGGGATTATCTGCGCCCGTGAACTTGAGGCTATTCTTCATAACAAAACGATCCGGTTGGGAGGCCGGTGTGGTGAGTGCCTTGATCATGTCAGGCGGTACCCAGTCGTTTGCCAAAGAATGCGGAGCAAGCATCAGAGCAAGTACCGCAACCAGAGACAGCTTTACTGCATAGTTCATCTTATTCCCCCTCTTGGTAATTGCGCCCGCCCTTCGGCGGGAGTTTGCGTTTATGCCTCACTTCCCTGCGGTCTACTCCTGTCTCCCTACAAGCATGTTGTGTGCCAAATCCTGCAAAGATAGGAGTTGGACGACTTTAGCTCCATTAAATTAAGGAGTTGTCATGTCGGGGGTCAACTGGTGCGGAAATGCGTTAGGCAAAATAGGAGTTGCAAATAGGTGGAATACACTTAAAGCCAGGCTGATTTATACAGAACGCACTGAATTTTCAAATTGTTATGTAAAAGATATTTTCACCGGTCGTGATTCAAATATAGGTGATTTTCACCTACGGATATCGAGTGAACTCGGTACAAAAATGAATGGCAGGAGATCACCAATAGCATGGCGGCTTCTTATACGTTTTCAAATTGCATCTTGGACAATGGGGTGTTATGAACCTATCAAACGCAAATTTTGGGAGGGGAACATGAACTTTAAGCGCTCTGTGGTTTTGTTGCTGGCAGTTGCTTTTGCTCTGACAATTACCGTGTCATTAGCATCAGCCGATTACGTCGTCATTAAGGACAAGAACGGGAGATGCAGTGTGAGAGAGTCAGATCACAAGACGCCCAAGACCATTGCAGGGCCGTTCAAAACAAAGGAAGAAGCGCAAAGTGCGAAAGAGAAAGAATGGGACCACGGCGCACAATCTAAAGAGACAGCAGCCGGGCTTACTAGACAAGATCAAAGAGAAGGCTAAGGACAAGGACAAGGCCAAACAAGAGGAAGAGAAGGAAACAGGCGCAAGAAAAGGCCAAAGCAAGAGCTGAAAGAGAAACGAAGAGAAGGCCAAACAGGCGGTTGAAGGAAGAAAGGCTAAACAGAAGGCCAAGGAGAAGGAAGAAAAGGCTAAAGACACGGTCAAGTAAACTTCAGATTCTGAGAAGAGAAGCCTTAAGGAAGCCAAGCAAATCAGGTAACTCGGCATCAAAGCAATTAAACCAGTCAAGGAGGCGCAAGATGCACTTCATCGGATTCCTTATAATAGGACTGATAGCTGGTTGGCTGGCCGAAACGCTCATGAAAGGACGAGGGGCTGGCCTGATTATCAATCTGGTCGTAGGAGTCATCGGGGCCTACATTGGGGGTTTTCTGTTCGGCTTGTTGGGGTTTTCTATGCATGGACTAATCGGATCATTTATTACGGCTGTGATCGGCGCAGTGGTACTCCTGCTTTTGGTAGGACTGGTAAAAAAATCTTGACGGCAGTACATAGAGCGGCTCTAAGTTCTGCCTGCAACTTATCTTTGCAGTTCGCCAACGGTTGCTGGCGGATTTTCGCTGATTCCGGACTGTAGCGGTTACGTTCTGCAATCGTTCGCAGGTATGGGCGACTCTCGGGTATCTGTTACGATTTCTCTAGAACCATCCGATCCGATATCAATAAGATGGTGTTGTCCTTGGGGACGTGTTCACTTCATTAAATTTTCATGCTTTTAGGGGGTATTGATCATGACTAAAGCCGAACTGGTCAACTGGATGGCCAAGGAAGCGGGTATTACAAAGAAGGGAGCCACTACGGCTCTCAACTGCTTTTGTGAAAGCGATTCACGATTCATTGAAGAAGAAGGGCGGTAAAATCCGTGTTGCAGAACTGGGTACCTTCCTCGTGGTCGCACAAGAAGGCTCGTACTGGGGTTAATCCTCAGACCAAGACAAAGATTAAAATCCCAGCAAGGTACGCACCTCGCTTTAAAGCATCCAAGTCGCTGAAGGAAGCCGTGCACAAGGCAAAATGAAGACCAGGAGTTGAAGTCCGTCATGAACAAATCTGATCTTGTCGTTGCTCTTGCCAAAGAGGCGGAGTTGCCTCTGCGGAAGTCCGAGGAAATCGTAAATTTAGTTTTTGAAACCATGTCCAGGTCTCTCATCCAGGATGACCGTATCGAGGTGCGGGGCTTTGGATCATTCATAGTGAAAAAATACAGAGACTACACTGGTCGCAATCCAAAGACAGGGGAAAAGATAGCGGTCAGTAAGAAGAAACTTCCTTTTTTTAAGCTCGGGAAGGAACTCAGGGAAAAGGTGGACGGGAAGGCATAATCGTGCAGAGCCCCGCCGCACTATCACCGCCACCATGTTTAGCCCTTATAGACTATACGAGTAGAGGGGCCAATGAGGAGTAGAGGATTGGTTTTTTGAAGAAATTGAGTGCTGGTACTGTTTTTTCTAGTTCCGGTGAATCTAGCCGTGAAATTGGAACGCAGAAAAAACGAATGGGACCGAGATCCGCATGGGGGTTAAGGGCGGTTTTCGGCCCCTTCTGTTCTGCCAAATTTTGGAGTCCCTTGCTGGTATAATGGCATTACTTTATTAGACAGATGCGCCTGCTCTTTGTTTCATTCTCCGATATGTAAGAGGCAACAAACCTTCTGAGGAATGTCTTTTCATGTATACATTTCGTCTTCTCTTCCCGTCTCGCCTCTGAGATTCCATTCTGAGAATTGGTTAACCTTTTATCTTCGGCATCCTATTCGAGAGCAAGGGCTGTTTTTGGCTTTAAACCCCCATCTCTATTGGCTTCTTTTGGGTTTAAGCGTTTGCACATTCTTTTATACGCCCCGGCGACTTCCTCCTGTTGAGGCTCCCCCGGCGACGTCCAGCTCTCTTTATCTATCCCCTCTTATTAAATCTCTTGACAAGGGAATGGGATATCAGTAGGGGCATTGCGACTCCGTGAGACACCTCGTCAGGGCCTCTTGGCTGGACGCAGGGCCCGCAATGATGGCGAGTTGCCGGGCTACCATCAGCGCAGGAGGAAAAGCATGACCATGCAAGAGTTGCGGGAATACGTGTTTAACCGATTCGGTGCAGAGTGTTTATTCTGCGGCTGGAACACGGACGCCGATGCACTGGTCATTTGTAAACTACTTCATGGAACTGGCCACTGGAGCGACTATTTTGCGGTTTGCCCGTTATGTCTGGAAAGCACGAAAAGCTCCAGATACTTTGAGGCGCCGGTGCAACCGAGTGGCTAAAAACTTTACCCCCTGGACAGCTAAGATCACTCTTAGGAGCAAGAAAAGGTCAGGACAAAATATGGGCTGAGTTGGGCTGAATCGCAGAATACTCGATGCTGGCCAACGGAGAAAAAACCGCCATGCTTTCTGCCTTTTCCATTCCCTCTTAAATCCGTTTCCACGACGGCTCAACAACGAATCGGCCTGATCTACTGAGATCGTTCTAGGCTTCGTCATTTGCATTCTGAGAGATCTTTGCATGGGGGTGGGGTAAAGAGGGCGAGGGTTTCTGCACATTTAGGAGTAAAAATCCGCAAGGGATTTATATTTTTAGGATTATCATTGAACTACCGCCCTCCTGCCCCTGAGGCCATACTCACAACCTGATCGTCCACAATACGCAAGGAGGCCCTCTCCCTCTCCAAGGAGGAAAAGGTACTATGCCTCTAACTCAACAAGTGGTACATATTCCGGGGGCAGGTCAATCAGGGGTGCGATACATGAACCGACAACCACAGACTAGAGCGCCCGGGTCGAGGATTATCTAAGCATCTACATTTGCCACGACTGTCCCCGAACAGAGAGTCCTCGTAAGTCTGCCAACGCATTGTCCTAAGTGACAGCAATGCATCATTTGAAAGGATTTAACAATGGGCATCAACATTTACGTGGGGAACCTCTCCTATGACACCACCGAAGATCAGCTCCGGCAGTTGTTTGAAGCATACGGAGCTGTAGCATCGGCAAGGATCATAATGGACCAGTACACGGGGCGTTCGAAGGGCTTCGGCTTCATCGAAATGGATAATAGTGAAGAAGGGATGAAGGCCATCAAGGAACTGGACTCCAAGGAACTGGGCGACCGTAGCCTGAAGGTAAACGAAGCACGGCCAAAACGGGAGTCCCGTGGCGGAGGTCGCGACAACAGGGGTCCACGCTGGTAAGCTCGCTCCCAAGGGGCATTAGACCACGTGCTTGCTCGGCTGTTCATCGCCCTGTCCGTTCGGCCACGGTCGGGGTACTTTAAGGCGAAATCCTTCCACGTGGAGCCAACGCAGCAGCGTGCGATAGCCAACATCGTCCTGAAGTTGTTTTGTCACATATCCGTGAAATTTCTTAGCAGTCCAATGGACTTCATTGGCCTTGTCAGGGTGCTGGATCAGTTCTGCCTTACGGCATCAAAAGGCTCTTTTAGCCACCGGTGAGCTTAGCGTATGAAATTAAGGAACGAAGGGAAAAGAGAAGGGACCGACATCCGCAAAGGGGGTACAGGGCGCATCTCCGTCCCTTCTTTTCTGCCAAATTCTGAAATAGCCAACTGCTATAAAGGCATTAGTTTAACTAGACAGATGCGCCTGCTCTTTGTTTCACTCTCCGATATTGCATCCTTCTGTCTGACAACCTGCATTTCCCTCTTTACTCAGTTTTTCAAGCTCGGCGACGAGTTC
>CAVUHP010000016.1:0-75069 GCA_963741425.1 uncultured delta proteobacterium
CACGACAACTCGATCGCCTACCTTTAAAGCCGTCGAGGAAACTTCTTCGATGGCTCCCATCGTATTCAAACGATAGGCCGCGGTATCACGACGAGTTTTTCTCAGCGATTCCGCCTGGGCTTTGCCGCGGGCTTCCGCAAGGGCCGTTGCAAAGTTGGCGAACAAGACGGTCAAGAAAAGCCATGCATCAACCCAAATGAAATAGCTGAGCGGCACCTCGCTCGCTTCTCTGCCCATGCAACCTCAAGGATATATAGGAGAGTCAGGAAGGCCCCCACCTCAACCACGAACATCACGGGGTTCTTCCATTGGGTGTCCGGTCGAAGCATGATGAATGCCTGCTTCAATGCATCTACGGTAGTTTCCCTGTCCAGCAACGGCTTTCTTTTCAAGCGACGCTGCGGCCAAGGCTGTTCCGAAGAAGACATAAGGGTTTCTTGTAACGATTCTTTCACACCTGCAACTCTATTCATGTCGCTCTCCTTTGAGCACTTTCTCCATCTGATCTTTCCTCTTGCAAACTTCAGCGATTGTCGGATGAGCGATTTTCAAGTTAGCCTCCGAAGGGAATGGGGCCGAAATGGTCCGCGACCGGCCCCAGTGCAGCGACCGGTAGGAACAGCAGGGCTCCGACAATAAGAATCGTCCCGAGCAAGAGTATGCCAAAGGTGGCAGTGTCAGTACGGAGAGTCCCCAGGCCAAACGGGCTCGATCTCTTTTCCCCGAGGAATGCCGCCATGGCAATCGGCGCAATTATCGGCAGATAGCGGCTAAAGAGCATCACGAGACCGGCAGCGATGTTCCACGGGATGGCCTCGGGATTGGGATTCGGATTGCTTACCAAACCATAGACCGTCTGCAATCCATCAAAGGCCGAGCCGTTATTCGCGGAGGCAGAAGAGAAGTTGTACAGCATTTGTGAAAAACCGTGCGCACCAGGATTGCTGGCGGCTTTGAGTCCCCAGGCCGTCGCAGCGAAGAGTCCGGTGGGAAAGAGAATCATGAACGGATGGACCAGCAAAGCGAGCGTCGCAAGCTTCATCTCGCGAGCGCCGATTTTCTTGCCCAAGTACTCAGGGGTCCGCCCTACCATCATCCCGGCAATGAAGATCGCGATGATCACGTATATCAACATGTTGATCATTCCGACGCCTTTGCCGCCGTAGATGCAGTTCAGCCACATTCCAACCATTGGCGACAAACCGGCAATCGGGTTGAGGCTGTCGGCTTCCGCATTAACGGAACCACAAGTCACGTCCACCGTCACAGCCGCGTACGTGGCTCCGGCTGAGGTCCCGAAGCGCAGTTCCTTGCCCTCAAGATTGCCCAGGTGCTGGTCCACAGGCAGTGACGGAACAGCGGGCTGGGAGACCACCCGTTTGCCACCCGGCGCTGCTGCACTGGGAATCGAGAATGTTCGAGCTGAATGACCGGTCAATCCCGGGTTCGGTTTCAGCGTATCAAAATAAACCGACCAGACAATGGTGCCGATCATCAGCGCCATCATGACCGAAAAAACCACCAGAGCGTGACGCAATCGCCCAAGCATCCGGCCGTACATCAGGACCAGAGCGAACGGGAAAATCATCATGGACAGACAGTTCAGAAAGTTCGACAATCCGGTGGGATTCTCAAAGGGATGCGCGGCGTTCATACCGTGGAATCCACCCCCATTGGTCCCGATCATTTTGATGGATTCCCAGGCCGCCACCGGACCCACTACGATGTTCTGCTGCTTCACCTCACCCTTCTCCGTGGTCCCCATGGCCTCGGGTTCGAGGGTCGAGACTGCGTGAGCGGGTTGGAAGGTCATCGGGCTGCCTTGCTGGATAAATACAAGGCTTATGACAAGGCAGATGGGGACGAACATGTAGACCACCACCCGCCACATATCTACGAAGAAATTGCCGATCTTGGATTCGCCACGAAGCAGTCTGATGATAGCGGTCAGTGCACACAACCCCACTCCGGCAGATATGAAGAGCATGGCGATGCCGAAGAAAATCTGGCTAAAGTTCGACAACGTCTGTTCGCCGGAATAGTGCTGGAGGTCGGTATTCGTCATGAACGAGGTCACGGCTTGGAAAATGGTCGTGGGGAATATCATTCCTTTGCCATCCGGGTTCAGCGGGGTCCACGGTTGGAGCGCCAGGACCACGTAGCCGTAGACGAACATCAGACCATTAAACAGGAGAAGCGAGACGGTATATTGCTTCCAGTTTTGTGGGCCGCTGTCCAGGCGTTTTTCAATCCATCCAAAGATCGGCAAAGGCCGGTATTTTCCTTCCATGATCCACGCCATGTAGCGACTCAATGGAAACGCAATGAGCGTTGCCGCTGCAAGAAGCGCAAAGGGAAGAATCCAGGTTTGTATAAACATTGTTTCAGTCCTTTCAGTATCTCAGCACCTATTTCTGCCCCGGCTCAGAACCATTCCGGTCGTACAAGGGCAAGAACCAGGTAAACGAACAAGAAGGCCGCTACAAACGCTGCCACATAGATCATCATGAGACATCACCTCATCTTTCATATTTTCTCGCAAGCTTTCATGAACAGAAACATCAATCCCATTACTACAATTCCCAAGAGAAACGTCGTTAATAACCAAAATGTAAGATTCATATCAATCTCCTTCCTCGCCCAGAGCCTGAAACCTCTGCCTTGTCATAGTCCTTGTGCCCGCTGCCATAATGCCATTGAGCAGCAGCACTTGAATCCTTCTTAAATAGCCTGTCCCACTTCCGTTCCGGCCTTAGAACCATGATGAACAGATACACTATGAGCATCACTCCTATAAGGCCTACAATTACATCGGTCATGGGTCACATCCTTTCGCCGGGTCATAAGTCCGCGAGAGTGGCTCGAGGATTTTGACCACAGCTTTGCCAAAGTTTGATGACCTCTTGTCGTGCCAACCATCATTAGAGCAATTCACGTGCCACGACACAAGCATCCGATATCATTGGGTGTTCCTCGTGATTGACTACGGCGCAAGTCATGGAACACCTTGCATCTTGCAAGGCCCATTATTGCCTTTTGCAAGGACCGACACCTCGAGACCGGTGAGGTGTACGAATGTCTCGGTCCTGTGAGGTCAAATCCCATAATGCTTGCGCCTGCGCCAGAGTGTAGCCTGGTCTATACCCAAGACATCGGCAGCTTCCTGGAGGGATTTTGTCCTCGTCACAATGCGCCGAATATGCACCTCCTCAATCTTCGCGAGGCTTACCAGGTCTCCCAGCCTCGTGTGGGTTTCCCGTTTGGACATATTGTCCGGCAGGTATTCGGTTCCAACACGATCGGATCTGCACAATATAGCTACACGTTCCATGACATTGCTGAGTTCCCGGACATTTCCGGGCCATCCGTATTCCGTGAGTGCTTGCAGAGCCTCCTCAGTGAATCCTTGAAAAGAGCGATGGTGCTTTCGTCCGAAAAATACCAATAGCTGCAGCGCCAGAGGCACCACGTCCTCCTGTCGTTCACGTAATGGGGGGATTTCAATCTGGATGACATTCAGACGGTACAACAGGTCTTCTCTGAAGCGGCCTTCCCTTACCGCCTTCTGCAAATCCGAGTTGGTGGCCGTTATGAGCCGGACATCGGCTTTACGGGTAACGTTATCTCCAACACGCTCGTATTCCCTGTCCTGGACAAACCGCAGCAGCTTGGATTGAATCGATAAGGGCAAATCCCCGATCTCGTCCAAAAAGAGGGTCCCTCCCTCACATGTTGCTATGCGTCCAGGATTGTTACGAATTGCGCCAGTAAACGCACCTTTGACATGCCCGAAGAGTTCACTTTCCAATAAACTCGCGGAGAGCGCCGGACAGGAAACAACCCCAAACTGTTTTCCCGCCCGGTTGCTCCACTGATGAATGGATCGCGCCAGGGCGCTTTTGCCGGTGCCGTGCTCGCCGAGAAGTAGGACATTAGCGTCAGAGCCCGCAACTTGGAAGGCCAAGTTGACTGCTCGTTGCATTGTGGGGCTGGCACTGGAAAAATCCGCCTCGGGAATCGACCTTGCGAGTTCCTCCTGCAAACTGGTAACCTTGCGTTCCAATGAACAAATGCCGGCTAGCTTGCGAAGGGCAAGGCTTACCTGGGCCGGGGTGAACGGCTTGGGAATATAATCCGCCGCGCCACGACGCATGGCTTCCACAGCGGTCTCTATAGACGAGTAGGCCGTTATCACCACAATCTTGAGCCACGGAGTCGAGGCCAGGAGCAATGGAATCAGATCGAGCCCATCCGCAGTCCCCAGTCTAAGATCTACAAAAGCCAGATCAAAAGAATGTTGTGCCGCTTCCGCAACAGCGTCCTGGAAATTGCCGACTGCGGTAACCGTGTGTCCTTCGACTTCCAGGCTAACCGACAAGACCTTGCGAATATTGGCCTCGTCGTCTACAACGAGGATGTTCAATGATCCCGCTGGAGTGTTGTGTTCGGGCATAGCCTAATCGCTCCCGTGCTCGGCTAAATGGTTGCGGTGCTAATGGCGATCGTCCACAGTTCTTGACACAAAATTCGATAGTCATGAGGACAGCCGTTCATTGGCAGCACTCCCGCTTTCGCCAAAGAGCATCGAGCCCTTACCTGCGATAGGCAGTTTCCGTGCCACCAGTACAACTAGTTGATATATTGGAGTATAAGAATAAACGAGCAGTTGGAGTCACAAGGTTTTCTTTGAGATTTGCAAGCAGGGAAGGTGAGGGATATTGCATTTTGCAAGCAGAACCGGTACCGCTAGAGTTGTTCCCTGAAAGGAGGCATTTCTTGCGAGAAAAAAGCATGTCTATGGATGCTCTTATAAAGAGAGTTAAGAGTCACCCGCACATTTCCAAGGCGGGCATGATCTTGTGCCACAACGGAATCGTTCGGGAATCAGACCGGTCAGGTTCGAAAAAGGTTCGCTCCTTGCGACTGGCAGTTGATAGAGAGAAGATTCGGAATATAGTTTCCTGGGCAAAATCTCAGCAGGGCATAGTTGAGGTGCTTGTTGAAGCGCTTGAGGGTGAATTTGGCATCGGTGACGATCTGATGTATGTGGTAGTAGCCGGAGATGTGAGGGAGAACGTATTTAACGTGATGCGTGAAGTCGTAGAGAAGGTCAAAGGAGAAGGCGTTTCCAAAAGAGAGATATATGCTGAATGATTTCCGCGTATCTCCCCGCGGTTCACCAATTCGTGAGAACAGTTTTGTCTATGCAGAAGAAAGACACCGTTGACCCTGCAGGTATTCTTTCTGTTCCCTCAGGGACCAGGCAAAGGCCGCCGGCTCTGGCCATAGAGACCAGACGTCTCTTCATGGGCAGTGGCTCAAGCTTGAATTCTTCCCCATCTCTTGAAACTCGGCAGTGTATGACCTGAGTCCAATCTTTTTGGCCTATCAGTTCCGCTGTTAAGCGCCCTGCAAGCTTTGGATAGGGCTGGGCCACCGATCCGGACATTCTGAGCATAGCGGGCAATACGATCAATAGAAAGGCTGCTTCATTCGAAGGGGGTCCACCCGGGAGACAAAAGACAGCTTTGCTGCCGCGCCTGGCCATTGCTACAGCCTTACCGGGCCCCATTTTTACTCTATGAAAGATAACTTCCCATCCAAGTGATTCAATCACTTTGACAACAATATCTCTTTCGCTCTTCCAAGCCCCTCCTGATGTAACAAGGACGTCGGCCGCTGCAGTCAGAGTATCTATACTTTCCGCGATCTCATGGAAGGCGTCTCCGCAAACGCTAATGTCAGTCGGAAGACCGTGAGACTGCAACCATGCTTCTTGCAGAGCGAGGTTGCTGGCATAAATTGCACCGTGCTTCTGTTCTGTTCCCGGCAGCAACACTTCGTCACCAATCCCCAGAAGGGAAATTATCGGCCGTCGGAACACGGTCACTTCAGTAATTCCTCCGGCGACCATGAGACTCACTGTGGAGGGTGTCAGCTCCTGGTGAGGTTTTGCAAGCAGTTCTCCGGCCTGCACATCGCCGCCTCGCGCTAAGACGTTACGCCATTCATGAGCGTCCGCGCGAGCCTCTATTAATTCGCCATGAAGTCGCGTGAACTCTTCCGCGAGGACGGCATTGGCTCCTTTGGGCAGGACAGCACCGCTAAGTACCCTGACTGCCTGTCCCGGAGCTTACCTCGTGCTGTATGCAGTCACGACTTCGCATTCTAACAGGGAATTTCTCTGAGGTGAGGGAAATATGTAAGCGAGCGAAGCCGGGCTGGGTCGTTTTGGAGACGGCTAATTTCTTGACACAGGACGCTTTCAACTTGTTGGAGCGAGTTGAAAGCCTGGTTCGGACATGCCTTCTCCCTAAGTTCTTCCCAAAGATGTTCCACTGGGTTGAGTTCAGGACTGTGTGGCGGTTGAGGAAGCAGGCGTATGTTTTCTGGGATTCTCAGATTTTTGGACTTGTGCCAACCTGCTTGATCCACCTGCATGATGACCAAGAATTCGCTGAACTCTCTGGATACTTCCTCAAGAAAAATATTCATCATATCTGTGTTGGCCCAGGGTAGCAGGAGAGCTGTCATTTTTCCCAGAGACGGAGAGACTGCGGCGTAAACATAGAGATATTCCCGGACTATCTGTCGGGGAACCCGAGGACGGACACCTTTCGGAGCCCAGCACCGGCGTGGGTCACTTATTCGGCCAAATCTGCCCTCATCCTGGGGCACGTATGCTACCGGTCTGGTGTCATTTGGATCTCGGTCTGCAAGGATCTCTGCTATTTTCTCCGGGAGTTTTTTTTGAACTCATCCTGAATCTCTTTTTTGGCATTGGTGTGAAAAGGCCTGGGAACGACCTTGCGCCATCCGTGCCGATCCAGGAGCCGATAAATGATCGAGTGATGGAGTGGATACCCGACCCGCTCTTCAAGAAGCTTACCAATCTGAGCTCCTCGGACGATCTGCCCTTTCTGAGCCATATCAACAAAAGGCCCTATGAATTCAGCTTCCTCTTCAGGCGTCAGGTGTGCGTTTCGGCGGCCCCCGCGTCCAGTTCTCTCCACTATCTCAGGTCCAAACCGGTTGTAATCGGAGATCAGATTATGAACGGTCCCTTTTCCCACTCCCACATGGAGAGCTATCTCCCTCGCCGGTGTCGGATCAACGGTAGCATGCAAAATTACCAGCCATTTCTGTGCTATCCACGGCGTCTTGGCTGACCGTATCCGCCCTCTGATCTCGTCCTCAGAAAGATGTTCAAATGCTCTTGTAACCCTTCCCATGGCCCCCTCCAGCAAGATTGGGGGGACCTCATATCATATTCCGCGTATGAACGCGAGATGGTATCAGATATGACAGCATATCCGTCTTTGACCGACACATCGGCAGACGGGCTGTCTACGAGGGAATGTATTTCCTTGGCGGCAACTCTGCCGACCGCCTCACGGACAGGAATAACTTCATGGCTCATGATGGGCACATGGGCCTGGCTGAGCCGCACCGCATCTCGAAAGCTTATGTCATGCATAGTAGATAGCACAATGCCTCTCTAGCCGTGGAGGATTTCCGTCGGCACCGATTGCAGAATCTCTGTTCACATGGATCATCAGCAGCAAGCCTGAAATTTGTTGTGTGCACGCTTCGGTTATCAACGGCTGCCAAGTCGTTTCATTCTTCTCCAGAGGGTCGTCTTGTCAATACCCAATTGGTGAGCGGCTCTCCTCCCTACGCCACGAAACCTCAGTTAGCAACACCAAGAGCCCAATTTATTTCCTCTTTCTCGTTGTACTCTATTTTGTGTGTAAATCTCTTGCTAAAAGGTGTTGATACGATCAAGATAGTATCCATGGACGAGCCGAAATGCCGTCTTATCGCTAAGCCCATTTTGGAGACTTCGGAGCCATCGAGAATTTCCCTCACGAGGACCGTCTCGAGCATCTTGTGAATCAGTGATGGCCTTATATTAGAGCAAAGGAGAGACTATGCCTATTTATGAATACAAATGTTCGGATTGTGGCCAAACCAGCGAATTTCTAGTCGGGATCGGGAGAAACTCCGACGATCTCGCTTGCCGGTCATGCGGAGGCTCCCGGCTGGAACCCTTGTTATCCGCGCCTGCAACCGTTATGGGTAGTCAATCTTCAGACTATAATGCAGGGTCCACATGCTGCGGGGCAAACCCATCAACCCAGGGTTGCACGCCAGGAAGATGTTGTGGTTCCAATTGAGAATCGAATTGATGAAATCGCCAGTGACGAGCTAATTGCCTATATGGGAGGAATACCGCGGGAAAACACCATTAGCTGGATCTGGTTATTAACACCCTGAGAGGAGCCCCGGAAAATCTTGAAATGACTGTAGCGCAGAAACTGAGGGATCTCGCATCGGAGAGATGCGGAGATATCCGGGTACACGATGTTCGGATCGGCCTGGGTTACACCGCGGTGCAGCTAGAGGATGGACGCACCGGAGTCTCATATACCCTCGGCAGGAATAGCTTCAGTGGCTGCTCTGCATTCAAGGGAAACGACCGGCTGACAGCAAGGCTCGCATCGGAATTGCTCCAGTTCCTGGGTTCTCCCAATCCGATAGATTCATCTCTCGGATTGGCCACAGCGAATGCTCTCGTCAATGTGAAACCGACGGGAGCTGTACCCGGAGACATTCTTCAGCAACTGGATATATTGCCCACAGACCATGTCGGCATGATAGGATATTTCAGGCCGCTGGTAGCCCACCTGGAAAGTCGTGTCGCTAGCCTCGAGATCTTCGAGGAGAACGAAGAGCGGTCCGCAAACCTCAGACCCGCAGCCGAAGAAATTGAAAAACTTCCTGATTGCCAGGTGGCCATTATCACGTCCACAACGATCATCAACAACACTATTGACGACCTGCTTAGTGCCGCTAGAGCTTGTAGGGAAGTATGCCTGGTCGGTCCGTCCACACCTTTGGTCCCCGACGCTTTTCACGGAACCCCGGTAACTTGTCTTTCCGGCATGACGATAAGGGACTGAGCAGAGATACTGCGGTTAATCAGTGAAGGTAGCGGCACCAGGTCCTTCGCTCCCTTCATTGAGAAGTGGAACATCCGATTGAACCCGGATACTTGTGGGACTGAAGCGTTTGTGAACGATCGAGAAACTGACCGGCCGTGACCTGAGCAAGGACATCGTTTTCGTGACTTCAGCCACTGGCCGGCGGAAGAGTTTCTGCGGCCACGGCCTACCATTTCATCAAAGCCATTTGCCGGAACGACTCGCCGGGAGCATTCTCAAAAGATCTTGCCGAAAGCGAACAAGAAAATCCCTGCAAGCGCCGCCAAGAATACGCCTATGACTGCGTAGAATATGCAGCAAGTCAAGTTCACCTCTGATGATGGCTCCACTCTGATAGTACTCGTTCATGCCGTTCACGATGTCCCTTAATACTGTACCGAACTGACGCTGCTTCATTTTTACTTGCCCCGTGCCCATCCACGACTGTGCAGATACCTGGAGATCGGCTCCAATTGTGGGCAATCTTAACGCGGCAAGCGTCTCCTCGTGTGGCAAATTGAGTTTTCTCAACGAGTATAGCAGCCCTTCTCGGAATGATTTGTCCGTCACACCGAATGCTGTGTAGCCTCGGAGCGTGAGATACAGAAAAATGAGTATCACAATGAACATGACAGGTATCAACCAGCCAAGAGCGAGCAGCATTCCAGGTCCGCCGCTGAACTTTGGAAACCATAGGAACTGGAACAAACCTGGAGAAAATCCGAGTAAAACGAGAATAAACAACCACCGGGCGGAGATCAGGAAAGGCTTTTTGAAGACAATGCCACGTAACCCAATGACTAAGAGAACAAAGCCATGCAGGCAAACAGAACCGGGAATAGCACAGTTATAATCAAGTTCGGCATGATAATCGCCTCCACTCGTGGTAATTTCATCGTAGAACTTAGAGCTTGTTTCCTGGAAGTCAATCATTGTTCTTTTCGGCTGGAAAGATTTCTGTGATGCAGCCGGGCCCTCAATTTCAGATAATCGGCATCTTTCCGAGAAGAACTCTCATCTGCGCGGCATGCCTCCCATTATCGAATCTGAGCATATGGTGTCGGTTCAATCGCGAAGCAGTATGAACTGTTTCTGTCCCCCAGGGAACAGGGAAAAAATTTCTGTACAATTTTTAACAAAGATCTCTAAATCCCGTCTAATTCTGTAGAAAACTGAAAAGGGGAGACTTCCCGGCATTAATGACCCGAGTCTCTGGCAAGGAAAGCAGTTCGTCCAAGGAGGCGAATTCACATGGACCTCAGTTTGATTGTTTTTCTCATCATTCTTTTGTTTGTAATTGGAGGGTTCATATCTTCAGAAGTGCTACTTATTACCGTCTGGCGATCGCAGGACAAGAATCGAAAGTCGAGATCGGACAAGTGGTTCAGGAACAGCGGATCACCCGAAAACTGTTACGATGATTGCATGACTCAATCCCACTGGGACGCGGGTCATATCTCATCGTGTTTCGCAGCCTGCAAGTCTTAGTAAGCATGTACAGGAGTTCTCAAAAGTAATCGCGAAAAAGAAAACGATTTGGTGGCGACGTCTCGCGCAGAACGCGGGATTGCCAGTCATGTCTTGGTAGTATCGCACAATGCGGGATTGCCCGTCCCATTGAATAGGCGGGCTAGGAAGCCCATCCTACCAAGATTACGGGCTGGTTTTCAGAATACTCTGTCTGTCTAGCTTCGAATCCAGCACTTGTGCTCTCCGATTTGGTTACCATAGCGATCATACGTAATTCTCCGATGGAAAATACCATCTGAATCTATGTCGAGCAGTTTCTCTTGCAGCACGCCACGTTCATAAAGGTCTCTTGCCGCGAGTCCATGACCTTTGGGGTGCCAATCGATCCGTTTCACAAGCCCATTGACATACAAAGTAGTTGCATCCGGTTTCCCATCAAAATCGGTGTCCCACTTTTCAACATAGTTGAACCGATCTTTGTATTCTATCCATCTATTCGGCTGGCCACGAAAGGTGTCATCGTATTCGCTGGTTCGTATTTTCCCAGAGACATATTTATGCCAGGCATCGATTCTACCATCATAATTACGGTCTTGTTCTTCGAGCGTAAGTATGCCGCCAACGAAATGGTAAATGGCTGCCGGGTTTGCCATCCTTCCAGTCATCCTTTACCACCTCGGTTCCCCAGCTTCGACCACCCCATGACGCTGGCAGAAAAAACCCTGCTGCAAAGCCTATCAGGAGCAAGAAACTTCTTCGCAAGATGAAGATGGTGCCAGGTTTTGTTGATTTGCTATCTTCCTGCTTCTCCTCTTGCTCGATCTTTCTGGCGTGTACCGCCTCAATTCTACGGAGAATTTTTTCAGCAGCCTCCCTGTCTTCGGGTTTGACCAGGAGTCGAACGCCTCTCGACATCTGCAGCGGCGGATAAGCTCCTCCAACATCGTCCTTCCGGATAAGGGTCTCTATGCCTTGAGCGCTGAGACTTGACGCCGCGAAGTTCGCCTCGAAATCGTTCGCAAAGGTCCTCAGGACTACAGCTTCGTCGAGATTCATGGTTCCTCCATCCTGTCTGAAGCCGGTATTAGGCTCTTGCAGAGATCCGAGGGCAACCAAATCAGTGCTTCGTTCACCAGAGGATGAGCACCTAAGCCACCGGGAATAGGTTTTTATGTCTGGCCCGATCCTCCGGCAAGAACTCTAACCGATATAGCGGCTTCAAGGCTGTGTAGATTTGAGACGGTAAGCGTTCCGTGGCCGCCTATCGCATTGTCGAGCTCTGGCGAAAAATGCGGCGCCCTCATTTCTTGCGGAAGCAAGAGCGTTATCCATAGAAGACCTGTCCCTCATAAAAAACTCCTAAATATGCTTGTTGTGTTCATGTACGGGTAATGAGCCTGTCGTTAGACCGTGGCTTCTCTGCAATCATACAGTAGTTTTCTCAAAGAAGGACCAGTCCCCCGGGACGCGAGATTTTGCAACCCCGCGTCCTGTGGGGTTTCTCACTGGAATTAGTATCCGAGATTTTCGCCAATCAGCTTCACATGAATACGATCCTGGATCATATGACCTTCGATAATACTCCACATATTGCATATGCGCTGAGCAGTCTTGCAATCGAAGCATAGCCCCTTCTCTTTGCAGGGGTTTGCAAGACCCAGACGAATAGTATTAACAGGGGCTGAATAGTGTTTGACTCTGGCCATGGCAGATTCCAAATCGGGAGCCACTTTGTTCATCCCGACAACCAGGAGGACCTTTTTCGGCCCAAAGCTCATAGCTGCAATGCGATTCCCGGTGGCATCAAGGTTCACCAGCTTTCCGTCCAACGTGATCGCGTTCGAACTTGCGATCATAAAATCGGCCCCCATCCCTTCCAGTCGAAGCTTAAAAGCATCTTCAGGAGAAAGCCCGGGTTTGTAAGGATCAAGCACTCGAACCCCGGGCATCTCAGATAATTTCTCCCACAAACCGAGGGTAACCGTGGTCATTGAACCGCCACGATAGACGGTAGCGCCTTCCGGGATCATTGCAATGATCTCTTCTGCGGCCTGGGCAGCGTTCGGGGCATAGCTACCCGACATACGGCGCTTCTCTAAATTTTGAATTATTTCGCGTGCAACAGTCTCATTCCAGATCATTTGATGAGCATCCATTTGGTCCCTCCTATGATGTGTTACACATAAAACCTTTTGCCTGCAAACTTCTACTTTTAATCGGAAATTCGTAGGACACAAGACTTATTTTTGCGGACCGTTCTTCCTGGTCATCCGAACTCATCTCATGGTGTTCGCTCGTGGACAGGACTCATAATACGCGTTGTCAAAAGTTTGTCCGATTCGAGGTAGCTTTATAAAGTCATTCCGGCGGAAGCCGGAATCCAGGAAGGGATGGTTCCAGGCTTTACTTAGGACAATGTATGGACCCCGGCTTTCGCCGGGGTGACGAGTGACAACAAGCCATCATTTTCGGCAAACAGTATAAAAATCCAATTCGAGTCAATTCTCGAGGACTTCAAACGCAAAGCCTATCCTCTATTGTCCTGGTATATGGACTGGCTCTACGCTTACGCAATAATGCAATTGATCTTCGCAATCGTCGCAGCGCTGATAATACCGGTCTTGATGATGCAGACCGGCTTTTCTGGAGAGGCGCTGGCCGGTATGGTTATTTCATTACTACTCTCAGTGTTTTCCCTTCTCGTTATCGGAGCAGCGGCGGCAGAGGTTCGCCTCGGCGTGGACATCGCCGCGTTATTTGCGAGGGGCAATCATCTCCCGGCACGTATTCTTGAGAAAACAGAATCCCGATGAAAGCACAAACGGGGCGTGCTGATGGACGCTGTTCGATTTTCTCGACAGAGTAAAGATGATGCCCAAAACCTCCAATACCACGGATCTCAGTAGAAATCGATCCACTCGGATACGGGCTCAAAGACCCCTTTTGATGAATTTGCCCTCCAAATCTTGGCTGCGGGGAACCGATTGTTCTCTGAGTACCAGCGGTGCGGAAATGCCGCCAGTGTCGAATCCGTTCAGTGACTGCAACGCGGCCACCGCTCCGTCGCCCGTCAAATTCCCGGCCTTATCGGCCCTTCGGAGAACCTCCACGAAGACCATGCCGGTGACAAACCCGTGAATATAAGAAGTTGTGTCAGGAGGTGTCACACCAGGGTGGTGCTTTTCGTTGTAATCCCTGATCTTCTTAATTCCGGGCACTTCCGTCATCCACCAGAACGAGTAGGGGTTGACGCCCAGATATCCCTCTGATTGAGGTCCCAACCCTTCCAACACTTCCTTTCCGGTTTCCCAAATAGTCCCCGCGAAATTTGCTGAGATGCCAATGGCCCGGCACTCCTTGATGATCTTCGGCACCGGACCGCCGACAAACCCGTGAAGGATAATGTAATCGGGGTTCTTGGCTTTGATCGCCTGAATCTCCTTGCCAATGTCTTCGGCTTTCATGCCCACGAATTCCTCGCCCACGAAGTCCAGCACCAGTCGCTTGCACGTCAGCTTCGCGAAGTCGACCGGGTCCTTTCCCATTTCGGTGTTGCTGCAAAGAAAGGCAACCTTTGCCTTGGGCTTTACTCGTGCGATATACTTAAGAAGGATAGCCACCTGGTCGCTATAAGTGGGACCGGAGACAAAGACGTACTGATTCCACGAGGTATAGGCCAGCTTCCCTGAAAAGGATGTTGAGGAATACAGCACTTTGTAACGATCCTTGATCTCGTTGGCCATTGCCAGCCCAAGAGCAGTGCTTTCTCCGAACATTATCAATGGCTTGTGCTCCTCCATAATTCTCTCAAAGGCTTTCTTGGCCACCTCCAAGTTGTAGTGGCCGTCTTCCATAATGTATTGGATCTTTTTTCCATTAATTCCCCCTTCATCGTTGGCCATATTAAGGGAATCCGCCAGGCCCGCATTTACCGATGTTCCCGGCCCGGCCAGAGGTCCGGTTATGGGCTGAACCGCTCCGATCTTTATGACCATCTGCGCTTGCACGGGGTACTGTGCCCCGGTCGCAAATAAAATGGCACAAAACAATAGAACGATGCCGACAGTTCTTCTGAAAGTCATGGAATTACCTCCTGGAAATGGCTCTGAACTGGAATTATGCGGCGGCCTTGCCATTTTGAGCGTTTGGGTACATGAGGGATAGAGGGATCGGCCCGTTGACCCCGAAGAGGTCTCCGATTGGACTCCCACACGACCAGAGGGAGGCAAAACCGTCGTGTTGATGAAATGACAACTTTTATCTGTTTTACACCGTACCTCACCGTCCGCCGTTCGGTCAAGCGCTTTGACCGTTGAAAGCCACGTTTTCTTGCTCACCGTGCGCGGGGTCTTCGGTTGAATCAACGTCCAGGATCAGACGCTGCTTCTTCTTTCTCCTTGTAAGCGCATCATTGGACCTCGTGGGTGCGGCTTCGAGTGCCTTCAATCCATCTTCAGTTCCCAGGACCTTATTCTCAAGCCTCGATAGCTGCGACTGACCTGCCCCGGCTTCGTCGCCCCTGCCAATGGCGCGTCGAAGAGCAGGTTCTTGCGAAATGAGAACGAGGCCCGACAGGGATCCCCAATATCATTCGTCCTTCAAGATTTCACCGATCAAATTGTCAACGATCACGGGGCTGGCGAAATATTGCACAGATGGTTCGGTTCCATACTTTTCCACGATGAATTTCTTCCAGTCATCCGTATAGAGTCGTTCCGCATCTGCACGAGATCTCCACAAGTAGACTCCTCCGGCAGTCGTTCCATCCTCGGAGAGGATATAATACTTACGGATAAGCCCCTGTACGTCCCTGTACTTAGGGGCCGTGCTTGAAAACAATTCCCGAGCCTTGTCTCGAGTTACCGGCTGCGGCAGCTTGAACTGAACAAGTGCAGTAATCATAGCTTTCTCCTTTGTCTCGAACACATGGGAGCCTCCGTTCTTGGCGATTATCTCGCTCCCGGCTCCAATCGGTTTGGATGAATAATCTCTTCCATTTACACAAAAAACGGATGTCTTATCCATCAATTCTTTTGCCTTATTTTATCGCTCCGCTGCTGCGCTCACGGACATACCGGAAAGCGCACCGCAGAAAAAAATGAGGATCGCTCTTTTCAATACCCTTTGAAAATCATCGGCCACTCGAAAGAATTTCAAAGATTTCTTGCAACGTTTTCGGTACAATCGCGAAAGCAATAATAGGCGCCAAGAACTCAAGCATAGTTCAAGGCGAGCAAGTTGTGGAGAATCACCAGTGAGCCGAGAAGGCTCGCTTCCAAACGCCTACCCTTCTCCGGGAGGAGAAGTCCTACACAAGTTTGTTGGGGCCAGGAAGACTCGCGGGAGGAGACACGCCATTCAAGCGATTGGATTGATGGGACAATTGGCGCGGCAACTCAGCAAAAGTTCTTCGAGCAGCATTATACTGAGGGAGTTTTGGAGACAATCAATGCCCGCCACGAGCCAAGTTGACTCACGCCTGAGTCCGTTAGGCTCAGGTTGTATGCCTATCCAGGCAAGCCAAAAAAAGAAAGGACTGAATCCGACCCTTGCAGGTCGCAGGGAGAGCGTTTCAGAAAAATCGTTTCGATCATCCTTTCGTCTCAGGCACATTTAATGCTGAGCAGAGAAGTCATTGGTCTGAAGGAACTGCGCCCGAAAAACCGCACCAGCTCTTGAGGAGACGAAGTATGAGAAGCCACAAGTCCGGACTCAATTACAGCCGCCAGATTGCACTGAACGTGCACATACATTTAATTTTTGTCTCGTTTCTATTATGCCTTCTAATTTTCCAGTCCGGCACGATATCTGCATCATCACTATGTGATGATGCGAAGAAGCACTATGCCGGTGGAGCTAAGCTCCTGAATTTCCAGGAAAGAAAAGACGTTTTTGCCAAAGCTGTGGAGTTGTGTCCCGATTACGCGGAGGCTCACGTAAACCTTGCCGATGCTTACGAAAATCTGGGAGACTTCGACGCTGCAGAAAGACACTACGCGCAGGCTGTAGCACTGGGGTTGCAATCGCCGATACCTTATATCGGCCTGGGTGAGGTTTACTTGAGAACAGGGCGTTATGGACTTGCTAAAGACTGCTATGCAAAAGGGTGCGAGATCGAGCCGGATAACGAAAGACTTTTGGCGGGTCAAAAGATTGTCGAGGAGAGGATGAAGCGTGAAAACGAGTTTTTTCACACGCGACCATATTAGGACCTGCCTTTCAGAAGACGATCAGTTCCGTCTCATGTGCATGTGTCCGGGCGATCATCATTCGTTTCTTCGAAAATGGATTTGCATGCCGGCACTATTGTTCTCGCCGGGATCGACGGAGCTTTCCAAAGAAGCCCGACAACAACTCGACGAAGTGGCAGAGGCACTCAAAAACAAGGATTTGTCTGGATTCAACTGGTT
This sequence comes from uncultured delta proteobacterium, assembly GCA_963741425.1. Lineage (GTDB taxonomy): Bacteria > Desulfobacterota > Desulfomonilia > Desulfomonilales > Desulfomonilaceae > DATJPW01. Next base: position 16,865 of record CAVUHP010000016.1, read on the forward strand.
GGTAATAGGACATGCGGATAACATGGGAGAGAAGTCCCGCAACCTGCAAATATCCAAAAGAAGAGCGGAACGGGTCAAGCGCTATCTAGTGGATCGGCACGGCATGGATCCAAATCGGCTCAGGACACTTTGTTTCGGCGAAGACAAACCCCGTTATCCGAATGCTACTGCGGAAAAAAGAAGTGAAAACAGGAGAGTAGAGATCGTCTTGGAGAATTAGCAAACAACTGACAATTTTTTTGGCGAAAGGAGTAATGCCATGAGGAATGGATCACCGGATCGACGAGAGTTATCGGGTTTCCGAATAATTGTCATCTCACTGGTAACAAGCGTTGCAATTCTCTTTTTCGGGATGATCCTCCCGGACATTGTGGCAGCATCCGGGCCTGGAGGTCACGGGGGTGGACCGCCGAGGGGCGGTGGCGGCGGCGGCTTCGGATTCGGCATACAACTTAACATTGGTCCAAGGGCCCCGGTTTCTGAAGAGCACCCAGCGGACAAGGCGGAGAGGGAACTCAAGCAGAAAACCCCTGATGAAAATGCCGCCGAACCTCGGCCAAAGCAGAAAACAGTAGACGTCACTCCTTTGCGCAAGTTGGTCAAACCGCGAATTCCTTACCTCACTGAGCTGGCTATAGATATTGACAAATCTTTGAAGGAGCTTGCAGCGAAAGATCCAGCCGGGGCCGTGAAACTGTACAAAAACGTTCTGGCTCAGGCTCATCGAAAAGGTGATGCGCAAGCCGAAAGGGAAGCCAGGCAAAACCTTGCCTTTGTCTATTACTTAACGGGTCAATTCAAACTGGCGGCCGAGAATTACGAGCAAATCCTGGCCATTCTACGTAATCTCCAGGATCCTGGACAACAGGCCACAGCGTTGCGAAATTGTGCAGCGATTTTAATAGCCTGGGGCAATTATGAGGAAGCCGAAACGATTTCTGAGGAAGCTCTGGAGAAATTCAGCAGTGCCGGTATTGTTCCCGGGACGCAGATGACGCTCAACAACATTGCAGTCCTGGAGAAGAATAAAGCGCAGTATGCGAAGGCAGAGGAAACCTTTCGTAAGACACTGGAAACCGAGAAAGAAGCGGGCTCCAGGCGGCTGCTGGCACTTAACAATCTAAGCAACCTGCTGAGGATGAGAGGCGAGTACAAGGAAGCTGTCGAAACTTACGGGCAGGCATTGGAATTGGCCAAGAAGATGGGCGATTCCAGGGCGGAAGCGGAAGCCCTAATTCGAATTGCAGAAGTCTATTCGGAATGGGGCCGTAATGACAAGGCTCTGGAAAATGCCCAAAAGGCCCTGGAGATTTTTGCGAGAATAGGTGCGCCGACCGATCTGGCCAACAAAATTATCGCGGATCTTCAGATGGACGCGGGGAGCATTGAGAAGGCCGAATCGCATGCCAAGCAGGCTGATTATGACTCATCCCTCGGACGCTTTTACCTCCTCAAATCAAAGCCGGACCTGGCAAAGAAGCATTTTGAACAATTAATGAATGCGGCCAAAAAGCAGGACAATCTTGATGAATTATTTACAGCGTACACAGGATTAGGAAAGGTTTTCGAGGCAACGAAGAATTACCGGGAGGCAGAGAAATATTATTCCGATGCCGTGAACATCACTGAGGAGATTCGATCCAGTCTGCTACTGTCTGAAAGAAGAAATTTTCTTGCCGGAAAGATCAACGGCTTTGCCAGAGTGGAGCCCGCCAAGGGCCTTTTAAGAGTGGCTCTTAAACAAGGCAAAGGAGCACAGAGCATTTACCCCGGCGAAGCCGCCAAAGCTAGAGACTTTGCCGATAATCTCGCGCGAAAGGTCGAAGGAGCCCAGTTTGAAGTTCCTGAAGAAACACTCAGACGAGAGATGACGGTTAATGACAAGCTTGCGTCGATGAAGATCGGGAGGAGCGTAATTCCAAAAGACATGGACCAGGCTCGCTTTACCGATCTTACCGGCCAAATCAAAAAGGCCGAATCGGAGAGAAATACTTTTGTCGAATCATTACGCCAGAAACATAAGAATTATGCCGACGTAAAGTACCCCAGACCAGTGAAGCTTGAGGAAGCGGCTGTCGGCCCTCAAGAATATGTGTTGTTATTTGACATTCTTGGAGACGGGGTCGGGGTTAGGCTTCTTAAAGGGAAGCAGGTGGTCAAAGCATTTCTTGTGGATTGGAAGGCCGAAGATTTGGAAAGCGAAATTCGCAAGTTTCGACAGCCACTCGAACGGGTCCAATTAAGAGAATTCGATATCCAATCGGCATCCACGCTCTATAACAAGCTCCTCGGCGATACAATTAAATCGATCCCCGACGGAAGCTCAATCACGGTTATCCCCGACGGTCTCCTGGCTCTGTTGCCTTTTGAAGCACTTGTTACGGGAGGCGCAGTAGACTGGAAGAAAGGCAAATGGGGCTACTATCCTGAGGGTCTCAAGTACTTGGGCGACAGTCATCCAGTTATGTACTACCAATCTCTTACCGCTTTGACTATTGCCCGCAGCCTCGGGAAAAAGCAAGACGCTGAACGAGTCCTCGTCATGGCCGATCCGGTTTTTGAGTTGCAAGATGCGAGATTGCAGGCGGCCAAGCCGGAAATCAAAGGCTCTGCAAATGAGAAACGCTTTGATCGATTGATGGTGGCCATGGAAGAGGATACCAAAGGCAACATGAAGCTCCGCAGGTTGCCCTCAACGGAAGATCTGGCGAAAAAAATCGAGACTCTCTACGGCTCGAAATGTGACGTGTACACCGGGCTTGGCTCCACCAAAACGGAATTCATGGGCAAGGTAGTACCGAGTCTGAATCAGTATAGGTCCCTGGTGTTCGCCACTCATGGTTTGGCCGGTAACAATATCCCGGGGATCATGGAACCTGTCCTTTTCCTGACGATGGTTCCCCCTGGAACGGACGGTTTATTGACTATGAGTGAAGTAGCGGGATTGAAAATGAATGCTGACATTGCCTGTCTAACCGCCTGCCAAACCGGCATGGGCGTAAAACTGGCAGGTGAAGGGGTCATGAGCATGGGTAGGGCTTTCCAGTGCGCCGGAGCTAAGTCGGTCGTGATGAGCTTGTGGTCGGTATCTGAAGACTCTTCGGTGGCTCTGATGGAATATTTTTTCAACGGCCTCAAAGAAGGAAAAAGTAAGATTGATGCATGGACAACAGCAAAGGCTCAGCTTCGCAAAGCCGGGTTTGAGCACCCCTTTTTCTGGAGTGCATTTGTGCTGGTGGGCGAAGGCGTTTGATCGGTCAAGCGCTGACGAGAGATAGCATACGGTCCAGATGCGCAGCTTAAAATGGATCACGGGGAGCGGCAATGAAAAGGGTCCCGACCTCATTTGCAAAGACTTTGCAGTTGATAGTGGGTATTTCCGCACTTTTGCTAGGCACTGCCAATGCGCAGGATTGCAACAAAGCCAAAGAGATTTACGCGGCAGGGACAAAACTGCTCAATTATCAGGAGCGGGCCGATGCGTTCCGGAAGGCGGTCGATCTTTGCCCATCTTTCGCCGATGCTCACGTCAATCTTGCCGATGCTTTCGAGAATCTTGCAATGCTGAGCAAAGATTTGACCCAGAAGAATCTGGCTATGAACAACAAGTTCCTGGATATGGCGATCAAGGAGTATCAAGAGGCGCTCAAAATCAAGGCCAACCTGTTCGTAGCTCATCTCGGCCTGGCTGAGAATTATACGAGGATCGGACTCTACGCCAAGGCAAAAGAGTCATATCAGAATGCTTTGGCTGCTGAGCCGAATAATCGGTTGGCGACACGAGCCCGGGCAGGTCTCCAGTCAATCGAACGTGCCATCGCTGAGGATAAAGACGGTTTCAAGAAGTCTCAGGAGATTGTTCAGCGCTTCAAGCGGTCATCCAAAGATCCCAACTTTAGCAAGCTGATGGGATTCGAGGAATTCACCGCAGTGAAGGACCGTCAGCGATTCATAAACATAGTCTTTGACGAGTGGTCCCATCAACTCAACAGGAAAGAAACCATTACCCAGCTCGAAGAGATAGGACAGGCCTTGTCATCTTCGGACCTGGCCAGATGCCAGTTCATTGTCGAAGGCCACACCGATCCTCGAGGCGGGCAGGAACGCAATCAGAAGCTTTCTTGGGACCGAGCTGAATCTGTGAAATCGTTCCTCGTCAGCCGCTTCAATATCGATGGTTCCAAGATAACCACACAGGGCTTCGGCTATGATCGCCCGCGCTTTTCCAACGACTCTCCTGATAACATGCTCAAGAACAGGCGAGTTGAGCTTCTCATAGCGGAACAGACGGATCAGTGATCCAGTCATAAGGAAAATTGAAAATGGCGCCACGTTCCTTAACCAGTAATGTCGCCGCAAGCTTGGTGGGCACCGTAGCCTTGTTGATAGCCCTTGCTTTCCAACTGGTGTTTGCCAATGCTGCGTCTGCCCAAAAGATGGATCTGTACGCCGTAGTGATAGGGATCAACAAATACAAAGACACATCAAACAACCTGGAGCTGGCAGGCAAAGACGCGAAGGATATCTACACTTTTTTGAACGAGCGAAAGAATCTCTTCGGGAATCTCCACGTTAAGTTACTTTTGGACGAAAAGGCGACAAGAGCCGGGGTTTTACGTGCACTAAAAGATGACCTGCAACAGGCCGGAAACAATGACATTGTTTTGATTTATTTATCCGGACATGGCTCGCCCGACAAGAAAACGCCAGGAAAATATTATTTTTGGCCTCATGATGTGGACGAGAACGATCTTTCGGCCACCGCAGTGTGGATGAATGATCCGGGCCTATTTGGTACGATACGATCCGAAAGGGTTCTCCTCGTTGCGGACGCATGCCATTCAGGGGGTTACCTGTCCGGTCTGGCACGGGGCAAGAGAGAGCCCGGGGAGCTGCTCCTTGCCGATTTCAACAAAGTCTTTGGACGATTTGGCATTTCAGCAGCGGGACCGAAAGAAATTGCTATAGAGCAACCGATCTTCGGCAACGGACTGTTCACATTCCACTTCCTCAGAGGCATAAGAGGCGCAGCCGATAGCGACAGTAACGGTGTGGTCACGGTTCGAGAGCTATTTGATTATGCTTCCTCCGAAACCAAAAAAGCCACCAAAGGCAAACAAAATCCTCAACTCTACTGTGTAAAGGGGGAGGCTGATAAGACCCCTGTTTATATGGTTCCTGTTTACTCCAAGGGCTTAAACATCGAACTGAAATTCTTTCATGAGGATGAGCAGGAACAGGTGAAACTCCTGACCGAGGATTCAGTCTTGAAATCAGGTCAGCATCTGGGGGTGGCATTCAAACCGGACGCCGACTGCTTTGTCCATATCTTATGGTGGGACTCCTCCGGTCAAGTCGGGCGGCTTTTCCCAAATCCCCAGCTTAGTGACGGAACAGGGCAGGTCAAGGGCGGCCAGACTCACTGGCTTCCCTCCAAGGAAGGCGGTAAGCACTGGTATGTGCTGGACGACAAACCCGGTCACGAGACTGTTTACTTTGTTGCAAGCAGAGAGAGGAACCCGAAGCTCGAGAAGCTGTACGAGGAATTGCAAGCCCTCAGCGCGGAATCCAGGACCGGTGGTCGAGGAGGCAAAGTAGCGGTCGAAATCGAACGTGAGATCAATCTCATGGGCTTTGCGGATTACACGGTGCCGGCCAGGGTGCAACAGGTCGCTTATCAAAGCAAAGAAAAACTCTTTAGTGAGCTGGAAAGCAAGGTGAAAGTGACCGGTGCCGAGGCGTTTTTTAAGTTGAGATTCAAGCACGAAGCTCGATGAACTGCCAAAAGATTCACTCCGAGGGGATACTCTCGTGAAACTGGAGGAGGTCGGTGTGAGTATATTTAAGATCGCATCTTCTCTCTTGCTTCTCCTGATGCCGATGTTGTCTTCAATAGGCATGGCTTTGTCGGCCCGGGAAACCCAGTCAAAACAGTCGGAAAGCCTGAATCAGGCTCCCTTTCGGACTGCCCAATTACTCAAAGAAATCGGCGAACAGGAGCATGCAATAGCTGAATTTATCAAAGCGGCGAGAATTGGCGATGCTGCGAAAGTCGATCAATTTTTGCTTGGTGGAATGGATATCAATGCCAAGAACAAGAGCGGAAACACGGCTCTAATGGAAGCATGCGCTTCCGGGCACGTGGAGATCATAAACCTTTTGCTCGATCGAAAAGCCGACCCGGCGATTACGAACAATATTGGCGAAACTGCAACGGGCAAAGCAATAAGAAGCAGGCAATATAAAGCGATTCAGCTCTTGGTAGACAGGAAGGCCTTGCAAGCGGACGGGCTTATTGGTGAGAGCATTGTACACGCTGATCCAGAGTTCGTCGAAGGTGTCTTTCAGGGAGTTCCGGACGATGTTCGTAAAAAAATCCTGGCCGAGCTACTCCATCTGGCCTGTCTGTCAGGAAGCACGGAAATGGTGAAATTGTTTTTGGACAAGGGAGCAGACCCCAACCAGAACAAAGGGCTTCCGCTATGTGTTTGTTCAGGAGTTCAGGGAGCGTCCGTGGAAGCGATAGAACTACTTTTGGCGAGCGGTGCGGATCCCAACCTTTGGGATAAGGAATCTGCTCTTGTTTCGGCTTCTGATGCCAACCGCGTCGATGTGGTCAGCCGATTATTGGAGAAGGGGGCAAAGGTGAATGCGCCAGGGGAGAAAGGGCAAACTGCTTTGATGGCCGCGATGACGGGCGGCTCCTCCAAAGATTCACTGGTGAAAATTCTCTTGGACAACGGAGCGGACGTCAATGTCAAAAACAAGTCCGGACAAACCGCTTTGGCTCTAGCCGCTGAAGAGGGCCGAGTTCAGGCTGCGCAGCTCCTCGTTGAAAAAGGTGCAAACGTCAACGTGAAAGCAGAATATGGCGTGACGCCCTTACATCTTGCAGCATACAAGGGTTCAGTGGAGATGGTTGAATTGTTATTGGCCAGGGGAGCGGATCCGAACGCTCGCACGGATAAGGGAGGAACGCCACTGGGCATAGCCTCCCGGGAAGGCCATAAGAAAGTGGAAGCGGTCCTAGTAAGACACGGAGCCAAAAAGTGACGCCCGCTGAATGTTACTGAGTACATGGATAAAGCGATCAGGTTTCAAATGTGCCACGTTTCCGGTCAGGCGCTGAAAACCCCGCGCCGCCGGAGGTCAAAAAGCACCACGAGGGAGTTTAAAGCCATGACAAGCAATATTCTACGGAATCGTTTCAAGACCAAGGAGTTCTTTTACTTCATCCTTGGATTTTTTCTTGTCTTCTCCTTTCAGAATTTGGTTCAGGCCGCTGAGCCCGCTCCCGAGCTGTACACCCTGGTGGTCGGCGTGCAGAAGCACAAAAATCCAAAAGTAGGAGACCGCTTGTCTATCCAAGGCACGACTGAACTGTATGATTTTCTTGTGGAACAGAAGCGAGTCTTTTCCAAGGTCCGAGTGGCCCTCCTGACTGACGAACAGGCCACAAAGGAAAATATCCTGAAAGTCTGGACGAAGGAGTTGGACAGGGCCCGAAAGAACGATGTGGTGATGATCTTTTTGGATGGGCACGGCGGAACAGATCCAAGTACTCCCGGTGAATATTATTTCTGCCCATACGACACAGGCGAAGGCGGTCAAAGTCTAGCGAAGACGGGGGTTCGAGTCAGCGACAAAAAACTCTTCCAAGGCATCGCCTCCGAGCGCCTTCTATTCCTGACCGGCTCGTGCTTTTCTGGTGGTTTTCTGACGGGGTTGGCGCGTGGGAAAGGTCCGAGTGCGCCGCCTGACCTCTTTCAGGATCTCCAAGGGCGCTTTGGAATGTCCGCGGCGAAGCATGATGAGGTCGCTTTTGTCCCGAAGAAATTTGGAATGAACATTTTTAACTTTTATCTTGTAAAGGGGCTCAGAGGCGCCGCAGATATATCAAATGACGGAAACATCACCATAAAAGAACTATACGATTTCGTCTCGGATAGCGTGGTAAAGGAGACCAAAGGCGCCCAGCATCCCCAGTTGTTCGCTTCAAAAACCGACCCGGGCTCCACTACGATCTACACTGTTCCTACTTACGCCGATAAGCTGGAAATGGACGCGAAGTTTTTCTACGAGACGGAAGACAATCAGGTCCAGCTTCTCACAGATGATGTGGTCTTGAAGTCAGGCCAGCACGTCGGAGTCGCTTTCAAGCCGAATGCCGATTGTTACGTGCATATTTTCTGGTGGGATAGCTCCGGTCAGGTAGGACGATTGTTTCCCAATCCCAAACTTACCGAAGGCGACGGTCAGGTCAAGGGCGGCGAAACTTATTGGCTTCCATCGAAGGGAGTCAAGCATTGGTAAGTGCTGGATGAAGTCCCCGGGTATGAGACCGTGTACTTTGTGGCAAGTCGAGAGCGAAACGAGAAACTCGAGTCACTCTTTGAACAGTTGAAAGCCCTGGCAGGGACTGCAAAAACCGAGGTTAAAGGAACGGATGTTGCTCAAGCCATTGAAAGAGAGATCAATCTAATGGGATTTGCTGATTATACTGTCCCGGTAAAGGCTAAGCAATCGTTTGAAAACAAAGAGAAGCTTTTCGAGGAACTTGAGAGCAAGATCAAGGTCGCCGGAGTGGATGCGTTCTTTAAACTGAGATTTAAGCACGACCCGCAATAACGCTTGGGGAAGGAGAATCCGATGAAGCTTTCCGGAAAAGCGCTGATCGTAATCGCTATCTTATTTTGCACTGGCTGCCTCTTGCCGGCTTACGCCGGGGAACTGGATGACAACCTCTTAAAACAGTCGGAATCAGGTAACCAGCAGGAGGTCAAAAAACTACTCGAACAAGGGGCGCCAGTCGACGCTTCGAATCCCAAAGGTTCGACGGCTCTCATGCTGGCTGCGAATAATGGTCATTTGCAAGTAGTCAAATTACTCCTGTCCAAAGGAGCCGACGTTAATGCCGTAAACGAGAACGGATCCACTGCTCTCATGGTAGCGTCGTACAAAGGCAAACTCGAAATTGCAAAACTCCTTCTTTCTAAAGGCGCCTCGGTCTATGCCAGTACGGACGGTGGCGTCACCGCTCTATCCGCGGCCAAAGAGGCGAACCACAAGGACGTTGTGAAAGTCCTTGAAGCGTACGGAGCACGTCGGGCAGAGACTGAGCCCGAAGTGCAGCTCATCGCCGAAGCTTCAGCCGGCAATGCCGAACAAGTAAAGAAACTTCTGGACAGCGGAGTATCTCCAAACATTTCTGACCCACTGGGATGGACCCCAATTATCCATGCAGCGTCTCGAGGACAGATAGGGGTAGTTCAGTTGCTGTTGGACCGGGGAGCCGAAGTGAATGCCAGGACCGGCTCAGGCCGTACAGCCCTCATGGCCGCCAGCTACGGTGGGCACCGCGGCGTGGTTGCGCTGCTCCTATCGAAAGGTGCCGACGTCAATGCCAAAGATCAGGATAATTCTTTTGCTTTGGCAGGCGCTTCAGCCATGGGCCGGACCGGAGTAGTAAACCTTTTGCTGCAGCATCGGGCCGAGCACGATATCAAAGGGGCACTCGGCCGCACCGCTTTGATCGAGGCAGTTGCCGCCGGATATCCTGAAACAGTCAAAGTGCTTCTTGAAAAAGGAGCGGATGAGAACGCGAAATCGGACGACGGAGTCACAGCCCTGATGACAGCGGCTTCCGGCGGACGTTCGGAAGCAGCGAAACTGCTTCTCAAAGCGGGTGCGGACATCAACCGGAAGGATGCAACGGGAGAGACCGCTTTGATTATGGCGTGTGCTCAGGGGCAGTTGCAAATGGCCGAAATCCTGCTGTCCAACAAAGCCGATGTAAATGCGCAGGAGGCGAACGGCGCCACGGCCTTGATGTTTGCTTCTTTGAACGGCTATCCCGAGATAATAAAGCTCCTAGTCAGCAAAGGGGCCGATGCGGACATGAAGGATAAACGGGGAAGAACCGCCCGGGATGTGGCCTTCAAACAACAAGCGAAGGACATTGCCCCACTCTTGAAATCACCTGGGGCTAAATAGAACCGGGACCAGCGCTGACTGTAAGAGCCACGCTGATAAACACCTCCATACACCGCAAAGGAGACGGTCATGTTCACCTATCCAATTTATATAAGAATGCTGCGCAAAAATTGCAGATCTTTCTGCCTGCTCTGCGCTACTTCTTTTTTCCTGGCCATGCTTGCGCACGCACCGGTCTTCGGAGACACTGCCGCGGAGTTGGACCTCGTTGGACAAAGAGAATCGGCTCCGGAGGAATCAGAAACTGGTCCAAAAGGCAGATATCGCCGACGCATTGGATCTGGCGCCAAACGAGGCGCAGAGCACAGATTGTCCGCCCAGGCCCACAACTCGAGTGCGTCCGACAACTCCGGTGAGAGTTTACCCTGTGACTACTTACCGCCCACCCCCGATTAAGGTTTATCAGAAACCACAGGTAATTTATACCAAACCGCAGACCCCGTACCCAGCCTCTCGACCGCAACCTCAACCAGCCAGTCGGCCGGTCCAAGTGGTTTATAAACCCTATCAGGGCTCAAAGGCCAACACTGAAAGCCTTCTGAAAGATCTGACGAAAACGGTTCAGGAACTCAGCAAAGTTAGCAGTGAACATGACGGCAACTGGAGCCAGATTACGCTGTATAAGGACTATTTGCATCAAGCGGATCGTCAGGTCACGCACTATCAAATGGTTCTGAATCAGACGAGGCAGCAACTCGAGGCCGTCATCCGCGCGCAGACTCCTTACAGCCAAAACTGGAGTCCTGAAGCCGTCAGATTGACCGCGCAAGAAGAGACTCAAGAAGAAGAGCTCAGAAGGGCTGTGCAAAAACAGCAAGAAATGTCGGAAGCCGTCAGGTACTGGCAAAAAGAATACTTCCGGTCACACCTGCGCGTGGATGAACTAACGCAGAAAATGAAGCGCCTTCAGGCGGAAATCAACCAAACGTAATAAGGTTGGCAAAGAGAATGCGGTCAGTCATTGAAACTCGATATCCGAGTGAGAATCATCGCCGCATAATTCCGGATAGAGCCGGAATGGACTCTATGTGACATAAATGTGACAACAGAGGACTCGCATTCACTGCAAGGGAGACGGCCATGTTCATCGATCCAATCTGTGCAAGAATGGTATGCAAAAATTACAGATTTTTTTGCCTGCTCTGCGCTACTTCTTTTTTCTTGGCCATGCTTGCGCACGCACCGGTATTCGGAGACACTGCCTCGGAGCTTGATTTGATTGGACAGAAAGAACCAGCTCCGGAAGAATTGCAGCCGGTCCAACAGGTAAATACTGCCGAGGAACTGGATTTATGGACAAAGGAGGCACCGAGCACCGATTCCGCGAGACGTCCAAGCGCTCCGATGAGAACGGCCCCAATGCGTACAGTGACTCCTCAGCGTACAGTGACCCCGATGCGTAGTGTGACTCCTCAGCGCACTGTGACCCCTCAACGGTTTACAACCCCTCAGCGTCCAGTTACTCATTCCACGCCAGTCCGGCAACCAACGCGGACCATCGCTCAACCGACGCGGATTGCAGTGCAACCGACGCGGATTGCAGTGCAACCGACGCGGATTGCAGTGCAACCGACCAGGATTTCAGTGCAACCGACCAGGATTTCAGCGCAACCAACCCGAACTCCTACCAGGACACCTACTCATGTTCCTACCACAAGAGTCCCTACCCACGTTCACACCACAAGAGTCCCTACCCACGTTCACACCACTAGGGTCCCTACTCACGTGCACGGGCCCGGGACCACGCCGGCTTGGGTTCAGACTCCATATACTCCTCCGGTTTATCAGCCACCGGTGGTTCAGTATTCCACGCACACTCCAATCACACCGACACCGCCCACGGTTCAACCGCCACCTTTGACTCCCCAGATCCTCTATAAGAAAGACAAGGAATGCGTCAATGATATGAGGTGTAATGATCCCCAGGTGGAAAGCATGTGTAACGAATTGTGCGAAGATAAGGGGACTCCCAAACCTCCCCAGACATCGTTGCTAGGGCCGGCTTCAAAGCCTTCCCCGGATTTTGAGAAGAAAATGAACGACCTTATCAAGAAGTATTCCAATGAAATGCGCAGCAAATACGGGAAACCGCCGGTTATGGGGAGCAACGCATTGGATTTCCTGGCCGCCGGCCAGTCCAAGAACATGGCCAATTCCGGTATCATGCAACATGAATCCGAGAAATTCCCACCCGGATGGCAAACTTTTTCCGACAGAATCAAATGTGTGCATTTTGGTCCGTCCAGCTCCGCATCAGAGAATATTCATATGGACTCCGGTTTTGATCCCACAAAAGATCCTGATGCGTACGCGGAACAGGTTGTTAATGGCTGGTTACATAGCAAAAGACATTGCTGCAACCTTCTCGATCCCAGGTCCAGTCATATAGGTACCGGCTGGAAGATGGGCCCCGACGGCAACTTCTACGCCACTCAGGTATTCGGCTCCGGAGCAGGAACAATCAAGCCGGACTGTTTGCCGCCTCTGCCACCTGAACCAGGCGTAGGCACAACACCGCCGCCGCCAACAACGCCACCAACGACACCACCAAAGCCTCCGGACACAACGACGACGACACCTCCAAAGCCTCCGGACACGACAACGCCGACACCACCAAAGCCGCCGGATACGACAACACCGAAGCCTCCAAAGCCTCCGGACACAACGCCACCGACATCACCTAAGCCGCCGGACACGACAACACCGAAGCCTCCTAAGCCGCCGGACACAACTTCGACGACACCACCAAAGCCACCGAAGCCACCAAAGCCACCGGAACCACCAAAACCACCGAAGCCACCAAAGCCACCGGTGATAATTGTGCCGCCTGGGCCTCCAATAATAATATTACCATCGCCACCAGAGCCCCCTGAGGAGGAACCCGAAGAAGAACCGACCGTTATCGGCCCGCAGCCTCCCTCTGTGAGACCCTCGGCGCCGGGCGTTGCTCCCAGTCCCGGCAGCACTCCTGTGCCGAACTGTTGCTGGATTTCAGTTCCTTGGATGGAGAAAATCATGGCGACGCAACCCGGTCGCTGGACGCCTTTGCCCGCGTGTGATCCGGGAGAGAGGTCCATATTCACAGCGGAGTACAGGGGAGACGGGAGCGAGCGCTGGCAGCGCCATGGTCCGGTGCTCATGAGAGACGGTCGCAAGTTACGGCATTCAACTTAAGGTTTCCGGGGAAATAGACGTGGAAGAAGACCCGTCTGATGCGGATGCTCTTGCTAAACCGTTTTCGGGTACGATCCAACCGATTTTCAGACATCAGTTGAGGGATAAGGATGTTGCGTGTTGTATCAGCCCGTGCCGCGACTGTCCAACTCCGACCAATCTCGGCCAGCCGTCCGGGATGCCGAGGTGGTCCAGGTAATGAAACTGAGTGCCCCGGTAGTATATTGCCCGACCGAGACCTGTCATTGCGAGCGGAGCGAAGCAATCTCTATTCTCAATTTTCTGGTTCCCAGCCTCCGCCTGGGAATCAATATCTTCCGGGCTCTGCCCGGTAATTGTCTGGAATCCTGAACTATAATAGAGGCGGAGCCTGGGAACGAGAGAAAAAGTTTTGCACCCGTGACGGATGGGATCGGAGGGTAACACAGAATGGTAGGAGAGGCTTCCAGCCTGGAATCCAGGTAGGACGGGCTTCCAGCCCGTCTATTGAATTGGACGGGCAAGATGCCCATCCTACCAAGACATGACGGGCAATCCCGCGTTCTGCGCGGGACGTCGCCACCAAATCCTGCTTCTTTTCGCGATTACTTTTGAGAACCCCTATAGACTGTATGATGAGAGAATTATATCGAATTTAGTGTCTTTCTTTGGGCCGGAACAACAGGAATAGTGTGGAACTCTTCTTGTTGGGCCTGCGTTGCGCATCGTTTCGCATTAAGGATGAGAGGTAAATTTACCGAAACTCTGGTATTATGTCCCGGAAACAAAGGTGTTGATTAATTATCTAAAGTCTATTAGGGACCAAAGACGGAATTTATAAGGGGAGCACCATGAAAAAAACTATGCTTTTGCTGGTAATCTTGGCGTTGTGTTCCAGCATTGTTCCCTTTTCATGGATTGGTTGTGCAGTGGAAACTGTTCAAGCCGATGAGATTACACTAAAGAGAGATGATGGGACAGAGGAAACATTCCGTATTTCCAATGAGTTAATAGAGAAAGCAACGATGTTGGTGGTTCGTTTTTCCCCATTTATCGTATCTGCATGGGAAGGCAAGGTAATTGAAATCACACGAGCGGACGAAATCAAGGTCATGAAAAAGGACCTCTCGGTGGAAAGCGTTCGTCTTTATGGAGTCGATGGACCTATCGAACCTAATCCCTTTGGGAAAGAAGCAGCTGCCGCCACTGCCAAATTAGTTTTGGGCAAGATTGTAAAAGTTCAGCCTCTTCTTCTCCCGGACCCGTGGAGTAGAACCATTGCGTGGGTTTCGTTGGACGGAGAGTCCGTGAATGAGGCACTACTCAAAAAGGGAATTGTCTGGTGGTATCGCAAATACGTACCTTGGGAAAAACAGCTGGCCAAATTGGAAACAGAAGCTAGGGAGGCACGACTAGGGTTGTGGTCACTTCCTCCTACGGCCCCGCCCTGGGAAATGCAAGCTATACCCCTGGGGCAGGCGGCAGATCGCACGACAGCTCCAGCCACGAAAGAGCCGGTAAATGCTGCGACGGATATGGCGACGAAACAGCCTGCAAATACTGCGACAACCGTGCCGACAGAACCGCCGGCAAATCCTATGACAATCGTACCTGCGAGTGAGCCGGCAAATGCCGCTACAGCTACAGCCCCGGCGGAGCAGCGGGTAAATGCTACAGAACCTGATGATCTTGCTCCCCGACGCGGGTCAGTCAGACAAAAGCTGATCTCCGAAGAAGGGGCGCCCAGGAAGCTGTTCGGGGATGCAGGCTCGGTTAGGCAGAGGCTGAAATCCGAAGCTTCTCAGGACGAAGAACCGGCAAAAGAATAATGAGGGAGTCTGAGGGCTCTCGGTTTTTATTATGTCCCGTGAATCATACCCCCAAATACCAGAAATCAATTGGAATCGTTCTTATGTCGACTTCGTAGACATCGATGTGATACAAATAATAAATTAGGTAAAACTCATTGGTATCTCGAATTTGGAGGAGATGGTTTGGCAGTTGAAACCCACTCTTAATTCGTTTTTGTGAGCACCAAATAGGTCTCTCGGTAGGGGGAAGGGGAACAAATCGTACATGTCGGCATGGTACCGATATTTCATCCATTCTCCCGGACAATCCGAAAGAGAGAATTCGTACCCCATAGCGTTCTGAATAATTGTCAGGCCACTGACAGACTGCTTGCGAGACGGAGAGCAGACAAAAGCTTAAATACCTGATACGTCTATCATCAAGGCTTCTCCAGAGTAAGGCAAGCGCCTATCGAATAGTCAACATTGTATTTCACGATACCTGAAGCGAGGATTCGAATATGATGGCTGCTGAAACGAAGGTTGAACCTGTGGAAATCCTCCTGGTGGAAGACAATCCGGTCGATGTGATGATCACCAAAAAGGCCCTTAGCGCAGGAAGGGTGTACAACATTTTGCATGTTGCCGAAGATGGTGAAGAAGCGATGGACTTCTTATATAAACGTGGCAAATATTCTTCTGCGCCATCACCCGAAATCATTCTTTTGGATTTGAATCTGCCCAAGAAAGACGGACGGGAAATCCTGGCCGAGGTCAAAGCAGATCCGTCCCTGCGGCGCATTCCTGTCGTTATTATGACCACCTCGCAAGACAAAGAAGACGTTCGGCGAAGCTATGATCTCCAAGCCAGTTGCTTCATTACCAAACCGGTTGACATGGACCAATTCACGAAGGCCCTGGAGTGTCTCGGAGAGTTCTGGTTTAGCGTGGTTAGATTGCCGATTCCTACGGATTCGTAGCGCGAGCACACCGGGTACGAGACTCGGTTCCAGACTGACCGAGACCTCCACGGGATTATTGTGTTAACCGATAATGCCACGATAGGGGCAGGGCTTGCCCTGCCCATCAATCAATACATTCATCCCCCAATTGATCCTGGTAAATTGAAAATTAAAAGACAGGGAAAAGTTGAGTAGTATCTGATTTTCGCTATGTTACAGGTGTAATATTGAATGGATTTCGTTCTTCATGACGCTTGACGTGTTTACGACGCGACTATATAAATATACATAGCCCTGTTCGGTTTGCTTTTTAATTAATGAATGGGACGCGTTAATTGATCGTAAGGATTTTCTAATTGGTAAAGAGGGGGAACGATGAAAGAAGTTGCTCCCGGAAACAGGGATCTCCGATTTTATTTTTGCTTTCTAGCAGGCATTTGGGCGGTTTGTGTCCTCGGCATGATGCTTTGGAGCCTTTCCAGAGTGGACGAAACCACCAAACGGCTGGCCAGTCAGGTCGCCAGAGCACATTCCGACAAGGATTGGGCTTTTCGTATGTGGGGAGTGTCTCATGGAGGGGTATATGTCCCAGTAAGTGCCAGAACTCCTCCTAATCCTTACCTGGCAGACGTTCCCGAGCGGGATGTGAGAACTCCATCCGGCAGGGAACTGACTTTGATGAATCCCGCGTCTATGCTTCGTCAGCTCCATGAAGACTTCGCTGAATTGTATGGCGTGCAGGGGCATATTACCAGCCTAAGACCCCTGCGCCCTGAAAATCGACCCGATGAATGGGAAAGAAAAGCACTGGTATCATTCGAGACAGGCACTACGCAGGTATCCGAATTTGTCGAAATCGAACAAAAGCCATACCTGAGGCTAATCAGATCTGTCCGGGCTGGGCAAGATTGTCTGAAATGCCACGAAGGCTATCGAGAGGGGGACATACGAGGCGGAGTGGGAGTGGCTCTTCCAATGCAAGATTTCCTGGAGGCACGGCGAAGTGAAATAACGACTCTCGTCGTGTCACACAGCTCGATTTTTCTTGTTGGCTTAGTGGGTATCGGACTGGGAATGAGGAGACTGGGGCAACGCGAGAGGGAACGCGATCAGGCACAAAGGGCGTTGCAAGCCAGTGAGAAAAAATACCGCTCGTTGTTCGACGATTCCAGGGATGGGATCTTTATGACCTCTCGGGAGGGTGCGTTGCTCGAAGCAAACAAAGCCCTTGTAGATATGTTCGGATACACTCATGAAGAGATGATTGCTATGGATGTGCGGCAATTGTATTCGGAATGTTCGGAAAGGGAGAACTTTCGAGAGAGTATAGAGCGCACCGGCTCGGTCAAGGGTTACGAAGGCACCTTTTGGAGAAAAGATGGAACACTAATACATTGCATTGTCACTGCCAACGTGCGTTTGGGCAACGATGGGTCTGTTGACGGCTACGAAGGGATCGTACGCGATGTGACCGATGAGAAGAGGGCAGAAGAGGCTTTAAGGAACCAGGCTGAGGAACTGGAGAATTCCAATTTGGATCTTGAGCATTTCGCCTACATTGCATCGCACGATTTGCAGGAACCGCTTCGCAACGTGACCAATTGTTTGCAGATGCTGGAAGAGGACTACAAGAACAAACGTTATGACAATGCGGACCGGTACATCCATTATGCAGTTGAGAGCAGTGTTCGGATGAAGGCGCTCATTCTGGATCTATTGGCTTACTCCCGTCTGACGACAAGACGAGAACCCCCCGGGTCGATAGATTGTGCGGAAATATTAGAACGAGTTTTGACCAATTTGAATTGCGCAATAACTGAAAGCCGCGCCGTGATCACGCATGACGCCCTTCCTGTAGTTACTGCCGACGATACACAGCTGCTGCAAGTATTTCAAAACCTGATCCAAAATGCGATAAAATTTCAAAAAGATGAGCCGCCACGAATCCACGTTTCCGCAGTGAAAGACAAGAACGAATGGATCTTTTCAATCAAGGACAATGGAATCGGAATCGAATCCCGGCAATTGGATCGGATTTTCGAGATATTCCAGAGATTGCATAAGAGAAGGGACTACGACGGTACAGGTATCGGACTGGCTGTCGTGAAAAAGGCCGTAGAGCGTCATGGCGGACGAGTTTGGGTGGAATCCGAGCCTGGCGTAGGGTCAACATTCTATTTCACGATACCTGAAAAGAGGACTCGAATATGATGACTCCCGGAACGAGGGTTCAACCTATGGAGATTCTCCTGGTGGAAGACAATCCGGTTGATGTGACGATCATCAGGGATGCCCTTAATGCAGGAAAGGTGCGCAGCAATGTGCATGTCGCTGAAAACGGTGACGAAGCAATGGAGTTCTTGCATAAAAAAGGCAAATATTCGTCTGTGCCCACGCCGGAAATCATTATTCTGGATCTGAATTTGCCCAGGAAGGACGGACGTGAAATCTTGGCTGAGGTCAAGGCAAATCCATCCCTGCGCCGCATTCCCGTGATTGTTCTAACCGTCTCTGAAGACGAACAAGACATTTGGCGGAGCTACGATCTGCAAGCCAACTGCTTTATCACTAAACCCGCTGATGCGGAACAATTCACTAAAGCTCTGGAGCGCCTCGGAGACTTCTGGTTCAGCGTGGTACGACTTCCGGTTCCCGCGACATCATAAGAAATACACGGATATGGAATTCATCTGCCCTTCCAATTGGGGGGCCTTTTTTCGACAAAAGCCTTGGGACCCTCGACGAAATCTTCGGATTCATACATGGCAAGCTGCGCGGGAAACCGGGTGTTTACGGCCTCCTCCAATGTAACATTTAACCCTTTGATAGTTGCTTCCTTGGCTGCGCGAACGGTCAGAGGCGCGGCGCGGAGAATTTCTGCCGCGACCTTCTCGGCAGCCGGAATCAACTCCGGCAGGGGAACAACTTCGGAGACAAGCCCATATTGCATGGCCTCTTGCGGCGTGATCATCTTGGACGTCATGATCATATACTGGGCCACGTGATAAGGTATTTGCCTGGGCAAACGATGCACGCCGCCTGCGCCAGGAAACATTCCGACGCGAGGTTCGGGCAATCCGAAACGGGCGTTTTCTGAGGCGATAATGATATCGCAGGCCAGAGCAACCTCAAACCCGCCGCCAAGAGCCATTCCGTTGACCGCTGCGATAAAAGGTTTATAGCAGTCGAACCGTGAGGTTAATCCGCCAAACCCCCCTTTAACTCTACTCATAATTTCTCGCATCTTTTCGATGCCGTTCGCAGCTTGAAATTTCAAGTCATTTCCCGCTGAAAAAGCTTTCTCGCCCGCTCCCGTGACGATACATATCCATTGTTCCGGGTCTGCATCGAAATCATTGAATGCATGATCCATTTCCACGCTGACCAACGGACTGATGGCATTCAAGACATCGGGCCGATTGATGGTCACCGTTGTGACATGGCCTTTCCGGTCTACTTTGATGAGTTCATAATTCATGACTGACTCCTTGCCGAATTATGGGAATTGTGGGAAACACCCGAATTCACCCAGTGCAATCCCCAAGGCGAGATTGCTTCGCTCCGCTCGCAACGACACTCTTTGGCCGCCTGTAACTGAGGGGTTGCACCCTAGACTCCGTCCCGGTTCATAAATTTCCTGATTCCTAGGCTACGCCTCATATGCATTTACTTAAACGTTCTGGTCCGCTCGTCCTATCGGGACGAGATGATAGTAGCCCGGCGATTGATCGCCGGGAAAGCGTATTCCTTAGATTTCTAGTCCCGTGAGGGACGACTGACGTATTAACGCTGGCCATAGCTCCTTCAGCCGTCCCCATGGGACTGAACGACCTTTACTGGAGCCGCATTCTTTACCCGGCGATGAATCACCGGGCTACTTTCAGTCACCCCTCTGGGGTTAGAGCGGAGCTAACGCAATAATCCTTTAATTAAAAGCGGCCCGAGACTATCATTGCGAGCATGGCAAAGCAATGTCCCGAATTCTCATCGCTGGAGGTTCTCGATAACCGTGGCTACGCCGAGTCCGCCGCCGCAGCAGGAGCTGAAAAAGCCATATTTTCCTCCTCTCCGGATAAGCTCTTTCATTGCCAGGAGGCCAATACGGACTCCCGAAGCGCCATTTGGATGCCCGAATGCGATTGCGCCGCCGTTCGGGTTCCACTTATTCATATCGATCTTATGGCCCGTCTGGCTCTCGAGTTCCCTGATGACCGCGAGATTCTGCACCGCAAACGCCTCGTTGCACTCCATGACCTCCATATCCGCAAGCTTCAGGCCGGCACGCTTTAATGCCTGAGGTATAGCATAAGCAGGCGCGATTCCCATGATTTTTGGATCCACGCCATAATCCCCGCCGCTCAGCCATTTGGCCATCGGTGTGTATCCCAGCTCGATTGCCTTTTCTCTTACCATCATGAGCACGAAAGCCGCACCGTCGTTACGTCCGGACGAGTTTCCGGCCGTGACCGTCCCGTTTTCCTTGAATACTGTCGGCAGCGCTGCAAGTGCCTCCATCGATGTTTCACGGGGATGCTCGTCAAGCTTGAATTCAATGGGAGGTGTCTTTTTTCCTGTGGGGACCATTACCGGCACTATCTCTTCAACAAAGTACCCGGCATCGATCGCTTTCTTCGCTAGCACCTGGCTGCGGTAACTGAACTCATCCTGCTCCTGCCTGGGGATGTTGTACATCTCTTGCAGGGCTTCAGCGGTCAATCCCATGTTGAAGGTAGCAGGGTCCTTGGTGGGAGAAAAGGAATTCTGTACCGGCATAGGCGGGATCATCTTGAACGGCTCGGTCGCCATGGAGAATCTGCGGCAAGCCTGGCTGTACGATTCCATACCGCCCGCGATGACGATGTCCGCCTGATCGGCAATGATACGCCATGCGGCATGATTGATGCTGTCGATTGCTGATCCGCACTGCATCTCTACATAAGATGCTGCGGTGGTCATGGGCAAACCGGATGCTAAAACGGCCCAGCGGGCGGGATTCAGGGCGGATGTACCGCCAATCGCAGATCCGCAAAAAACAGTATCCACGTGTGCCTTCTCTGCAATTTTGGTCTTTTCCGCCAGGCCCTTCAAAGCCAGCCCCGCGAGTTCTTCCATCGTTAAATACCGCAGCGTACGTCCTAATGTCCCAAACGCGGTTCTGACACCGTCAACAAATACCACTTCTCTTTTATTCATGATTTACCGTCCTGTTTGTAAATTTAGAAAAAAGCTTGGACACCCTCCGCAGGTAGTCCGAGGGCTCTCTCGTGTAACCCGAGACCTGTCATTGCGAGCGGAGCGAAGCAATCTCTGCTTTCATGCATGGCCGTACCGAATTGAGATTGCCACGGCCTGACGGCCTCGCAATGACGACTCCACGAATCGCGGGGTTCCCCTGGCGCCGCTCGGCATTCCTTTTTTTACATTTTTCGCAATTCCTTTTTCAAAATCTTGCCGACCAGCGTTTTGGGCATTGCCGGAAGGATAACGACCTCCTTCGGGACAAAGAACTTCTTGAGCTTGCCCTGGCAGAACTCTATAAGTTCTCCGGGTGTGGTGGTATTCCCGGGTTTCAATGTCACAAAGGCCTTGATGTCTTCCCCATAGACCGTGTCCTTCATCCCCACAGCGGCCGCTTCAGCGACAGCGGGATGATTGTATAGGACTTCCTCGATGCTTCGAGGCGATATATTTTCTCCACCCTTGATAATGATGTCCTTTTTACGGTCCGTGATGAAAAAGTACCCATCCTGATCCACGTAGCCGATATCGCCCGTATGAAGCCAGCCATTGCGCACAATCTCAGCCGTCATCTCGGGACGATTCCAATAACCTTTCATAACCACCGGCCCGCGGACAACGATTTCGCCTTCCCGGCCTTGCTGCATTTCGTTCTGGTTGTCGTCGAAGATCTTCATCTCGATCCCGTTCATAGGCTTACCGATAGATCCTACCCTGTTGGGAACGTGAACGTTGCTGGTATTGTTGGCCCCTGTTTCAGACAAGCCCCAACCCTGTACAATTTCACCGCCGAACCTTTCCTTGAACCTCTGACTTGTTTCCTGGGAGAGGGGAGCGGAACCGCTGAGCCATATTTTCACCGAACTAAGATCATATTTTTTGGGATCGGGTACATCGTCATATAGACGTACATCGTCGGAACGGCAGGCACACTCTGGACTCTATACTTCTGGACATTCTCGAAGAAATTTTCCAGGTTGAACTGCCGCATGAGCACGACCTTGCCGTGAAGGCGAAGGAAGGCCCCATTCATCATCGCTATGCCGAAAGCATGACAAAGCGGTAGGATGGCGATAGTCACCAGGTCCTGCGGAAGCATGCACGATTCCTGCTGTGACACTGCCGCGAAGCGGAGCCCGGCATGGGTAAGCATGACCCCTTTCGGAGTTCCCGTGGTTCCGGAGGTGTAAACAAGTACAGCGACCTCATCGTCCGCGGTTTCAACCATCTCTAATTCGTCCGAACTGTCATCCACGAGCTTATGAAAGAGGAATGCGCCCGCGGGCGCTTCAGAACCGACGATAATGACTTTGTCGAGACCTGCTACCGTTGATCTTGCTATGTTGACCTTCTCGTAAAATTCGGGTGACGTGATGACCGTCGTAGCTCCGGCGTCCTGATAAATGAAATTGATCTCTTCCTGGCCGACCTGATAACTGATGGGAACGATAACAGCGCCGATTTTCCAGATCGCCTGAAAACTTTGCAAGACTTCCGGACAGTTCGGCATCTGCAGGATAACCCGGTCGCCTCGCTGAACGCCCAAATTTTTCAGGGCATTACCCAGCTTGTTGGACGCACGGTTCATCTGTTTATTCGTGATTTCCCGCCCTTCAAAAATGATACTCGTATGTTCGCCTGTTTCAAGACTCTTCAAACCCAATTCGGCAATATTCATTTTCGTACCTCCCGGTCGGCTGTCTCATTGCTGATTGCCCGGCAAACAAAGCCCGGCTCATCGATCTTCAAGACCTTTTCACGCAAACATTCTTAACCCAGGTATTTTATTCGGATGTTCTGCAGGATATCTTCCGCTTCCGTAACAATCTCCTGAACCATGTCGTTGATCTTAGGCATGTCCTGGATCCGCTGAGCCGCTTCCCCGGCAGCTAAGAGAGCTTTTTCCGTATTGCCTTCATAGGCGGCTCGAATAGACTCTATCTCGAACTTGATCAAAGACATATCAACAGTGGAATAATCATCGGGAGCGCCAAGGAAGACCCCGGGCGACTTTTGAAGTGTATTCTTCTGATGCTCGATGCTTCTTGGGGTCTTCAGCCATCGGGCGGGACCGACGAAACCGCGGGCCACGAGGGTCCCTCGGTCCTGTGCGTCTACAACGCCCTGTTTCCATATCTGGTGGAAATCGCTCTCCTGCGTTGCCAGAAAACGTGTCCCCATCTGGGCTCCATCGGCACCCAACACCAAGGCCGCAGCCAGAGTCTTGCCGTCACAGAAACCGCCCGCACCGCATACCAGGGTATTTTCGTCAGACACCGCCTCGACGACGGCAGGCAGAAGAATCATGGAATGGATCGGTTCCCAAGAAGTGTGGAACCCTCCTTCATGGCCGGACGCAACAATCACATCTACACCCGCCTTCTTGCAACGCACAGCACCTTTGACCGAGGGGACAACATGCATCCAGGTAAAGCCAGCGTCCTTTATCCTGTCCCGCCAGCCCACAGGATCGCCGGCTGAGGTAAAGATCACCTTGAAATGATTTTCGATGTTGGGATTTTCTTTCCGGACCCGTATAGCGGTATCGATTATGATCTCGGAATAATGCTTCACTTCGGCTGAAACCATCACATTTATTCCGAAAATGCCCCCTTTGTCTTTGGTCAGGCGATAGGTCCGCTTCAAGACCTTTTCCGTAACTGTGGCTATATCATCGTCGTAATCGGCTTCCGCCGTCTCCACAAAACTCTTGTAAATCCAAGGTTGATCCTGTTTGCTGAACAAACCGCCTGTAGAAAGCAGTCCCAGAACCCCGGAATTTGCTGAAGCCACACAGAGGTTGTTGTTGCTGAAAGGCCCCATTCCCGCCTGGATAATCGGGTACTTGATTCCGACTTTGTCACACAGTCTCGATTTAATCATGATCAAATCCTCACTTATTTAAGAATGTTGTGGATGCAACATAGTCGCCGACTATTGCTGCACCTTTTTTATATCGGTCTGATAATGGTAAGCCGACCGCCACCAGCACAATGACGCCAGGACCGCCACTGTACACACTGCCATAGTCCCATACGCTAGCCCCAGCCAGTCGCCCGGCTTTCCTGTTCCAACCGAATCCGCAATCATCCCTGCGATTCCGGAACCCCAGCCGCCGCCCAGAGCGTACATGCTGGTCATCGCAATCCCGAAGGACAACGACTTCAGATGCATCGGCACCACCATCTGGGTTGTCGCTCCGACAGGCCCGCCGACACCGGCGATGATGAGGGTGTGCAGGACGTAAAATAAAATTCCGATGATGAGCAATGCCCCCAGCTCTCCGAAAGTCCCGGTGTACAGGATAAAAGTAATATACAGGTAGAGCACCGCGCATACCGCTCCTCCCAACGAACAGAGCGCTGCATAACGCATTCTCCCGCCTGGACGCCTTTTTTCCCACTTGTCGGAAATCCATCCGCCCAGAGGATAGGCAAATAAAGATAATAGGAGGATGCTCGCCATGACGAGCGAAGCCTGGTCGACTCTCAATTTGAACCTAAAAATCAACAGAGCGACGTTCCAATGCGCCACGGCCATGATCGTTAACATGTACAGGCCGAAACCAATATAAAGCCAGCGGAGAGTCGGTATCTTCCAGAGCGCTACGAAACTTTGCCAAAAGCTTACTCCTGTCTCCACTTTCGGCCGGGTAGGGTAGTCTTGCATGAATAGCGCCAGGATACCCAGTATGACGCCTGGCACTGCGAAAATGAAAAACGGCGCAGCCCAACCCCACCTCTGAGCAAAAAAGCCGCCCAGCAGCAACCCGGCGACAATGCCCAGCGCTATGAACATGTTGAAAATCCCCAGCTTGTGTCCTCTTTCTTCCGGCTTGAACGAGGCGCCGATCAAAGCGGTTCCGCCGGGACCGAATCCCGCCTCGCCAACGCCGACGCCGATGCGAGGGACAAGCACGCTCGCGAAGCTCGTGCCCAGCCCGGTAACAAATGTCGCCCCGCTCCACAATATCGCCATCAAGCTGATTCCCTTTTTCCTGCTCCATCGGTCCACAAGATACGAAACAGGGATTGCAAATAGACCGATGCTCAAAAGAAAGAAGTTCTGGATCCAGCCCACCTGTGTTTTCGACAGCTTGAGCGCCTCCATCATCGGCGCTGCAACAACCGAAAATACCTGGCGATCCATCCAATTGATCGCATAAAGAAGACAGCAGACGATCAGAACGTATTTCGCCCGTCTTCCGCCCACCTCAAATTTGGTCTTCTCCGGAACGGCCTCCACCGGTTCAACTTTCAATGCTTGTTGTTGCATGATCGAGCCCCTCCCTTCAGCTTCATGTCCGAGATTTCACTGCATGCGGATTCAGAATTTCTGCTGAAACACTCTTCATCAGATTCTTTCGAGAGCTATGGTAGGGCGGCCGTGGCCGCCGGATTCCGCTAGGCGGTTAGTTGTCAGGGGCTACTCTTTGTCTTTGGTCTTGGATTCCATGTCGGCCAGAGTTCCGTTAGCCTCTCTACGAACCAACTTTCGATAAAAATGATAGAAGAACACGCTCATGATCTCCGTTGCTTGGGCGCTTTTTTGGGAATATTCCAAAGGGGTTACTTTGCCCGACACGCCTTGCAAGAAGTACTCGTGGGACTTTGCCGCAATTTCCCGGAATGCTTCGCCGTAGTATTTCAGCGCCGCTGCATCGAAACCTTGTTTCGGCCCCAGTCCCATCTTATCCATGTCCACCACGACCCTGCCCAGTATGACATCGTCCTGGGAATAGACCTTCCGGTCCCCGCGAATCTCCGGGGTGATGACTTGCCATGCTTCCAAACGCGCGAGCCATTTCAGACCAAGACCGGTGTTCTTCACAAAATCCTCTTCTCCGATGACTTCAGCCGGTAGCAGCTTATCCACAGGCCGGAAATAGTCGGTTTGAACTTGAAGGAGCGGTTTCCTTTCCGGTGAGCCCTTCTGATATTTCAGAATCTTCTTGATGAGCGAGAGAGGGAGGAAATGATGGTCCTGTAGTTCCTTTATAAGGCGGATTCGTTCTACATAGCTCTCGCTGTAACTCGCAAGATTCTTGGCAAATTTACGGGGCCGTGGAACCAGCCCCTCGCGGACATAGTAATGGATAGTTTCCTTTGAGACTTGTGTTCGTTTAACTAGATCGCTGATCTTCACATGGATGCTCCGAAAATTGCCTCGTTTCCCGGTTCATGCCGCGGAGGTAGGAGTGTCAATTCAGAAAAACGATGCTGTACGAAAATTGATGAACGGGGATGAATATGTTGCCTAAACGTTTCTTTTCCAGTTGTCAATAAATATAATTAAAGAGAACATAATAGTTAGATATCATAAATGAAAATATGTATATCGTAGAGTGATGCTCAACGCATACACGAGGGGTAACAATTTTGCAATGACCCCGTACTCAAAATTCGGTAGCGGCCTCCGGAGGCTGTCCCAAAATTACCGCATCTGCCAAAATCGTAGCACGATGCCGCGGTAGGGGCAGGGCTTGCCCTGCCCAGAAAGGGCGCCGCAAGCGGCGCCCCAACGGTGGCTGTTTGTTACCGACCGCGAGTTTCCACGGCACACACCGTCAGGTGGGTCCCGTCTCTGCTTCGGGATCGTGGCACGATTTCGGGTTCATGAAGAATTGAGACAGCCTCTCCGTACCGGTCGAGGGAAGGCATTTGCGGTGCTTACTGGCCTCACGCCCAGTGGGCCCGGCCCCTCCGGCAATCCCGCGTTCTGCGCGGGACTAATTGGCTAACGGGGTGTCAAGGGCTGAATCCGGGTCTTCGAGTAGGTCGGGCTGTGCCCGACATAGGAGGCTGTTGCCTAATGCGACATCCTCCTAGTGGCCCCGGACTTCTGATCTCTCTTGGTTGACCGAGAACAAGCCTGTCGGGTATATTTCAACCCTAACAAATACCGATGACTTTTGGCCGCAAGACGTCAGCAGGACCATCATTTGCTCCCATGTGTCTGAGGTATCCAGGAAGGACATGCACTATGAGTTCAGACAATTATGACGCTGCCAGGACTGAAACAACCTGGATTAAGGATGAGCGCAATAAGGTGATGCAGTACCTCGATGAAAAAGGAGTCAGCCACACGGGCGTTCCGAGCGAACCTGCCTGGAGTGTGGCTCCGTTGTTGGCAATCTGGCCTGTTTTCAGCCTGGAAGATCCAGGCGCTGTGAGTTGGTGGGTGATTTCCGGCGACGCGCCGACCGACCACATTGCATCTGAAGGGGCTTCCGAAGTCAAAGAGGCGGTGTCTGCATTCGCAAAACGCTGGATTGCATTGTCTGAACATATTCTGCAGGGTGAACCGCACCCTGATGTGCAAATCGGCACGCCCGATCAGTTGCCGGAACTTGGTGAGCTATTGTTCCGCCGTGCAAACCTGCTGGCCGAGTTCGCGGCCCAGGACGAGCTCTGGAAGTGGCAATGATACCTGCCAACCATCTTTGTGGCCGAGAAGGTAAGAATGCGGAGGAGGCCGTCCCGCGCGGATAGCGGGAGCGGATTCGCCCGCACCCGCGCCCCGTCCGGCAATCCCACGCAGAACGCTGCATTGGAAAAAAGGTTTTCCCGAAGATTTCTTCAATACCTTCCCTAGATTTCCCAAACGGTATTCGCCCACCGCGGAGCAATTGCAGAACGAGGTTTTCCGGGATCTTTAAACTCTTTTCCTCCAGATCCCCAAGAATTCTGAGAATTTCCTTGATCATGATTCATTTTCTGCGGCATGATGTGAACAGGCTTCTTGTCCGATCCTCAGGCTGAATGATCTCCTTTCCTGGAACCTCTGACAAAGGGGGCGCAACCAGATGTGTGTCGATCGTGTGCTGTCCCTGGTTCTCGGCGCAGGAGTGATTGTACAAGTTGTATTGTTAGGTTTCCTAAGGGGATGGTGGACCATCTCGCAAAGGATTCAGTTGCTCATATTAGGTACTGTATTTGTTATACTGGGCTTGCTCGGCTATCTGGGAATAAGCACTGATCTGTTTTATTTATGCCAGAACGCAATCTGGGCTCTCTTCCTAATACCCGCTAGTATTGCAGGACTTTATTCTCCTCCTTCACCCGGTTTTCCACGATGGATGGAATGGGGGGGCCTAATTATAGGAATATTTTGTCTGTGGCAGGCAACTGGCTGGGCTTTGGCTTTTTGGTCTCCTAGTTGATGCGGCATTTCGACTCAAACTCCGAACTGTGTTGAGGACTGGCTTTTGGTGTGCAGATCCTGACGGATTATAGAGAGAGGGACATACGATGCTGCGACCTATACGTGGGCCGGAATCGAGAGGTATCTGCAGGTGGCTTGAATCGCTTTTCGGCATTTCTTTGATCACAGGCCTATTGGGGGCGTTAGCAAAGGATCTGATGGGGATCTGGCCGAGAGTGGGCTTTTTGATATTATTGATCACTTTGATTGTCGTGGTAGTCCTCAGTTGGTTTTGGGTCAAGAGGGTCCGCAGGGCTGCCAAGGATGGTGAGTTCGATTAGTGAGCGACGGAGTGGAGGGAAAGTCTCAGGAACCAGCCCCGCAGTTGACCACACCTGGATCTACGGCGCCATTCACCCTTAGGGCAAGAACACTGGAATCCAATTTGATCTAGGTAAATCAGCCGGCCTGGACTTCACCAGGTGAAATTATGAGACCGGCGTTCACCACGTCCTTGCGGCCCTGCCGTATATGACGGGTTCAAAGCTAACGTTCGTACGCACGGAATGACTTCTTCGACTGCTCTCGCCAATTTATCTACACCTTGACTCCGTGAATAGTCCTATAAGCCATAAGGCAGGCAATCAATACGTTAACTGACTGACTTTATACTGAAACGCCTACAGTCATTTTTTTACTTGACCGAAAGGTGCTGTGTGCAGTATGGTGCGCCCAGGATCGCAGAGGCCTATGTCACCGTAAGTACTTCGTATTCCCTACGGGAAATAGAGCAACAGCTTGAACGAGCAGAGGGCCAAACAAGTTTTGGAAGGCTAGGGCCGGGAGCCTGGGGTAGCTATCTAATTCGCCAGTTTTGTAAGTGAAGTGGTACCTACCTCCCGTGCGGTGAGCAGGGCGGTGATAACGAGTAGACGGAAACGAGCCCCAGCGGGGCGACCCAACAGTAGTCCCGCGTGGCGCGGGATGCCAACCCACTGATAGGATCAATACAACGACGATGAGGACCCTGGCGGGGTCTACCAATCTTCAGAATAGAGACCCTTTCAGGGTCATATCTCGTCAACATTGTCCTCCCCACGGGTTAGCACCCGTGTATCGGGAAGTCCCTTCGGGACTTTTTTAAAGACTCCTTAGCCCAACTCACAAACACGGATCACGATTGAGAAGGTGCTGATGGCTATGTCAAACATCTAAGAGTGTTTGGGGAAAGGTCCGGGAAGAAGGGGACATTCTTCTTTTTGATACAGGTGTAGAGCTGCCAGCAACGGATCGAGTGCTGTCTTTAAGCCCAGCATTCCATCACTGATCGAATTCAGCCTGCTGCCTCATGGCAGGCACCAAACGAAGACGAAAAAGTAGAATGTTCCCTTTTTCCTTTTTCGGCGCGCCGAATTTTGCCGCTTCATCTCGGACCCGTTGCAGATTTGGAATCACTGACCGGCTTACGGCCAAATAGGATAACATATATGATCACAGCAATTACCGGAAACAAGATCTCCCAATGAACGACGGACTCACATAGAGTGCTGCAATTGAATAATCCCATTACTAGGTTATTGGCCACGTGCATACCAATTGCGAGTTCGAGTTCGTTGCTTTTCAAAGTTATGATGGTGAAAAAGAAACCAGCTTCAAATAGTACTAAAAGACTTTGTAGCCCTGTCCCTCCGCAGTCATGTGTGCGATCATGAAGAGCAAACCGTTGACTATAGCTAGCAGCATTCGATTTCGGGTCAATAATCCTAGCCCCTGAAGGATATATCCCCAAAACAACAGCTCCTCTGCCACTGCATTGATGATAATCCCCACGGGCATCATCAGGGCCGCGTCTAAGGACATTGGAAGCATGGTCCCCAAATACATGTTGGGGTAAAAATAAGCATAATCAACGAGCATTGCTGCAGCTCTAAAAAGAAAGTAGAGACCGAAACCCTGTATCAGAAACTTCTTGCTGATGTGATTATGGGCTGTAATAAGACTGCGGAAGGGTCGCCGGTGCAATACCCGGATTACCACAGATATGGAGAGCAGAACGCGAGCTTGCGGAAACTCAAGTTGTATATGATCGAGCTTATGAACCAATATATCGCACGCGCCGCAGCCTTGAAAATAGAAATAGGTCTTAATCCAGGCATTAGACACGAGTTCTTCGATGAGGGAGCCGCCTGTTCCACTCGCCAAAACGACTGACAAGCCCAGCACATAAGTCCACCATTGAGTCTGCCGGTCCTGGCTAAGTTAATGAATTGGGTGTCATTTTTTTCCAAATCTCTCCCATGGTGCTCGCAGGTTCAACCACTCGCATCTGTTTTGCAGGTCCTGGACCGACCGCCAACCATCCTTGTCCCTAGGTGTCTGAACTCCTTTTGCATCAAGGGCAGGCAAAGATGTGTCGATCCTCATGGCCCGCCTGACGGCCTCACACACAATCACGACCATTTACTTCTTGAAAATATTCTTGATGTCTTCCAAATTCCTCGGGGTGTTGAATGGGATTTTAATTTCACCACCAATTTCAGTAGGTACCAACGTATAACCACCCGGAAGTTGGAAACCATTCTTACTGCCCTCTGTACCGGTGGGTACCATCTTCAGGTTGACATTTACGCCAGTAGGTTTCAGATTCAAGCTGTCATACCATTTGATCCAAGCGTCAGCATTCACGCGGTCGTTCAGCCATTTCTTAAGAACATCAGCCTGGCTTGGATCACTAAACGTTACATTGAACTCCCTTGAGTATTTCTTTAGGGTGATAGTGGCGTCTTTCGTGTCCGAATCCCTGCCTGCCTCTGCCGGACTGTTCCACTGGTTGGAGGTATCTCCCGCTTGGCTGCCTAGTATGGGACCAGAATTGAACAAACGGTCGGCCCTGGGCAGCTAAGCCTCTAGATTGGATTCGTTCCGTAGTCCGGCCAGAAAAAATCGTCCAGTCCGGAGCTGCCGGTCAGATTAGACGTGGGTTTCTCTGAGGTCATCGAGAGTTCCTCTTGGTTTCCAGTCAAAAATCATATACGGGATTGGTCTCGCGTGGGAAGATCCTTCGGGTCGTCAAACCAAGAGTTGATATCCGCGAAATTTCTGTTGACGAGCTGCGGATCGGATTGTTTTCAACTATCCTATTAATGAAGTCAGACGGATCGGATGCAAGGCCGGAGTTCACCTGGGATCGTTCTGGAGACTGCTGGTCGGAACATCCGCGGCAGCTGCCGCCAGCATCGAGGCCAAGAGCTTTTCCGGTCCTGTTCATTTGCGTCATTTGGTTGTGAATACCAATCCTCGAAATAGTTCATTTTCGTTTCCTGACTTCAGCTTCCGCCGCCCATGTGTCTTGGTAGGATGTCCCGCTCAGAACGGGGATCGCCTGTCAGCCCTCGGTACACGGGCTTCCAGCCCGTCTGTCAAGTGGGACGGGCTGGAAGCCCATCCTATCGGGATCACGCATTTAGCCGAATCTTGTTTTCCTGATGATCCAATGCCACCAGCTGGCTTGCCCATCCGCGGCATGTCATCACACCGAAGGTGGGTGAGCATATTGCCCGAAAGGGCATGTTCGGCAGTAGAGCCAAAGGTTGCTGCATTCATGATCCTTGGCATAAAAGTTCCGTTGCCTTCTTTCATAGACGCAACTAGTAGAGCTGCCCGCAACGGATCGAGCGCTGTCATTAGACATAGCGTTCCATCAGTGATTGAATTCAGCCTGCTTCCTCATGGCAGGCACCAGCGAAGAGGACAAAGTAGAATTCCCCTTTTTCTTTTTTGCCGCGAAATTCCATGCGTCGTGGCAATTACTTGGGCTACTGTAGCGCTTCGCTTAGGCCGTTTACCCCAGACCAGAGTTTTCTTCTCGCTCCCGCTGGATCGCTTCGCGACGGCTTTTCAACCACGGCCATTCTTCCTGGGGTTCAACTTCGAGATAGAACGCGAACCCTTCTCCCCGGGATGGAACAGTCCTCTCAAAATCCTCAATACTGGCTCCGCATTGGTCACGGAAGTCCTCCCATGTTTCTCCCGATACTTCAACCCAGCAGAAGTATGCCAAATCTTCAGGAGCTTCTTCGCACTGTCCGCCTAGGATGACCAAACCTTGCACTCCTATCACGGCAAGATTGAGCTCGGTAGCACGCTTAATAAAACTGAGAGCAGTTTCTCGATCGTAACAGTTGTCATTTCGGGAAATGAGCGTCCCTGGAACTCATCGGCAAGTTGGCGCTCCTCTTTCGTGGGACCGGGGAGGCAAGCAAGGTGGACAAGACGCGGGTCCCCGTCTTTTCGTTTAACCACCCAGCCGAGTTTCTCAAGATTTTGTATTTCCTTTCCACACGCCGGGCATATATTAGGCCAACCCTCGTATCTCCATTTAGCCAACTCGTCAGGCCTGAGGTGACCATACGCGGTTTCTTCGATGAAACTCAGCCCGAGCTTGTCTGCGGCGGGCACAAAGTCGGTATCCCTAGCCGCATCATAGATCTCACTTGCCTGCTCGGCGAAATTCTACCTTCGTAGATCTCCCGTAGTAAGTCGGGTTTTCATGGTTCCCTAGTCCTCCCCTTCACTTTACCTTTATGGACCGTCCGCTTCTCGCTTTGGTCTTATCGAGCGCCTGCGTTACCGGATCCGTAACCCCGATGTGCTTACCAGTCTTGTCAAAAGTCTCAATGTGACCTTTCGTGTAATCCCACGTATAATAATAATTACCATCGGTCTTAATGCCAGTACCAGCGTGATAAGGTCTCAGATCTTTCCAAAAGTCGCCAAATGGACCGGGCGCCTCCCCATATAAATGGCAGCCAGTCGTTTAAAACTTGGCCGAGGCGATTAGCCACCTCAGCCTGAGCCTGATATTCCTCGGACGCCGCCCAGAACGTTTGCCAAAACGGGTCCTTGAGATTACAGTCCTCCCGTTTGGGCAGCTTGTCCCATTGCTGGTTGGCGATGATCTCCTGTGCCGCCCAACGACCCGCCCACGCGGCATCCCAATTATTCATGTCAGCCGGACGCCACTTTTTGAGCAATTCGCCCGCCATTGTTGACTGCGAGTTTTCTGGTCGGAGCCGGCATCATCCGATTGGGGAGGTGGTGCATTGGTTCCCTCCTTGAGCTGACCGGAGCCATCCCCCCGATCGGAGCCATCCGGCTGAACCGCCTTTTCCTGGGAATCGTAGTACGCGTTAGCAACCGCGGACTGATAATCCTTTGACGCGTTATCGGTGTTTTCTTGTTGTTGCGCTGTATCCTCTGCTGAATTCAGTTCCGCGTCTGGCCATACTTGATGCCGTTTTGGAACCGCGAAATCCCTGGTTGCTCATTGCCGATGTCCTGTTCAGGGCCTGTGCTGCCGGCCATATCACGGAAGAGCTTCGCCGGGACGTTTCGGTCAAAGAAACCCAGGTCATCGAGAGGTTCCTCCAGCTTCCGCAGGAAATCATATACGGACGGTTCGTGGGAAGATCCGGCTGATCTTCAAGCCAAGAGTTAATATCAGCGATACCTCTGTTGACGAGTTGCGGTATCGTATTGTTCTCAACTATCCTATTAATGAAGTCATACGGATCGGATGCAAGGCCGGAGTTCACCTGGGGATCGTTCTGCAGACCGCCGGTCGGAGTATCCGCTGCTGCAGCCTCCAGGATGGAGGCCCAGCGCTTCATCAGATCGTTTTCCTGCTCGTCATTCTCGTCATTTGGTTGTGGATACCAATCCTCGAAATAGTTCATTTTCGTCTCCTAACTTCAGCTTCCACCGCCCGTGTATCTTGGTAGGGTATGTCCCGCGCAGAACGCGGGATTGCCTGTCAGGCTTCGGTAGGACGGGCTGGATTACGCATTTAGCCGAATCTTGTTCTTCCTCGATGATCCGAGGCCACCAGGAGGCTTGCCCATCCGCGGCATGTCATACCGGAGGCGGGTGGGCATGTCGCCCGAGCGGACATGTTCAGCAGTCGAGCCAAAGACATTTGCATCCCAGCTCCTTGGCATAGAATCCCGTCGCCTTCTTTCATAGACGCAACTAGTATGTCAATAAAAACTTCCGTGTATGGCACGAAAACCTTGGTAATTAGCGGAACCAATCCTTGCCCGCCGGATCAGAAGTTCTCCTCTGCCGTGTCCGCATTCCCCGGCGCTTTGTAGCAGCCATCGAGGACCCGACCGGCCGGGAAAAGGGAAGAGTAATCGGGGAGGATGTTTTTGCAAAAACACCCTCCCCGAACCCCTCCCCAAAAACTCTTAAATGGCTGGCGGCGCATCGGGAGAGCCCATTCAAAATTCAACAGAAAGTCACAGCACCAATTAAGTGCGGTGTGCCCCGAATTGAGTAACCCTTCATGTTCGTGTGCGGGTAACTGAAGCTGCCGCTAGATCATTGCTTCTCCGCAACCATTTGGGAGTTTTCGGAAAGGGGGTTCCAGGGGGAAAACCCTTTTGCAAAAGGGTTTTCCCCCTGGTAGTCCGCTTTCTGAAAGTCATTTCTCATCCTACAAACGTAGCTAACGCAATAATCCACCATAAAAAATTAGCATTACGTCCCCAGAAATCATGTAACCTTTTTGGCCCTCTTTTCGTCTTACAAGCAAACTTCTAAATAGGAGGAACTTAGCGATGGACGAAAAGACCAAGCTGTTAATAAGTCTCGGGGCTGCTGTTGCTTCAAACTGCATTCCCTGCTTTGAGCATTTCATGGGAAAGACCGATGCAGTAGGTTTGACAGACGAAGAGATACGACAAGCAGTGGATGTCGCAGATCAAGTGAAAATGGGCGCAAGGCTTGCCATTCGGAAAGCTGTTAATGCTACAATAAGAACCGGCGCGTTAGAGTGCGACACGCAAGAAAGTTCTTGCTGCGGTTGATGAGAAGTGGGTGGTGAAATGGATTTCTGGGAGATCTACGATCAGCATTATCTTCGGGTCAGGAAGCTCACGACAGCGCTCGTCCGCGATCAATGGGCGGCAGAGGACCTCACTCAAGAAACCTTTGCCCGGGTTCAGGACCACCTGGCCGATCTGAATGACCCGGCAAAGCTCTCCTCCTGGATATTTCGGATAGCGTATAACCTTTGCCAGGACCATTTCCGCACGATGGGCAAGTCTGTCATAAGCGACGACTTGGAACAGGTCGAAATGGGAAATGCGGAAGAGA
The DNA here is from genome assembly GCA_963741425.1 of uncultured delta proteobacterium. Lineage (GTDB taxonomy): Bacteria > Desulfobacterota > Desulfomonilia > Desulfomonilales > Desulfomonilaceae > DATJPW01. The sequence goes on from CAVUHP010000016.1 coordinate 52,299, forward strand.
ATGCACTGCAAAAAGAATTCGAGCAGCGCCAGATGGGCGCATGCGTCCAGGAAGAGGTTGACCGGCTTCCCGATTCGTTGCGGACCGTTATCATCCTTGCCGACATGGTGGAATTCAACCATCGAGAAATCGCAGATCTCCTGGGGGTAACAGTTGAAAACGCCAAGGTGCGCTTGCACCGGGCGAGAAAGAAGCTCAAGGAATTACTTGAGCAAAAGTGCACCTTTGAGAACGACGAGAGAAATGTTCTCGTATGTGAGCCCAAGGATACGGTCAATCATTGAGAAAAGCCTTTTCCGATTTTGGTAAACACGAAATCATGTCCAACAAGGCTCAAACGATCTTCTGTCAAGGAGCAATGCCATGACAACTGAAGAGAAGACCAACCATCCTGGATTGAAATCCAGATGTGCAAGCTGCAAATTCCGGGATTATGCAGAGAGAAAACCCAATTCACTGATTGCCCGAATCTGGAGGTGGCATACAGGATGGTGTCCCGGATGGAAAGCTTACCAAAGAGAATTGGCTGAGCAGAACAAAAGCTAGTGTTATGTAATCATAATAGCTTTACCCTTGCTCCTGGTTTTGTTATGACAAAGCTATGGAAAGAAGAATCAACCCCTTGCCCATGAGCAGTGAGCAGCGAAACCAGTTGGAATCCTGGGTGCGTGCCAAGCGAACACCTCAACGCCTTGTGATGCGATCGCGGATTTGTCTACTGGCGGCCGAGGGGTTCTCCAACACCTACATCGCTCGGAAAATAGACACCACTCGTCCGACGGTGTTGCTGTGGAGGACGCGATTCCGAGAGAAAGGACCCGCAGGGCTGACAAAGATGCTCCCAAAGGTCCCAGCTTCAGACGGCTCGAACCCTCAAAGTCAAAACTATTGTGGAAGCCACCCTCCACAGCGTTCCCGACGGAGCAACGCATTGGAGTACGTGAGCATGGCCAAGGCTCAGGGCGTGAGTCATAACGTGGTGGCTCGGATTTGGAGAGCACACGGTCTGCAACCTCACAGGATAAGGACCTTCAAGCTTTCCAAAGACAAACGCTTCGTCGAGAAGCTCACCGACGTGGTGGGTGTGTATCTCGACCCGCCGGATAGGGCCGTGGTCTTGTGCGTAGACGAGAAATCCCAAATTCAAGCCTTGGACCGGACCCAACCAGGTTTACCGTTGAAGAAAGGTCGTTGCGGCACCATGACCCATGATTACAAGCGCAATGGCACTACTTGCCTTTTCGCCGCCCTCAACGTGCTGGAAGGCACGGTCATTGGATCATGTTACCCCAGGCATCGGAACGTCGAATTCTTGAAGTTCCTCCGAAAAATCAACAGCGAAACCCCAAGGGGCTCGATCTCCACTTGATTCTCGACAACTACGGCACGCATACCCATCCAAATGTCAAGAAGTGGCTGGAAAAGCGCCCTCGCTTCCATCTACACTTCATCCCTACCAGTTCATCTTGGGTAAACTCATTGAACGGTGGTTTGCAGAATTGACCGAAAAACGCGTCCGGAGAGGTGTCTTCAAAAACGTTCCCGATCTGATTGCGGTTATCGAAGATTTCATGAGAGCCTACAACGAAAATCCAAAACCGTTCATCTGGACGAAGAAGGTTGACCAGATTCTTGAAAAGGTCAACAGGTGTAAAGCTATTATGGATACACTACACTAGGAAATTGGCAATATTTGCCCGATCCGCGAATCTTACGCCAAAGACCAGGCAGACAAGCCTATTGCAATTATGTTTCAGCAATCAAGCGAATGTGCACATGAGCATGTGATTTCCGAATTGTCAAACGGTCGGCAGACCGGAAAGAAGGTGATTCAGATGTGGGGATACGAAGGTTTTTGCTGTGGATTTGGATGGTGGTGGATATTTCCCATCTTCATGATCATCATGGTCACGATGTGCTTTTTAATGATGCGGGGCCGCAGGGGATTCATGATGTGCGGCCCATCTTCCCGTACTGCTGGAGACCCATTTTCGAAGGGGCGCTCGGAATCGGCAATCGAGATCCTGGACAAACGCTACGCCCGGGGCGAAATCGGAAAAGAGGAATATGAGGAGAAGAAAAGAGACATAGTCCAAACAGCAGGCTGATGGAGCCGAACCGGAAAAGAGCCTGGGGACCCGCATCGGAGCAGGGAAGGGGAGAGAGGGAATGGAAAAATGCGGGGGAACCCGCTTCTTGGAAGAAGGTGCTCCGCGCACGGCGACTATGCTCAGTGGGGCGTCGGACTGTACCGAGAGCTGTCAGTCTCAAGATGCAGTTGGCCTCACGCCGAGTGGACCCGCACCCCTCCGTCAAAAACTCTAATATTGCTGGCGGTGAATTACGCGGTGATGCAGACAATGGGTAGGGCGGCCTGTGGCCGCCGTGTTTCGCCACCCATTAGTCATGAAACCACTTCGGGATGGCCCACTGTTTCTCCGGTGTGGTCCTTTCCTGGCTCTGGTAGGACAGGCATCCTGCCTGTCACATTTAATAGACGGGCTGGAAGCCTGTCCTACTGGGATTAAGGGCTGGAAGCCCGTCCTACCATTCTGCGTTACCCTCCGATCCTATCCGTTACGGGTACAAAAGTTTTGACAACTGCTATAATGCCCTCTAAACAGTAGCTATATCGGCGGAATACGGTCTGTCGCTTCGGGTCACTTGCAAGACATGCTCAATTCAGTAGGATAATTTTTGTCATAGATTTGTTATGATCGGTCTTTATTAGAAGAATCAAAAAGCATACAATTTAGAGGTATAGAGGGGGATCATGCCTAGAGACATTCCGGTCGGTAATGGAAATTTACTCATCTGTTTCGATAAGAACTATTTCATTCGGGACATCTATTACCCGCATGTCGGACAAGAGAACCATGTGGGAGGGTCTTTTTTCAGATTTGGCATCTGGGTGAATGGCGAGTTCTCATGGATAGGAGGAGATCGGTGGGATAGAGATATCCGCTATTTGCCTGACACTCTGGTCACGGAAGTCAGCTTACATAACAAAGACTTAGAACTCCTGCTCGTATGTCACGATGCCGTTGATTTTCACGAAAACGTATACCTTCGGGAAGTTAGTATCGAAAACCTAAGTCCGAATTCTCGTGATATCAGGCTCTTTTTTGGCCAGGACCTGAATATCTCCGGTAACGACATCGGGGACACTGCGGTATTCGATCCCGTATCCGGCGGGGTGGTGCATTATAAAGGCGCACGATATTTCCTCGCAAATGGGTGTACTCCAACAAGAGACTCCCTCGATCACTTCGCGATAGGCCAAAAAGGCTATGGGGGCAAAGAAGGAACATTTAAGGATGCCGAAGACGGTGTTCTGTCGGGAAATCCGATTGCCCAGGGATCCGTTGATTCAGTAATTTCCCTGGATCTGAGGCTGGAAGGGACAAGCAGGGCCAGTGCTTACTACTGGCTGGCTGTGGGAAAGGACTGGGAAGAGGTCAGGCGGATCAATTCACTCGTCAAATATAAAGAACCGAAAAACCTGATTAAGAGAAGTATTGATTATTGGGAATTGTGGTTGAGAAAGGAGTCGCCTCCGCTCCATTTGCTTCCTGTTGAAGTAGCGGAACTGTACCGCCGCAGCCTCCTTGTACTGATCTCACAAACCGACTGGCAGGGTGGGATTGTGGCCGCAAACGATTCGGATTCAGTGAGGTTTAATCGTGACACGTATTCGTACGTATGGCCTCGTGACAGCGCATTGGCGGCTCATGCACTCGATCAGGCGGGTTACCCTCTTGTAACTCAGCAATTCTACCACTTTATCGCTGATATTATCAGTAAAGAGGGCTACCTGTTACATAAATATAACCCGGACGGCACCCTTGCGTCGTCATGGCACCCGTGGTGGGAAAATGGAGAGACTCACCTGCCCATTCAGGAGGATGAAACTGCTCTGGTGATATGGGCTTTATGGCATCATTTCGTTAAATACCGAGATATAGAATTTATCAAACCACTATATCGACCACTCGTGAAATCCGCCGCGGATTTCTTTTGTCAATACCGGGATGAAGAGACAGGCCTGCCCGGGTTTTCCTATGATCTATGGGAAGAACAACGCGGGATTCATAGTTTTACGGTTGGGGCTGTCTTCGGTGGGCTCACCGCGGCCTCGCTTTTTTGTACGGTTTTCGGCGAAACTGAAAAAGCGATTATTACAAAAAATGCGCCGCAAATATCCGAGACGCTGTTTCAATTCATTTTTGGAATGAGCCGCTGAATCGGTTCGGCCGCATGTTGTATCGAGACAAGAATGGAAAATTGCAGATGGACTCCTCTGCGGATTCAAGTATGTGGGGTCTATTCGCATTCGGTCTGTACTCTGCGACAGATCCAAAAATAGTTTCGACGATGGAGGACTTGCGTGAGAAATTATGGGTGAAAACTGACATAGGCGGGATGGCAAGTACGAAAACGACTATTACTTTCGCATCAGTGAAACTGTCACTGGAAATCCGTGGTTTTTGTGCACCTTGTGGCTTGCTGATTATTTGACGGAGAGATCTGAAGACGAAACAGATCTGAACAATGCAATAGATCTCTTACGATGGACCGTTCGGCACTCGCTACCTTCCCTCGTTTTGGCTGAGCAGGTGAATCCTTTCAATGGGGAACCCATTTCTGTCTCTCCACTGACTTGGAGCCATGCCACATTTGTTTCTTCTACACACCGCATTCTTCGTAGATTCGCAAAAATCAAAAGGTCCGCCGAATCCGAAGCCGCTGGCACCTGAATGGGGCGTAAGAGAAGATTGGTTGGAACAATTATACGGGAGTGCCTGTGAGTCGATTCGTGGAATTTGTAAGATCGAGTAATATGCGGAATTGATGAATCGAGGGCTGGATGAAAGAGGAAAAACGTTGGGAACCCGCTTTTCACGTAAAAGGCCGGTTCCCGAACCCTCCGGCAAAAACTCTAATATTTTCACGGTGAACTGGAAACGTACCCATTTGTCGTGTGCGGGCGCCCCAATGAGTCATTTCTCCTCCTTGCGCCGCAACAGAATGGGAGTTTTCGGAAAGAGGGTCCAGGGGAAAACCCTTTTGCAAAAGGGTTTTCCCCTGGCATCCTCTTTCTGAAAGTCATTTCTCATCCCACCGAAAAGCATCGCTATGTCCCCCAGATATTCCGGCTGTGTGATTTAAGCCGGTTACAAGCCGGACGCCTCAGGCTCTCTACGCATGCGATTTCACTCACCCATGACTATTGGCTTCTCGTGTCAGTGTCTGACGATTCCATATCCTTTCATGGATTCTCCCTCTCCCGTCGGGTGTCGCAAAACTCATGCTGGCATACGGGACATTCCGGTTCCAGGCAGGGATCCAAATGGATGAGGATGTCTGACATGCCCTCGAAGTCTTTGTTGAAAACTGTTTCCAATTCCTTTACTTCACGATGGCCATCTTCCAGCGTAAGCTCTTTTGGAAGGATCAAGTGGAAATCGACGTGAATCTCTTACCGGATCTCCAAGATCTGAGTCGGTGAATGTCAATCCATATGTCTTTCTTGTAGCGAGACAGCAGGTCCAGATTCGTCCAACAATTCGGGATCGGATGTGTGCATAAGCTCTCCAAATCCTTGACGCACAAGCTTGGTACCCATAAAACGATGTTTATCCCGGCGATACAAGCAATGATTCCGTCGAACCGGAACCATCCGGTGAAATAGACGAAGGCTAGGCCGACGAGGACCACACCCGAGGTGTACACATCGGTAAGGAGATGTTTCCCGTCCGCTTCGAGCACAAGCGATTTTGTACGCTTAGCGATTCTGAGTTCCACCAGACCCATTACCAGATTTCCTAGGCATGCAGTCACGAAGAAAGATAGTCCCATGTCCAGGTGGGCAAGTATTGAGGGTTTAAGATCTGCTTCATTCCCTCATAAAAGATACCTACAGCGGCAAGGAGTATGAGAGCTCCCTCGAATCCTGCAGAAAAGAATTCGATCTTGCCATGTCCGTAGGGATGGCTTTCTCAGCAGGTTTTGCAGCAACCCTACGCTGCCAAGTCCAAACCCACTGGCGACGACGTTGATAATGGATTCAAGGGCATCTGAAAGAATTGCCGATGAATCGGTGATCCAGTATCCGCAAAACTTCAATCCCATTAAACCAACGCTCACCAGCAAGGCTTCAGCCATAACGGTAAAATTAGTCTTCGCCTCTTTTTTCTTGAGCCGAGCTTAAGGTCGGTTCCGGGGTGGGTTGGCCCGTGCAGGCTGTGAAAGGTGCTGATTCCAAAATTAAGATCCTCTCAAAAGCATCAAATGCTCATGATAATATAATCTTCAACCCCTTTGCGGGACAGACTCTCTCCGTTTTTCATAACTGCCACGGTAAGTGCATTCACCGTCGATACACCGCTAGCCATTTAGTCCCATGGCCTCGCGGGATTGCCGGAGGGTCCGGGCCCACTGGGCGTGGTGCCAACATGCATCGTGAGGCTGAGAGCCGTTCTTTACGCTCCGATGTCCGGTTATGCATGCTCGCCGTCCGCGGAGCACCTTTTTACATAAAAAGCGGGTTCCCGGACTCTTTCGCATTCTAAAACCTAACTCGTCGGTTTGTCACTTCTTTTTAGATTCGAGATGACGGCTTAATTGCGCCGCTCCTGTGATGAGTTGACAGGGCAAATTGGTGATGGCGCTGAAAGTTGTCATTGCGAGAGCGTGACCCGGCGAATTGTCATTGCGACCCCGTTGAAAAGGGATATTATACTTAACAACCCCTTTTCGCGTTTTAAACGGGAGAATCTATGAACATCAACAAGTTATCTTCAGGGGATCAACCCAATTCTTCTGGCCTCTGCTTCCGTAGCCAACAAGATGCTCTCGACTATGCTGCTCAAGTCGTAGAGTATGGGAACCGGCTTGCTAGCTACAACCTCAACCTCGTCGAACGCTATATCAAGGGTGAATTGAACCTTGTATGGAGTCGGTTTTCTCAGAATCCGTGATAGCGAATATGATCTCGTGTTTGCTTCGATCCCACCGTGGAAAAGGAATTTGTAGCTTCGGCTAGTCGTAGAGACAACGAGAGCGTCTCCATAGTTGATACTGATCGGGACGATAAGTTTATGCTTATTGGTGTTGCATATCCTGTTGAGTGCCCAGAGAAGACTTATTCCCTCCTTTGTATGGCTTGAACGAGCGAAACAACGCAAAAATCTCGTCAGGGAGATCTTTACAGCGTTTCCTGATTTCGGGGAGTTCCGAAGATACTGCTCCCCCGAAAGGGAATTTAGTGTAGTCGGGGTCACTGATTCCAGAAGCGATAGCGACAGCATATCCGATTTTGGTCGACGTCCCTGCCGAAGATTGCCCGCAGCGTCCACGGCTATGGTTGCAAAATCATTCGGAAAAGGCTTGGTGAGTTTGAGTTTGTGAACATACTTAGTTCCAGTAGAATCATTTTCAACAACCTTAGCATATGGTTTTTGCATGAGAAAAACGTAAACCCGCTGATGAAGGTTCGCGAATATGATGGTTAGCCCTACCTAGAGTAAGTTTGGGACTAGCAAACGCATCGGTAATTTATGTGCCCTCCCGACTTGCTCTTAGTTCGAATGACATTACCTCTCCCGTGACAAATCCAAAAAGGAGACCGTTATGAGCTTAGCTTTTGATTTGCAAAAAGACAAACCTCTGCGCGAAGATAATCCGCTTCGACCTTATAAAATTGTGAGCGTATGGACTGTGTTGAGACATCACGCACAGAGGTTTACTGACATAATTGCCAGCATGGCACGAGTTAGACCAGCTTTTCACCCATGTCGGGCACCGGCTTGCTTTTGGGAACAAGCCCGTCTTGCGAAGAACTGTCTGAATATAAAGATGATCTCCTCTGGCTTCGCGATGTTTGCTCAGAGATGAACCTTGAAGCGGCTAGCGGAAACGCTCAAAGGCTTCTCCAACTTATTGAGTCTGGAAACGAGCAATGGGTTAGGTTACAGGCACAATCTCTCATCCACGGACTACTTAATGCAATCGTTGACGAACTAAGCGGCAAAGTTTTTCTAATGGTAAGGTCTGACCGCTCCAAGTTTTATGACAAACCAACGGAAATATTCTCAGTAAAACTAAGAGATAAATTTAAATCAACAAGCCGCGACATGGACGAAGCGTGCAAATGTTTGGCTCTCGGGCGATACACTGCGTGTGTCTTCCATTTAATGCGAATCATGGAGCACTTAGTTCAAGATTTTGCATCAGGCATTGGGGCAGAAGTAACGCACAACGGGAAACCAATTGAAATCAGATATGCGGAGTGGCATCAAATAGAAGAGGCGATTCAAGCTAAACTTAAAGACGTGCCCAAGGGAGAGCGAAAAGAGTAGATGTAATGCAGCCTTGGTTACACTTGGTGCGATAAGACTAGGGGTTCGCAACGAAGTCATGCACCCAAGAGGCTTTTATGATGAGGAAGATGCTCTGAAATTGCTAGACAACGTGAGATCGTTTGTGGACGACATCGTTAATCTCCCCACGTCATGAGTTTGATTCTGTATTAGTTTTTTTCCGTTTCGCCCCCGCAATCCGCTTCATTGCTTCTTCAAATCTTTCTTCCCGCGTCATCGGCTCGTATCCGTTCGGCTGTCTCTATGAAACGGGCGGATCGCTCCGGATCATCCCATTCTGGTTTTTTCTTTCTGCCCATTTTATCCTTCCTCGTCGCTTAATGTCCTAATTTGGGTAGTATCCCAAGTTGGATCAGGATGTCATAAGAGAAAATCAATAAGGTCAATAATGAAGTCTCCAAACTCGTCACCAAGCGGTACCACTGCGGCTAATATTTCGACAAAAACAACACAGATATAAACGCTAGTGCAATAGTGTCCCTCTAAGGCGGCCGAAGATTTCGGTTGCGGCGGTGTAAAAGTGTACCGCATTAATACCTCCCTTTAGCTTGGCTGATATGCGGCTAGAGGGGAGGTGGAGGGATGTCTACGCGTGGAGATGTATCAACGAATCCGGCGTGCGTGTCACGTAGAAGGCATGAGTGTTCGGGAAGCGGCCAAGCAGTTTGGAGTGCACCGCAAGACCGTCAAGAAGATCCTCGGTTTTTCCATCCCGCCAGGGTATCAGCGTTCAAAGCCTATCAGATATCCCAAGCTTGAGAAGTTCAAAGGCATCATCGATGCCATTTTGGCTGATGACCGGTTGCGGCACAAGAAGCAACGATCACACGGCCAAACGGATTTTGGAACGCCTGCGTGAGGAACATGGTTTTTGTGGTGGGTACACCATTGTTAAAGACTATGTACGAAAACAGACTCTTCGTTCCAGGGAAGTGTTTATACCACTGATCCATCGACCTGGCCACGCACAAGCCGACTTTGGTGAAGCGGTGGTCGTGATAGACGGTGTCGAGGGGAAAGCTCATTTTTTCGCTATCGACCTGCCTCATAGTGACGCCTGTTTCATCAAAGCCTATCCGGCGGAAACGTCTGAAGCTTTCTGTGACGGCCACAATGCAGCCTTCGTATTCTTCGGGGCGGTGCCGAGATCCATTCTCTACGATAACACAAAGATTGCAGTGGCCCGCATTCTCGGCAACAGAGAGCGAGTGCGTTCACAGATTTTTGCCGAGCTACAATCCCATTACCTGTTCGAGGACCGATTCGGTCGTCCCGGCAAAGGCAGCGATAAGGGCAAGGTGGAAGGACTGGTGGGATACTCCAGGCGGAACTTCATGGTCCCGATTCCGAAATTTGCCAGTTACGCTGACTTCAATGCCTATCTGGAAAAGCGGTGTCGGCAACGGCAACAGGAAACGCTACGAGGACATAAGGAAACCATTGGACAGCGGTTGCAGCGAGACTTGACAGCTTTTCTGCCCTTGCCAGTAGTCCCCTACGATGCCTGTGACAAACATATGACCAGGGTAAGCTGTTCCTCGCTGGTGCGCTACCAAACGAACGATTACTCAGTTCCGTCGGCCTATGGGAACGGCGAGGCGATGGTCAAAGCCTATATCGATCGAGTCGAAATCTACTATGGCACCGAACTGATCGCCCGGCATGAACGTTCGTACAAAAAGGCAGATTACATCTACGACCCGTTGCACTATCTGTCTCTTTTAGAGCAGAAGATCAATGCGTTGGACCAGGCGGCACCTCTTGTTGGTTGGAAGTTACCCGAAGTCTTTACGACTTTGCGGCGCTTGCTGGAAGCACGCATGGGTCACATTGGCAAGCGAGAGTACGTGCAGGTATTACGCTTGATGGAAACCTTCTCCCCGGAAGAAACCGAAGCCGCGGTCAAACAGGCGCTACAACTGGGCGCCATCAGCTTCGATGCGGTAAAGCATCTGCTCCTGTGCAGTATTGAACGAAAACCTCCTCGGCTCAATCTTGACGTTTATCCCTACCTTCCGAGAGCCCAAGTTAAGACGACAGCAGCGAAAGCCTATCTATCCCTGTTGAATAAGGAGGCAGTATGAACCAGGCCCCGCAACTGCTCCTATCGCATCATTTGAAGGCCCTCAAACTACCTACTTCCTGAGAGAGTACGACAAGGTGGCTCAGCAATGCGCTGCCGAAGGGCTCGATCACCCCCGCTATCTGTTACGCTTGTCTGAGTTGGAATTGATTGAGCGTGAGGGACGCATGGTCGAACGGCGAATCCGGGAAGCCCGATTCCCAACGGTCAAAAGCCTCGACAGTTTCAAATTCACGGCCTTGCCCACTCTGAACAAGGTATTGGTGAACGAGCTGGCCCGCTGTGAATACATTACCCGTCGAGAGAACATCATTGCTGTAGGTAACAGTGGAACGGGTAAAACACATATCGCCCTTGGATTGGGCTTGGCAGCCTGCCAGAAAGGCCTATCAGTCGGTTTTATGACGGCTTCCGCTCTGGTCCATGAACTACTTGAAGCACGAGACGAAAAGCGCCTGTTGCGACTCCAGAAGCAACTGGCCAGCTACAAACTGCTTATCCTCGATGAGCTGGGCTTCGTACCGTTATCTAATACCAAGTAGAAATCAGATGGGTACCTTTGGGTGATCTCCATTTAGAAATGAGTCGCATTGAAGATATGGGAAATTGGTTAGTGATCGGAGCCTATCGGGGTTGTCGTGCAATTTGTTTAGTGCTAGACAGAGCCTGTCTTGAAGCTCATCAAGTGATCGGAAGGCTTCGTTGTGGAAGTCGTCTTCTCTGATGGCATCCCAGATGTGTTCGGCTGGATTGAGTTCGGGGCTGTGAGAGGGTTGTTCGATGAAGCGGATGTTTTCGGGGATGGTGAGGTTTTGTGATGTGTGCCATCCCGCTTTGTCGACGAGCATCACGACGAAGAATTCTTTAAAATCCTGAGCGACTTGATCCAGAAAGATATTCATCATGTCCGAGTTTGCGTAGGGCAGGACGAGTGAAGTCATCCTTCCCAAAGCTGGGGCTACAGCGGAGAATGCGTGCAAGTATTCCCTTACAACCTGCCGTGGCGCTGTTGGGCGTACACCAGGAGGGGCCCAAGCAGGCTTGGGATTACTGATCCGACCGAAACGTCCTTCGTCCTGAGGCATTATGAGAACTGGCCGTGAGTCTTCCGGATCTCTGCTTGCCAGTACCTCACTCACCTTTGCCGGGAATTTTTTTTGAACTCTTCCTGTTCCGCCTTGTTAGCTTGAACGTGTGACGGACGAGGAACTATCTTCCTCCAGCCGTGGCGTTTGAGCAATCGATATGCCGTGGTCTTGTGCACTGTGTGGCCCAGATGCTTTTCCAGTTTTCTTTTGATTTCCATTGCAGTAGCGACCTTACCGGTACTCGCTCGCTCGAAAAACGGCTCGATGAATTCAGCCTCCTCTTCCAAGGTCATGTAAGCCCTTCGCCTGCCACCTTTTCCCGGACCCTCGACAACATCTGGCCCAAAACGGTTATATCGGGAAACTAAATTCCGTACCGTTTGCCAGGCCAAACCAACATGCCTCGCCACCTCCATCAAAGGTCTTGGATCAACCAGCAGATTGTAGATAACAAGCCATTTCTGTACTCTCCAAAAACCTACAGTTCCCTTAATTCTCTCCAAGACCTGGTCAGCAGAAAGATGCCCCGCGACAGAAGCAATCCTTGCCATGCTCACCTCCCCTATATTGGGGAGAACCGGATATCATAGTGCCGCTCCGTATGCAACCATATTAGTACTCTTCAGACAGCAACTTGGTATAAGACTGGAGCGGAATTGTTATTCGAGGTCTTCAGCCAACGCTACGAAAGGGGTTCCATCCTGGTAACCAGCAATCTGCCTTTTGATGAGTGGACGGAAGTGTTCGGCTCGGAACGCCTGACTGGGGCGCTGCTTGATCGACTCACCCATCATGTGCATATCCTGGAGATGAACGGTGACAGCTACCGGCTCAACCAAAGTAAAAAACAGCAAAAGCACCTAAAAGAAACGTCTTCAAATCAAAATGCCGCAAACGCAGATCTGGATAAATCAAAATGAGTGCAACTCGGCGGCCTTTTTTTTCGCATCAACTGGTACACAATTACTCCACTCTCGCGGTACACTTTTCCTCCGGCGTTGACACTTGAATAGGAGGAATTTCGCCATGGACGAAAAGACAAAGCCGTTCGGTTTTCCCTTTGCATGTCCGGAGGGAGCCAGGGAAATGATGAGGATATGGTGTCGGCCTGGAATGAAGTTCTGTGATTGTTGCCCTATGGAGAAAGTCGTGAAGGACGAAGCGAACGGAGAACAAGCACGGAATAGCACACAGACAGAAGAAAAACTCTGAGGAGAGAGAGGAAAAAGATGGGAAAAGGCAATTGCTGTGAACCGACCGGAAATGAACCCGAGAACCGTGAGTACGAGACTGCTAAAATAATGAGGACCAGCAATACTTGCCCAATGTGCGAGTCTTACTCTAAGGAACAGGCGTCGAAACCTATTGCAATCATGTGTTGCGAAGGAGCCTGTCTAAGAGGCGAGATCGCAAGACAGGCTTCAAATCTCATATGTCATAAGATGGCTCCTGAGAAAACTGTCCGTATATGTCTGGGCGGAGCATTTACCAAGAATACCGGACAAAGGAACCTGGTGAAAAATGCAAAGGAGCTTGTTGCTTTGGAGGGTTGTTTTATAGAATGTGCTTCTCGAATGATGAGAGGCCTCATTCCCGATCTAGCTCCACGAGTGATCGTTGCAGACAGTCTCTACGACTTTGACAGAAATCTTTTTGGCATCGATCAGATGACGGAAGAGGAAATCAAAACGCATGCCATGACGGTGGCACAAAAAGTAGCGGGAGGACTGCTGGACACCAGCCTCTCGCGATAAAGCATTCTGTGAATTAGTCAGGCCGGCTGTCCAACCGACATGTGCACTGACAGGTAGTATCTCGATGCTACGAAAGATGTCTCGGAAAGGAAGTGATTCAGATGTGGGGGTACGAAGGTTTCTGGAGTGGATTCAACTGGTGGTGGCTGATACCCATCGCCATGACGGTCATGTGTGCTCTGTGTTTTTTCATGATGCGGAGACGCACGGGGTGCATGATGTGCGGTCCTTCTTCCCGGATTTCGGACGACTCGTCTTGGACTGGAGGCTCTGAGTCGGCAAGGGACATCCTGGACAAGCGATATGCCCGGGGCGAGATCGGAAAGACCGAGTACGAACAAAAGAAAAAAGATATTGAGCGAACTGAAATAATTCGTGAATGATCTTGGTAATTGACTTAGCCGCAGGGGGAGACATGGCTGTCTCCCCTGGATGCCTATACGGGGATAAGTGTAATGGCAGGTGCCTACCAACGCTCCCTGCGAGTCGTTAGTCCTCTCGCCACCTCCACTCAGAGGAGTGAGTGACTTTCACTTTGATGATTTCTTGCCAGGCCACGCCATGATCAGTGAAAATTTGCTCCAGCGCTGCCTGATTAGGTGCGTCCCACCAGCAGAATCGTCTACCTGCAGAAAGATTGAACCAGGTTCTCACCCATAACGCTCTTCGCTCCTCAGCCAGGAGACGCCACCTGGATAACATATCTTCTTTAGACAACCCCGGCTCGTGGTGAATAGTTAAATAGTGCGGCATCTTCGCCTCCTTGGTTTTTTGGCTGGAGCTCGAACTCGCACAACAGTCCGAGAATCCCTTTTATGCTCGACCACAACTACCGGACTGAGGAAGCCAGGTCACCCGCCTTCTCGGATCGCTCCTCCCATAATCGTTGCTGCGACGCCCTGGTGACTTCCACTTCCAGAATCTCGGTCCATTTGATCCCGAGATCCCGAAAGATTTCTTCTATGACCTGAGGATTGGGAGCAGTCCACTCACACCAACGTCTGCCTTGTTCAAGATTAAACAGCGTCATTTCCCAATCGGCCCGTGGATCCATCGAAATCTCGGTCCATCTGGACTCGAGCAATAATCTATCCACCGCGGTTTCGTGATGTATCGTCAAATACTTGGGCATGCTATCCTCCTGCAGTTCAGTCTCGCCTTGGACAAGGTCTTTCTGGGGCACTTGGGTGACCGGAATGTTCTTCACACTCTTCCAGCTTGTGCAGTATTTCCATCATGGTTCAGCACTAGGAATCGAGTCGGGAATACGTAGCCAAATCTTCAAGAGGTCACCATTTCCAAAAGCTCTTTGCATACGACAACAGGGATCAGACGCGTGTGATTTTCACGTAGGTGTCGTAAAACGACGCACTGCCGCCTATTGGGTCGGTAAGACAGACATCGCGCGCTACCGTGTCCTCCAACATAACAGGATTGGGTGTAAAGCCCCGTGATCGTCTCGGGTTACCCTTGACTAGGTTCGCGTCAACGGTCATGTCTCGAGAGCCGCTTGCCCAATGACCAAAGTGCCAGGACACAGCGACGACACCAGGTCTCAATCCCTCAAGCACCCTGACGGCACCCTCAACATGCCGAACTTCGCCGTTTCCCAGATCAAAAATTCCTTCGGGATTGGTGGTCGAGCCCAGTCTCACACGGTCCCCATCATGAAGACCCAACTTTTCTGCGTCGAGGCGGTTCAACAGGACGGCATTCTCGGGATGGAGTTCGGTCAGCCATTGGCACGGCGGCATGGTGCGGCTCTGAGTGCCGAAAATCTCTTTGAAAGTTATCAGGTGGAAATTGTAGTTCCCTTCCTGCACAACCGGATTACCGTTCGCGAACCTGGGTCCTTCCAGGACCGGTAGGCCATCGAACGGCTTGCCCGACATGGAGTTGCGGCCCTTGGCTACACGTTCTACGAATAGTTGAAAAAGGCCCGAGTACGGGTGAGCCTGCTTGTCGCCCTTATACGTTTTGTCCGAGTCTTCGAAGCGGCCTCCGCGGTTGAGCACGTAGACTACATAAGGCCAGTAATCGGCGCCGGCGGCATTCTTCCAACGCTCTTCATCGAAAACGCTTTTCGGCAAGTGTCGTCGAGCCTTGCGAAATATCTCCATCTCCTTCGCGTCCACGGCTGGGACTTTGTCTCCCTTCTTGTCACCCATTGCTATGTTGGCCACATTCTTGAGGTACCAGTCGTCTTGGTGGTCGAAGTTCTTACCGGGACCCAAGCCGTCCTTACCGAAGCCCGGTAGCTCCAGTTTTTTGCCGAGCGCGATGAGGAATGCTTCCATATTGATCGGCATCTCCACTCCGTCAACCTTTGTGGTAGCAGTCAAAGGCGCCACCACAGGCTGCCGCGTCTTGCTCAGGGCCAGGAGCATCGCCGGAGAACCTCCTCCCGGTGAACCCCAGCGTTCCAAATACATCGTGTCAGGGAAAATATAGTCCACGTACATGCTGGTTTCGCCAATCATAATGTCGCAAGCGATGAACAGCGGTACCTTTTTCGTATCTCTGAGAATAGCGATTTGCTTGTGGCCAGCCGGCGTAGAAAAAACGGGTGTTCCCATGTGCAGGAACAGAACTTTTATCGGATACGGATACCCATCCTTTGCAGATGGAATGACTTCCTGGTACAGGTTGCCGGTAAACGGGTACCACGGGCGCTTGGCCGGATAGCCGGAAAACAGGGTGCTTTCCTCGTACGTGGCGCGCTCACGGTTCAGCTTGACCCCGAAATCCCAGTGTGGCTCTGGATGCATATCCTTGAAATTGTACGGAGTCCCAGGCGATCCACCGAATTCGTGCCAGTGACCGCCGCCTTGCGCCAAGCCGCCCTTCCAGCCTGAGTTCCCAATGAGAACGTTGAGGAGAATGATAGCTTGCCCGTTGTAGTAACCATCGGTATGCTGGACGGCTCCACGATAGAACTCCGCCGAAGCCTGCTTTCCGTACCGAGGTGAACTGTTTGGCCATATCGGCTATTGTGTCCTGCGAGACTCCGCAAATTTCGGCGTATTGGGCTAGCGTTTTCTCGCCGACTCTGTCGCGGAACAGCTCGTAAGCTGTCCGGGCCACAATTCCGTCTTTCTCCAGTTTGGCTTCCAGGTCGCCTTCGACAACGTGGTCCTTGTCGTTCGGATCTACAGCAATGAATGTTCCTCCACGTGAAACGACAAATTCGACTTTTTTTCCAACCCCGACCTCGTCGGCCCTCAGGTAACGTGTCGGACGGTCTCCTTCGATCTTGACCAGATAGGAAGCGGTGCTCCATGCAGTTTCGTGATCCGCCTTAGCCGCTGCCTGATTGGCATTTTCGAGAAAACGACGATCAATTCGACCGTTATCGATGATCCAGCGGGCCATCCCCATGGCAAATGCCCCGTCAGAACCAGGCTTGATGGGGATCCACCAGTGGGCCTTGCCCGCGGAACGAGAGAGCCGTGGATCTAAGACAGCGATCTTGAGATCCTCATTGGCTAAACCTTCGGCTACGAGTTGAGAGAGAAGCGGTGGCCCAAAGTTGGCATCGCTGAAACCAGTCCCGAAAAAAATGACAAAACGAGCAGAGCCGAAATCCGGCTTCATGTGGTCTTTTCCCCCCGTCCAGTTGCCGTTTTGCCAGTTGTTGGTTGCTTCCTTGTAAGCGATATGATGGCTTTGTTCACAGATTGTCGTGTGCTCGAAGAAATTCAACGAACCAATGCCGTCCGAGGTAAACCATCTCATGAGTTCTGCCCGGCCATGCTGAATGCGGCCCGCCAGGAACACGAATTGATTGTTCTTGGGACCCAGGTCCGGGTGATCGGGGTCGATCAGTGTGTTCATCTGGTCCGAATGCTTGCTCTTGAACTCTTCAACAGTCATTGACTTGTTCCTGATTTTCTTCACATCTTCGGACATGGCCTTGGCTATGGAGCGATCACGCAGCACGTAGATCTCTTTCAATCCCTGCACGTGTCCTTCCCGGAACAAGTCGCCGCCCTCAACTATTTCATTGATCGCAGCGTTGAAGTCGATGGTGACCCACTGTCCGCCGCCTCGAGGGGTTCCGGGTTTCCGCTTGAGCACTTTAATGATCCGATGAGGGTCGTAAAGCGTCTCGATCCCGCTTTGGCCTTTGGGACAAATCTTTCCTTCCGCTAAGGCCGCCTTCGCAAGGTCACCCGCATAAGGCAAATTGCGGATACGCGTCTGGGCACAAATGGGGCTGCCATCAATTTTTACGAGGACACCATCGACCACCTTGCACCTGAGCGAGCAGCTTGTATGACACTGTAGGCAGGTCGTATAGATGGTGTTCTCCGGATTGTTGTGAGGATATTTATGTTCGCCGCGATCCAACTCGTTCATGCGCTGAGCATGAGCCAACCGTGAGAACACGGGCGCTACCGTTCCCGCCAAGAGTCCGCAACCGCCAAGCAAGGCTGCAGAGCTTAGGAAGCCACGCCGATCCACTTTCTTACCAACCTCATTCTTTGTTTTCCGTGAACTATGTTTCATGACGTAACTTCTCCTCTTCGCTGTGCGTCTTGGTGAATCTCAGCATCCATGGGAAGGTATTTTCTGGCTCCCAGCATCATCCAAATGCCGAAGGCAAAGACCCCTAGCATCACTAACAGGTCGCTGGTGCTTGGGGCGTAACCGTATGCATATCTAATATGGTTGTAGGCCCCCAACTGCATGTCGAATAGGGGCGTTATCTGGGGTGGAATCACGAGTGTCAAACGGGCACCGAACATGCCTATCACCACGAGGAAACCGGCCAGACCAAGCCAGCCGAGTGATCGGTTGGTTTCCGGGTTTGCCACCAGGAACACGGGAATCACCAGTCCCAGCACTACTTGAACAATCCAGAAGATCCACTTGTACGAGCCGAAGAGAACAAGTGCGTCTGTGGAAGACCCACTGGGAATGGCCGTGTACGACGTCGTGAGAATGTCGGCAAACATGATCAGCGCATCGAGAAGCAAGAAACCCATTGTCAGTTTAGCTAGAAAACTCACGAGCTTGAGCTTCCGCTCACGAGGCATCTTGCCGAAAGCGGCCGTCAGGAAGGTCAACAAGGCGCCACCCGAGGTTAGAGCAGAAACGATAAACAGAAGTGGAAACAGTCCACCTAGCCAGTTGGGGCGGGCTTTGGCGACGGCGAAGATAGTACCGACGCCGCCATGAACTATGACTGCTGCGGGTATGCCCAGTATGCCCAACACCATCAACCACTTTCTGTCCCTGGTCAGACTTTCCGGTCCAGGCGAGTGCTACCCAGCGAGAAAAGACGGTACAGCCAGGTGGGTCGCTTTCCCGACTGCACATTCCGGACAAACCGCGGCCTCATGACCAAGTAAATCTCCGCAATGACTATGGCAATGTACACGATTGTAAAACAACCCCATGTGAGCCATAACGGAAGTTGGATTGAAGTAGAGCAGGACCATGTATATTCGCTCGGGATGACCAGCGTCGAGTACGATCAGGATCCCTCCCAGGAGCAAACATCCCAATGCCTGTACGAGAGCCGCGGGTCCTGCTTCCTCCAACTGCTTCACCCCGAAGACGTAAATCAAGGTTGAGATGAGGAACGATCCGGCCGAAAGGCCAAGGAAAAAGATGTACCCGGACACCCATATTCCCCAGGGCACGAGTTGCGTGGTGCCCTCGTCTATGGGGCCGTTCATGAACTTTGCCACCATCTCCCACAATCCTACTGCTGTCACGAGGATAAGCGCTATGTAGCCGATCACCCGGATCGACGGATTTGCTCGCCTGTTATTATTTTCCATGATTCCGCCCCTTATGTCAGGTAATACACGCTTGGATTATTCCCCAGGTCTTCCTTCAGGCGCATATGATTGCGGGTAGCCAGAAGAAACCGGAGCTTTTCCCCGTGAACAGTGCAGAGTGCGTCAGGATCGTTCAAATTGCCGAAATGGATCGCATTAGCCATGCATGTCGATGCGCAGGCGGGACTCAGCCCTTTTTTCACCCGATGAATGCAGAAATGACACTTCCGCACATTGCCCCGCGGCGACTCATTGCCCGTTAGACTGCGTTTCTTGTTTTGGCCGTACTCGGGAGAGGGCTGTGACTCGTAGGGGGTAGGGCTGTCATGGTAATTATGGCCGTAATCGAATGCCCGTACGCCGTAAGGGCAGGCTGAGATGCAGTATCGGCAGCCTATGCAGCGATCATAGTCCACAGCTACTATTCCATCGTCACGAATATGGGTGGCCTTCGTCGGGCACACGATCGTGCAGGATGGAGTAGCGCAATGCATGCACGGCCTGGAAATAAATCGGCGGCGCACGTCCGGATAGGTCCCGACCTCTTCCTCCATCACAATGTTGTAGGCTACACCGGGTGGCGTGTGGTTCTCAGCCTTACAGGCCGCTGCACATGCCTTGCAGCCAACGCATCTTTTCAGGTCGATGATCATTCCGTAACGGATGGCCTTCTTGGTGGCGGAATCTGGCCCTGCTGAGAGAACGGTATCAGCTCCGGCCAAGGCTCCGCCCGGTGAGTCCTCCTGCAAGAAGGAATTGGCGTCTACTCATTGGCTCTTTAGGTTTACTCATTGATGCCTCTCCTTATGTCCACTTGTTTGAAAATTGCGTTATTGACTTCAACGAACAACGTTCCAAGCTTCATTCGCGAAAGACCTCATTTGGAAGATGTTGCTGTGCATAAAATGCCCTTCACCAAATAGATGAGCTGGTCGGGATCTACCGGCTTGTTCAGGGATGCGTAGATATGATTGGCCATCGCCTCTTTCAGCTCAGGGTGAAAAGACCAACTGGAAATTCCTATGATTTGCAGTGCAGGGCGCTTCTTCTTCACTTCCCTGAGCACACGATTGTTCATGAGCGGATCGTCTAGATCCAGAATAACAGCCCCGAGATCGTCTTCCTGGCATAGCTTCTCCAAATCAAATATCGAACGGCACGGGAGAACTTGAAAACCGTTTGCCTCAAGGATTGTCGTCACTTCAGGTGGATGTTCTTTGCCGCTCTCAACCAAAATGACTGACGGGTTCAAGATAATTCTCACTGTATGATTTCCAGGGTGGACAGAGCGAAAAGCATGCCAAAACTTGATTAAAGTTATAAAGTATAGATGCCGAAGAGGGGACTAGAGGATATGACCCTGAAATGACTAGAGACCTTCAGAGAGCATGCGATCGGGCACTTCGCAATCGCGGGCAAGGGTGTATGTGCGTGGAATATAGAGAAGGGGAATCTGTGTTCCGATTCGGAACACGGATTAAGGCTAGCTAAAGTCACTAAGTATTATTAGCTAGATAGCGAGTCCCAAAATCATACACAATTCCGGGCCAACAGCCGGAACCGAACACTACTGCAACGGTGGTTTGGCGATGCGGTATTTTTTGAGCTTCGAGTAAAGAGTCGTCCGCCCGATCCCAAGACGACGAGCCGCCTTTTTCTTGTCCCAGTTACTCTCTTGCAACGCCTGTTCAATCAGCGAGCGCTCGGTTTCTACCATGAGCGGCAGATTGTCTCGAGGACCGGATTCAGGATGACTGGAGAGCACCGGGGGAAGGTCTGATGCTTCTATTTGACTCCCCTTGGCAAGCACGACAGCGTGCTCAATGCTATTTTCCAGTTCACGAACGTTTCCCGGCCACACATAGTCCAGAATTATTCGCATGGATTCGGCACTGAAGTCTTCGATGTCTTTCTTCTGCTCGGTTGCGAACTTCTTCAGAAAGGATCTCGCAAGTAAGGGTATATCATTCACGCGTTGTCGCAAAGGGGGCAACACAATAGGAATGACGTTCAATCGGTAATAGAGATCCTCGCGAAAATTCCCTTTCTTGACCTCGTGGACCAGGTCCTTGTTCGTTGCTGCAAGTACCCTCACATTAACCTTTACCGTGCGCTCGCCGCCGATCCGCTCGAAACTCTGGCTCTGAAGCACTCTTAAAAGTTTGATCTGAGCAGCAGGAGGAATTTCTCCTATTTCGTCCAGAAATACGGTACCTCCATCAGCCTGCTCGAATCGTCCTGCCCTTTGCCGTATTGCGCCTGTAAACGCCCCTTTTTCATGTCCGAAAAGCTCGCTCTCCAGAAGAGTGTCAGGATAAGCGGAACAATTGATGACAACGAACGGCTTGTCTCTACGCTCACTGCTCTCGTGTATGGCCCGAGCAACCAGCTCTTTTCCGGTACCGCTCTCGCCCTGAATGAGCACAGTTACGTCTGTAACAGCGATATCTTCAATGATCCTGTAAACGGCTTGCATCGTAGGATGCTTGCCTACCATGCCACGAAATTCCGAGGATGCTTCCAGCCTTCTCTGAAGATCGTTTATGGATTCTTCTTGAAGTACGGCCCGCTTGATAACGCCCGCGGCCTGGGCCAATATCATGCCGACCACGTCAACTTCTTTGAGATCGCATTCACAATCCGGACAGGCAATGACGAGTCCACCGACAATGTGAGTCTCGGCACTAAATGGCACAATCACCTGTTGAGGGGCTGTGGCAAAAAGCTCGGGGGCAACTGGAGAGTTGAAGACGGGCTTATTAATACGAGTGGCCCCGGAAATTCGAGATAAGATGGCCAGGATTTCCTGGGCGACATCTTCGCTCCTCAGCACATCCACTCCGCGATCCGACAAGACGCAGACTGAACTGTAATCTTCGTTGAACACGAGCAGCGCCATTTGATCACAGGCAAGGATCTTACGAAATCTGGCTATCAATGCCGGCCCGATTTCGTGAAGTGTCGGCATTGCCCCGATTTCTCGGACGATCTCACAAAAAGTCAGAGTCTGGTTGTGGCTCCGCTCGATTTCCTTGGCCTGCTTTGCAAGGCGAGCCGTATGCTCCCTCAAACGTTTGACCATATCATTGAAAGAAGAAGCCAGTGCGGCCACTTCGGAGCTTCCTTGAACCGCCACTTCCGTGTCAAGATCGCCCGCTCTTCACTTTGAGAGTCGCTGCGGCCAATGCGCCCAAAGGTCGAGTGATCCTGTGGACGAAAACCAGACAGCCCACCACTGCCAGCACCAGGACCGCTAGAGTGGCAGCGCTCATCTGAAGCCACAAACTCATCACTTGCTTTCGTAATGCATTCTCTGAAAAGCCCAACCGCAAAAAACCGGCACGTCCGGAAAAGATGGGCCAGGCAATATCTGAGAAGTGGTCTCCCCGGGTGGAAACGATGCTTTGCACGGTGGCCCGGTCCGGAGAAAGGGGCTCAGTCGATTCGATCAACGCTTTGGGCACGCCGTTTGGGAAAGTGTGAGCCAGTACCCGACCATCCCGAATGACAAACATGTACGCAATATTCGGGTTGCTCCTCATCTGATGATCCAACATTTTCTGGAGCGCAACCAGATCGTTGGTCAAGACTCTTTCAGCAGACTCCAAAGCAACTGCATGAGCGAGGCTTTCTGCCTGGGATAGGCCCGCGCTGATTAGACTGTCGCCATACTGAT
>CAVUHP010000017.1:0-259045 GCA_963741425.1 uncultured delta proteobacterium
ATGGCATCCGTCATTTGTCTCTTGATTTCGGCAGGGGTCCCGGTTGCCACGATTTGACCCTTTTCCAACCAGATTATTCTGTCTGCGTAAAGACTCGCCTTATCCAAGCTGGATTCAGCGCAGAGAATGTCTTTCCCTTCTGCCTTTATTTTCTTCACAATGTCGGAAATCTTAATCATCATTGACCGTGCGAGTCCCTCCAGTAGTTCGTCAAATAACAAGACCCCTGGAGAGGTAACTATAGCCCTGGCAATACTTACTATTTTCTGTTGCCCTCCGCTCAGTAATTTGCACTTCCTGTCGTAGAATGACGCCACTTCCGGCAACAACTCCTCAACATTCATCTCCGTTCTTCCGGAGGCTCTTCCACCTAGTCTGGCTACATCTATATTCTCCCTCACCGTCATCTCTTTGAAGAGCTTCCTGTCCTCCGGAACATAACCGATACTATTTTCCAATCTTTTGAAAAGAGGTATGGCTATTACATCCTTTCCATCAAGCAATATCCGGCCGGAATCTACATCGACCAGCCCTGCGACTGCTCTAAGCACGGTGGATTTGCCGGCGCCGTTTCGACCACACAGACAGACCACTTCACCCGAAACCCTCAAGGAAACCTTGTTGACAGCTTTTTCAGTCCCGTAGCAAACTGTTAGTTCATCTATTTCAAGCAATTAGAATCCTTTCCCAACGAGGACCTCAACAACCTTTTCCTGGCTGAATACATATTCGGGGGTTCCTCTGGCTATGAACTCCCCGTCACACATTACGATTGTCTCTTTTGACAGTTCCTTCACAAGCTGAAGATCGTGTTCAACGATTATCGATGCTAGATTGTTTATTTTTATTTGATCCATTAGAAGATTCATAATTCGGTATTTCTCTTCTTCACCCACACCGCTTGTGGGCTCGTCAACTAACAGAATCTTAGGGTTCATAGCGAAACACATAGCTATATCAATTACTTTCTTGTATCCGTGCCCCAAATTCTTGACGAGGGTATATTTGACGCCTGCAAGATCAAACAGATCGAGTAGATGGTCGGTTTTTTCGTTGATTTCTTTTTCGTCTTCGATGTCTGTGAACAACGAATAATGCTTTCCCGCGGCTGAAAACCAGGCAGTCCTTACGTTGTCGAAGACCGTCATATCCTCAAATACATGTTCCAACTGAAAAGTCTTCACTATTCCCATCTTAGCCCGCCGATCGGGTGAAACTCCGGTGATTTTCTCGCCCAGGAGCCTGATTTCTCCCCGGTCCGGTCTCACCAGCCCTGTAAGCAGATTCAAGAACGTCGTCTTGCCCGCCCCATTTGCGCCTACCAATGTGAGAACTTGTCCTTGAGCAATCTCAAGAGAAATGTCATTAACGGGTTTCACTTCTCCGTAGTATTTTCTCAGCTTATCGACTGTTATTAGAGAGGGTTTTTGTTCGTTATTTGCCATGCTTATCAGTGCTTTCCGGTAGGTTTCTCAAACTTGCGTCGGATTTTGCGATACAGGGTTTGCGCAATGCCGGTAACTCCTTCTTCCCCGACAGTCACGACGATGATGGCTATGGTCAATCCGATGACAATCTCCCAAAGGTTTGCGAACCATGTGGATATGAAAAATTCCAGATTGATGAAACCAAAGGAACCAACGATGGGACCCGCAATTGAATTGACTCCTCCGATGATTGCGCATTGAACGAAGTTTGCTCCATACCCCCAATCGAAGGTCGCCGGGCCTACATAGTTGTAGGAAAATGCGAGAAGAACTCCGGTAACACCGGCATATGTTCCTGCTATGACGAATGCCAGTCTCAGCATACCCTTCACCGGGATGCCTATTGACTCCGCCTTGTCCAAGTCTCCGGCAATTGCCCGAAGCTGGAGGGAAAAGGACGAGTTAAGAATTCGCAGCATCAGCAGGATCAATGCCACGGTCACGAACAGGCAGACGTAATATAGGCCC
The DNA here is from genome assembly GCA_963741425.1 of uncultured delta proteobacterium. GTDB lineage: Bacteria > Desulfobacterota > Desulfomonilia > Desulfomonilales > Desulfomonilaceae > DATJPW01. The sequence continues at coordinate 1,956 of CAVUHP010000017.1, forward strand.
AGGTCGCTCAGCGTAATGGTAAACAAACTCGGCTGCTTTATGTGCGAAATACCATCACTCCCGCCGGTAATTGCTCTAGCTTTGTAAACGAGTGACCAGAAGACCATTGTTACGGCGATACCCATCACCGCAAAGTAGAATCCCGTTCTCTTTGTGATGAATATTCCCAGAACATAGGCGACAACTATGCTGATGATGACGGCTGCTGGAAGAAGTATCAGGAGTTCATTGGTAACATCGTATTTTCCTGCCATGAAGGCAGTGATATAACTACCTATTCCGATAAAGATCGATTGACCGAAATGAACCTGTCGCAGAAGACTATACAGGATATAGACTCCAAAGATTGCCGGGATCCACAATAAACCCTTTTGGAATAAGGTTCGTTGGTATCCACTGATTAGAAAAGGAATTACCACACCCACGGCTGTTAACACCAATGTTGTTATCAGCGTGCTGTTGCGCCGAGAGGGAATTGTCATACTGATTTCAGTGTCCATATAGCCGGCTTTATTCTAATGTGTTTAGTGTTTGAATTCTTTGCCCCATATGCCGAAGGGCATGATCATCAGTGTTATGGAAGCGATGATGAAAGGGATAGCCAGTTCGAGTAGGGGCGCCTCGACAGCTGTAACTACTCTCGCTATCCCTATTATAAAAGCGGTCAGGACCGCTCCCGCGATGCTGCCGACTCCGCCGATAATTATGGTCAGCGCCGCCAGGAGAAGGGCATTGCCCTCAATTCCGTAGGAAGCGCCGGCTATGGGAGCATACAGCCCTCCAGCCAAGCTCGCCAACATCCCGGATATTGCGAAAGTTATAATGGTGACAATGTTCTGATTGACACCGCAGGACTCAGCCATTGTTCTGTCACCGTCCAGCGAACTTGCACGAAATCTCAAGCCCCAGGAGGTCCTATACAGAAAATATGCGAGCGCGAGCATCAGCGCCAGAGCAAACCCAAACATGAAAAAGTAGTAGTTGGCGACAAAATTTCCCAGAATTTCGGTCGATCCCATCTTCAAGAAAGGAGCTGAATAGGTGACCGGGGTAGTTCCCCATATGAGTTTTATTACACCGCTAAAAACAACGAGCAACGAGGCGGTAGCTATCATCCGGTGAACATCGCTTTTTAGGAAGCGTTCGAACGCTCCATATACGATTATTGAAATTGCCGCTCCCAGCATGCTCACGGCAAACAGGATCGCCAAAAAAATAGGAAATGAAAAACTGGCGCCTAACAGGGATCTTCCAAGTGAAACCGTTACATATGCCCCTACCAGGTATACTCCTGCGAAGGTGAGTGACACGCGACCGGCGATATATAAAACGAAATTCAGCGCAAACGACAACATGATGATGTACGACACCATTGGCAAGGCGTTGAAGACATAGGAAGAAAGCGTGCTTAGCATCTGTGGTTGTCTTTCGGAATGTGGCGGTTCCTATGTTACTTTCGCGCTGATTGGATAATAGTCTGCGCTGATCGGCCAGCACAGACTATTATCACCTGAGTACAGCTACTTCTCCAGCTTATCCAAGGTATTGATGAACTGTTCCACCGTCATCCACGGCGGCACGATTCTGAGATAATCGGGAACCAGGATCATGTCCTTCATAACCCAGCCCCCTTTTTCGCTGTGAAGTCTGCCGACAGCCATGCCGGGAGCAGTCGACTGGTGATTGATCATAGACGATATTCCATCGGGACCTATAATCGATAACCCATCCAGGCTCTTTGCCACTGTCTCAGGACCAGGGTATTGGCCTGTCAAATCATACGCTTTCTCGTAGGCTTTCTTCAGGTAAAGAAGACCTGTCAGCATATGGATATCCATGCCGTAGGTAGGTAGAACACCGGTTTTCTCAACTATAGCGGGAGTGAGCTTGCTGTTCGGGTAGCCCAGCGCATACGGCGGGAATGTGCCGTTTCCCGCTCTTGTTTCAGCCAATACGCCTTCCCTTGCCATCTGTCCCTTTGCTGTTCCGCTAAATACATCGAATACCAGGGGCACTGCCTTGTACAGTCCCATCGCCTCTGCCTGATTATGCCAGGCCACTCCATCCGATCCCCACGAGTAGCCCACATATACATCCGGCTTTTGCTTCATAACATTGGTGATGTAAGCTGCGAAATTGGGACCTGCTTCTCCGAAGGGATGGTGGAAGACATATACGAACTTCACGTCGGGCTTCAACTTCGACATGATTTCCTGGAATCGCTTAACAACGTCGTGGCCCCACTCATAATCAGGAGCGCCTATAGCTACGGTCTTCAAATCGGGCTTGTCCTTAAGTATTGCGGTAACGTGGGCAATGGACTGCATCACATCGTCGGGCCCGATTCTATAAACATATTTTGGATTGGGAATGACTTTAGTGAACAGAGCCATGGTGGTTGATTCAAGGAGAAGAGTCGGTATTTTCCATTGAGTTTCCACCTTCGGGGCAACGGCCAGTCCCGTGCTGGATGACAGGCATCCTAATATTGCCTCTACCTTGTCGTTTTCGACTAATTTTCCAAAGAACTCGACCGCAGTCTGAGCATTTTTTTCGTCGTATATTATCGCTTTCACAGGGCGGCCCAATATCCCGCCTTCGTGCTTGTTTATATATTCGACGGCTAGCTCGGCGTTAATGTCGGCATTAGGTGAAAGCGTAGCAGCAACCCCCGACATTGGAACCACAAAACCTATTTTGATCGGCTCAGTCGGAATTTTTCCTTTTTCTTTCGGGTCGGCTGCGCTAGCGCTCGCACACATGGTTCCCACCAAGAACATCGCTACTGCTAGACACACAATGAAACCCTTCGGCTCTTTTGACTAACATTGATGTAGCCTCCTTTCGTGAACTACCGATAGAGAGAATTTCGATTGACTCCCCAGGCTCTGCCTAAGTTATCTGCGGCAAAGTTGTCCTTAGAACTGCGGTCACCTAAGCAGCCCCCGTTCGCCGTTTCTTTAATGACGGACCAACAGAAGCGAGCTTCTCCAAGACTTGTATTAGGCGACGAATGTGAGTCTTGATCGCTTCTTCGGCGGCGAGTGGGTCTCTGCCTTTCAAGGCTCGCAAAACTTCCATGTGGTCCTCGTACGACGCTCGGAGCAATGGCACAAAATCCATTGAGGTCGGACGCGTTTTGCTGCGTATGGTGTCAAGCATTTCCTGCAAAAACTTGTTTCCCGAGAGTTCATATATCACAGCGTGGAAGTCGAAGTCGTATTTAGAATACTCAACAAGATCCTTCTTCCGGGCCATCTCATATTGCTCATTCAAGCTCTTTTCCATCCTGGCTATGGCCTTGTCGTCGACGTGTTGGCATGCAAGGCGAACTGCTAGCCCTTCCAAGACCTCACGCACTGTGTAGAGTTCCAAGGCCGCCTCGGCCGTAAGGTCCATAATGAAGACACCGCGGTTTGGTATGCTGACCAGAAGGCCTTCCTGAATGAGCCTTTGTACCGCCTCCCAGATTGGAGTGCGGCTTATTTCCATATCTCGGGCCAACCGTTCGACATTCAATCGAGTTCCACGCTGAAATCGCGCGTTGGTTATCATCTCCCGGAGGACACGGTATGCCTGCTCGCTAAGTCTCTGTTTTGACAAGGCAATTTTCACAACAGGATAATAAACGAGTAACGTCCTAATGTCAAGAAATTTCATTTTTAATATTTCATGAAATTATAACTACACTATGTCCATTTTTGACTGATCGGTCCCTAAAAAAGGTCGAGGTTCAGTACAACAGGTAAGACTCTGTTCAAAGCAATACTTCTTATGGGATCGACATAGCAGGTTTGTCACCGCCCTCACGCCTTTCCCCCGCTTTCCTCCGCTTTGCTGGAATGTCCAGTAATTTCGGGTAATATTCAGGAACGTTGAGGGCGCTTGATTTGGGGAAATCGGGATAACTGATTGATGTTACAAATGGTTGTCCCGCCCTCTCACGGCGGAGACAGGGGTTCGAAACCCCTTGGGACTGCCAGCTTCCAGACCCGCTTTGCGGGTTGCCACCGCCCATTTTCCCCCGCTTTTTCTGCCGCTTTGATATAGCTTGCCTACCGCGTGGTTTATGGCGTGCGTGAAAACTCCGTTTCACAGACCGTAGGAATAATCCTCTATAGAAAAGTCAATGTCGTAGCTATCTTCGTGGTGAGAGGGGACACAATCAACAGAGTGGCTCAACAAGCGTCTGATCAAGGCTGGAGGGAAAGTCTCGTGTTACGGTCAGAGGTGATAAGTTCATGTGGCGGCGGCGTTTCCCTCGGCTCGACATTATCGCGCTGGGTCCGGGTAAGCGGCCACATGCTCCATTGTGCTTGACCGAGGGGCGGGAGCTGAGGTACGCTTAAGAACAGGCAAAAGGCTGTTTTTTTAACACAGTGTCGCGGTTTGACTGCATCGGGTCGTGTGGGACACCATAAGGAGACCTTTTCGGGGTTCAGGGAATATCCTTCGACCAGTCACTGCGCACAACACCCCCGAAAGGGTAAGACCGCGCATAATTCTGGTCAATACAAGTTGTCAGATGAAACCTCTTGATTTGATTAATACCGCAGTGAAGCTCGTATCCTCGCACAGATTGGGGAGGAGGTCAGAACATGCTGCAAGTCTTTGAGGATTTGCATTGGCGCCGAGATATCTCTCTAAAAGAATACCTGGTTCCTGAGACACTGCCCCAAGCCCTTCGGATGTTAGGGGATCACAAAGGTCGAGCCCGCATTATTGCCGGAGGCACTGATGTTATGGTTGCGCTCCGCAGACGCGACTATGGAGTGGACGCTCTCGTTGATATTAGCAGGATTCCCGGACTGGGGCTGATCGAGCAGCAGGGAGAGAACATAGTCCTTGGCGCCCTGGTTACCCACGCGCAGACGGAGGCTTCCGGTCTTATCAGGCAGAAGGCGGGCCTCTTGGCCTCAGCTTGCGCCGCGATGGGTTCGCCTCAGATACGCGCTATAGCTACAGTGGCCGGCAACCTCGTCAGTGGTCAACCGGCGGCGGACGCCAGCATCCCATTATTGGCGCTGGACGCTCGTGTGACCATTGCTTCGCTGGACGGAGAGCGGGTGATCCGGTTGGCCGATTTCTTTTTGGACGTGGGAAAAACTGTCGTGGACCCGACCCGCGAGATCTTGACACGTATCGAGTTCAAAGCGCTCGGGCCTAACCAAGGAGGTTGCTCTCTGCGATTGAGCAAGCGCCGTGCACTAGCGTTGCCAATGCTCGTTTGCTCGGTAGTGGTAACTGTAGATAAAGCCAAGAAGGTCATTACCGATGCTGCTATCGCATTGGGTCCGGTCGCGCCCATACCGTTTCGCTCCAGGCTCATAGAAGATGAAATTAAAGGGAAGCCGGCCACTATTCAGACCCTCCAGGAAGCCGCGGACAGGGCGTATGCGTACTGCTCTCCTCGCGATAGCCTTCTGAGAGGCTCCTGTGATTATCGGCAGGAAATGGTCAAAGTGTTGGTGAAACGGGGCCTGCGAAGGGCATTGGAGCAAACGGGATTGGTTCTGTAAGAGAGGTTGATGATGAACGGTGTAGATCTTTCTTTCACACTGAACGGCAAGACGGTCGAGGTCGCGGTTGATCCGTCCACCCTCCTGGTTGATCTCCTCAGAGAGGACTTGGGACTTACGGGGACCAAGGTGGGTTGTCGTGAAGGGGAATGCGGCGCCTGTACGGTGCTGGTCGACGGAGAAGCATACAACTCATGCTTGATGCCGGCACTCAAGGTGCAGGGTCGGCAGGTTACGACCATTGAGGGCTTGCAGAAGACTGACGGCTCGTTAGATCCCATCCAACAGGCATTCATGGATGCAGGAGCTGCCCAGTGCGGTTTTTGCACTCCCGGGATGATAATGAATGCCAAGTCGTTGTTGAGCAGAAATCCGAATCCTGACGAGCACGAAATCAGGAAGGCCTTGTCCGGAGTGCTCTGTCGCTGCACCGGCTACCGGAAGATCGTAGAAGCCGTCAAGAATGCGGCTTTGACCAGGCGGCCTTAAATCCGGTTTGATCCGGCAGACTCTTTCTAAACAAAGAGGGCGCCATGTCTGATAAGCGCGATGAGAAAAGAAAAGTTCAGGTTCTTGTCAAGGAAAGAACCGACCTTTTACCATTAATTAGGTTCAAAGATGCCGAGTTGGCGGTAGCGGGGCAGTCGCTCACAAGGACGGACGACCCCCTGAAAGTGACCGGAAAGCTCGCCTTTGGAGCCGACTATTCACAAGACGGTTTTCTGCATGGCAAGATCCTCCGCTGTCCTCATCCCCATGCTCTCATAAAATCCGTCGACACTACAAAAGCCGAGCAACTGGAAGGAGTGGTGGCCGTGCTTACCGCCAAGGACGTACCCGGGCGCAACGGGTTCGGCGCCATTATCCCGGACCAGCCGGTGATCTGCGGTGATAAAGTGCGTTTTATAGGCGATGGTGTGGCACTGGTAGCGGCTGAAACAGAAGAGATCGCCCAGGAGGCTCTCGCTCTAATAGAGGTGGACTACGAGCCCTTGCCTGCCGTGTTCGACCCACGTGAGGCCATAAAAGAAGATGCTCCCAAGATACACGACCGGGGCAATCTACTCTCCCATGACAAGTTGCGCAAAGGTGATGTGGACAAGGGTTTTGAGCAGGCTGATGTGATTCTGGAGCGAACCTATACTGTTCCCTTTTTGGAACACGCTTACATGGAGCCCGACCTGGCCATGGCCATCCCGCAGCCGGACGGGACGATGCTGGTGGAGGGGCCCATGCAGGCGCCTTTCACACTTCGACGCAATGTAGCCCCTGTATTAGGTTTGCCCATAAACAAAGTCCGTTGCCGCCAGATCCATATGGGAGGTGGGTTCGGAGGCAAGGAAGACTCTCCGATCGATTTGGGCTGTAGGGCCGCAGTATTGGCCCAACATACGGGTAGGCCTGTGCGCATCGCCTTGGAACGAGAAGAGGTCACTCTGCAGACAGCCAAGCGCCATCCTATGATCATGGAGGTCAAGATCGGGGCTATGAAAGACGGTGCCCTGGTGGCGTTCCAGGGGGTCATCTATGACGAACAGGGAGCATATGCATCTCTCGGCCCAAAGATTCCTCCCGCGGGTGGCTCCCATGTGCACGCTATGGTCATGATGCCGGGACCCTATGTGATTCCGAATGTCAAAGTGGACGCTTATCTGTGCTACACCAACCATCCTTACGGAGGCGCCATGCGTGGTTTTGGCGCTCCACAGGTGCACATCGCACACGAACAAATCATGGACGAACTGGCAGCAGAGCTGGGGATAAGTCCTTTAGAGATTCGGCGCAAGAACGCGTTCCAGCTAGGCTCGGAGACAGCCACCGGTCAGGTGCTGGACCAGAGCGTGGGCCTACAGGAAACCCTCGAGGCCTGCGCCAACGCATTTGACTGGGATCGTCGTTCCAATGAAACCGGCTACATTGACAAAGAACGGACTAAACGCCGCGGTGTGGGTATCGGTATGGGTTGGTACCGCACGAGCATCGGCATAGGCGCCGATGCTTGCGGCGCCAATGTGAACGTGCATGAGGATGGTTCCGTACTCCTTTACACCGGCATCACGGAAATGGGGCAGGGTTCATTCACCGTGCTGCCTCAGATTTGCGCTGAAGAGTTGGGGGTTCGCCTCGAAGACGTTCGGCTGGTACAGCCCGACACCGACCTGGTCCCGGAATCGGGACCGACGGTGGGCAGCCGATCGACCACTCTCATGGGGAACGCCATCATTCTGGCCGCGCGTCAGGTGAAACAATCATTGGCTGAAGCAGCCGCGGATATGCTTGAGATTCCGTCGGAACGAGTTGAGTTTCGGGACCGCAAAGTATTTGACCGAGACAACAACGCAAAATCGCTTGAGTTCAGGCAAGTGGCCGGCCGTTGCATGGCTACCGGCAAGAGGCTTGTCGGTCAGGGTTGGTGGGCGCCGCCATATCCCAGCCTGGACCCCGAAACGGGTCAGGGCAATCCTTATTTTGTTTACACCTATTCCACTCATATGGCCCAGGTAGTAGTGGACATCGAAACCGGAGAAGTGGAGATCGAGCATTACGTAGCGGCTTTTGACGTTGGTAAGGCAATCAACCCCCGCGCGCTGGAAGGTCAGATCGAAGGTGGCGTGGCAATGGGCTTGGGATATGCCTTAATGGAAGAAGTAGTTCTCAAGGAAGGGGCAATTCAGAATCTTAACCTGCAAGACTATCTGATACCTACTGCTCTCGATGTCCCTGACATCCAGCCGGTTATCCTTGAGATGGCCAACGAGCTGGGGCCTTACGGGGCCAAAGGTATCGGCGAAATGCCCAACATACCGGCAACTCCTGCGATTTTGAACGCGATAACTAACGCATGCGGAGGAAGGGTGCGCTCTTTGCCGGCCGACCCTGAAAAGATCTTTTGGGCTATGAGGGAAGCAGGTGGCCCCCCGAAAGAATAAGAGCGCCTCTCGAAAATCGACGTCGTGGTTTTTAACATAAGAATGTGTGGAATGACTGAACCCTCAGGCTGAAGGATTCACCCCCGGCCCAGAGGCTGTTAATGACAAGGAGGGACAATGATGAAGAACAAAGGCGCGGTTTTCTTTGTCTGCCTGATGCTGGGAATTTTGGCTCTAGCTGCCATCACTCCTGGATTGGCTCAAACGCCTGACAAGATCAAAATCGGATTAATGTTCGGACTTACTGGGCCGGCATCACCTATCGGGCCGGTTCAGATGAAGGGCGCGGAAATGGCCATCAAAGAAATCAACGCGGCCGGAGGAGTGAAGCTTGGGGGCAAGCAGATCCCTGTTGAGGCTGTGGTTAGGGATGACGAGACAAAGGGCGACGTGGCCGTACGCCGGTTCAAAGAGCTGCGCAATGAAGAGAAGGTTGTCGGCTTGATAGGATCAACTTTCGCAGGCATCGCCAATGCTTTGAACAACCAGGTCGTAAATGAACCGCTCCCCTACATAACCACATGTGTAGCCCCAATGGAAATGTTCGCAAAAAAAGACCTGGCGCCCACTACTTTTGGCGCCCATGGTAGCGCTTACGCGATAGGGTATTCCGGCGCGGCGTACATTGCCAATAATCTGAAACCCAAGAAGGTCTACTTTTTTGCCCCGGCTTATTCGTTTGGCCGCGATCAATACGAGGGCGCTAAAGCAGCTTTTGAGAAATTCAAAGTGGAGGTAATCTACGACGAGGCTCCTGTGCAGACTGCCGACTACACTCCATATATTCAGAAGATCGCACAAGCCAAACCGGATGTCTGCATGATGGCCCAATGGGGCACAGGCGCAATTGCTGTAATAAAACAGGCGCACGAGTTGGGTTTAAAGGATAAAACCAAGATCTGGTTCAACTGGATGACAAACGTTTTCGGCAGCGGCGTACCCGCCGAGGCCCTCGAAGGGGTTTACTCCTTGATGTCCTGGTATTGGAACCTTGAAGGGTTCAATGATCCTGAAGTGGTTAAAGAGGGCAAAGCCTTTGTGGACCAATACGAAAAGCTTTATGGCGAACCGCCGGATCCTTATGCCGGTATGACCTACGTAGGGGTCAAAGAGCTTGTCCGCGGCATAGAGCTGGCCCAGTCCACGGACCCCAAAAAGGTCTCCGAAGCCATAATGAGCAAGCCGGAATTCCCGTCGATGAAGGGCCCGGGAAAATGGCGCGAGGACCATCAGCCTGTGTTCAAGTACGGCGCCTTTGTAGTGGTCGGGAAGGGACCTAAAGAGCGAAAGGGCAAATGGGACCTGGTCAAAGTGATAGGAGCCTATACCGGGGACGACTACTTGCCTTCTCTGAAGAGCGAAGGCTATTAATTGTATCTGCCCGTCAGGAGCGGCGGCTTGGGCCGCCTCTCCTCTATTATCAAGATACGGATCGAATATGGCTCAACCGATCTTATCCACCGCAGGCGTGATCAAAAACTTTGATGGTTTGATAGCGGTCAACGACATTACTTACGAAGTATTCGAAGGTCAAACCGCGGGCATTATGGGCCCTAACGGCGCAGGTAAATCCACATTCTTTAATCTGCTCACCGGTTATTACCGACCTCAAACGGGACGGGTGATCTTTCGAGGCCGGGATATTACACGTATGTCGTCACATGAGCGAGTCATTCTGGGCATAGCCCGCACCTTTCAGTTGGTCTCCGTGTTTGACTCCATGACCGTCTTGGAGAACATGATGCTGGCTCGAGTGCGCCGTGGTCCGGACTACCGTTCGAAGCTACGGTTTTTCTTCAAAAACGTTCATTATCGTGCACTGGAAGATGAATGCCTGCGTGCGCTGGAAGTGTTGGGTATCGCGGAAAAGGCCGGAGTGATGACGTCAGACATGTCATACGGCGAGAAGCGAGAGTTGGAGATAGCCCTCGCCTTATCTTTGCAGCCCGAGATTCTGCTCCTGGATGAGCCTTTTGCCGGCCTAAGCTTGGTAGACATAGCCCACATCAGTCAAGTAATCAACAGCATAAAAGGAAAATTCACCATCGTCATCATAGAACACAAGATTTCCAAATTGCTGGACCTGGTGGACTCTTTGTGTGTGATTAACGAAGGCAGGATGATTTGTAACGGTGATCCACAGGAGGTCATCTGTGATCCCGAGGTTCGAGAGTGCTATTGGGGTAAGGAAGAAATGGGATGCTACTGAATGTTGAGAACCTCGACGTCCGATATGGGCACGCCCAAGTTTTGCACAATGTATCGCTACATTTGAACGAGGGCGAGTTGGTGTGCGTTGTGGGGCGAAACGGAGCGGGCAAGACCACTCTTCTGAGGACCATTGGGGGCTTCATGCAGCCTGTAAGCGGCAAGATCGAGTTCAAAGGCGAGAGGATAGAAGGTCTGCCACTCGAGAATGTGGCTCGCATGGGCATAAGGTATGTTTATCAGGACAAAAGGGTTTTTGGCGAGCTGACTGTGAGGGAAAACCTGGAACTTGCAGCTTATGCGACCGGCCAGAGTCTCGATGAGGCCGTGGCTAAGGTGGTAGCCATACATCCAAAGATGGGAACTCTCCTGAACTCCAAGGCTAAGGGCCTTTCAGGCGGTGAACGCCAGATCCTTCTAATTGGGCGAGCGCTGGTGGGAGACCCTCAGCTTATGCTGGTTGATGAACCGACCGAAGGCCTTGCGGCCATTATAATCGGCGAAATCGTTGACATCTTGTTGCAGATGAAAAACCGGATCACCATGCTGGTAGTTGAACAGAACCTTTCCACCGTGGCACGACTGGCCGACCGGCTGTATGTGATGAAGGAGGGCGTCTTTTCGCACGAGATCGCCGACAAAGTGAATATTGAAAATCCGTCTTCTTATGAAGAAGAGCTTTAAATTCTGAGGTACGGCATGTTCGGCAAGGCAGAAAAGCATCCCGCCCTGATCTTGATCTCTATGGCCATAGCCTTCCTGATCTATGGCTATGCCACTTCGTTGCCGAAGATTACTGACTTCATGATATTTTGTATCTTTGTAGTTGGTTTTGATCTCTTGTACGGCCACATGGGACAGCTTTCCTTCGGGCACATGTTGTATCTGGGGGCCGGGGCTTATGGATGCGGTATGTTTGCCTATCACGTCTATCCTGATCCCTTCCTATCCATTCTGGCCGGAGTGGTCGTGGGAGCGATTGTTGCTGCGCTGTTGGGCACATTGGTGGTCAAGACTACACAAGCGGCCTTCGCTCTTTTGAACTTGGCCCTGAACGAGGTGGGGGCATATCTGGTCTTGAGCCCCTGGCACAAGTGGACAGGGGGCGAGGACGGCCTGTCCTTGTTTTTCAAGAAATACGGCTTCATCAACTTTGGCGAAAGCACTTTTCGATTCTATTTCTGCCTGGGTTCATTGCTACTGGTAGTATATCTGGTGTTGCTTTTGGTGCGCTCACCGTACGGGAGCCTGCTGAAGGCTATCAAGGAGAACGAGGTTCGGGTCAGATTTCTGGGCTACAACACCTATCTGTACAAATATATCACTTTCATTATTTCAGGTACGATAGCAGCCTTTGCCGGAGCCCTTACGAGCGTTAATCTCGCTTACACTAATACCAGCCTGATCGCCCCTACCCGTAACGTGGAGGTAATTTTCGCTGCGCTGATGGGAGGCGCGGGCAGCGTTATCGGAGCTGTAGTGGGTGGCGCGGCTTTCATGACCATAAGCAACTACTTGGCCGTGTATCTGATTCGTTGGGAAATGTTCTTAGGCTTCGCTCTGTTGATTTTCGTTTTTTGGATCCGTAAAGGGATCTGGGGTTATCTGAGCAAGATTTAGGGAGCTGCTTTACAACTGGGAGCGGTTGAATCTATGTCCAATTTCGTGCAATCCATCCTGTTCGGCCTTACCATCGGTGGAATACTCTACATAATATCAATAGGTTTATCGCTCACTTTCGGCGCCATGGGTATTGTAAACTTCGCGCATGGCCTTATCTATGCGGTCGGCGCATATGCTGTGTACACTGTGGCAACCATGATGGGAGCGGGGTTTATCGTAGGCCTTTTAGCAGCTATAGCCGTTTCGATTCCTTTGAGTTACCTGATAGAGCGCTTTGTGATTCGGAGACTGTATGGGCAATCCATAGATTATGCAATCATCGCCACCTACGCTATCCTTTTGATTGGAGCAGACCTGCTTAAGTGGATATACGGGGCAAGCCCTTTACCGATCATTGATCCAATAGGAGTGCTTTGGAGGTTCGGCTCCCTATCAATGCCAGTGTATCGTTTGGTTATTATCGGGGCCTCCATTTTGATAGTCATTGGGCTGCATTTGTTCTTCAAGAAGACGCTGGTTGGCAAGATCGTGGTGGCCGGTTTGCAGGACCGCGAGGCAGTGCGCAGCCTGGGAATCAGCGTGGAGAAGCACTTCGCCATTGTCTTTGTCATAGGCAGCGCCTTGGCAGCGCTGGGGGGAGTCCTTTACGCGCCGCTGAGCACTCTGGACCCTTACATGGGGTTTCAGATTCTTATTCTCTGCTTCGCTGTGGTCATCGTAGGCGGTATGGGAAACCTCAAGGGCACCGCTGTGGCGGCCTACTCGCTGGGTTTGATTCACTCCCTAACTGCAGCCTATGTTGCTTCTTCAGCCTCGGATGCTATGGTTTATGTGGTAATGGCAGCCGTGCTTATATTCCGCCCAATGGACGCCTAGATTAGGAGCTTCAGGTAATATGGACAAAAGCCAAGATGCGTACCTCAAAATGGGCATCGTACATTTCATGGCCTTTCCGGAATTGGCAGGTGGCCAAGGCCCCTGGGAAGAGACCGTCAAACACATAGCGTTGGACCCGTTTTTTTCGGCCATAGAGATCACCCACATCGCGGATGAGCAACAGCGCCGAAGGGTACGTGACATATGTCAGCTAGCCCATCTTGATATAGGTTTCGGAGCCCACCCAATCATCTTAGGCCAAGGACTCGATCTGAATTCCTTGGACGAGAATCAGCGCGGCCAAACTGTAGCGAGGATGAAAGAGCTGCTGGATGAATCCATTTTTATGGGCGCCCAAAGCTTTGTGGTTCTCTCGGGCAAAGATCCTGGCCAAGATAGACGCGGATCCGCTATTCAGGCGCTGACAGCCTCTCTGGGCGAGTTGTGTGATTACTCTCGGCGTCGAGGCGGCCCTACTATAGTCGCGGAGGCCTTTGATTGTGATGTGGACAAGTGTTGCCTGCTGGGGCCTGCGGCTCTCTGCCGGCAGGTAGCTGAGGCTGTTTGTCGGGAACACGACAACTTCGGGTTAATGGTTGACCTGAGTCATATACCTCTTCTTGGGGAATCCCCCCAAGAGGCTCTGGAGCCAGTCAAGGACTTCCTGGCAGCAGCTCATCTAGGAAATGCAGTCCTCGACCCCAATTTGCCCGGCTACGGGGATTACCATCCCATTTTCGGGACCCCCGGCAGCGCCAACGGCGTTCCTGAGATGACCGCTTTTTTGCGAACCCTAGTGGAGATAGGATTCCTGGACGGGAAGAGGAGACCCATGGTGAGTTTCGAGGTCAAGCCGATGCAAGGTCAGGACTCGCTCCTAGTGATAGCGAACGCTAAGCGGATCATGCAGCAGGCCTGGGCCCAGGTCTAGTTGAGATAAGTAGAGGAAAAGGGAATTACATTGACGATGCCTAGGATCTTCGTGACCAGGCGCTTGCCCGAAGGGGCTATGCAGGCGCTGGAAGACAAGTTCGATGTTCAGTGCAACCCGCATGACAGGGTGCTCATGCGCGAGGAGCTGCTGTCCGGCGTTAAGGAAAAGGACGGCATCCTGCCACTGCTTACGGACCGCATTGATGATGAGGTCTTAGACGCCGCGGGGTCCCAACTCAAAATAGTAGCCAATTACGCGGTCGGCTATAACAACATTGACGTGCCTGCCTGCACCAGGCGAGGAATACCGGCCACCAACACCCCTGGAGTCCTCACCGACACAACCGCTGATTTGGCAATGGCTCTTCTCCTGGCGGTGGCCCGCAAGATAGTCCCGGCGGATTCCTATGCCCGGGCGGGCAAGTATCAAGGTTGGGCGCCACTTTTATTTCTGGGGAATGACGTACACCACAAGACTTTAGGAATAATGGGGTTCGGCCGCATAGGCTTCGCCGTGGCGAAACGGGCCGCAGGATTTGACATGAGAATCCTCTACCATGACTCAATACGGATGAATCCTGAGCTGGAAGGGAAAGTCGGGGCAAAGTTCGTGGACAAATCCACTCTTCTGGCGGAATCCGATTTCGTTTCCCTCCACGTTCCGCTCAGCCCGGAAACCCACCACTTCATGGGGAGTTCCGAGCTGGCAATTATGAAAAGCTCCGCCTACCTCATTAACACCTCCCGTGGTGAGGTTTTGGACGAAAAGGCTCTGGTAAAGGCGCTTCAGCAGCGACAGATAGCCGGCGCGGGCCTGGATGTTTTCGAGTTCGAACCGGCCATAGAAAAAGAGCTGAGTTTGATGGATAACGTGGTCATATTGCCTCATATAGCAAGCGCTTCCGTCGAAACCCGCACAAAAATGGGGCTAGTGGCGGCGGAGAACTTGATATCAGTTCTTATAGAGGGTCGAAGGCCGCCTAACTGTCTGAATCCAGAAGTATTTTCCTGAACACTTCCTTAACGACGGCCTCGATCACCCTTCCCGGTGAACCTACTGCCACCCTTTCAGGCGGAAATCGATGGGGCTTCCAGCTGACCTGCCCCTCAATTGGTCCAGCTTATGAGTTAGAATAGGATAAGACTTGAGCCAAAAGGAATGGCTCTTATGGGATCAACACAATGGGTTTGTCGCCGCCATATGCCTTTCCCCCGTTTTGCCGGAATATCGAGTAACTTTGGGTTACGTTGAAGGACGTTGAGGGCGCTTGAGTTGGGGAAATGTGGCTAAGTGGTTGATGCTACAAGTGGTGGTCCCGCCCTCAGGAACAAGTATGGGTGGTTTTTTGACGATGTTAACCCATAAGAAGATTGACGAGCAGGGCAGCCACCACAATTCGAAAGCAAAAAAATACCCCCAACGACAAGATTACGCTGGGGGCTAAGTTAAGTTATGGATACGAAACGAGGTCTTTCGTTTCGCTATATCGTTACAGGCTCTAAGAGCCAAAACGATCCGCTGAGTAATGGCAGGACACCGGGTCAATTAGCCTTGCAGGCCTTCTCAAAAACTCACCATCGCTCCAATGCCACCCGATATCATTGATCTCGTGTGCGTTACCGTATCGCAACGGGACAAGGACTCGCTTATATTGAATACGGGGACGCCGCCAATTGCTATAAAATTTTTGAAGAGGTTGTCCACATTGCCTTTCCCTCGGAGTTGCATCCAGGTACCGGTAGACCACACTTGAAACGCGAGATTGGGACCTATACCGACATTATACTCAAAGTTGTACTCAAAAAACTGCGTCGGTCTCTGGACTTTGAATTCGAAATTTTCCGCTACTTGAATAAACACGCTAGGCGGCCCGGGCCTAAAAAGCGACACAAAATCCACATCGGGAACCTGTATGTTCGCCGATGCAAACGGGCTGTACAGGAAGGAAGCCCTGTAGCATTGACCGCCGATTTCCACACCAAAGTACGGTATCCATAGCCTTGACGAAAAATCTCCATGAACTTGCTCAGAAAGGGTCCCTCCAGGAAAGTTAACAGTTTGATTTAGGGGCACGCCGTTCCGCGTCGGATTGGTGAGACTCACGGACAATTGGTCTCGCCGCAGGCCCACCAAGGCCGACCACCACGGCATGACCCTATAGCCAATGTACCCCTCAAGCTCCCACCACTGGAGCTTCGAGCCATCCCAGCGGGTTGCGGAACTCGGGTCTTGAGTTGTGTCGATATTTATTGTTTCTTGATGCGTTGCCTTCCCCCTTCAAAGCAAGAAAGAATCCGGAGCAGGAATCCACTCTGGCTTCGACAGACCCTACCCATACATTGGCATCCCTGAACGCGAGATCAATACTGTCCAAGGAAGGACCGGGCAAACTGAAATTGAGCCCAATGTGGCCGTATCCAGCCTTCGCATCTGCACTGATCACCAACCCCCCGTATGGTACCGCCCCGCACGAGGTACCCCCAAGAGAAGGCAACCCGGGTAACCCCATCCCAAAGAGACCCTGTGCGCTTGCGAAACCGGATAGAAAGAAAATCATAAGAACCGGCAGCGCTGACACAATCCATCTTGCCCGACTGTGAAAAGACTCCATAACTCCCTCCTCAGCCAACTGCATAACAACCCGTACAGCGCACCCAGTGAAATTGGATAGGGTGCCAGTGCGGGCAACAATGTGATATCAATATGAAAATACTTAGCAAGTGTATTCGGCAAGAAGGTGATGAAGTCAAGAAAGATCTCGCGTAAGTCCTTAGTAATTCGCTGGTGCCCAAATCGTCTCCAGCGGAAGCGAAAGTTGGGACAGGGTAGGAGGAAGGGCTCGGGAAAGTTGTAGCGAGCATTGTTGAGGCAAATAATGGTGGGATGTCACATAGAGACCATTTGTTTTCCGTCTTTCTTCCGTACCTTTTCGAGTCCCTATACGGACGCATAAGGTCTAATGGTGTTCAATGTGTCTTGATTTTTCAGGGGAATTGCTACGTGACCGCTTGAATAGTGAATGGTACACTGGATTCACACGGCAGAGAGGCCAAACTCCTCGCACATGGTTGCTTTTCTCAGCGGCAGAGACCGCACCCGACGGAGGTCATGGGTTGAAACACCGTCGTGGGGGTACAGCAGGGTACGAAATCATTTGACTGAAGGGCTTATGTCGATTGATGTCAAGAAATCGATTATGACTCCTGACTGAATAGCCTGTCCCACTGGCAAATAATACTTTGTCTCTTCCAAATAATCGTCCTCGATAATTGTACATGTTTGAATCGGCCTCAGATGATGCTCGATGTTACCAAGCGCCATCCCTACTATGGGAAAACCCTGTTGGATGCTAATGACAGGAGCCCCACTCGCTCCCTGCACGGCTGGAAAAGATGTGTCGAAAACTGGCGCTTGGTCGTTTTTAGGCCAATCACGACTGTAGTATGTCATTACATTACCCTTATGTGTAATAGGTTTGAATGTGGCGATATCGGCACCGATTCTACTCTGACTAAATTCCAACATTGCCACATCCTGAATCACAGAAACGGTGGACTCTGCCAATGGCAGGGCAATTGACCCTTGAACAAATTCTTTTTGATCGCTTGGTACTACAACAGCGGCTATGTCGAATTGTTCAGAAAATTTTATGCCTGGTTCATTAAACGTTAGCGCTCGCCATCCCGGCTCGGATTCAAGTCTTATAGCCGCGTATACTTCCCCCTCGTGGCACGGGTTGTCTCGGAAAACATGCTTAGCGGTTACTATGGTTAGAGGAGTGCCTGTGAAAAAGCCGGTTCCTAGCAACTGAATGACCTTATTCTGAGTCAGGTTCCACGTAACAATCGGGACAATGGCTTGCATCGGATTTATGTTGAGCACATTCCAGTCCTTTCCGCTACTGCCGTCAGATCGAGGATAGCAGATAGTCCGAAACCGGAAAAGGGCTGTTTTTTTTCTGATATATGTGCTGCTGCCATGTTCGTGCTCAAAAATCGAAAACGGTTACGATCTCCCCCACGAATCTTGGGGACCCTCATGGGGACCCTTTATTTGCAAAATCGTGTTTTACTCGTGAAAAAGGTCCCCAAAAGGACCCCAAAAAAATTTGGCAAATTCAGGAAGAATGCGCCTTAGGCGGTCTTGAGATTTGTCGGAAAAAGTGTGTCGGTATTCTCTCACGGCGGAGACAGGGGTTCGAAACCCCTTGGGACTGCCAGAGTGACAGATTTAAAGGAGGCATTTTCGGTAGAAAGTGGCGGCCTTCATTCGCTCATCTCAAAGGGAACTTTCAGCCCCTTGGAAATGAATAAGTTCGTATAATCTTGCCACATTTCGGTAGTGGTTAGGCATCCCTGAACGATAGACGCAAACTCACTATGATTGCGAATCCTCTTTGTGGCCTTTTGATGCTGATCAACCTCCGCAAGGACATCGGCGCCCAAACCGAAAAGGCGCCGACCAAATTCCAGCGGATCGTGCCCAAGAGACATGAGCGCGCTGGGGTGGAGTTCAAAGAACACTTGATACCTGTTCACTGACTTGAGAGTGGCTTCCATTCCGCGAAAAGCGTCCGGTTCGCTTCCCTCCACATCAATCTTAATGATCAAAGAGTCAATCTCGCCGATACCCAACTCGGGCAAAATGCCATCCAAGGTGATTCCCCGAACCTTATAGGGTGAAGAATGGCCCGATAAGCTCTCCGGATCAGCCGCAATTGCGCCCTTGCTCATGGCCGAAAAACTGTCGTGGGGATAAAAGAAGCAGTCTGTGTTATGCTCGCGAGCGACCGCGGCGTTGACCAAATGAACGTACGGACCGAAACCATTGAATGCAACCGAATCGCTCAGACACGCGAACGTCTCACGATTCGGTTCCACGGCGATTATGCTTTGTACCACTCCTTCACGAGCCAAAGAGCAAGCCGTAAGGGAGTACGCGCCGTAATTCGCTCCCATGTCCACGGCCAGAGAGTTCGCGTTTGCCTTGAGGGAGTTAAGGAACAGGGCAATTTCATACGATTCCCAGATCCAGTCTCCCGCCTGGGAATGTACCAGGAAGAGTTCGGTTGCGGTCTTGTCATTCGGATTGAGAAACACATCGAAATCCCGAATTGTGACCTTGTTTCCCTTCATTTTCATTAGGGAGCCAACCAAGGGAGATCCAAATCTGTGCCTGAATCTCCATGGAAAAATCTTTGAGTACATAGCCACCAAGTGGTCAGACAATGTTCGTTTCATCATTCAAGAGTCCCTCGCCCAAGTCCGATGATTCAACGGAAGTTTCAAGAGAAGCCCAAGATCAGTTCGGTGCTCGATAGAACAGATCGACAGGTGAAGAAACGGCACATTTTATCGGGACCTGGTTGACAAAAGAATCACGCCTTCTCCCCTATGGGATGACCGTCGCCCGGCCCGGACATGCGGGGCCCAGGATGCAGAATGCCGACATTGCCGTCCGCAGACAGGATGCCTTCCCCAAAAAGTAGAATAACCGAGGGTCTCCTGCCTAGCAACGAGCAGTAGCGCGCACCCGCGAAATTGACGTCCGTATGGCCGTTGGCTCTCGTCGTAAACCCCGGCAAAAGATCATTTTACAAATTGCGCTAGGTCGCGTTGAGTTCCACAGGGCGCTCATTTTTCATTTGCTTGGCCCGAGCAATTTTTCTGCCGTGACGAACAATTTCGCCGGTTACCATATATATAACTTCTTCCGCTATATTGGTGGCCAGATCAGCAATGCGCTCGAGATGGCGTGACACCAGGAAGAGACGGATCAACGGCCGTACCAGCGCTATGTCTTCTCGAAGTCTCACTTCAAAATCGGAATGGAGAGTTCGTCTCATTCGATCGACTTCATCATCTTTGGACAACACTTGGTAAGCCTGCTCGACAGACGTTTCGACAAACGCATCCAGGCTTTCTTTAAGCATGCTTTGCGTTTTTCGGGCCATTAGAAAATAATCATTAGGAACACGGAGCCGTGACTCACCTGATAGGTCTCTCGCGGTCCGGGCAATATTTACAGCGAGATCTCCGGCCCGTTCGAGGTCCTTATTTATTTTCAAGGTCGCCACGATATGTCTCAGATCTATTGCCACGGGTTGATGCAACGCCAAAACCTCAAGACACTCCTCCTCTAGATCCACCTCCCCGATGTCTATGTCAAAATCTCCATTGATGACCTTTGTGGCCATCTCCGAATCCTTGCGCTCTAGCGCTTTCAGTGCGAGATGCAGATTTTCCTCAACCAGAGTTCCGATATTCAAAAGCATATGGTTGAGTTTTTCGATCTTCCTTTCGAGCCTAACGCGCGTTCCTATCTTCACTGGCTTCCCTCAGCGAGAAAAATGAATTCTTATATTCATCAGACGGTATGAACTCATTTGGCTCCCTTGCTCTTCAGGAGCTCCACTACCGAAGTATGACCTCTGGAGGAAGCCAAACTGAGAGCTGTATTCCCCTCATTGTCTTTGGCGTTTACATCTGCCCCCTTAGCTATCAGCATTTCAGCCACTTCCTTGTGGCCCTCAAAAGCCGCTACAATCAGAGGTGTGGCGCCATTCCGGCTTTCTTTTGCCTTCACGTTAGCTCCCTTTTCTAAGAGGAGTTTCACCACGTCCGGTCTTCCTTCAAATGCCGCTCCAAAAAGCGGAGATACACCGTCCTTATTAGTAGCGTTAACATCCGCCCCGCTCTGAATGAGAAGCGCAACCAGATCGGTATTTCCGGCGAAGGACGCTCCTATTAGGGCCGTGTCACCGTCCTCGTTCTTGGCATTGATATCCGCGCCTTTGGAAATAAGCATCTTAATCATTTCGATGCTGCCGTCGACGGAGGCCTCCATCAAAGGGGTGAAACCGTCCGCATCCTTAGCATTAACATTGGCTCCTTTCCCCAATAATTCTTCAACCTTCTTGACATCGCCGGCCCTTACAGCATCCATAAGATTTTCTTCGAGAGCCCCGGCATAAACGGGCGCGTTGAAACAGAATGCCCACACGAGCATTAATATTGACGCAGACCGTAACAAGGCTTTCATCATCATTCCTCCCTTCCGAGTACCACAGTGATCAGTCGGGACCATTTCTCTCGAAGGTTGATATTAGTGGTTGGAAAAAAACCGTCAAGATAAATCAGTAAAGTAATCAGGATTGTCGTTGTGAACGTTCTTTCGAAAAGACGCTGGGAAGCTCGGCTCCGAACACTTAGGGATTATTCATCACCCAATCTCAAAATCTCAGCGGCCCGAATTTTTGGGTGCGCTAAATATATGTATCGCTTGCTGTTCCACTTGCTCCGCAGCTTCTTCAATGCTTTCCGGCAGCGTGGGATGAGGATGGATGGTTAAAGTTAGATCGTCGATGTGAGAAGCGGACGCCACAGCAAGAGCCCCCTCAGAAATGAGATCAGAGGCGTGAGGACCAACTATATGGACACCAAGCACAATACCGGATTCCGCATCCGAAACTACTTTGGAAAAACCTTCTCCAGCTTCACCGAGAGTTGCCGTGCGGCCCAACGCCTTGAAAGGAAAAACGCCAATCTTCACTTTGATCCCTTGCGCCTTGGCGTCATCTTCACTGAGACCGACCGTTGCTATTTCAGGGTCGCTGAATATGACTCCAGGGACTTCTACCGCTTCAAATGCAGACGGCTGGCCGGCAATTACTTCCGCCGCGATCTTGCCTTGAAACATGGCTTTGTGCGCCAGCATAGGACCTGCGATCATGTCTCCTATGGCGAAAATGCCTCGAACTGATGTTTCCATCCGCTCATTGACTTGGACAAAACCTTTCGAGTCAAGTTTTACTCCAGCTTTTTCAAGACCAATGCCGGTCGTGTTGGGTCGGCGACCTATCGCTACTAATACTTTGTTTGCAGTAAGTGACTTGTCGCCATCCGCGACGGAATATTCGAGGTTCCGCTTCAGCCCCGTTGCGTTTCAATCCCTTCACTTTTGCCCCTAATTCCAGCTTGATGCCCAATCTTTTGAGTGACCGTTCCATTACCGGCGGGATTTGAGAATCGAGCATGGGCAGCAATTTGTCACTGGCATCCAGTAGAGTCACTTCAGTTCCCAATTTCGCGTAAACGATACCCAGCTCCAATCCCACGGCGCCCGCGCCTACAATCACCATCCGCTCCGGGATTTCTTTCAAGGTAACCGCGTCTGTCGAGTCGATCACAATTTCACCGTCTCTGGGCATTCCTGGGATTTGCGCTGCTGATGAGCCGGTGGCAAGTATGCAGTTCTCGAATTCAAACCGATGAACTCCATCCTCACTTTCCACGGAAAAGGAGCGGTCACCGGTCATGCGGGCCTCTCCAATGATAACCTGAACTTTGTGCTGTTTGAGCAGTGACTCGACTCCCCTACGAAGCTTTTCCACCACACCGTCTTTCCACTTCATAAGTTTGCCGAGATCCACTTTAACTCCTTCCGCAACAAGTCCCACCGCTTCGCCATGTTCGATCTGTTGCTTCAGGTCAGAAACATGGATCAGAGCCTTGGAAGGGATGCAACCCCAGTTCAGACAAATCCCTCCAATAAGATCCTTTTCGACCAGTGTGACTTCGAGCCCTAATTGCGCCGCCCTGATTGCCGCGACATAACCACCGGGCCCCGAGCCGATTATCGCTACCTGAGTTCCCTGCGCGAAATCACCAACAACCATGGATTTGCTCCTTGAAAAAGCTTGACTCAACCGACAAAGCGGACGACACACAATTTAGGCTACATCTATCAACATCCGCATAGGATCTTCCAAAAGCTCAACCAGATGATTCATGAAGCGAGCGGCTTCGGCGCCATCCAAAATTCGATGATCGAAAGACAGCGCCAGAGGCATGATTGTGCGGATCACTACCTGGTCATCAAGTGCTACAGGCTTTTTTCTAGCTCGTACGGAAAGCAATATGGCCGCCTGTGGATGCTGTATAATCGGAGTGGCTCCAGTTCCTCCTATAGCGCCGACATTGGTTATCGAAAAGGAGCCGCCTCGCAGATCTTCCAAATCAATGGTGCGGTCGCGAGCTTTTTTTGACAATTCCTGAAGTTCCGCTGCGATCTGAAGGATCGATTTGCGATCCACATCGCGTATGACGGGAACCATAAGTCCCGCTTCAGTATCTGTGGCTATCCCGATATGGATGTATTCTTTGTAGACTATTTCTCCGGTTTCCTCATCCAGAGAGGAATTAAGGATCGGAAACTCTTTGAGCGAAGCGGCGGCGGCTTTGGCCAAAAAAGAAAGAATGGTCAGTTTGATCCCTCGCCCTTCTGCCAGAGCTCTCTCTCGTTCGACCACTTCAAGCAATTTAGTGACATCCGCCTCATCAAAGTGCGTGACGTGGGGAATTGTCGAAGCGGAACGCGCCATAACTTCTGCGATTCGTTTTCGCACGCCCTTTAAAGGCGCCCGTCGCGTCGGTCCGTACTTTTCAAAATCAAAACCCGCTGTGGAAGGCGCTTTGGCGGGAGCGGCCGCAGGCGCTTCTTTAGGCTTAGCGGACTCTTCGCTAGCCCGACGCACGTCATCATCAGTAACGCGACCTTGTGGTCCGCTTCCTTTGACGGTCGTAATATCAACCTTTAGTTCCCGAGCCAGTTTTCTGGTATGAGGAGTCGCTAATACTTTCCCGGGCTGGGCCTCTTTAGCGGGCTCAGCACGGGAAGGCTCTTCGCGTTTCGCTTCCTTCTCAGCTCGTTCAGGCTTTTTCTTTTCCTCAGCTGGAGCGCCTTTCAGTGCCTCCTCGGCCTCTGGTTTTTTTACCTCGCGCTTTTTCTCTTCTCGCTCCGTTTCTTTCTTTTTTTCCTCAGCGGCCTCGCCTTCCTCGGTTTCGATGACTAGGAGAGTGTCTCCAACGCTTACGGTGTCACCCGGTTTGTGCGGAATTTCCGCGACGGCGCCCGAAAAGGGTGAAGGCAATTCCACCACTGCCTTATCCGTTTCTACGCGGACTACCATTTGGTCGGCTTTAACTTTGTCCCCGACTTCTACCAGATATTCGACAATTTCCGCTTCAGCAATTCCTTCTCCAACATCCGGGAGTTTAAATTCTTTCTTCATGGCGGAGGAGCCTCCTTGGCATTATTGAAATTGCATGGTGTCATGGATTGCTCTCACAACCCGTTCAGAGTCCGGATAATTGTACTCCTCAAGCTTGGAAAGCGGCGGTATAATGTCGTACCCAGTTACCCGTTTGATCGGAGCTAACAAAGACAACAGGCAACGTTCAGCCACCAAAGCGGCAATTTCCGCGCCCACGCCGAAAGAGCGCTGGGCTTCGTGAACAATCACCAATCGCCCGGTTTTGGTCACTGATTTCACAATTGCCTCAATATCAAAGGGCCAGATAGTCCGGAGATCAAGCACTTCGGCCTCAACTCCCTCGCTGGATACATGTTCCGCGGCTCTTTCACAGACGGAAACCATTCCGCCATAAGTTACGAGAGTGATGTCACCGCCTTCTCTAGCCACTCGCGCTTTTCCCAGCGGGACTCGGTGCTCTCCTTCGGGGACTTCTTCTTTAAAAAGTCGGTAGAGACGCTTTGGCTCCAGAAATATCACCGGATCCGGGTCCTCAATAGATGAAGTCAGCAGGCCCTTGGCATCCGACGGCGTGGAAGGTATCACTACTTTGAGACCGGGGAGGTGACAAAATAAAACTTCGGGCGCGTCAGAGTGATGCTCCAGGGCCCGCACTCCCGCCCCATAGGGCGCTCGGATTACCAAGGGCACACCGTACAGGCCTTGAGAGCGATGACGCATCCGGGAAGCGTGACTGTAAATCTGGTCGTAAGCTTTGAACATAAATCCTTCAAACTGGATTTCGGCAACAGGGCGCATCCCGTATATTGCCATTCCGATAGCGGACCCGACGATACAGCTCTCCGCCAGCGGAGTGTCTATCACACGCTCTTCTCCGAATTTTTCAAGCAATCCCACGGTGGCCCGAAATACTCCGCCGTCAACGCCTACGTCTTCACCCATCACGACAATCCTGTCATCTTTTTCCATCAACTCATGAAAAGTCTTATTAATCGCCTCGACCATAGATAACCGCGCCATATATCACCTCTCAAGCTGGCCCAAATGTCGAACCATCTCTTCTTTTTCCTCTTTCAGGTTCCAAGGCATTTCTTTGTACGCATGATTGAAAATATCTGTTGGCTCCGGATGCGGAAATCCCTCATAATCCTGGACTGCCTGTTCGACTTCAGCCGTGCACTCGCCGACTAGGTCCTCTTCGTCTTTTTCACTCCAGTTTTGTTCCGCCTCCAAATATTTGTGTACCCGATCAATCGGGTCCTTTTCTCGCCATGGTTCCAGCATTTCTTTTGTGCGGTACCGGCTGGCGTCATCCGCCGTAGTATGATCGTCCATGCGATAAGTCACGAGCTCGACCAGAGCGGGCTTAAAGTCCGAGCGTGCCTGATCAAGCAGTTTCTTCACCGTTACGTAGACCGCGAAAACATCATTGCCGTCCACACGAAATCCCTCAATACCGTAAGCGCTAGCTTTCTCAGCAATTGTTTCCGATGCAGTCTGCTTCTCAACCGGGACCGATATTGCCCAATGGTTGTTCTGGATGGCAAAAACCACCGGAAGCTCGAACACACCGGCAAAATTTAGGCTTTCGCTGAAATCGCCTTGTGATGTCGAACCGTCCCCGGAACTGGAAAGAACCGCAAGTTTCTCACTTCTGATCTTGGCGCCCCAGGCGATACCCACAGCGTGACACAAATGAGAGCCCACGGTGATGCACACGGGTAACATGCGAGAATTATCAGGCAATCTTGCCCCATGCTCGTCCCCACCCCAGTACCGAAAGAGTTCCGCAGGTTTTGCTCCGCGGACAAACATCGTCCCGTATTCTCGGAAAGAAGGGCAATACCAATCATCAGGCCCGAGGGCGAAACCCATGCCTACGTTGGAAGCCTCCTGACCTCGGACCGAAGCCAGTGTCCCCATTCGCCCCTGACGCTGAAGACTTAGCGCTTTGCTGTTCCAAAGGCGAGTGAATACCATTGTCCTGTACATTTTCAGCATGTCTTCTTTGGAAATCTTTTTAATCGATTCCCCATCGACAATGCGGCCGTCCGGATCCAATATTTGAATAAGATCGGTGGTTCCCATTTCCTCATCCTGACTATGTATTTGCCTTGCCTTAGATTCCCGCGAGATTTCCACGGGCGCTTCATCGTTTCATTATTGAAAAAACGGCCGTATTCTTTGCGCCTTTATGCGCTTCCTGCACATTGTGGCGTCCCCACGATACGGTCAACCATTCCCTGTGGAATGATCTGCAGTTTGCATTCGAAAACTGAGGCAAAATTTTTCTTCAAAGAATCAATTACTTGAAATCTGGGTGGAGCTTCGCCCAGCACTTCTTCCATAGTGGTCAAGCACACTCCATCAATCCCACACGGCCTGACATAACAGGATCGCGAGTGATCCCCCTCCAGGTTCAGGGCAAATCCGAAGCTCGTGATCCAATGAGTTATTCGAACCCCCATAGATACCAATTTCTTGTCGCCGATCCACAATCCCTACGTAAGAAGCGGCATCGCGGCGTCTCGCAGCCCGGATTCCGAACTCCTGCAACGTCCTAAGCCCGATTTCTTCGAGCTTGGCCATATACGCGGGAGCATCCCTCTCTCCAGGATTCAGCGCTAATACAGGGTAGCAGACCACTTGTCCGGGCCAATGATATGTTATGCCCCCACCTCTGACAGAACGAGTAAACAGTATGCCTTCCCTATCCAATTGCGCACGCGAAACTAAAAGGTCAACCGGCATTTCTACACATCTATCTTTTAGGCCCAGCGCCACTGTCGGAGGGTGCGAGAGGAAAAGCAACAGGTCGGGAATCTCGTTTTTCAGTCGCAGCTCCACAGCGCGCGTCATCAGGCCCTCGACGGTAGGCACATCAATGGCGCCAAGATCCGTAAACACGCATGTTTTACTCTGGTTCCGATTTATCGGAGCTGGGTTACGCATACGCTTGTATCATCAATTCTTAACTACAAATTGATAAAAAATTGATTACACTTCCGCAAAAAATGTGCGCCGAGTGGGCGGTTCGCGCCCAAGCCCACGAATCCCCCTCTCCCTTGCCTCTCCAGCCAGGGGAGAGGGTTTTGAATCCCCCTCCCTTGACGCGGAGGGGGTAGGGGTAGGGCGATGTTAGTCAAGAATCTCAGGCCACGTGTAACAATAGCCATCGAGCTTTCCTCCAAATCACTGCACCGTCCACGACAAGGTCCCAAGCGGGCCCCAGTTCCCCTCATATTTGCCCGGTTTGCCGGGGATCATGTTGCCCATCGCGCCGGTGATCAGTATCTGGCCTGGCTCTATAGTCCATCCTTTAGCTACAGCGGCGTTTACCAGCCACAAGGCGGCCTTCCATTGGTCGCCAAGGCAATCCGACGCCTTTCCCTGGTTCACCACGTTTCCATCGAGTTTCAGCGTCACTTCGACTTTGCTTACGTCAACTTTGTCCACAGGCATCTTTCTTACCGACAATGTATTTGGCCGACCCAACTGCGTCGACAATGATGTCCGGGCCTTTGACCGTCTTCATGTCTTCGAAGCGGAGATCCGGCAATTCCACTGCCGGAAAGACCTCTTTGATCATCTTCTTCAGTGAATCCACATCCTTACCGGCTGTGATATCTTTTGGCCGATAACATAGCCGACTTCTTGCTCTATGAATAGTCGGACGAAATCCTTGGAATTCACCATTGCGTCGGGGCCCAGTTCGCCGGATTTGAAAATCTGCCCCATCAAAGCGTCATTGACCCCGAACTTCTTTTGAGCCGCCTCGGTAGTTAGTCCTCCCTTAAAGACACTAACAGTCTCACCTTTCGCCACTAAGGCTTTGACAAGTTTCTTCTGCATGTCATAGGCTTTTTCAACGGTCAAATCCGGCAGCTTGGCAGAAGGATTTGGGAAAGGCTTCACAGCAGCCCGGGCGTCTAAGATAGACTTGATGGTTTGTTCCTCGTTCGCCCAACACAGCCCGGCAATTAGCAGCACTGCCATGAAAACAAACAACAGCCGCCTCATCATCAAATGCCTCATGATGCGCCTCCCGTTCAAAAGAAGATGTGTCATATACTCGCGAAATGAGCAGTACATAACGCTACGATACGATTTTCCCGGTGTCAACCACAAACCGAGAATCACCCGCAACGAGAATCAGGACTGAAATTGTCGAGAATGTCTATCCCCTCGTGTCATTGTGCTTGCATAATTCGCCACAAACATATTATTGTCTGACCTCATTTCCATCCATAGAAGACAGCTATAAACCTACGGAGAAACAATTCAGAGGAGTTAGGTCTCTTGTCCTCGGCATGATCTCTACCTGAACGATACTGCTTAAAAGGAGGTATCTTGATGCAGGCAAGACCATGGCACAGTCATTATGACCCCTGGGTGCCCACCACAATTCGGTATCCGAGAGTTACTATCCAGGACTTTCTCCATTTTGCGGCGAATAATGCTCCGGACAAAATCGCGACTGATTTTTACGGGAGCAAAATGACGTTCCGTGAGATTCGGTCCGAGGCGTTAAGGTTAGCGAATGCTTTGCGAAATCATGGGGTGGGAAAAGGCGACCGGGTAGCGCTACATCTTCCGAATTGCCCCCAATACATGGTGGCCTACTATGCTGTTTTATGTTGCGGCGCGCTGGTGGTTAATGTCAACCCACTTTATACCGTTCCCGAGCTGAAACGAATTGTTGAGCTGACCGCGCCAAAAGCTTGGGTCACCTTTGATATGGTCCTCCCCGGCATCCAGCTCGTTGCGGAAGAAGCCGGAATACCTGTTGTAGTGGTAACCAGGCTAACCGATTACGTAGATGCGGCGCCTACAAGCACCAGACAAGATTTAGGACTGAAAGAAGGATGGAGTCATTTCTCAGAATTGATTGACCAGTGCCCTAATGAGAAATTGCCTCGGGTCGATATCCAGCCGGACGATCCGGCAGTAATCATATTTACCGGTGGCACCACCGGCACTCCCAAAGGGGCGGTGCTCACCCACGCGAATTATTCCGCCGCCAATTTCGTTCTTGCAGCCTGGGGTGGCAATATCTCGCCTTTCCGAATGACACCTGAGCAGCAAACTGTAGTCGCAGTAATGCCGTTTTTTCATTCCTATGGCCAGATTTGCTGCTTGAATTGGGCTGTAATCAATTGCGCTACTTTGATCCTTGTGCCTCGCTTCGAGATCGAGGAATTCATAGGTCTTCTGGGACAACATGACTCAATATTCTGGTTGCCGGGCGTGCCCACCCTTCTAAATGCCATCGTCAATCACCCTAGGGTGGACGAGCTGAAACTGGATAAACGAATTCGGCTTGTGAATTCAGGGGCGGCTCCGATGCCGGCGGAGCTAATCGACCGCATCAGAGACCTGGGATTCATGTATACCGAAGGCTGGGGTATGACTGAAACTACAAGCCTGGGTATCGGCAATCCGCTTTTCGGCATGAAAAAATATGGAAGTATCGGCGTGCCTTTTCCTGATATGGACATTCGTCTTGTGGATATCGTCAATGGAATTGAAGACGTCCCGCTGGGACAACCGGGAGAATTGATCGTGAAGGGTCCTTTAGTAATGAGCGAGTATTGGAATAATCCGCAAGAAACGGCCGAGCACATCCGTGACGGCTGGCTGTACACAGGTGATATCGCGACACAGGACGAGGACGGATACGTGTATATTGTCGACCGCAAAAAAGACATGATCATAGCAGGCGGTTTCAATGTCTTTCCTCGCGAAATTGATGAAGTTCTTTTCCAACACCCGAAAATCAAAGAGGCAGTGACAGTAGGTATTCCACATGATTACAGGGGTGAAACCATCAAGGCCTTTGTGGTTTTGAAGGAAGGCGAAACCGCGACAGAGGACGAGATCATAGATTTTTGCCGTCAAAGTCTCGCCGCTGTACAAGGCCCCGAAAATGGTGGAATTTCGGAGCCAACTTCCGAAATCTGCGATCGGCAAAATCCTCCGGAAAACCCTGAGAGAAGAAGAGATAGCCAAGATGAAAAGGGGGCGACCGCCCGACCGGGACGCAATAGATATTCGGTTGTTTGAGTATCCTTAGTATAAATCCGTCATCGCAAGTGAATGTTTTTCCAGCAGTGAGTTCTATTGAGCGTTGCTACATGCTTTACGAAAAAGTTTTTATAAATCAGTGAGGTAGTGTGTCAGCTGTTGTTTTTGTTTGACAGAGTGGTCAAGATGGTCTATAGAATGCGGGCGCTCATAGACCCGATATTCATTTTGACACACATTGCAGCTTGTTACCG
This sequence comes from uncultured delta proteobacterium, assembly GCA_963741425.1. GTDB lineage: Bacteria > Desulfobacterota > Desulfomonilia > Desulfomonilales > Desulfomonilaceae > DATJPW01. The sequence goes on from CAVUHP010000017.1 coordinate 32,378, forward strand.
AAGCGCCCCTCCTTTGCGATAGTGCGCAGGAAAGGGGCGCCCACCAGAGGTGATCGCATGAAGAAGCGAGGGGCCATGCGGACACAGGTTTCCAAAGAGACTATCCACTACTATGTCCGCGAAAGGTTACTCCCGAGACCGCGTGAGCTGGGGAGAAACGTCGCTGAATATAATGAGAGCTATGTGCAGCGAATCAGACTCATCAAGGAACTCCAGGACCACCGTTTTCTACCCCTCTCCTTGATCAAACGAATTCTCAAGTATGAGAAAGACTCGCCGGAACGCGAATCTTTCCTTGAACTTCAAACGGACTATTTCCGGCCTGTGGACCAGCTTCTTCCGACGAATGTCGTGGGTGAAGAGGCTTTTCGAAAGACCACTGGTCTTGGCAGGAAATGTCTCGCCAATTTGGAGGAATGGGAAATCGTAACCCCAGAGCTTCGTGGCGGCCGAAAGACCTATTCCCAGGACGACGTTAGTTTAGGCAAAGTCGTAATGGATATGGACAGGATTGGATTAGGCGCGAGGGACGGGTTCGACTCGAAGGCATTGAAATACTACAGCGATGCGTTCCGAAAGATCGTAAAAATGGCCCATAGGTATTACATGCAGGCGGTGTTGGGCAGGCTTTCTCCCGAGGAATATTCCCAACGGCGAGTGCAGGCAACGGAAATCATGAGCGTTTTCTTTTACCACCTCTATCGGAAGCTGGCCCGAGAAGAATTCACGCGCATCCTCATGCTGATGGAGATTCAAATCAGACGGAAAAGATTAGCTCAAGATATTGATTACCTCGCGGAAAAGAAGTGATTGGAGGCGATACTCCGGTTTGTATCGCTGATATAGTTTTACACCAATTTAGGAAAAGGGGGCAAACATGAAAAGAACGTTTTGGAATCTCATTACATTCGTCATCGCTTTGCCGTGACTTTCGGCTTGGGCCTGCCGCAGGCCTCTGCGGCCGACTTGTCCAAGCCCAATGCCGCCTTTGACGTCAACAAAATGGGGGACATGTCTGATTTTGATCCCAACAATCCCGTGATCCCGACAGGGGATACCATCAAGATCGCTCTCGTGGCTTCCTTTTCCGGGCCCGCCGCTTTGGTGGGACAGATCTATTACATTTCAGTTCTGTGGGCCGCCCATGACATCAACAAAAGAGGAGGCATTCTTGTTGATGGCAAAAAGAAGCTCGTTCAGGTCATCAAGGCCGATACCATGTCTAAGCCGGATCAGTGCAAGAAGGTGTGTGAGCGGATGGTGCTCCAGGAAAAGGTTCACGTCCTGTGGGGCACGGACGGCAGCAACCTGATGAAAATTATCAATGAGACCGCCAACAAATATAAGGTCATTGCCCAGAATACGGCTTCTGTGGCTGATGACCTCCAGGATGCAACCAATTTCTCCCGTTATGCTTTTATGACCTCTTTTTCCACCGAACAGATCGGCCGCGGTATGGCCTATTATTATGCCCAACGAAAAAAAGAAAAGAAATTCTACATTCTTTGCCAGGATTATATGTTCGGCCACGCGATGGCTGAGGGTTTCAAGAAAGGACTCAAGGAGTACTATCCCGAGGCCGAAATCGTTGGCGAAGATTACCACAAGCTGTTCCTGACCGATTTCGCTCCTTATCTGACGAAAATAAAAGCATCGGGCGCGGAGGTTGTTTACACAGGCGACTGGATTCCCGATGCGGCCAACCTTCTCAAGCAGTCCCGGCAAATGGGAATCACACTTCCATTTGCGCATATATTCTTGGATGAGCCAAACTTCCTTCATGAGGTAGGTGTTGAAGGGACCAAAGGATTAGTCCAGCTCAGCCAGTTTTATACTGATAATCCCTACTTCAAGACACCGGCGCAGATCAAATACTATAAGACCTGGAACGATCTTTGGAAGACCAAATGGCAGGCCCCTTTCAACACCAAGCTCTTTGAACATGGCGGCGGGAACATAGGGTCTTACACTCAGCAGACCTATTGGCTCCTGAGTGTCATCGAAAGGGCCGCGAGCACGGACCCGGAAAAGATCATCAAGGTCTGGGAGGGAGATAAATACAAATACGAAAACGGCAAGGTGTTGCAGATGAGGGCCTGCGATCATAAGGCGATTCAGGACCTTTATGTGGCCGAATTCGTACCCCCGGACGAGCAGAAGGTGGACTTCAACATTCCTCCTTATCATTGGTTTACAGGCTGTTCCTATGCCGGGCCATCGGTCAAGATCCCGGCGGACAAGGTTCTTCCCCAAATGGATGAAAAGCTCGACAGGTGCAAGGGGAAGAACGGCTGGGGGGAATAGCATTCAAAATGGGGCGCATGGGGCTCAGGGTTTAGACTCTCTGCCGCGTGCGCCCGATGTTGATTGCTGCATAGGCATTTCTCAGGGCTGCTTTTCCGTTGAGAGGGCGAAGAGATGGACCCAAAGACTGCGATGTATATCGCCCAAGGCATTCACGGGCTCGCCTACGGCATGATCCTTTTTCTGATAGCCTCGGGCCTTAACATTATCTTCGGCATGATGGGAATTCTGAACCTTGCCCATGCTTCTTTCTTCATGCTTTCCGCATATTTTAGCTATCAATTCTTGCTCATGACCGGAAATTTCTGGGCGGCCCTGCTTCTGGCCCCTTTAACCACGGCCTTTTTTGGGATTCTCGTGGAAAGATTTCTTCTCAGAAAAGTGCACGGTCTTGGCCACATGGCAGAGCTGATCTTAACAGTGGGAGTCTCTCTGGTGATTTTGGCCGCGGTGAAGATCTTCTGGGGCACCGAGAGTCTCCCAGTGAAGATGCCTCCCATTCTGGAAGGGTTGATAAGTATCGCGGGCATGGACTACCCGGTGTATCGACTTTTCGTTATTGGGCTGGCTCTCGCAGTATTGGCTGTTATGGCCTTACTGCTCTATAAGACCCGCCTGGGCAAAATTGTGCGCGCGGCTGTCTCCGACGCAGACATGGTCGCCGCGTTGGGAATCAACACACCTTTGGTCTTCATGCTCGTTTTTGGCATCGGCACATGGCTTGCCGGAGTGGCGGGAGTGGCCATTGCCCCAATCTTGACTGTGTTCCCCGGATTATCCGACCAAATAGGCATGGACGCTTTTGTAGTGGTGGTTACGGGGGGACTTGGCAGCCTGTCGGGAGCGTTTGTCGTGGCTATCATATTCGGATTGCTGAGTTCCTACGGCGTTCAGTTCTTCTCACAACTGGCGCCGGTGCTGATGTTTCTGTTTATGGCCATTGTCCTGGCGATTAAGCCCACAGGCTTGTTTGGAGAAAGGGAATGACCAACAAAGTCCTCAAATGGATGGCTTGGATAGCTCTCGTTGCGATTCTGGTGGCTTATCCCAGGATTTTCGGACTTTACTACACTAATCTGTTTGTGACTTTCGCCATATTCGCCCTTTTTTCAGTCTCGTTCAATTTGCTCCTGGGTTACACAGGCCTTCTTAGTTTTGGCCACGCCATGTTTTTCGGCGCCGGTGGCTACGGCACAGCGCTGGCCCTTAAGCATATCCAGGGCTTGCCACTTTTGCCCGCGGTTTTCATGGGTTTGTTGGCCGCTGTTGTCCTCGCTCTCATATTGTGCCCATTGGTAGTAAGGGTTAGCGGCACAGCTTTTGCCATGCTCCACCTCGCGTTTGGGGAACTGATGCATGTGCTTGCTCTTAAGTTAAGGAATATAACCGGTGGTGAAGATGGGATCGGCGGGTTTCCAATCCCACCGTTAAGTATTCCGGGCATCATGTCCATCGACATGAAAGCCCCGGAGAACTTTTATTATTTTGCAGTCGCCTGCCTGGGAATGAGCATTTTGCTTCTTTGGTTTTTCACGAAAACCCCGTTTGGGCAAATCCAAATCGGTGTCCGCGATAACCCCATGAGGATCGATTACCTGGGGTTTAAAGTGCCCCAGACTAAAGCGGTCGTATATGTTGTTTCGGCCGCTTTTGCTGGCATTGCCGGCAGCATCTACGCTCTATTTCAAAACCTGATTTCATCCAGTTCGCTGAACGTATTGACCTCCTTTGCCCCGATCACAATGACTATGGTGGGAGGGGTTGGGAGTTTTTTCGGCCCCATCTGCGGAGCGGCCATTTTTCAGATAATAGAAGAGTTGACCAGTCGGTACACCGAACAGATTGAACTGATCATGGGCTTGATCTTAATACTTATCATCATGTTTGCGCCGATGGGCTTCGTAGGCGTGATAAATGTCATGAAACAAAAGTGGGTGTCCTCGCGTGCCGGCGGATTGCCTGTAAGGAGCCTTCATGACCATCTTGGAGACCAAAGACCTGTTCCACGATTTTAGCGGACTGAAAGTCCTGTTTGGTGTGAACTTGCAGGTTGAAGAAGGAGAGCGGCATGCGGTGATTGGGCCCAATGGGGCCGGGAAAACCACTCTTTTTAACGTCATTAATGGAGCATATAAACCGAGGCGGGGACAGGTCCTCTTCAAAGGCAAGGAGATCACCGGCGCCAGGCCACATGAGCTGACTCGCCTCGGCATGGGCCGCTCTTTTCAGCTTACGAGCACCTTTAATCGGATGACTGCTTTCCAAAACATCCGCCTGGCCGTCCTTTCCAAGCAAGGGGTCCGTTTTAATTTGTTCCGCAAAGTGGACAAGATGCAGGAGATAACCACGGAGACGGACGAGGTGCTCAAACGAATCAACCTGCATGGAGAACGCGATATTCCTGCGGGCATGTTGTCCTACGGTAAACATCGAGCCTTGGAAATTAGCCTGGCGTTGGCGACCGACCCGGACCTCATCATGCTGGACGAGCCTACGGCCGGTATGTCGCGGGATGAAACGCATCATGCCGTTGACCTGATAAAGAAGCTAACCGAAGGCAAGACAGTGGTCATTATTGAGCATGATATGGACGTAGTCTTTTCTCTGGCTGATCGCATCACGGTTCTTAATTACGGAACAATCATCGCCACAGGACCTCCCGATGAAATCAGAAAAAACCAGGCTGTCAAGGACGCTTACCTGGGGGATTCGGATGCCTGAAAATCTTCTTGAGATCAAAGAACTCCATACTTTTTATGGCGCGAGCCATGCGCTTCAAGGCATCTCCTTGTCTGTCGAGGAAGGGCAGATCGTCAGTCTTCTCGGACGAAACGGTATGGGCAAGAGCACGACACTCAAGAGCGTCATGGGCCTAACAAAGCCGCGTTCCGGGGCAATCCTCTTCAAGGGAAAGCAGATCTTTGGTTTGCCGCCATACAAGGTCGCAATGGCGGGTATCGGGTACGTGCCGGAAGAGAGACGAATTTTTCCTACCTTGTCAGTCGCAGACAATTTGCTCATGGGAGTGAAGGGAGGAAAAACTGATACGAAAAATCCTAATTCATGGACGTTGGACAGGATTTTTCAACATTTTCCGGCCCTAAAATTGAGATCCAACAGCAGAGGGGCGCATCTTTCAGGTGGTGAGCAGCAAATGCTGTCCATCGGCCGGTCCCTTATGGGAAATCCGGCGCTTCTGCTTGTGGATGAGCCGACGGAAGGACTTGCCCCTATGATGGCGACTGAGGTCCGTAACGTGTTGGCCGAGATCAACAAGACCGGGGTTTCTATCCTTCTGGTGGAACATAATCTGAAGATTGCTATGTCGCTCGCGCACAAAGTTTACCTGATGGGCAAGGCGCATATCGGCTTCCAGGGGACAGTGGAGGAACTGAACGCCAATGCGGAAATCAGGGCAAAATATCTGGAAGTTTAGTTACCGTGCTGTAGCTTTGAGATCCAGGGCTTTGCAATTCATCTCCCCAGCAAGCGATTTGAACCCCGCAAGTTCACCCAAAACACCCCGGAAAGATTCCAGTTGCGAGAACAGGATTGCAAAAGCCGGATCATGCCATTGCAACGATCTTTTTGGTTGTCATAATTCCTCCAACAGAGGGGCCTCCATCAATTCCTAGACCTGGTCGGCATAGGTTCCAGAAACCTAGAATCCTCAAAACTTTTAGCAGCCCTATCAAGCTTCTTGTGATTCCCAGATTGTGCATTGTGAACCTCCCCCAGAGAATGCCAGCCGCCGAGTTATTAGTGGGATTCAAACATGGGCCGTGGAAGCCTATGGTTACTCCATTTTCCCGATTCGTCCAGAATTTCTCAGCACTGTTTCATCAGCCTTGGTTTTTGGCTGCTGATTGTAAATCTTCATAGCCTTGAACCAGTCCGACGAAGCTCGTCCAAATAAGAAAGTTAGAGCTACAATATGAAAAACATCTTGAAGAATTTCAGCACTGATCCGCATGAACCAGTCTGACAGGCTTGAGACATGAACAAGATGATAACGCAAAACAAAGCTAAATCCCAGCAAGCCTATAGTAAAAAGAATTTCCAGGATAACGTAAATCAGAAGAGTTATCCGAGCCCAATTTTTCCCTTTTCCAATCATGAAATACAGCCAAAAAGCTATTGGTAAAATGACGAGGTTCCCATATATCATGACCCCTATAGGAGCCCAAAAGTGAAACAATGCGAGCTGCATGGGGAATGTTATAAGTTGATATCCGGCCCAGCCAGGAAGTCCGAATTTGACCCATGATACGAGCACTACTATCACTGAGATTCCCAGACATGCGTAGAGCATGTACAGAGCGAACGTCACCTTAGACGGTCTCTCTGGCAGTGTGTTGTTTTCCATGTTTCCCCTGTCTTTGTTCTCAGGTCTTGCTAGCGATCCTCTGGACACCCTATTGCTTCGCTCCGTGGGCTTTGAGGAGTTCCACGATTTGGGCGTAGCCCCTCTCTTGTGCGAATTCCAGCGCCGTCCTTCCCCACTTATCCCTCACATTGACATCAGCGCCCTTTTTTCAAATGCGATGCTAACTTAGCGAACTCATCAACATCAGTTCGCCCTCTTTTATTCCTTGATAGGAACATATCCACTTTCTGCGACGACTTTCTGTCCTTCGGCGGTAAGGAGCCAATCCCGAATTCTGGCGGCTGGGTTTTCCTTGGGGAGATCGCTCAGATGTGCGACGACAACTTCTGTAATGAGAGGATAAGTAGTGTTCCTGATGGTTTCCTCCGAGGGCATAACGTTGTTGACGGCCAAGTAATTTCACACACGGCGTATAAGCCTCGGATGTCTCAAAAGAATAATGAATAACCATGTATTTCTCAAAATAATAAAAACTGTATGTTATACCGTACGGCTCATGCGCTATTTTATATCTTGAGCCGAACATAGTGTCCTTTCTTTTGACGTGTGGATCATGGCTGATTGAAGGCACACCCTTCATGACCAGCTTATCCATATTTTCTTCAGTCCCTAAATTCCTGTTGCGGCGGTATGGATGGATCGTTGCTTTGTAGCCGCCTACCATCTGCCCAATCGAGCAGTTTGCCGGAAAACACATCACGAATTTGTTCAATTGAGAGAGTATCTTACCCGGTTCAGTTCGTTCACAATGAACACCAATGCATCGCGGGCTATCGGAAACGTCTTGATTTCAACTCCGTTCTGCCGTGAAAGGTCTGATTTCTTCATCCGAAGGTTCGCGGGCGGCAAATACGAGTTGCACTTTCCGTTCAATTAAATTCACATAGCTTGGGTGGGTATTTGTGTGCCGCGATTTTTTCCCCGAGTTCTCTTATTGGAATCCGATCTTCTTAAATGGAGCAGCTCTGTTTCTTCCCAAGAAAACTGCTTGTCTGGCCCACGAGATTGGATCTTCGGTTGAATATTTTCGAAGGAAACCCACCAAGGCACAACCACCCTCAATTTCCTCATAATCTCCGGTGCTGACAGTTCCGAGATACCCTATGGGTGAGTCTGCACACTGACTAGAGTGCCCAGCGGCTGAGTAGAAATTGATCCGTCAGTTTTTGGGTATCTCTTGGACTCTGAACATGGGTGGATCTGACGTTTGGCCAAGGCACAAGGCAAAGCAGCATATCCATAGACCAAACGGCAAACGTGAAATACGAAGAGTTCTTGGGATGGTTATTTGCATTACTGCTTCTCCTGCAGGTCCAAGAATGGGATGTGCCGATAGGAGTTCAGACGGTCAGGCAAGCTTTGCCTCAAGTCTGGAGCGAATCAAGAGCAGAATCAATATGGTAATGGGAACTCCGATGTCGCCGATCCAAAGCACAGGTCCCGCATTGTAGACTGCCATATTGCCTTCTTGAATGATTTGTCTGATATGACCAAAAGCGCACCCCAGAAGGAAAACAGAGCTTCCGATTCCCGTTGCCGTCCAAAACCCCTGTCTTAGCCAAATACAAAGCACACCGCAAACTCCCCAGCTCAGGTCCGCGAGACCCACCTCGAACTGAAAGGGGCTCCCCGGCTGCCAACCGATTTTGCGGGCTATCTCATCGGCCATGAAGGTGTGTCCATACCAAGCCAATAGACTGCCGAGGCCGATGTTTATCACGAGCAGGTACAAAAGGAGCAGTTGGACGATTCTGTTTCTTGTGCGAGGCTCCCCACTAAACAGCAGATGTAGGGCAAAACCGATGATGGACGCAGATACGAAAATGACCGGCAGCATTGTTCGCCTCCTGTGGTTTCTCCCAGGACCAACTCCCTTGTTCAGTGATTATGAATATCATATCCCTTCATAATCGTAAGAAGAAATTTATGGGTTAGTGGGTATCTAAGAGATTAAGAATGAAAGGCGTAATGTCGATAAACCCAAGAGTTTGGCGGATCGTTGCGCAGGCGATCCAGCGCCCCAATGTGGCGACTTGGGTACCGACAAATCCGTAAGTCTATAACAATGGTTCATCGGTCGGCAAAAATTTCAGGATAAAGCTTCTTCGCGCATTCCGGGCAAATGCCGTGACTAAACTCTGCTTCAGAACGATCTCGTATATACTCTTCGACCTGAAGCCAGTAGCCGCGGTCATCCCTTATCTTCTTGCAGGAAGCGCAGATGGGCAAGAGGCCGCTTAATTTCTTGACATGCGAGAGCGCCTGTTGCAGTTGACTTATCACCTTTTCTCTCTCTTCCTCCGCACGCTTGCGCTCCGCCACTTCTCTGGTCAGGTCTTCATTGGTTTTACTCAGTTCCGCCGTGCGCCGTTGTACCCGTTGTTCTAATTCCTGTCTGAGCACTTCGTTCTCATGAAGCTGCACCTTTTCTCGGGTCAGATCTTCAACAAGGACAATGATATACCTTTCGTCCATTATTCTGATTGGTCGAAACGTAATGCGGGCCCAGAGCATAGCGTTGTCGATCCTGAGCATTCCCTCACCGATGCGGGCCTTCCTGTCTGAGAAAACTTGTTCCAACAAGGATTGTGCCGCCTTGGCGGCAGAGGGTCCCCCGAAAAGACTCGCAAATGGTTTCCCTTGAATCTTTTCGTAATAAGGAGTGAATCTACCGCAGGCCTGATTTGCAACGGTAACCTTGAGAGATTCGTCGATCAAGAAGACCGGGATCGGGAGAGCTTGGACTACCTTCCCGAACGTCGTAGCCCAGATACCTCCTCTTACGTCAAAACTGCCCGAGGTCGTCACATCCCGAGTAAAAAGCGATTTCACCTCAATCGATTCAGTGGTTTCAGAGCCAACTCGGAGCGGCTTCGGCGCATGATCCAGTTCATAGAAAGAGTCAGAATGCAGAATCTCGTGCCCACTCATTTCCTGAAATGAAGCATCCGCTCCAGCCTTTTCTGATAGCTGCGCTTCCAACTCGGCAACTCGATTCCGCAACTTTTCAATTTTTCCGGTAATCTCGTCTCCGGACCTTTTATCGGCGTCCATGCCAACCTCCAGGAGCCCCGGCTATGATACTCATACAAACATAAGACAACCAGCTACTCAGAGCGTTTCGATTAATGTGCCGCGCGTGGCCAAAGGAAGAGACGTGGCGACGGCTGCCTCCCCCATACCTGCGGCGTGCCTTTTGCAATCATTCAAATGGCGTGTTATGTAGGCAATGAACCAAAACTTCGCAGTTATGCGGATCAAATCTGATTATTGTTGAGCGGCGGCGCTCTCCTAGGTGACTGACTCTTTAGAGGAGAAAGGCAATGATTCGGACATTGCTTTGTGACCTATTGGGAATCGAGCTACCAATCATTCAAGCCCCGATTGGAAGCGCAACCTGTCCTGAACTCGTAGCCGCGGTGTCGAACAGCGGCGGCCTGGGAATGCTGTCGCTAACGTGGCGTTCGCCGCCTGAAATACGCACACTGCTACAGGAGACACGCTCGCTGACACACAAACCATTTGGCATCAATCTAGTCTTGGATGCGGACGTTCATGACAAGTTAAATATCTGCCTGGATGAGGGAGTGAAAATCATCTCGCTATTTTGGGGAGCGCCAAGCAGTTACATCAAGAGCATCGCATGAGGCAGGCGCCATTGTACTGCATTCCGTCGGCAGTGTATCTGAAGCACGGGAAGCAGCTGGCGGCCGGCGCTGATGTGATTGTCGCTCAAGGTTGGGAGGCAGGCGGTCATGTTCGCGGCGCCGTCGGCGCCTTGGCGCTCGTGCCGGCCGTGGTGGATGCGATCGCTCCCACACCTGTTGTAGCGGCAGGTGGGATCGCGGATGGCCGCGGCATAGCTGCGGCGCTTGTTCTTGGCGCATCAGGCGTTTGGCTGGGCACGCTGTTCGTAGCGTCTCAAGAGAGTCTGGCGCATCATCTATATAAGCGGAAACTCCTTACCGCAGGTGCGGAAGACACCGTGTATTCCGAGCTTTTTAACATCGGTTGGGAGCATGCGCCTCATCGCACTTTGCGAAACAGCACATTTGATATGTGGGAGAAAGCAGGGCGCCCGCCAAGTGGCAAACGCCCAAGAGAAGGCGAAGTCATCGCGCGTCGGGCGGACGGAAAGCAAGTCATTCGTTACAGCAGCGCCATGCCGCTTGAAACTATGCAAGGCGACATAGAAAGGTTAGCTCTCTATGCCGGTCAAAGTGTGGCTTTGGTGAAAGACGTAAAACCAGCGGCGAAAATTGTCGAACAATTGAAACGAGAGACCGAACAGGTTTTTGAGAACTGGAAATTGTCAATATAGGTCCACTAAGCTGTCTAATCTCGCTCGTAACAAACCGCCCCATGCTTGTAAGTAACACGCTCAGGTTCGGAGTTAAATTCCCTTAAGAATTTGTAGACGTTGTTCCGGAAATCAGATAAATTATTCCAGCATTTAATTCCATTATTGCAGTCCCTGATTTAGCGATATTTGACGGACACGATCGTAACTGGCGCCTATCGTTATCCTTTGACTGTCATAGTCAAAGCGCTCTTTCCTTTATCATCGGTTCCTTAAAAGGTTGAAAATGCAACGTTATTTCCGGGATATGACACTTAAACCTCGGGCTGGCCCTGAATCTGTTTTTGTGTGGAGCCAAAATGGAGACTAACGAGATCGTGGAACCGCATGCTTCACTGTCCCTCTCAGATCAGAGACGGAGGAAGTTGAAAGCTGCCCAAGTCAGGCTACTCTATGCGCAGTCCAGCATCGGCTCAGTGGGAGTATTATTGGGCGCTGTGACACTGGGAGGCGCTCTCTGGAAAGTCGTTTCCCATGACCGTATAGTTGTCTGGGTGTTGGCGTATGCAGCGCTACTTTTGGGCAGGCATTGCCTTATACACTTCTTCCACAAGCAAGAACGAGATGAAGACGCAGTAATAAGGTGGGGTAAATGGCACACCTTGGCAGTCAGTCTGGGAGGACTGATGTGGGGGGTGGCAGGTGTATGGCTGTTTCCCCAAGATTCGATGCTGCATCAGTTCCTGTTTTTGATTTTCGTTGCGGGAATCGGGGCCGCAAGTATCGTAGTCTACTCGCCGACGAAGGATTATATCCCCAATCTCTTGCTGGCTTTGCTCCCTGTTTCAGGCCGGTTCATATACGAATTCGACAAATTTCATGTGATCACTGGGGGCGTGATACTCCTATTTGCCTGCGTGCTTCTGCTGACGGGCAGACGGATGCACTCGGTATATGCCGATTCATTGATGCTCAGATACGAAAAAGAGGAAGTGGTTGAGGATCTCAAGCAGGAAATCGTTGAACGTGACCGACTCCAAGCGGAATTGCAAACAGCGCACGATGATCTCGAAATACGAGTTGACGCGAGAACGGATCAATTGAAAGCCCTGAACCGCACTCTTGAGCAAGAGATTGTTGAACGACGGCAGGTTGAGGAGGAGTTGAGGAAATCCGAGGAGAAATACAGACTGCTGGCTGATAACGCCACGGATATCGTGTGGACTGTGGATCTTGCGACCCTGAAATTCACCTATATCAGTCCCTCAGTGCAGAGAATCCGCGGGTTCAGTCCGGCAGAGGCCCTTGATCTAGCACTGGACAAGACGTTGACCCCCGATTCTTACGCGACGGCTATGACGATGCTTGGCGCGGAGATTGGAAGCGACCGTGAGCCTGGCGCCAATCTCGACCGCACACGGTTGGTGGAATTGCAGGAATTCTGCAAGGACGGTTCAATTATCGAAACAGAAGCAAGGATTAAATTCCTCCGAGATGTGAACGGAATTCCCACAGGACTCTTAGGCATCACAAGGGACATCACCGACCGCAAGCAAGCCGAGAAGTTGTTAAAGGAATCGGAAGCGAGGTACCGCCTGCTAGTCGAGAATGCCTACGAGCTGATCCTGGTAGCCCAGGACGGAATGTTTGTGTTTTCCAATCCCAGAGGTCTGGAGCTCTCAGGATACTCTGAGGAGGAAGTAACGAGCAGGCCTTTTCTGGAATTTGTCCATCCGGATGATAGATACACTGCGGCCGAGCTCTATCAAGAGGCGATGGAGGGCGAAGGAGGAAGAAAGACCCGCGTCTTTAGGGTTGTAGACAGATGGGGAAAGGTGCGATGGGGCCATGTGGGCGCTGTTCGCATCGAGTGGGATGGCAGACCGGCCGCGTTGGTCTTTGGCATCGAAATCACCGAACTAAAGCAGGCGGAAGAGGCGCTTCGAGAAAGCGAGCAGAGGTTCAGGGCGTTTGCAGAGGGGGCGCCATTTGGCTTAGCGTTAATCAGTGAAAATCGAACCTTTGCGTACATCAATCCGAAATTTAGAGAACTGTTCGGGTACGCTGTCGAAGATATACCCAATGGCAGAGAATGGTTCAGAAAGGCATATCCTGATCCGAAATACCGACACAATGTGATTTCAACTTGGATTGATGACGCAAGGAGAGCCAAGGCCGGCCAAGCGCAACCGAGGATCTTCACGGTAAGGTGCAGGGATGGAACCGAAAAAATAGTCAGTTTCATTCCGTTGAGTCTGTCTTCGGGCGAAGACATGGTGACCTGTGAAGACATCACTGAAAGGCGAAGAACCGAAGAGCTCGCGATCCGGACTGAGCGCCTGAAGGCCATTGAAGATCTTGCCGGTGGTGTAGCCCATAACTTCAACAACCTGCTCCAAATGATTATGGGCGGCATTGACCTCGCCTTAGCTGATCTGGAAACGGGAAACCTCTCCGAACCCAAGAAGACGCTCGAACAAGTCCTCCAAGTTTCGAAATCGGGGGCCGGAATTGTTAGCCGGCTCCAGAGCTTTGCCCAGGTCGGTGGTAAGGTCCAACCCGCTGAAGGCGAGGTGTTTGACCTGTCTGAAACTGTGAAGCAGACTGTTGAAATGACAAAGCCTTTGTGGAAGACGGGTCCGAACAAGGAGGGCATAAAGATAGCCCTGAATCTAGAACTCACGGAACGATGTTTTGTGAACGCAAAAGAAGGCGAGATCACGGAGGCGCTGGTTAATCTCGTGAAGAACGCCGCCGAGGCTTTGCCGGCAGGGGGCGAGATCCGAATCAAGACATTCATCCAAGAGGATCAAGTCATACTTCAGGTAATGGATACCGGTATGGGAATAAAGAGAGAGCATCTCAAAAATGTGTTTGAGCCTTTCTGGAGCACCAAGGGAGTGTCCACCGGCGCCGGAATGGGGCTCGCTGTGAGCCACGGAATTATCAGTCGTCATGGGGGGACCATCTCGGTGGAGAGTGAAGAAGGGAAAAACACCACCTTTACCGTGACGCTTCCTTTGACCAAAGAGCCCCAACCGGCGCCAATGCCTTCAGGCCCAAAGATGCTGCGCGCCAAATTGAACATCCTTGTGATTGACGATATAGCGCTCATTGTTATGCATCTTAAGGCGATATTGACGAAACACCAGCAGACGGTCTTCTCCGCCATGTCCGGTGAAGAGGGCATGGAAATCTTCAGAAATAACAAGATTGACTTGGTAATCTGTGACCTCGGCATGCAGGGCATGAATGGTTACGAGGTGGGGAAGGCGATCCGCGAGATGTGCCGTGGAACGAGGTGTCCCCAAGACACCGTTTATCCTATTGACGGGCTGGGATGTTAAGGCAGAGGAACAAGACAAGCTGATTGAATCCGGCGTGGACGCGATTCTGAAAAAGCCTCTGGATACCAAGAAGCTGCTTGCTCACATCAGTAAGGTCGTTGAGACGTGTCGCGCGTACGGAACCAGAGTTTGACAGGCAAATGACCTGTAAATCTTGACAATTTTCCGAAAAATAAGAGGTCTGCATTATGAAAATCGTGGAGTCGGGGATAAGTTACTTAAATACCATGAAAAAGGAATTAACTCCTAATTAGTAACAGCACAATATTCATAGAATATTCACCGTATATTCGGCCCCCACGGGATAGCCAGTGAAACAGGGTGGATCACCGGCCTTGGGGTCGGGATCACCGGCCTTATGCGTCTTGCATTGGGTTTGGTCAAAAGGGCGTTGCTGGCAATGTGTCCAGGTCGGAGGCGAATCGGCCTTGGTACATATATCGCAAGAAAGAGGAAAGACATTGAGTTCATTCTGATTGTTCTTTTCTGAATGCGCCTTGGCTAAGACCTTACCATTGGAGGTAATCTCCATCGGATATTTGAATCCGTTAACCAAGCTGATGTCTACAGTGTCTTTGTTGTCATTGCCAATCAAGGTGAACTCTCCAAGAGTTTGAGGACAGTCGCCCCACGGGCACATGTCAGGGCTAAGCGCAAAACTGATCTTGCCTTTGTTGGTGGTATCAAAATTGATAGTAATCGGTGTATTGGGCTGTATGGTCTTAGATAGTACCCATTGAGGATTGCACGGATCGGGTGTAAAGCCCGAAAAATCCGTGGCGTTGTATTTGCCCCATTCCCCGTGAATCCCAAGATAGAGCTTCACTGGTGTTGAGCGTTTGTTCCAAATTGTTATCGTCTGAACATTCGATGCGAGGGCGACTCCGTGCGTGGTATTTCGCCAATGTCTCTTGACGTTATGAGTGAGCCGGTTGATATTCCTCGGGCTGGCGAAGATCGGCTCGGGCATTACGAAAGGATTTTTTCCTTTAACCAAATTTTCTAACTGAAAACCAATGTTAACAAATGCGCTCACGCTTTGATACGAATCATTTACAGGATCGTGCGCGGTTTCGCATTTGACTGACAAAATGCCATTCGGGCTCTTAAGTTCACATCCTGCCTGCCAGCCGAAAATGTTGGTATCATCGTCAAATTTATAAGCCGTACCGAAGAGACGCAAGTCCGGACCGCCGTCGTACAATTGATGTGAGAATCCTAGCTGGAGATCAAAGTTGGAGGGTCCGTCGCGGTACTGGTTGATGAGATCGCCTTCGGCCAGATCGCCATACCAGTTGAAATGCATATCAAGAGAATCGTGGTTTGCCATTAAGAAGGCCATTTCAAGGCCTGCTCCGCCGGAAGACACCCATCGACTGGCAAACCGAGCGGTGTCATAAAAGCCGTTGAAACCCATGAGCATGTTTTTTCGTACCAGGCTCCGATACCCTCCACCCATTGACAGAAAGACCTGCTCGTCAGCTCTTCTTGTTAAGTTCGTCGAATTGCCCTGAAACTCGGAATGCGCTGTTCCAAAAAAAATAGTGTTTTCCGTCAACCGTATAGGCAGAAGGTAGTCGAGAGTGAAGTATCCAACCCGCCAATTACTACCGGAATAATAAATGTAACCGGTCTGCAGGTTCGGAACGTCCTTCTTCAAACAATCCCCGGACAAACTACTTTCCTGTTTTGCGAGAAGCGGAGACTGTGGGTACATCGATCCAAACGTGTTAGATGGCGCGAGACCGAGACTTTCTCGTCTGAGGAAAGGAGAAGCAGCGTATGGACTCGATTGCAATCCTTGGGCCGACGGGGAAGAATTGATACTCAGAGCCATAGCGAGTGAGAGGAACGTGGCCCACAAGATATTTCGCATAGTCTTCTCCAGTGAAATTCAAGAATCGGATAGAGCATAGTCTCAAGATCACAACTAAATGAGCCACGAAAACAAGCTGCCCAGCCTGTTAATATAGTAGGAATAAGCCGATGTATTATTAACATGTTAATAACTTTTCTTCAAGTAAAAATGCTTGTGTGATAAGGCCTTCGGGAGAAAACCCCAATGGGGACTAAGAAGGCACGAGGTTTCCGTCCCATTGGCAAAGGAAGATTACCAAACAGGTAACACACAGGCGGATCGATTCAGATTGACCGTGGGCGGACAATGAGGCACATTGGTAGGATGACGGAAAGGGCTCTTGCAGCTGCGTGACAAGGATTTGGCGTTCGTGTCTATTTAGGCGATATACTACAATATTGTCCTGTTCAAAGGAACCAGCCGGCGAACGGTCACGATCCAAAGATCCCCAAAGCGGCAAGTCGACCGCAAAATCCAAGATTAGGTAAAGACTTTGGTAACCCCCGTAAACCGGACGTCTCAACACATACCTTTGACGGAATCACTGCTCCTTGTCGTGTTCTGCTTGATCGTGGGTGGAAATGTTGTCAGCATCAAATTTAGCAATCTGAGTATCCCTCCCATCTTGGCCGTGACCATAAGGTCAGTGGTCGCGAGCTGCCTCCTTTGGCTCTGGGCTCGAGCGCAGAACATACAGGTCAGCCTTCCGGCCGGGCTGATAAAACATGGTGTGGCTCTCGGGTCCCTATTCGGGGCCCAGTTTCTGCTTCTCTACTGGGGTCTCTCTTTTACCGACGCTTCTCGGGGCATAATCCTTGTTTTTTGTCAGCCGCTTGTAACGGCCGTCCTTGCGCATTTCACGTTACCTGATGACAAACTTCACTTAGCTAAGGCCGTCGGATTGCTCATGTCTTTCATCGGACTGGTTATAGTGTTCGAGTCACGATCGACAACATTGGGGGAGCTGCACTGGGTTGGCGATGCCATGATGATCACCACAGGGCTGCTCTGGTCCGTGAACAACATATATGTAAAGAAGTTTGTGGAAAACACCCCCATAACCCACTTTCAGACACTATTTGCCCATCACTTCTTTTCCATTCCCCTGCTGGTGTGTGGGGCGGTGGCATTTGAATGGGGCATGGAATTCTCGCCCCAACCGGCGGCGCTTGCCGCTTTGGTGTATCAATGCTTTGTCGTGGCCTTTGTCGGATACTTGGTGTGGTTTCGACTGTTGCACCGTTACCAGGCGAGCCGCCTGGTCTCCTTCATATTTCTCACGCCGGTGTTTGGTGTTATTCTCAGTGGGCTGATTCTTGGGGAATCATTGACGTTGTCGCTGTGGATCGGTTTAGGGTTGGTGGCTGCCGGCATATACTTGGTGAACCGCCCAAAGAGAGCAGAATAGAGGGAACACCCCGCTCGAACCGGGAGTACAGATTTCTAATATCTTTGTGGCAAACAATCATGCGAAGTTCACTTATGGGGGTTCTCAAAAGTAATCGCGAAGAGAAGGAGGATTTGGTAGGATGGGCATCCTGCCCGTCATTCTTAATGGACAGGCTGGAAGCCTATCCTACCATTCTGTTTACCCTCCGATCGTGTCCTTTACGGGCACAAAACTTTCGAGAATTGCAATTGTTGTTCATCACGAGACGAGATTCATAAATTTGGCGGAAGAAATCGTCTTGTAAGTTTCCATGTCGCAGGTAGGATGCGATTTGCTCTGGTCATCGCATCCTACCAATCCTCGACCGTATTTATGAAAAGCAGCGCTTAGCCCTCAAGATCTGCGGCCTTCACAACCAGCCTCGCGATGTCTATTACCTGGAGCTTCTCTGACAATTCGAGTTCCTTAACGCCATCGGACAGCATGGTATAACAGAAGGGACACGCGGTGCACACCGTCTTGGCCCCTGCCGCTTCCGCCTCCCGGGTGCGCTTCTGATTGATTCTCGTACCGAGGTTTTCCTCCATCCACATTCTGCCGCCCCCTGCGCCGCAGCAGAAGCTCTTTGAATGGTTGCTGGCCATCTCAACAAGACCGCCTGAATTTAGGGCCGTGAGGATACTCCGTGGCTGATCGTAGATATTGTTGTACCTGCCCAGATAGCATGAGTCATGGTATGTGATGGCCCCTAGATCGGCGATGGGCTTATTCAGCTTGAGCTTACCTTCCTTGATGACCTTGTCGAGGATCTCGATGTAGTGGAACACTTGGAAATCCCCGCCCAGCTCCTTGTAGTCGTGTTTGAGAGTGTTGTACCCGTGCGGGCACATGGTGATGATCTTCTTCACGTTGTACGCCTTGAACGTTTCTATGTTCGCAGTGGCAAGGGCCTGGTAAAGGTATTCATTGCCTATTTTCTTGGCCGAATCACCACAGCATCCCTCCTCGGCGCCGAGAATGGCGAAATCGAGGCCGGCAGCCTTGAAGATCTTTGCCAGCGACACAGCAACCTTCTGGTTCAGATCGTCGAACGATCCGGCGCACCCGACATAGAAGAGGTACTCAGCCTCGCCCTTATCGGACATGAGAGGGACATCATGACCCTTAGCCCAATCCGCCCTCGCATGGGAACCGATGTTCCATGGGTTGGAGTTGTTCTCCGACCCTTTGAAGACATCAGTGACCTCGGAGGGGAAATCGGATTCCATCATGACCAAGTAGCGTCTAAGGTCGATGAGTTTGGGAAACTGGAGGATGTAAGCCGGGCAGGCTTCGACGCAGGCCATGCAGGTGGTACAGGACCAGATCGTGTCTTTAGCGATGGTATCTCCGATCAATGCAGGACCGGTATACTCCTCATCAGAAATGATGTGGTATTTGCCGTTCGCATCGAGGAGGAACTTCGCCTTCTGTTCCATATGGTCTCGGATGCTCTGAATCACGTCCCGGGGCTTCAGAGGCTTATCGGTGTTGAACGCCGGGCAAACTTCCACGCAGCGTCCGCAGCGCATGCACGCCTCGGTGTCGAACAGGTCCTTCCATGAATATTCCTCCAGCTTGTGGATACCGAACGTCTCTGCGTTCTCAAACATTTCAGGCGGCATCAGCTTGATTGGCGGTTGTTCGGTGACGGACCGGAGAAAGATGTTTGCCGGAGCCATGAAAATGTGGAGCAGCTTTGAATACGCTATGTATGCCAGGAATCCCAGCGCGCCGACCCCATGAATCCACCACAGCGCCACGTGAGTTGACTTAATCGTCTCGACATTCATCCCCGAGAACAGATATGCCAAAACGCGGCCTCCCGGCGAAAACCAGATATACGGGTGCATAGAGCTCGCGGGACTGGCCTCGGTTGCTTGGATTCGCAAGCCCTCGACAATGAATCCCGTTAGCAGAACGCCCAGAAGGAACCACAGGATAAGCTTATCTTCCGGCTTCTCATCCAGCCAGTTGGGCTTCATAAAATATCGGCGGTTCAGGGCCATTAGTGTGCCGATGATCGCAAGGATCCCAAAAACGTCTGCAAACAAACTAAGCCCAAGATAAAAATTGCCTTTCAAGAAGGATACTTTCCAGATCGGCCAGATGATATCAAGCTGGAGAAAGACAACGGCTGTGGTGATAGTGAGAGCGACGAATCCCCAGAAAATGAACAGATGAGCGACTCCCGGGTATGTTTCTCGCAAGATCTTCCGGTGGCCGAAGACGTCTACCAGCATGTGCCGGAGCCTTCCCCACGGATCGCTTACTCTGTCTACGTCAGAGCCCGTAGCATTGGTCATTACCTTAAATCTGGTGAATAGTCCGGTCCTGGCAAGCCCGTATACGAAAAGGATAACGGCGATGGCCGCGAGGACGTAGAGGATAATCTGTGCAGTCGGGAATCCGGCTCCTTGGATGTTCCAAAAAAACTCTCGAGATACTACAGCGCCTGATGTGTCCATGGAGAAGACCTTCCTATCTCCGTTGCCACGACAAGAAAGGGTACCTAAAGACCGGTGAAACGACGGCGAAGGTACGCCATTCTGTGTCCTGCTTCCGAATGGAGAAGTGGAGGCCAACCGTTGATCAAAAAGCGGGGGCAAATTAACTGACACGAATGCCGGTAAAATTTTTCCGACAGGCGAATTATATCCATTTGATCGTGTCTCCGTCAACAAACTTCTGTCGCTGTTGAAAGATGGGTCTCTTATTGAGTTAGCGGGGTAGTACCACGTCCTCGAGCGAGAGGCGGAGGGCTTTCTGTTGCTGCGCCAAGGTTCTGTATCGTGAACATGGCCCCAACAGTGGACGGATTCGGGAAGGATCTTGACGGAGAGGAAAGGATACACCCCTATATCACGGTACTGGCAATATTATGTGATCTACTGCCAACCATTTAGAGTTTTTGCCGGAAGCGCCGGGAACCGGCTTTTTACGCAAAAAGCCGGTTCCCGAATTGTCTTTTCCGGAAACGTCAACAAACAACAGCTTTTTCCTTTTGACCTGTCTGGAACGGCACAGATCGTCGCAGGCGAGCTTCCTGCTGAAGCATCGGCAACTTTGTCATTAATTGGTCTCTGATGGTTAGACGGTAAGCGTGATAGTGCTCCAGCGTAACGCAGTAGGTGAAAAATTGACGCATCCTCCTGGGGAACTTTATCAATCCGCGGATGATTGATTTCCAGAATGTCCATCTTGAAGAGTAGATTACCCCCAACCGTAAGACGACCTTTAGCCCTGCCAATATCTCCAACAGTGACGGTGCGCCAAAGCTCTCAGTTACCGGAGGCGGAACCATCCGCGATAAATGGTCGAAAGCGCGTTTAAGATAGGATTTCCTCTCATAAAGCACCTCGTGGATATTGATGAACTCTTCAACAATCTGGCTCATCGGCCTGGTTGGAAGGAAGTTCATCAGGCCGGTTTGATTACCGAAGCTGTCGTCACAGACGGTTGAGAGAAGCCGATCTTCAGCCTGGAGCCGTTTCCAGATCTCCGTTCCCGGGCCTGCCTGCAGTAGGGTAACAAACATCTCCGGTATATGGTTCCGGTTGGCAAACTCGATCAAGCGTTGATCGGCCCCTGGCGCCTCATTGTCAAAGCCTATTATGCAACCGGCGATTACCTGCAATCCGGCTCGGTTCACCGCCTTGCATGCCTGATCGAGATCCACGGAACTATTCTGAAATTTCTTTGCCTGGCGAAGGGATTCATGATCCGTTGTCTCGATCCCCATAAAAACTTTGAAGAATCCCGCTCGGACCATCAAGTCCATCATTTCGGAATCTGCGGCAAGGTTCACAGACGCTTGCGTGCTGAACTCGAACGGATGGCCTCGTTCTTCCATCCATGGAATCAGTTCTCTCAGCAGCGCTTTTGCGCTGAGCGGCTGCCCGATGAAGTTGTCGTCGACAAACAAAATACCTTTTCTCCAGCCAAGATCGTAAAGAATATCGAGTTCTTTTAAGACTTGTTGCGGCGTTTTTGTCCTGACCGATCGCCCGAACATGAGAGTAATGTCACAGAACTCACAGCGGAAAGGGCACCCCCTGGAAAACTGAATAGCCATGCTCTCATAAATGTCGAAGTCCAACAGATCGTATTTCGGCGACACACAATGTTTCAGATCCGGTCCGGCAGGCATCTCGATGACAATCCCCGATCGCCCTAATTTCAGCGCCTCCACGAGGGCCTGAACACCCTCTTCCACCTCTCCTTTGACGACGATGTCCGCTCCGAGTTCCAACATCTCCCGCGGAATGTGAAATGCCAAGGGACCGCCTACCACTACAGTCTTCCCCTTGCTTTTGCTTTCTCGGATCAGTTCTACGATTCCGGTGTATTGAGTGATCATTCCCGAAACCATGACAACATCGCAAGACCGCCAATCTTCGTCCGATATCTCTTGGCCGGTTAAGTCCCTGAGTTTGACGTCCCAATCCTCGGGAAGCAGTGCGGCGACCGTCAATAGCCCGAGAGGCGGAAACAGGATTTTTTTGCCTATCATCTTGAGCACAGTATCGAAAGACCAGAAGGTTTGCGGGTACCCTGGATTTGCTAGAAGAACTCTCATCGACTACTCCTCTGTGAGAAATTCCAATCCTCACCGGTTTGTTTTAGAGCTACAGAGTCGGTTAAGACAGCCCGACTCAAGGAAGGCAAAACGAAGACAACGGGCCTGTTTGGAGTCGGCCATTGGGGATATATTCAATGGCAATCCGTACGAATCGGAATTATGCGGCGCGTTTGGCAGTCTGGGAGTCGGCGGGCCATAAGGGGCGAGGGGTGGTTCCTTTGAACCTGAAAGAGGCGCCCTGGCTCAGGAGCGGAAGACCCGACGGAAGCAAGACCGTCGTAAGTGGCAAAAAAAGCCTGCGTTTTCCTGTTAATGACTGTACCGCATCGAACACCGCCGGTCAAGCGCAGTGGCATTGATGGCCGTCAGCCGAACACGTCCTGATCATATCGGGCCGAGGAAAAGGCTAAAGACACATGAAGATACAATCTCGAGCACCGTCTGGATACCGTCATGCCTTGTCACCCGTGGGCGCAATTTGCAGTCAGAGGTAGGTCGGGCCATGCCCGACAATGATTTAGTGGCCTCCGCCAATGGCCGGAAAAAGATTTCGGCGGCCACGGGCCGCCCTACCATTGCTTGCAGCGTCTTTGATATACCGCTAGAAGGCTGGTTCCTTCGTTTCAGAACGACCGGTGAGGAGGCCGGCCGCTACCGGAGCCTGCGAAGGACTCCCCTGGAGATACATTGGGCCTTTCCGACTTGGTGTCATGACTGGCGGAATATCGGCGGCCACAGGACCGCTCTACCCATTGCTTCGAGACACTGCCAGCCGATTAGTCCGGCGCAGACCGCGGGATTGCCGTATGGTATGCGGTCTGTGGGGCCTGACGCTACATGAATTAAAGCTCAGAGGACGGTATCAGCAATATTCTGTGATCAACCACCAACCAATCTAGAGTTTTTGCCGGAGGGGGTGCGGGTCCACTCGGCGTGGAGCCAACATGCATCGTAAAGCTGAGAGCCGTCGATACACCTCGATGTTGCATTATGCATGATCGCTGTGCGCGGAGCACCACAAAAAGCGGGTTCCCGATGGCCTTCTCGGAGCCCGTGGGCAGCGGGTGCGCCCAGAGAAAAGGGCGACCGCCGGTCGCTCCCTACAGCAGCGTGGATGATAACCTCGCCCGTCTGCCCTTTGCGGCATATTATGTCATGAACATCGGCATCGGCTCTTCGATTAACCGCTAGCCATATAAAAGTTCTTGCCGGAGGGGGTGCGGGGGAATCCGGCTTCTTTCAAGAAGCGGGTTCCCCCGCATTCTTTCCCTTCCCTCTTTCTCCCTTCCATCCGCTCAGATTACGAGGGTCCGGCTTTGTTCTCTGAGGTACAGTTGCAGGTAGTGCAGTCCTCCGGCGTTTTTTCCCGTAGCGCCGGAACCCTTCCATCCGCCGAACGGCTGAAAACCCGGCCAAGCCCCCGTAGTGGCGCCCATGGCCCGGTTTGCATACACGACACCGGCGTGGATGTTCTCGAAGAACCACTCGGCTTCCTCACGTGAACCGTAGAAGCCTGCTGTCAAACCGTACTGGACGTCGTTGGCCTCCCGCATGGCTTCGGCCAAATCGCGAACGCGAGCCACCATGACTATCGGCACGAACATCTCATGCTTCCATAGGAGATGATTTAGCGGCACGTCAGTGACGATGGTCGGTCTGCAAAAGAATCCTCGGGCATATTCGCCTTCGGTAAGAATCGTTCCGCCGGTAGCCATTTTCCCCGCGGCGGACAGCTCTTCCGCGTACGCCTGAAAGTTTTTAAAGGCCGCCCGGTTCACCACCGGGCCGAGATAAACCTCGCGGGTCGTCGGGTCGCCGATCACGATCTTTTCCGTGAGGTCCACGAGCTGCATTAAGGAGCTCGTCGTAAACCGGGTCCTCGACGTATACCCTCGAGCACGCGGAACACTTCTGACCCTGGAGCCCGAAAGCCGACCGCATGATGCCCAGGGCTGCTTTTGAGATATCTGCATGGCGGGAAACAATGGCGGGGTTCTTCCCGCCCAGTTCGAGGACACATGGGCGAACGTAATCCGATTTAGCCCGTAGACGGTACAGATTCATCCCTACGTTGTACGAACCGGTGAAAGTTACCCCGTCCACCTCGGTGCTCGAGGCCATAGCTTTGCCCACCACTGCGCCCGGTCCGGTGACCAGATTGAAGACGCCATCGGGCAAACCCGCGTCACGAAGGCACTCGGCGAACAAACGAACGGACCACGGCACGTCCGACGAGGGCTTTGCCACAACCGTATTGCCGGTCACCAGGGCAGTGCCGACCGGGCCGCCCGTCAGGGCCACGGGAAAGTTGAACGGGCTGACCACCAACCAAACACCATAGGGCCGAAGCGCCGAAGTGTTGCGGGAAACAACGCCGGGAATCGGGTCCTGCCCCATCTCAGAGATGAAGCCGTTGTTCTTCTCCATCCGATCGCACGCGTAGCTGATCAGGTCCGCGGTCTCTGCAACTTCTCCCAGGGCCTCCATGCGGTTCTTGCCCACCGACATTGTCATGGCCGCGCCGATTTCGAACGTGCGTTGATCGACGAGAGCCGCGGCTTTCCTCATTACCGCCACCCGCTCTTGCCAGGGGGTTGCGCTCCATTTTGGGGATGCCTCCCGCGCGGCCGCTATCGCTTCCTGGCCGTCCTGCGCCTCGCTTTTTTGGAAACGGCCAAGCACTATATTTGTGTCGGCCGGGAACCGATCGCGGAATGTCTTGTCGGCGGATTTGTCCCTGCCGTTGATCAGGTTACCGTATTCCGTTCCGAGCCTCGCTTTCACATCGGCCAGCGCTTTATCGAATCGGACGTGCAACTCCTCGGGAGGGTTGAACATCGTGGCGTAAGTCAGCTTGAAACCGCTTTGGTTCATTATCGGGTCACCTCCTGGAAATAGGGCCGTTATCTGTTATATACCGGCGCCAAAATTTTTGTCCGATTCCAGCAAGCCATGTCGTCATTCCGGCGGAGGCCGGAATCCGGTCTTAATATGCCCTGGACCACGGATTTCGCTGGGTCGACGGCTAGCTGGAAGGTCATTATTTTGGCAATGGCTATATTAAGGATCACAATGCTTTGAATAAATATGGCTCTGGGCCATAGATGTCAAGCCGTTTCGACGCCTTTTTCCCTTCGGTAATTCCGATTGACTTGGATCTGGACTGGTTGCTATCATCCACTTCTCTGTTCACAAGCCGCGGCTCTTTTCGACTGTGCGCCTCGGGCTGTCAAGCGTCGCAGACGATGCGCCGCGGTAGGATTCATGCCAATCTATTAGGAGGGGCGATATGGATTATTGGAAGGTACCTGAAGTCCGTAGGGATTCTGCTGGCGGTGGTTGCGCTGTGTTGCGCCACACTCGCGTCAGCGGCCGAAGAAACGATCAAGATCGGGGTCGTCGGGCCAAGAACCGGCACGGGAGCGCCCACAGGAAAGGCGTTTGAAGAAGGGATCGCCCTGGCCCTCGATTTGGTCAACGCGCAGGGGAAGGGCGTGCTCGGGAAGAAGTTGGAAGTGATTTTCGAGGATACGGGGGGAGACCCGGAGAAGGCCGCATCCGGAATAGAGAAACTGATCACCAAGGACAAAGTCGTGATGGTTGTGGGCGAGAGCCACTCATCCGCAGCCCTGGCCGAGATCGATGTAGCCAACAGGCACAAGGTTCCTCTCGTTATCGCAGAGGCCTGGCATGACGATATTACGGCCAAGGGATACCGGTACGTGTTCCGTGCAGGCCCGAGCAACAGTGGAGTTGTCAACGAGACCCTACTGCCGTTTATCAAGGAGAATGGTTTCAAGAAGGTCGCCATCGTGGCCGAGAATACTGACTGGGGCCTCGGGATGAAAAAGCTTGCCGAGGACGGGCTCGCGAAGATGAACGTCCCCACGACGACGCTGATCACCGACCGCAACAGTCAAGACCTTTACACGGAAATCAACAAGATCAAGCAATTCCAGCCGGATTTCATATTGGCCTTCATTTACGGCTTCGGGCTCCATTACTTCGTCGCGCAGTCCAATGAGGCTGGTCTGTTTCCAAAGACAGCCCTGGTGATCGACGGGGCCGGTCCACCGAGTCTCTGGCCTCAATATTGGAAAAACGTCGGGGATGCAGGGAATCTCGAGCTTTTCGTATCTTCCATGAATGTCGGGGTCCCGGTCACTGATGTGGATAAAGAGTTTTTCGCCGCTTACCAGAAGAAGTTTGGGAGCGAACCTACCGATTACAAGTCGAGATCGCTTTTTAACTCCGTGCTCATCGCTGCCGACGCGATCAACAGGGCAGGCGGAGCGGACCCGGAAAAACTCGTGGATGCGCTGGAAAAGACCAACCTGACCGTAGCCAGCGGCGTAGTCAAGTTCGAACTGACGCCGGGCTCTTACCGCTATCATCAGTGGCAGCCGCCGATGCTCGTGATCCAGTGGCAGGACAAGAAACAGACGGTGGTCTTTCCCAAGAATCTGGCCAAGAGTCCGTTGAAGAAATGATCCCCCTTTCGGAGGTCGGGCGGAGGCCGCCGCCCGGCCTGTTCTCATTGCGGCGCAGAGCAAGCCCCGATTCAGTGGGGAACCGAGGCGATCTGGAGAAACTGACGGATGAGTGATTTTCTCCTTTATCTGACAAACGGACTGGTAATAGGGGTGATTTACGCCCTGTCGGCGCTCGGCGTAGCCCTCATCGTCGGCATGATGAATGTTGTGAACTTTGCCCACGGGGAACTGTACGTGCTGGCCGGATATTTCAGCGCTCTCTTCGCTCAGGCCCTGGGGATTCACCCGGCTATCGCTATGGTATTGGGCGCGTTAAGTATTTTCGTGTTCGGGCTCGTGATCGAGCGCCTCCTGATCCGCCCTACCTATGGCAATGACATGTACTCCCTCATCGTGACGTTCATCCTTTCCATTGTCTTACAGAACGCATATCTGCTCATTTTCGGACCCTACCCTCAAAAGCCGCCTAACCTGATCACAGGAGCGACCGATGTCTTCGGTCTGTTCATGTACGGCAACCAGCGCTTGATGGGGTTTGTTCTGGGCGTGGTGGTCATCGCGGCGTTCTTTCTGCTCCTGAAGCGGACCTGGTTTGGTCGAGTGGTGCAGGCGGTGAGCGCAGACCGTGAAGTGGCCTCGCTCATGGGAGTAAACCCCGAGCGGGTTAATCTGCTGGGCTTTGGGCTGGGCTGCGCTCTGGCAGGCGCGGCTGGGGTAATACTCACGCCCATCTTCCCGGTTACGCCGCACATAGGTGTCGGAGTCAGTTTAACCGCTTTCGTGGTTGTGGTGCTTGGTGGTATGGGCTCATTTCTGGGCTGCCTGGTAGGTGGTGTTCTCCTCGGCGTGGTGGAGAACCTCGGCTCCGCGTACATTTCCAGCGCCTATAAGCAGCTTTTCAGCTTCGTGATCCTGATCGTCGTCTTGTTTGTCCGGCCCGCGGGTCTCTTTGGCCGCCGGCAGACGTGAGGCTGAATCATGAATGGCGAGTGGTCGAGTGCAGGTGAAACGAAGGGCGCCAAGCTGAAGGGCTGGACGGCTGCTTTGGTCGCTCTGGGTGTATTCGCCACGTTTCCCCTCTTTCTTGGCCAATACTGGCTCCACACCGCTATTGTCGGTCTCTTTTACATTATGATGGCGTCGAGTTGGAATCTGCTGGCAGGTTTTACGGGGCAGGTGTCATTTGCTCACGCGGCTTTTGCGGGGATCGGGGCCTATACGTCAGGGATCCTGGCTGCGAAGTTCGGTTTGCCTCCGCTGGTGGGGCTCGTCATCGGAGTTGCGATTGCAGCGGTGCTGGGGCTTGCGCTTGGGGCACTGTGCATCCGTATGGGGGGTATATATCTGAGCCTGACCACACTCGGCTTTTCCGAGATTCTGCGCATTATCGTGGTGAACGAGTATGAAATCACGCGGGGGACCATGGGGCTAACAGTTCCGCCTTTCTGGGGAGAGTATTCCAAGACAGTCAGTTTCTACGTCTTGCTCGCGGCCGTGGCCCTGGTGCTTTGGTTGATTCATCGCATCCTTGGATCCGATCTGGGGACCTCCTTCAGAGCAGTGCAAAACGACGAGGTAGCCGCGGCCTCGATGGGCATACCTGTGATTAGAGTGAGAGTGGCAGCCTTTGTTATCACAGGGGCCATGGCAGGATTTGCCGGTTCCCTTTATGGACATTACCTGCTGCTTATCACTCCGCATATTCTCTCCCTCGACCTCATGTTTCTGGTTTTGGCCATGACGGTTATCGGAGGAATAGGCACTTTCATCGGGCCGATAGTTGGCGCCTTATTTCTGGAGGCGCTGTCCGAATATATCCGCAGATACGGTGAGTTTCATGTTCTGATCTTCGGTTTGGTGGCCTTGGTGGTGGCTCGGTTTGCGCCTGAAGGGCTGGTGGGGCTCCTGAGCAGGTGGCTGCGTGATCGATTGGGGAGGGGCGCATGAGTTTGTTGCGGGTGGAAAGCCTCAACAAACGGTTTGGTGGCCTTTTGGCGGTGTCGCAGGCCACCTTTGAGGTGAATGAGGGGGAAATTGTAGGTCTGATAGGCCCCAACGGCGCTGGAAAGACCACGCTTTTCAACCTCATCACAGGCGCCATAACCGCGGACAGCGGTCGCATCACATTCGACGGCCAAGACCTTAAAGGCCTATCTTCATACCAGATTTGCCGCGCTGGGTATCGCCAGGACATTTCAAGTGCCCCGGCCCTTTGCAAAAATGACCTGTAGCGAAAACGTTCTGGTCGCGCTGATAGGCCGGAACATTTCAGTCCCCCAATCGGAGCGCCACGGGACCATCCTGGAAATGCTGGAACTGGTGGGACTGGCGGGCAAAGAACAGGGTCTTGAGCGCAGATCTGAACCTGATTGACACCAAGCGCCTCGAAGTGGCGCGAGCCCTGGCTACAGCGCCTCGCCTGATCTTGCTTGATGAAGTCCTTGGCGGGTTGAGT
Source organism: uncultured delta proteobacterium (assembly GCA_963741425.1). GTDB lineage: Bacteria > Desulfobacterota > Desulfomonilia > Desulfomonilales > Desulfomonilaceae > DATJPW01. The sequence goes on from CAVUHP010000017.1 coordinate 61,533, forward strand.
TCCATGGAAATGTCTCAGGCGCTTGAACTGATTCGAACCATCCGCGACCGCTTCGGTGTAACCGTTCTTTGGATCGAGCATGTCATGGGCGCCATCATGAGTCTGAGTGAGCGCGTGCTTGTTTTGAACCAGGGCCGCCTGATCTGCGAGGGCGCGCCGGCCGAGGTAACCAGAGACAAGCGAGTCATTGAAGCTTACCTGGGTGAACCCGATGCTCAAGATTGAAGCCATTGAAGTTTACATTCAAGAGCACCAGGTGCTCCGAGACGTTTCCCTCCAGGTCCGGGAAGGGGAAAGAGTAGCTGTGCTCGGCGCGAATGGAGCAGGCAAGTCTACGTTGATCCGTTCTGTCGCAGGGCTTCTCGGACCCCGCAAGGGTCGTATAACTTTCCAGGGAAAAGAAATTAGTGGATTGCCGCCCCAAGATATCGCCAAGCTGGGCATAGCATGTGTGCCCGAGGGAAGGCGACCTTTCAAAGATATGACGGTGCTCGACAATTTACGCATGGGCGCTTACTCGCCGAGGCCCAGAAAGCATCTCCAGCAAACTCTGGACGAGGTCACAGCGCTTTTTCCGATTCTGGCCCACAGGCTCCATCAGCCGGCCGGAACACTCTCCGGCGGCGAACAGCAGATGCTGGCCATCGGCCGTGGGCTCATGAGTCGGCCAACACTTTTGTTACTGGACGAACTCTCGCTGGGGCTTGCTCCTCTTGTGGTAAAGGAGATTTATCGCGTTCTGAAACTTGTGGGCGAAAGGATCACTCTGCTACTTGTCGAACAAAACGTCCAGCAGGTGCTTCACCACACAGATCGGGCGTATCTCATGGAAACAGGCAGAATAGTGAGAGAAGGAAATTCGGGCGAATTGTTAGCAGACCCTGCTATTAAAGAGGCTTACCTGGGATACTGAAGCCGCTGACAGCCCCGCAATTTCAGCGAAAGGCGCTCTCAAATTGGACAAACTTATTATCACTGTGGCGGTGTGCGGATCCGGGCCCATGAGGGAACAGAACCCGAACGTTCCGTACACGCCTGCCGAGATAGCGGAAGAGGCGTTAAGATCCTGGCGGGCCGGAGCTGCTGTTGTTCACATTCATGTACGAGATCCCCTGACAGGCGCGCCCGCGTTCGACCGAGGGCTTTTCGCGGAAGTTGTTGACCGAATCCGGGATGAAAGCGACATGCTTATAAACCTCACCACCAGCGCCCTTAACCTTACCGGACCTGATGCGGGAAGACAGCGTCTAATGCCTATCGAACTCAATCCTGATCTGTGCTCGCTGGATGTGGGAACACTAAACTTTAGAGGCGGTAGGGTATTCATTAATCCGTCCGACTGGGTGGAAACAGCGGCCCTTGAGATGCGACAAGCCGGGGTAAAGCCGGAAATGGAGGTATTCGATCTGGGACATATCCGGCAGGCCAATGATATGGTCGACCGGGATCTGATAGAGCCGCCGCCCTATTTTCAACTGTGCCTGGGCGCTCAATGGGGGATCGAAGCGAGCCTTGACGCTCTGATCAGCATGAAAGCCCGGCTGCCTTCAGGCTGCCAGTGGTCTGTCTTGGGAGTCGGTCAAGCCCAATTGCCGCTGACCACCCACGCGATGATTATGGGCGCACATGTAAGGGTCGGGTTCGAAGACAATTTGTATCTCAGCCGAGGTGTAAAGGCGCAAAGCAATGCCCAATTCGTAGAGCGGACCGTTGCGCTCGCCCGCCTCCTGGATCGGGAGGTGGCGACGTGCTCCGAAGCCAGTGAGATACTGGGTCTTCGTGCCGTTGTTTGATGGAATTTTGCGATTAAGGACTGATTTTTGAAAACCGATAATAGTTCGCACAGTCATGTTTTCCCCCGTAGATTCGACAAGGACCTGCCGCGAGCAGTCAAAGCTAATGGTGTCTGGATCGAGGATGATGCAGGCAAGCGCTATTTGGACGCAGGTGGAGGCGCTCTGGTGGTCAATGTTGGTCACGGCCGCGAAGAGATCATGCTGGCCGTTTCCGAGCAAATGGCCGATTTTTATTATGTGCATGGCAGTCTATTTACTGCGACAGTCCTGGAAGAATTGGCCGAAGATCTGGCCCGACATACGCCCGCGGGACTCAGCCGCTTTTATTTTATGTCGTCAGGTTCAGAGGCGGTCGAGACCGCTGTGAAACTTGCTCGTCAGATACACCTTGAATGTGGCCGGCCCAATCGAGTACGGCTTATTTCCCGCTGGAAATCATACCACGGGCTAACATTGGGCGCGTTGGCCGCGTCGGGAAGAACCTATTTTCGGGAGCCTTTCACACCGCTTTTGCCTGAAGTGGCCCACATTCCTCCTCCCTATTGCTTGCGGTGCTCTTACGGTTTGAGTTTCCCCGAGTGCGGCCTACGGTGCGCCATGGCGCTCGAAGAAATGATTTTGAACCTGGGTCAGGATACGGTTTCGGCCTTTATAGCAGAGCCGGTTAGCGGGGCCACTCTGGGCGTGTATCCGCCCCCGCCTGGCTATCTGCCGCTTATTCGTGAAATCTGCCAAAAATATGGAGTACTGCTGATTTTTGATGAAGTGATGACCGGAATGGGGCGAACCGGCCGCTGGTTTGCTTGCCAACATGAGGATGTCGTCCCGGACCTGATGACGCTTGGCAAAGGGCTCGGTTCAGGCGCGATCCCATTGTCCGCAGTGGCCGCCAAGCCGGAATACCTGGAAGTGATCAGCCGGGGGAGCGGCAATTTTGCCCATGGCGGAACTTTTTCACATCATGTGGTTGCCGCTGCAGCCGCTCGGGCGGTAGTCGGCATTCTGGAACAGGAAAACCTGGTCATGCGGGCGGGTGAAATGGGTCGATACCTGGGTGAACGACTGAAGGCCAAGCTGGGAGCGTCGCCGTATGTTCTGGATGTCAGAGGCCTTGGACTTATGTGGGGCGTGGAATTGGGCCGGAATAAAGCGGGGCTGGAACCGTTTCCGAGGAATGTGAAAGTCGCGGAGCGGATCCGAGAGGCCATGTTCCGACAGGGCGTTCTTGTCTATCTTTCCACAGCCCTCGCCGGAAAGGATGGGGACGCGATCGTGTTCGGCCCTCCTTTCATTATCAGACAGGCAGGAAATCGACTCGGCAGTGGATACACTTGCATCAGTGCTGGAAGAGGTTGTTGGGAGTCACAAATAGGGTTCCCGGACTTTCTTACCGTCAGGGAGGAAGGGTGGCCTCGACCATACGTGCGAAATAGCTTGCACCGATGGGCAGCACTTCATCATTGAAATCAAAGGCAGGGTTGTGAAGCAGCGGCGAATCCTCGCCATTGCCGATGAACGCGAGCACCCCCGGAATCTCTTTCAGGAAAAGGCTAAAGTCCTCTCCACCCATGAGAGGCGCCCATCGCACTACGTTGGTTTCGCCCAGCATACTCCGAGCGATCGCTGCGGCAAATTGTGCTTCTTTTTCAGAATTCACCAACGGAGGGCATCCTTTGAAGTAATCCAGTTCCGCGGTAACCCCATAACCGGATGCAATACTATTTGCCAGTAGCCCGATCCTTTTTGGTAAGACATCTTCGTAATCCGTGTTCATATAGCGGGCAGTGCCCTTAATCTCGACGGATCCTGGAATGACGTTGTAACTATCAGTGCAGGATTGAAAACTGGTCACGGTAACTACCACAGGTTCTATAGGATCCGTGTCGCATGACGCGATCGTTTGCAAGGCGGAAACTATGCCGGCTCCAGCAATTACGGGATTTTTCGCCAAATGTGGTAATCCGGCATGCCCCTCCTGACCCGTTATGTTTATTTTGAAGTTGTTTACGGCAGCCATCAGCGGCCCCGGAGTGATGGCCATACGCCCGACCGCCAGTGCTGGAACAATGTGCAAAGCGTAAACCGATTCTATCGCGTATTTTTCCAACAGGCCGTGTTCAAGCATGCTCAATGCGCCGTTTGCTATTTCCTCGGCCGGCTGAAAAATGAATACCACGGTTCCGCGGAAATTCCGTGAAACTGCCAGATACCTTGCAGTGGCCAGCAGCATGGCAATGTGCCCATCATGGCCGCAGGCATGCGACACACCTTCAACAGTAGAGCGATGATCGTGTTCTCCCGCGTCGGATACCGGTAGGGCGTCCATGTCAGCTCGTAATCCTATTACAGGTCCGGCTCCGTTTCTCAGGACGCCAACCACACCCGTAGAGCCTGCTTGTTCCTCGATTTCATCCATTCGGAACGACCGCAGAATTTCGGCCACTTTCCGTGCGGTATCAGTTTCCGCGTGTGCCAATTCCGGGTGCAGATGGAAGTCTCGACGCCACTGAACGGTTTCGTCGTGGCTGTCAACTATGTCCTTAACAAGATTCATTGTTTCACCGAAACATAAGTGGGATTGTCTAAGCCGACTGTTGATAAACGGAATTATGCGGCGGTCGTGCCGGCTGCGTTTTGGGGAATTGAGGGCAGTGAGATAGCCGCCCTCATCTCTAGAATAGCACAGATATCCAAACCAACACGCCCCAACCCAAGCAAAACCAGCTCTTGGACGATGCAAAAGCCCTCTAGTTCGCTTTTTGAGGATACCTCGCCTCTGGATACTCCGTCAACCGGGATTTATTTATCATCACCTGTAACAGTTTAGTGGTAACGCATCCAACTGCCTCAGAGGTAATTTATGTGCACTTTGAGCCTAAATGATGTATAAAGATGCATTCTGAAATAGCACCGGGGTAACAAATCAGTTAAACATTTAACGCTTAGAAGGCCGTAGCCGGCAACAGTAATGCCGGCGAACTGCCAAGCGCCGGAATTCATTTTTGTACTCGAATTTCTCGCTGGGTGCTTTTTAGTGCATTGTCGCGTGTTGAAGGACAAACGTGTCCGGATCGCGCGTTTCCGGTGTGAGAGATGAACCGGGAGATATGGAATTTTTGCTAGAACGGTTGCTGCTACAAAGCATGGTACCGTCTCTGAAATGTCAATGGATTCAGATCACTTACAGAAAGGGGTTTGGACATGGCGGTTGCCGGATCCGGATCGATAGCTCAGAGTATTAGTCAGATCGAGGCGTCGGCCTACTCGAAAGTGAATTGGCGTCTGATGCCGTACCTGTTCGCTTGTTACATTTTCTGTTTCCTGGACCGGGTGAATGTCGGTTTTGCAAAACTTCAGATGCAACAGCAACTTGGTTTCTCTGACACGGTTTATGGGTTTGCCGCGGGTATATTCTTTATTGGCTATTTTATTTTCGAGGTCCCCAGTAACCTCCTTTTAGAGAAAGTGGGGCCACGACGATGGATAGGGCGGATCATGATCACGTGGGGATTGGTTTCCGCATTGACCATGTTCGCGAACTCAGCGAATACTTTCTATATATGTAGATTTGTTTTGGGCGTTATGGAAGCGGGTTTTTTCCCGGGGATCATCCTCTATTTTACCTATTGGTATCCGGCGAAAAGGCGCGCCCATACGACAGCCTTATTTTTGACGGCTATTCCCATTTCCGGGGTCATCGGCGGTCCTCTTTCGGGGTGGATTCTTGAGACGTTTTCCGGCAGTCATGCATTGGCTGGCTGGCAATGGCTGTTCCTTCTGGAAGGCATACCATCCTTACTGTTGGGCATCGTAACCCTCTGGTATCTCGATGACGGAATTGATGCCGCGAAATGGCTCACGCATGATGAGAAACAGGTGCTCAAGGAGCACATTGCAGCGGAGAGGGAAGAAAAGACTAGGCATTCGTTGAGAGACGGCCTTTTAGACTGGAGGGTTTGGCTGTTCGGTTTCGTGTACTTCTGCTTTGTGGCCGGATTGTACGGGATTTCCTTCTGGCTTCCTCAGATGATTAAGAGCACCGGAGTGCAAAACGCATTGTACATCGGATTGCTCACGGCTATTCCCAACGCAGTGGCTATAGTTGGGATGTTATATATTGGCCATAGTTCCGATAAAACATTGGAACGTCGTTGGCACACCCTAATTTGCGCCCTTGTTGCCGGCCTAGGACTCGGCTTAAGCGCAGCCTTCGGGTCCACCACCACGGTTGCAGTAGTGGCCGTTTCCGTTGGTCTTGTCGGAATTATGGCTTGTTTGTCGATATTTTGGAGCGTTCCCACCGCACTTCTCGCCGGAACCGCTGCGGCAGGAGGAATCGCCCTGGTCAACTCAATGGGCAACCTGAGCGGTTTTGTCGCCCCATATATGCTGGGGTACATTAAGGACGCGACCAAAAGTCTTTCCCTGGGTCTTTACGGTTTGGCGGCATTGGTCATTATTGGTGGGATTCTGGTCATGATTTTTGCACAACGCCGGACTACCTAAGGATTTAACCGTATCCGCCAGTTATAATATCGTGGGTCGACCCGGTCCGGGCTTCCTTAGGGGATCAAACTCCAAAGGGGGCTCGTACCTGGCCCGTTTATAAAAAGAATGCGGCATGCGTCTGCGGCAGGACGTTTTTCACGTCTGCAGGGGACAGGACCCTCATCGTGCGGTCACTGGAATTTCCCCCTGACTGCCGGGCTCGACGAGAACTTCCAAAAAGTGTAAAATGATTAAGAGAGGTATTTCTCGATGTTAAGCTCCGACATCCTGGGAAAATTTAGATCTATTGTTGGCCCTGAGCGTTGTAAGACGACCAAGGAAGATCTTCTGACATACTCATATGATGCCTGCATATACGAGTTCTTACCGGACGCGATACTATTCCCCAAATCAGAACTGGAAGTTTCAGAGATTATGAAACTCGCACAGGCCCATAATGTGTTCATAACCCCAAGAGGCGCAGGATCGGGGTTGGGGGCAGAGGCCTTAGCAAAGCAAGGTGGGATCGTGTTGTGTTTCACGATGATGAATCGCATCATAGAGGTCAACACCGCTAACCGCTACGCAGTGGTGGAACCGGGTGTGGTGATCGCCGAATTCCAGAAAGAAGTTGAGAAACACAACCTCTTTTATCCGCCCGATCCGGGTAGTGCTGCAGTGGCAACTATGGGCGGGGCCGTAGCGATGAATGCCGGAGGGATGCGGGGTATCAAATACGGAGTAACACGAGACTATCTCCTTGGATTGGAGATCGTTCTACCATCTGGTGAGATAATGAAGACCGGATCAATCACCACTAAGGATGTTACCGGTTATGACCTGACTCGATTAATATGCGGTTCCGAAGGGACACTGGCAGTGTTAACCAAGATAACTGTCCGTCTTCTTCCCAAACCCCGCGCCAAGCGGACGCTGCAAGCGGTATACGATGACATAGATGCGGCCGGGACGACAGTTTCAAAGATTATTGAGGCTGGGATTGTGCCGGCCACCTTGGAACTTATGGATAAGACGATAATAAAAGCCCTGGAAGATTTTGCCCATTTGGGATTGCCGCTCGATGCAGAGGCAGTCCTGTTGATCGATGTTGACGGAGATCCTGATTTGGTCGAGAAACAGGCGGAAACGGTTGCCGGTTTTTGTAAAGAACAGGGCGCAAGGGAAGTAAAGGTTTCCGCTTCTGAAAAAGAGAACGAACAGCTATGGGTTGCACGCCGCTCGGCTTTTGGGGCCGTGGCACGTATGCGCCCTGACTGCTTAATCGAAGATGCAACTGTACCGGTGAGCTATCTCACCTCAGCAATCAAGAAAGTAATTGAAGCCGGAGAACGAAACAATATTCTGATTGCGGTTCTCGCTCATGCGGGCGACGGGAATCTTCACCCTCTAATACTTTTCGATCAAAGAAATGGTGATGAATTGGCGAGGGTGGAAAAAGCCATGGATGAGATCGTCGATTATGCTCTTTCAGTGGGTGGGACCCTCTCCGGTGAACACGGCATTGGCATTACAAAAACCAAGTATTTACCTAAGCAGTTGAGTGAGACTAGCCTAAATGTTATGCGGGGAATCAAGCAAGCTCTTCGATCCCCAGGGTATTCTAAACCCCGGCAGTTTCCTTGAGGACCATAAATCATGATATCCGAGCAGTTGAGAGAAGAAGTCCACAAATGTATAAAGTGTGGACTTTGCATGAACGCCTGTCCTGTGTACAAGCAGCTTTATTTCGAGGGGGTTTCCCCACGAGGAAAGGTGCAGTTGATAAAGAAGGTGTTCGAGGGAAAATTGGAACCATCCGAGAACTTTCATAATCTTCTGTTTACCTGTCTGTTGTGCGAGACTTGCACCGTAAACTGCCCGAGCGGTCTTAAAATAGATCGCCTTTTGAAGGGCATGCGGGCGGAGTTGAAAAATAGATTCGGCCTCCCATGGCAGAAAAGGATGCTGTTTCACTTATTAAGCAGCTCCCGCCTTCTTCCATTTGCTATGTTTTGGGGAAGAACTCTGGGTACCAGCCTACTTTCTATTTTTTCGAAGAATGGCAAGTTAGGGACCATTCCTTATACTAAAATTCCGCGCATTAATTCTGTACCACTTATCAAACAATATCCTGAGGTCGTCTCGCCCGACATAGAAAAGGTAGGTCGGGTGCTCTATTTCGTTGGATGTGCCACGAATTATCTCTTTGAGGATGTTGGCAGATCGGTGGTCACAGTTTTGACCCGACTCGGCGTGGAGGTGGTTATCCCGAAGAAGCAGATGTGCTGCGGTCTTCCCATCTTCATGTCTGGAGCCAGAGACACGGCTTTGAATAACATTCAGACCAATCTCCGTGTCTTCAATGAAGGAAACTTTGATGCGGTGATCGTAGATTGTGCTACTTGTGGATCGGCTCTCAAAAAGGAATACACCCACATCTTGGAAGAAATGGGTCACAATACCGATCTGGCGGAGGCTCTTGCGAGCAAGGTCATGGATATCTCTGAATACCTGTCACGTTTCGATATTGCGAAACATCTCGGCCCGGTTCAGGGTCGTGTCACATATCACGATCCTTGCCACTTAGTCCGTAGCCAAGCGGTTAAACAAGAACCGCGAAATTTACTCAAACATATTCCGGAACTCGAATTCGTGGAAATGGTTGGCGCCGATACGTGTTGCGGCGGCGGTGGGACATTTCAATGGGAACACCCTGATGTAGCCTCAGGTATAACCAACAATAAGATCAAAGCCATACAAGATACGCAGGCCAACTTGGTTGCATCCGGGTGTCCGGGCTGCCGTCTCCAGATTTGCGGCAATTTGGAATCGGAGTCGGTCCGCGTGGTGCATCCCGTGCAATTGCTGGCCGAGTCGATTGCAAATGAATCAGAGGAAGTCGCCTGCTGAGGACCAGTTCTGTGGATACCGAGTCAAACCATAATTGGCTCGCCAACAGCCCTTCCTTTGTGGACTTGAAGCTTCCATCGAGTCCCGAATCCCATTTCGTTATCCGTGTGTAAGATGATAAATGGCCGGAATTTTACCTTCGGATTTGTATGCCGGAGGCCATTTACTGTCAGATTGGGCGCTTCTTGACAATGTGAAACGTCGTCCAGGAAAGCCCGAAGGGCAAGTTGAGGTCGCTCAAGGCTGGGATCTGCCGGAGCGCTGCGGAGGCGGTTTCTTGGAGTATTGAAATGCTGCGCCGGCAGCCGGCCGAGGGGCAGAAGGGAGGAGCAACTGTGAACTCCAAATCGTCGAATTTTCTTGGGGACAACAAATCTGTTGCTTACGGTCAAGAGTTAGGAATGATGCCAAATTGTCGCAGGAATGACAACAAAAAAGCTCCTCGAGTATACGAGGACCGTCCCACGGCCGAGTATCTGATTTGAGACTTGTGCGGTAAAGTAATCAACCATCTGGATGGCGTCGATCCGAAAAAATTGCTTTACTGACGCGCCACCGTCGCCATCGGACCGTTATAGGCTTGCATGGTCATCTCTTTGTCAATCAGTTTTCTGATGGTGTGCCTTATTCTTTTGGATGACAAGATCAGGGACTGAATGAATATCAGGTCCCCGAACAACCCCAGCAAAATAGAAGAGCACCCTAGAATGCCGAAAAACATCACCGGCCGAAACGGAGAGAGTGTGAGCGCCATAAAAGCGAACAGCGTAACGACCGACCAGGAGCCAATCTGTTTGGCAGTCAGTCGGTAAGCTTTGCGAACGCACTCTTCCATTCCCTGATCCGGGTTCAATCTTATCTCCCGCTTCAATTGAGTCAGGTAATGTATCGTGTTATCCGCGGCAAGACCGATGGCGACAGTGGCCGCAAATACGGTCACATTGTCCAGAGAGATCCCGAACCAGCCCATAATTCCGAACGCCGCAGCAACAGGTGGAATATTGGGAAGCAAGCATATAAGCCCAAGAAGAGATGAATTCATCTGAAGCATCATTAAAATCGTTATTATCGCGGCTGCTAGAAACATGGAGCGGATCTGATCGCGAATAAGATCGGACGCCTGTTGTGCAACTACAGCGATATCGCCGGTAACAGCGACTTTTGCAACCCCCTTCATGACCGAATCCGCTGTAGCGCGAATTTTGTGGATAGTCTCCTCGATAGGAACCAATGGGGAATTCATGATGCGGACCGAAATGTGGAGCGTGTCAAAGTCTGAATTCAAGTACCTCCGGGCAATTCGTTCCCCATCGGGGCTGAGTGAATTAACGAGGATCAATTGGGGTATCAGGCCGGGATCCTCAAATAGGTTCGTTTGTGATTTGCTCGACCCGACGACGTTGTTCAAGTACTCCAGCAACGGGAGGAAGGAATCAATATCAAACACTTGAGGAATCTCGCGGAGTCGTTCCTGTAATTCCTTCACTTTTTTCCACACCGCAGGGTCTTTGAAGGTGTTGCTGTCCTTTGCCTCCACCATCAGTTCTACCGAAGTTACCGGCGAAAGTTTCTTTTCTACGAAGTTTATGTTTCGGACCACTGTGGTGGAATCGCTCAACATGCGTAAGATTTGGAGATCGCTATGAATCATAGGAGCGCCGGCAAAGAGTATCGCTGTGATTGCAATCCCTATGCCCACGAATAGTCGGTGATAACGAAAAATGGCTTTTTCGATCTTTTCAAGAACAACATCCGCCCAGTCTCCGAGCACTCCGGAACGCTCCGGATTGTCTAGAGATTTCATGATGCTGAAGAAAGCGGGTATCAACACCATGGCCACGCAGTAGGAAATCATCATTCCCAAGGACATAATGAATCCCAACTGCCTAACCATCGGAATAGAACTGATCATCAATGTCCCGAATCCTACAGCAGTAGTGGCCGAGCAGATAAAACAGGGTCTCGCCAACCATCGCACTGCGAGTTTGATGGCAGACATCTTGTCTTTGACGGACTGGTGGAACTGATGGTACCGAACCACCATGTGAATCACGATCTCCAAGGTGGTTATAGGAATAAACCCGAAGGACAGGACCGTAGTGGAATTCAGCGGTATCTCAAAAAGAGACATCAGCCCGAGGACCCACACGACGCACACGCCCAGGATCCCAACGGTGATGGCTGTAACTTTGACGCTCTTGAAAACGTACACGGAAACTACCGTGATGATGAGCATGCATAGGATGCCAAAAACAATCCCGGTCTGAATGTTGTACCTGACGATGGCTTGCCGCATGAGCGGGGCTCCGATTATTCGATACTCAAAACCCGCAGGAATACTGTTTCTCACTACCTCGTCGATCTCGCTCACCACCTGCTTAATCGCGACGGTATCAAGCTTGTATTCTTCCTTGATCCGGATGAGCGCACCCACAGTTTTGAGGTCTGAGGACACCAGAAGATCGGTAAAGGGAAGAGCTGTTTTCATGGTCGCCAGCTGCGCCGGGTCAGGCAAATGAGGTTTGCCTGCATCGACGGTCATCACAGGATAGTTCCCGAACAACTTACCCCTCGCTCGAAAAAACCTCAGGTTTGAGAGGCTTATAACCTCAGTGATTTTATCGTTTCTTTCCAGTGTTCGAGTTATTTGCCCTAAGCTCGTTAGAAGATCCGAATCGATGGTTCCTTGTTTGCTGTGAATCGCAACGAGGATGAACTCCTCATTCCCGAATATTTTAATGAACTCTTGGTATTGGAGATACGCCGGGGAAGTGGAATCCATGCCGGACTTTAGTGTTGGATCGGTGTCCAGGCGAGGAATAAACATTGACATTACGACGGTGATTAGGATCGTGAGGCCGACCAGCGGACGCCGATGATCTACGAGTGTGTCCAGAAAGTTCTTGTTTGAAAGATCCAGTTTGTCCCTTTGCGCCATCGTTGTCTCCGATAGTTGACACAGCGTGCCTGTTCGGAATCCGACATACTATCCAACAGGATCATGCCAATCATTTAAATAATCTAATTATAGCCCTGCCATTTCGCAAAATTCAGGTCGGTTCGTGAAGCGCTGCGACAGCTTCTGCGCAGGACGATATTTTTTTGCGCTGATTGCCCGGATTAACTCTGATTGTGCCGGATTCCGATACTGCCGAAGCCAGAACAGCTGATTTCAAGCGGCTCAGAAAAGCCGCCCTATTGCACGCGTGAACATGAGAATTATATTCGAGAAAAGTGAAGGAGAAGGAGGTCGTTATTCAGGGCGACGGTGCAATATGGCGCCGATTGCAGCGCTAATTGCCTTACAAGGTGACCAAATATCGGAGAATGAGCAGTCGGAACTCGATCAAACAGCCATAGCGTGTAAATTTCTTACACAAACCGACTGCCGTATGCGCGTCGGTTAAATGAGGAGGCAAGGTATGCAAGAAACTGCGGTCAAACTCGACGCTCTCTCCGAGATGATGGCCTTGTCGAGTTATGGGAATACCAAGAATCTCCTTATAACTGCAATTGAGGTGGACGGACCTCTTGACAAAGAGGCCTTGAACTTGGCCGTTCAACGGGCAACAAAGAATTTTCCGCAGTTTGTCAGCCGCATCAGGGAAGTAAGAGAGCGAACCAGGCATCATCTTGTGTGGGATCATGATCCCAATATGGTCGTGCCCCTGAGAACACTGGACGTGCCCCGTACAGGATCGATCTAAATTGGTCCCTGACAACTTTGTTCAGCGCATAATCCCCGCGCTTGACCGAGACTGGGACCTCTTCAACGAGCCACCGGCTGAATTTCATATCCTGAGGTTATCTAAGGATCGCCACATTATCGCGCCGGTCATTCATCATGCGGTAGCGGACGCTGGAGTCGCCTCGGAGTTCGGCAGACAAGTCTTGGCCCATTATCACGAGAACGTCACAGGACAAAAACCCGACTGGCCTTGCCAACAGCGAGCCCTGTCCAGCAGTAAGAAGAAAATGGTTCACCCTCGGGGTTCGAATTTCGTGAATTTTCTGACAGGGTTCCGTCAGGCCATGAAACATTTCTTTGAAAAGACCACGCTCCCTTTGGGCAATGGGTCCGCCTCGGACCGGCAAGAACATCATCTAAAGCAAGTAATGTCCGCGCAGGAGACGGAAAGCGTTCTAAAACTCTGCACAGAAAAGGGAATTTCACTTGTGGACATTTCGGTGGCAGGAATCAATCTGGCAATAGACGAATGGAATAGGGCACACGATGTGACCCCGGGAATTTTGACCACGTCTATTTCGGTCAACATGAAGGGGAGATTTCAGGGGTTTGAAAAGGCCAACAACAGCGCAGTCATGGTCTTCAAGTCCGGACCGGAGGAAAGAAGAGATCCGGACGCATTTGCGCAGGGCTTGGCTTTTAAACGAAGAACGTATTTCAACAAGCATATGGATTTAAAGTTTTTTCAGAATGTCTCCATAATGACCTCAGCGTTACGGATCTTCCCGTTCTCAGCGAGGCGAAGGATTGTGAATTTTTTGATCAACCGGCGCCAGTTGTCAGCTGCGGTGACGCTTCTGGGAACTATATGGCCTCAAGGGAATTATGAAAATCCCTCTGCGAACACCTGTCTAACCAGTACTGGTGGTCTCGAAATCAGCGAAGTTCACGGTGTGGGTTATAAGTTGCTCTCCAGCACACCGCTTCTGTTGATCGTGTATGCATTTCGAGGCAGATTGAATCTCATGCTTCACGCTAAGGGCACTCTATTCACCAGGAAAGAATCGGAGGAGTTCATGGACATCATGATGAAGAATTTTATGAATTATGCGTATCACATGCCAGCGACCGGTGTGGCTGTCGGCTGGGGAGACAAGGGATAGGAATAGCGTCAGGGGACTCCTTCTTACGACCATCACAGGTTCCAACCTTTGTTTTCGGGTCAGCGCGTAGAAGCGGCTCCGCTTAGGCGTACACGGGAGCCCTCCAAAATAACACCCTCATGTCTTCCTCCTGTATTACCGCTTCATTATTTAGACTTGAAGAACTCAAGCCATTCTTCGACATCTATATTGTTCCCATGTCCGGACTTCTCCATCGGACTTGCCGGCTTGGAGGAATCCTCAAGCAAGCGCCTGAACTGGCCCGAGTACACTGTTCGCGCGCCTTTGCGCTTGACAAATGAGGCGAGCGCCCGGTCTGAGGTGACTACTACCAAGTCCCGTTTATGGGAAGCCTTGTCTACCAGTTCCATTATGCGTGAATCCGCGTCCGAGCCTGGCCGCGCATACAGAATGTGGACACCTTTATACTTGATGCCTTCAGGGAATTCCTCGTCGGGCGCTCCATCAAAGACAACTTTAAGCTTGACTCTCTGCGAGGCGACAAAGCGTACGAGATCCTGAATGAGGCGTCTCCGCGCCCCTGCCTTATCCCGATGCCATCCCACGGTCTGCGCCATTACATTATTTCCATCCACCACGTATGGCATGCGCCTATCTTTCGGACATCTCCGGTCAAGTGCGTTGAGCGAATCTGGGATGAGGAATCAGAACCATTAAGATCGCAAATTCTCGGGCACGCCGGCCCTCAAAGAAGTAATTGACACACAGTATATCATGGATTCCTCTGTTCCGACATGTAATCCTCTTACAAAGCCTTCCATGATGATGTCAGAGGCTGCAGTCGCAGCCGCCATCACGAACTCTCAGCAACACGGCGGCCCGTCACGTATACTTTTCAGAGCACAAATGGTTACGGCCGAGATCAGGCCGTTGAAGAAAAATGCGGCTGAATCAGTTTAGAGGCCCACGCCGCTTCACTCGGCAAGGAATGCGGCTCATTTTCTCCCGCAAAACCAAGTAACTATCCAATCGTCAATCTGAGCGGGATTTCCGGCGGGGATTCCTGAATAGGCAAGAGATCTGTTGACACTCCAAGTTCCAGGTGTAATCGTATTTTCATGCACAATTGAATGTCGAGGAGGGTTTTCCCATGTCCTCATGCTGCGTCGATCTGAAAAAGGATCAGGTTTGGGCCTGCGATACCTGTGGGCTTGAAATCAAAGTCGTTAATGAATGTGACTGTTCACGAGACGAATCCAAGGCTTGTGAGCCAAATTTATGTCTGACATGTTGCGATAAACCTCTCAAACTCAAGGATTGAGCCGGGGGGAGCGGCTCGGGCTTCAAGAAATCCGCCGCCAGGAACCTGGGCCGTAATGTTCCCTGGGTGGCGCTTTCGTCGCTGACAGGCGCACATGACTAGATGGATTCTGAAGCTCTTGCCGCTATCGGAAACTGATATCAGTGCCGGCGTTCGCATCACAATTAATGTGATAGCGCCTCGGATTTCTTGGCTGTTCGACGGCTCGCGGATAATAATTAGCCTCTCATTCACCTCGTCCCTGCATACCGCGCATGCGCCCCCAATGCATCTTATGCATTTTACCGCGGAAAGCTCTCTCGGCCTGCCAATCAGCTACACGCTCGATTTGCTCGGGAGTCAGCAGCGCTAGACGATCCCTTCGCATTTTGAGCTTTTCTCGCACTAGGTCGCTGACCAGCTTGACAATTTGGTCATCTATTTGAGCCAATTTCTGCTGATCGATCTTCCCAGAAAGAAGCATGGTTTTCTTTTCGTCCCTGAGCGACATTAGATCCATGCGGGTCTTACGGGTGCTGTCTTTGAACCCGACATAAAGGGCCCGGATCTGTTTCTTCTGTTCATCAGTGATACCAAGTTTCTTCATCATGGTTTCCAACGAGCGTCCATGATGCATCCGGCCGGCGAATTCCTCTGAGGGACCAGCGGGCGGCGAGATCGCTCCTTGCGCAGGCGCAGAGGGGACTGGCGTGCCAGGTTTAGTCTGAGCATAGGAGCTGGCGCCAACGGCAACTATTAGGAGCGCCACAATCATCAACGGCAACATTACGCTTCTATTCATAGCTATGCCTCCATTTCATTCTCTTTACTTGTTGGACGAAGCATACGGTTTTTCGTTAAAGAGGAATTCTCGCTCGTTGATAGATGGGACAACGATTCAAGGAACAGTGGATACCAATTTCATTTGTCCCGTGCCGATATGGCTGTCCTCCAGTGCATCGGTTGCCGAAAAAGCGCCTCATTCCATGTCTGGCTGGGACCTGCCAGCTCGCCGGCGGAAGCATCCTGGCGCCTGAAAGCGCAAAAGTGATGTTTTTGCCCGGGGAGCCGTATCTGCCCCCTGAGGATGATCTTACATGGGTATGAGATCGGAGATAATCCCTGAAATCTTGGGGGAAAACATGCGCTCATAATTTCTTGTGACAAGATATCCTGTTACACCAAATGAAGGAACAACAATGCCCTGCCGACCAGAACAAGCCCGAGCGTGATCAAGGCTAAACCGGTATTAATGAAGGCGAGTCCGTCCTGCCTTTTGCGGAGAACCGAGCGGTGAGCGGACAGCACTGTACCGTTATTGGCAAGGCTGTTCCTCTCTTCAGCCAGAAACGGTTCGTTGTCTTGAGAGGCCAGTACGTTTAATCGCCAATCATATCGCTCACTTGTCAGGTCAGTCCTTTTTTGTGACGGTTCAGTTCTAACACCAGCCTCTAACGCGAACCGGTCAGGAGCGGCACGCGTCCGGCGGCTCCATTCCGCTCTTATTTAGGCTTTTCTTCCTCTTCAGGCAGGATCTTCACTACCGCGCAATGGTCAAGATCAAGGTATTTCCTGGCGACTCTCAGCACGTCGTCCGCGGTAACTTCACGTATTTTTCTTAGGTACGTGGAATCGAAATCGTACCCCAAACCATATATAGTGTACAACCCGATCAATTCTGCCCGATCCGACGAGCTTTGCAAAGAAATCAAATGATTGCCGATCAGATTGTTGATTGCCTTCTTGAGTTCCGCGTCGCCTACTTTCTCTTTCCTGATGAGCCCTATTTGTTTGACCAGTCCGTCGTAAGCTCGATCAACTTTGGACGTCTCGCAAGCCATGTACACGCCGAAAACGCCTGCGTCGAGCCCTGGCCGCACGAAAGAAGTGACCACATACGCCAAGGCTTCCTTGTCCCTAAGTTGGATAAATAGTCTGCCACCTTGGCCCGCCAGGACCTCGCTGAGGATGTCTAGCGGGCAACGGTCCGGATCATTAAGGGTGGCGCCTCTGAAACCAATGGCGAGGTGCGCTTTAGCTCGGGGGACATGGATGACCTCCTGGCTGACCTTATCCAACGGCCTCTCGGTAGGAATTTCAGGCACTTCCAAAGCCTTTGCAGGGATTGCGCCAAAGAGACTCTCCACTTTCTCCAAAACCTTCTGGGCATCCATCTTTCCCACGGCCGTAACCACCGTGTTCGATGGGACAGCAAAGCGCTGGTACGTGCTTCTGAGATCGTCAACAGTGAGCGCCGTAATCGTCGTCGGAGAGCCTAGTTTGTCAAAGCCGTAAGGAAAATCAAGGAAGAGTGTCTTGTTCAGAATATTGACCACATACTGCGTTGGATCATCCGGCTCGCTTTTGATGGCGGCGAGGATGAGTTCCCGTTCCCTATCCACTTTGTTTTGGGGGAATGTTGGTTCTTTGTACAACTGGGAAAGCAATCCCAACCCTTCCTCCCAGTAACGGCTGAAAAAACTTGCATAGAGACCGAAAGAATCATTTCCTGAAAACCCGTTGAGTGAGCCGCCCATGTTGTCCACCTTTCGGGCTATTTCGACATCAGTCATGGCGCCTGCGCCCTTATCGAACATGCGGGAAATGAAATTCATAATACCCTGCGTGTCTTTGTTCTCGAATCTCTTACCACCCAGACACGCGATTCTGTAGCTGATAACCGGGTTGGAACTATCAGGGACGAGGACGACCTTAATGCCATTGGCCAGTTCCTTGAAAACAGTTTCGCGGGCTGCTGCAGCGCCGGTCCCAACGGCTGTCGCTGGCGGCGCAAATCCGCTCACGATTTTCTCCAGTTCTTCAATACGGAAATCTTTCGCTTGCTGATCTGGCAACAGAGCGCTGATAGTGACGTTGGGAGGCATGAGGTATTTTTTGACAGCCGCTGAGATCTGCTGAGGTGTCACCGCAGAGTTCTGGGCCAGGTACTTTGTTTGATAGCCGGCATCCCCGATCGTATTCTGGTAGTTGCCCATGATCCGGGCTGTGCCCTGGACAGTCTCGCCTGCGTACACGTGCTGAGACTCAATGTGGATTTTCGCTCGCCTCAATTCGTCCTCAGATGGCGGTGTCTCAGCCAGGCGGGCCAATTCTTCCATTATGGCCTTGGTTGCGACTTCGAGATTCTTTGCCTCAAGAGTTGCAGAGATCGTCATCAGGCCGGGTTCCTTGGAAGTCATGGAATCAGCGGAAATGGAATTCACCAGCCCCTTTTCTTGCTTGAGCGCTCTTGTCAGGCGTGAATCCTCTCTCGCTCCAAGGATGTCCGCAACAAGATCCAAAGCATTGACATCGTCGCCTTTCATGGACGGAATATGGAACGCTATGTCCAGCCGAGTCTCAGCAGCGTTTCGGTCTCGGATTATCGACGTCCTTATTTGCTCCTGTGGCGGTTCTTGAGGCGGCGGAGCCTTCAAGAAACATGTAGGCTTAATGTCGGCGGTAAGCCGCTCGACATCGCTGCGCACGGCGTCAGGATTCACGTCTCCCACGACCAGCAAAAACATGTTTTCCGGAACGTACCACTTCTTGCGGAAATCCAGAATGTTCTTACGAGTGATCTTTTCGACGATGTCTTTGTCGCCGATCACAGGGAATCGATACGGGCTTTTTATGTACGCGGTTTTGAAAAGCATTTCGGATTCCACGTCCTCCGGTCGATCCTTGTCTTCTAGGATTTCCTCGATCACTACCTGCTTTTCCTTCTTCAGTTCATTGGGATCAATAACCGACCTGAAGACAGCGTCCGTCACAATGTCAATGCTCTGAGATATGGCCGATGAAGGCGCCACAATGTGAAACACCGTTTCGTCCCAACTGGTGTAGGCGTTTATTTCCCCGCCGATTGCTTCAACCTCTTTTGCGATCTCCCCTACGCTCCGTCGCTTGGTTCCTTTGAAGGCCATGTGCTCTATGACGTGGCTTATGCCGCGTTCCTTGTCTGTCTCATAAGCGCTGCCTACCATCACCCACAATTGGACGGCCGCAACTTTCCCAGCGTGATCTTCCTTCACGAAAACATCCAGCCCATTGGACAACCTAAAATGCGTCAATTTGCCATCCGTTGCCGATGCAATCGCAGGAAAGACGACAAGCGCCGCTGCAAATGCAATCCATATGGTTACGGCTGACTGGCTTGAAAGAAATCGCCTCATGACTTCTCCTTTCTGGGAAGCGGATCAATTATCTAAGGGGTTGCCTACAGGTTCGCCTCGCAACGGTGGGACGCAATAGGCCGCAATTTTGTTGCCCGGCAAAGGTATTCTGCCCCGCTCTGTGAGAATTGTTCATGTAAGTTTTGGTAATTACACTTGATTTGGCATTGCATGGTGGGGTGAAAGGAACTCCTTGCCCTTGGCTAAAGGAGAATCAGCCATTTCCTGGGCGCCATCCAACCGGCGACCCCGGTGAATGGATCGCGGCAGGCGAATTGGTGATAGCAACCTTTTGGATTCGCCTGCCGCACATAGGTTGATGTTTGAACTATTCTACAGCTAAAAACCTCCCGCCAAGAAAATAGTTGCGGGACCTCGCTTGATCATCAAGCGTATTACCCCGTTTTTCTTGGCTTGCTCCACCTCTTTGTTGAATTCAGAGATACCGGTTACTGCCTTGCCGTCCACTTCAAGGACTACATCTCCCGCATTCAGTCCCATTGCTGCTCCCTTGCCGTCGGGATTAACGTCCTTGATTATTACTCCCGCATCCTCTTTCAAGCCCTGCTTTGACGCCATGTCTGCCGGCACTTTTCCGACAGCGACGCCTAATTCAGTCGAGGTAGCCGATTCAGTAGAGGTCTCGGGCTTCGGCGCGCCCTCTGCCAACGCTTTGGCCGTTCGTTCACCTATCGTGACATCGAGGGTAATGGTCTTCTTGTCTCTCCAAATCTTCAACTTGGTGGCGGCGCCCGGTTTTGTTTGCCCCACTAGGTTCTTGAGCTGCGAGGCCCCACTAACCGGATGTCCATTAAAGTCCAGAATTATATCACCAGCTTTGACACCCGCCTTTTCCGAAGGACTTCCCGGCACGACTTGAGAGACAAGGGCTCCGCTGGTATCGGACCGCCCGAAAGATTTGGCTAACGATTCTGTGACATCCTGAATGTTCACTCCCAAGGAGCCCACGCTCTACCTTCCCGGACTTGACAAGTTGCTCCATGACCATTTTCGCTGAATTGGAGGGTATGGTAAATCCTACGCCCATGTACCCGCCGCTCTGAGTTGCTATGGCTGTGTTTATTCCAATGACGTGCCCGTCAATGTTTACCAACGGGCCACCTGAGTTGCCGGGGTTGATGGGCGCGTCCGTTTGGATAAAATCTTCATAACCTATGATTCCGACGTTGGTGCGGCCTGTGGCGCTGACGATGCCTTGGGTAACGGTGCCGCTCAAGCCAAACGGATTGCCCACGGCCACCACGATCTCACCGACACGCAATTTTGAAGAGTCACCCCATGTCACGGTCGGTAAATTTTTGGCATCGATCTTTATTAAGGCAATGTCGCTGTCCGGATCGGCGCCCACCAGCTTAGCTATATACTCCTTGTTCCCGGGAAGCGTCACCTTGATTTCCTTCATGTCCTTTACAACGTGATTGTTTGTCATAATCAGACCATCGGGCGACACGATAAATCCCGAGCCCAGCAAGGTCTCTTGCTCCCTTGGATGCTGTCGTTGCCTGAATTGTTTCGGAAGTTGCTGCTGATCGAACGGAAAGAAAAATGGAAACTGCTTTAGAAAAGGTTCCAGCCCTTGATCGGGTGTGACCGGGGCGGTCTTGGTAGAGCTTACTCGCACTACAGCCGGTGTGACCTTCTCAGCGATCTGAACGTACGCCTGGTCCAGTTCCTTTATTGTGCTCAATGGATCTGCCAGGACAGACGCCGGCGAACCGGCAATGAGTAGACTCACGATGAACACCAACAATACAGTGAAAGATCTCATGGACAATTTGTTGATCATTACATTATCTCCTTAGCTCACATAGTTGAGAATAAGCTTCAAACAAGACTCGCCCCACTTCCTCTATTACATGCTTGGTCCTGAAACGAGTTCAGGAGCTTCGCCTATATTTCGGCGATCCCTTACGGAGTCTCTGCCGGTTGTCACGTAGTTTCCCGATCGTAGCGGCCGCTGACGGCACGATATTTCTTTATTGTCGCTTTTTAGAACGCGAACAACCGCCCGAACGAGAAGAGCTCACTCAACCGAATGCAGAGCGCCTTATCGGTTCCACCCTCGCCTTAAGAGTCAGTGGTATCTAGAATTATTACTGCCCACCGGCGATATTAATAGTTTTGACTCAAGGACGCTAAATCCGTTCCATGCCGCCTTGAAAAATTACTTTAAGAGTTTGTCGGCGCCTTTCTCCCGTTTCTTCTGCAAGCTCTCGGCTGACGCCAAATTCAGCTTGCCTCTCATTGTTCGCCATAGGAAAGCAATCACAGAGGGTCGCTGGGTTACATTTCGGAATTCCCGCTTCAATACCGAGTTCATGGTAGACTCGCCACATCCGGCATCACTAGCGCGGGGCATATTGTCTGTATCGCTGTGACCTTTCGTTTCACTTCCTTGGCCGCGATATCGGCCGCAACAGAGTTTCTCTCAGCCTTGAACTTGATCAAGGTTGACACACTCCATGCCCAGCCCAGCACCGCCACAACCAGGTTGTCGACCGATGATTGAAGCTCGGGACTCGCCTCCGATGACCTGCGAAGAGAGCAAATCTCGGCCAAAACGTCCTTAACGACCGCGTCAAAGGCCTCCGCGGGCGGCTGGTTGAGAATCACAGTCGCAACTCTGTCGATGAGTAATTTTGCCTGGGGACACAAATCAATTGTGGGTCCCGATGGTTTCTGTCCGTTCAAGCGCGCTCCCGGAGGACGCGCATACTAGAAAAAAGGTCAGCGCAAGCCCAAACACACCTGTCACTCTCATAGAATTATTCATGTCAGTCGCTCTTTTCATGAACGCGTGACAATTTAGATTTGTCTTGGGTCGTTTATCCCTCCAGGTGGAACTGACAAATACGACCGCAACAAGAGAGCTTTGTTCCACGTGAGCTGTAAGCCGCTCAGATTGTCCACTCACAGGAAATGAAGTGGACGAAGCCGGTAGGAGTTGCAACGGACGTATAAGCCACAGGAGGTTACGAGACCATTTGATAACTTCCTAAATAAGGGAAGCTCGGTAATTCAAGGCGCCACATATCCTGGGATCAGGTCATTTTTGTTGACAGCTCCTGACTCGACTGTTATCCATGATTAATGGTCATTAGTTAACATTAGTTAATGGTCATTTATTAATTTTAAACTGCCCGCTCTAGACCGTTGGCGCCGATAGAGGACCTGCTTGACCGGCGGCGAATGATTAATTGACGACGACAATCCGGCTTGATGGGTGAAGCGGGCGTTCGATGGCTTATTCCATGTCCTAAAACAGAGTCGCGTCTGCGCAGAGCTTTAAAATGAGTCCTCGCCGCAGCCCCAGCCGCAATCGCCGAAAGAAAATTCTGGACACTGCGAGAGTGCTTTTCTGGAAGAAGGGCTACTCCGGCGCCAGCATGGTGGATCTTGCAGATGCTTGCGCCTGCAAACCTGCTAACCTCTACAACTACTTCAAGACCAAAGAGGAGATCCTATTCGAAGTACTCTTGGAAGAAATGGAGCAGATAATCCGGCCGATTGAACATCTCGAAGAGGACGAAACCGGTGACCCGGTCGAGCAACTGCGTGACATCATCACGGCTCATCTCAAAGTTACTTTGAGTCGCCGAAGATCTGCAAAGACACTGTTCGATGTCGCCTTGGACAGCCTTTCTCCCGCTAACCGGAAAGTCATAGTATCCATGCGGGACACCTACGACCGGATAATTCGGAAGGTGATCCGAAGGGGACAGCAAAGAGGAATATTCTTGCCGCAAGATGAGAAGCTGGCCGGCTTCATGATCTCCTCGATGATTACTCGCACCAGGATTTGGTTCCAGCCTAAGAAAGGTGTCACAATAGATGGACTGGCTGATTTCATCTTTCGATTTGCATTGAGTGGTATTCAGAAGAAGGCCGCAGTCCGAAAGGAACTTCCGTCGTCCCGCACGACAAAGATATCAGGGAAACGAGCCACCAAGTAGCACGTGCTACAGTTACTTACCATTTTACGGGAGGGTGAGAGATGAGAAACCTGCTGAAATCGGTGACCTTTTTGGCTTGTGCCGTTGTTCTGGCTGCTGCTCTCAGCGCCGGAGTCCCGACTCTAGCCATGGCTGACCAAAAACCCATCAAGATAGGGTTCATTCACAGCATGAGTGGCGCCATGTCGATGTACGGCATAAGCGCGGAGGCTGGAGCCAAAATCGCTATAAAAGAAGTCAACGCTGCCGGAGGTGTTCTGGGACGCGAGATCAAACTGCTGACCCGGGACGACAAACTCAACGCCGAGACAGGGCTCCGCGAGGCCAAAGACCTGGTACTGACCGAAGAGGTTGATTTTCTCACGGGCACTATAAGTAGTGCAGTGGCTCTAGCCATTTCCAGTTACGTAGAAAAGGCAAAAAAGATATTCATCGTCAACATCGCTCAGTCCTCACAGATCACCGAAGAGAAATGGAACCCTTATGTGTTCCGCATCAACACGAACGCTGTGCCCTACTGGGGATACGCGCCGGCCATAGCCGCGGCCAAGACTTGGAAGCCGAAGAAAATAATCAGCTTGGGATTCGATTATGAGTGCGGCAAGAACTCCTTGGCAGCCTTCAAGGAGAAGTACCTGGAGCTGGCGCCGGACGCCAAGATCATAGATGAATTGTGGGCGCCCTTGGGGACCACCGACTTTACTGCTCACATCTCGAAGATCGCCAACTCCGGCAGCGGATGCTCTTTTCCTGGCCTGCATCTACGGTGGCGGTGAAATCGCCTTTACAAAACAGGCATTTGCCTTTGGTCTGTATGACAAAATGAAGATGATCCAGCCCTGCGCCGGGGACGTGGAAACGTGGAGTGATGTGAAGCAGGGCGACCCCTACCCCAAAGGGGCTCAAGCCACTTGCCGCTATCCGTTTTGGGCGATTGATGATCCCCGTAGCAAGGCCTTCGTAGAAGAGCATAAGAAAATGGTGGGCTTCTGGCCGTCTTACGGAGCTATGAACTCGTATGTGACAATCTATGCTTTGAAAAAGGTGATCGAAAAGACAAACTCTGTGGACCCGCAGAAGCTGATTAAGGCACTGGAGGGAATGGAGCTGGATACTTTCATCGGCAAGATTCTGCTTCGCGCTGAGGACCATCAGGCCATGATGCCCAACTGGTACGGCACCATAGCTTTCACGCCCGATCTGACGTTCCCGCATCTCACCGACGTGCAACTAATCGGCGAAGAAGGATACCACACCATCGAACAGATCAAAAAGTTGCGGAAATAGGGTGACCACGGTCTAGCAATATCCGGGGGGACTACGTCCCCCCGAACCTGGAATGAGGTAAGCGCCATGAGTCTGGAGGCGGCTCTCGGACAAATGCTAAGCGGCATCAGCCTCGGAATGGTCTGGTTCCTTATCGCCGCGGGACTGTCAATCATATTCGGGACCCTGAAAGTGCTCAACCTGGCCCACGGATCCATCTACATGCTCGGTGGGTTCCTCTGCTACCACATTACCTCGAGTCTTTCCTCTACGCCGGGAGTCTTCTGGATTGCCCTGATAGTTGCGCCGCTCCTGACAGCCGTGGTGGGCGGGCTCGTCGAAATTTTACTTCTCAGACGTATCTACGGTCAGGATATGATCTACCAGTACATACTGACTTTCGGGCTCATCTTGATCATAGGAGAAGTCTGTAAGCTTGTCTGGGGAGTTGGTTACAACACTGTTGCGGTGCCTTGGCCTCTTCACGGCGCCGTAAGCCTGTTTGGACTGTCGTTCCCCGTATACAACCTTTTTCTAATCGGCATGGGGATCTTGGTTTTCGTGGGGCTCCGCGTTCTGATAGGGGGAACCGGCTTGGGAGGGATTATTCGAGCCGTTACCCACAACCGCGAAATCGCTAGCGCCCTAGGCATAAACGTCCCGGTGGTCTACACCGGTGTCTTCATGTTGGGGTGCTGGTTGGCGGGCTTGGCGGGCGCCCTGATGCCTCCCATGTCCGTGGTTGCACTCGGAACGGACCTATCTGTCATCATCGACTGTTTCATCATAGTTGTGATAGGCGGGCTCGGGAGCCTGCCGGGCGCTTTCTTGGGAGCCATCATCCTGGGCCTGACCACCGCCTTTGGGCTGTACATCATCCCTAAACTGGCAGTGGCGTTTGGGTTCATTCTCATGATTGTCGTGCTCATTATCCGTCCTTGGGGACTGATGGGAGAGCCTGATTGATGGAAGAGATCAACGGCAAATTAGAGCTGCTGCGGGGCAGGATCCCTAGAGCAATTTTGGCGGCCGTCTTTTGCGCTTTCATGATCGCCTTGCCCGCACTGATCAGCAAGAGCTGGCTGAATATTACGGTTGAGATGCTCATCATGGCGCTGGCAGCATGCTCTTTAAATCTTATGCTCGGCTATACCGGCATGGTGTCATTCGGTCCTGCCGGTTTGTATGCGGTGGGAGCCTACGCTACAGCCATCTTGTTGACCAAGCTGGAGATAAACATCTTGCCCGCCCTGATCGCAGGCCCGATCATGGCTGCAATCGTTGGATTGGGGGTCGGATGGATTTGCGTGCGCCGCACGCAGGTTTACTTCGCTCTCTTGACCCTGGCCTTTGCCCAGATTATCTGGACGATAATCTTCGAGTGGTATGCCGTCACAGGAGGAGATGATGGACTCGTGTCCATCCCCACTCCGGATTTCTTTTCTTCCATTACCAATTCCTATTACTTCTGCCTGGTATTGGTCGCCTTCTGCGTCTACGCGATATGGAGGATCGTCAACTCTCCTTTCGGGAGCACCTTGCAGGCGATCCGGGAGAATCCCGGCCGCGTGGAATTCATCGGGGTTAATGTGAAGAGATACCAGCTGGCGGCCTTCGTTCTCTCCAGTCTCTTCCTGGGCGTGGCCGGTAGCCTCTACTGCGTCTTCAGCGGAAGCGCTTTTCCCGATTATGCCCACTGGACCAAGTCCACGGACATGCTCGTCATATGTCTTTTGGGCGGCATATACAACTTTTCCGGACCTATAGTGGGGACCGCTATATACACCATACTCATCAAGACCATATCCAAGCACACCATGCAGTGGAATTTAATCCTCGGAGTAATCGTGGTGCTGCTGGTGTTGTTGATGAGAAATGGCGTCGTCGGTTTCTTGTCCCAGAAGTTTTCCCGGCATCGATAGGCCGGACTTTGTGCGCAGGATGATAAAATGCTGTTGCAGGCCAAAGACCTTTGGAAATCATTCGGCGGATTAATAGCCGTATGCGAAGTCGACCTTGAGGTCAACACCGACGAGATCGTGTCAATCATCGGGCCGAACGGCGCGGGAAAATCCACGCTCTTCAATCTCATTACGGGTCACATTCGTTTAGACAAGGGCGAGGTTTTTTTCAAGGATAGGAACATAACGAGTATGCCCCCTCACGAGATTTCCAGCCTCGGCATAGGGCGCTCCTTCCAGAAGCTGAACATTTTCCCGCGACTCACGAGTTTCCAGAACGTCCAAGTGGCCCTGTTCTCTGCCACGGGCCTGAACCGGAGTCTCTTCTCCAAGGCAAAGCTGATGCTCTCCGATAAGGTTCAAGATATCCTGAAAAGTGTGGGGTTGGCCGACCATGCCCAAACCCGCGGCGGGCTCCTCGCCCATGGGGATCAGAAACGACTGGAAATAGGTATAGCGCTCGCACTCAACCCGGAGCTTCTGCTTTTGGACGAGCCTACACAGGGCATGAGCGCTGCGGAGACTGCCCAGACAACGGAGCTGATCTACCGGCTGAGCAAGGATAGGGGTATAGGTCTGGCTTTTGTCGAACACGACATGAAAGTGGTTTTCAGCATCTCGGATAAGATCTACGTAATGCATCAAGGCGCTGTGATTTTCTGTGGGAAGCCCGATGAAGTCAGATGCAACGACGAGGTTCAGAGGGTTTATCTCGGAAAGGAAAAGGATAGTGCTGCTAAGAGTTGAAGGCATAGATACTTACTATGAGACCACCCACATCCTTTTCGGCGTGACGCTTGAGATCAATCAGGGTGAGACCGTGTGCGTCCTGGGACGCAACGGTGTGGGCAAAACCACGCTCATGCGGAGCATCATCGGTCTGACTCCGCCGCGAAAGGGAACAATCTCGTTCCAAGGGAATAAAATCAACGGGAAACAGCCTTTTCAGATTGCTCGACTCGGAGTGGGATTCGTCCCGGAGAACCGGGACATATTTCCGAATTTGACTGTGGAGGAAAACCTCGGGATAGCCACCATCAAAAGGAAAGATGAGGGTGCCTGGAACCTGGACACAGTTTATGCTCTGTTCCCTTTGCTAAAACAACGGCGGAAGCAGTGGGGCGGCACTTTGTCCGGTGGCGAACAGCAGATGCTGACGATCGCCAGAACTCTGATGGGGAATCCCGTTCTGTTGTTGCTGGATGAGCCGTCCGAGGGTCTGGCGCCGCTGGTAGTCGAAATGATAAAGGAGCAAATTTTGCGAATTCAGCAAGAAGGGAATGACCATCTTGCTCTCCGAGCAAAACTCGGCAACAGCACTCGAAGTGTCCCAACGGGCTTACATTCTGGAGAAGGGGCAGGTCAGTTGGCAGGGCCGCACATCGGAACTTTCAGACAACCCGCAAATTATGGAAAAATACTTGGGAGTTTGAGCCCGTTTTCTTCCATAAACACCCCGAGGAATTTGTCCGGCTGCGGCCGTTGGGCCGCTCACACCGGTCAGGGAAGGGGCGTGCTGCTTCAGGATCGTTTGTCAAAGCCCGTACCTCTTTGTGGACACAACTCAGGAGTAAGACATGAACCTGGCGGACTTTCTTAACGAGACCGCAGCCAAGGTCTCTGACCGACCGGCTATTCGCTTTGAGAACACAGTCGTGACTTTTTCAGAACTGAACGCGCGTGTCGACGCACTGGCTCACGGCCTCAGGGACTCCGGAGTGAAACCGGGGGATGTGTGCGTGCTGATGATGCCCAACTCACTCAACTGGGCTGTCAGTTACTATGCCCTGGCTAAATTGGGGGCATTGGTGGTTCCGCTGAATCCTTTGTTCAAGCGGGGTGAACTGGATCACATATTCAAGGATTCCGGGGCCCGGTGCTTTCTGGGACATTCGGACTATTTGACCGAGCCCGGCGTGGTCATGGACCAACTTCCCCGGATCCGGATTCGCGTGGCGGCAGGAGCAGACCGCCAGGCAGGTTACACCCCGCTGGAGACTTTGTTCCAACCTGCAGGACCCTTTGTGACGCATGCCACAGAAGCGGATGATCCCTTTGCCATAATCTACACCAGCGGTACCACTGGGCGGCCCAAGGGAGTGGTGCTCACCCACCACAATCTGACCAGTGACGCTGTCGCTGTTTCCAGCCTGCGGCATACCGAGCCGAACGATGTCGTCTTATGCGTGCTCCCGCTCTTCCACATTTACGGCCAGACCCATGCGCTCAACATCTCGATGTATCGCGGACTCACCATACGCATGTGGGAGCGTTTCGATTCTGATGAGGTAATGAAGGCCATTGAAACGGAGGATTCCACCATTCTCTATGCGGTGCCCACGATGGTAAATCGGTTGGTTGAGTTGGCTTCAGCCTCTCCTCCCAAGAGGAAAAGTCTTCGCTTCGTGATTTCCGGCGGTGCGTCACTGCCCGTGGAGGTCTTGCACAAATTCGAAAAGCTCTTCGACGCCACCATCTACGAAAGCTATGGCCTGACCGAGTGTGCGCCCACCTGCGTGGAGAATCCCTATGGCCGGCCCACAAAACCGGGCTCCATCGGGTTGCCGGTGCCGGGTTTCAAGGCTCGGATAGTCGACGAGGATGACAACGACGTGCCGGTGGGCGGAGTTGGCGAGCTGGTCATCGCGGGTCCGGCTGTCATGAAGGAGTATCTCAATCAGCCTGACGCCACCGAACAGACCCTTCGAGGAGGCTGGCTTCATACCGGAGACTTGGCCCGCAAAGACGAAGAAGGCTACATCTACATCGTGGATCGCAAGAAGGAGCTGATAATAAGGGGCGGGTACAACGTATACCCTCGCGAGATCGAGGAAGTGCTGTACACTCATCCCAGCGTGGCAGAAGCTGCAGTGATCGGGGTACCCGACGCGGATCTCGGAGAGGAGGTGGCTGCCGTAGTGGTTCTGCGCCCGGAGACCAAAGCCACCGAAGATGAGTTACGTCGGTACGTAAAGGAAAGAGTAGCCCCGTACAAATACCCTCGTCGCATCAAATTTATAGATGAATTACCAAAAACGGCTGCGGGAAAAATATTTAAGCGAGGAATCCAGTTCGAGAATCAGTAGGGAATGAAAGCAAGCAGTGCCGGCCAACTCTCATAGCCAACGTCGCTGCTGGACATGCATAGAAATATCAACGAAGTACCAGAGAAAGGGACTAGTAATGGACGTTGTCATAGTAGAGGCCTGCCGTACTGCGATCGGCAAGCACGGTGGAGGTCTGAAAACCGTAAATGCAGTGGATTTGACTATTCCAGTCATGCAGGAGTTGATTCGCCGTTCCGGAGTAGACCCGCACCTGATCGAGGATGTTATCTGGGGCTGTAACTACCAAAAAACCTACAGGGAAAATAACCTGGCACGCGTGGCTGCGGTCAAGGCAGGCCTTCCGGTGACTGTACCCGGAATAACAGTGCACCGTAACTGCACTTCCTCCATGTCATCCATACAGATGGCATATTATCAGATTAAGGCTGGGGAAGCAGATGTGATAATGGCCGGAGGGACGGACAGCATGAGCAATGCTTCCTACACGGTCGAGCAGATGAGATGGGGTTCACGCATGGGTCACGGGGAAGTTCGGGATTCCATGTGGGACTCCCTGACCGAGCTGGGCATAGGTCCAGCAATGGGCATAACAGCGGAAAATCTTGCGGAAAAATACTTCATTACCAGGCAGGAACAGGACGAACTAGCCCTGTTGAGCAACCAGAGGGCCATTAAGGCTATTGATGAGGGCAGATTCAAGGACGAAATAGTTCCCATCGAGATGAAGCAGAAGAATAAAATAGAAATCTTCGATACTGACGAACATCCCCGAAGGGATACCACGTTGGAAGGTCTGGCCAAACTTAAGCCGGCCTTCAAAGAAGGGGGAACGGTAACAGCTGGGAACGCGTCCGGAATCAACGACGGTGCGGCAGGCATGCTCTTGATGTCGGCATCCAAGGCGGCCCTTTTAGGGCTTCCGATAATGGCACGCATATTGGCGACAGCCACAACAGGCGTGGAGCCTGAGATCATGGGCATAGGACCGGTATCTGCCTCGAACAACGCCTTGCAAAAGGCCGGCATGAACCTGAACCAAGTGGAGTTGATCGAGGTGAACGAAGCCTTCGCCGCTCAATATCTGGCCTGTGAAAAGGTCCTTGGCCTGAACAGGGACATCACCAATGTCAACGGGAGCGGGATAGCACTGGGACATCCCGTGGGGTGCAGCGGAGCTAGAATTACGACCACTTTGCTTTACGAGATGCCGAGGCGCAATGCGCGAATCGGCCTTGCCACATTGTGTTCGGGAGGCGGCATGGGAACTGCCATTATAGTGGCAAGGGATTAGCCGGTGACATGTCACATTAGTGCCGTGGCCTGGGATCCGGTGGGATGCTCCCGGTTCGGTACCGATTCGCATATGTTTTGTTGGCCGATCGAACATCATAAGGAGGGTGCCGGAATGACCGAAGAGTTCAAAGTAGGAGTTCTTGGAGCAGGAATGATGGGCGCCGAGATTGCGCTCTCCTTTGCCATTTCGGGTTATCCGGTGGTCATGAAGGAAGTCAGCCTGGAATTGGCCGAAAGAGGCAAAGCTCGCCTTCAAGGGGTCCTTGACAGAGCAATCAAGAAAGGGAGATTTACCGCGGAAGAGAAGGAACCGACACTTGCCCGTATTACACCTGTCGATCAGTACGGAATGTTCGCGGATGCCAACTTCGTGATCGAGGCCATAGTAGAAGATTTCGAAGTGAAGAAGCAGGCCTTGGGCGAATTGGACACCGTGTGCAACCCGGCATGCGTGTTTGCCACCAACACGTCCAGCATTTCGATAACGCGGTTGGCCACTTGTGTTGGATCGGGCAGGCGGGCCAACTTCGCAGGTGCGCACTTCTTTTCGCCTGCCTCGGTAATGAAGCTCGTTGAGGTTATCCCGGGCTGGAGACAAGCGAAGAAACCGTGGCTTTCGTCATGGATTGCTGTAGGAAGATCGGGAAAACACCTATTCGTGTAAAGGATGTCACAGGCTTCGTGGTAAACCGCGTCCTTCACGCCATGTGGATAGAAGCGATGCGGCTGCTGGACGAGGGCGTGGCCACTGCGGAAGACATTGACACCGGATGCAAACTCGGGCTTGGTCATCCTATCGGACCGTTTGCTTTGATGGATCTGACGAGCAATGATCTGAATCTGAAAGTCCAGGAGATTCTTTTTGAGTCGTACGGGGAACGGTTCCGGCCCCAGCCGATTCTCAAGCAAAAAGTATTTGCCAACCATCTTGGCCGTAAAACCGGGCGCGGGTGGTTCGATTACAAAGAATAGCAATTGCCGCATAACGGTACATGGCGGAAATCCAAGTTACACGGCGACCCACTTACACTGGAGGATGAAATGGTGGATACGGAACGATTCGGCCTCACTGAAGAAGAACAAATGCTTCAGGACATGGTCCGCCGTCTGGCCAAAGAAAAGATAGCAGCCGGAGCGGAAGAAAGAGACAAAGTCGGCGAATTTCCCTGGGATATGCTGGAGCTTATGAGAGAAAACGGCCTGATGGGAGTCGACTTCCCTGAAGAATATGGAGGGATGGCGGCCGGGTTATTGGCCCACTGCATCGTGGTCGAAGAATTGGCCAAGGTCGACATGTCCGTTGCCATTATCCCGGCAACTCAGGAACTGGGAAGCCTTCCGATAATACTTGCCGGAACCCATGAGCAAAAGGAAAAATACCTTAAACCATTGTCTACGGGTGAAAAACTGGCGGCTTTCGGGCTCACCGAGGCTAAAGGTGGCTCCGACGTGGCTGCGCTCAAAACCCGGGCTGTTCGCAAGGGTGACAAGTACATTCTAAACGGTTCCAAGACGTTTATCACCAATGGAGGAGTGGCCGATACCTACACCATATACGCTGTCACCAATCCGGACAAACCACCCCACAAGGCAGCCTCTGTCTTTATCCTGGAAAAGGGGACGCCCGGCTTCAGTCAGGGCAAGAAAGAGGATAAGCTCGGCATCCGCTCCTCAGACACACGGGAACTGATCTTCCAAGACGTGGAAGTTCCTGTGGAAAATCGTCTGGCGGAAGAAGGTGACGGGTTTCACATAATGATGAAGACGCTGGATTTCACCCGTCCTTCAGTTGCTGCAGAGGCCCTGGGAGTGGCCGCCGGCGCGTTTGAGTACGCAACTGCGTACGCAAAGGAACGTGAGAGCTTCGGCAAGAAAATAATCCGACATCAGGGAATCTCTTTCAAACTGGCGGATATGGCTATGAGGATCACCGCGGCCCGACAGTTGCTTTGGAAGACTTGTGCTGTGCTCGACCGTTTAGAAAAGGATTTGTCAAGAATTCCACCAGAGGCCCTGCGCTATTCCTCCATGTCCAAGGCTTTTTGTTCTGACGTGGCTATGTGGGCGACGGTCGAGGCGGTCCAGGTGTTGGGAGGATACGGATATATCAGAGAGTACCCGGTAGAACGAATGATGCGAGATGCAAAAATCACTCAAATTTACGAGGGGACTAACGAGATCCAGCGCATCGTTATAGCCTCGACACTGTGAACGCTCCAGTGGTGACGCGGAAACATAGCAGTTCTCAAAAGTTTTGCACGGTAACGGATGGGATCGGAGGGTAATACAGAACGGTAGGACAGGCTGTACGGCGCGACTGGCGAGTCGCCCAAGGATGACCGGAAGGATGCCGGTCCCACCCAAGATGCCCGTCGCCACCAAATCCTGCTTCTTTTCGCGATTACTTTTGAGAATCTCTATAAGAGAACAAAACCACCCACATTTCCTGGAATACGGGAGAGGGCTTGATGAGTTGCCGGCCAAGGAACGAATGCTTGTGTCCTGCACCTTATGGTCTTTTTCGCTCAGAAGGGTCTCCGCATGGTCTTGCGGAAAATGTCGTGAGAACGCGAGGCGTCCCATGCTTACAGTGGGATCGCTTACA
Organism: uncultured delta proteobacterium; assembly: GCA_963741425.1. Classification (GTDB taxonomy): domain Bacteria; phylum Desulfobacterota; class Desulfomonilia; order Desulfomonilales; family Desulfomonilaceae; genus DATJPW01. The sequence goes on from CAVUHP010000017.1 coordinate 95,181, forward strand.
AGAAGGAATCGGGCAGTTCGCTGTCCGTAGGTGGTTACTCATCTATTCTTTGATTTCTCGAGGCTGAACCGTTTCAGCCACTTTCCTCACAGTCGCCATCAACTTCCTATTATCAATGGGCTTCTCCACGATTGCATCGACGGCCGATTCAATGATTTTATCTTGTTCCAGGTCCTGACCGCCCCATCCGGTCAACAGAATAAATGGCGTCTTAGGCAGGCCTCGTTCCTGGCAAACGTCCCGGATAGCCTTACCGACCTCCCAGCCATTCATGCCCGGCATACTCAGATCACAGATTACAATGTCGATCTTGTTGTTCCTGAATATCTCAAGCGCTTCTTCACCGGATGTTGCGGAGAAAACCGTCTGCTGGTGTTTGGTCAATATCCCCCTAAGATGCATGACAATAAGTGCGACGTCGTCGACCACAAGGATGTTTAATTTGGTGCGTAAGATCTCCGCGCCTGAAGGCATTGGCACCTCGTGGAGCTCTTTGGCCAAAGGAAGCGTTACAGTAAAGGTGGTGCCTTTTCCCTCTTCGCTCTCTACAGAGATTGCCCCCCCATGACGACTGATGATCCCGTGGCTCACAGCGAGCCCCATTCCAGTTCCGGTGGACACTTCTTTGGTGGTCCAGAAAGGCTCAAACACCTTTTTGAGATGCTCTCTCTTTATGCCCACACCGGTATCCATGACCTGGAGTATGACTTGATCCCCTTGGAAGAATGTCTTGATTCGGATCTCGCCCCCTGTTTGCAAAGCCTCGGCAGCATTCTTCACGAGATTGACCAGCACCTCCGTGATCTCGCTTTCTTTTGCGTTCACAAAACATCGTTCCGTGAGTTCTAGATTCAGGGCGATCCTTATACCCTCCTTGCCCGGACCCGTCTTCCACAAAGGCTTTGTCATTTCAGCCGTCTGCTTCACAGTTTCAGTCAGGTCAAACACCTCGCCTTCTAGCGGTTGGATCTCACCACGGACCTGGGCAAAACTCTGGAGTCTCCTAACAGTTTCGGCACCCAACCTCGAAGCCTGAAGGAGTTCTTCGAGCGTCTTCTTGAGTTGGGACAAGTTTCCCATTTCCAGATCAATTAAGCTGAGGTCAATGCCGCCCATGACCATCTGGAGCAGGTTGTTGAAGTTGTGGGCTACGCCGGCAGCAAGGTCGCCAATGGCCTTCAGACGCTCAGTCCTGATGGCGAGTTCTTCGGCCTGCCGCCTTTCCGTTATGTCTTCACAGGTCAACATGTCGTCGCCCGAAGGCAGATTCAAAGGAATGAAACTAACGGTTTTTTGGGTTCCATCCCTGCACCTGACTGTAAAGATCCTCGGTCTCTCTTGGCCGGTCATGGCCCTGCTTGCGTCATCAATCCACTTTGAAATGGCATTGTGTCGGTATTTCGCATCAGGATACGCCCTTCTGAACCATTCTCTGCCATTGGGTATATCTTCGAGATCGTACCCGAACAGTTCTCTGAATTTCGGATTGATGTATTGAAAGGTTCCGTCTTTGTTGATTAACACCAAGCCAAATGGGGCTCCATCTGCTAAGGCTCGGAACCTCTGCCCGCTCTCCCGCAGAGCCATCTCCATACGTTTCCGCTTTGCGACTTCCTCCTTGAGCTGAGCATTGCTAGCCATGAGCTCCGACGTGCGTTCCTTGACACGTTTTTCAAGTTCTTCCCGGTGCTTCTTGTTCTGCTCTGAAATTTGCTTGTCTGCAGTCAAATCCTCGACGAGCAAAAGTATGAATCTCTCTTCCATAATCCTTATGGATCGAAAGGTCATACGTGCCCAAATCGTGTAATCTCCTATCTCTAATGTTCCGTTGGCAACGACAGGTTTTCTTGTGGAAAATACATCTTCCAAAATCGCTTGAACCCTTCGGGCAACAGACGCTTTGGGGAAAAAACATGAAAAGAGAGGATCTTGCATCTCCTCGCATTTAAGACTGATCTTTCCCCACGCCTGGTTAGCCACTACTATGCGGAAGGACTGGTCTATTAATAATGTAGGAAGTGGCAAAGCCTGTATGACCTTTCCGAAGGTCGTTTTCCAGATCCCGCCCCTCACATCGAAGCTGCCTGTAGTAGCTCAACTCTCGCGCGAACAGTTCGGTGAGCTCGATAGTTTGCGTGGACTCTTGATCCAAAGAGGCGTCTATTGGCCGAAATTTGTTTCCCATGGTTTCTCCCCCGCACCAACCAACTCGGAATTATGCCGCGGCCTTGCCATTTCCGTGATCTTTGGGCCGGTAAGTTGTCATCGGGTGGTCCCTCTGACCCACAGGATTCCCCTTCGGGGCAAAATAATGTGTAAAGACCAAAACATAGACTGGACTGGGCTGAATCGGATAATACTCGATGTTAGCCAATGAAGAAAGAAAAAATCGTCTTAACTTTCTGCCTCTTCCATTTTTCTTGTGACGGTTTACAGGACGGCTCAAGAATGAATCGGCCTTCCTTCCTGAAGTCTAGGGTTCACCAAATCGATTTTGCGCGATTTTCTCATTTTGCAGAAGGGGGAGGTTGGGTGTAGTGCGGGCGTTTCGAGAAGTCTTTCCTGGATTTTCAAGGATTTTTGCGATTTTTTATCCCCCCATAAGATGTTCAAAATCGAATCCGGTCTGCCTAGAATTCAAGGATAGGGTTAATGGACTCGTAACGACTCGATATCATTGTCTGCCAGAATCGAGTCTTACCATTGCGAGTGAGTTGTTTGCACCCGCGCAGGCTGGAAAAACCTCGGTTTCGTGTATACCGATCTTCAAATGCACCAGCCATCGCTGCTGCCATGTGGTACTGGCGAGCATTTCTAAGTCTACCACCACAGGCCGAAACACCGGATTAAAAGCTCGAAATATTCTGGCCCATTGTTACCTCTTGGCCCACAAAATGAGCCTGTTAGGCTCGTTGATAAGTCGTTAATAGCACATGATTTATCAAGCCTTTCCAAATTAAGGATAAGTTTGCAAGCACCTTGGCGCTCTTTGGCCTCTCTCGTTTTCTATTGGCAAGGTACATGGAGAAGCTGGAATTCACATTTTTCCGAAGACCGACTAGAGCGACATCGCTCTCGATGCATGATGTGCCGATTTTACGCTCCTCGACTAACTCCAAACGAACACTCCGTTTTTTTGTTTTATTCAGATTAACGAGATAACTCATATAGTGAGAGCCGCGAGGACTGTTCTTGGTGTGCGATATCGCTCTTGTCTCTCCGCTCGCAAATCAGTCAGATCATCCCTACCATTTTCAGTGTAGGAAACTAACTTCCCGGTCTTGCTCGTTATTTGCACGAGATGCCTTCTTCCGAACGCTGTGGCATACAATTTGCTCTCTCATACCACAGGTAGTCAATTTGTCGGGTCATCAAGTGCCCTGGCCGGGTTTGCGCAGATGAGGTGTCCTGACAGCGACCCAGAAACCTGGTCTAGAGTCCACCAGGAGAAGCAGAATTGACCACAAATCCTCCAAGGCACCGGAAGAAGATGAGTCGCTCGATACCTTCCCTATTTGTGGAGCTGCCAAAGCCAACCGCTTGGAGGCCCTTAGACTGATCCTGGAGAGCGTGGCTCATGTTGATACTCCAAACGAGCTTGGTGAGACTGGCTTGATTGCCGCTGCCTCCAGAGGGCACCTGGAAGTAGTCGAATTTCTCTTGTCTTGTGGAGCATCGGTTAATGCTGGGGACAAGTCTGGCTACACCGCGCTCATGAAGGCCTCTTTCAAGGGCCACAAGAAGGTCGTAGAAGTGCTGTTGAAGTCTGGAGCAGAAGTAAACGCGGCGAATTGCCACGGGAGGACGAGTCTTATGTTTGCCTCCTATGGGGGGCATGTGCAAATCGTTGACACGCTCATTGGTCACGGCGCGGGCCTTGGCTCTGGTGGATCACTTTGGTGAAAACTCGATGATGCAGGCCTCACTTCGCGGGCACGCTGCGGTAGTTCGTCTACTCTTGGAAAAAGGAGCCCTGGCAGACGCGAGAAACAATAAAGGAAGTACTGCCCTCATGTTCGCTGCCCGCGAAGGCAATACCGAAGTCGTGGAAGCTGCTGTTGTCGGCGAGGTCTGACATTGACGCTAGGAACCATAAAGGCAATGACGCTTTGACTTTGGCATCCAAGAGGAGATGTTGGGAAATTGTTGAACGGCTTCTTCGGCATGGCGCAAATCCGAATTCGGCCAATGGCGACGGCAGCACGATCCTCACTCGGGCTGCCGCGTATGGACGCCCCGACATTGTCAAGCTCCTACTGCGATGCGGCGCGGATTTCACCCAAGCTGACGAGAACGGCAGGACGGGTCTAACGGCAGCAATAGAAGCAGGACAGGCGTCGGTCGCTCACGTTATACTCATCATTCGCGGAGATACGAGTCTAAAGGACCAAGACAGGTCTTCGCTCTTAATTATGGCAGCTGAGGAGGGGCGGACCGGTTTGGCAGAGATCGCTCTCCGGAACTGGGAATCGTCAGACAACAAGATGACCGCAATGAATCTGGCCTTATTGCGGGCATCCAGTAAAGGGCGCCGCGATATTGTTGAGATCCTTTTGAATCAAGGCGCATCGGTCAATGCCCAAACCGAGCGCGGTAAGACACCGCTGATTGTGGCAGCACGGAGAGGTTTCTCCGCTATTGCAAGATTGCTGCTGGAACGTGGAGCAGCTATTGATCATCGCACCGATTTTGGCAACACAGCATTAATCGCGGTAGCCCACAGAGGCCATAAAGAGATAGTCGATCTGCTCCTCGCTAATGGTGCGACAGTCGGAATACGGAATCAAGATGGACAGTCTGCTCTCACAATGGCTCAACGCGTCGGCGAATTCGAAATCCTCGAACTGCTTCGTGCAAAAATTGTGGAGCAGCGCCCTGAGGATAAAGATGAGTCATGCGGCGCAGTTGCCACCTGGCGAGGGGATACGAGCTCCCATCATTCTGTGACTAGTGGGCCGAACGCATAATGAAAGACTCTACCACCGATAAACCAGCACTGGCTCCAGCCGAGCAGATCCAGCTAGTTAATTATCAGGGCCGTCTGGATAACTCCTTTGATAGAACACAAACCATAGACATCAACACTCTGGTCTCAGAAACACTCACCGCTTCAGGTACTTTTGACCTGCGGCAAGAGAGGATCGACGCGTTTGGGAAACTACTGCAAGCCCTGTCAATACCTACTGTGCTGATCGCGCGTTCCCACAAAGTGGAATTTGCAAACACGGCATTCACAAGCATGCTTAAAGGATCGCAACTGACAAGCGATAGGAATTTCTCGTCTTTGTTTTCGGATCCAAACAATCGCGGCAGGATTGAGGCACTCCTAGAAGACGTATTCACAAGACGGCAACCGGCAGTTACGGAAGCGAAGTTGAGAATTTATGAGTCCGGAGTATGGGGCCGGATACATCTGCGCACCATACGGCTCTCCGAAGATCGTATGGTTTTGGCCCAGATTGAGAATCTTTCCGCAGAGAAGGAACTCCAGGCGGTGCAAAAATACAAGAGTTTGGTCAGCATTGTTCCGTTCGGGGTAGCAGAATTTGGGCTGCGCTGGGGTGTTGACAGATCTTTGCCCTGCGAGCAGTTGTTGGACAGCGTTATCCATGCCCGGTTGATTGGCGGCAACGATGAGTTTGCGAGATCTTACAAATTTACATCGATAAGAGACCTTGTGGGCATAGCGCTCGGGAGGTTGTTCCCCGTTCAAGGTAAACGGAAAGCGTTTTGCGAAAGATGGATCCAGGATGGATTTCCCATACGCTCTTTTGAAACCCTGGAACATCGCGTCGGAGGGTCTACCAGAGTCTTTGAATATACCTTGATAGTTCGCCTGAAAGGCGAAGAGCTGATCGGGCTTTGGCTTCTCAAAAAGGACACTTCCGAGAAACGGCGAACGGAGCAGGAGCTTCGGAAAGCCCAAAAACTCGAATCGCTGGGACTCTTAGCCGGTGGTCTTGCCCACGATTTCAATAACCTTCTTACTGCAATACGTCGGTAACATTGAGCTCGGGACACAATATTGCAGCCTCGATCACAAGTCTGTCGAAAGATTCGAAGCAGCGACAAAAGCTGTGCGGCGTGCGCAAGGCCTGACACGCCAGTTGCTTACCTTTTCTCAGGGTGGCGAGCCGGTAAAGGCGGCTGCCTCGATCAGAGACTTGCTGAAAGAATGTACGGACTTCGCTCTTCGGGGCTCGAATGTTCGCTGTGAATTATTGCTTCGGGAAGAAGTTTGGCCGGTGGAGGTAGACCCGGGACAGATTTCTCAGGTGGTTCACAACTTGCTCATCAATGCCATTCAAGCCATGCCTCAAGGCGGTATCGTTCTGGTGCGAGCCAAAGACGTCGAGATTCGGGAGGAGGGCTGGCCACCATTAAAACCAGGCAAGTACGTCAAAGTGACGATTGCGGATCAAGGTGTTGGAATTGCGAAGGAACACCTCCGACTGGTGTTTGATCCCTATTTCACTACGAAGGATCAAGGCTCAGGTTTGGGACTGGCAACGTCTTATTCAATAATCAGCAAGCATGGCGGATTCATCACGTTGAAGTCTAGCCCAGGGGTCGGCACCGCAGTTCATTTCTATTTGCCGGCTGGTCAGGCGAATGCCATTAATACTGAATTGAGAAAACCAACACGTCTGACGGTCGGTGGAAAAATACTGGTCATGGACGATGAGGACGTGATCAGAGATCTCGCGGCCGAATTTCTCACCCTCCGCGGACGTGAGGTGACCATCGCCAAAGATGGACAGGAAGCGATAACGCTTTACCATCAGGCAATGCAGCAAGGGACGAAATTTGATGTCGTGATATTGGACTTGACTATACCCGGCGGGATGGGCGGGAAGGAAACCCTGGAAAGACTGTTGACACTTGATCCCAAAGTGAGGGCCATCGCTTCCAGCGGCTATTCTCACGATCCGATCATGTCCGATTTCAGACGTCATGGTTTCATGGCAGTATTGCCAAAACCATATGACGGTAGTCAAATTCAGGAAGTCGTGAGTCACGTGATGATGGAGCCCTGCGAGACAGAATAGGTAGCATTTTATCAGGCATCCTGCAGCCTCGGCCGCCTTTCAGGCTTTATTTTGAGAGGATGCCGGCAAAGGGCAACTATGTTACGGAAAAGAAGAATAAGGCCCCGAGAGGTTCTCAATGAAATTCGCTCCGGGATTAGCGAGGCTGAGCTAAGGACAAAGTACCGTCTTTCTGCCAAAGGCATTGAGAGACTTTTCAGTTTATTGGTGGCCAATGGGACTGTTGATAAATCAGAGCTCTTCGAAAAGTACCCCTGGCATGAGCGAAAAGCTGCTCATGTTGAGCAACGTTTTGATCTTCGGGTAAGCCTTAAAGGCCGAGTGTATATACACGATGTTTTAATGTCGTCGACCGGCACGTTGCGAGACATCTCGGAAAAAGGATTCCGTGCGGCAGGCATTAATTGTAACGTTGGTGAGTCCAAGAGCTTCTTGATTGATTTGCAGCCGTTCATAAAAGCTGACCCTGTGCTTGTGGTGGCGAGATGCCGATGGGCGGAGACCAGAGGCCACTCCCGAAAATACATTACTGCCGGCTTTGAGATATTAGAAATTTCAGATAGCGATTCCGAGGTCCTTAGGTCTTTGATGGAGTCACTGAGCGTCCGTCCTCCAAAAACCGGTGGAGATCCTGAACGCCTGACCTGCGAAGAACTGCCGTTGCAGAACCGGCAACATGACGGGGAAGTCACGCTGAATCGCACTGTCAAAACAAGGGACATTACCGAGGATATCCACTCTGGAATCGATGATACTCTTATCATGAAAAAATATGAGCTTACTCGAACGCAACTCGACTGCATCCTGAGGAAGTTGAAGGAGGCAGACCTCATCACTGAGATGCAGATGTATGAGCGGACAAGTCTGCCCGACAGTTAGCTAACTACCAAAAACCATGATGAGACCATGAAGTGATACAAGAAAGACGTTGAGCACAGTACTCAAGAAGCCCAGCAACGACTGAAGTTCATAGCTGTAGATTTGCGAAAGTGACCCTTCATGTCACTTAGAGCGGGGGAGGTATGAAGAAGCCGAGCAAGAAAATAGATGCCAAAACTATCCTTGCTGACATCGAGGCGGGAATGTCCGATTCGGCCATTATGGAGAAGTACAAGTTGTCCGCGGTTGGACTTGAGAGCCTTTTGAGGAAGCTCCATGAATCGGGGATAATTCGGTACATTAGCACCAAGGATATCGTTCAAGACTTCATGGCAGGCATGCCGGATAGCCAGTTAATGGAGAAATATAAACTCTCCGAGGAAGCCCTCTGTAAACTCTTGAAACAGGTGGAACGCTTGGCATCTTTCAATGAAACTCCAGACCCAAGAGTCAAGCCCAGCGAAGCTGTAATTTCAGGCAGTGAGATCATACACGACATACGTACAGGTATGACACGTTGGGATCTAATGCTGAAATACGGACTTTCAGGCGGACAACTAAAGAAAGCTTTTGAGATTATCCTGGAAGAGCGCCGGAAGATTGCAGCGGAGATTGCTGAGGATGTACGATCAGGTATGACAGCTTCAGAGCTAATGGAGAAGTATCAGCTTTCGAGTTCTGGATTGCAGGAGGTTTGCCAGAAACATCCTGACAGAGGGATCGTTGGGACCTTCCGATACCAATAGTCTCAAACCACCATTGAGCAAAGGTGAGTCCGTCCACCACGAGAGGCGTGAGGTTTCCAGGCGGTCTCCGTCCTTGCGAATCGTAGTGTCAGAAAGGAATAATGACGGCTTGAGCGGCACCGTCAAAGACATAACGGAGAAGGGACTGGCAGTAAGGGGGATTGAAGCCGACGTTGGTGAACTCAAGACTCTTGCGATTTTGGGAGATGATATCGGCATCCTCGACCCATTCGAACTGACTGCGGAATGCCGTTGGGTAGGGAGTGAAGGATCCGAGGGACAATCGGTGGCCGGATTCCAGGTAACCGCAATCTCTGATCAAGATCTGCAAAGGCTCCAAGAGTTAATTGAATTCCTAGATCTAGGATGGCAGGCAGCCTTATGACCACTTCGAAACGGAAAATTAAAGCCAAAGCATTTGTGAGAGATCTCCGGAATGGAATGGACGACAAAGAGCTTATGGAAAAATACAGCCTCTCTACAGAACCAACTCCATAAAGTATTGCACAGATTGGTTGATGCCGGAGCAATAGATGAAATGGAACTCTTCATGAGGACCTATCTGTCCGATGGCTTCATGACCAGGACCTTCGTGGACACTCAATGCGCTATGGAAGAAATGGGCTTAACGAAAGAAACTACATCACTCCCAGAACTGGAGACCCCCTCTGACATCTCAGTTACGGAAAAGATGAACACCACAAGCGGTGTCTTTAGACGCATGTTATCTAAACTTGCAAGCACTGGATCATGAGTGCGAGGCGATCCGACTAGTCATTTGCAGACTAATGTAGGCCAAGACGATGGTGTAATTTCACAAACATGACGTCGGTTTTGCCTCTATCCGGTCTTGTTGGTGACCACACGGGGCCTTTTCGGTGTCAGAGGAACCAATGTTCGACGGGTCACCGGCCCAAAGACCTTCAAATGGCAAAACCGCTGCATAATTTCGGTTCACACTGATCAGAAAATTAGATGACAGCCCTCGATATGCACCAAAAAAAGCTTTCGGAGTGCTAATGTCTCAAACGGATCAAGTGAGAAGTGACTGTATTAGAGGATGATGGTCATTTTGGAAGGCTTACGGTTAGCCTTGAACCGAGTTTGTCGGAATGACTCTCATCCATGATTCTCGTTTCGGTAGGTTGCGTCGGGGACCCGGCGGCTTGAGTAGTTCGCCGCCATATCTCGCATGAGAAGGCCAATCGCCATGAATGAACAGAACGGTGTTTCTCGGGACATGTTCAGGGGAGCCGAGAAGATCGAAATTCTTGGGAAACTGCCCTCACTGCTTTGGACGTACATCGATAAGGGCCGAAACCTGATTCAGGATCTCAAGACGAAGCCCGATCGTAGTTCCGAATCAGTCCGCCCCGTGGAGAGATTGCTCGAAATGCTCAACACGGCTGCGGACCTACTGGAAAACCAGAGAATGAAGGATCAGTTGAATGAACAGTCGAGCCTGCTGAGTTCCCTAAGTGATGGAACCCTTGCTAGCAGCGGCTTCATCGACGTGTTCGAAACACATTTGCAGAAGCTTGAACAACTTGCCGGTCAGCGTGTTGATGCATCGACCGGTCTGTTCGATCCAGCACACCTCGATTTGGACGTTGAGAAAGCTGAGAGAATAAAGGCCGGCAGAAGCTCAGACCTGATTGTGAGCGCGGCCATATTGGACGACGTAAGGAGTTACCTTACACAAGAGATCATGAGTGAAGGGATCTCCTCGATGCTAGTTATCGACGACGCCGGATCCCTTATCATCAGTGTTGGTAACAAACCTTCTCTCGACGTGACATCGCTTGCAGCGGTAGCCGCGGCCAACTATGCCGCAACTCAACGGATTGCCCGCCTCATAGGAGAGCCGGATTTTGCGCTCCTGTTCTACAAAGGTCATGATGAATCATTTCATTTCGCTCGCGTCGGGGAGGAATACATAATCATAACCATTTTCGAGAATTCGCTTTCTCTCGGGCTGCTTCGCCTAAAAATAGCTGAGGCTGCCGACATGCTGGAGAAAAAGCTCCCGAAAAGGTTGGCATAGGCATGGCCTTCATCAATAAGAGCGCAAAAGAGATCCAAGTGAAGATCGTTTATTACGGTCCTGGTAGGTGTGGGAAAACAACCAACCTGCTCTATGTAAATCAAAAAATGAATGCCCGATTTATGGGAAAAATGATTTCCATTGACACACGTGGTGACAAAACGCTTTTCTTCGATTTCCTGCCTCTAGCCCTCGGCTCGATCCGGGGATTCAATATCAGGGTCCAGCTTTATACCGTTCCAGGCCAGATACTGTATAACGAGAGTCGCAAAATGGTCCTTAGAGGCGTGGACGGGGTCGTCTTTGTGGCGGATTCAATGGAAGTGCAGCAAGCACCCAACAAAGAAAGTCTTCAAAATCTGAGAGAAAACTTGCTGGACGACAACTTGAATCTTGATGAACTTCCACTGGTGCTTCAGGTACAACAAGCGGGATCTGGAAGGGAGCGTCATCCCGGTCCTGGATAAGTCCATTCTGGACCGGGACCTCATAGCAATGCTCAAGAATCCCGTGCCTGCTATGATGGCCAGCGCTCTCCAGGGAACCGGGGTCTTCGAGACTCTGCGCGAAATCAGCAAGATCGCCCTCAAGTCCGTTCATCAAAAGCTGAGGATATGAGCGTTCGACAGGCAAGTCAATGGCCAAATCCGATGACATGGAAGACCTGAATAGACTCATCGACATAGCTGTGGACACTCTCTTCGTCGAGGTTTCTGAGGAGGATGAGCAAGTCCTTGGAGATGATTCTTTGGGTCCCGGTTTGTCTGCGTCCCATTCCGGATCTTCTTCTCCGGCTGATCGCAAGACACATTCCTCGCCGGAGACTGTATCCGGTTCCTCGCTATTCGAGTCATTCCACGACAGTGAGCTTTCAGGACAGGACAGGACAACCACATCAGGCGATCTTGAGACCGACCGTGCGATAGATCTGGCAGTGGACACACTCTTTGTGGAAGAGCGTGAGGCCGCCACACACGAAACGGCTGAGGTAGAGTCATTAGAATTCGAGGTAGAACTCGAAGAACTGGCTGATGGCGAAGAACCGTCCGACTTTGTGGAAGAAGCCGAAGTCGAAGTAGAAATGGAAGAACTGTTTGGTGGTGAAGAACCGTCCGATCGGTATGATTCGAAGGCTTCGGTCGGCATAACGGCTGATGCTGGAAAGGGCCGCTTCCTCGAGGCAGCGCCCTCTGAAAATGCGCTGGCAGGTGACATTCATCGGGGGAACCTTACACGTCAGGAAAAGAGTTTGCGGGGTGCACCGCTGAAACGCGAGGCAGCTGTTCCTCGACAACGGCCTGTTGGGGGCGCTCAGCAGGTATCGGCGCTGGTGAAACTACAGGAAGCCATTCTTACCCTTGAATGGGAGATCTCGCCTCGGTCGGTTACGGTTCTTTCAAAAGAGCTTGCAAAATTGCGAGCAAGATTTCGCGATGACGTGACGATGGATTTCGGTGCTCTGGCCATGAGGCTCGTTCTCAGATTATGTGGCCAAGCGAATGTCACGGGCCCATCCCGAATCCATTCGGTTTCTTCTGGTTGTTGCAGGCCTTCTTCACATGAATGCGACGTCCGGGGCAACAGATCCTTTGGCAGCATTCCATCAGATCTTGACACGTTATGAAAGTTTCAAGGTAATAGTTCGCAAGGCTGAAGGGCTTCCGGAGCCGGGGGCAGCCTCTATCAGTGATCTGGCGATAGACGATCCCGAGTCTTTTTCAAAAATGGTGGCAGCACAGGCGCTTACTTTATTGAACGCCGGAAAGTCCCTCGCCAAGAAGCTGGACACTACGGATGATTCCCGGAATCTCATCCGGTCTTTTAGATTCTTGGTCACCAGGTCTGCTAACCGGATACTGGAGCATACTCACAAGAAGAGGATTGACCGGGACGCCGTGAAGAAATCTGGCCGCACGCATTGAAGCTCCGGCGTCGCCCGGGCATGTTGGCATGATTTACTGCGCTATAAAATCGTTTCCGGGACTGACCTGCCCCCCATGCCGGCTTCGGAAAGTGGCGTATCAGGTCTAAACGCCCCCGAAGAGGCAGGAACCATCAGACCGGCGAGGAGATCGTCATTGATGCCCGCAGGGTCGTGATCTGGAAGTATTCGCAGGTGTTGAAGAAGGCGGTGAATTGGATTGGAGCAGACTTGACGAAATGAAGAAGAAAGAGTCACTAAGAAGGACCGTGACATTAAACTAACATTGAAACCGCTGCACAAATCAGGCTAAGGGGGTACATGTGCCGATAGTCCAAATAAATCTTTATAAAGCCCGATCCCATGAAGAGAAAACGGGTATTTGTAGAAGCATTCAAAACTCCATAAAAGAAGCACTATCAATAACCCACGACGACTTTGTTCATCGTATTTACGAATTTGATGATTCAAACATGCTGATTCCCCTTGGGAAATCAAAAAACTACATATTGATTGAATTAGACCTGTTACCCGGAAGAGATGAAGCGCTCAAATTGGAACTGTTTAAGAAAATCGAGGAAGGTCTGCTGCAGTTCAACATTTCCCCAAACGACATTCTAATTATTTATCGGGAGCCGAATTTGGAGAACTGGTACATCGATGGGAAAACCTGAAAGGAAAGACGAGCGAAGACCTAGTACCGAGAGTCACTAACCGAGAGACACCTTCAGGGCAGGACAAGGAATTGGACTTGACCAACGTGAAACACCTTCTGCCAGCAGTAGTTCTTTTGTTCACTTTGCAAGCACAAGCCGCTGATTGGAAAGAAAGCCCAGAAGTTGGCGAACTTTTCAAAAGCGCTGGCGTGAATGGCACCTTCGTTCTCTATGATGTCACCGCACAAACCTATGTGGGCCATAACAGGGATCGTGCAGAAACGAGATTTGTTCCAGCGTCAACGTTCAAGATTCCAAATTCCCTTATTGGACTTTCAGTGGGTGCTGTAAAGAGCGTTGATGAGGTTTTACCCTACAAAGGGCATCCGCAACCCTTCAGCAAAGCCTGGGAAAAGGATATGGGGCTGAGAGAAGCTATCGTTTTATCCAACGTCCCGATCTATCAAGAGCTTGCCCGTCGTATCGGTCTTGGGCGTATGCGTGATAGTGTCGCCCGCATGGATTACGGCAATAAAGAAATCGGCGCTACCGTGGACAGCTTCTGGCTGAGTGGCCCACTCAAGATCAGTGCCGTCGAGCAAACCCAATTTCTCGCCAAGCTGGCCAAAGATGCGTTGCCGTTTCCCCAAGAGTTTCAAGAAAAAGTTCGAGAAATCGTCTTGTTGGATCAGGGGTTAAACTGGAGACTATATGGCAAGACCGGCTGGGAAAATGCTCCTGGCCAAGGAGTCGGCTGGTGGGTTGGATGGGTGCAAAAGAATGGCCAGATCTATGCGTTTGCCTTAAACATGGACATCCGGGATGCACCCAAACGAGTGGAGCTTGGGAAAGCAAGCCTGAAGGCGTTAGGGGTGTTTTGAAAACACAGGGAAACAAAACCTTCAGACCTCAAAGCTCACTAAACCATCCGAGAAAAACCGGTCAGCCCTTCGGTGGTCGCCTACGACGCAACAGCGCCTCCAACTTAAGCGTCTCAAGCTGCGTAAATATCTTGTCTACTTCGGAAGCAACTCTATGGCGAAGCCCGGATTCCACTTCCAAATTCAGCAGGACGCTCTCAACAGCTTTGTCGTAGTCGTTTCGAAACCCGCGATTCGTCTGCTTCCAAGCTATGCCCGATAATGCCCGCGCCACTTTTTTGTCGAAATCCAGCCTTCCAAGCACCATCAAGACAGCGATGCTCGGATATCCGATGTAGCCCTGCCAATAGGACGCATTGTCATTAGACGTTATCTGCCCCAAATCAGCCGACCATTCCACAGTGTATGTTTTTGTACCATCGGACGACACCACGTCTGCGGTATCAACGCCCGTGAGCTTTACCCTGCCGTCCGCCAGCGCGGTCAGCGCTTCATAAATTTTTGCTTTCGGCGGATAATTCTACATCCCCAATCGCCCCCAAAAATCATTTCGAAAATACCGTTCATTTGTCCTTATTCGGCACACGTGAGCGGTACGGTGGGGTGGGGAACACTCATGTCTTCGCATTCTTAGTTGAAAACCGTGGGCTTGGCGCAACCACGCGGGGGAAGTGTTGTTGAGGAGGGGTCAGGAAATGCAAAATCTGCGAGTTCTGATTGTTGAAGCAGAGCTTATAATTTCTCAAATATTTGTCTGTCAGCTTACAGGAAAAGGGGTTCGATGTGATTGGGACTCCTTTCAGTATTGACGCCGCTATTGAAGAGTTTCGAAATAGCAGGCCACATCTTATGATTGTGGATACGCAACTGGGCGTTCAAACTGAAATAGTCAAAGCAGCACAGAAGATCAGAAAGGAATTTCAGACGGATGTTCCGATAGTTTTTCTGACAACATTCCCAGTGCACTGGTCCCAGACGGAACAATCCGAGATCTGTTTGACGAAACCTTTTTCTGAGATAGATCTTTGCGCTACAATCGAGAGCGCTCTAGGAAACCGCGTAGGAGCCTGCCATGAAACCTGATACCCTGAGCCGATATAGGGGTTGCCTACTGGGTCTTGCTGTTGGGGACGCCGTTGGAACCACTCTGGAGTTTCGCCGACCGGGAACGTTCGAGCCAATTAATGACATGCTGGGAGGAGGACCGTTCGGACTGAAGCCAGGAGAGTGGACGGATGACACGTCTATGGCGTTGTGCCTGGCTGAGAGCCTTTTGGAAAAGCGAGGCTTTGACCCAGTGGATCAGTTGGAGCGGTACACCCGATGGTACAGACAGGGGTATCTGAGTTCCACCGACTCCTGCTTTGATATAGGAAATACCGTAAGGCAAGCCCTGCACAGATTTGAGAAGACGGGAGAGCCATACTGCGGTTCGACCGATCCTCGCTCTGCCGGGAATGGTTCGATCATGAGACTGGCTCCGGTTCCGCTTTTTTATGCCGGAAACCCGAAACTCGCCCTAGAAAAATCTGGTGAGAGTTCACGGACTACACACGGGGCGGTGACTTGTATTGACGCCTGCCGTTATATGGGAGGTCTGATCGTAGGTGCGTTGACAGGAGCATCGAAAGATGAACTCCTCTCTGAACGGTATTGTCCTGTCGAGGGATACTGGTCGGAGCATCCATTGGTGAAGGAAATAGATGAAATTGCTGCCGGTTCATTCAAATCCTTGGAACCACCACTTATCAAAGGAACGGGCTATGTTGTGAAGTCGTTGGAAGCCGCTCTATGGGCCTTCTATAAAACAGAATCCTTCAGAGACGGTTGTTTGCTTGCTGTAAATCTCGGAGATGACGCAGATACGACCGGCGCAGTCTATGGTCAAATTGCAGGAGCCTATTATGGCGAGAAAGGAATTCCTCAGGATTGGCGGGAGAAATTGGCGCGACGCTCCCTTATTGACTCTTTTGCTGAACGACTGTTCGAAGTGAACCTAATGTCCGCAGCCAAGGTGGAAAAATGAAAACCCATCTTCAAAAACCTTTTGATCGCTGTTATTGGGTCGTCCCTAACAAATTTTTGGCAGGGGAATACCCCGGATCCAAGGACAGCCGGGAAGCATTGGAAAAAGTCAGCGGACTTGTCAACTGCGGTATCAGGCGAATTATCAACCTGATGGAAGAGGACGAGAGAAACTACGGAAACGAAAGATTCGTCCCGTACGAGAATATCCTGAGAGACTTTTCTAAAAGCTTGGGCGTGACTGTCAATGTGACTCGTCATCCTATCCGGGATCTCCACGTCCCGTCTCAAAAAGAAATGATTCAAATCTTGGACAGCATTGACCAATCCCTTGCTGAAGGTCTCCCTGTTTATGTCCACTGCTGGGGAGGAGTTGGACGGACCGGCACCGTGGTCGGGTGCTATTTGATCCGACACGATATGGCAACTCAAAGAGACGTTTTGGATCGAATTGCCTTCCTCCGGCGAGAAGAATTAACATCTTATAGGCAGTCCCCAGAAACCGGTGTACAACGACGTATGGTTCAAAACTGGAAAGCGGGGCAGTGAATTCCTAGCCGTAGGGTTTCTTTCGAAGACCACTATGTCTGCATGACCGACCAGAAGACGGCTTAGGTCGGGACTATCTTCACGACTACTTTTTTGGAACTGATAGGGCAACTCTTGTCGGCTGTCACAATGCTGAAAGCGATTATACGAACTTCTCCCGCCACGCTTGTTGCTTTTCAGCAGACCAACGAACACAAACAGCAGGTTTCCCCTTCATCAAGATTTTCATGCAGGAATTGCATGCGTCACACTGCAATATCTCATCCTCTCTGCCCTGCATCACTTTTTGAGGCCACTCCGGGTCGGTCCAGAGTACCCTCGCAAGCCCGATGAGATCTGCCTTTCCATCTTCAATTATCTGTTCCGCCAGTTCGCCATTGACAATAAGACCGGCGGTAATGACCGGAACATTCGCTTCTTTCTTCACTGCCGCTGCCAGATCAACCATGTAGCCGGGCTTCGATGATTTCTCCACGATTTCGGGCAAGCGGAAAGACTCGTACGTGCCGCCCATGACAGAGAGGTAGGCAATACCAGCATTAGCCAAATGCTTTGCTACAACAGTGGATTCCTCCAACTTCAGACCGTCCGGTAGCCATTCATCAGCCAAAAAGCGATATCCGACCGGAAAATTTCCAACGGCTCTCTTGACCTTTGAGACCACTTCCAGAGGGAATTTCTGACGATTCTCTAGTGAACCTCCATACTCATCCTGCCTCTTGTTTGTCCGCGGCGATACAAACTGGGCAAGCAAATAACCCGTACCGCCATGCAGCTCAACCATATCAAAACCAGCCTTCTTTACTCTGAGAGCGGCATCAACATACTGGTCCTGGATTTCAGCAATCTCTGAGAGTGTCAGTTCCCTAGGCATACGTCCGAATGTCTCGACAGCAGAAGGAGCAACTACTTCCTGGGTAGCGGCAAAGCGCCCTGCATGGTTGATCTGCAAACAGGCTAACGCTCCCTCCTGCTTGATGGTGTCGGCGAGACGTTTCAGTCCGTCAAGATTTTCATCTGTATCTGCCCGGATGGAGCGATTCGCGCCGCTGCCGCGCAGGTAGTCTACTGTCGCGTTTTCCACAACCACCATCGCTACACCGCTCCCTGCCATCAAACGGTAATGGTCCAGAAGCAAATTACTGACCGTCCCACCTTCACCTGCATAGCCCAAATACATCGGAGCCATCGTGAGTCGGTTCCTCAACTTTAGACCGCCAACCTCGAACGGTTCAAAAAGACGAGAGTACATGGTGTATTCCTTTCTGACCGAATTTGTGAATTGGAAGAGAAGAGAAAGGCCCAGACGTTAAGCGAACAGTCTCAATCCTGAGCAACCGTCCGCTCGGATCTCTTATCTCAATACGTTTTTCTCGTCTGACGCGCTTCTCGATCAGCTTGCCCTTTACGCTACGCAGTAATGACCAAGTTTTCTGAATTCTCATTTGTAATCTCCAGATCGCAGGTTAATCGTACCTGCATCGGAATATCCCTTCTCGAAAGCGCCGGAACTTACAATCCTCTTTCGCCCATATTCCATCCTGATGTTTGGCTAGGCAGCAGCCATGTAATCATTCATGTCAGCCAGTGTCAAACCGGATACCTAATGAAGCAGCTTATGAGAAGACCGATTACTGGGAGCAACATAATGGACTGCAACGCTGCTGGTACACCGAAGTGGTCAGCTACCACACCAAGAAGAGTTACGCCGATTCCTCCGGTTCCAATGGCGAACCCAGCCATGAGACCTGAAGCGATGCCCACATTGTTGGGCAGAAGCTCCTGACCCATTACCATAGTGACCGTAAAGCTGGAGATCAGTACCATGCCAACCGCGCCTAGGGTCACAAATAGCATAAGACCGTGCGTCACGAAGATCAGGGGGAGTAAGAGGCTGGTCAGAGCCAAGGACAGGATTAGGAATCTATTGTGTCCCCATCGGTCCGCTAGAGGCGAGCCCACCAATGTTCCAATTACTCCACCCAGGAGGAAAACCGACACCAGCGTGCCCGCATAGAGAGGATCTCCCTTCTCGAAGTCGATGTAATAAAAAGGGATATACGCCATGAGACCGGCAACGATCCATGACCTCATGACAACGGCGGCAACCGTCAACGCGACCGAGACGTATGCAGCCTTTGAGGGGCTCGCTTGCGACACTCTCGCGACAGATCGGGGCTGGGTTTGAGCCAGCGAACTCCAACTGCGAGTCAGTAAAACAAGGAATATCATAGGAAACACCAACATCAGTGGGAGATAATCAAACCCGAAATATCTGATTACCAAACTCGCAGCCAAGGGACCCAGTGCCATGCCTGCATTTCCACCCACGCTGAATACCGCCATGCCCGTTGCCATCTTTTTTCCTGTGAAAAAACGGGCTGTCTTGAATCCTTCAGGATGAAAGGCTGCGACTCCGAGTCCACTGAAAATTACCAATAAGAGAACCGGTCCATAATGGTCCGGGATGGAGAGCAGAGATATTGCAAGTCCCGCGAACAGACACCCGGCTGGAAGCAAAAATGTCTTTTCTTTTTTGTCAGACAAGTATCCAAAACAGGGCTGAATCACAGAGGATGTGACATTGGAAACCAGCAGCATGATACCTGCCATTGTGTACGAGAGAAGCAGCTTTGCCTTTAAAATCGGCAAAATGACTGGCAAAGCACTTTGGAACATGTCCGTGGCGAGATGCCCAAAGGACAAGACGAGCAGGATTCTCAGATCAAAGGTGCTTTGAGGATGAGAGTCAGCACTCATTCAGGCACTCCTTACGAAATCAACCATTGCAACCAATCAAAATAAGTCCGAGATGAAGCAAAATCAACCGGTGGGGTCCAACGAGTTTGTCGGAGGTAAAATACCCCAGCACATCTCCGTTGCAGTGAAAAAAGAGACGAGGAATCTTCAATTGTGGATGTCATTGAGCTGATTCGGGAGAATCTAGCAGATGAGTTTGTTGTGAACGTTGAGCGGAACTTGAAGAGGCTTATGAAATGCTACGAAAATTGGAAAGAAGCAATTTTGAGCCGGAGCACACCCTAAAGTTAGTTGTCCTGCGAGATGAACTATATATCGGGTTCAGTAAGGTATGGCGCTCCGGTCGTTCAAATGATTAGATCCTTGCCCTGCCTATCTGCTGGTGTTGCAGCCTTCAAAACAAGTTGTAGAGAGAGCGGGTATCAGCGATCTTCATTGCCGGGTAGGCATCACTATAGTAATTTTCTTGTTGGTGCAGGCAGGGACAGGCCTGTTCCCTAGCCTGGGAACACTCGCCTCGGACACGGGATCACAATGGTTTCACATCCTGGAAATCATACATACCAATTGGGACCCAGTGGGGAGTTTGTATCGAATCATCTTAGGGCTGGGCACAGTGATCCAGGGTATATTAGGCATCATTATTATCACGATGAGCCGGGACCGGTACAAAAAGAAGTAAGGTGGGTGCTGGCAGTGCTGGCTGCTGCCCCAGTCCAGTTTGAAACAATGATACCATACTCATAGAGAGCCATAAGGTAGAACAAAATTGAGTTGGATTTCCGAGTAGTTGCGTTATGATCCACCGAAATCCAGTGATGATGTAATAGCCATAAGGGAAAACGGGTTTTCCTATGGAGATAAGGTAACTCACAAAGAACCACAAAAGGCAGGCTGCTCCATCAAGCGACACCGCCGCAAATAACGAGCAGCCCTATTGCATTTGACCAGAAATGCACGACAATGGAACAATAACAAGAGTTAGAAATCAAGACAATTTGAAAATGAAACAATGACTTCTGTCTCACACGATGGAGACCAATAACCTATGGCTCGCAGAAGAGAATTCAAGTAGAAGCGTCCTGATTTCTATAGCCATTGATCCAAACTTCCTGCTCCTGGAGCGTAGCCTGGACGCCTCTCGCATAGTTCCGATTCGTTCAACGGAGACGAAATATGGCTACCGTCCCGACACCAGAGGAAACGGCACAGAAAATTCTTGCAATCTTCCTCATCTCCTTCAAATTTTGTCCAGGTAGTGTTCTTACCTCCCACAACATCATAGGGGTTTGGAATAATAGCGGACTACACCATGCCGATCTCAAGCCTGGACTGGACTACGCCGAGGAACAAGGGTGGATTGAAATTTTTGACGGTGGGAATTCCATCCGTTTAACTGCAGTGGGTTTTGCTCAAGCCAAGGATCGGCACTAAGTTTCCCAAACGGAAGAAATATCTAACGCGCTAACGTCAATTTGGAGCCTTTTATATGGGCGACATTTTCTGTGAGCCGATTTCTATCATCCTAAATGTCCCCAAGACCGATTTTTTGTTTACTGGATCAACCGCCTTTTCAAATTCACCGGCAGGGTAAGCACTACAAATATAAATATCGGGATTTCAAGTCCTTCATTTCATAGAAAAGAGCCGCGGTAAGCTGTTCAAGAGTATTGAAGAGATCGAGTTTTGATTTCAGATCGACTCCTGTTGAGTGAAAATAGATTCCTGCAGACCGGTATTCCGTCCTATAGCGTTCCTGCGATCCTAAGATGGTTGAAGCGACGCAAATTGGCATTCAATAGTCAGCGAGGCGTTTGGACGCCAGGCTCCATACATAGCGGCGTGGAAGTTTGCTGGGCTCACGGAAACTTAACTTTGGACGAGGCTTGCGCCGCAATCGAACGCCCTCTAGGACACCGCACAGGCGCGTGCAATGAAACTTGATAATTTTGACTTGATATAGGGGTGTCCCACCAGCCTCACGCCTGATAATCTATTTCTGTTCCGCCATAAGCATCCTCTTCTGTGCCATGGACGTGCCGTGCTACTGGGACCACCGATACCCCTTGACTTTTGCCCTACCGATACATACGCGATTTTATTACTTTCCCCGATTTATAAAATGCAAGCTGTAGCTCCCGGTCTGCGCCTGCCTCTCATCATTGATTTAAATAATCATAATATTATTAGATGTTAGTAACGTTACCATAATAGTGTAATCTAAGAATTGTTTGACCACAAGGTTCAAACACAAATCCATTATGTTCATATGTCACATGTATTTGACTATCGTTATAAGTTAGACAACCTATCTACTTGATATTGCAAACTATATCTCTCACCCGAAAAAGTGGTCAGGATTTTCATCGAGCAAAACGTTTAATTGATAAAGATCGAAATTCTCGGGTGTGGAAAATAATGAGCAAGGCCACTTCATCGAAAACACCGCAACAGGGTACTTCCAAAATTGCGGAACTGCCCTTGGATACTCTTGAAACCACACTTCCTCGTTTCTACACCGTAGAGGAGACCGCCGAATATTTGGGTCTTAAGGTCAAGAAGGTCCACGAGTACGTACGGAATGGGAAACTCCAATGTGTCCAGCTTTCAGCAAAAGATCGAATGTTTACAGAGGAGCAGATTAAGGATTTCATCCAGAGGCGGACTACCCCATTACCGAAGCCGCTTGACCGTAAACCCCGTGAGCAAGGTACGTTCTTCCCCCGAAAGGAGGAAATCATCTGGGGGTTCATCGGTTAGAGCGCTCCGAAAGGAGATTCAGTCATGGTGAAACGCCGTGGAAAAGCGCTCTATATTTACTTCAAACCATTTAAAGACAAGAAAATCGGTGTTCGTGTGGACGTAAACACAATCAGCGAGGCCAAGCAAATCGAAGGTGTTGTTCTCCGTGCATGTCGGACCGGTAGTTACCATGGTCTTGATCCGATTTCGCGGGAGTTCTGCATCCGCATGTTCAACAACCAGCAATGGGAGCTACCACCGGAGCTGGACGATTCTGTTACGCAAAAACCTACTGGGGTGTTAACTCTCTGGAAGGCGGCGCAGCTTTTTAAAAAGTACCCCGAAATCGAGCAGGATCCGTTGCTGTGGCGACATGAGATTGCACTGGCTCATCTGGGGGCAAAACTTGGAACAGAAACCCCACTAAAGTCGATATGGGTACCGGATTTGAAGCGATACCGGACAAAACGACAAGAGGAGGGAGCCGCTCCTGCTACTGTGAATCGAGAGATTTCCACCTTATCCCGACTTTACCGGGTAATGATTGAGATGGAGCTTGTGGAACCGGACAGGAATCCGGTTCGCCTGCTTAAGCGACTATCCACGAAGTCGGGAGAGCGGCAAGTCTACCTGTCAAAACAGATGGTGGAAGAGATCGCATCCAAGACTCCTTTATGGTACCGACCACTTTTATGGACCGCGTACATATACCGGGGCTCGAAGGGGCGAAATCCTGGAGTTGGACCGTTCACAAGTTAATTTGTCCAAGCGGATCATGATCCTCTCACCTTTGGATACCAAAGAAGAATCCTGGAAGAGGGTACCGATTCACCGTGAACTTGTCCCGATCCTCGAAGGAAGTGCTTGACGGACCGATACTTATGAGTGGGAAGATGTTTTCTCTTAGGGACGAAAAAGGGGTCCGTGACCTGGAACTTGAGAGCTTTAAGAACTGCTGGCCCCGTGCATGCGAATCCTTGGGACTCGATGATCCCTTGCCACGACTTCACGACCTGCGCGCTACTTGGCGGACCAACGCCAGAAGGTCTGGTATGCGCTATGACATTGAGATGAACATAATGGGGCACTCGTCAAGGATGAAATCTGTTCACGAAAGATACGGTAGGATCTCCGACCAAGAACTCGTGGAAGCCATTGACCAGATGACATTCGACAATGGTGAAACAGAGATACTGGTTTGTTGTCGAGACAAGAAGCCCGCATCCCGCGAAAAGGGTAACAAAAGGGAAACAAATGTCCCTGAAAAAGAAAAAGGTCGTGTATCGGCACGACCCTGATCTCTAATAATAGCAAGTAGTTAAATGGTAGGCGGGAGAGGATTTGAACCTCCGACCCCTGCCGTGTGAAGGCAGTGCTCTCCCCCTGAGCTACCCGCCCATAGACTACTTAATCTAACATAGGAATCTCGGTCGTGTCAAAAGAAGATGATCGTACGGGTCGGATTCAGCCTGGGTGTCCTGTTGATTTCGTCTGCCGAACGCTGACAATTCACAAAAGGATTATCACATTAGCTCCGCAGAACGGAAGAGCAGAAGAGAAAGAAAGAATGCGGGGGAACCCGCTTCTTGAAGGAAGCCGGATTCCCCTGCACCCATTCCGGCAAGAACTTTTATATGGCTGGCGGTACTTTGTGAATTTGGCGAGTTCCGAGATGTACTGCTCAGGTAACCCCTTCTGTTCGAGTGCGGCTAATCCAGGCTCTCGCTAGATTGTCACTCCTCCGCAACAGAATGGGAGTTTTCGGAAAGAGGGTTCCAGGGGGAAAAACCTTTTGCAAAAGGGTTCTCCCCCTGGCCGTCCGCTTTCTGAAAGTCGTTCCGGACCATTACTGAGCTACGGGCATAATCCATTCACAAAAAAGAGGAAAGTGTATACTTTGTTGTAGCGCATGTCCTGCGCTCCAAAATATAAAAGAGGACAGATCGCTCTACTGAATCGAGACTCAGGTCATTAGAGGAAGCGCAGATGAGAAGTGAAAATTCCGGTTTGCATGACGATATAACCGATGTGCCGGGAATCCGGGTAGGCCACTCCGAAAACCCCGAGGCAAAAACAGGCGTTACTGTAATTCTGCCGCCATCCGTGGGTGCTAGAGCCGGGATCTATATAGCGGGCGCAGCCGCATCGACACGTCAAACGGACTCATTGCAACCGTTCCATGTGGTGGACCGTATACACGGTCTATGTCTCTGCGGAGGCAGCGCGTTCGGATTGGATGCTGCCGGCGGCGTGCTGACTTACCTTGAAGAACAGGGAGTAGGTCTGCCGGTAGTCGGGAGGACAGTTCCTATTGTCCCGGCTGCGGCTATCTTCGATCTGAATTTCGGTAGCGGAGTTGTTCGACCTGATGCAGTTATGGGACGCAAGGCCTGTTTGAACGCGTCAGTTGAGGCAATAACACAAGGAAGTGTAGGAGCCGGAATCGGAGCTAGTGTTGGAAAGCTGTTCGGAATTGAACAGGGAATGAAAGGAGGTCTAGGTTCAGCTTCCTTGGTTTCGGACGATGTCGTTGTGGGAGTTCTGGTCGTAGTAAATGCCTATGGGGACATCACCGATACAGATCACAATCTTCTCGCCGGCGCCAGGACTTCGCCAACGTCTCTCGATCTGGCCGATTCCGCCACTTTGCTAATGGAAGGAAAAGCCGTCTCGCGCAGGGTCTCAGTGGAGAATACTACTCTATCAATCGTGGCGGTTAACGCTCGTTTCAATAAAATAGACGCTTCGAGAATCGCGGCCCAAGCTACGTTGGGCCTCGGTCAAGTTATCCGACCTTTCCGGAGTCAAATAGACGGAGACCTCACGGTTGTTCTAAGCGTCGGCGATTTAGAAGTCGACCTGAATCGGATAAGTTTGTTGGCAGCAGAGGCTCTGCAAAAAGCCGTCATAAAAGCCATCAAAAATGCTGACGGTTTCGGAATGCTCCCATCCTGGCAAGATATTGCGCGGCAGCAGGAAGATAGTCCCAGGTGAAATCCCGCGCAGAAAATGACTTTCAGAAAGGGGATTACAGGGGGAAAACCCTTTTGCAAAAGGTGCTCCGCGCACGGCGAGCAATGCCTTCGTGCAGGCATTAAGTCAATCGCAGGCAAGGGACATCGAGGTGCATTGTTGGCCCCACGCCCAGTGGACCTGGACCCTCTTTCCTAAAACTCTCATATGTTTGCGGAGAAGCGACAAACTAGCGAGCGACCGAATTAGCCGCACACGAGATCCGGAAGCATACTCGAGTTCTTTGAGGGGCGCGGTTTTCTTGCTGGAAAAGCCTCCCTAAGCCTTGCTGGGCAAAATAAACAATTGAATGTGGAGACTTCGTTCCTGTGTGGTCAGTCAACCGGCTTGACACTTATCTAGCAGGTATAATAATAAAAGAACCTGGAGATAAATTATGGGAGCGAAGCTGCTAGCCGGCAAGCAAGTTCTTGCAGTAGATGACGAGCAAGATATTCTGGATATTATTGCTGAAGAATTAGAAGAACATGGTGTAGAATTAGATAGAGCTTCTTCGTATGAAGATGCCATCGAGAAAATGTCATCTCTGACTTATGACCTTGTTATTCTGGATATAATGGGAGTAAGAGGTTTTGAGTTACTCGAATTTGCTATAAAGAAAAGCATGCCGGCGGTAATGCTGACAGCCCATGCTCTGAGTCCCGAATCGCTGAAGAAATCTATCGAAGCGGGAGCGAGGGCGTTTCTGCCAAAAGATCAGCTTGGACAATTAGCTCCATTTCTGGAGGACGTTTTGACTCACAGCTATCACGGAGCTTGGAAATCGGTTTTGGGAAAATTGGGGAGTTCCTTCGGAAAAAGATTCGGGCCGGACTGGACTAAAAGTGAGAAGGAATTTTGGGAGAAGTTTGACAACGATATGGATACCAATGAGGCCGTTATCATTCGGTCCTAGTCGGATTAGCGGGGGTGATATCCGGAGGTCTTTAAGTGACTATAAAAAATATTCGGACCTCGCACCTTGTTCATGATCTTAAAAATCCTGTCAATATTATAGAAACGAGCGCGCAATCTCTTCTTGAGAAGACGGACCGTTACGGGTCGATAACTCGACGACAGGAGAAGGTCATCAGGCGTATTCTGAGAAATGCTCTCAAAATAAAGAGCCTCGCCCATAATATGCTGCAAGTGGATCAGGCTACGCTCGGAATCGTGAATATTACTGAATGTACCCTCTCGGAAGTCATCAAGGATGCTTTCGTAGAAGTTTTCGAGTTGGTAGATCCTGCGGTATCGGAGGCATTAGATGAGGCTAAAAACATCGAGAGTTTTCGCAATGTGTTGCGGGAAAACAATATATTCCTCGATGCTGACGAAGACCAACTAAAGCGAACCATTCATACAGATGATATAAAACTTTGCCTTATAATTACCAACTTACTTTCCAATGCATTTAAATATAGATACAAAAATGTTTATCTAAAGTGCACTGCTCAAAGCGAAGTAGTAAATGTATCTGTAAGAGATGATGGTCCGGGCATTCCCGAGATGTATCATAAACAAATCTTCGATCAATATTTTCAATGCGTTAAAGCTGATGGTTTCCCGGTTCGCGGACATGGCCTCGGACTTGCGGGTGCTTTGGCTCTAGCGGAAGCCATGGGTGGCACATTGTCTTTGTGCAATCATCCGCAGGGCGCAGAATTTGTGGTTCAGATAAACTGCGGCCGGGAAGGTTAACCCGGCCGCATCAAGCTACTGATTATTTTAGATATTATCCTGATCCGCTACCAAGCGTTTGCAAGGTAAAGTACTGCCGGGCCTCTCTGTATTTTCAGCCTTATAATTTTGTTTTGCTTTGCTGCCGCTGCTTCTTTATTAAATTCTCCAATATCTGACACTGATTTTCCATCAATTTCAATGACGACATCCCCTTCTTGTATGCCCATTCGATTTCCGGGCTCACCAGCGTTTACATGCTTGACCAGCAGTCCTTCGCCTTGCTTCAAACCCATCTTCTCGGCTAAATCTGATGGCACTTTCTCAACTACGATGCCGAGCTCGTTTGAAGTCCCACTCGTTTTTTCCGAAGGAGCCTCGGCAACAGTTTTAGGAGTAGCTTCCCCAATGGTAACATCGAGATCCATTGTCTTCTTGCTTCTATGAAGAGTTAATTTGGCATGAGCGCCAGGCTTTATCGCTCCTACCAAATTTTTCAACTCGGACGAGCTTGAAACATCTTTTCCATTAAATTTCACAATGACATCACCGGATTTGATTCCGGCCTTGTCAGCAGGGCTGCCAGGGACGACGCTGGAAACAAGCGCGCCATTGATATCGCTTATACCGAATGATTTTGCCAGCGCCTCATTAAGATCCTGGATGTTTACACCTAAAAGGCCCCGGCGGACTTTACCCTCCTTCATGATCTCATCTGAAATAAGCTTTGCGGAATTAGAGGGTATTGCAAAGCCTATTCCCTGATAACCACCGCTACTACTCGCAATTGCCGTGGTGATTCCCACCACCTCGCCATTGATATTGATCAATGGTCCGCCGGAATTGCCCGGATTAATGGGGGCATCAGTCTGGATGAAGTCTTCGTAGTCGATTATTCCCATATTGGTTCGGCCGGTAGCGCTGACGATCCCTTGGGTAACTGTTTGATTAAGCCCAAATGGATTTCCCACAGCCAAAACTATTTCACCAACTCTCAATTTGGACGAATCGCCGAGAGCGGCGGTTTTGAGACCCGAGGCGTCAATTTTGATCACCGCGATATCGCTTGGCGGATCGATGCCGACCACTTTCGCTGTATAGGATTTTTTTCCAACCAGTGTGACTTTGATCTCGTCCATATCTTTAACGACATGAGCATTGGTTAAAATAGTGCCGTCAGGGGATATAATTACTCCGGATCCCATAGCCACGCGAGTGGGACCGCTGGGGCCGCGAGGGTTTTCTTTAAAAGGCGAGGGCCCTCGGTCCCCGAAGAAGTCCCGAAAATCCTTAAACGGCTCCATATCACCGCTTGTACCAACAGGTGCCTTCTTGGTTGAACTGATATTTACTACAGCGGGAGTAACTTTTTCGGCGACTTGAACGAAAGCATCATCCAGTTGTTTCAGGACGGACGGGGCTTCCGCCAGAGCCGGATGAGAAATACTTGCCATAGAAAAAAATATAAATAGAAAAATAGCAATCTTGGTTCGACTTTGGAAAGTGATGGTCATGATATTATCTCCTGTTAAATTTATGACCCTAACTTGTACCCCTAAATTAAATCTGCAAATTCAATTCTATTTAGGTGTTTCATCAAATGTCACAAGATGACTCTTGATGATGTTTTTAGTTCTCCGTTTCTATTCCTGGATAGTTAATAATCGGGAAGAAACATAAATGTAAGGCCTTATAGAAGCACTTATCTCTCCTAAGTATGTCCCGCCTATATTTGCTAATTTTGACAATTTGAATAAGGATTGGTTTCTTCAGACACGAAGGAAGTTCAGTAGATTATTGTAATTATGATTTTAGACGAAGACATGAGAAATACGGCAACAGTATTTCAAAACTTTTGAATCAAGGGAAAGCGACATCGATAAAAGATGAGTTAGTGGAAGCCCTTGTGTTTATCAAAATCAATCACCGGCTAACTATCTGAAGGAATTTCAGACTCAATCCCAAACTGTTTCAAATAACGATACAATGAATCCCTAGCTATGCCCAGAATATGCGCGGCGTCCCTCTTATTTCCTTTACAACGTTTCAAGGCCTCCACACATAAATCTTTGGTGATATCATCGATGATACCCCGAAGTGATTGACCCTCCGTGGGGAAAGTTACTTGTCGACTCCATTCGGTCTTGCCGGGGATCAATGACGGCAAAGAAAGGTGGGGGTTCACGCCATCCCAGAGCATGAGACCTCGTTCCAGCACATTCCTGAGTTGCCTTATGTTATCGGGCCAATCATATTTAACGAGTGAATCCATTGTCGAATCATTAATGGTGGGTATATGATTCAATTCCAAGTCCTTTGCAAGTAGCGAAAGGATTTCTTCAACCAGAATGGGAATGTCCTCTGCTCGCTCCCGCAGAGGCGGTACCATGATATTGATTACGTTGATCCGGTTAAAAAGATCCTGTCTGAGACCTCCTGCTGCAACTTCTTTTTGCAGATCCCGGTTGGTGGCGGCAATAATTCTCACGTTTGTAGAGATCTTTTTCTCGCCGCCTACGCGGGTGAATTGACGATCATCTAAAATGTCATCAGCTTGGCCTGTAACGGAAGTGAAAGCTCGCCAATTTGGTTTAGCAATAGGGTCCCGCCTTCGGCCAACTCCATCAGCCCTCGTTTTCGCACCTGGGCACCGGTGAATGCGCCGCGTTCATGGCCAAAAAGTTCGTATTCGGTAAGTTCCGCGGGAAGAGCCGCGCAGTTGATGGAAAAAAAGGGGCCGCCGCTACGCTTAGAATGCTTGTGAATGTACCTGGCCACGCAATCTTTGCCACTGCCGCTCTCACCCAGCAGCAGAATTACGCTTTCCGTCGCGGCTGCGAGTCTTGCTCGGTTAAGCACTTCTTGCATTACTTCGGATGGGTAAGTCTCAGCCACGGGCGCAGTCATCGATTCACTAATTCTTCTATCCGTAATATCACGAGAGATTCCACAGAGCGCCACAATATCACCCGAACTATTGCGCAAAGGCACCCTGATTTCATTGAGAGTCACGGACACGCCTCTTATATTTTGTGTATATTCCGCTTCTACCACTTCTCCTTTTAACACACGTTGTTCCGCATCCCTGATCCATGAGGACTCGACATCGAATAGCTCTTCGGCGGTCCGACCGATTATTTTGGAAGACGGAAGCCCCAACAGTTTTTCCATGCTCTGATTTACGTGTGTGTATCTCAGAAAGAGGTCCTTTATAAAAATGTTGTCGCTGGCGCTTTCGAAAATGGCGCGGAAACGCTCTTCACTTAGCCGCAATTCCTGTTCGGCCAATTTTCGGTGAGTGATGTCTCTGCCAACCGATTGGAATTCTACTATTTCCCTTTGTTGATTGGTTATGCTTCTTATACTCCAGTGGCACCACCTGACCGAATCGTCGAGTCTGGTGATACGGGTTTCGAAGTTTGAAACGGGCGTCTCAGATGTCGCTGAACTCAAATACTCTACCAGACGTTGGCGATTTTCGACGGAGATAAATCGAATGAAATCTTCTCCGATAATTTCCTGATACTGCTTGCCGAAATAGGTGCAGAACGCTTCATTGACAAAAGAGATTGTCCTGTCGGAAGAAAATCGGCAGATTAGGTCAGTTTGATCTTGGACAATGCGGCGATACCTTTCCTCGCTTAATCGCAGATTTTCTTGAGCCTGATGCCGCTCTGCTCGCGTTTGTATTGTCGCGATCCCAAAACTCAGGTCTTTCGAAAGTTCGACCAGCAGTTCCAGCTCGTCTTGGCGGAAAGCATCGGGTTCTTTTGCCCAGACAGACAATCCTCCTAACACGCTTCCATTGAGAGTCAGAGGAAAGACTGCCAGCGAACTGTAGTCTCGATCTTTGGCCAGTTGGCGGCAAGCCGCTGCATCCGGGTTTGCCAAGACGTCCCTAACAACGAAGAGTCTTCCGGAGAGCAATGTTTTTGCCACAGGGCATTGTCGCTCATGCTCGTCAGTCAATGCTATTTTGAGCCCTACCAGATAACCGGCGTCGTAGCCCGCCTGAGCGACGGGCACTATATATCTAGTATGATTCTCATGAACAAAGCCAATCCAGGCCATCCGGTATCCGCCAACCTCAACGAGAATTCGGCACATTTCATTAACTAGAAGCGATTCCTGATCCGCGCGAACTAATACATGGTTGAAATGACTAAGGGTCTTAAGCGCTCGACTCGCGCGGCTCGAAATTAGCTCCAATCTTGTCCGCTCGGCATTCTCTGCGGCAAGCCTTTGATTGGTCGAATGGAGTTCCGCTGTCCGGTCGCGGACAGCGATTTTCAAGCTCATCATGAGCTGTCTTGAGTTCTTTGAACAACGAATCATAGGGCTCTTTGAGCCCTGCCTCAATCATGGCTTGGTAAATGAAACAGAACGAGACTATCTTGAAATAATGACCTATCACATTTGTAAGCCCATGGACGTCCGTATAGAGCGTGAA
Organism: uncultured delta proteobacterium; assembly: GCA_963741425.1. GTDB lineage: Bacteria > Desulfobacterota > Desulfomonilia > Desulfomonilales > Desulfomonilaceae > DATJPW01. The sequence continues at coordinate 126,575 of CAVUHP010000017.1, forward strand.
AGCCAGTTCCGAGCCTGTCGTGAATATGGTCGACCAGATCACTAGTTTTAATACGCCCTGGTCGAAATGATCTCGGTATCTGACGAGAATCCCCATGGAAGCCAACGATACTAGGCAGATGAGAAATTCGCTTGTAACTTTGAAAGGAGTGAAACCGATCCGATCGGCATAACAAACCGGGAAAATTTCCCAGACGAAGATGGATGCCATAATCATGATGAAGATTGCTGAAAAAATTATCAAAAGCTTATAGGGATTCAACTGTCGCGTTGAAAATAACGGGGCAACCGCGAGTGAAATCGCTTGTAAGCACCTGGCGCTGATCCAGAGTTGAGTCGCATCATTGGGATCATAAGCTGAGGAAACATCCATCCCTGTATATGACAGGGCATGCACCAAATCGATGGCGGCAACAAATAGGTATGCGATAGCAATAAAAAGAAGATAATTGTTGGCGAGGAAGCGCCTTGAATTCCAAGCTATAAAGAAGGCGCCGCATGCTACGATGATGCTTAACAATTCCGCCAGACTGTGGAAAAATACGAAATTGTAACGACTGGACACATACAACCCGATGAAAACCGCCAATGCGACGATGACGCTTCTGCACGGCTTCACTGCTTTAATTTCCGCTATCAGGTCGTTGCGATCCATATGTATTGTCCACAGAAACCCTGAAGTTGCCTAGCTCAACATCCGACCACAAACAGGACCGGAGCATTAGTAACCTAATATCTTAATTCGGTGGTCAACCAATCACAATTCAGTCCCACAAGAAGTAATTCTCTACTGATTTTTCTCGTTGAGCATGAGTCGCTGGGAAAAGAGATCGAGTTGGATTATCAGTTAACATTAACGCAAATCCGGGAAACGTCAAGATGACGAAGATGCACCCAACATAAGCAAAGTTGCGCATTGTTGAGAACGGTTTACCTGACCACAATCACCGGGATTTCCAACTCATGTCGGACAGGAGTGACGGTGCTGCCGAAAAGGATGTCACTGATGCCCCGATGGCCGTGGCCTCCCATAACAAGGATGTCGATATTCTGTCCTTTCACCATACGAATCAGTTCTTTGGAAACGTCCCCAAAGCCCAAAGAGATTTCCACCTCAACCCCTCTATGGGTCAGAGATGTTCCAACTTGATTTAAATACGCTTCGTCCTCCCGAGCTTCTGCATCATAGGCGTCCGGGCCGAATGTTACTCCTCCGGCGCCTTCGACCACATGAAAAAGGAACATGACAGCGTCGTGCTGCCGTGCCAGAGGCAGAGCGTGACTAAGAACCTTCTTGTCTATGTCATTGTGTGCCAGTGCCACGCCTATCCGTTTATAACGAGGAACATCCAGGTCCAGCCTGTCGTCCTCTGCTCGAATAAACTGACTGAGTTTGCGCCACCTGGGAAGCCTTTCAATCTCAGGCAGGCGAATAAACGGTCGGACAAATATATAGAGGAGGAACAATCCAAGAGCACATACCGGTGGAACAATTATTACCCAAATCCAGGCAGGCGAGGGGCTCGATTCTATCCATTCTTGTATTTGATCGATTACGAGTTTGCCGTTCAAACCTGCAATCCCCACCGCTACTATCCAACCAAGAACCTTGAGTCCTAAGCCATTAGCAAATTCTCCCATCAAGTTCTTGTCGTTAGTGAAATGGATAAGTGGGATTATTGCAAACGACAGCTGCAAACTCAGAATTACCTGGCTCAAGATCAACAATTTATAGCTTCCTGAGTCGCCTGCAAATAGGACCGTCAAAACGGCCGGTACAATTGCCAGAAGCCGTGTAACCAATCTTCGCAAGAATGGGCGAATCTTGAAATGCAGGTATCCTTCCATAACAATCTGGCCGGCCAGGGTGCCGGTTATGGTAGAGGCTTGGCCACTACAAATGAGACCTATCGCAAATATCATTCCTGCCAGGGGTGCCCCTAGCATTGGTGAGAGTAGACTGTGGGCTTGCTGGAGTTCCGTCACTTCGACGTTTTTGCCGTTAAATGCCGCGGCAGAAACTATGAGGATAGCGGCATTAACAAAAAAGGCGACGTTCAAGGCCAGTGTAGAATCGACAAAATTAAAACGGCAGGCCTGTCGTTTGCCTTCAACTGTGGTGTCATATGCTCGACTTTGTACAAGCGCGGAATGCAGATACAGATTGTGGGGCATCACCGTTGCTCCTATGATGCCCATAACAATGTATAGCGCCCCTTCCGGTATCCGCGGCACAAAACCCTTGGCTACTTCGCCCCACTGTGGAGAAGACCAGTAAATTTCCAGTACGAAGCACAAACCGATCACGGTGATCAAAGATAGAATGAAACTCTCGAATTTTCGCACCCCAAGGTTTTGGATTGCAAGAAAGAGCAGCGCATCAAGCCCCGTGATAATTACTCCCCATAAAAGAGGTATGCCGAAGAGGAGATGGATCCCTATTGCCCCTCCCAGCACTTCCGCTAGATCGCAGGCTACTATGCCGATTTCCGCGAGCACCCAAAGTATGTAATTTGCTGAACGGGGATAATGATCGCGGCACGATTGCGCTAAATCTCTGCCGGTAACTATTCCGAGCCTTGCGGACAACGTTTGAAGAACTATCGCAGCGATATTGGACACGAGCAGGACCCAGATGAGCGTGTAACCAAACTTTGCGCCGCCTTCTAAATCGGTCGCCCAGTTTCCGGGGTCCATGTACCCGACACTTACCAAATACGCTGGGCCGAAAAACGCCAATATGCGTTTCGATATGGCAGCTCCTGAGGGAATTGATACGGTGCGATGGACCTCTGAAAGAGAGACTCCGACTCTTGTCATTCGATTACCCGACTTTCAGGTATTGGACAGCAAAGATCAGATCCCTGAAGAAACGGAATTGCTAATCTTTAAACGTTAAAACTCGACCCCACAAACTCTTTGTCCCCCACAGACCCGACCGTAAACACTCGAGTTGCACGATTTGGCTATGATCGACAAAAAGATTGATCTCCGCTCCGTAATTTTTAATGTACCATGCAAAAACATCCGGATCGGCTGCTTCGAACATCGGCTTTTCTAACCCGAGTCCGTTGATGATTTTAGCCACGACATCCGTTTTCCACACTTGTACGTTCTCAGTTATTCCTTCGGACTCGATCATGATCATGTATGCTCCCGCGTCCACAAATCGCCTGGCCTGCAAGATAGCCCATTCCACATCACGCGTCCCTTCAGCCTCCAGCTCCGACGTGGCCGTAGCCCCACCTGCACCGAATTGAATTCCAACCTCTGGTTTGGCTTTGAGTCCTGCCTGCTGGACCTTTTCTATCAATCGGAGCCAATCGTCTATTGGAATAGAGATAAAGCCGCTGGAAATTTCTATAATATCAAATTCAAGTTTTTTGCATTCTTCAATGTACGATTCGACCGCCCTTGATCCATGAGTCAACACGCGCTCGATAAAGCCGCCTGTTGAAACAAGTACGTCATGGGAATGACAGAGATCAATCAATTTCTTGATGACCTGCCGAGGCATAAGGCTGAACGAGCCGCCGGCAAATTTCAAGGAATCAACATAAACGCTCATTGTTTCTAAGATGTCCTGTAGATAGCGCGTTCCCATCGGGGTGTAATATGGGCCCCGGATTTCGGTGACTCCCCGCTTTCTAGGTTTGGATTCTCGTTTATTTATCGGCAGAAAAGAAAAAGCTCTTTCGTCGGCATTTTTCGTTTGAGTCATTTGATTCCCCCGGCAAAACAGGAACAACGAAAAGAATGTGTAATTTTATATTCGGCCCAATAATCGCGTCAGGTCGCGAACTCTAATCGCATCAAGATTCTCTATGGCTCGAGTAATTTCATGTAATAATGATATATCGCTTTTTCCTCGGCTCAATTCATTGAATTTCATGAGCGCAGTGCCCCAAGTCATGGGACGAGTGTGAAAACCTTCGTATTCGGATATTTCTTTTGTCAATACTTTCCCATTTTGTAACGAGACCGTCATTCTGCAAGGCATTTCGTCGGGGAAACGCCTGCTATAATCATCTGTTGGAATCACCGATATTTTGCGGAGCAGCGTCTGAACATCTTCGCGTCGGATCCGTTCCTCCCTATATTGTTCCGGCATGACTTGGCCGTCCAGAACTGCGACAGCAATCATATATTGCAGACTGTGATCGGCCTGCTCCTTTGTGAGGACCAGTGTCTTATCACCCTCTTCGCCGCCGCCAATGATATTGTATGCCACACGAAATGTCTCAATAATGATTCGTTCGACGTCAGCGCCCAGAAAGGGGTGCTCATGTTTGAGTTTCAAGATGCTTTCGATGGCTGATTGCGAATGGATTTCAGCATTGTATTTCTTGATAATTGTGCGCCTTACCACTTCCAGGTCTTCCTGAGACCAATCAATCTCGAACGGTCCGGCGATGCTTTCCATAAAGCCTTTGTTACCCTCAAAGACCTCCGAAGGACCGGTTATGCCGCGCATGGCAAGGAATACCGAATGAATCACACCAAAAGCCATATTCGGATATGCCAGACCTTTCCAGTTTGACAACTCACCTGTGCGTGTGACTCGTAGCGCATTAAATGCCGTACCGCCGATCGCGAGCGCATTAACAGTCTTAGTATGATCCAGTCCCAATGCTTTGGACGCTCCAGCGGCTACTGCGAAGGCTCCTTGCGTAGTGTGATCAAATCCTTTTGCACGCACCGGCGCGACTTCGCTGAGACGGCACTGCACCTGATAGGCTATTGCGACTGCTGTCATGAATTCGCGACCATGGCAATCCGCATATTCAGCCGCAGCAAGCACAGCGCCCAAATTGTCACTCGGATGGCAAGTTTCGTGTTTAGCCAAGTAACTGTCATTAAAATCCAAATACCTCACCAATGACGCATTGTAGAGTGTGGCTCGATCAGGCGCTGTTCGGCCCCCTCCTATCAGGGTGCACTGCTCAGATCCCCCAAAATCCTCCAGTTGTGCCTTAACGATTCTGATAGGTTCTTCCCCGAGAGCGCCAATTGCGCAACCGACAGAATCCAAAACCCGAATTTTCAGATCCTGGCGTGCTTGGTCCGAGATATCGCCATACGACTTCTCAACGATGAAAGAGGCCAGCTCCTCCGCTCGTTTCAAGATTCACCCCCTTCACCGGAATTGAATTTTTCATACTTCCGCAGCGAATAATTTTAAATCAAGACAATAATATTTGATTTTAGAAACCCCTCAGTTACGCGGGGTGCGTAGATTTGTCATTGCGCGGCCGTCAGGCCGTGTCAATCCCCGAAGCTTTGGGAGATTGCTTCGCTCCGCTCGCAATGACAGTCTTTGGCCGTTCCACCTGAGGAGTCACAGTTTTACTAAGCTTTCGGTTTCGGCTCACCCGTAATACTCAATTAGGTCTTAGCTCCGAGTATGGCATCTTAATTCTATTCGTTTTCCTCCGGGCACGAAGAGCAAAATCCACATTGATCGTCATTAACCTTCAACAAACCGCGTTTCAATGATTCCCGATTAGCAATTAATACGCTGATTTCTTCTTCACACTGCTTCCGAAGTTCCGGCGATGCCTGTTTGGCACATGCTTCCAATTCTTCTATTTGATTATTGCATGTATGGAGCAGCCCCTGAATTCTATCTTCAAAATCCGTTTGCGTTTCCAACTTGCACCTCCGACGGCTTTATCTGACCCGAAGCCAAATAGGTACGACGCCTATTTACACTCTTATCCCCATCCAGACCATAATGGCTCTGGAAAGTTCCTCAGAATTTGATGCATTGACGCGGTCCTTACGGGAAACCGACAACGGTCGCGTTAGTTAGGCACCATTGATTATTGAGGAACTTTCATGATCATAATGTTGTCATCTAAACAATGATCGACAAGGGGTCCCTATTGGGCATCCCAATTGATTAAAACGGTTTTTAATTTCATTTACAGCCCAAAAGACACATTGGGGGAGACATATGAATAGATCAGTATCAACATCGATTCTTCTCGGGGTGTTGGCATCTGTTCTAATTGGCATGAGTGTGCAGGCTGAATCAACTGATGCTGTTCCGAGGATGACTCAGGAAGAAGCAAAATCAGTGTTGGGAAAACCTGACGTCATTCTTATTGACGTTCGAGCCCCGAAGGACTGGAATGCCTCAAGTTCAAAAATCAGAGGAGCTATAAGAGAGGACCCGTCTAACATAGCTGGTTGGGCTGAGAAATATCCTAAAGAAAAAACTCTACTGCTTTATTGCGCCTGACCGAGTGAGGGTACATCTGCCCGTGTGGCAGCACAATTTCTGCAAAGGGGCTACAAAAAGATCTATGCTCTTAGAGGGGGCTGGAACAAATGGATCGAAAATGGATTTCCGATAGAAAGCAAATGAGCTAGGCAGATTCCCATGTTGATCAAAATAAAAAGAATTTATGATCAGTCCTCCGAGGAGGACGGCTATAGAGTGCTTGTAGATCAATTATGGCCGCGAGGTCTCAAAAAAGAAAATGCCCGTATTGACCGATGGGTAAAAGAAATAGCCCCCACGACAGAACTAAGAAAATGGTACAATCACGATTCTAAAAAATGGCCTGAATTCAAACGCCGTTATTTTGATGAATTGGATGAGCACGCTGAATTTATGAATGAATTCGTGAAAACAATAAAAGAACGCAATGTAACCTTTTTGTTCTCTTCGAAAGAGCTAAAGCTCAATAACGCTGTAGCTCTGAAAGAATATATTGAGAAAAAATCGAAAACATAATTTCATCCGAAACTCCGAATACTAGAGTGCGGTCGAGCGGTATGAGAATCACTTCTTACATGTGCGGAGCGTTTGTAATCGCAATTATCTGGTTGGTGTTAGCTCATTCGCAAGCTTTCCCCGCTCCTGCAGAGATCGTGAAAGCATACTCCCAAAACATGGGAAACAAAGGTGAGGTTAAAGGTTTCGAAATTATTACTGCTGCGGCTTTACCGCCGGAAGCAAAAATAACATTGAAGCTCATAAAGCATGGTGGTCCATTTCCATATCCCAAAGATGGAACAGTTTTCGGAAATCGAGAAAGGCGGTTGCCTGCCCATCCTCGCGGGTACTATAAAGAATACACTGTTAAGACACATGGCGGCCACGGTCGTGGGGCTCGACGAATCATTGCCGGCTCAAATGGAGAATTTTATTATACAGACGATCATTACAATAGCTTCAAATTGATTAAGGAGTGATATTGAAACGACTGCTGGATGTCTTTAAGGATTTTCAAACCTCCGGTATTTTCCGGTTGGAAGGAGAGATCTCCACAGAAGAACTGTCAAAGGTTGCTAAGCAACATGGGATTGCATTTTTCCTCATTGACGGCCGGAAGATCGATAACAAGGAGCAATTTTTAAAATACTCGGCTGAGGCGATGAATTTTCCCGACTATTTCGGTGCAAACTGGGATGCATTTGAAGATTGCCTTACTGATATGTCGTGGCACGAGACTGATGGTTTTGTGGTTCTATACGACAATGCCGATACCTTCGCTCAGAATTCACCGGATCAGTTCAAAGTGGCGCTGGAAATCTTTCGAGACATTATCGAATTCTGGCGTAACCAGGAAAAACCCTTCTTTGTGGTGGTGCGCGGCCACGCAGAACAACTGCGGGAATTGCCATCAATTGTCTTTTGAGTAATTTGAAATAGATTTTCGGCACAAGGATGTGCGCTTTGCCGTCCGAAATCTCAGTCGTGCCACACCTACGAATCCATTCCTAGCATTAGTGTATTTGAAATCCAGGGGGGCAAATCATAACAGGGCCTAATTGATAAAAGCTTTAGATAGGTTTGGAGCCTACTAGTTTGATCGACTGGCCATTGACACATCTGTCGCCGAGCAAGATCTAAAGTGGAAGCAAATTCGAAGCAACAGAAATATTGAATTATGGAAGAGGAGAAAATTATGACTTCGAAATTATCAATTCTCGGCTTTGCCGGCAGCCTTCGCCAAGGCTCTTACAACAAGGCCATTTTAAGAGCTGCACTGGAAGTGGTTCCGTCCGATGCAAAACTGGAGATTTTCGACCTGGCTGGGATCCCCCTTTTCAATCAGGACATGGAGAATCAGCCGGCAGAAAAGCTGAAAGAATTCAAAGCGGCAATTCGCGCTGCCGATGCCCTGTTGATCGCCACCCCCGAATACAACTACTCAATGCCCGGTGTTTTGAAGAATGCCTTGGACAATGCTTCCCGGCCTTACGGGGATAATGCCCTGGATGGGAAACCGGTAGCAATCATGGGTGCTTCCATCGGCATGCTTGGAACCGCGAGGGCTCAGTACCATCTGCGTCAAAGCTGCGTGTTTTTGAACATGTACCCATTGAACTTTCCGGAGGTCATGATCCCCTTTGCGCACGAAAAAATCGACGAGAATGGGCGCCTGACCGACCCGAAAACAAGGAAGAAAATCGAGGAACTGCTACAGGCATTGATAATTTGGGCGCGGCGGCTGAAATAGAGCCGCTACTTTGCTGCAGGGAGAGGCCGGCCATACTTGAGGCCCCTGAAGCTAAGCTCGGCTGGCGCACGAGATGCTGGCTGGGAGGCCCCACAAGAGTGGCAAGATCGTCCTGGAGATACAATCATGAGTGGCTCGGCAAAGTCACTATTCACAAGAGCGGCGCGAACGGCAGGTACCACACGTTGCCGATGTGCACGTTGCGGAGTCATCTCACAGAATGCGTTCGCTTGACTGCTTCCGCTGGCTTCTAACGGAGCATTTGCAAGAGGTTAAGGGGCCCAGTCGTCCCTAAACTTGACAAAGAGGGCCTAATATTCGCAAAATATGGTTTATTCAAGCAGAGCGCCAACCAGATGATTTAATCAGTGAACTGAATTATGGATAAGGAGGCTTTGCAACCGGACAATCAAATTATGCAGGTGTAGGTATGACCAGAAGCCCAATTGAAACTCCAGTCCTCGTATCAGACTTGGATGTGATCTACGTAAGTTCTTTCGTTCCAAGAGCATGTGGAATTGCTACTTTTACCGATGACTTAAGCACTTCAATTTCGGCCGAATTGGGTGGCAGAACATATCGGGTACTTGCAGTTACCGATCAACCGGGAGGGTACGATTATCCTTCAGAGGTAACATTCGAAATCAGGCAGAATGTAATCCGTGATTACGCTCGTGCAGCAGAATATCTTAATGGTTCTTCGGCTCAGATCATCAGCCTGCAACATGAATTTGGTATTTACGGAGGGGAGGCCGGGAAATATCTTTCAGTGCTGCTATGTCATTTGAAAAAGCCGGTCATAACAACCGTCCATACTGTCTTGGAAAACCCTCTTAAACATTATCGCGAATCGTTTGAAATTGTTATCAACGGGTCTGAGCGGTTGGTCACAATGAGTCAAAAAGGGGCTGCCATGCTCCGAACGATATATAATGTTCCGGAAGACAAAATCTCGATCATACATCATGGAGTTCATGATGTTCCCTTTGTCGATTCTAATTTTTATAAAGAGAAATTCAACGTAGAAGGCCTAACAGTTCTGCTCACATTTGGCTTGCTTAGTCCGAACAAAGGCATAGAAACTGTTTTGGAAGCGCTACCGTATGTAATTGAAAAGTTTCCGGATACGGTCTACATCGTTCTAGGCGCCACTCATCCCGGAGTAAAGAAACTTCACGGAGAACAATATCGCTTATCTCTCGAGCGAAAAGTTCGAGATCTCAACATTAGCGACAACGTGGTATTTCATAATAGATTCGTTGATTTGCAAGAATTGACTGAATACATCTCCTGCTGTGACGTATATGTGACCCCTTACTTAGCGAAAGAACAAATTACTTCGGGGACCCTTGCTTATGCTGTAGGAATGGGGAAAGCCGTAGTATCGACACCCTACTGGTACGCGGAAGAATTACTTTCTGACTCTCGGGGAGTGCTGGTAAATTTCAGGGACCCAAAGGACACAGCAAGAGCTTTGATAGAGTTAATGAGCGACCCGGTGCGTAGAAACAAGATCCGTAAAACAGCTTATGAATATGGGCGCAACATGGTGTGGAGGGAGGTAGGCCGCCAGTATGTAGAGATGTTCTTGCAAGTCCTCAGCGAACGCAAAAATTCGGAAGTAAAATCTGTTTGGAAACAAAAGATGCTCTCGGTGGCCACTATTCCTGAAATCAAACTCGATTACTTGAAATCTCTGTCGGACGACGTCGGTTTGTTGCAACATGCATGTTTTGGTGTAGCAGATCGCAATCACGGTTACAGCGCTGATGATGTCGGCAGGGGATTGGCCGCAATAATGACTTATTATAATCAGCAAAAAGACGAACAGGTTTTGCCGCTACTTCACACCTATATCAGCTTCCTTCATCATGCGCAGATGGAAACGGGTTATTTCCATAATTTCATGTCCTACGATCGTAAATTCCTGGACGAGCAGGGGGGCGAGGATACTTTGGGCAGAGTTTTATGGGGCCTAGGGACCGTCGTTAGATGGGGTCCAAAAGAACAGATGCGAGCTTTGGCACAAAATATGATGGCAAAGGCTGCGCCTAGAGTAGCCGAACTTAACGCACTTAGAGGTAAAGCTTATTCCATAATGGGAATGTACCACCTCTTGAAAAGGTTCGAAGGAGCAAGTCAATTTAGGCGCCTTCTAACTCAATTGGCGGACGACCTGGTCGCAGTGTACAAAGAAAATCGGGATGAAGATTGGCATTGGTTTGAAGATGCCATCACATATGGAAATGCAAAAATACCTGAGGCTTTACTACGCTCTTATCAGATAGTCCAAAATGAAGAATATTTGAACGTCGCCTTAGAATCACTAGATTTCATAACCAAAGAGCAACTCAACGGGATTTACTTTGAGCTCGTAGGCAATGAAGGTTGGTACCCGAAAGGAGGAGAAAAGGCCCTCTTCGGGCAACAGCCTATAGATGCCGGTTACCTGGTAGAAGCTTACGTTGCTGCCTCGGAAATAACAAATAGGTCCAAGTATCTCAGCTTGGCCAGACTGGCTTATGAATGGTTCCTGGGAAGGAATAGGCTGAATGCAGCGCTCTATGATTTCGCGGATGGGTCGGTATCGGATGGACTCGACTCAAATGGGATCAGCGCAAATCAGGGAGCAGAGTCCGTGGTGTGCTACCTCCTGGGGGTCCTTGGGCTTTCCGAGCTTAATGCTCAAACGATTCCTCCATCCAAGTAAGAATTCTTATTCTAATTCAGTAGACTTCATTTCTAGGCTTTGGTAGTTGATAAAAGAGACTGATTGGGGTAAGCCGATGAATGGAGGAGCTTGCCCGGAAGCCCGACAGTGACGGGGCCCAATCAGTGATTTATCGCGCGTACCATTGTGGAGCAAAACTTTTTTCCGAAATTCGAAAGACTGCTGTCAAAGCTAAAGAAAGAATTTTCCCATGATTAGTTCCGGTCCGATTGTTATGATTTCGAGCTACCCGCCGCGACTGTGTGGAATTGGAACTTTCACTGAAGAAGCGAGGGAATTTATCGAAAAGGCGAATCCCAACAGAGAAGTGCTGGTAATAAGCCACACTGACGGTGGAGGCAAAGGGGTTTTCCCTATTATTGATATTTCCAGGAGAGACTGGTGGAAACCGGTGGCGGCTAAAGTGCGCGAGCTGCGTCCGTATGCAGTTCATCTGGAGCACGAATATGGTCTTTATGAATATCACGACGACAGGGGACAGGGAGATGGCAATGAAGGATTCTTGGAATTACTGGATGCCATAAACGAATTCCCCACGATCGCTGAGCCGCATACTGTTCATGGGAGACTGACCGAATTCGAAGCCAATTTCATTTACCAGCTATGTGAACGAACACATGTTGTTCTCTTTAAATGCCATTATCAGAAATGGCGTCTCGATTGGAACTTTTTGGGTCGCGGCTGGAAAACTCCGAAAAATGTCATGGTTGTTCCTCACGGCGCGCGGCCAGACCGTCGGTGGGGCATGCAGGATATCCCGGCCCTTCGAAAAGAACTCGGTTTGGACAGATTCCCTGACTTGAGCGAACATATAGTAGGTCTGGTCGGTTGGATACAATCCAATAAACGATGGGATATCCTCACCTGTATGTGGGAAGACATCCATCGAGAGATTTATCAAAAATCCGGCCAGGAATGGGATCTCCTAGCGGCCGGCAGTATGCGCGATCCGAACCATTCCAAAGATTATGAGTCTTATCTCAAGCAGATTGAAGTACTTGAAGGGAAGGGACTGGCGCATTATTTCGAGTTTGTTCCTCGTGGTGACATATATTATAAAGTCCTGGCGGTTTGTGACTTCATTGTTTTGCCCTCCATCGACGAGACTCAGTCCGGCACACTGGCAAGAATCATGGCGCTGAACAAACCTTTTATCACGACGGCTCCGATGGAGGGTTTGACCGCTCAGACCCTTGAAAGTAAAGGTGGACTCCTCTTCACAACAAAGCAAATGCTTAAGGAAGAGGTCATTGAAATGACTTGCAATGAAAGGCTCCGTCTTGAGCTTGGAGAAAACTTAAAACGGTACCTCGAAGAGGTCGTGTCCTGGGAGATAGTTGCCAATCAATATTATCAAGCTTACGAACTGGCCAGGGAAGCTTGCGTCTCAGGCAAACCTGTTGAACTTCCATTCGAGTTCTGATAGATGATGGAATGAATATTGCACTTCGTTGAGAATGCGCGCACGAGTGCGTGCGTGATTCTCGTTTCAGATAAAACAGCGGAATTTGACGTTTGCGCATTCTGCACGTCTATTTTTACAGATTGTGCGTTTGCGTACTGTGTCTGGCACAAAAGGCTTGACAAGTGTCGATGCCAAAATTATAAGCACGACCGGCAAAAAGGTCATCCCGAGTCGCTTTCGGAGATCGTCAGAGAGAATCTAAACAATAAATCCGATAGCCTTTGATGGTATTGGAGGCTTAAAAGAGAAAAATGAGAAATTCGAACGGTAATGGGTATCATGACATTTTTCAGAGACATGAAAAAAATCCACTTTTAACCGCAGGTGATTGGCCGTACCCGGTAAACTCGGTATTCAATGCCGGCGCAGCCAGGTTCAATGGTGATCACTTATTACTCGTAAGAGTAGAGGATCGAAGGGGATTTTCTCATTTATGCGCAGCTCGTAGCAAGGACGGCATCAATAATTGGATCATCGATCCCAAACCCACACTTGCGCCGTCGCCCATAACAAATCCTGAGGAAGTCTGGGGCATTGAAGATCCCAGAGTAACCTTCATAGAGGATCTGAAGGTCTGGGGAGTTGTCTATACAGCATATTCCAGAGGAGGGCCCCTGGTTTCGATTGCCACAACGGAGGATTTCAAGACATTTAAGAGATTAGGTCCGGCTATGCCGCCTGAAGATAAAGACGCGGCCCTTTTTCCTGTAAGATTTAAAGGCAGGTATGCGATGCTTCACAGGCCGGCATCTACCTTCCTCGGAACTGGAGCCCACATTTGGATTTCATTTTCTCCGGACTTGAAGCATTGGGGAGATCATCAAGTGTTGCTGCCCGCCAAACAGGGTGGATGGTGGGATGCAGATAAGATAGGCTTATCTCCACCTCCGCTTCAAACGCCGGATGGATGGATAATTCTTTATCATGGGGTTCGAAAAACGGTTAGTGGGGGCATATACAGACTGGGAGTGGCTTTGCTGGATTTAGAAGATCCAACCCGGGTGCTGAGAAGGTCTGATCAGTGGATTTTCGGCCCTCAGGAAAGTTACGAAAGAGAAGGAGATGTTGATGACGTAGTGTTTCCCTGCGGATGGATTGTGCAGGGTGATGAAATCAGATTATACTATGGTGTAGCGGATAGCTCTATGGCCCTTGCTACCGGCAAAACGAGCGATTTGTTGGAATTTTTAAAGAAATGTCCGGAGGGTCCAGGGTCTGAGTGTTAATTGGTCTCCTTTATCGAAGGACTGAAGCCAAACCGGTAGAAAATGGTGGGGGTGAAAATGCGAATTGCCGTCTTATCTCCCGTCGCCTGGCGGACCCCGCCACGGCATTACGGGCCGTGGGAGAGAGTTGTTTCGTTATTAACCGAAGGGCTTGTCGCTAAAGGAATTGATGTTACGCTGTTCGCTACAGCGGATTCGGAGACCAGCGGCAAGTTGCATTCAATTGTGCCCGCGCCCTACGAAGAGGACAAAAACCTTGATGCGAAGGTCTGGGAATGTCTTCATATTAGCGAACTCTTCGAAAGGGCCAATGACTTTGATCTAATCCACAATCATTTTGATTTCTTACCTCTCACCTATTCCAGTTTAGTAGATACGCCGGTCCTCACGACAATCCATGGTTTCTCCTCTGAGAAAATCCTTCCTGTTTATCGGAAATATAACGGACGAACTTTTTACGCTTCCATAAGTTATGCGGATCGCTCACCAGACCTCGATTATATAGGCAATGTATATCATGGCATCGATTTTGATAATTTCACGTTCAGAGAAGCTGAAGGAACATATCTTGTCTTCTTCGGAAGGATTCATCCGGATAAGGGTGCGAAGGAAGCCATCGAGATTGCAGCCAAAACAGATATGCCGCTGATTTTCGCTGGAATAATACAAGATCAATTGTACTTTGAGACGGAGGTCAAGCCTTATCTCGACGGTTCGAAATACAAATATATAGGTAGCGTCGGTCCGGAGGCCAGGGATCGCCTCCTGGGTGAAGCCTATGCTTTGCTGCACCCCATAAGCTTCAATGAGCCATTTGGACTCTCAATCGTCGAATGCAATGCATGCGGAACGCCGGTAATAGCCTTTGATCGTGGATCTATGCGGGAACTCATTGCCGACGGTGTCAATGGTTTTATTGTAGCTGATGTCGAAGAAGCTGTTGAAGCAATCGGGAAAATAAGGGGGATCTCTCGAAAATCTTGCCGAGATTTCGTGGAATCGCGGTTTTCTCGCGATCAAATGGTGGAGAATTATCTTAAAATCTATTCACAAATTCTTGAGGAGACTAAACGAGAGGATCATCGTCCCTGGGGATATTACGTGGTGCTCTCGGACTTACCTGATCACAAAGTCAAGAGAATAGTGGTGTATCCAGGTAAGAGACTGAGTCTTCAACGTCATCATCATCGATCGGAACACTGGCATGTTGTGAGCGGAACGGCACAGGTCACACGCGATTCGGAACAGATTCAGCTTAGTGGTGGGGAATCAGTTGACATTCCAGCCGGCGCGGCTCACAGGGTACTTAACCCCACCGAAGTCCCGCTGGTTTTTATCGAGATTCAGAGGGGCGATTATTTCGGAGAAGATGATATCGAACGTCTCGAGGACGATTTCGGCAGAACCTGATGATTTAGGGCTTTCAATGTTAACTAAGAGAAATTTGATTCAGCGCTATAAGGGTAATCCGATACTCACCAAACATGACGTCCCGTACGTGGTGGAGACTGTTCATAATGCGGCAGTATCGAAATTCGGCGATACATATATAATGATTTTCCGGTCCCACCTCAGGAACGGTCGCTCCATCCTCGGATTAGCAAGAAGTGAAGATGGTTTTAATTTCCAAGTCGATCCTGAGCCATTTTTGATCCCGAGCAAAGAAGGCGTTTTCGCCGAATACGAAGAATTCGGAATTGAAGATCCTCGGATATGCTTCATAGATGGCCAGTATCTCATCACCTATAGCGCGTATTCGTCTCACGGTGTCCGAATCGGTTTGGCCAGGACGGCCGATTTTAGGTCAATTGAGCGAATCTCCTTGATTACTGAAGCGGACTATCGAAATGTTGTTATTTTCCCGAAGAAATTTGGAAATCGATATGCACGCCTGGACCGTCCCCATTCGGAGATAAGTCCTTGGTCCATCTGGATTTCCTATTCGCCGGATCTTGTTTATTGGGGTGATTCCAAGCTGATTATGAAACCCGTTCCTTATCATTGGGACCAAATGAAGATCGGCCCGGGAGCAACGCCCTTTGAAACGTCAAAGGGGTGGCTCCACATATACCACGGCGTTTTTCAAACCATGGACGGTGCCATATATAGGTTGGGAGTGGCTCTGCATGATTTGGACGATCCGTCCAATATTATCGGAATTGCCGATGAATGGGTCCTTCAACCTGAAGACCCATGGGAAATTACCGGCTATGTCCACAACGTGGTATTCACTTGTGGCGCAATTCCTGAAAACGACGGAACAGTTAAGATTTATTGGGGAGCCGCGGATACCGTAATGTGTGTCGGAACAGCCTCAGTGGATGAATTAGTGGAATTGTGCCTGGAAAATCTTGTTTCTTAATGGAGAAAGTATCGCGATTAAAGGTGGTCTGAAATGTATCGGTTCATTGTTCAACAAGTTCCGCTTGGCGAATTACAGAAGTCAAGCAGTGGAACCGGTGTATCACCCCGGTCCTACTGCTTGATAGAATGACCCGATTTCAATTCGGCGTTGATAGGTTGGTTTCAGCCGACGGTAATCGGTATTTTTCGGGGAATGGCCTTGGCAGCTTTCGGCAAAGTCAGCTTCAAAACTCCGTCCGAAAGTAACGCGGTTATTTTCGCAGTATCAATGTCATCCGTCAGCCGAAAGGTCCGAAAGTAATTGCCCGTCCTGTACTCTGAAAGAAGACTTTCTCCTGATGTGCTTTCGAGCGGTACTTTGCCTAATATTGACAAAATACCGTCCCTGAGGTCGACTTCAACCTGATCGTTTTGCACGCCCGGCATATCGGCCATGAGGACCAATTCCGTTTCATTACTGTAAATATCCACGGCCGGGGAAAAATAAGGGCCTTCCATAGTCAATTCACCTTTTTCGGGCTTAATTTCCTGTTTTGGGGTGGCTTGCAATTCCTGGTCCGCCATTTTGATTATCCTCCTTCTTCCGAATTCATGACTCCGTAGTAACGGTTATCTGTTTGGGCAAAGCTTCTTTTTCCTTCTGCAAAGTTATGTTCAGCACTCCCTCTTTGTAAACGGCCTTGACATTTTCAGGGTCTATTTTGGTAGGAAGGGTTAGGCTTCGCTGGAAAGTTCCAGTGGCTCGTTCTCGTCGATGATAACTTGCCCCTTCACCTAATTCATGAGGTTTTCGTTCACCTTTAAGCGTGAGCGTGTCCCCTTCAATCTTGATTTCAAGATCATCGGCTTTCATCCCGGGAATTTCCGCGGTCACCACGTAAGAATCGTCCACCTCCTTGAGATTGAGCAAAGGGAAAAGCCGCGCTTGCCGCCAAGGTACCTCCAGAATAGGTCTGCGTGAGCCACTAAGCGCGGTAAATAGTTCGTCCATCCCACGCTGAATACGATCCAATTCATTCCATAGACCGCGATCTACTCTCCATCCAATCATTTTGATTCCTCCTTGCGGATTATTAGTTTGCAAATCTAATTTCGGAACCTGATCTCCTGCCTGGATTTGTAGAGAGAAAAGTTAGCCCAACGATCACCAAATTCGCTAAGCTAAGGCAATTGTTGCCGTTCCTGCGATCTGAGATATTCATCATTGATAGATTGTCAAGCGGGTCAAAAGCAGCACAATGAGGCACTATTTAAGTGATCCCGAGATGCAAAATTTTGCAAAATCGATGCTTGATAACAGATAGGAAGAACAGTTGCGGCGCAAGCTTATGTTCTAATCGAATTCACATTCAAAATTTTCGTTTCTCCTACTATACTTTCGACCTTCGAAGTATTAGTTCTATTCAATATATTGCGTGGCGCTGATAGGAAACTGAGCTGGACGAAAGGAAAAGAGAGGCCTCTGTACTGCTCAGTTACTATCGCAGAGTTCCTTATCAGGTCTGGCCACAAAACCACGTCTGCATTGAGGAGACGGCAATTGAACATAGCCCTCTGGCCTCTGGCGCTTTATTTTTTTGCTGTTTTGGTATTGGCCGCGATAATGATTGGACTCTCCTATTTTCTCGGTCAGAGGCACAGTGAGAGGACAACCGATGAGCCATATGAGTCCGGGATAATCCCGACAGGATCTGCGCGAATTCGGTTTGATGCTAATTTTTATTTAATAGCTGTCTTCTTTGTAATATTCGATTTGGAAACCTTGTTTATAATTTCATGGGCAATTGCTGTTCGGGAACTTGGCTGGGCGGGTTACATTGAAATTGTTACTTTTATCGGAATCCTTTTCGTAGCTTTAATCTATCTTTGGGGCGTTGGGGCACTCGATTTGAGGACTAAAAGTAGACCTGACGCTTTGAATAGTGTCTCTCAAAAAACACGATAATTGACAAACATGGGCAGTATCTGATTCCGAAAACTCGCCGAAGCAATAATAGTTAAAGAGAATAATAAGGAACATTGAGGGTCATGAAATTTGAGCCGGGAGAATGTGACGTTAAACTAAAAGAGCAAAGCTCCGCAGAACACGCGATTCGTTCGAGTGTTCTGTTAACAAAACTTCAGGACCTCTTGGCATGGGGGCGTAAGTATTCAATTTGGCCCTTTAATTTCGGCCTGTCGTGCTGCTACGTCGAAATGGCCACAGCTTTTACGAGCAAATACGACATAGCACGTTTTGGGGCTGAGGTGCTCCGAGGAACGCCGCGGGAATCAGACTTGATAGTTATTGCCGGCACGGTATTTGTCAAAATGGCGCCGATTATTAAACGACTGTATCAACAAATGATGGAACCCCGTTGGGTGATCTCCATGGGATCATGCGCCAATTCTGGTGGAATGTATGACATTTATAGTGTTGTGCAAGGCGTGGACAAGTTTCTACCTGTAGACGTGTATGTTCCGGGTTGTCCGCCTCGACCGGATGCGTTCCTGGAAGGTCTTCTCCTGCTTCAGGAGATGGTTGGCGCCGAACGCCGACCTTTGAGCACAATTGTTGGTCCACAGGAAGTAGTCCGGCCTGACAGGCCGTCCATGAGAGATTTGAAACGCGAGATGAGAAGGCAAACCACAAGTTTGCGGTCACCTGATAAGCTCTAGGGGGAGTAGCCCGTTTCTTATGAATGGCAAGTCGGAAATTGTGGAAGAATTGCAGGGTAGATTCGGAGAAGATACATTACGAGTCCAGCCATGCGATGAAGTGCAGACATTATGGGTGCCAAGTGAGAAAATTCATGCCGTCTTGCGTTATCTAAAATTCGAAGCCCCTCAGTCCTATCGTATGCTGTACGATCTCTCCGCCGTTGACGAGAGGGTTCGGTCCAATCGGCAAGGCCAGCCTACTTGTGATTTCACAGTTGTTTATCACTTGCTCTCTTTTGAGCGAAATGCTGACCTGCGAATCAAAGTGGGTATTCGAGATGAAGAGCTTCGAATTCCTAGCATCACCAACATCTGGCCGTCAGCGAACTGGTACCAACGAGAAGTTTGGGACATGTTCGGCATTGTATTTGACGGGCACCCGAATTTAAGACGAATCCTTATGCCACCAACGTGGGAAGGACATCCTTTGCGCAAGGAACATCCAGCCCGGGCCACCGAGATGGAACGATTCCATCTGCCGGAGGAGAAAGCGGCTGCTCAAGAGGAAACACTCCAGGTTCGACCGGAAGATTGGGGTATGCGTCAATCCAGGAAAGATACGGATTTCATGTTCCTGAACTTAGGGCCGCATCATCCCGGGGTCCATGGTGTGTTCCGGATTGTGCTTGAACTTGATGGTGAAGAGATCGTGAATGCTGCTCCCGATATTGGTTTTCACCATCGCGGAGCAGAAAAAATGGGCGAGCGGCAATCCTGGCACACATATATACCCTATACCGATCGTATCGATTATCTTGGCGGCGTCATGAACAACTTTCCCTATGTTCTGGCCGTCGAGAAGCTTGCCGGAATCACTGTACCCGATAAAGCCAAAGTTATCCGCATAATGATGGCGGAATTCTTTCGGATCGCCAGTCATCTGGTCTGGTATGGGACTTTTGCCCAGGACCTTGGAGCGATGTCTCCAGTCTTCTACATGTTCAGTGACCGGGAACGTGTATTCGAAGTAGTTGAAGCCATTATGGGAGGCCGAATGCACCCAAGTTGGTTCCGCATCGGCGGAGTGGCACAGGATCTTCCAAATGGCTGGGACAAGCTTGTCAGAAACTTCTTGAATTATCTTCCGGCAAGAATGCTGGAATACGACAAGCTCGTTATGGAGAACGCCATTTTCAAGGCACGCACCAAGGGAATCGGGTGCTACTCACTTGATGAGGCCATAGAATGGGGCGCAACCGGACCGGGATTACGGGCCTGCGGATTCGAATGGGATTTTCGTAAGAAAAGACCGTATTCCGGGTATGACCAATTCGATTTCGATATACCCATTGGTAATAACGGTGATTGCTATGATCGTGGGTTGGTCAGGGTGGAAGAAATTCGACAGAGTCTGCGCATAATCGATCAATGCCTAAACAGTATGCCCGATGGACCTTACAAATCCGATCATCCTTTGGCCACTCCGCCTATCAAAGACCATACAATGCACGATATAGAGACCCTCATAGATCATTTTCTTAATGTAAGCTGGGGACCTGTAATTCCGCCGGGTGAGGCTTTTTGCGGGATTGAAGCGACCAAGGGCAACAATGGGTATTACTTGATCAGCGACGGCAACACAATGGCATATCGAGTGCGAATCCGAACTCCATCGTTCCCTCATTTGCAAATGATACCATTAATAAGCCGAGGTTTGACCGTTTCTGATTTAATCGCAATTTTGGGCAGCATTGATTACGTGATGGCCGATGTCGATAGATAAAATTATGAACGGCTCCCCCGGGGTAGAATGTAATGTTGACCGATGAGATGAAACAAAGGATACAAGCTGAGATCGAAACCTGCCCGAACAAAAGGTGCGCATGCATTGACGCTATGCTGGTGGTGCAGAGCAGTCTGGGATGGATCTCAGACGATAGTCTAAAAGCGATTGCGGATTTCCTCGACATGACTATCGATGAGCTGGATAGTGTGGCGACTTTTTACAATCATATTTATCGGAAGCCGGTGGGACGTCACATAATTTTGATTTGTAACAGTGTGAGCTGCTGGATCATGGGCTTGGAGAGTACCCTCGATTATTTCACCCAACACTTGGGTATCCAAATGGGGGAAACCACTCAGGATGGCCGTTTCACTTTACTGCCGGTGGAATGCCTTGGCGCGTGCGATCGGGCTCCCGCAATCATGATTGATGGAGAACTGTTCTGGGACCTGGATCGAACAAAGATCCAAACTCTGCTTGAAAGTTATAAGTAAGGTATGGGATGGAGCGACCGCTTACACAAAATATTCGTCCGGACAGGGCTCCCATTGAATTGAAGGATTATGAACGGCTGGGCGGTTACACGGCGCTTCGCAAAGCTCTTGGCAGCATGACGCCGAAAGAAGTTATTGAATTGGTAAAAAGTTCGAATCTGCGTGGCCGAGGGGGAGCGGGTTTTCCTACTGGAGTCAAATGGGAAGCAATGCCTTCGGGTCCTGATATGTTTCGCCCGAGGTACATGATAACCGATGCCGATGAAATGGAACCAGGCGCATTCAAGGATCGCTTGCTTATGGAAGGCAACTCACATCAATTGCTCGAAGGTATGATTATAGCAGCTTTTGCGGCTGATACCGAAATCGGGTACATCTTTGTACGAAAGGAATACACCTTGGCCGCGAGACGACTGGAAAGAGCCGTCGCGGAGGCTTACAGCCACAATTATCTAGGCAAAAATATCCTTGGTTCCGGCTTCAATTTTGAAATGCACGTGCACGTCAGCGCCGGTCGTTACATATGCGGAGAAGGGACGGCATTGACCAATTCCCTTGAGGGTGAAAGAGCAATTCCCAACAACAGATTGCCGCGACAGACAGAATCAGGTCTTTGGGGGAAACCAACGCTGATGAACAATGTGGAAACTCTCTGCAACGTCCCACACATAATCAACAATGGAGCTGATTGGTTCAAGAGCCTGAGCCTGTGCAAGGACTCAGGAACCAAGATTTATGGAATCAGCGGCAAGGTAAAAAACCCGGGGACTTGGGAATTACCTATGGGCACACCCATGAGAGAAATCTTGGAAGTTCACGCGGGCGGCATGCGGGAAGGTTTGAAGTTTCGCGGTGCGTTGCCCGGCGGTGCGTCGACCGATTTTCTGCTTGAGGACCACCTGGATACTCCCATGGATTTCGATTCTGTTCAAAAAGCAGGGAGTCGCCTGGGTACCGGGACGATAATAGTGCTGGACGATCAAACATGCCCGGTGGGAATGGTCCACAATCTGGAGGCATTTTTCGCTCAAGAGTCCTGCGGCTGGTGCACTCCTTGCCGGGACGGCCTTCCATGGGTCGCCAAGATCTTGGAATCCCTCGAACAGGGTTCAGGTCAAGCCGGTGACCTCGAAATTTTAGAATTTCACACCCATTTCTTGGGGCCCGGCAAAACTTTTTGCGCGCTCGCTCCTGGCGCTATGGAACCGTTGCAAAGCGCCTTGAAGTTCTTTAGAGAAGATTTTGAGCGCCATATTACAGAGAAACGTTGCCCCTGGAGATAGGAATGGCGACGATTTATATCGATAACGTGCCCTATGAAGTAAAGGACGGAGACAACCTGTTGAGCGCCTGTCTCTCGCTCGGTTTCAACATTCCTTACTTTTGCTGGCACCCGGCCCTGCATTCGGTGGGATCATGCCGATTATGCGCAGTAAAACTGTTTCGAGATGAAAAAGATACACGCGGCATGTTGGTCATGTCATGCATTACCGATGCTGCCGATGGAACAAGAATCTCTATTGACGATCCTGAGGTTCGGCAATTTCGAGCCGGAGTTATAGAGTGGCTCATGACCAACCACCCGCACGATTGCCCCGTCTGTGACGAAGGGGGTGAATGTCATCTTCAAGACATGACCGTAATGACAGGCCACACATATCGCCGATATCGATTTAAAAAGCGTACTTACCGCAATCAGGATCTGGGTCCCTTCTTAACCCATGAAATGAACCGATGCATTCAATGTTATCGTTGTGTTCGATTTTATCGGGATTACGCAGGGGGCAGAGATTTTAACGTTTTTGGAATGCATAACCATCTGTACTTCGGGAGATCTAAAGAGGGCACCCTCGAGAATGAATTCAGTGGCAATCTCGTTGAAGTGTGCCCCACTGGGGTTTTCACGGACAAAACACTCCAAAAACACTATACCCGTAAATGGGATTTGCAGACAGCGCCATCCATTTGCGTTCACTGCGGACTTGGTTGCAACACTATACCAGGCGAGAGATATGGTTCTCTGCGTAGAATTCGAAACAAATACAACTTTGAGGTTAATGGCTATTTTCTGTGTGATCGGGGCCGATTCGGATATGAATTTGTGAACAGCGATCGCCGAATCCGTAAACCATGTTTCAAGCCTTTTGATCAAAATGATGCAGCGAAATCAGTGCAAAAAGAAGACATACTGGACCATATACGACAAATTTTGACGGGAAATAATAATGTGGTCGGGATAGGCTCCCCTCGCGCAACACTCGAGGCAAATTTCGCATTGCGGTCGCTTGTCGGTGCTGAAAGCTTTTACGTCGGTATGTCCGACACAGAATATAAATGCGTTTCTTCCATTTTGGATATTCAACGCAAAATGCCGGGATATAGGCCGTCACTAAGAGAAGTTGAAGTATGTGATGCGGTTTTGGTTTCTGGGAGAGGATGTTACAAATGTCGCCCCTCGATTAGCATTATCTCTGCGTCAATCAATCTTGCAAAAGCCGCTGGAAATAGCGTCGAAACTCAAAATCCCCAGGTGGAGTGATGGCGCCTTTCGGCAAGCGATTCAAGATGAAAAAGGTCCTCTCTTCGTTATAGCTCCATACGAAACTAAACTGGATGAAATTGCCGCTCATTCTTGGTATGCAGCGCCCGAGGACATTGCCAGATTGGGTTTTCAGATTGCCCATGAGGTGAATCCTGCGGCGGTAGCTGTTTCCGGTCTGCCGGACGAGGCAAATGAATTAGCCGTCAGCATCGCCAGAGTGCTTAAGGAAGCTAAACGGCCGTTGATAATATCCGGGCCGAGTTGTGGAAATGTCTCGATAATACAGGCTGCAGCAAACTTGGTTTCAGCCTTGTGTGACACAGGCCGGGAAGCAGGGCTGTTTTACACGGCGCCGGAGTGCAACTCTCTTGGTCTGGCGCTATTGGGCGGTGGAAACATAGAAGGATGTTTTGAAAAAATATTGACAGGAACGGTGGATACGCTGGTTGTCCTCGAAAATGATCTTTATCGCCGAGCAGACGAGGACACTGTTAAGGCTGTTCTACAAAAATGCGAACATGTCATAGTCATAGACCACGTGTGGCATCGAACAGCATCAGAATCGGAAGTCGTTCTGCCTGCAGGGACCTTTGCGGAAACCGATGGCTCGTTGGTGAACAATGAAGCGCGATGCCAAAGGATGTACAGAGTTTTTTCAGCATCCCATGAAGTTCAACCTAGCTGGCTGTGGCTCCGTGATATCATGTTGGCCGTCGGGATTGGCGAAGCCCATAATGTGGGAACAATCGAGGCTATCCAAGCAGCTATTTCGGCTGAAATTCCAACACTCCAGGGAATAACGGAGATAACACCATCGGCTGATTTCCGCATCTCAGGAGAGAAAATTCCGCGACAGCCGCACCGTTACAGTGGACGAACAGCCATGTTCGCCAATGTTAGCGTGCATGAGCCCGAGCCGCCGAAAGATCCCCAATCTCCGTTGTCCTTTTCCATGGAGGGCTATCAAGGAATCCCTCCTGCGCCCTTGATACCTCGGTTCTGGGCACCCGGCTGGAATTCCGTGCAGGCCTTAAACAAGTTTCAGACTGAAATTAGTGGTCCGCTTATGGGTGGCGATGCCGGCAAACGTTTAATAGTACGTGCCGAAGATCATAAAACGGTTTACTTCACCGCCATTCCCGAATCATTCAAAAGACGCGAAGGGGAATGGTTTGTGGTTCCCTGTTTTCACATTTTCGGGTCCGAAGAACTTAGTGCTCTAGGGACTGCTATATCAGAAAGAGTTCCTAAACCCTATGTCGGCATGAATCAAGACGACGCGAATTCATTAAGAAAAAAAGAAGGGGATGAGGTAGCGCTGAAGTTCGGAACAATGATCCGATCACTTCCTATACGGATCATGCCAACTTTAGCGACAGGGCTAATTGCCATTCCCGTGGGCCTACCCAGTCTGGAAGGCATTATATGGCCGCAATGGGTCAGAATTCCGGATCACATTCCTGAAAAAGAATCTGCAGGTGCGGGCGTAGCAACGGGACCCAATACCGGAAAATAAAATGGCTGAGCTGATCGGATCAATCATAATTGTGCTTGCAGGTACTGTTGGGAGTAGTTGCGACCGCTGCCGGGTTGATCTGGCTGGAACGCAGGCTTTTAGGGTTGTGGCAGGACCGTTACGGTCCGAATCGGGCCGGCCCCTTTGGATTGTTACAGGTCGCGGCGGATATGATCAAAATATTCACCAAAGAAGATTGGGTTCCTCCTTTTGCGGATAAAGCTGTCTTTGTCATTGCCCCGGCGATAATTGTGGTGACTACGCTGCTAGCGTTTGCCGTCATTCCTATGGCGCCTGGAATTGAAGTAGCGGATCTAAATATAGGTGTGCTTTTCTTTCTCGCCATGTCTTCTTTAGGCGTTTACAGCATTGCTCTGGCAGGCTGGTCTTCGGATAACAAATATTCACTCTTGGGCGGTCTGAGAGCAGCCGCGCAAATGTTGAGCTACGAAGTATTCATGGGGTTATCGTTGGTAGGGGTGATTATGCTTGCCGGATCCTTCAGCCTTCCTGAAATAGTTCAAGCTCAGCGGAAAATGTGGTTCTGTATACCCCAGTTCCCCGGACTCATAATCTTCATTATTGCCGGGCTCGCCGAGACGCGAAGAATACCGTTTGACCTACCAGAGGCCGAAAACGAACTAGTAGCGGGTTATCACACAGAATATTCAGGAATGAAGTTCGGGATGTTTTTTGTCGGCGAATATATCGGGGTTGCTCTAATTAGCGCTCTTATTGCTACTTTGTTCTTCGGCGGGTGGCTGGGTCCGATCCTACCGCCCTTAGTATGGCTGATATTAAAGACATTTTTCTTTATTTGCGGGTTCATCCTTGTTCGTGCCAGCCTTCCCAGAGTCAGGTACGATCAACTGCTTTCCTTCGGATGGAAATTGATGCTACCGCTATCCCTCATCAATATTGTGGTTACCGGCGGCATATTGCTTGCCGCGCAATAACCAGGGGACGTGATGTTTAGTTTGCTCAAAGGCATTTGGATTGTCCTCAAACATATGTTTCACAAACGAGAGACAATTCTTTACCCGGAAGAAAAACCCAATATACCTCCAAGATGGAGGGGCCGCATAATATTGTCGCGTGATCCTGACGGCGGGGAGCGGTGTGTAGCATGTTACTTATGCGCTGTGGCTTGTCCTGTTGATTGCATCTCGTTGCAGGCGACCCAGGATGAACATGGCAGGCGCTGCCCGGAATTTTTCCGAATAAATTTCTCCAGATGCATTTTCTGCGGATTCTGCGAAGAGGCGTGCCCTACGTACGCTATCCAACTCACCAATGACTTTGAAATGAGCGAATACCACCGCCATAATTTGGTCTATGAAAAAAAGGATCTCTTGATAAACGGTCCAGGGAAGTATCCTGGTTACAATTTCTACAAGGTAGCAGGAATCTCTATAGACCGAAAAGACAAAGGTGAAGCAGAAAACGAGGAGAAGCCTATTGATATTTACAGTCTGCTTCCCTGAAAAATGATGCAGAGGCCTTCTTCATGAACATTGTTTTTTATATATCGGCTGCAATCGCGGTCTTTTCGACATTTATGGTAATAACACGTCTCAACGCTGTTCATGCTCTTTTGTATTTGATTCTATCGTTCTTTTCGGTGGCGGTGATCTTTCTCGTGCTGGGAGCGGCATTTGCGGCTGCCCTTGAGATAATAGTTTATGCCGGAGCGATTTTGGTGCTGTTTGTGTTCGTGATTATAATGCTCAATTTAGGACCGCGCTCACAGGAGCAAGAGAGCCACTGGCTAAGACCAAAGATGTGGATCGGCCCTTCTGTTTTGGCGGTCATTCTTATTGCTGAGCTAATTTATATTATTGGTGTGATAGGAGCGGCATCGCCGGCAGGGTCTGAAGTGACCCCGAAACAGGTTGGCATTGCGCTATTCGGCCCCTACGTGCTCGGGGTGGAACTGGCTTCCATGCTGCTCCTGGCGGGCCTTGTGGGCGCGTATCATCTGGGCCGACGAATCGAACCTTTCGCGACAACTGAGGAGAAATCGTGATTGAAGCTGTTCCTATTGAACATGTGCTTGTGCTCGCCGGAATAATCTTCGGGCTTGGTCTGATCGGAGTGTTGGTGCGTCGGAATATCCTTTTCATGCTCATGTCGGTAGAAATAATGCTGAATGCAGCAGGATTGGCCTTCGTAGTGGCAGGATCCAAGTGGCAGCAGGCCGACGGACAAATAATGTTTATTTTCATTCTTGCCATGGCGGCCGCGGAAGTAGCCGTGGGCTTAGCCTTGGCCATGCAATTTTATCATCATTTCTCAACGCTGGATGCTGACGCCGCAAGCACGATGCGAGGCTGAAAATGCTCAACTTGCTCTGGCTAATTCCCACTTTCCCTTTGGGCGGTTTCATCGTGCTAAGTCTTTTAGGCGCACGGTTTCCTCGTGTTATGGTCGCCGTTGTTGGTGTAGGTTCCGTGGCGTTCTCAGCGGCCCTGGCGATATTAGTCGGAATAGTTTTCATCACGTCGCCTCCGGCTAACTATTCGTATACTCAGAATCTTTGGACATGGATCACCTTGGGCCGGTTTGCGCCCAGTGTAGCTTTGTACCTGGATGCTCTCTCGATATGCATGCTTCTAGTCATCACTATTGTCGGTTTTCTGATTCATATGTACTCCGCAGAATACATGATGGAGGATGAGGGTTTCAGCCGTTTCTTTGCTTACATGAATCTCTTTGTGGCCTCCATGTTGACACTTGTCTTAGCGGATAATCTTCTTCTGTTATATTTGGGTTGGGAAGGCGTGGGCCTGTGCAGTTTCCTATTAATAGGATTCTGGTACAAAGATCCGGCTAATGTGCGAGCCGCAATTAAAGCTTTCATTATGACTAGGATTGGAGATACGGCGCTGATTATCGGGCTGTTCCTCCTGTTCAATAATCTGGGCACATTGGAAATACAGGAATTGATGCGGCGGGCCGCGCAGCAATGGTCGGTAGGATCAACACTGGCTGTTACTGCCGCGGCTTTGCTGTTAGCAGGCGCTGTCGGTAAATCCGCGCAAATCCCGCTGCAGACATGGTTGCCTGACGCTATGGCCGGGCCTACCCCCGTGAGCGCACTAATTCATGCCGCGACAATGGTTACCGCAGGCGTGTACCTGATCGCTCGCACAAACGGCCTGTTCTCTCTGGCTCCTGTGGTTCAGGCGGCTGTTGCCATTATAGGATTGGCCACGCTGCTTATATCGAGCTTCAGCGCTTTGACGCAATCCGATATAAAAAGAGTCCTGGCGTATTCAACGATAAGTCAGATCGGGTACATGTTCCTGGCTTTAGGTGTAGGCGCATGGTCTGCCGCAATTTTCCATTTTGTGACTCATGCATTTTTCAAATCATTACTGTTCCTGGCAGCCGGGTCTATAATTCTAGCCGCAAGGCACGAACAAAACATATTTAAATTGGGCGGAGTCCGCAAACGGTTACCCGTTACTTTTTGGACTTTTCTTGCAGGCGCGGCTTCATTGGCGGCACTGCCTTTTGTGACATCCGGTTTTTATAGTAAAGAAATGATCTTGTGGTACACATGGGCCTCAGATAAGGGAGGTCCGTGGCTCTGGGCCGGTGGAACCCTAGGGGCTCTGCTGACCTCACTATACACTTTTCGTATGGTATTCCTGGTCTGTTTCGGCAAAGAACACACGCGGTTAATGGGAGATTCCGGCAGCCTCATTCGAATTCCTTTAATATGTCTTGCGCTGTTTTCTTTGATTATAGGCATCATCGAGCTACCGCATTCTCTCGGAAATTTTCACATTTTTTCAGACTTTCTAAATACTTCCCTACCGGCTCTCCATCTCGCGGAAGCCGATTTGAGCACTGAAAGTGTCCTCCAAATGATAGCCGGAATCGCTTCTGTTGGAGGAATTGTAATCAGCTATTTATTGTTCCTGCGGCATCGGGGCTATTCCGAAATTCTAGCGTCATCCGGCTTAGCAGCTATTCTGCATCGGTTTTGGTTTGACGGATGGGGATTTGATCGGGTGTACCAAACAGTATTTGTTGATCCATTTCTCAGGATTACACATATCAATCGAAATGATTTTGTAGACAGTTTTTATGAGATTATTGCCGCGCTCATACAAGGATTGCATAAACTCCTTAGCTTTACCCAAACGGGTAACCTTCGGCAATATGCTGCTGGAATAGCATTGGGCGCAATAGTAATACTAGGGATACTGGCATTTATATGATTTTGACATTACTGATTATTTTACCTTTACTGGCAGGGGTCGCGTCATGGATGTCGGCTTCACGCGGTACTTTGTGGCCTCGCTGGATCTGCCTAATCGGGCTTTTTGCGGACGTATTAATCATACTCTTTTTATGGGTTGAGCATTCCCCTCAATTGTCCTCGTCGTCGTGGATTTTCACAGCTAATTATGAATGGGTGCCTCAATGGGGGATCGGATTCCAGTTATCTATGGACGGCCTCAGTCTTCTCATGGTTACATTGACTCTCTTCTTGGGAACAGCAGCGGTTGTCTGCTCCTGGACAGAGATTCAGACAAATGTGGGTTTTTTTCATTTTAATTTAATGAGCTGTCTAGCTGGGATAATCGGAGTCTTCCTTGCGACCGATCTGATTCTTTTTTATGTGTTTTGGGAAGCGATGCTGATTCCCATGTACCTGCTAATCGGAATTTGGGGTCACGAGAACAGAATTTATGCCGCAATTAAGTTTTTTATCTTCACTCAGGCCGGCGGCTTATTCATGCTCATTGCAATCCTTGGACTTTATTTTGTGCATGGGCAGATGACCGAATCGTATACGTTCAATTATTTCGAATTGCTGGGGACCCCTCTTATCAAATCGACGGCGTTTCTATTGATGTTGGGTTTTTTCATTGCTTTTGCCGTCAAATTACCCGCAGTTCCTTTTCATACATGGTTGGCTGATGCCCATACCGAAGCCCCGACAGCCGGCAGTGTTATTTTAGCCGGATTGTTGCTGAAGACCGGCGGATACGGTCTGATTAGATTTATTTTGCCGCTGTTTCCTGAGGCATCGAAGATGTTGGCTCCTATAGCCATGACAGCAGGAGTTATCGGAATAATCTACGGCGGAATGTTGGCGTTTGCACAGACCGATCTTAAGCGTTTGGTCGCGTACACCAGTATCAGTCATCTCGGATTTGTCCTGTTGGGTGTTTTTGCCAACAATGATTTGGCTATATTAGGCGCCATTGTGCAGATGATAGCACACGGAATCAGTACAGGCGCTCTTTTCATAATAGTAGGCATGCTTCAAGAGCGCATCGGCACCAGAGACCTGAATCAAATGGGTGGTCTTTGGACAAGTGTCCCGAGGATGAGTGGTATGGCGCTGATCTTTGTCCTGGCATCTCTGGGACTCCCCGGTCTGGGAAATTTTATCGGAGAATTCCTTGTGCTGGTCGGGACATATGAGGCAAATCCCTGGATGAGTGTGCCCGCGGCAAGCGGTCTGATCTTATCGGTTGTTTATTCGCTCAGGATCATGGCAAGGGTTTTTTATGGACCGAAAAAATCAGAGCAGTCGATCCAGGACCTCTCGATTCGCGAAACAGGTCTGATAGCGGCACTGGTTTTAGCGATCGTTTGGTTGGGTATCTTTCCCCAGAGGGTGATCAACGTCGCCAATACCACGGTAAGAGCCATACAGGACAAAACCGGAATCCACGCAACTGCTTCGATCGGGCATAAAGCCGCTACTCGCTTCACTATTGCAGGAACCGACACATTGGAGGCATTTTGCATCCCTTCTATCAGTCGGAACAGGATTTCAGATCCCCCCAACTCGGACACAAAGGGCATTGGGGTAGCTCAAAATAACGGGATTCAGAGATGAGCGGTGTCGAACTATTGGCGCTACTGCCGTTGCTTGTCCTTTCAGGCGCCATAGTATTAAATTTAATCGTTATTGCAATCTATCGTAGTCACGTGGTGACTGTGGTGTTGACAGCGATAGGTTTGATCCTGACTGTCGCGTCATTGCCGATGATATCTTCTGTGATACCCAGACAGATCACTCCCCTGTTGACCATGGACGGTTACGCCCTCTTCTTCATAGGCCTTTTAGTCCTGGCCGGTTTAGCCGTAACACTATTTTCATACCATTATCTCGAGCAACACAATTGTCCAAAAGAAGAGTATTATGTGCTGTTATTACTGGCGGTTTTAGGTTCAGCCGGGATAGTGGCGAGCAATCATTTTGCCTCTTTTTTTCTTAGCCTGGAAATTTTAAGCGTCTCACTTTATGCAATGATCGCTTATACCAAAAAAGAGATTCACGGCCTGGAAGCCGCGATCAAATATCTAATTTTGGCTGCCACGTCTGACGCGTTCCTCCTTTTTGGAATGGCGTTAATTTATACAGAAACCGGGACCATGGAGTTCGCGCGTATCGCTTCCGCTGTAACAGGTGGGCGCATGAGTCTGTTGCTGCCGGGAACCGGCCTATTCCTGGTGGGGTTGGGATTCAAGCTTTCTCTGGTTCCGTTTCACATGTGGACTCCTGATGTGTATCAGGGTGCGCCTGCTCCGGTATCGGGTTTTCTCGCCTCCGTGTCCAAGGGTGCGGTTTTTGCCCTTATATTGCGGTACGTGACTATTGTGGATATCCGATCATATGATTCGATATTTCTTGCGCTTACCATAGTTGCGACAGTCACCATGTTTGCAGGAAATTTGCTGGCCTTGATGCAAAATCATGTGAAAAGAATATTGGCCTACTCGTCCATAGCGCATTTCGGATATTTACTTGTGTCACTGCTTGCCGCAGGAGAATCTGCTGTCATGGCTGCGGGATATTATATGGCCGCCTATTTCGTCACGATCCTAGGAGCATTCGGCGTGATATCTATGTTATCCGGAGCCGATGGCGAGCCGGATCTCATCAATGAATATAAGGGCTTAGGCTGGAGCAACCCCTGGTTAGCTGGAATCTTTAGTGCTGTACCGTTATCGTTAAGCGGAATGCCTTTGACAGCGGGCTTTTTCGCAAAATTTTATCTGATCGCAGCAGGAATAGGATCTAATCTTTGGCTGTTAGTCATATCTCTCGTTATTAGCAGCATAATAGGTCTCTTTTACTATATTCGTATAATTGCGATAATGTTCGCGAGACCCGAATGGCAACCGGGAACGGCAGCCCGCCCAGTCGGCGCTATGGCCGCAGGTTTTTTTCTGGCAATTTTGACGATTGGCTTGATCTGGCTTGGAATATATCCGACTTGGTTGATTGATATTATGGAAAAAACCATCATACATTGGACATAACGACACGATCCGATAAAATATAGCTGAATTGTTCCTGCCAAAACTGTAAAATCGTTGAACCAGAATTTGAACGAGGTAAATAATGACGCCAGGTGAAATTGAAAAGGCCCTGGAATCCCACGCATTATGGCTCCAGAATGATCCTAATGGACAACAGGCGGATTTCAGCGGCGCTGATCTAAGGCGGGCCAAGTTGCGGGGAGCTAGACTTGGAAAGGCGAAGCTGAGCGAAGCCGATTTGACGGGAGCGGACCTGCTCGGCGCCAGGCTCAGAGAAGCGGATTTGTCCGGTGCCAAACTTAGGGAAGCTGACCTGAGGGGATCTGATCTGGTTGGAGCCAATTTGAATTCAGCGGATCTTGCCGCAGCCAACCTAAGCACAGCCAATCTCACCGATGCCGATCTTAGGGATGCGGACCTTAGCTGGTCCATACTCAGTGGCGCGGACCTCAGTCACGCCAGGTTGAATGGTTCCGATATGAGCTCAGCCGATTGTAGCGCTGTGGATCTCAGCATGGCCGATTTGACAGATGCTGATCTATCTGCTGCGAAGCTTAGCTCAGCAGACCTCCGTGACGCAAATTTAACCGGAGCAAACCTCAGACGGGCCGATATACATGCGGCAAATCTAAGTTGGGCGAAACTGGGCAAAGCCAAACTTAGTGCGGCCAATTTAAGCGCGGCGAGGCTAAACGCGGCTGATCTCAGCTCAGCCAAGCTCAGAGCCACTGATCTCAGTGGAAGTGATCTCAGTTCCGCGAAACTCCCCTCAGCAGACTTGAGTGGTGCAAATCTTCTGGCGGCAAACCTCAGGGAGGCAGTGCTTTCAGGAGCAAAATTGCGGAGAGCATTTCTTTATCGAGCTAACTTGAATAAGGCCAATTTGTCGAACGCAGACCTAAACGGGGCAGACCTGAGCGACGCGAACCTCAGGTCTGCAGACCTCACCGGCGCGGATCTTAGCGGAGCGAGTCTGATCGGAGCGAATCTGAGTAACGCGATTTTGAATGGAACGAAACTGAGTGAGGCTAAGCTCGCCAAGGCATCCCTGTTGGGGGTGGATCTGAGCAAAACAAATCTGGACGAAGCTGATCTTATAGATACTGGTGACAGGAGCTAATCTAATCCACACTAAAATGAAATGGGATCAAAAAACGGGGCAGCAATCTCGGGTAACGATGATTATCACAGGACGGGGAATATCGATCATGGGCCTGTCAGAAGGCGCCAGGATGATAAAAAACAATTATGTTCGCTGAACAGCTCTTCGAACGTATAGATAAATTGGGACAGCGATTCCTGGTGGGAGAAATCGCGCAAGGGCCTTGCCCTTCTCTGAAAGAAATGTATGACGGTTTCTCAAGGACTGATCTGAACCAGGGCCTTCCGCCGCCCGACGAGAAGATCCGGAATCAATGGATCGAGACGTTATTAGAATCTTCCAATAACTTTTGCGCTTGGACACATGGCGAGGTAATCGGCCATTCGTCGCTGATGGCAGAAATACAAAAACGCGACGGCGAGTTTATCATATTCGTAAGCGAGCCATTTCGGAGCCGAGGAATAGGGACTGAGCTCACCTTGCTGGCCGTGGAAAAGGCGAAGCGGCTTGGACTTACTAAGGTTTGGCTGACGGTCGAATCATTTAATTTCAGGGCCATAGGACTATACCAGAAGGTCGGCTTTAGATTATCGGGTGAACCGGATCGAGAACGAATTATGGTCCTGAGATTATAGAAAGCGCACCGTGAGATAACTCTTGCATAAAGCCACAATCTGTTAAATTGTATAAAGAACCTGCAATGGAGGGTAGCGATATGGGAATTGAACCTGATCTAACGGGAAAAGTGGCGGTTGTGACAGGCGCCGGTAAGGGAATAGGAAAATTTATAGCCCTGGGATTGGCTCAATGCGGAGCAAAAGTGGTGGTCGCGGCCAGGACCGCTGCGGAAATCGAAGCAGTAGCTGACGAAATTAGCTCTTCCGGCGGGGAAGCAGTAGCTCAAGTGACTGACATATCCGCAAGCGATCAAGTGGAAGCTCTGGTGAAAACCGCGGTTGATCATTTCGGGGGCATAAATATTCTCGTCAACAATGCTGCCAGGAGTTTTTTCAGACCGCTCATGGACCTGCGGGAAGACGGCTTTGATAAGATCTTTGATACTAACGTAAAGGGAACCTTTATGTTAAGCCGTTCGGTCGCTAAAGTCATGATGGGGCAGGGTGGCGGTCGAATAGTTAATATCACAACGGTCGGCGCAGTACCGAGGCGGGGCTATGATGGGAGTTTATCACGCGAGTAAGGCGGCTGTGAAAATGCTCACCATGTGTATGGCCGTCGAATGGGCGCCATTTAATATATTAGTGAATGCTGTGGGGCCGGGGCTTACGAGGACCCATTTCAGTCAACCTATATGGGCCAATCCCGAAGTTGAGCGCCAGCTTGTAACTCGAGTGCCCATGTCAAGACTTGCCGAACCCGAAGACATAGTCGGCACTGTATTGTTCCTGTGCTCCGATGCTTCGGGATTTATTACCGGACAAAGCATTTATGTGGATGGTGGCACGCTTGCCAATACCTGATAACAGGTTTTAACCTCGAATGAGAAAGTAAATGACAATGCAAGATCCGTGGAAGCCGTTCAGAGAAACGTTGAAAGAACCACTCGAGAAAGCCCGGGCATGGAAAAACAAAACCGGGGGCAAAGTAGTGGGACACCTTGTTCCGGATGTTCCGGAAGAGATTATCCACGCTGCCGGAGCGTTGCCTCTTGCTTTAGAAGGAACCGGGATCCAAATCACTCGCGCTCAGGCCCACATACCCGGATACACCTGCAACAATGCGATGGCTGCATTGGAACTCGGACTCCGAGGTGATCTTGAGGTATTGGACGCTATGGTGATCCCCTACCTGTGTGATACGACACGAAATCTCTTTCACATTTGGGATCTTTGTTTCCCCAAGATGAACAATGAATTCCTGCGATTGCCGAAACGGATCGGCTTCCCTGGAGCCGAGGCTTATCTGCAATCGGAATTCACTCGATTCAAGGAGGCTATGGGAAATCTGACCGGGTCCGACGTGGGAGAAAGTAAGCTGATAGAGAGTCTCACGCTGTATAATGCAAGCCGGACTCGGCTGCGCGAAGCTTATGCCCGGCACGCGCGACAACCTTCAGTTTGGACCGTTGAACGGGTGCAGATGCTGATAGGCTCCTCTCTGCGAGCTCCGAGGGAGGATCATTTGGGCTGGATGGAGGATCTTCCATGGGACAACAATGCCTCTGAAAGTTTGGAATCGCGAGTGCCTCTTTATGTGCGCGGGAAAGTCTGGGATCCGCCAGAAATATTAGGGATTCTGGACAGCTTGGGCTTTCAAGTAGTCAAAGATGAAATTGCGACCGGTTTTCGAGGCATCGCTCACGACGCGCCTCTAGGTGTTGACCCGATCAGCGCTCTGGTGCACCGCCATCTAGCTGCAGCAACATACCCGGGATATCATCTTAAGCCATCAGAATTGGTGGAGGGATTTGTTAATCGAGTTCGTGAAAGCAATGCCCGATCCGTGCTCTTCCTTAATCCAAAATTTTGCGAAGCCGCTGCCTTCGATGTGCCTGATTTTCAAGAGGGCTTAAAAAAGGCGGGAATTCCTTCCCTCGTACTGGAAACATCCGCGCGCGGGGCGCCTGTGGAGCAGATTCGAGTAAGACTTGAAGCCTTCAGAGAAATGATCGCGGGCGACTTGCCCTGAAAGGTATCGAGATGCAACCAATCGAGTCATTGAAGAGTCTGAAGCAGATCAATTTTGACTACTATTCCGCTGCCCATATGGCTCATCAGCAGGGAAAGTTCATTGCTTATGTGAATGCGTTCACGCCGGTCGAACTTGCATACGCGATGAATATGATCCCAATTTATCCGGAAAACCACGCCGCAATAATCGGAGCAAGGCGGCAAACCGTGGAAGTGGCCCAGGCCGCGGAGAACATGGGCTATTCCATGGACCTTTGTGCATACGCTCGCTGTGATATAGGTTCAATCAAAACCGGAATCAGCCCAACATGGGGTCTTCCTAAACCTGATTTGATTCTGATGTCGAATTGTCAGTGCGGCACACTTGCAAAATGGTTTGAGGTGATCAGCCGGATATATGATGCTCCAATGGTGCTTATCGATATTCCGCATTCCGGTCGAGGGGAACGAGACACAGCTGCGGAAAAGTATGTACGATCTCAATTGGATGACTTGGTCGGGGTAATGGAGAGCATAACCGGCCGCGCACTTGACCAGGATGCGCTCCGCGAGACGATCAGGCTGTCGAAGGAAGCTTCCGACCTTTGGACGCGAGTCCTCGAGGCAGGAGCCGCCACACCGTCACCTATAACCGTTTTCGACCAATTTATCGCTATGGCTCCGATCGTTGCTCAACGAGGTACCCAGGTTGCGGTAGATTTCTACAATAAGCTCCTGACAGAACTTGATCAACGCGTTGCTGAGGGAAAAGGAGCAATTGAAAATGAACGGTTCCGCTTATTTTGGGACAATCTCCCTATCTGGCCGGAGTTGCGTCGACTTTCCATGTTCCTGGAGGAACGGGGCATCAGCCTTGTGACGTCACTGTATACATGGGCTTGGGCAAATCTGGCGGTCGGAGTTGAAGACCCATTAGGAGATTGGACGACACAGTACCTTTACAAGGCCAATATGCATATAAGACGGAGGATAGATGATTATGTAGAATTGGCCATGAAATACAATCTGGACGGTTTTCTCTACCACTCCAACAGGAGCTGCAAATTTGTCTCGCAAGATATTCCCGAAGTGCGCCGGGCGGTGACTGAACGCACGGGGATTCCAGGTCTTATCATTGAAGCAGATCATAACGATCCAAGGCTCTATTCGCCGGAAGCAATTGAGAACCATATAGATGGTTTCCTGGATTTGCTTTCAAGCCGAAAAAAAGCAGGGTGATAGGTCTCATCAATGATCTGAATAAATTCAATTAGTTGAGTATGGTTTGCGCAGGATGTCGTCAATCATTACTGATTGTTGACAGCATCGGTACTGTACGCGGCTTCCAGAGAAATTCGAACTTCAAGATCGACCGATTTGATCCCCGCAGCTGGGATAAATTGCTAAATTCGTCATTCAGACAAAGATCAATTTTTTACCGGGGGATATTAAAAATTTCGGTATTAAGGGCCTATAATTCCTGGGGTGGACCGTTCCAGCTTCTGCCCATGGCAATTGAAATTTACTGAGAACTGATATATTATTCGGAGTCGCAGAGGAACCGGGTGACAATTGCTTGGTCATAGTTAGGATAGAGTACGGTGCGGGTTGTCGGTCGGTTAAAAATTTTTCAATGTAGAATAAAAAGGAAGTCCCGGTTCATGCTGAGAGAGCACAATAGTGGCATCATGATTCGATGGAGCCCTAAAGAGAAAAGGGGAGGCGATTACGATCCTACTCTGTTCATCGAAACCCCCGAACAGGCTCGAAAATTAATCCGTCATCTGAAAGATGAACTTCGCAGAGCGCAGACGCAAAAGAATCAAGAACTGATACTTGAATTAGACGGTATACTGTGCAGGGTAGAGAATTTATCAAGGAAATTTTTCCGTTGGGAACAAGCCATATCTCGCTCTCTCCGTGCCGACGAATTACGCGAAATTAGGAAACTTCCTCTTCAATTCTGATCTTCTCGATTCCATATTGCCGGTGCCGGGAGGGCGCTTTGATTTATAGGAAGATGCGAATAGCGTCCAGCTGATTGGCCGCATGGGGTGTTGGATCACTGAAGAGTTCCTGCCAGGAGTAACAATGGATTTCAGCGAAATGAGTCGTGAGGACCTGCTAAAGTACATCAATGATATGAATGATTACATGGATAATGTAATAGTATTTTGGGGCGATAAGAGAGAACTTCAATCGACTTTCCGCAATGTGGCGGAAAATTCGGACAATGAATTTACACAAAAGGAAGCTGACAACGCATCCACGATTTTGAACTCCCCGGGAGCTTTTGAAGAGTTCATAGAATTCGTAAGGGATTCATTTGATCACGGGGGAATTAATTATTTAATTTCAGAAAAGATATCTGCAATAATGGAAGAGATAGCAGACAAGTATCAGCAAAATTGAAACCAAAGAAGATATTGGCTTGGGTCTCAATCGGATCAAGGTGGTATTTTTTATATGATAAAGCTTAATGTATTTGCGATAACCCGCAATTTATAGTAATGTTTTCTTGTGAGTTTGTCGGTCGAAAGGAGTTTTGAGAAGTGAAGAATGAGCTGAAACATTGGACAATATTTTTACCTGTGTTGCTTCTCATTCTGGCGATGATTTCAGCTGTTCCGTGCCGTTGCGAAACTGTCGAGAAATGTGAAGGCATTCGGGAGCGCTGGGAAGAAAATCTAAACAACCTAAGAGACAAGATTCAGGAAATCTCTACTGTTCAGCAAACGTCCGCTGCGAGACTGACGGACAACTCCACTGAGGAGCCAAATGCATCACGAACCATAGCCAAACAAATCGGTGATGCCTTGCAAGTGAAGGAGAACATTCTTAGCCGCAAAAGAAGGGAATGCAGGGAAACAATGAATCAGGAGGAGCAGCTTTTTAATGAACTCCTGGAATGCACCCAAGGCGGAAAGAATACGAAGGATAAGGACGTCAAGAATCTGTTGAAGAAGAGACAGGCTTTGATCGATAAGGCGGCTATCAGTCTGGCCGAAGTGCGCGAGGTTGAAGGCCGTGAGACGGTTATGCCGTATTCCGAGACCAGGGATGATTACAGCCGTAGTGTTAATAATTATTGGCAGAGTTATCAGCAGATGTACCGTAGGTGGGGCGGTTATTAGTGGTTTCAGTACGCTGTGGGAAGATAGCGTTAACCAAAGCTCGTACCGAGCCACCATCATACCGTACTAACTGAACCTTGACAGTGGAGAAGATTCCCGATAGCATTAAAGATTAACGAAAATAATGGGCCCATAGCTCAGTGGTAGAGCCCCCGGCTCATAACCGGTTGGTCCCTGGTTCGAATCCAGGTGGGCCCACTCGTGGCCGAGAGGCAAAATGGTCTTCCGAAATCTTTCATTTGATTTGCACCTTCATCACGGGGAGCTAAACAAGCTCCCCGTGATTTTTTTCCGGGGCCGGAAGCGGTTCAGCGCCAAGTACAATATCGAGCTATCTAACAACCTGACATGACCTGAGGAGGAGAACCAGATTAGTGAGTGCCGCGTATTTGTCACAGATAATTGAGATCGCTGATAAGCTGTTTCCGTTCGATACCGCGGAGAAATGGGACAATTGTGGCATTCAGATAGGAGACCCTGATCGTTACATTACAGCAGTCGCTTTCAGTCTTGACTCGACTCCTCGCACGGTAAAATTTGCCCGCGATAATGATTGCCAATTGCTAATAACGCACCACCCGGTCATAATAGAGCCCATCCTCAGGATCTTACCCGATCGCCTTCCCGGAAGAACCCTCCTGACTGCTGCCCGCATGGAGGTCGACATATTAAGTCTCCATACTAACCTTGATGCTGCTCCGGGTGGTCTCAATGACCGCCTTGCCTCAATTTTGAATCTCCAGGAGATCTTCACACCGTTACCGGCCAGATGTGCAAGGATGGGACAGCTTCGTAACCCTATGAGGATCAAGGAATTGGGCGAAAAAATTTCCCGAGATTTGGGAATTTCCCATGTTCGGGTTGTCTCAAGGATGGAATGTGAAGTTCAGACCGTCTTCTGCGCTTCAGGAAGCGGCATGGGATATCTGGGTGAAGCACTAAATCATAACGCGGATGTAATGGTCACGGGAGATGTTCGGTATCATGCGGCGCTCGAAGCGTTGGAACTGGGTATGCCGGTAATCGATGCAGGGCACTACGGGTTGGAGATAGCGGCAGTTTCTATGCTATTGGATTGCTTTCAAAAAGAATTCGAAAGGGAACACCTCGAGATTTCATGTATAGCCTGCAATGTCGAGGAGGATCCTTTTGTAGAAATATGTACCCCGCGAGGAGGATTATCAGTTGAAAGAACAGTTACAACTTCTCGAAGAACTTCAGGAGATAGATAATCAAATAGATCGTTATCAAGGTGATCTTGACCGCCTACCGGCTGAAGTTCAGGAGTTGGCCAGAAGTCTTGTCGTCATTCGAAGGGAAATGTCAGAAGCACGTGAAAAATCCCCTGAAATAGAAAAGGAATTGCGGAGAAAAGAGTTAGATCTGGCCACAGAACAGGAAAAGATCAAGCGTTCTGAGCGACGCCTGCTTACCATAAGGAACCAGAAGGAATACAATGCGTTATCTAGAGAAGTGAAACTCGGGAAGAAGGTAGCCTCCGAAATAGAAGAGGCCATTTTGAACTACATGGCCGAAATTGAGACATTAAAGAAGACGGTCGATAAGAAAGAAAAGGATTACGAAGATTCTGAAAAAACTTTTCTACAAAAGAAAAGTGAGTCCGAAACCGCCGGGGCAAAGGCAAAGAATGCTTTGGTCTCTTTGGGTAAAGAGAGGGAGAGAATTATCAGCGCTCTGGATGGGACTCTTCTAAAAAAATATGAAACCGTCAGGCAGGCATGGGGCAGTGGCATTGCAGAAGTGAAAAACGGCTCATGTACAGGCTGCCACATGGCGATCCCGCCGCAGCTCAGCATAAGGGTCCTCAAACAGGAAGAGTTAATTACATGTCCTAATTGCCAACGCATACTGTACGTCAAGCCGGAAAATATTCCCGAATATAACAAACTCGACGCCTGACGAACTGCTCGGATTCTCTCTAAATTGGTAACAGCGCGGATTTAAGGATTTTGTAATTATTGAATGATAAATAAACATCGGGAGAAATCAAATGTATTCCCAACATTTGTTATCAGGGATAACTCCCAGTGATATTGAACGTATACTCGCGGTTGAGCATTCCGATCCGCACGCGGTTCTGGGGGCCCATCCCGTGTCTATTCGTGGGGAGCAAGGTATTATTGTGCGTGCTTTTCACCCCGATGCTATAAAAGCCGAGCTGGTACTTGATAATAAAAGAATTGCTATGAAAGATTCCGGTGCAGGAGGGCTTTTCTATTATTTTCTGCCGGACAGGCAATTTCCCTTAAGCTACAGAACATGCTTTCATTTTGGGGATGGGACCACCTGGGAGGCCGACACACCGTACCGCTTCGCCCCCGTGCTTGGTGAGCAAGACCTTCATTTTATTGGGCAAGGCAAACATTACGAATTGTACGAGAAGTTAGGAGCACACCCACAAGAAATAGAGGGAGTAAATGGGACCTCTTTTGCAGTATGGGCCCCTAACGCCAAGCGCGTTAGCGTAGTCGGGGATTTCAATAGATGGGATGGGCGCCTATATCCGATGCGAAGCATGGGAGGCAGCGGGGTCTGGGAACTGTTCGTGCCGGGCGTCGGCCCAGGCGACTTTTATAAATACGAGATAAAAACAAAATCAGACGATCTACGCATCAAAACGGATCCATATGCTTTTGCGATGGAATTGAGACCGGGAACCGCATCGATAGTATGGGATATTGATCGATATAGCTGGGCGGATGATCAATGGACGGCTGAAAAGCAAACCAGAGACATTTATTCCAGCCCGATGAATATATATGAAGTTCATCTCGGCTCCTGGTTACGAATTGTGGAAGAAAACAATCGGTGGGGCACATACCGAGAAATTGCTCCCGCATTGGCAGCACATGTCAAGAAATATGGATTCACCCATGTCGAGCTGATGCCGATCATGGAGCATCCTTTCGACGCATCTTGGGGATATCAGATCACCGGGTATTTCGCACCTACGAGCCGATTCGGCACCCCGGATGATTTCAAATATTTTGTAGAAACTTTGCATCGTAACGGCATTGGCATAATTTTGGATTGGGTCCCGGCCCATTTTCCGCGCGATGATTTCAGCCTCCGTTTATTCGATGGGACCCCTCTGTACGAACATGAAGATCCTCGACTCGGCGAGCACAGAGATTGGGGTACCCTGATTTTCAATTATGGCAGGCACGAGGTCCGTAATTTCCTCGTGGGTAACGCGCTCTTTTGGCTCGACAAGTATCATATAGATGGTCTGCGAGTCGATGCGGTGGCCTCGCTCCTTTATCTCGATTACAGCCGTGAGGAAGGTGAATGGCTACCGAATCGTTACGGCGGTAACGAAAACATCGATGCCATTGAATTCATCAAAGAATTCAACTCAGTGGTATATGCTCGGTTTCCAGGCTGTTTTACCGTAGCAGAAGAATCCACTGCATGGACAGGCGTGACTACACCGGTATACCTAGGCGGCCTTGGATTCGGATTCAAGTGGGATATGGGATGGATGCACGATACGCTGGAATATTTTGCGAAAGAGCCGGTTCACCGGAGCTATCATCACAATGATCTCACTTTTTCAATGATGTATGCTTACAGTGAAAATTTTATTCTTCCACTCTCCCATGATGAGGTCGTGTACGGTAAGGGATCTCTCCTGCGGAAAATGTCCGGCGACGATTGGCAAAAATTTGCCAATTTGCGACTCCTTTTTGGGTATATGTACACCCATCCGGGGAAAAAGCTTCTGATTGCGGGCTCGGAGCTGGGCACATGGAATGAATGGGACCATGAATCCAGCCTGGAAAAACATCTTCTACAGTATTCAGTGCATGACAACATCTCA
The DNA here is from genome assembly GCA_963741425.1 of uncultured delta proteobacterium. Taxonomy (GTDB): domain Bacteria; phylum Desulfobacterota; class Desulfomonilia; order Desulfomonilales; family Desulfomonilaceae; genus DATJPW01. The sequence continues at coordinate 169,815 of CAVUHP010000017.1, forward strand.
CGATTTGTAACAGATTTGGGCGAACTTTACCTGTCCGACAGCTCTCTCTGGAAATGGGATCATAAAGGGGATGGCTTCACCTGGATCGATTGCAATGACCATATGAGCAGCGTGCTATCATATATCCGACGGGGCCCTGACGGATATCTGGTCTGTGTGTGCAATTTCACCCCGATAATAAGATCGGATTATCGCGTTGGAGTTCCGGAATCCGGCCGTTTCCGGGAAATAATAAACTCTGATTCTGAATATTATGGTGGTTCCAATGCAGGTAACGGTGAAATTATTTCAACCATTTCGGGTCCCCAGCACGGGTACGATCAATATTTAAATCTAGTTCTCCCACCGTTAACATGTTTGATATTGCGCAAGGCCTAGATCTTTTCTAAACGTGTTTTCCGCAAATTACCTTCATACTAAAAGGGATTTCTTCGAGTATTTTTCTGCCTCAGTGTACCTGTTCCATACCTATTGCAAACCTCATTTATAGATTCTGATCCGAACCTCTTGTCATTTTAATTCATTTTAGATATAATAGCATTTCCAACTTAGATTCAATTCGGGGTACAATATGGAACGTGTTTTGCGTGGACGACCGCGCTTTAGCGGTTTGTCTGTCCTGGTTGTAGTTGCTTCTATTTCTTGTACTAGGCATCAACAGCGCTTCCGCAGATTTCAATGTTGCCGAAGACTCATTCTGTATCTCCAACGTGCCCGGCTATTGTTTTGCCATGGCCGCGTTTTCTCGGTGGTATTACCTGCATAGAGCAGAGGATCAACCACTTAGAACAGCCATCGATAAGAAAGTCCAGACTCAGATTGCGCGTCAGCTTCAGGAATTCTACGCGAAAAATTTGATTAGAATTCAAGCTGATTATTGCAGCGCAAACCAAACCGATCAAACTGAATCTTTTAAGCAATTTGCAACGGCGCTTACTATGGGGGAACCCCGTATAGTTCTGCTCATGAACAAAAGCAGGTCTGGGCCGGTCCTTCACGCGGTCTTAGCGTATAATTGGGTCCCCGAACTACGGCTCGTAAAAATTTATGATCCCAACTACAATGGCCAGGAGCGGGTTATAGACTTAGAACGAGGAGAATACACTTCTCTGGATATTACTTACCACGCAATCTGCTTTCCCGAGATATTCCATAAGCATGGCGGGTTGGCGGCAAAGATGGAAAGTCTTTATCACACTTATTTGGAAAAGAGATTGGCAACTGCCCCGATCCCATGGCGCAGGGCTGCTTCCACTGCCGCAGATCGGGAATCAAAAGTTGAACGATATTCCCGCGGACCAACCCGATAAGCTGTAGAACCATTCATTATTAAGAGGCTGATAATCTTCGGCATATTGCGCGAGCCGATTGTACCCCGCGATACTAAACACCACGTCCGGGTGAATCGACCATTGCGCTTTTAATCTAGTCATTGACAGGTATCCTCTGCTTATAAGGTGTATTCCTTCAAATTCCAGCCCCAAATCGAAGCCGTACGGCAATCCATATTGCAGTTGAAGCCCTATGACCGGATACGTGCCGTCAAGACTCCTCGAATTTGACGTTACCCCTCCCTCTTTGCTTTCTCCATTCAAGACTTGAGTGCAACGAACATAATGCACTCCAATTCGTGGAAACAGCTGCCATGATGCTGTATCCAGCGCCTTATATCCGTAGACCAATCGAGTCCAATTGAAATCGATTCGAGTTTCCAGGGAGGTGCCTGCTAGATAGCTCTGGTTGTGAAATATGAAATCTCTGGTTATCTTCTTGACCGCGGTAGGCGCAAACAGGAGATGATCAACATCAAGCCGGTGGTTTTCAAAAATTGTGGCCTGAAACACGATGGATGTCCCCTCACCTTGATCGACCCCCAAAACATTCGGAACATTCACCCTGGTTCCCGAGCCGGGTCGACCTCCTGCTGGTATCAGCGTATCGCCCGAAAGCCAAATATAATGTGATTCCATCCCCAGCAGAAAATGTGTGTTCGGGATAAGCTGAAATGGTTCCTGTGCCGTAACCCTGGGTGTCGGCAACACGGATAGAGACACAGTAAATATGCTTATAAAGATTATCCGTCTTAAGCCCATACTAATAACGCCCTTCATGATCACACCTACGGGCTGACGGCGTTATATAATTTTAGACATCCGGTAGCAACAGAGAAAAAGACAAACCTAAATTTTACGCGCGGCAAAGTGGGGTTCGGAATCTTACTTCGCCCCACTTTGAACGCATACACAGTTGTGAGTTTTAGTCTTATCCTGTACAAGGATAGGCACAGGTTCTCTTGGTAGGATTGATTATGTGTGTTTTGCTAAACAAACTGAATGCCTGTTCGCGTATTAAGCTCTGGCCGTGTCGTCTTCTACCGGCCAACGTCCCTGATTTAACCACCTTACAAGAGAAGCATCTATGGCGTCCTCAAAAACATCACACCGATTGGCTATTTCCTTGAAAGATAAGCCGTCTTTCAGCAAGCGGTCGACATTTTCAGGAGTAAGTCTGACTCTGGAACCGTCCATTTTGAGCATAAAAGTCACTCCTTATTACTTTCACTATCCTGATTAAGTTCACTTTCGCCGGCAAAGGTTCCCTTTTTTGTAAAAGGCCACCTTCTTTTTGAGTGGACACTCTGTCTTGAAAACAGTTCAGTGGTCCAACAGTCAAGATAACGAAATCACTAAACATCCATTATAAAAATATCTATTATAGCAAACTTGAGCAAGATTCGTCTAATAAAAACATCCTCACCTAATAACTTTGTTAAAATTCACCTGATTGCTTCTTGGGTGCACTGATCAAACCCAGTGTGACCATCTTGCCTGCTACAAGAAATCTATAGTGCTTCTCAAAAGTTCTGTCGAAATAGAATTGCACTGCTGTACAAGCCAACGGTTGCAGCCGGAATGATGTAGATCATAGAGGAGTGTGTATGAGCGACTGGCACTGCCTCCCCTGTTCTGGTAGGCACCGGCGTCCCTGTCGGTGCTAAACATAATCGACCGGCACGGAGGCCGGTCACTACCGGAAACTCCGTCGATGCCGATCCACGCAAGATGCCCGTCGCCACCATATCCTCTTCTTTTCGCAATTATTTTTGAGAATCCCTGTAGGGGGCAGTAATCAACCATACCAGTTGCCAAAATTTTCGTCCGATCGCATGTCGCCAGATTCCGTCATTCCGGCGTAAGCCGGAATCCAGGAAGGACTGTATTGACCCTGGCTTTCGCCGGGGTGACGGGTGGCAACACTCAATCACTTTTGGCAAACACTATAAAATATACTCCGGGACGGACCGCTGTTTGCTTTTGAAATCCAGATAGATAGACAGGCGGGTCTCTTGAAACAGTTAAGTGGTGTCAAAATTATGATCTATCGGAAATTGCACGATCGTAAATTTTACGGAGCTTTTTCTTGGTTATTCCGTGGAATGTCACATCCCAGGGAAAAATCTCATCAGCCGAACGTTCTCGATGGACATAGAAATTCAGATCTATTGCCCTCTTTCTGATTACTCCTGATAAACTGCCGGTCTGGTCTGCCGCCCCGAGAACAGCAGACGCTATCCTGCGATCACCTCTTGAGAGAAGACCTTGAATTACGGCCAGTTTTGGTGATTCAATCCGTACTGCGAGGTTGGGTTCTTTGGATAATGCCTTTCGTATGATTCGGAATCGACGTTCCAGCTCATTGATAGTCAACATCGCCGCCCATTGAAATGGTGTCCAGGGCTTGGGTACAAAGGCGTTGACCTGAACCCCGATTTTTCCGATTTTCTTTTGGGGCCGAGACGCTTCCACAAATATTCTTCTGCTCTCTAGGACGAAGTCCACGATCGACTCCACGTCTTCACCGGTTTCGGTCGGCAAACCAACCATAAAATAGAAGCGCAAATTGGGAATCCCCGCGGTCACAAGTTGATCCACAAGTTCATAAAACCTCTCTGAAGCAATCTCTTTGCCTATGACCTTCTTCATGCGCGGTGAGGCAGTTTCGGGCGCAAGAGTGGCAGTTTTCTGTCCGGTTTGGCTAAGAAATTTCATTATTTGCGGCGTGAGCCCTTCAGGTCTAATGGACGAGAGCGAAAAATTGCCTCCTCTTGCGACAATGTGAGCCAAAATCTCTTCCAATTCAGGATGTCCGGCAAGATCCGAACCTATGAGCCCTATGGTGCGGCCGCTATCGATCGCTTCATCGACTTCTTGCCGAAAGCGCGCAAACTCGGCATGACGCACTGGGAAATGTATCCAGCCTCCCGCGCAAAACCGACACCCGCGGCCGCAACCGCGATTAGTCTCGACGAGAAAACTTTCACCGAATTCGGCCTGGGAAGTGAACAACACCGATACCGGTATAGAAGATTCTTTTGATCTTCGTTTTACCGCGTGAACTTTGTGCGGAAATCCCGGTTCAGCACTAATTTCGGCAATCGTGCCCATCTCGGTGAAATGAAACTTGTAGGCCGAGGGTACATATACTCCCGGTGTGTTTTGAAATCGTTTTTTGAAAGACTTACGGTCCATCCGGAACATTGAATGATCGGACAGTATATCGACAAGTAAGGACGAAAAATCTTCTGCTGCCTCCTCATCTATTTCTCCGATGAAAGCCAAATCCAGAAAAGGCGCGAGAGGTTCCGGATTCATGGAGATTGAGACGCCGCCTGCAACGATAACCGGGTCCCCCGAACGTCTGTCGTTTTCCAGAGGCGGGATTCCCGCGGCAGAAAGTAATCCCGGCACATTAAGATAATCGTTCTCAAACGGGATACTGAAAGCTATCAGCGGGAAATCCGTTAGCGGTCGGGCCGTCTCTTCTGAAACAGCGCCACGCGGAAAGCCATATTTTTCAGAAGCAGCATCCGGTAGAAAGAAACGTTCCGCTCTGATATCGGGAAATGAATTCAGATACCTGTAAAGAAATTGAAACCCCAGATTGGCCATTCCTACTCGATATACGTTGGGATACACCAGAGCAATTGAAAGAGACGTCTTTCGACCTTTCAGCATCGCCCCTTTTTCGCCTGATCTAACCATAGGTGGCCGATATCCGGTTCATTTGCGTAAGAATGCGGGAATATCCAGATCCTCTTCGCCTTCAGTCTCAAAATTTTCCACCAGCCCTAGGTGGCGGCCGTTCTTCTCTCGCTGGCTTCGACGAATAAATGCAGGAATATTCATGTCGACGGGCTGCGACGGTATTACGGTCCTGGCCATTGGTTTTTCCATTTCTTCTTCTTCTTCGGAAATCCGGGCCGCTCGAGGCGTAACGCGCACTTCTCGATTGGTGAGGGAAGCACATTCAGTTCGGCCGAATCCCGTTGCTATAACCGTTACCGAGACCGAATCTTGCATTTCTTCACTTATTACAGCGCCGAATATTATGTTCGCTTCGTCATGCGCTTCATCCCGTATAATAGAGACAGCGTCATTGATCTCGGATAATCCTACATTTGAGGGACCCGTTATATTGATAAGCACGCCCCGCGCGCCTGCCATGGAGATTTCTTCGAGGAGCGGACTATGAATAGCCAATCTGGTCGCCTCGTCAATACGAGATTCTCCCGAGGCCGTGCCGGTGCCCATTAAGGCTACACCTTTCTCTTTCATAATTGTTTTGACGTCAGCAAAATCCAGATTAATTAGACCATTGGTAGTTATCAGATCGGAAATGCCCTTTACTCCTTGCAGCAGCACGTCATCAGCTTTTCGGAACGCGTCCACAAATGAGATATCTCTTTTGAGAGAAAGTAGTTTCTGATTCGGAAGCACGATGAGGGTGTCAACTTCGCTGCGAAGCGATTCGATACCTTCTTCAGCTTGTCTCATGCGTTTGGCCCCTTCGAACAAGAAGGGCTTGGTTACGACTGCTATAGTAAGCGCACCTACTTCCTGTCGCGCTATCCGAGCTATGATGGGGGCTGCTCCAGTTCCGGTTCCGCCGCCCAGCCCAGCAGTGATAAAGACCATATCAGATCCTTCCAGAGCATCGCGTAAGGCGTCATAGTCCTCATTAGCAGCTATGCGCCCAATTTCGGGATCGGCGCCTGCCCCCAATCCTTTGGTCTGTTGGCGGCCGATCTGCAATTTTATCTGGGCAAGATTGTGCTGGAGTGACTGAGCATCAGTATTGGCAGCTATGAACTGTACGCCGTGCAAACCAGCGCGTATCATGTTGTTTACGGCGTTTCCGCCGCCTCCACCTGCACCAATGACTCTTATTAACGCACTATTTTGGCGTTCCGTTTCAAAATCCAGCATCTCGATACCTCCTGAAAATCAAAATAATCATATTTCAGAACCGCTCTTCTAATGCTTGCCGAAAGCAAAATCCAAAAAACAATTGTTAAAACTCTCAGCTATAGTAGAATTCTGAGTTGCCACGATAGACACATCCTAGAAAGCCTCTGCGAACCATTGTTTCATTCTTCCGACTACGCGATCCATTATGCCGCCTGCTTCATATGGAGAAACAAAATCTGCCCCCCGATTTCGAGCGCCCCAAAGTACCAATCCGACGCCCGTTGCGTATATCGGTGAATTTACGACATCTACAAGACCACTTATCCCGATCGGAAGACCCACACGAACAGGCATGTCCAACAACTGTTCGCTCAACTCACATATTCCTTCGACTGCGACGGAGCCGCCCGTCAAAACCGCGCCGGAAGTAACGACACCAAGCAAATTGTACTTTTCAAGTTCTCGCCTCACCAGCCCAATGATCTCTTCTATCCTGGGTTCGACTATATCAGCCAATACAGACCTCGATAGAACGCGGGGACTGCGGCCTCCGATTCCCGGAACAGTAATTGTCTCATCTCTGTTCACCAATGTGTTCAGCGCGCATCCGTATTTCCTCTTAATCTTTTCCGCTTCTACCATAGGGGTCCTAAGCCCCACGGCTATGTCGTTGGTCAATTGATCGCCGCCGACCGAGATTACTGCCGTATGTTGTATTGACCCGTCTGCAAATACGGCAATATCTGTAGTTCCCCCTCCGATATCCACCAAAGCCACACCCAGTTCCTTTTCGTCCGGCAGCAGCACAGCTTCAGCTGAGGCCATTTGTTGAAGAACAAGCTCGCTAACTCTCAAACCGCTTCTATGCGCGCAACGCATAATGTTTTGCGCCGCGGAAACGGCTCCGGAAATAATATGTACCTTCGCCTCGAGGCGCACGCCTGCCATCCCAATCGGTTCCTTTATTCCCTCCTGATCGTCCACAATAAATTCCTGCGGCTGAACGTGGATCACTTCCCTATCCATAGGGATAGCGATAGCTCTTGCCGCTTCAACAACTCTTGCAATGTCGACCGATGTAACTTCTCGGCTCTTAATTGCTATAACGCCATGAGAATTGATGCCTTTTATGTGCCCGCCGGAAATTCCTGCCAAAACGCTGTCTGCTCGTGCGCCGGCCATCAATTCTGCTTCTTCTATGGCTTTTTTAATTCCCGAAACAGTATGATCGATATTGACAACAATTCCGCGGCGGAGTCCACGGGAAGGAGCGGTTCCAAGCCCCACAATGTCAACCGTGCCTTCTGGATTGATTTCGCCAATGATGGCGCATATTTTAGTTGTTCCCACATCAAGACCGACAAGGATATCTTCATTTCGTGACATGTTCCTACCCCTGGAGACGTGGTTTGTCCGGGCGAACCAGAGCTCGGTCATCGAAATCGAGATCAATGATCCGAGCGTTCTGCCACTCCCCTTTTGCCCTCAAAATTTGTTTTAATCGAGCGAACCGTTGCATTTTATTCTCAAAGCCGCTTTTCCCCAGAATAACAAGTCGTCCCGAATCGGTCTTAATACTGAGCCCATCTTCGAGATTCAATCGAATTTCTGAAATTAGGAAAGTTTCCTCATCAGACGCGTTGTACTCCACGATCTCAAGTAGACCAAGTCCTAGTCTAAGCAGTTCCCTTACCTCAGACGAATTTGACTTCAGTTGATGGCCGGTTACACCTGTGAAGAGTGGGTAATTCACTGAATCGCCTGGAAATAGACTTGCAAAGAACTCAGCCTGATCATCTACATAGTAAATTTTGTCAGCAGCCAAAATCGCCCTGGGCGTGCGTTCTTCAATTTCTAATATCAATTGTCCGGGGAATCTTCGATGCACGATGGCTGATCGGATCCAAGCATTTTTCTTCAGTCCGACCACTATCTTATTGAGATCAATCGTGAGAAGGTTGGCTCCTATTCTTAAATCGGAAGCTTCAATAATTTCGGCATAGGACAATCGACGATTTCCCGTGACATCTATCTGCTGCAGGTTGAAATAAGGCATGTGCAGAAAAAAGAAATAGACAAACACCAGTCCCAGCACACCGTCGATCGTCACTCCGGCTATGAGTAAGGACTTCAACATCGCTCGGTTTCTCAGATGATGATCGCTATCAGCTCGGTCCTCAACGCCTGTCTTCTTGAAGATTTCAGGGCGCCAAATACTAATCATTGTGCCCTTCCTGTCCCAAAACTCGGATTTCCAGATCGAGTTTGAGAGCTTCTTCATGCATGACCTTTGCTCTGATCTTTTCTATTAATTCCAGCACGTCGGCTGCCCGTGCTTTTCCACGATTGACGATAAAGTTCGCATGAATCTCAGAGATCTGAGCGTCTCCCACCGACATTCCCTTTAATCCAAGACGCTCTATAATCAAACCTGCGGGTTTCTCCTGACTCGGATTCTTGAATACGCAACCGGCGCTTGCCAGGCCGGATGGTTGTTTATTTCTTCTTCTTTCACGGGCAGCAGCGATTCGAGAATCAATTTCTTGCGAGTCGCCTCGTTCGACTTGAAGGACGCCCTCCACTAGCACAGACCCTGGAGGAATTTCCATAGAACGATATCCCGATCGCAAATCCTTTTTTTCAATGGCTATCGGCTCTCCGCTCTCATTCAGCAACCTCATCATGACAAGCGGATCGGACATCGAAACGTTGCCCGCCCCTGCGTTGGTAACTACAGCCCCACCGAAAGAGCCTGGAATTCCCCACAGGTCTTCAATTCCTCTCCATCCGAATTCGCATGCTCGGCTGACCAGCCTAGGGAGCGGAACCCCGGCGGATACGGTGATCGTTGCTTTTTCTGTTCCGTCCGACTGGAAATCCAATCGATTCAAATGTTTTGTCCGTATCACCACACCTCGAAATCCGGCATCATGAAAAAGCACATTTGTTCCTGCTCCTAAGATAATTCGAGGAATCTTCTCTTCCCGTAGATATATCAGGAGTCTAGATAAATCATACCGCCCCGTGGGTTCAACCATCAGGTCCGCGGGACCTCCAATCTCAAATGACGTGAATCGGCGCAGAGGAACTTCTCTAAATACGCGGCCGGGAGCAAGGCCCTCTATTTCTTTTATTTGGAGGGGAGTCAGAATCATATGTCCTTCTCCTCCCGTTTTCTAAGTTCCTCCAGAATTTCAGGACCGAGATTGGTGATATCGCCGGCGCCGAGAGTAATTAGCATGTCCCCCGATTTCAGATCGTCGGCCACCTCCGTTGCAATCAATCCTCGATCACCAAGGAATCTAACTCTCTTATGGCCTCGACTGTGAATTCCTTCGCAAAGAGCCTCTCCGGTAACTCCTTTGATGGGTTGCTCACTGGCAGCATAAATATCCGTGATATATAGCAAATCCGCATCATGGAAAGAGGTCAGGAATTCTTCAAAAAGTCCCTTGGTCCTCGTATACCTATGGGGCTGAAATAGTACGGCTAATCTTCCCGAAGAGATTTGCCTGGCTGCCTGAAGAACTGCCCGAATTTCGGTGGGGTGATGGCCGTAGTCATCAATGACGGTGACACCCAGTGCCTTTCCTCGTAGAGTGAAGCGCCGCTGCACTCCCGGAAAGGAATTAAGCGCCTCCCGGATTTGATCGAACGGAATATCGAACAGATCGGCCACCGCCACTGCCGCTAAAGAATCGGTAACGTTATGCAATCCCGGCATAGGTAGGTGGATTTCTCCAAGGGTTTTGTCCTCCTTGCACACAGAGAACCTGGATGTATCGCCCTCAAAATGAGGCCTCCATGCTCGAAAAAGAGCCTGCGAACTGAGTCCGTACGTAACCACTCGTTTGGTAATTGAAGGAAGAATCTTCTGAATTTCAGGATCGTCAAGGCAAACAACCGCATACCCATAGAAAGGGATCCGCTCAATAAACGTAAGGAACGCATCCCGAATTTCAGCAATATTCGAATAACAATCCACGTGTTCCATTTCTATATTGGTTACAACAGCAATCGTCGGGAACAATTTGAGAAAGGTCCGATCCGATTCATCAGCTTCGGCAACCAGAAGATCTCCCCGGCCCAGCCTCGCACCTCCGCCTAAAACATTAACCTTTCCACCAATGACGACTGTGGGATCCAGGTCTGCCGAGGACAAAACCGAAGCAATCATAGAAGTCGTAGTCGTTTTGCCATGCGTGCCCGCGACCGCAATCGATGTTTGCATTCTCATTAATTCGGCCAGCATTTCCGCTCTCGGGATCACCGGAATTCCACGATCTTTGGCGGCCACAATTTCCGGATTGTCCTCGGTCACCGCTGAAGAGAAAACCACGACATCTGCTATATCGAGATGATCTTTATGGTGTCCAATCCATATACGGGCCCCGAGCCCCTCAAGTCTTCGGGTAGCAGCCGAATCCCTCAGGTCCGAACCGCTCACACCAAATCCCAACGCGAGCAGAATCTCTGCGATTCCGCTCATGCCCACTCCTCCAATTCCCACGAAGTGGACGTCCTTCACTCTTTTGAAAAGGCTACCGATCAATGGCAAGTCCTCTCTAGATCGATCAGTGCTCGGGCTATCGTTCGAGCCGCTTGGGGACGTCCCAATTTACGGGATTTTTTTGCCATTCCATCCAAGAGGTTCGGTTGTTCAACAATGGAGCGTATTTCTTTTGTGAGCCGTCCGTTTTTCAGATCCCGATCCACTACCACTCGTGCGGCGCCTGCTGATTCGAGCAGACCGGCATTGAAAGTCTGATGATCGCCCACGGCGTAAGGATAAGGGATCAATATGGCAGGTTTTCCCAATGCGGTGAGCTCTGCGACCGAGCTGGCTCCGCTGCGGCACACGACCAGGTCGGCCCATGCATACGCCTGACCCATATCGTTAATGAACTCTCGAACATCGGCTGTTATCCCAGCTTTGTCGTAAAGTGCTTTCACTTCATCGGCCGCGCCGTATCCAGTCTGATGAAGCACTCTTATCTTGGAACTTATGGGAACCAACAAATCAAGATTTTGCGTGACTGCGAGATTGATGCTCCTTGCGCCTCTCGATCCGCCAAAGATCAGTATGTGCAGAGTATCCCGACGCTCTTGTTGCAAAGGCGTGTCCAAAAGGTCTTCTCGAATGGGGTTGCCCGCCAGAATAGTTTTCTCCGGCGGAGGCGCGGGGTCGGTTTTTTCCCAGGAAGTGAAGACACAATTAGCGAATTTCATAAGAATTTTGTTTGTAGTACCCATAATCGAATTCTGTTCCTGGATAACAGCAGGTATACGGGCTAGGACAGCAGCCGCGAGTGTCGGACCGGACGCATAACCTCCCACTCCTAATACGATGTCGGGTCGAAATTCGCGAAACAGCTTGATGGATTGCATCATCCCAATTGGAATTTCAAGAATTGCACGAAGAGTCGCGGCCAGGCCGGTTCGTCTAATACCTCGTGCCGCGATGAAATGGATCGGGAACTCGGTTTCAGGAATAATCCGGGCCTCAATGCCATGACGGGTGCCGACGAAAAGAATCGAGCTGTCAGGATCTTCCGCTTTCATTGCCCTGGCTATGGCAACACCGGGAAAGAGGTGACCTCCGGTCCCGCCGCCCGCAATGAGTAATCTCATTTCTTGTCCTCCCCTGAATCCGCGTGAGCTGACCTGATGATCGCCATCAGTACTCCCAGTCCCGCCAAATTCATGATCAGAGAGGTGCCACCCAATGAAACGAGCGGCAGAGGAAGTCCCTTGGTGGGCAGCATTCCCATTGTCATGGCCATATTGACCAAAGCTTGGAGTCCAATAAGGGATGTGATTCCAAACGCCAGATACCGCTGAAACTTATCGCGGCTCCTGATTGCCACTACTAATCCGCGACAAATAAGAACATAAAAAATCAATATGAATGAAATTACGCCTGCCAGCCCCAACTCTTCCCCGACCACTGCAAAAATGAAATCAGTATGTGGCTGCGGGAGATAAAAGAGCTTTTGTATACCTTTGCCAATTCCTACTCCCCACAATCCCCCACAACCAAATGCCACAAGACTCTGAATTATCTGGAACCCCGAATTCAGCGGATCGATCCAAGGATCCAGAAAGATCTTCAATCTTGAAAGACGGTATTGCGCATTGACAGCGAAATGGATCAAAAACGGCAGGCACAGTATGACACAACCCAAAAGATGCTGTAGCCTGACCCCGGCCACGAACAGCATCAAAAAACCTACCGTAGTTATAACTACCGCGGAGCCAAAATCGGGTTGCACAAGGATTAGCAAGACCACCAATCCCATAACGAGAATATGAGGCAGGAATCCCACGGTAAAATCCCTGATGCCATCCCCTTTTTTAGCAAGAGACCATGCAAAAAAATTGATCAAAGCATATTTGATTAATTCTGAAGGCTGAAAATAAAATCCGAACGGCAACCGAAGCCATCGATGCGATCCGCCCATCTCTATCCCGATTCCGGGCACAAAAACCATTCCGAGAAGCAAAATGCCGATCCCCAAGAATGGATAAGCCGCAAGTTTCCAAAACTGGGGATTAATTAAGGAAAACAGGTACATTATGCCCAGTCCTACGACCATGGCCAAGCCCTGCTTCTTCGCATAATAAAAACCATCTCCGAATTTTCCGGCAGCTATTATGTAGCTGGCAGACGTAACCATCACAATCCCAAACGCGAGGATCAGAGCTATCCCGGTCAACAGAAAAGGATCTAACCCTCGGTTGTTCTTCATTATTGTCGTAGTTGTCTCTGCAAATGTCATAAGCGCCTATGCACCTTGACCCCGAGTCAAAACGGATGTCGCCCCTTCAAGATCTGACGAGATGGAGCCGTTTTACGGAAAAAGAATTTTCTTCTCATCTTAGTTTAAGCGTGCTGACCGCTATAAGAGCGAACACCACAGAGATAATCCAGAACCGGACAATCACCTTGGGTTCCGGCCATCCTTTCAGTTCGAAATGATGATGGATTGGAGCCATATTGAAGATTCTCTTGCCTGTGGCCTTAAAAGAGGCAACCTGAAGAATTACGGAAACCGCTTCAATAACAAAAACTCCGCCGGCGATCGCCAGCACGATTTCATGTTTGGTGATAACGGCTATCACTCCGAGCAAGCCACCCAGAGACAGTGACCCCACATCGCCCATAAAGACTTCCGCCGGATAAGTATTGTACCAGAGGAATCCCATTCCTGCCCCGAGCATCGCTCCGCAAACTATAGCGAGTTCCCCGGACATGGGAATGTATGTAACCTGAAGATAATTTGCGAGCTTAAGGTGCCCTGCCAGATATGCGAATAACAGGTAGGTCGCACTGCAAATCATCACCGGTCCTATTGCGAGGCCGTCAAGGCCGTCAGTAAGGTTTACCGCATTGGATGCTCCAGCGATGACTAAAGCGACAAATGCGATGTACCACACGCCCAAATCGGGGTTGACATTTTTAAAAAACGGCACTGCCAAAGTCGTCTTGAATGCCGGATCCATCCACAAAAAAAGGCCTACCAAAGCTCCGATAGCCAATTGAAGACCGAGCTTCCATTTCGCTGATAACCCGTGGTGGCTGCGATAAATAATTTTAAGGTAATCATCCAAAAAACCTATCGCTCCATAACTAAGAGTTATGCCCATAGCGAGCCAAAAATAGATATTATCCAATCTGGCCCAGAGCAGGCATGAAACGGTCATTGCGAAAAGAATCAGTAAGCCCCCCATAGTGGGAGTACCACTCTTTTCAAGATGAGTTTGGGGCCCGTCATCTCTTATGGTTTGCCCGATCTGGAACGCTCGAAGATAATCGACCAATGGTCGTCCGAGAAGATAACTGATTACAAGGGCCGTTAAGGTGGCCATGACGGTCCTGAACGAAATGTACCTGAAAACGTTAAACACTATCAGGCTGGAGGATATGGGGTAAAAAAGATGGTAGAGCATCGACTAGTTCTCCTCCAAAATCTGATCGACCAGCGTTTCCATTTCCATTCTACGCGAACCTTTAATCAAAATCGCGCCGAAGTTCTTCAATTCGGGTCTGATTACATTCCATGCAGTCTTTTTATCCGGGACCACAATCATGTTCCGCACATCACCACCGGCGGAAATAAACCCTTTCTTGAAAAACCTACCAAACCCGCCAATGAAGACAAACTTACTTATTCTCATTTCGCCGGCCTGTTTTCCGAGATCTTCGTGCAGCGCTTCAGCCTTGCTCCCGAGTTCCGCCATGTTGGCAATTACGGCGAGGGTAGGACCGTTGTTTCGCTCTACGAGAACTTCTAAAGCTGCCTTCATTGATTGGGGATTAGCATTGTAACAATCTCGGATTAGAATTCGTTCCGATCCCAAATTGAGAATTTCCATCCGCCACTTCGGGGCCGTGAACGTGCTCAGACCTTCAGCCACATCAGTCAATGCAGCCCCTGCGGAGACAGATGCCGCTGCCGCTGCCAACGCATTGGCTATATTGTGACGCCCGGGGATTTGTAAGGATATTTCTTGTTCACCGGCCGGAGAAATTATACGAAAGCTATTTTTATCACCATTGATTTGCGAAGCCCTGAAATCACCTTGCTCAATCCCAAAGGTGATAATACGGCAGTGACTTTCCTTTAACAGCGGTTCAAGATATGGATTAGCGTATGGTACGACAGCAGTTCCCTCGGGTGGCAATGCTCTTACCAATTTGAATTTTTCAGCGGCCACGTTTTCCACAGATACCAAACCTTCGAGATGCACCGGTCCGACAGTTGTAATAATCGATATATTGGGACGAGCTGCGTGAGCCAGCCATTCCATCTCGCCTGTCATATTGATCCCGGCTTCTATTACCGCAGCCGTGTGCTGAGGACCGAGATTCAGAATGGTCATAGGAAGCCCGATCATGTTGTTAAAATTTCCTTCCGAAACTAACAGATGATGCGATGGCTTAAGAATGGCGGCGATCATCTCTTTTACTGTAGTTTTGCCCGAGGAGCCTGTAACCGCGACCAGGGTGATGGGATATTCTCTACGGCGGGTTGATGCAAGGTCGGATAGAGATTGGAGGGTATCCTGAACCTGGATCAGGACCTGATTGGAGAGAACTGTGAAGAATTCCCTGTTTGCGTCACGGTTAATCAGGCTACCTAGGGCGCCGGCTTCCAGGGCCGGAACTATAAAATCATGTCCGTCGAAATTCGGTCCTTTTATGGGGACGAAAAGATCGTTTTTTCTGATGTCCCGGGAATCAGTGGAGATACCTCTAAACACGGCTTCCGAGCTGCCGCGGAGCAGAATGCCCTTGCACGCTGCAACAATTTCTTCGGTGGAATATTTCAAGTTTTCGGCTCTCATCTGATTTGTTTCCCGGCTTAGATCTTACCGGCTGAGCTTGCCTTTTTCAGTTGCTCGCGAAGCACTTTCCTGTCATCAAACGGGTAACGAACACCGTTTATCTCCTGATAAGTTTCATGTCCTTTCCCTGCCACCAGCAAAATGTCTTCATTTTCCATCGCTTGAACCGCCCAGGCGATTGCTTCACGCCGGTCGGGAATTAATCGATAGTGCCGCTCCTTCAGTTCACAATCGTCAACTCCGTCGCGGCAAGGTAAAAATCCGGCTTCTCGGACTCCCTGTTCGACCTGACGGATTATCTCCAAAGGATCTTCGGAGCGAGGGTTATCTGATGTGACCACAACGAAATCGCTGCCTAAAACCGCTTCCGATCCCATAATGGGACGTTTTTGCTTATCGCGATCGCCTCCGCAACCCATTACGGTGATGATCCGGCCCGATCGGATAACTTTGAGCGCGGCCAGGACATTCTTTAAAGCGCCAGGCGTGTGAGCGTAGTCGACGAAAATTGTCCCTTTATCAGAAGGGATTTTCTCGAGCCTTCCGGGAATATTCGCGACTGAATCGATACCTGTAGAAATCGCTTTTTCCTCTATCCCAAGCCGGTCCGCGACAGCAACGGCTGCCAAAATATTCGAGAGATTAAAAAGACCCGTCAGTTGAGAATGGACCTGCAAAGGACCTCGTGAAGTCTGAATTTTGGCGACAATACCGTCTGTAGTAAAATCCACCTCTAACGGGCGGACATCGCATTCCGCGCCGGTTCCGAACCGAACCGTCGAGATATTCTTTATCTCCGAGAAAAGTCTTTTCCCATATGGATCATCGACATTGATAATCGCGGTGGGATTTTTCTTCGATGATGCCGGAAGAAGTCGCTCGAAGAGGATACGTTTGGCCAAGTAATACTGTTCCAGGTTTCCGTGATAGTCAAGATGGTCTTGGGTCAGATTAGTAAAAACTCCCAAATCAAATTGGCAACCTTCAAGTCTCCCCAGATCGAGACCATGCGAGGAAACCTCCATGAAAGCATGGGTCACTGAGTCATCTGCCATTTCTCTGAAGATCGACTGAAGATCGGAAGCTTCCGGGGTCGTGTGAAGAGCAGGCTGGTCCTTGTCTCTCCAACGATAGGATATTGTACCCACAATTCCAGGGATACCGCCGGCGATCTTGATAACCGCTTCAAGAAGATACGTTAGCGTTGTTTTTCCATTGGTGCCCGTTACTCCAACCAACACTAATTTTTCTGTGGGCCGGTCGTAAATTATCGACGAAATTGGCCCTAAGATGTTCCTAGTATCAGAAACTGTTACCCACGGAGTTTCACAAAACTCCTCTTGCGGTCGATTTTCGGCCATCACCGCTGTAGCTCCCGCATCCAGAGCTGAACGCACGAATTCATGACCGTCAGATTTCTCACCCCGAATTGCCACGAAAAGGTAGCCTGGCAATATTTTACGGCTGTCGTGTGACACGCCCGATAGACGCACGGATAAATCTCCAAATGCTTCAGACTGGTCTAACACTGAAAGAATATCGCTGAGAATGACCGTCATAAGTATTCACTTTCCAGCGAAACCGCGAGAGCTGCCCCTTCGTTCAAAATTGTTCCTGGTTTGGGTTCTTGCCCAATTACCAAACCCGTGCCTTTGAATGCCAAGTCGCATTTCATTTTTCCGCAAATGTCAAGGACCTGACGCATGTCGAATCCTTTCATATCAGGGTACTATCCAGGTGCCGGGGCGAGATCCCTTTCGTACCAAAACACTTCTTTGCGATGCTTGACTCGATTTCCCATGCAGAACCGGTGCCGATTCAAAAACGATCTCGGGGTCTTTAGAATTACTCCCGCATAAAGCCAAAATCCCTTCACCAATCTTTCGGAACACTGGCGCCGCTGCCTTGCCACCCGTTCTGTGCTTATTCTCCGGTTCATCAATTAACACAAAAACAACCAACCTCGGTTTCACGTCCATAATCGCGCCAATAAATGACGTAACGTATTTTTCCTGGGAGTATCCACCCGCCGGGTCCGCTTTTTGAGATGTTCCCGTTTTCCCGACGACATCATGTGCTTTTATCGCGGCAGCTTTGCCCGTTCCAGTGCTGACAACTTGCCGCAGGATATTCACAATGCTCTCGGATGTGGACGGTTTAATGACTTTGCGAATTAGGAACGGTTGATTCTCACATACCGTTTCCCCCAGCGCATTTACAATTCGCCGCATGAGATGTGGCCTGTATAGCGAACCGCCATTAACTGCTGCGGCAAATGCCGCTGTCAGTTGGAAGCAATTCACCGTAAGCCCTTGACCGAATGCAATATTTGCTTTGGTCAGAACCGACCACCGATTCGGCGATGGAATATATCCCGGGCGCTCGCCGGGCAAATCCACGCCAGTCAGTGCGCCAAACCCGAATGACTGGATTATTTTGTAGAAGTCAGTCTTTTGAAGCTTTTCAGAGATTTTTACTGCGCCAATATTGCTCGAATGAATTATAATATCCTGAAAAGATAGCATTTTATGTGGAACGATGTCGTGGATTTCGGCCCCGTTATAGCGATATAACCCATTTTGGCAGTTGAATTTTTCATGGAGATCGAGATCCCCGATTTCCATTGCGGCGGCAGCCAGAAAAACTTTGAAAGTTGAACCAGGTTCGAAAATATCCGCGACGGCCTTGTTCCTTCGTGTTTCGGCGGGAACTTTATGGAAGATATTGAGATTATACAGCGGACTCACAGCCACTGCCAAAAGCTCACCCGAATCCGAGTCCATTATGATGGCTACCCCGCCTTTTGCTCGCTCGTTACGAACGCCCTCTTCCAATTCTCGTTCCGCTATGTACTGAATGTTACGATCCAATGTTAAGCGAACATCCCGGCGTTTGGGATCCTGAGCTATAGCCGCAAACACGATCGGTCTGCCTAAGGCGTCTCTTTGGGCAGTTACAGGAATAGGATCTGCTTTCAGGTCCTTATCGTAATACAGCTCAAGGCCTTCCAGCCCGGTGGAGTCAATCCCGGCAAATCCCACAGTCTGTGCCGCAAGCGTTTTTAGTGGATAAAATCGCTGATATTCTGTGACACTGAATATGCCGGGAAGATTGGATTTGGCGAGCTTCTCGGCTACCAGAGGCGGTACTCGCCGCTGCAGCCAAACAAATGACTTGTCTTCATGCAATTTGGTCAAAACACTAGCATCATCGATCTCTAGAATTTCCGATAGAACCCTGGCTGTCCTTGTTTTCTCCTTAATCTGCCGTGGTCTCGCGTAGACGGAATTGACCTCCAGACTGGCAGCCATTTGGTCTCCGTTGCGATCCAAAATCATGCCTCTGCCGCGCCTCCAGGTGCAGTACCGAGATTCCGCTGCTTGGCTGCGCGTTTTTTCAGGCTATCCGATTCGGCTACTGTCAGCCTGTAGGCACGTATTATGAGTAACACGGTTCCTAAGGCAAAGACGAAGGCCACCAATACAATTCGAACAGCCACCCAATTTATATTTCCGGTATCACGGTACATGAATCACTTTTTCGGCAGACGGAAATACCAGACCGATTTTAGATGCCTTCTTTTCCAAATCAGCCGGGGATTCGAGAAACGCAATTTCAATGTTCAGTTCTGTATATCGCTTATTCAAATCTCGGTTCCTGGTTTCGAGATTTGAGACCTCGTAACCAATTTCAACCAATGACATCCTGGTTCGAACATAAAAGAGGCCCACTACCATCACAGCTGTAAAAACCAACGCAGCGATAAATAATCCAGCGCCACCAGCACTTGCCGCGTAATTCAACGGTCCAAGTAATGCGGCCCTGAAACTGCCATTCTTTTTTCCGGTTACGCTCAATGTGCCGGACCTCGCTGACGTGTAATATTCTTAATCCGAATGGCTATAAGGCCTCTAGGACCCTCATGCGGGCTGATCTCGCACGAGGATTCAGCTTGATTTCCGGCGCCGTGGGCCGAATCGGCTTCGGCGTTATAATCAGCCATTTGTTCTGCTGCTTTTTTCTTTCCTTGAACGAGAGCTTAACCGCTCTGTCTTCCAAAGAATGGTAAGAAACTACACAGAACCTACCGCCTGCTTTCAGAAGCAAGGGTATCTCTTCCAACGCTATTTTCAAATTGTCCAATTCTCGATTGACAGCGATTCTCAAGGCCTGGAAAGTCCGTGTCGCGGGGTGAATCTTTCCCCTTCGAGAGCCGATGCTTCTGCTCACCACTTCGGCAAGATCCTCAGCGGTTTTTAGTTTACCTCGATCGCGAGATTCGAGAATCGCTTTGGCCAATCTCCTGGAATATCTCTCTTCACCATACGTAGAAAGTATTTGTTCAAGTTCTTGTATCGAAATACTCCATAAATATTCAAGCAACGATTGCCCGGCGGTGGCGTCGAATCTCATGTCCAGTGCCCCGCCCGACCTGAAGCTGAAGCCACGTTTCGAGTCTTCCAGTTGATCGGAAGAAATTCCCAGGTCCAACACGGCTCCATCGACAGCGCAGATACCCAGCTCCTTCAGAATCGTCTTTGCCTCATGAAATCCTGCGTGCACCGCATTAAACCTTGTCTCAAATTCTTTGAGTCGCTCTTTGGTCCGGATCACTGCTTCCGCGTCCAGATCCAGTCCGACCACCTTGCCGTCAGGTTCGGATGCCCGGAGTATACGCTCTGCATAACCACCTGCTCCCAAAGTACCGTCCAAATACACTCGCATGGGAGCATGGCCTTAAGTAATCTATCATTTCCGTTAGCATCACCGGTATATGCAAGGCTTACCTTTTCCTTCATCACCAGCTGAGATCCTCGGGTCACGGCGAAAGTCATGCGGAGATCAGTAGGCGCATGAGGCCGGCCGGACCGGTCAACATTAAGAATATCGTGCCTTCTAGAAACAACTTATATCCGCGCACTTTACTTGTCAAGCTATTTTTAACTTCACATTTTAGTCTTTATATGCTAAAATAACAGGTTTTTATTCAAGATACAGCGAAATTTCCTCGGTCCGGCAGCTCCGGTAATCCTTCAGTGGGTGATTGATTTTGCTCCGCTGGGAATCTTCCGTTTCTGGGGTGCTAATGCAATAATCCTTCCTTCAGTTACAGGCGGCCAAAGACCGTCATTGCAAGCGGTCCTTGGTAGGATAGGCGTTACCACAAATCCCCCTGTATCCCCCTTTAGAAAAGATGGAGCAGAATCCCCCCTTTAGTAAAGGGGGGTATGGGGGGATTTTGACCGGCAATCCCGCGTTCTGCGCGGGACGGTCCCACTAGCAATCTCCCGTCATTCCTGTGGAAACGGGAATCCAGAGGGCGCATTGCCATGCGCCCCTACACCGGGATTGCCACGGCCTGACGGCCTCGCAACGGCAAATCCACGCCCCGCGTAACTCAGGGATTTCCGACGCTAGGCTTTTGGGCTTGACCGGGTCAATCTGAAGATGTAAATGTAATCATGAGCCGAAGTGGTGGAATTGGTAGACACACCATCTTGAGGGGGTGGCGGGCGAAAGCTCGTGCCGGTTCGAGTCCGGCCTTCGGCACCAATCATTAAAATTTACTACCCGGTTCTGCCGGGTTTTTTTGGTTCTCCCATCCGCGGCGGAGGTAACGGATGCCTAAAATCACGAAAATCATCAGTTGGAATGTGAATGGTATCAGGGGAGCGTACAAAAAAGGAATGTTTGACTGGCTCACCTCAACGTCTCCGGATATCTTATGCTTGCAAGAAACCAAAGCTGCCGTTGAACAACTTCCCAAGCCGGTTGCCGAACCGGAGGGTTACTATTGTTACTGGAACTCATCACAACAAAAAGGCCGCAGTGGAGTGGCCATATGCACAAAAATAAAGCCGGCAATAGTGGATTTGAAACTTGGGATAGAAAAATTCGATAATGAAGGGCGTTTTATCCGACTTGATTTTAAAGATTTTGTTCTTATGAACGTGTATTTTCCGAATGGAAAAGCAAGCCCCGAAAGACTAAAGTTCAAGCTGGAATTCTATGAGTTTTTTCTGGAATATATTGAGAAATTGCGCAAGAATTTTAATAAATTGATTTTCTTAGGCGACGTTAATACGGCTCATGAAGAAATGGATATAGCGCGGCCGAAGGCAAATGAAAAAATCTCCGGATTTCTGCCTATCGAGCGAAAGTGGATTGATAAAGCGATTTCATTCGGCTATGTAGACACGTTTCGCCATTTTTATCCTGATAAAATCCAATATAGTTGGTGGGATTTAAAAACCCGTGCAAGAGAGCGGAATGTGGGTTGGAGAATAGACTATGTCTTCGTCACTAAGGAAATGCTCAAGTCAGTCAAGAACGCCTATATACTTTCCGATGTAATTGGCTCCGACCACTGTCCGGTCGGAATAGATCTTGAAACAACCGAGTAAAACTTCGTCCGTAACATATTAACCCAAGCAAACTACACGCTATAAAATTACAAACACACGATAAGCGATAAAATCATCGCAGGGCACTTCAAGTGTCTCTTGAGAGCCGGGCAGGCACGCGGCCTGCCCATGCAATCGTGTTCGAATGAATATAATGAAATGGAACATCGTCCACGCCGAATAGCTTATGCTATTCCAGGCACTTTTGTTCCGGGGTCCGCCGGACGGAGCATACTTATGGCGTGTTTGTACACCAGACTGATGATGTCAGTCCCCTGCTCGACTATTATGCAAAAGTTATCGAAACTACGGACATATCCCGTGAATGAATCTCCCGAAAGAAGCACAACCTCAACTTCAATTCTCGCTTTTCGGCATTGATTTAAAAACTGATCCTGAATATTAAAATGTGTTTTCTGCATTTTCCGCACCCCCGTGCGTTAATCCACCGAACAAAGGACCGTGAAATCCTCGTTCAAGTAGAAAAATTCTCGGATGTTGCATCAATTTCCGAGAAAATCATCAATCATTAATTGGATCCTTTTAGTTTCACCAGGATCACACCACACAATATCGGGTTCGGAACGGAACCAAGTCAACTGCCTTTTGGCGTAGCGTCGAGTATCTCTTTTAATAAGCCTGACTGCCTCATCCATGTCAATTGCACCGGCGAGTGCTAATCCTACATGCCGATATCCGAGAGAATTCATTGACTTCAGGTCGTCTGAATAGCCATTTTTATGAAGTAGCATGACTTCTTCCACCAAGCCACTCTTTATCATATTGTCCACCCGCTGATCAATCTGTTCGTACAAACGTGATCTCGAAGGTGAAAGCCCGAAAAAAATATAGTTGTACGGGCGGTCTTGAAATGCATGTTCCTGCTGAAGAACGGACATTTTCCGGCCGGTCGATTCGAATACTTCCAGCGCGCGTACGATTCTATAAATATTAGCGGCAGGAATATGATGCGCTGTTTCGGGATCCAGTTCAAGGAGTCTCTTGAACAGAGCCCCTTTGCTCTTTTCTTCCTCGTTTAAAAGTTTTGCTCGCAATTTGGTTTCTGTTTTAGCTGAATTGAGCATCCCCCCCATTAAACATCTAATATATAGACCCGTACCGCCTACTATGATCGGGAGTCGTCCTCGGCCTACAATTTCCTTTATGCATTCACGAGCCTCCCTGACGTAGTCTCCTGCTGAAAAATTTTCATTCGGGTCTCGTATATCGATCATATGATGGACAGCGCGGGCTCGGTCTTCTGCCGTGGGTTTAGCAGATCCGATGTTCATATAGCGGTAAATCTGGACCGAATCGGCGGATATGATTTCTCCACAAAACCGTTCAGCCAATTTTATGCCTATTTCGGTTTTCCCCGAAGCGGTTGCACCAGCGATAATGATTATTTTGGGTTTATTTTCAAGCATGGGTTTGAGGTTGTCGCTGTGAGGTCGTTCCGCGAATCCGCGGAATCCCGACAAGAGATTCCTTTACTAATATTATAATATGTCAGGATCTTATGGGAGAGGCGCGTGGAATTTTTACAAACCGATTAGTGAATGGACTCCGCTTCAGCCCCAAAGGGGCGGTCGAAAGTAGCCCGGCAATTTTATTGCCGGGTGACGGTGCCGGGGAATTGTGATTAAGTCCCATCGGGACGACTGAATCCGCTTCGTTATCGAAATAAGGCGTCTCTAGCCGTCCCTAATGGGATTTCCCGGATTATTGACGTAATTGATACCGGCAATGAATTGCGGCGGCCTATTCGCAAAGCGTCCATCCTGGACGCGAGTACGCCTAATAAATTCAATTCAGCAGTGATCACATACTCACGCAAAGAATCGCTTGGGCGGATGTCAATCGCGACATGAATCCGCTTACCCCAAAAAGGGTCGTCACATGACACCAGGATTTCCGCAATCGTTAATTTCTTTGTTCGTTCGCCGCGGGCAATAACTGCCTCAATTTCCATGGCAGCCATTTCTCGATAAAATTCTGTTCTATCCAGTATCGCACCACTATTCTTTGCTGGAATAGATTCGTCAAATTTCTTGCAGCCACCGCTTTCCGATTTGGAACCATTGGGTTTAATAAAGAAATGTGGGACGCCCGCCAATCGGCAGATCATCGGCCGGTATTGGTATAGGACGCACGCTCCGGCGGAATTCAGGGCACAAACCGCATTCCTGTAATCGCTCGCCTTTTGGCGCTTGTTGTTTTGCACTAACCATCCGCCGTGATTTTGTAAGTATCTCCGATTGCATGAAAGAGTCCAGCGCGTAGAAACCTTGTCTCAAATAGGACATTTCGACGAATGTGTGAAGCGTAAGGTCAACGGTGCAACACAGGACACCGTCGCAACCTTCGCAGGTCAGATCGATCTTTTCCGCAGCTGCGGCATAGGCTGAATCAATTTTGTCATATAGCTCTCCGATCCGCGATATCAAGCTTTCCCCGTTAAACATTCAATTGCAACTCCGTGAAAAAAGGCGCTTCAAAAGTAAGGGCGCTTCGCCGAAGCGCCCTTACTTTCAGGTTTACATCCATTTGAAACGAATTACTGCCAACTGATAGCTTCTTCCGGGCAGGTATCGATAGCCTCCTGCATCTGGTCTTCAGAGCAAGCGGTTTGGCTAATCACATGAGCTTTTTCCGTTTCCTCATTCAGCTCGAAACAGTCTTCCGCTATGGCTGCGCATGTGCCGCAACCGCTGCATTTTTCTTCGTCGACACCTACTGTTTTTGCCATAATCTCTCCTTTCGATACGTGTGCGCTTACTTCGCTCGCGGATTCAGAGTCTTGATTATGATGACCATTACATCTTCCGGTTTTTTCAGTCAACCCCCTTATTCCGTACTTATTTCTGTCCAATGAACATAAAGAACGTTTGATTGAAAAAAGCAAAAGATCTGTTATCGCAAGTGACAGCAGAGGACGCAGAGAAATCGCTTGACCGTCCTATTGAGCCTGCATACATGAAGACATTGGCTTGCAACGTCATTAACGTGTCGACTGGCAGTCAGTCCCGCGACGCGTTGGATTGCCTGAGAATCGGGTCCGGTGCGTTTTCATTTCCGGCAGCTCGAAAATTTCCCTGGATTCGCGGTTTCGACCCAATGAGGACCAGGAGGCCGGACGGGTACGCAATGAGCAGGCAGCCGATATTGAATTTGTTTATAGCACTTGCCAAAAGTTTACCTGAAAGTCCCGCCTCGGGATTCGCTGCTTCGTCATTCCGGCGGAAGCCGGAACCCAGGAAAATTCTTCTGGACCCCGGCTTTCGCCCATATGCGCCAACTTTGTGATATCGCGGATGTGATTTCAGGAAGTTATCACCCTCCCCCTTCCCCTCTCCTCAAGGGAGGGGGATTTGAACACCCTCTCCCCTAGCGGGAGAGGGGAGGGAGAGGGGGAGTATGAAAACGAAATTTCGCATTGAGAGTTAGCACCTACGGGCTTTCGCCGATGTGACGCGTCGCGAGAAGGTCATGATTTTTAGCAATTGCTTTAAATTCTTCCACTGGGTTCCGGTGAAATGGCTTTTTGAACCAAGTTTTGAGGGGTGTTCGGTTGCAGACTTTTTTGCCATCTCGGCATCAACGGTTTGATTGGTTTGAAACTCGATGTTATATTTTGTATCCTTTTAATAGGACTAGCGGGAGCACCTTATGTTCATTATAGGAAATTTTATTTCAGCAGTGGCCGGCGTATTGCAAATTGTTCTAACAATTTATATGTGGATTGTCATAATTGCCGCGCTTATTTCGTGGGTGAATCCCGATCCATATAATCCTATAGTTCGTTTTCTCCACAGCGTGACCGAGCCGGTTTTCGCCATGGTGAGGCGGCGCCTTCCCTTCCCGCCTATGGGTATCGATTTTTCTCCATTAATAGTCCTTTTAATTATACTTTTCCTACAGATGTTCGTTGTGAAAACCTTGCTCGAAATAGCTGTGAGCGTGCAATAACGCAGAAGAGTTCTAGGGAAATCGAGAATTGGATATCGAATTGGCAATGACTTGGTCCGATCTTTCTTCGGAAGCATTTGAATTCCCACTTTAAAGACGGGGAATTTCGCCACCCTCGCATCTTCATCTCATGAATTGGTAATCCGATGTATATCGAAGAACGGGAAAACGGGGTAATTCTCAAAGTAAAGGTGACTCCAGGCTCTTCAAGAAACGCGCTTGCCCAACTCGACTGAAGACAGATTGGCCGTGAAACTTACCTCGCCCCCTGTCGAAGGCAAGGCCAATAAACAACTGATCAAATTTTTGAGTAAGAAATTGGGTGTTCCACCGTCCTCTATCTCGATTGTGCGCGGGGTAAGTTCGCGAGAGAAGATCTTGTTCGTCGCGGGTGTGGGTGGCCCAGAGGTAAGGGAAAAACTGGAATCAGATCCGAAATAGCTGATAGAATAGGATCGGTTGTAGCCTAGCTCAACGGGCCGAAACACTTTCTTTCCCCCTTTAGAAAAGGGGGAGTTGAAGAATCCCCTGGGTCGGCTTCGTGCCAACAAAAAGTCCAAGTTTTGTTAGGAGATTGCTTCGTCATTTCATTCCTCGCAATGACATGGTGGGGATTGTCATTGCGAGCGAAGCGAGGCAATCCCCTGCCCGTCACTTAACTATCGTTGCGCGGCTGATGAGGCATCGTCGTGCAACCGAAGCTTAGGAGATTGCTTCGTCATTTCATTCCTCGCAATGACATGGCGGGGATTGTCATTGCGAGCGAAGCGAAGCAATTCCCCGCGCGAAAATGAAGCTGTACTTCTCGCAATGGCTGACTGAGATATGGGAACGCAATATTGCGTCTACATTCTGACTAATCGCTACAACAGCGTGCTGTACACCGGTGTTACGCACGATCTGAAAAAGCGCGTATATCAACATCACGAAAAAATGGTAGGTGGCTTCACCAATTGGTACAATGTTAACAAGCTGGTTTTTTATGAAATGACAGACGATGTTTATGCTGCCATTGCTCGTGAGAAACAGATCAAGGCAGGTTCTCGTCAGAAGAAAATTGATCTCGTCAACGCTATGAATCCCGAGTGGCGAGACCTGTACGACGACTTATAGAGATGCTCATGATGTAAATTTTAGGAGATTGCTTCGTCATTTCATTCCTCGCAACGACACATTGGACTTTGTCATTGCGAGCGGATTTTGGTAGGATAGGCGTCTCGCCTGTCCGTTAGAATGACCGGCAAGATGCCGGTCCCACTAGCAATCTCCTACGCGGAAAAGAAGAAAACCTCAGTCCGGATACTCACAGATGGATTTTTTTCTTCCCTTCGGTAATTTTCTCCGGTATGCTCGTACTTGAAAATTCATTAGAGAAACCGAAGTATAGAGCCTTGCATCAGCCTACAGATGAGGGGGAATGTGTATGGGGCCTTTGAGGTTCTGATATCGAGATGAAAGCAGCAGGGAAGTTCTGCAATTTAAGCGGCATTGGTCGGCACAGATTTTTCTTGACACCGCCTGTCTGCTGATGTTACAAGGATGTAACCAAAGAAGTCTGTGTAAGACAAAAAAGGTTGTGAGAGGCCGCACGGGAAGTAGGCCGGGCACCTTTTGGATCTCCGACGGATCCAGGGGATTGAAGGGGGCGTCGGTCCGTACGCGGCGGAAGGGTATTAAAAAAGTTTGAACTGCCTTCGGGCAATCTTTGTTGATGATTCTATGTGGATTGGGAGGAACAGATGAAAAAACTTAGGATGGTCTTGTTGGCAGGGCTGCTGATTGCAGCGCTTTGCGCGCCCGCCCAAGCATGGGAATTCGCCATGACGGGCAACTTTCAGTGGGTCTACGAGTATCATGCCCAGGGAGGGCAAAACGGGTTTTTCGGAGCTCAGAACGTGGTTAACCCTGCGTTGGTCGCACCGGGAGCGCCCAACTGGAATGCTATGAATTTCTGGATGGGGTCCAGGCAGTTGGGCGGCACGCAATACGGCCTGGTGACCGGGCTGGACGGCTCCATCAATTACCAGAGGATGGTCATGAACCCTGAAATCCGGGTAAATCCGGCTATCAGGATCAGGGGCCAGGACCTGGATCGGCGGCTTTCAGAGCTATGACGCCACCACAGGTCTGAGTGCTGGAGCCGGAGCTGCAGCCGTCCCAGTAACGGGCGCGCTCGGCCAGAATATCATGGGCACGAGGGGTCAATATGGCAGTTCGGTACTATATTACTCAGCAGGACGGTAACGCGATAACCGTCCCGCTTGCGCTTGGCCAGTGGAACATGCTCTGGGTGACCGCACAGACTCCATGGGGTATTCTCGTTTTCGGTAAGAGACCAGGCAACTTTGGCATGGGTCTGTTAAACGACGACGGTGAGCGTACGGTGAGTTCCGAAAGTCTGGCCTTAGTCGCCCCTTATGGACCTCTCCGAATTGGAATCTTCGCATATCCCTGGCGACTGGCCACGTTCATTGACAGTCAGAAGAACCTCAGCGGAGCGGGAGCCGCTCAGCTTGGTCAGGTAGCGACCAACACATCGAACCTCGCGTATCCGAAGCTCTGGGACGCCAGCGGCATAAGATTGCAACTGCCGCAGATGGGCGCGTTCGTTACTTATTCTAACGGCCCTCTGGAGGCCGGCATAATCTACCAGATGTGGCAGGAGCATCAGGGTCCGGAGTCGTCTGCATACGGTCCTGACCGCGAGCGAGCACCCTGCCCGGCGATCGACGGAGTGGTCGAGGGCGGCGATGCCTACGTGAAGTACAACAACGGCAGGTTCTTCTTCAACGCAGAATTGTCTTGGGACAGATGGCAAAACCATTTCTCGAAGCCCCTTGCTTCCGGTAGTCGATGCTAAGACCGCGAGTGGCCTCGGCGACGTGTATCAACCGGTGTACGATGAGGACTGGAATTGGGGCGTCGAAGCTGGCTTGTTGTGTGGCCCCTCCAAGCTGAGTTTCCTCTATGCCTACTTTATGGGTCCCGACCGTAGGAACGGCATCTGGATCAGCCATAATTCCTTTGGCTTTATCGCTAATGCAAATGTAAGTGGTAACGCTCCGCTGTTCCTGCCGTATAGCTACTTGCTCGGATATACGTACGGCTCCGGCTTGAACTTCAGGGACGCGCTTGGCGGAGGTGGTTTTACGGACGCCACCGTTTTGGCCACGAGACTCGATTACGCTGTGGCGGCGAACCTGAACTGGTACGGTTCGTTCCTGTGGGCCTGGAGGAATTCCGGCGGCTGGCCTTTCGGCGTTTTGACCATCCAGGAGACAGTAACCCCCGCGCGCCGCGTCTCCCATCGGGAGCACCAATTTAGGTGAACTGGTTCGGTCATCAGGCTGGCATTGGACCGACCGCCACAGGGGCGCCTCAGAACACTCCGGCTGGTATTGGCACCAGGGCCCCGAATATTCCTGACAACAACCTCGGATATGAATTGACCACAGGTGTTGACTGGAAGCTGCTCGAAGGCTTGACCATGAACATGAGGGCCGCATACTGGCAGCCGGGTGAATGGTTCAAGTTTGCGTGCGTTGACAAGGCCCTAGTAACTACGAATGACCGGTGGTGTTCTCACACCCTCTCTCGCCGACGGAGCCGCCATCGGCAGCTCCTGGGCTGTAAATCCCGGTAAGTCAATTGACCCGATCTGGGCCTTCCATGGTGAGTTGAATGTAGATTTCTAATCAATAGTCAAACATAAACGCATACAAACCCGGAGGGCTAACGCCTTCCGGGTTTTTTCTTTTTTGTGGAGACGTGACATTCGTAGTAAGCAGTCGGAAGGGAGCGCGCTTTTTGCAATTTCAGGGACAGCCTATGATCGTCATGAAAGCGATGGCGTCTTCCTCCTTTGCTATGATTTGGGAACTATTCGGACGCGGCAGCCACGAGATCAGCGATCCTACCCTGTAGGCGACTCTCCTGGTCCAAATAAAACTGCAAGGTATTTATATTCGTGTGGCGGCTGAACTTCAGCACAGCGGTTAGATCAATGCCGTTCCGCTGTACCAACCTTACCGCCTCCGAGATGGCCGTGTGGCGCAACCCGTGGGGCCTCGTAGCTATACCAACGCGCTTTCCGATTAGTCTCACAACTTTGTACATGGAGATGCGGCTGAGTCGCTTGCGTGTCTTTTTTCCGCCCATCGTACAGCCTACAAACAGGGGCGCGCTTTTGGATGCGCCGCCGCGGACAGTTAGCGAGTTTTTCAGTGCCTCTGTGGTCGGCCTGGGCATCGAGAGAGTCGCTTTCTGGTAATCTCCTTTCCCCATGACCCGGATTTCACGGTTTTCGATATCAACGTCTTCGATATTCAGGCTTGATACCTCGCCAGAGCGCAGGGCAAGGTCATAGAGAAGCCTGAGTATAGCAACGTCCCTTAATCCTCTGTCGCCCTGCTGAAGAGCAGCCTCAGTAACCATTCGTTGGAATCCAGCCCGACCCGGACCCCGTGTATCGCGGGAGGGTCCCTTGCAGCGGATGTCCTGCACACTTATCCACCAAGTTATCACCCCGACCAATCTGCCGGCTTTTGTAATACCCCTGAGTGTGGAAAGTCGACCATTTATTGTTCTGGGAGCCAAGCCTCTCTGCATGAGGTGGTCTTTGTAGCGAAGGGCGAGGGTGTTAGCCAGCACAGGCCCGTTTGAGACGAAATAATTAACGGTCTGGCGAACATTTCTCATTTTCAAGAAGGCACGGAAGTCCTCAAGGTCTCTTTTGTATGCCTTTTTGGTTGAGTCCTTAAGAGTACGGAGGAATTCGGTCAAAAGGTCTATTGGACCGGGCAGAATTGCAGTGGGGGTAAGCACTTCGTAACGCGCTGTTTCCGTGTCAAAGGGGCTGGAGAATTTTGGATTCGGATGCTCCCAGGGAGCCCAACCGTTCAAGGCCCGTAGAACCGGGGGAGTTGCTGGGTCCTGTTCGGTGGGACAGACCGGGGGGTGACCTGCCCTCGAATTATGTACCACTTGAGCGAAAAGCAACCGCCACCATATCGTGACAGCAGAGATTCTGGCAAAAAGCTATGAAGTCATTCAGAGGTATTTTGGCTCAATAACAGTCTTCTGGACTTACCGCATATCCAATAAGGACATTCTGATCTATTACGAAGTGAGCTGTTAGAGCCAGTAATCTACCTTCTTTTAAATAGAAAACTAGATTTTCCGGACAGGTAAATCGATTCATGGATCTACTCTTGTACTGGGAGATTTATACTCGGAGAGAAAGATAGAAAGAGATTTACTTTTATATCTATATTTCGTGCGAGGGGTAGTGAAGGGAAGCGAGGGGAAGAGTATATATAAGCTATATATATTATATGGTATGTAAATCGACAACGCTTTAATATAATAGTGATTATTGGACAATAGAAGGAAGTTGAATTACCCATCTAGTGTTCTGCTTCGTGGTACAGCGGGGACATGAGAAACAAAACTATTCCGTTGCCGCTGAGTGTTGAGGATCGAAGTCGGTTGGAGGGTTGGGTGCGTGCCAAAACTTGTAAAGCTATTATGGAGACACTACACTAGGTGATATGAAAATGGGATTGACTCGCGCAGATTTGCGCGTTATAATTATAGACACAGTTGGGTTTTCATTCCTTCATGAAGCCTCGGTGCTCGCAACATCGGGGTTTCGTTGTTCTGCCTACGTTAGTTTTTTGCTTCAATGATTCCCCAATAACCCAAAATGTCGATTTAACTCAGCTATAATACACACTTTTTGCAAGCTGTCAAGAGTGAAGTTGTCACTACTGTGCTGCGTTTATACGCATTGGTTCCAGGTTTGCGGTATGATTCGCAATGTAGCGGTCATTTTATCCTACTTGTTATTTGGATGTTAGCGTCAATTATTAAACCACGGACACGCTGAGATATAGCTCTCGGTGTCGGTAGCACAAATCGAGAACGCGCTCATATGTTAAACTGAGCCCAATTTTTTCGGCTGGTTTGCCAAGTGTCGAGAACTTTCCGCTCGAATAAGTATCGTCCTGCAGGAGTCCTGCGATAGAGGATTTGGTTCCGCCGAGCCATCCGATAAAGTGTGTTGTAGTGAATTTGGAGATATTCGCAGCCTCATGTTGTTCGGGTGAATTAAACGAGATACCGGGAGGTTAAGTGCCATGAACACGACTTCAGACATTGGCAGTTTCTACCTCACTATTGGTCTCCTGGTTGTCGTATGGATAGCAGTCAAGGTCTACATGCTTATTCGATGGAACCGGCTCATGCGGGCGCTCGAACTCTCCGGTGTCGATGAAATGTCAGGTAGGCAATTTGAGCAATATATTTCGTGGCTAGGGCACCAGAGAGGGTATAACGTGGACACTACGCCGGACAGCCATGACCTGGGCGTGGATCTTATAGCTCACGATTCTGGTAGTCGTGTCGTAGCCCAATGTAAGCGATCTGGCTCTCGAGTAGGAAGGCGTGCAGTGTCTGATGCTCATGCTGCCACTAGCTATTACAAAGCCAGTGGTTCGATGGTGGTGCCAAACAGTTGGTTCAGTTCAGATGCGGTGAAGCTGGCCCATGCCTGTGGCACGGTCCTAATCGGTAGAGAGCAGCTCGGCAAATGGATCAGTGAGCTTCAGCCGGAAGCAGTACCGGAGTCGGCTATTTTCGAACAATAATATCCCAGCAATGTTGCAAAAGTGGTATCCTGAAACAGAAGTTTCGACGGTGTAGTTATGAGCAATCAACAAAAGGAAGGTTACTGTGCGGATAAACGCACGGTTGCCACAGCGCGTGGAGGAGACGGGTCCCAACATAGCCACCGGCATGCTCTCGGTGCCATGCTGGCCGCTGAAACGACTACACGAATTGGAGCGAGCCATAGCAATCGAGGTAATTGGATGAACTTCGGCTTAGCAAACAGCATAGGCGGAGCCGACAGCTGAGGAGGTTGTTCAATGAAAACGTTTCGTCAGTTCATGGCGATTATGGCTCTAATGATGGCGCTTTGCATTATTCCATGCTTATTACCCGCTGAAACCCCGGAAAATGAAGCCCAAATCGAATGTGGTATGCCGATCACGGCACAGCAGAATGGGGGCGGGGTGGTCGATATCAGCGCATGCCAAAATGGCTGCCGCATGCGTTATGGTCCAACCCCACCCACGGGGCACGGCGTTGCGAAGGATGGAGTTGCGGAAACTGAGAAAAACCCCGGCGCAGCGGTGGAACAGAGCAGTCCGATGTTATATACACAATGTATGCAGGAGTGCGAACGGAATTACTGGAAACAATTTGACGAAGAGACAAGTGGATCGAGGCGCAGGCACTAAATTGGCGTATATGGAGGGATTGGCTTAGCGATCGCCCGTCCTAACCCTGAGGTATAGATTGGTACGCTCCCCTGGAGAGACAACAGGAGCCGATTGACTCAGTATAAGGTTAAGAAAAGGGAGCTATTCGGTTTAGGCCTAAATTCCTTCTCAACAAATCCGATAACCACCCAAAGTATCTGACAGTAATCCATCGTGCAGATGGTTACGGTTACGGATTTAAATCAGTATCTGAGACTTATCTTTCTTAATCGCCAATCCTGTTAATATCATCGCAAGCATTGGCGCAGCTTTCCGGTGTCGGTGGTAGCGATCGCTGAGATTATGGCAAAGCGAACAGCAGATCTCACCGTGACAAGAGGCTAATGGGAAGAGTAGACTAGTTTGGGGCGGGAAAAACCGAATCCTCGTAGCCGCTACAGGAACCGGCTCAAGCATCTTGATTCATCCTCATGGCTGCAATTCCTACTTATGCACAAGTAAACGCATTGAATCTAAATGATCGCGAGAAACCCTCCGCATGCTTTCTGATGCAAACGAGGGATCGCTCGCAAGTCAGTGAGTCAAGGTTCAAGCTCTCAGGGGAATCGGCCCATTACGGACAGTCCGGAGTCGCCACCGACCCCAGGCCCACCACCGGACCAGCGCCCACGGAGGTACCTGTTGTTTCCGGCATAGAAAAAGCTAGAGGCGCCAGAATCGCTAAACGGCGGAATACCGGTATGTTCCAGTCGAGTAAGCGGCTGCACTCCAGCTTCCGCGGGAACCGCCCACATGTCTTGGGACGGAGTGAACATGAACTGAGCATGAGCGGGTCCCGCAGCAAAGGTCAGCGCCACCATTATAGCCAGAAATGGTGACATAAGGTATCTTTCATCATTTTTCTCCTTTCTAATATCTTATTAATCTCTCCTAATAATTGGTGTGCCCATTGTATTTAATTACAGCTAGGAGTCTGTCGGACTTACCCTGACCGGTCCCCATTCTAGCGACATATATTTGGTCAACAGGCTGATATTATGGGAGTTAGTAGCATTTTGCGCTTGCATTCAACAGCCGTTCCCTTGTATATTTCTTTTACAAATCAGATGGTTATTCAAGGGGACAGATCCATGAAAGTAACATTTGCTCAGGTTGATAGAGAAACGCTCTACTTGTTGCCGCCGTCGATTCAGGACTGGTTGCCGGAAAAGCATCTGGCCCGCTTTGTGGTCGAGATTGTGGAGCAAATCGACCTGCGGCATCTGAAAGCATCCTATTCTGGCCGTGGCTCACAGCCGTATAACCCGGAGATGTTGGTGGCGCTTCTGTTTTACGGATATGCCACGGGAGTCTTTTCAAGTCGGAAGCTGGAGCGCAGCACGTATGACTCGGTGGCTTTCCGCTACATCGCTGCCAACAGCCATCCCGACCACGATACGATTGCCGAGTTCCGCAAGCGGTTTCTGCCCCAGTTGACGAAGATATTTGTGGAGATACTCGGTATTGCCCACCAGATGAAGGTCCTAAAGCTGGGCAAGGTCAGTATCGATGGGACCAAGGTTGAAGCCAACGCATCCAAACACAAGGCGTTAAGTTACGGCCATGCCTGCAAGCTGGAAAAGCAGCTTGAGGCAGAGGTGGCTGAATTGCTCCAAAAGGCTGAATCCGCCGACAACTCTGATATTCCTGATGGCATGGACATTCCTGCTGAACTTTCGATCCGCCAGGAGCGTATCAAGGCAATCAAGGAAGCCAAGACCGAGATCGAGCGGCGTGCGGCAGAACGGTATGCTGAAGAACAAAAGGCATATGAGACCAAAATTGCCGAGCGAGCGAAGAAAGAACAAGAAACCGGCAAAAAAGCCGGTGGTAAAACACCGCAGCCGCCAATTGCCGGTCCAACGGCAAAGGACCAGGTTAATCTGAACGACAGCGAATCTCGCATCATGCCGACATCCGGGGGCGGCTTCGAGCAAGCCTACAACGCCCAAGCCGGTGTGGACACGGAAACCCTGCTGATTGTTACCACTCATGTGAGCCAAGCTCCTAACGACAAGCAAGAACTGGAACCGGCCTTGACCAATCTGAAGCGGTTACCACAAGCGCTTGGAACCGTTACCGAGATCCTCGCGGATAACGGCTTTTTCAGCGAAGACAACGTAACACTGTGCGAAAAGAATGAGGTCACCTCTTACATAGCGATCAAGCGAGAAAGCCACCATCCTTCGCTCATGGAGCGGTTCCAAGAACCGCCGCCCTTGTCTGATGACGCCAACGCCGTGGACACCATGAAGCATCGGCTCCGAACAAAAGCAGGCAAAGCCGTTTATGCAATGCGCAAGAGTACCATCGAGCCTGTCTTTGGCATCATCAAGTCGGTCATGGGCTTTCGCCGATTCCTCTTGCGTGGGTTGGACGCGGTTAAAGGCGAATGGAATGTCGTTTGTATCGCCTTTAACCTCAAAAGGCTCTACGCCTTGACAAAATAGGTTCAGGACGAGCAAAAACAACCGAATCTGGACGGTTCGCAAGTCTCTTGGGGTTGGAATTTCGGCCTGTCTCCCTTTCAGCTGGTCCGAACCGGTGCATTGCGGAAGGTTCATGAAAGAACCGGTCGGAAATTATGGATGACTCCAATGCCCAGCCCGACACACTCCTAGGCATCTTCTTACCCTTATGTTGGACACTGATTCTACCGGTGTCAAATCGTGAACTTTGACCATGATTGTCAGGTTCAATCTGAGGAATAGCGCGGCTTTCCCGTGGTGGTGGCCGTGATCGCCTTGACGTGTTTTTACTTATTGTGCAATTTCTACTTCACTGTCGCAGCATTCAGCGTGTCTTCTTCCCGATCTCCCCGGTTTTTTTGTCAAACTCCTGCCAAAATTTTCGGTTGCAGTCGGCTATGCAAGTGGCATACTGTTCGTAAGTTCCGCTATGTTGCTGGAGCTCATTATCTCCGTTACCACCCTCAGTTTCCGTCTGCATCCCGCCGCCTCCCCCCAACCCGCTCGGCTCAAAGCCGTATCGCATACGGCACTCCCACTGGCAGTAGTTAAGGTCGAATTCTCCGCCGTAATCAGTCTGTGCAAGAACGGAAGGTGTGTAGGAGATAGCTGGAAGCAGCAAGAAGGATATGGCGAGTGTCAATAGGACTACTAGTAGTTTCATTTCGAGAACTCCTGCAGTTAAACCAGTGCGGCTATTGTTGTTAGGTTCGAGTTTACACGGATCTCGCTGCCAGAGGAAGACTTTGACAGAAGTGGGCGACTCGGTGCAACTAATTCTGATGGCCCCTACTTTTTTTGTGCGCTCTAGGGTACCTAGTTAGTGGCTGACAGAGAGCATACTCTGTCTTCCGAAAGCTTGGCCCCTGTCGCGCCCTACGGCCCACTCCGAATTGGCGTGGCCTGCCATCCATGGCGGCAGGGAGTGTTCATCGATGATCTCAAGAATATCAGCGCTGGCGGGGTACCGCAACTCGGCCAGGGCGTAACCAATACCACGGGAGCCACCGGCCCGAAGTTATGGGATGCGGATGTCCAGAAACTGCAGCTCCCGCAAACCGGCGCGTTCGTAACCTACTCCAACGGTCCATTGGATTCTGGTATCATTTACGAGTACCTGGCAGAACCATCAGGGTTCGCAGAGCGCGACAGTGTTAATTGGCGCGGCTGGCCAAGATAACTTCGTCACGAGGGATCAAGTATTCGAAGACGGCATTGCGTATGTCAAGTACAACAACGGCAGGTTCTTCTTTAACGGTGAATTGGGTTGGTGGCGGTGGAATACTCGCTTCCAGCCGGGCCTGATTCCGACACCTGAGCCTAATCCTGCCGGCCCGAATGGCGGCGGTGGTCTTGGCAGTATCTATCAGCCGGTGAACAATGAGGGCTGGCAGTGGGCGGTGGAGACTGGTGCCCTGTGCGGCCCCAGCAAGCTGAGCCCGCTCTATTCCTTCATACCGGGTCCTGACCGTCGCCAGGGTATCTGGATGAGCAGAAGCTCCTGGAACGACATCGCATACGGAAACGTGCCCTGTAACGTGATGCTGTTCCTACCGTACAGCTACTTGATGACATACCAGTATGCTTCCGGCCTGAATTTCAGGAACGCTCTGGGTGAAGGCGGGATGACAGACGCCACCAGCGTAGGCGCCAGAATCGACTACGCAGTAGCGGCGAACTTGAACTGGTACGGGTCATTTTTCTGGGCCTGGAGAAACTCCGGCGCATGGCCCTGGGGCGTCCTGACCATCGATCAGGGGACAGCGGGACTCGGCGGCGGATTCAGCGGTGCTAACGCTGTGCAGGTGTTTGGTATCAATGTTCAGGGCGGCAACGCTCCCCAAAACGGCGGGCTTGCCGGTTTTGCTCCGAACATTCCTGATAACAACCTCGGATACGAACTCACCACGGGTGTCGATTGGAAGCTGCTCGAAGGT
Source organism: uncultured delta proteobacterium (assembly GCA_963741425.1). Taxonomy (GTDB): domain Bacteria; phylum Desulfobacterota; class Desulfomonilia; order Desulfomonilales; family Desulfomonilaceae; genus DATJPW01. The sequence continues at coordinate 207,511 of CAVUHP010000017.1, forward strand.
CTGACCATGAACATGAGGGCGGCATTCTGGCAGCCCGGCGAATGGTTCAAGTTTGCATGCCTCGACAAGACCTTGGTGACTACAACTGCGGCAGGCGGCAATCTCCACAATATGCTAACCCCGACGGGCGCCCTCGCCATGCCCGGCAGTCCTTTCGGTGGTGTCAACCCTTCGAAGGCGATAGACCCGATCTGGGCCTTCACTGGAAGCTTGAACGTAGATTTCTAATCTGTTATCAAACATAGACCAAACAAAACCCGGAGGGCTTCGGCCCCCGGGTTTTTTCATTGGTGCTGATGAAATGGCGATGCGGTATTATATAGCAGTTCTCAAAAGTTTTGCACCCGTAACGGATAGAATCGGAGGGTAATACAGAACGGTAGGACAGGCTGTACGGCGCGACTGGCGATGCCTCTCCTGTTTCTGGTAGGCACCGGCGTCGCTGCCGGTGCGAAACATAATCGACCGGCACGGAGGCCGGTCACTACCGGAAACTCCGTCGATGCCGGTCTCACCCAAGATGCCCGTCGCCAGCAAATCCTGCTTCTTTTCGCGATTACTTTTGAGAATCCCTATAGTCGTTCTATAAAGTTCTGCCGGAATTCCCGAGGGTATTAATCGCAGCCGAATAAAGTCATTGCGAGGAGTGAAACGACGAAGCAATCTCCTATAGGACTTCTCGAAAGTAATCACGGATTCAATTCTGGGTGCCACTCCGTAGAAGGGATATCTGATGCCGATTCGCGTTCAAAGAAGTAACATGCCTTTGGTACGGCGCGCACCTGTGTGTGCGCCCAGGGAACGGGCAGACATGCTGCGTTTAGGAATTCTGCCAGAGGGGTACATTTATCCCCGCCAAGACAGAGCGGTAAGGGATCTGCTGAGGAAAAGAGTGCACTTGGTGAAGCTGCGAACATCCTTGATCAATAGTCTCCAGAACATACTGGACCGCAACGGTTGCATACATCTTGGTGCAGCTAAGATCAAGCAGTTGACACAAGACCATGTCTGTCCGCTTCTGGAGGGGGACGATGATTTGGCCTTGAGCGGACGAGTAAGCAAAGAAACTATCGACTACTTGACCCGACAGATCAACAACATAGAGAAGGTGGTGGAAAAGAAAGCTCACCTCAAGCCGGCATACGAGCTTCTGCAGACTATGCCGGGAGTGGGGACTATTCTCGGCTTAACAATCATGCTGGAGACCGGCCCCATAGGTCGATTCGCCCACGTGGGCAATTATGCCTCCTATTGCCGAAAGGTTCCCACACACTGGATCAGCGCCGGCAAAGGAAAAGGCAGCGGAAATAAGAAGAACGGCAGTAAGTATCTAGCATGGGCTTTCTCTGAGGCCGCAGAAATGGCGCGGCGCTTCTATCCGAAGATGAAGGCTTACTATGATCGCAAAGCAGCCAAGACGAATTTCATGGTTGCTCATAGTGCACTGGCACACAAGTTGTGCCGTGCAGCGTATCACATCATGCGGGACCAGGTCCCCTTTGAAATGGACAAGTTTTTTGCTTGAGGCGTTGGAGTGAACGGCCAACCTAGTGTAGTGTATCCATGATAGCTTTACAGCGATTAACCTTGTCGAGTATTTCGTCGACCTTTTTGGTCCACACGAAAGGTTTTGCGTTTTCGTTGTAGCTTTTGATGAATTGCTCAATGGTGTCAACCAGGTCAGGTACGCTGTGGAAGACGCCTCTCCGAATCCGTTTTCGGGTGATCTCCGCAAACCAGCGCTCAATGAGATTCACCCACGAGGAGCTGGTTGGGATGAAGTGCGGATGAAAGCGGGGGTGCTTTGCCAACCACTGTTTGACGTTCGGGTGCTTGTGAGTCCCGTAGTTGTCAAGGATCAGGTGGAGATCCAACCCTTTTGGTGTTTCTCGATTGATTTTTCGGAGGAATTTGAGGAATTCGAAGTTCCGGTGCCGAGGATAGCATGAGCCGATAACCGTGCCTTCAAGAACATTGAGGGCCGCAAAGAGGCAGGTGGTGCCATTGCGCTTGTAATCATGGGTCATGGTGCCGCACCGACCTCTTTTCAACGGCAAACCAGGCTGAGTACGATCGAGGGCTTGAACTTGGGATTTCTCGTCCACGCACAACACCAATGCCTTGTCGGGCGGATCAAGATAGACGCCGACGACGTCGGTAAGCTTTTCCACGAAGCGTTTGTCACTGGAGAGCTTAAAGGCCCTTATTCGGTGAGGCTGCAGGCCGTGGGCTCTCCATATCTGGGCCACCACGTTATGACTGACGCCCTGAATCTTGGCCATACTGCGCGTACTCCAGTGTGTGGCGTCGGCAGGTACAGTGTGCAGTGTGGCTTCCACTATCGAGGTGACCTTGTCCCCATCAAGCCGCCTGGGACTTGGACCTTTCGGGGCGTCCTTGGTCAGCCCAACAGGTCCATGATCCTGGAAACGCTTGCGCCAAACCAGGACCGTTGGCCGACTGGTTTGTAATTGTCGAGCAATCGCCGTGTTGGAGAGCCCCTGTGCCGCCAGCAAGCAAATCCGCGACCGAAACACAACACGTTGCGGCGTCCTCTTGGCGCGCACCCACGTCTCCAACTGGCTTCGTTGCTCGCTACTCATCGACAACGGCTCGGCTTTGTTTCTCATGGACCCGGTTGTAATACTACCGAGACCTACTGTCAAGGCATTATGATGACACTACACTAGCGTAGGGGTTGGAAAAACCACGGGTCTGATTAGAAGGCCGCTCGCTCCCACTAAGTCCGGCAATCCGGACTCTTTGCTGCCCATGCCGTGAGCCATTACGGGGCTGGCCAAAAACCATGAGGTCTGTAAAAACAACTTGGACACGGCATGGAACCGAGGAATTTCTGGTCCGCTTTGCGGAAGGGGTCCCACCCCACGGGTGATGGCCTTGATCCAGATGGGTGCCTGGTGCGGTGAAGAAGCACCGTCACCCCTCGAGAAATACCGGCAAAGGCGAAGAGCCGCGCTGGCGGACGCTGCACGTAACCCGACCGCTGTACCTCTGCAAGAAAACGGTAGTTTTCTTGCCATGGGAGATTTTTTTTCCTTGACAGAGGGCCTTTTAATGGGTGCCCCTACAGACTCTGGTCTCTTACAATTGGTAATCGAATTCGTGTCATCTGTTGGGAAACGCATTGCTATAACTCATACCAGTCCGCTTTCAAAGAAGTGATTTGATTTATTATAGGTTCTCCATAAGAGAAACCGTTCAAAAAGGCCGCCAGGCGTTTGCGGTCGAGTCACAATGTTTCTGTAGGGGCGACACCGGCGGTCGCCCTTTTCCGTTGGCCGGGTGGCCGTTCGGAGAGATAGGGCGACCACCGGTCGCCCCTACAGAAGGGTATCTCGTGTTCACATCCCTGTTGTTGAACGATAGCAGTTCTCGAAAGTGATCACGGATTCAATTCCGGGTGCCACTGCTGGTTTGTCCAGCAGTGCTATCCCATTTCCGACAGAACAATCGAGAACCGCGATATCCTCTTCTTTTCGCGATTATTTTTGAGAATCCCTATAAGTCCACATTTTGGGGATTGCTTCGGGCTATGCCCTCGCATTGACAATAATTCTGCGATCCTCCTGTCAGGGGCAATCCGCCATTATTTTCAAGGATTGTTATATGTCGTGGGCGTGGCATTGGATTGGAATTGGAGACGAAGAGACCGAATTATTGGGAGGCAATGCATGTTATTCTTCAGTGCACAGCATAATAATGTTGGGATAAGGTACCCTTACCAGATCATGATCTATGGTTGATTTGAGACTGGGAAACACTTGCGCTGCAAGGTCTTCATATTGAGGCCTAGTCCGGACGAATTCTCCTCGATCTCTTGCCATGAGGAACCGTGAAAATGCTGATTGACGTTCCACATAACAGGGATCCCATGTGATCAACGGACCTCCTGTCTTTAGACAATTTCGCGCCAGTCGAAACAATTCCAATGCCTCTTTATCACAAAGGTGGTGAAGAACCCCTGTCGCCAAGACCGCATCAAAGCGCTCCTGTCCCGAAATTGCATGCTCATTGACCGGAGCACAAAAGAAATGTCCCCTCTTGCCATGCTTCTTTCCCGCCGCGTCAATCAGCTTGGAATCAATATCGAACCCAACATATTCTACTGTCGGCATTTCGGTCAGAAGATCGCCCGGACCGCAGCCAATATCCAAGACGCGGTTCCCCTCTTTAGGTTTAAGGTATCTCTCGACGAATATATGGTTTCCATTTCCGCGAAGCAATTTTTGCGCGAAACTATATACGAACGGAAAACGAAGACTTGCCTTAATATCGAGAAATTTCATTGTTCATTCATTACCGGCTGTGCAAAATGTAGGCAAAGTAATCTCTGCTTCCAGGGATCGGGATCCAACCTGATTGGGAGGGTTCTCTGAAACGAGAATCCTTGACCACAATTGCTTTAATTCCTTCATTTCGCAGAGCCTGCAAACAAGCAGACCTTTGCTCAACCGACGCCGATAACATTTGGTCTATAATCGGGATTTCGGCCACGATCTTCACGCCGGCCATCCTGGCCCAATTGACAGGAGGCGACCCGATGATGGCTATTTCGTCGCCTTGGAGGAGACCTTGTTTCTGCAGAAAATCTTTCACCGCAATCTGTTCAATGAAAGCCTCTTTATAAGATAATTTTTCACCTTCGGATCGCAAGGATCGGCAGCTTTGGTCTACGAGCGAATAGGCCGACAGCCCTATTAAAAAAAAGGCCAGCGCAATCGCAGATGACATCATAAGCACTCGTGACTTGGGTTTGTTGTCAGAGTATCTGACAGACATCACTAGTGCGACGAATCCAAGAAACAGGAATGAAGCTATGTAACGGGGCTCGACATTTAATAGGGAGTAGAGGCCGATTCCAGCAATGGAGATCGTGAATAGCACGATGAAAACGGAAGGCGGTCTCAAGGACCCAAAAGTAATTTTACCCAGCTTCCATTGAAAAAAGTACCATATTCCTATTAATAGCAGCCAAGGCATCTGCAGGAAGATACCGGCTACATTATTTGTAATAATTCGTGCATGAACACCGACATTAAAAACGGGCCTGAAACCCTCATACCAGTAGCAAATGTCAAAACCGGAAGGTCTCGTGCACTGGATATCATATCTGTACAGAACTGTTTTCGGTTCTTCATTGATTACTTTTGGATGGATCGGATCACCTTGACCGGAAATCAAAAAAGCATAAGCATGCCTGCCGAGTTCGCCATAGGTGAATCTACCCAGACGGTCAGACAGTGCCGCGATTAAAGGCGAGCTGATTATAAGCATTAGCAAGATTGCCAGGAGAACTCTTGGAAAAGCTCGCTTGAAAGATCTTGAACAGGCTGCCGCCAATAGGAAGAATACAGGGGAAAAAACAAGCAAAAAAGATTTTGAAAGATAGCCGATACCGGTGGCCAGGCCCAGCACCGCATAACGAGTGTACGCGTCCGGGTGCTCCCTGATCTGGAGAATGATGGCCGCGATGAACAGCACTTGCGCAAAAATCAGCATATCCGGGTTAATCAATTGCATTCTGACAAGCGTCAAACTGGCGACTAAAAACATGGAGTAACAAAGCGCATTGAAGATCCAGATCGGAACAAGGCCAATATCCGTTCTCTTGGATTCGATCAATACCTTTCTCAGGAAGGTCATCAGGAATTCACAGGCAGCCATTGCCAATAAAAAACAGATGAAATTTACGGATTTAAGAAGCTGAATTTCATTTGAAGGATCTGTCTTTATGATCGACTGAGCCAGACCGAGCAGGACCGGATATCCCGGGCTGTAAGTCAAGTTAGCCAACGCCGAGAACCTCCCGTTTATGAACGCCTCACTCATCTCGATGTAAGCCATAGCATCGCCATTAACGAAATAGCGGGTTGTATAGGCGAGTATTGCGGCAGCTAAAGGACCCAAAATCCAGAACACAAGTCGGATTTCACTTTGTAAATTACCGGAATCAATTTTTCGACATGCGTTGAAATAGTGTTCCACTTTTATCCTAATCAAAACAGATACTCCGGCAAAAAACTTGATGTTACTATGTAGACGCAACGCCACTACCACATACAGTTCTTACATGCAATCCAAGATTACCTGGCGCGTATTAAATATCCGAGTAAATTTGCACCTTCTCCCGCGAGCTTACACTGAAAATAGTATCGCTCTTGGTTCCGGTGTTAACGGGCGCACCAGAATTCAGATCCCATTTAGAACCAGGACCGAACCAGGTTCCTGGCATTCAGGAAAAGCTTCTTCATCAAAAATGGGATACTGTAATGATGAATCAAATAGAGCAATATTCGGGGCTTTCGGAGTATTAAAGACGCGTAGGTAGTGAGTACGAATTTTGAGAAATTGAACTTCTTAAGTTGTGACGGTGTATAGGAACGAGCCCCATCTGAGTAATTGAAAATTTCGACCAGGCCGGGAATCTCCCCCTTGCTGACCAATTCTTCCAAAATTTGGGTACCCGGAAGAGGCTGGAAGTTGTTGAAGTAAACGAAATCGAAGTCATTTTTCAGAACTGTTTCTCGAGTCTGACCCAAGTCTTCCTCTGTTTCCCCCGGAAACCCAAGAATGAAAAACGCTTTGACCAAAAGCCCGGCATTTTTAATTTCCCTAACAATTCTTGGCAATTCATTTAACTTTATGTCCTTATTCATCAACTTCAGCATACGTTCTGAACCGCTTTCAGGAGCAATGATGATGGATCGCCAACCGGCCTGTTTCATTAAACGCCATAACCGAGGATTTCCCCTGCTCATCCGAATTCCGTTGCACGTGCTGAAGCCGAGATCAGGTATTTCTAATTCGATAATCTCTTTACAGAATTCCGCTGCATACTCAGGGTGAAAGGTGAAATTATCATCAATAATGTTAATCCAGCGTATTCCCTTAGAATTATATAGATCCGTCACCCATTGCATAAGGTAATTGATACTGTGCTTTCGAATGACGCTACCATTAATTTTTGGGGCTGAGCAGAATGCACAGCGGTATGGACAACCGCGGGTCGCCCAGATTGGGGCATTTCTGGCTGTGGGCGAGTCCAGACGGTAACCGGCTGCTATATAGGCTTCTAAGTTCACGAAATTATAATCAGGAAATTTTACGGAATCCAGGTCTCGAACTCGAGCCACGTCTGAGATCCAAGGTGTACCGTCGGAGCTGCGGAAACAAAGCCCCTCAATAGATTTCCACTCCATCGGTTCTTGCGCGAATTTTTCTAGAAAAATCGGGAAGGAGAACTCGGCCTCACCGCGAAAAACGAAATCTACCTCGCGTCTCGTTAGAAGCTGTTCCGGGTAGCATGTCGCATGGCTACCGCCTACAACTGTCCTGACCTCCGGCAGAACATTCTTGGATAAAGCCAATATGGCCATGGCCTCGGCAATCACAGTCGACATGGCAGAGACACCAACTAGGTGAGGTTGAAAATCCCTAATACGGCGTTCAAGCTCCGATGAATCGGAGCGCAGATTGTCGAGCGTGCAATCGATTAGCCGAATCTCATGATCCGGACTGGAGATATTGCTCTTCAAGTAAGCAAATGGAAGGGGGATCGTGTAATATGAATCATACCCTCTGGGCCAAATGAATAGTATTCGCACAGGAGTTTTCCTATAGGATTTTCGCCAGTTCCCGATAAAGTTTATAGGCCCCATAATAGAGCTTTGCGTCAACGACCCAGCCTGAAATGCTAAGTCTCGGGTACCTCTGCGGGATACGAATGGGGACTTCTAGGACTTGATAAGAAGCTCTCTGGCACACGATGCAGAACTCGGTTTCCATGAGAAAACCTCTCGATTGCAGTTTCATGAGCTTCTCAAACCGGCGGGGAAATGCCCTTGGGGTTGCATTGACGTCCCAATAAGGCAAATCAAAAAGATATTGACATTCTAGACTGTAGAGAGCACCACCAACTCGCCGAAGCCAGTGACGATGCATCCGTCGGGTTGCCTTTATAACAACATCAGGGTTGGCCAGCGCTGTCGAAAGAATAACCCTCAAGTTTTCAGGGCTCGTCGAAAGCCAGTTCGAATATGACAGAATATCTCCATTGGCCTTCTCTAATCCCATTTTAACAGCCGCACCCCAATCCGCGGTTGGGGTAAACAGCAAATGCACCTGCTCGTTAATCGAACCGAGAGATTCTATTATCCTGCTTCGATTACTCTCCTCCAGAATTAAAATGAGTTCCCATTTCACTTTCAGGTTCTGAAGCACCGCTACATAACCATCGACCAAGCCTCCGATATCGTACTCTTTCGCTTTTAAGAGCGGAATTATCGTCGAAATAAACGGATAACCCATGTTCCCTTGCCATCGAGTCATTGAGAAAACAAAAGCATTCTAGTAAATACTCTAGCGCCTGTAAAGGAGAACCAATTTAGATTCAGTAGCCGGGCCTTTGGAGAAAGCGTACAGGGCTTTAAGGTCTACGCTTACCCGAGACCACGTTTCCTGGATCCGACGACAAAAGAATGGACTCCCAACCATGGGATACTAAGTACCCATGGTTGGGAGATAGCTTTATCATTGTGTTTCCCGATGAACGGAGACTCGGACGGATCCCGGACTAATACCGATACCCTTTCTAACAGATGACACGAATTCGATTTGCAATTGTAAGATACCAGCGTCTGTAGCCTGTAGGAGCAGACCCGCGGGTCCACCCGTTCCCTGGGACGCACACGCACGTGCGCGCCGTACCAAAGGCATGTTACTTCTTTGAGCGCGAATCGGTATAAGTAGATGAATGACGGAATTTGCTCCGGAACAAACCGGGGGTACCCGCGGGCGATGCTCCAGGCTGAACGTCAGCGGGAGAGAGAGCAATCGATTGAAGCATAGACATGGAGAGATTCAGAGATTACAATGCCAAAGCCGCCATGCTTTCATCTGATGGGACAACTTGAATCATAAATTGTTGAAGATTGAGTGAGAGCCCTAAGAAATGAATGAAGTCGCACAGGGATCCAACTGGTTCGAAAGAAACCCCAAGAAAACTATAATTATGTTGGTGCTTGTATGCTGGATCGTGTTCGATATGGCCGCCGCTCAACTGCTTCCACGAAGGGAGATCGGCACCCCATCGCGGTACTACCATCATGATTTGAAAAAATCGTATAAATTGAACCGTCATATAGAAAACAGGCGATTCACTCTGTACACGAATTCACTTGGATTCATCGATGCATCCAATCGTAATGTTCCGCTGAAATCTGATAAATTCAGAATCTTATTCATGGGTGATTCATTTACAGAGGGCATAGGATATCCTTATGATCAAACATTTGTAGGATTGCTAGCAAAGCACGCGGATCCTGCCATAGTCGAAGTATTGAACGCGGGGGTCCGATCATACAGTCCGAAGCTCTACTACCTAAAAACCAAATATTTGGTCGAGACTCTTGGATTAAAATTTAATCATATTTATGTTCTGATTGATATTTCCGATATTCAAGACGAGATAGCCTATGAGAACTATGTCCCGGGTGATTTGAGCTACCGTCTGGCTCGTTGTGACGTATGGCTCAAGGACCACTTCATTTCATATCGCCAGCTAACTGAAAATATTTTCGGAGAGGCGCTTTCGGAATTTAGGCAAAAGGTTTTCGGCACAGACGACATGATTCACGCGTGGGGCTCACGTAGAGATCTGTGGGGGGACGTTATAGACTATGTACGGGAGAGAGGGGAATGGCTCACTAATGAAGAGGTTTACAATAAATGGGGCAAAAGAGGGATAGAACTGGCGCAAGAGAACATGTCTCTGTTGTACCGGCTCTGCAAACGGCATGGAATAGGCATGACTATAGTAGTTTATCCGTGGCCTTATCAAGTCATGCATCAACAGCTCGATTGCTTACAAGTTAAAATCTGGAAAGACTTTGCCGAGAATCTCAAAATAGAATTCGTGAATTGCTTTCCGTACTTCATAGATCAGAGTGATCCGGTGGCAAACGTTAGAAAATTCTTTTTGACGAATGACGTTCACTGGAACGATAAGGGCCATAGCTTAATGGCGGATATCATAGTGAAATCCATCAGCAAAACCATTCCTGAAAAAACGACTCAGTAGCGCTGTAATTCAACCGGATTAACAGACACATCCAAATGAGAATTGTTCTGGAACCGTATTTTTACGGTATCAACTAATTTGTATGTTTCACCGTGAATACCTTGAAATTGTTATAACATAAGTTTTCACATGGTCCGAAATGTATGAAGAAGTGGGTAACGACAGTGATTGCCTCAGAAACTTAGAAGATTCAGACAAGCAAGTACTCAATTCCTGTACACACGCGGCCATAAAGCTGGTGAGTTCTGGATTGTGACATAAAATAGGCAAGCATTAATTTACGAAATATTTGTGCAACAGCCTTCCGGTTCCGATAGGAATAACTAACTCCCAATCTAACCACGTTAACTTTGGTGAGAATAAGAATTATCGGTCGCATCCCAACACGATCCGGACGTTTTGGGTCGGTATCGCCCTTTTGTCCTTCACCATTCAATCTGTCCCGATTCTTAATTATGTATAACAATTTTTATACGGAATTGATTTTGGGACATCTGGTAGGGAAATATCTTGTAACCTCTTGAAAGTAATATATTACTTCAACTTTGAGATTGGATAATGGGACGGGTGACAAGATACCCACGCAAATGGGTTTTTCAGATTTGATGGTTTCCCGAAGGCCAAGAAAGTTATCCTTTTTGGGATGAGCTGGATAGAATAGTGGATTGTCGCTCAATACAGAAGGACTTGAATCGAAACTACATTAAGAAGGCTTTGGTTGAGGGTCGGCCTGCGTATCCGGTGGTTCCTATTCTAAAATGCTTCATTACATACTGCCCACCTGAACATATAAGGTCAGATAACGGCTGAGAATTCACCGCCCAGGTCAGTGGCTTGAACGAACGGGAGTGAGAACCCTATGGGTAGAACGTGATATCCCCTGGGAAAACGGATATTCTGAAAATTTCAACGGAAGCTTAGAGAGGAAATACTCGATCGAGGGCCCACTTTCGTCGCGGAGAATCGCTCAATGCCTCTGAATTCCATAGAAAGGCGATAGAACTCGGTTCCAAGAAATGCCCTGACCGTTCCTGGTTGATTTCCTGGGATCTTTTGATATTGTTGCACTCATGAAAAACCAGACCTCGGAGTTTGCGAAGATGATCTTCATCGATGGTGAGGAATTGCTCGTTTGTCCTCAGACAGGGCTTGATATGCATGCCACAAATGGGGGATTTCAAAGCACTGGAGATAACAGCGTATTCTTTCCCATTGAAGACGGGATACTGAGGGCATTTGTTGCCGATAAATCTGATCCTACCGCCGTAGCTACCGAAGTCAAAGCGTTTTATGAAGAAACTCCTTTTCCGGATTATGAGGACGTGGAATCTGTTGGCTCGCTCATTTCGAAGAGTCGTGCTAGGGGATTCCCCGAAATGCTCAATCGTTCCATTTCTCCAAATGCTCGGGTACTCGAAGTGGGCTGTGGCACTGGACAACTTGGAAACTTTCTCAGTATCGCCGGTCGACGAGTCCTATCAATGGACATGTGCTTAAACTCTTTGCGTTTGGCTGAACGGTTCAGGAGCGCGAATGGCCTTCGAAGGGTCACCTTCGCTCAAATGAATGTTTTCCATCTTCCTCTACGCCAAGAAAAGTTTGATGTAGTGATTTGTACCGGTGTGCTCCATCATACCGGAGATGCCCTCAGGGGCTTTAAGAGCTTGTTGCCTTTCGTCAAATGCGGTGGCCATGTGGTCATAGGCCTGTAAATCTCTTTGGCAGGATAAAGACAAAACTAAGAAAAGTCTTTTTCTTCAGGCCCCTGGGTTATCGTTTCGCGAGAATGGACCCTTATATTAGGAAACATCATCTGACCGGCCGAAAGATGCTGGCCTGGGTGGAAGATCAATACAGAAACCCTCATGAGACACTACATACCATAGATGAGGTCATCGGATGGTTTGACGGAAACGGAATACGATTTGTGCGTGCGTTCCCAAGCACCCTTGTTGGGAGCCACTTCCAGTTAGAATATCGTCATTCTTTATTTGAAGAGGAACCGCGCGCGTCGAAGACTGACAGGCTGTTCAGCCAGCTCGAACAAATGATATTTGACGAGGAGGGAGGACTATTCATCATGATTGGGAAAAAGGAATAAATGTGCCATGGCGATTCATGTGCTTGGTATATCAGCATACTATCATGACAGCGCAGCATGTCTTTTGAGAGATGGCAGCATCATCGCGGCAGCACAAGAAGAGCGTTTTTCTCGGAAAAAGGGCGATGCGAGGTTTCCTCAGAAAGCGGTGGAATACTGCTTGCAAGCAGCCGGAATCACTGCATCAGAACTCGAGGCTGTTGCATATTACGACAAGCCGGTGATGACTTTCACAAGGTTGCTGCAATCGTTCCTCGAGTTTCCCCTTTCAAGCTTTGCCCTTTTTAAGCAAAGCGTTCCCTTGTGGCTACAGGAAAAGCTCGATCTTCCTGTCCTTATCCGAAACTGTGTCTCAGGCTTTAACGGCGAGATATTCTTTTCGCGGCACCACGAATCTCATGCCGCTTCGGCCTTTTTCTGCAGCCCCTTTGATGAGGCGGCTATTGTGGTCGTGGATGGTGTGGGGGAATGGGCCTGCACATCTATAGGCGAAGGTAGCGCGAACTCCATAAAGCTACTCAAGGAGGTACGATTCCCTCATTCTCTTGGGCTTTTCTATAGCGCAATGACCCAGTATTTGGGTTTCAGAGTCAACCTTGACGAATACAAGGTAATGGGGCTCGCTCCATATGGTAAACCGAGCTACGCTAACCTACTCTTAGACAATGTTATCGATCTGAAGGCTGACGGCTCCATAGAATTAAATCTGAAGTACTTCGATTTTGTCCATGGGCTGAGAATGGTAAATGAGCATCTTAGCAGTTTAGTGGGCCATCGTATACGTGAATCCGAAGAGCAATTGACAGAATTTCACATGGATTTTGCTGCTTCTGTCCAGTCAATAACTCAGGAAGCCATGCTACGCCTTGCGAAGACCGCCCGCCGGTGGACTGGACGAAGTAACCTATGCTTGGCAGGAGGAGTAGCTTTGAATTGCGTGGCCAACGGAGCCATCTACCGAGAATCCTTGTTCGATGACCTGTACAGTCCAGCCAGCAGCGGGTGACGCCGGTGGAGCTATTGGGGCTGCGATGCAAGTGTGGCATGGATTGATGAAGAAGCCGAGAGTTGTATCAAAGGATCTGATGGCTGGGGCTTACCTTGGTCCTGAAATAGAAAATTCCACGGTCATATCTTATCTCAAGTCAGTCGACGCAGAATATAGAGAGTTTCCTCCTGACGAATTGACTCGAAAAATAGCAGTGTGGTTGGCATCGGGATATATAGTGGGCCTATGCCAAGGGCGTATGGAATTCGGACCACGCGCACTGGGTGCGAGAAGCATACTTGGCGACCCCCGGCATCCCGAAAACCAGACTCGAATCAATCTTAAAATTAAATTTAGAGAGTCGTTTAGGCCGTTTGCTCCGGCAGTTCTCGAAGATAAGGTGCGGGAGTACTTCGACTTGGGAATTCCCAGCCCTTACATGCTTCTGGTGATGCCGATCAAGGACGAGCAAAAGATTTCTGCCGGCACGGAGTGCGAACCTTCCGGTCTGGAGAAAATCCGGGCCATCCGCTCCGCGTTCCCGCCGTAACTCACGTGGATTATTCGGTGCGGATTCAAACGGTGACAGAGGAACGCAATGGATTTTTCTATCGGGTCGTGGACGAGTTTTACAAACTGACGGGCTGTCCCATGATCGTCAACACGAGTTTTAATTTGAGTGATGAACCCATTGTTTGCGACCACGTTGACGCCCATTGGTGTTTTCTGATGAGTGATATTGATGTACTGGTCTTGGGGACGTGTGTGACCAAGAAACCGGGAGTTGATCTCGACGTCGAGCCATGTGGCTCTGAGTCATCAATCATGCCCCAGCGCCTGGAGTGCTCAAAATGAATTTTGTCAACAATCCGGCAGCAGAAAAACGCGAGCTCTTAATCTTAGGAGTGGGTTTATCTGCGGCAACGGGGGCCCTGTACTTGATTTTCGGGGCAGTAATAATCCCGATAGCGCTCATGATGCTTTCGTTATTAGCGTTGGCTGGACGATTCTTTTACAAATTCATAGGACGCGACGTATATTTGGTGTTCGCCGTATTTGCCGCTTGTTTGGGTAGATTCACCTCTGCGGTGATCATAATGCTCATGTACACGTTCGTGATCTGCATCTTTGGTTCTTTCTTAAAGCTTTTCGGGATGAATCAGCTTAACCGAGACTTCAGTCAGCGTAGAAACCGGGAATCTATGTTTGTGGAGGCACCGATGACAGACGGTGAGAATCTCAGGAGGCAGAGTTAATGGCCAATGTGAGAGGCAAGAGCTGGATTCGAGCGATCACTCGCGAATACATTTATTTTTTCAGGACCTACGGTATGTGGTGGCTAATTCCTGTTGTGATCCTCATGACAGCCTTGGCCGGCTTGCTCCTCATTGGTGGCAGCCAGGCAGCTATCTTTATTTATGCTCTTTTTTAGAATGAGGGGCTGGCGAGAAGCGGTCTCCAATTTGTCTAGCGGACGAGCATATTGTACCACGCGTCAATTCCACATACGAAAAGCGAAATCCCATTTCCGGGATGGCGAGCACGTAGCATTTTGTGTCAGACGGAGAGCCAGTTGATGACGCATAATGTTGTAGAAGGTCTCATCCCAATCAATTCTTTTTTATCAATCCGTTTTGCGCAAGATAGTATGCCAGAAGATTGGCAACCATTTTGTTTCCCTCGGGCCGTGCATGGTTGCCGGAAAATGAATCCAACTGGATTTGGCTCGGATTTGTCCGCGCAATCTCGGTATTCAGGTCGACAAAACTGTATCCCCTGGCCCGAAGATACTTCAGAAGCGGCTCATATCTTGTTGTCCCGTATTCCAGGAATTCTTTTATGAAGACTGCGTGTGCCATAAACACGATAACTGGAACCTCGGCTCTTTCTCCAGCCGTGCGAACGAAACGATCCAAAATCTCACATATTGTGGCCAATGGTTCTGTCTCATCGTAGAGATTCTCGCCAAACACAGGCGCCATGAAAGACGGCATTTGACGGCTGATGGACTCGCGCAGTTTCTCTCCGATTACTTGCCTCCATTGGACTGCCGAATATGTGTACGGGAAATGAATGGGCGGGCGCTTACGGCCCAATTGGTACCAATAATCGTTTTCACCGATATGTCTTATGAAATCAGGATCTTCCAGTTTCAGCAGCTCATCACGAGAAGTAATCGGATTGCTCAGCAGCACTTTCTCTGTTCCTCGACAGAGGAAGCGCGGCTTGGTCAAGCCTAGTGGGTCATCGAAGTTGTAAAATGATCGGAACACATTAACTACTCTGTTGATGTCTTCCGGTAATAAACCGAGGATTACTATGGGAGTAGGAGCCTTCGTGCCGCGTTCCAGGTATCTCAGATATGCCTGATCCGGCCCATACCCCCCAACACCAAAGTTCAATACGTTAGCGTGGATCATCTCGGCCAGACGAGTTTGCCACGTTTCCTGATCTCCCACTTCCTCGCAATGAACGCAGGAGTCGCCGTATGTTGATATTAGGGTCTTCGGAAAAGAAGTGCACGTGATTCGTTCTCCTAACGATCCATGCGTATATTGTACATTTTCATAGTCCTGGTACACCAAATTTGGAGGATAATCCCAGCCAAGTACTGGATGAAAAAGTATTGAATCCTTCAAATCATGCGTGGGCCTGCTTAGGACGGGGTAGATCAGCTTGACGTGCTTCGACTGCATTGTTCTGGCGACGCGAGCCGCACTAATGTAATCTTCTGCGCTTCTATAGTTCACTCTCATCTGAGTCCTTTTCGAGATAAAATTCATGCACAAGAAAAGGCAAAAGACCTCCATTAGCGCGAATAGAGTGACTAACCCATATACCACCATTCGCCATTTCGGAATCTGGTAGTCCAAGTTGTCTTGATCGAAACTCAAGTGTATCGCTCCTCAAAAAATAGCTTTATGCTATTATTTCTATACCGGACTTTTTTCCGCTACAGTGAGGACAGCCCCTTCCCTGGTTTAGGGACTTGACTTGAGCCATCCATTCCCAGCTTTGGTAACGAAGTATATTCATGTTCCCGTGCGCTCCGCTCACTACTCAGCCTACATCTTCTCACTCCCATCTTCTGCCGACCCTTCGAAACTATTGGAGCATCATTATCACAAAACTTCAACCTAGAACACCCTACACGAGCAGCCAATGACAATAAACGACATTATCCAATAGCTTATATCTCAATGAGATTCAATGAGATAAGTGAAAACCGGTGCAAACAAGTGCGCATTGTGGATCGGAGGAATAAATTTGGCTTGGAAGAAGAAACCGACCGGAAACGCTGTGGTCACACACTTCCGGTCGGCTTGTACAATGTGGGTTTGCGAAGGATGATCTAGATGTCGTCGAAGTCGAATTCAACCTCACCATCGCAAAAATCGTCTTCCAAGTCGAGGGAGGATAACAGGTCGGCGGAACGGCCCTCTAGAGGGTCCTCAAAATCTGCGAGCGCATCAGCCAGGGATTCGTCGTCCATTCGGCCGATGTAATAATTGATATTATGTGATTGAGGCATGCGAGCTCCTCCCGGAGTTGGTTTGTGCCGGTTGCCTGGCAACTGGAAATAGTAAAGCATAACAAGAAAATAATGTCAATACTTAAAGTAAGACTTGAAGAAAACGATACAACCGTGACTCGGCCCAAACGCGGCGATACCTTGGAAGATATCCCGAAACCAGGCCACTGCTCGGAATCGCTATTGTAAGGACTCTGAAGGGTGCAATCTCCTTATGTTCGGAACAGAGGGGTGCTTCGGATTAATTCCTTTATGGGAATTGCGAAGAGTTTTGTCGGATTCGGGGTGGCCTTATACCGATTCGTGCTTAAAGAAGTAACATGCCTTTGGTACCGGCGCGCACCTGTGTGTGTGCCCAGGGAACGGGCAGACACGCGGGTCCGCCCCTACAGACGCTGGTATCTTACAATTGGAAATCGAATTCGTGTCATTTGCTAGAAAGCGCACGGGTATTATACCGTCATTCCGGCGTACGCCGGGGTGACGGGTCGCAAGAAGGTCATTATTTTTCGCAATTGCTATAGGACAAAAACTCCTTTGGGAATTCTTTTCGGGGAAGGATTATTGCATTAGCTCCGTTGGTGGGATGAGAAATGACTTTCAGAAAGAGGATTGCCAGGGGGAAAACCCTTTTGCAAAAGGGTTTTCCCCCTGGACCCTCTTTCCGAAAACTCCCATTCTGTTGCGGCGCAAGGAGGAGAAATGACTCATTGGGGTGTCCGCACACGACAAATGGGTACGTTTCCAGTTAACCTTGAAAATATTAGAGTTTTTGCCGGAGGGTTCGGGAACCGGCTTTTTACACAAAAAGCGGGTTCCCGAAATTTTCCCTCTTCCATCCAGCCCCCAGGCTGCCTGCGGAGCAAAAGAAACAATCCATTCGGGGAAATAAATGCCTTTGCCCCGGATCGGCAGCATATTCGTCCTAGTGGGGGTGGTTTCCCCTGGAGAGGATGGATCTAAAGAGTTTGGAGGAAATGGCTCGGGCGTGTTGGGGATTGAACGTCTCGTCCAGTTTTCGGATTTCATCCAAACTTACAGGTCTTTTGAAGGGGCTATACCATTGGAATTTGATAACCAGCGCGTTTCCTGATTTTGAATCCGGCTCACCGGTTGATCGCTCCATGTCATCGGTATCCGAACCGTAAGTATGCTTCAGAGCGTCGTTAAGATTCCTGATCTCCTCGACATACCAATCTGCGACCCTGGCATGACCTACGGCTCCAATTCTATTTACATAGAAGAGCATTGACAAACCTTTGCGAATATCCAGCGCGGCGCCGGCCTCGGCAAACGCGCTATTATCACGTGGCAGATACTTGGGATGAATAACCGATGATGTCTTGCTTCCAAAAAGCGTATCCTGACGATCGTCTATTTTCGGGAGCTCGATAAGCTGTAAGGCTTTTTTCTTTTCCAGGTGCAGCAGAATGGGTCTGTCGCGACGAGCGTAAATCTGTAGGGGGTAAAAGAGGTTCTCGAGCTCATTCCATTCCAACACCCTTGCGGGAGGATGAACAATTAAATCGCGCCCCATTCTGGTGATTCTATGCCAAAATCCGAAACTGAATGGGGGCCTGCATTCGGCTCTGACTCTATAACTGAATCCTTCCGATTCGTTCTTCAGCTCATAACCGAGTCCCAAGAGGATCTGTCGGAGAAAATCAAGTATCTCGGAATGATGAATGGATCGGTATAGAAAATGCTTACAGTACCGCAGAGACGGCCTTCCTTCGATACCGCAATCGGAAGCAATTCCTTCAAACATGAAACCGCAGACCCTGAAGCATTCAGTGATCTCAGGACCAATCGTTTCCGGGATGCACGCACTAGCCTTCTTTATCCCTTTAGCCGCCCAATCGGTGATTTGTTGTCGCAAAAAATCTGTAGCCGCTGACCTGTCCGATGCTTCGCTGCCCGTTCCCAATGCCAATATTCGGACTTGATCGGGTTCTTCATTCTTCCACAAATTAATGTATATTACACGATTGCCGAGTTCCACTAATTCGCAATGCACGTCCTGAGATCCGTCGGACACGCAATTTTCCAGGAGATCATGTATACTATTATCGTAATCGATCCATTGCCGGAGCATTTCGGTAATAGTCGTCAAGTCTTTATTCAAAGCATGCCTGAGAATCATTTCTCATGATCCTTGAACTCAAAAACAAAGAGTGCCATAAAAAATGGATATACGTGAAACCGCGCAGAGAACCGGAATTGGATTCCACTGTGTGGCAAACGTTTGTCATTGCGACGGGCGCATCGAGGGACAGGCGTTCCGTCTTCAATAGGGACGCTTGCAATCCCGTTTGTTCACTGCGAAGCGGTCCCACTATGGCAATCCGTCCGGAATTTCAGGAGATTGCTTCTTTCACGTCTCAGCCGGTCGCAATCAAATGGCGCCCGGACGGTGCGCTTGATTAACAAATTCCAATTCATGATATTGAAAAAAAATGTTTAATTCAACAGTTAAGATGGGAAATTTTCGGACGGAATATCTTGTGATTGGCTCCAAAGGAATGTTGGGCAGCCATATGGTGAGCTTATTGAAGGAATTACGCGTCGAATACGCGAAAATGGATATTGAAGAAGTCGATATTTCGCGGCTATATTCAGTCATGGATGCTGTCGACGAGACAAGGCCGCGAGCGATAATCAATTGCGCGGCCGTTACGGATGTGGATGGCTGTGAATCTGCGCCTGACCACGCTTTCAGGGTCAATACGAGAGGTCCCGAAAATTTGGCAAAAGCTTGCCAGAGGTTCGGCTGCTTACTTCTGCACCTTAGCACGGATTATGTGTTTGACGGCCTGAAGGGATGTTCGTATCGGGAAGACGATCCAATCAATCCCCTTGGTGTCTATGCTAAATCAAAAGCTGAAGGGGACGCGTGCATCCGAGCGCTTCTTCCGGAAAATCATTGTATTGTGCGGACGCAATGGCTTTATGGACTTTACGGGCGGAATTTTGTCGAAGCCATACTTGATCAGGCGCGGGAGAAGTCTGTGTTGCATGTAGTGAACGATCAGCACGGTTCGCCCACCTACGCCCATGATCTCGCGATTGCGATGATAAGACTTTGTAATGTGGAGGCTCGAGGCACAGTTCACGTCACCAACGCGGGCCGGACAACCTGGTATGACTTCGCGTCAACCATAGTAAAAAAGGCGTCTTTGAATCGAGTTGAAGTTTTGCCTATTAGCACAGGGGATCTAAGAAGACCGGCTCCGCGTCCTCTTTATTCGGTGTTGGATAATAGCCGGTTTATTAAGCTGACCGGAGCTCCTCTTAGACGATGGGAAGAGGCCTTGGACGAATATTTAAGTGTGCGATCATCTATATCATAATAATGAATATAAAATGCTTAAAGGATGAGTAGAATAAACATATTAGTGTTAGCTCATTGTGCCCTTAGGGCCGCCGAAAGGATGAAGATAGTTTGGAACTTGTCAGTTAAAGGCGGCCAAGGACTGTCATTGCGATCCCGCGTTCCGCGGGACTGACGGCCTCGCAATGACAAATCCACACTCATGTTAGTGAGGCCTTACTTGTATTGAGTTGTTACGTCGCTGCTTGGAACGATACGAGGGACAGCCGACAGCCTGCGGAGAGGATATTGGATTTTGCGGTGAACAATCAACCAACAGACTGATTTGAATTCCACAATCTCAAACTGATTTGGTACTACGGATATAAGGGTGAATAACAATGGGGATGACAATAACAGAAAAGATTTTGGCTGCTCACGCGGGCCTGGATACGGTCAGACCGGGTGAGCTTATACAGGCGCGCATAGAT
Source organism: uncultured delta proteobacterium (assembly GCA_963741425.1). Lineage (GTDB taxonomy): Bacteria > Desulfobacterota > Desulfomonilia > Desulfomonilales > Desulfomonilaceae > DATJPW01. The sequence continues at coordinate 228,032 of CAVUHP010000017.1, forward strand.
CTGGCGCTGGCAAATGATATTACACTTCCTTTGGCGTTACCTCCATTTCGCGAGGCCAAGGGAACCAAGGTTTTCGATCCTGATAAAATAGTGGTGGTGCTGGATCATTTCAACCCTGCCAAAGACATTCAGTCTGCCGAAATGCTCGCGGAAGCCCGACGATTCGCTCAGGAGGTCGGGTTGACGCATTTTTACGATATAGGTGAAATGGGCATCGAACATGTTCTCCTTCCTGAAAAGGGATTGGTTCTTCCCGGTCAGCTGATAATCGGCGCGGACAGCCACACTTGCACATATGGTGCACTCTCTGCTTTTTCAACGGGGGTAGGGAGTACCGATTTCGCCGCGGCTATGCTTACCGGAGAGTGTTGGTTCAAGGTTCCGGAAACCATGCGTTTCGAGTTATTAGGCCGACCCGGGGCTTGGGTAGGGGGGAAGGATTTGATTCTTCACATCATCGGGGAAATAGGTGTGGATGGAGCATTGTACCAAGCCATGGAATTTTCAGGCGAGGGGGTCGGAGCTCTCACAATGTCCGACAGATTTACCGTTACAAATATGGCGGTGGAGGCTGGAGCAAAGAATGGGATTTTCCCTTTTGACGACGCTACGCGAACCTTTGTCGGAGATAATACGTCCAAGGAGTACGTCGTTTTCGAATCGGACGACGATGCGGATTACGTCCAGACAACGCGAATAGATCTTGACCGACTCGAGCCGCTTGTAGCTCTCCCATTTTCTCCGGAAAACGTTCGGCCTGTTTCAGAAGTTAAGGGGGTCCGCCTCGACCAGGTGGTGATAGGATCTTGCACAAACGGGCGAATTGATGATTTGCGTGTGGCTGCTTCTATACTGCGAGGCCGGAAGGTGGCTAAGGGTACAAGATTGATAGTGATTCCAGCTACCCCGTCGATTATGCTCCAAGCCTTAGCCGAAGGGATCGCGCAGGACATCATTCATGCCGGCGGAGCAATATCTACACCTACCTGCGGACCGTGCCTGGGCGGCCACATGGGTATCCTAGCCCGCGGAGAGCGCGCCGTTTCAACGACAAACCGAAATTTTGTGGGCAGGATGGGTCACCCTGAAAGTGAGGTATTTTTGGCGTCTCCCGCGGTCGCTGCTGCCAGCGCAGTGGCCGGAGTCCTGATGGATCCGCGTGATCTATAAAAAAAATGTTGCAACGTATTTTTTTTCTGGTAAGCTGAAGCCTCACAGTAACGCCAATATCAGGCAATCGCGGGAAAAAATGACTTGACTTCCCTCGATTGTTCTGATAATCAAGATGGCAATCGGTTTTATTTGTCTATGATTCCAAATGCGGTTCCCCGGTTTTAGGCTGGAGGGGCCTAATAAAAGGAGGATTTGGGTATGGTTAAAAAGATGCTTGTTGTGCTTAGCGCTTTGGCTCTGGCCATAAGTATGGTCGGTGTGGGTTGCGCGTTTAATCCCTGTATGGGGGGCATGGCTGTTTCCGGTGACATGATTATGATTCCGATGAAGGTGAAGAGTAGCTACACCAAGGTGACCAGCGGTACTGCCGGTGGCGATAGCACCTTATTAATGGATGGCTGCGAGCAGTACAACGGCGGCTTCCGTCCGTGGCTCGGATGGAAAGGGACCACCTGCGCAATGAAAGTGCAGATCGTTCCGCCCAAATGCGTTGCTCCTGCTTTTGGTGGCCCTGTGGCTTGGGGCGCTCCCCCCACCTTGGCACCCGGCGGCAAACTGGTTAGCAACATCGAATCATGCAAAGTGGTTTCTCCGGGTTGCGATCCGTGTGTAACCGGTGGCCTGCAGTATGAAATGATTAAGAAGCAGGTAGTAAAATAATCTTACACTGCTGAAAACCATACACCCTAAAGAAAGGATCGGGTACCCCCGGTCCTTTTTTATTTCCCGTTTACAATTGAGCGATTAAACTCAAAAGATTCAGGTCAATTGCAGAGGAATGTTAAAGTAGGCGCAACGGAGGCTCGCGTTGTCAACTCTTCCATATGTTTTGGTACTTGATTTTGGATCACAATATACACAACTTATTGCCCGTCGAATTCGCGAAGCACGCGTCTATTGCGAGATTCATCCTTTTAATAGAGGAATGAAGGTTGTCGAGCAGAACAGGCCTGCCGCTATCGTTCTGTCCGGAGGTCCGGCTAGTATTTACGATCCTGGGGCTCCGCAACTCGATCCGGAGATACTTCAACTAGGAGTGCCAGTGCTGGGCATATGCTACGGGTTACAAGCCATAGCATATACGCTTGGAGGGAAAGTTGAACCGGCATCGGAACGGGAGTACGGGCGTGCGGCATTAACCCAAATCAGCAACGAATCGGTGCTTCTTCGAGGTATATCTGTTGGGGCCCAAGTTTGGATGAGTCATGGCGATAAAGTGGTTCAACTTCCTCCTAATTTCAAGCCGTCGGCAGGTACGGTGGATACATTCGCCGCGGCGATCGAGAGCGACGATCACATTATCAGTGGCGTGCAATTTCACCCGGAGGTGGTCCATACCCACAATGGGAGCAGGATAATAGCCAATTTCCTTTATTCCATTGCAAAGCTCAAGGATGATTGGACCATGGCTTCTTTTATTGAAGCATCCATTAGTGAGTTGAGACTTCGAATCGGAGATTCCCATGTGGTGGCAGCTTTGTCCGGAGGTGTCGATTCGTCTGTAATGGCAGCGCTTCTTCATCGAGCCATCGGCGATCGGCTGCATCCAATTTTCGTGGACAACGGACTCCTTCGAAAAAATGAAGCTGCCGAGGTGATTTCCGCATTTCACGACCAACTGGGTATTCGGTTATATTGAGTAAATGCTGTTGATCGCTTTCTGGACAGGCTTCAGGGAGTAACCGAGCCGGAACTGAAGAGAAAAATTATCGGCGAGGAATTCATAAGAGTCTTCGAGCAAGAGTCGCATCAATTCCCAAATGTAAGATTTCTCGCTCAGGGGACTTTGTACCCTGACGTCATAGAAAGCGTATCTTTCAGAGGCGGGCCCTCGGCAACAATAAAAAGTCATCACAATGTCGGTGGCCTTCCGGAAAAAATGCACTTGGAATTGATAGAACCGCTCAGAGAGTTATTTAAGGATGAAGTAAGGACCCTTGGGACGCAACTCGGGATTCCGGATTCGATCATCTGGAGGCATCCTTTCCCTGGACCAGGCCTCGCTGTTCGTATTCTTGGTGAAGTGACTCGCGAGAGAGTTGCGTTACTTCAAGAGGCAGACGCGATCGCAATGGAAGAGATCCGCAAAGCGGGTTTGTATCGCGATATTTGGCAAGCATTTCTTGTTTTATTGCCGGTCAGAACTGTTGGAGTAATGGGAGATGAGCGAACTTATGAGTATGTAGCGGCCCTGAGGGCAGTGGAGGCAACTGACGGCATGACTGCTGATTGGTTTAGGATTCCGCCGGACGTTTCTTGCCACAATTTCGAATAGGATTATAAACGAGGTCCGCGGCATCAATCGCGTGGTCTATGATATATCTTCCAAGCCCCCGAGCACTATAGAATGGGAATAGAACTTTCTCTCCGAAATCTGCGGAATTTGATTAGCTGACGAGTTAGTCTTCTCAAAGTCGACCCGAACAGAAAAGTTTTCGCTTGGCCGCGTTCTCGTGGAAACGAGCTAATGTCGGTGTCCCCACCTCTTTATAAATACCTTGAGTTCCTCCATCTTTTCAGGGGGAAATTCCTCAAGAATTTTTTTGAGTTCATCATACTGAGGATCGTCTCTGAGGGATCGCTGCCTGCATATATTCTTAATTGGATACGGATCCGTGCTTCTCATTATATTCTCCCTGTATCAAGTTTTGTTCCGGAACCGTTAAAATATGCAACCGCTAATAGTCCAGTTTATCTATCTTGTCAATGGCAAAAGAAGCTGACGCTAAGATTAGGTTGAGGTTAGTTAATCTAATTATGATAGAATGATGACTTGATTTAATGATTTAAAAAATGTTATAATATCGAAATACCTTAAATATAACTGGCAAAATATAAAATGAGTAAAGACGTGCAAGCTACTGGACGGGTTTATTGCACAATATCAAATCGGTAGCCTGCCATCCACCTGTGCTGCATTTGAGTAATCATGTTCTTTATTAATTAATTTCCGTAACATTTTTATTTGACAGAGGATATTATATCTGATAATTCCTCACGCGAGAAATTGATTCGGGGTTGTGGATGTTTTCTATCTTATCAGGACGCACCAACGATTCGGTGAAACTGCCAAATCATACCGTTCTGATACGGCATCATTTTGACCGCCCTTGGTATCTTGATTTTGATGGGTTCAGCTACGCGGCTCTACGAACTTCGAGAATTCTTTCCTTTGAGGCTGCCCGAACAGGTAAATGAATTCATTTTGAATTACGTTCCTTTCATTCTTGGGATTTTTGTCACGACAGTGGCGGCCCTGGCTGGCCTGATTGTAAGTATCAATTGGATTTTAAATGGATTCAGACACTTGTCCCGGTTTCGCGTCTCTCTTCGGAGCGTTGGAGATTACTATCATCCTGAGAACGTTTCATTAGGACTGAAAGACGGCAAGCTTCATTCGTACGACAAGTCTCCATCGATAGTCTTCTCGATACTTGGCAGATTTTGGAAAAACGCCCGTTACATCTCTGAAATCCCCGGCGAAATCGCGCGATGGAACATGAGATTTATCTGGAAGGCATTATTTATTGGAATCGCGGTTCATCTTCTCTTTCGAGTACTGGATTTGGTACCGATCTATTTGTCGGGACTCGGATTGGGCACCGGTTATGTGGTGCCGTCGCCTTTTCCTCTGTACAATCTGCTAGCGCATAATGTGTGTGCTAAGGGTTTTGACTGCCTTAAGTCTCACTCCATTGAAATTGCCTGTTGTGGGGCGAGAAATGGACTCGATGATAGTGGAAGGGACGGGTCATCCTTCAGTCTTCTTTTCCATATTGGAGGAAGGGTCTCGAATTTTCGCCCACAAAGGTTTCTCCAACAGAATTTACCGATCAAGACCTGTCGTTTGTAATGATGGCGAGACTCTCATCGGAACTCTAATTGAGAGCTTTCCGGAACATGTGAGGACTTCCTGCCGTTTTGCAGCTCTTTTTAGCTCATTGCTTGGAGCAATGATGATTCTTGTGGGATTTCTTCAAATCATTTTCATGCAGTACCCCACCTTTTCAGTAAGTTATGAAGAGTTTTTCAGACTATATATTCTTAGTCTGCTTGTTGATATTATTATGAATGTTGCCATCATCCTCTTCGGCAAGAGCTTTTTGGAACAAGCGCGCTCTTTGATGTCCATCTATCGTTTTAGATCAAGTCTGGTTTATGTTGAGGCAAAAGGTGATTTCGATAAGAAGCTGTTGCCGAACGTGGGCAGAACATCAGGAGAGCGTCCTTTTGATCCACTCTGCCAGTGCGCTTTCAATTTGAGATACTTCTCTGCCGAAGCAATATCTGAATCCGTAAATCCTGAAGGTGTCCGAGAACTTGTAGGACTGGAGACTTCAGGGAGACTGGTCAAAGATATAGGACGTCTGAAATTTTTGCCGTTTCAAGTCAAATTCGTGGATAAATACCCATCATCATGGCTGAAACCAGAGGAAATCCAGAACGGCTCGGAAGAGCAAGTTCCGGAGTCTTCAGATGTGCCGATTCGTGTTGAGGATGAGGTTATATCTTCAAATATTCCGGAATCCTCGGAGCACTTGGGATGATTTTAAAAGGCTCAGTTTGTTTTTTATTACTCAATGTGGCCATTATGACGGCTGGGGCATCTCAAACGAGACTAGGTGCCGAAACAGCAAGCGCTCGGACAGCGGTTACTGCTTCCAATTTGCGATCTGGACATGCTGGTCATATCAGAGACAAGGAACTTAAGCGGCTAAAGGAAGTTGTCTGTGCACTTGGCGGGCAAACGCATCACGCGCCTATCCTCCTAAGGGCGGGAAAAAAATTCGAGATTGATCCTGTTTTTTTGGCAGCGGTGACTCACGTGGAATCCAGTTTCAGGCCTCGGGCTCGTTCAGGGAAAGGAGCATGCGGTCTCATGCAGCTCCGCCCGATCGTGACGAAGGCATTTGGAATTAACGATCCATGGGATCCGCATCAAAATATTATGGGTGGGGCGGCATATCTACGCACTTGCTTTAGGCGATATGCCAAGCACTCCAATTCAACTTTTCTTGCTTTGGCCGTGTACAATATCGGACCCGGTCCTGCAGAGAAGTTAGCCGGCTCCCCGGCTGCGAAGCGCTTTGTAAAGAAGGGTACTCCACGTGTACAACCGATTCACAAGCGAGCCAATACGGATAAGTCGCAGATTTTGAATCAAACTGCTATGATTGCGCCGCTGAGATGTCGAATGATGCCTATAAAGCGCCTCGTCTTGCCGAAAATTGAGGTGAGCAGATGAGACCTTCATTAACAAGATGTTTCCTGGTTGCTCTTGTTCTTATAGTTTTCGCAGCGCTCATGCCGAGCATTGCGGAAGATTATCTGGTAATCAAGAAAAAGGGAGGTTCCACCCAAAAGGTCCCTCTTGACTTTGCCCCTGAGCAAATTGAGTCATTTCAAGTGGAATCTTCCGGACCGACTGCAGGTACTCCGTCTCTGAGGGAACGGCGTCCCAGTGGCGAAGATGAAGAAACCGGTTCAACAGCTAGAGAGCCGGAAAAGCAGGCCCCGTTGAGAAAGCCGGAGCCTCGGCCTTCTCAGATAAGTCCCGGGGCCCCACCGTCACGACCAATGATTCTCCGACAAAGGCCTGGACCGGCTCCACCTGTATCCGACGAAGAATCGCCTGCCCAGCCCGCGGACAAACAACCGGCGATTGCACCGAAAAGTGAAAGGTTGGAAAGTGCGGAACCACCGGCCGCTCCTCTTAAACGACCGGTAGGTCCTGTGGCCGCAGCCGTGCCTGGTGGTAAGGGGTCTTTTTATGTCAATGTTTATCAATTGCCGGATTCTGTTAAGGCATTGCCCGATTTCAGCGCACTTCGCCCGGTTGAATCATTGACGACCGACAAAATCAATCTGGACCCAGCCAGGGGACAAAGTGAACCTGCGGGACTCCCGCAGAATACTGACGGTCTCGGTATGAGATTTATGGGTGTTTTTGCCGTAGCGGGCGAGGGTATTTTCAAGTGGAGCGTGCAATCCAAGGACGGTGTCAGGCTTCACATTGATGACAAGACCCTTATCGAGAACGATGGGGTACATGACGCTGCGGTCAAAACCGGCTACCTTCACTTAGGCGAAGGAGTCCATGCGATAGTTCCTGGATAGTTTCAATTCCAAGGGCGCTCCCTTTTTAAAACTGCTCGTAACGCCACCTGTGGGTCAGGAACAGATTTTCTCTATTAGAAACGGTTTGGCTGGATGGAAGGAACCTGCGAAACCATATGACGTTTTATGGGGTCAAGTTTACTTCGTGCCCAAAGGCAACTATCCTCAAGGACCGGATTTCAGTCGCCTGACTCCCATAGGCCGTGTCATAGCTCCTGAACTTAACATTACCGGCGGTGAGGGATTTCCTGGATTACCCACGAGAAAGGATATGGTGGGCATCCGATACGAGGGATTTTTCAATGTCCATGGCGCAGGCATTTTTGCATTTCGGTTGATAGCGGATAATTTCGCGAAACTTACAATAGGCACACACACCATTGCAGAAATCAATAAGACCGCCAAAGTCGATCCTCAGGGTAAAATTGGTTGGGCTTTTCTACAACAGGGAAGTTACCCGATAAAATTGGATTTCTTTCATCCTGAGGGCCCGCCCCGACTAGCACTTTACGTGACACAGCCCACGAAATCCGAAGAGATCTTCTCGCCGGCTCAGGTTTTGGAGGGTTTTGTCGCAGAGGAAGGAAAGGTGAATCTGATTCCGGCATTCGTCTATTTCCTCAATCCGAATACGAAAAAGCTGCCCAACTACAACAAACTTTCACCTTCCGGGATGTTCTTCACACGAGCAATTGATTATCCGCCTGACAGAGGTTCCAGGGAATTTCCCGGGATACCCAAGAGGGAAGACTGGCTCGGGATCCGATTTTACGTAAAGTTCCCGTTGAATCAGGAGGAATCAGGGACATACGGCTTCCGTGTCGTGTGTGATGATTCGGCACGGCTGATAATTGACAAGAAGATGGTCGTAAATCTGGAGAGTACCCGGAAAGGTATCCGAGCAATCTGGAAACGCAGGTATGGAAGCCGGAAGCCATGAGCTTTTCCTGGATTATTTTCAGGCGACCGGTCCTAACGGTATTCAACTCTACATAACTCCTCCTGGTGGTGAAGAGAAAATATTCGCCTTTCAGTAAACCCGGATTGAAATTAATCAGTGTGGGTCGCTCCTTGAAAAGGAGCGACTATTTCTTTCCGATATTTATTACCCAACCGTAAGGATCGGGTTTGAGGCCTGTCTGCATTCCAGTGATCTCTTCGAAAAGCTTGGCTGAGAGTTCACCCGTTTTGCCGTCACCAACAGCGTAATCTCTTCCCTTGTAACGAAAGAGGCTCACTGGAGATATGACGGCCGCGGTCCCCGACCCGAAGACTTCCCTGAGTGTTCCGTTTTCAACCGCAGCCACAAGCTCGTCTATGGAAATGGAACGTTCAGTGACCTTCATTCCCATATCTGAAGTGAGTCTCAATACTGAATCTCTGGTGACTCCAGGCAAAATGGTCCCGGCAAGGGCAGGAGTTATGACTTCATCTTCGATCCGAAAGAAGATGTTCATTGTTCCAACTTCTTCTATGGACAGCTTGTCTACGGCATTCAGCCATAGCACTTGGGTGAAACCTGCTTCTTTAGCTTTTTCGGCAGCAAGAAGTGAGGCTGCATAGTTGGCCGCGGTTTTGGCTTCTCCCACCCCTCCTATGGAGGCCCGGGTATATTCGTCCGTAACCATAATCTTCACAGGTGCAAAGCCCTCCGGATAATAGGCGCCCACTGGGGAAAGAATAATAAAAAACAGGTATTCCTTTGAAGGCCTCACGCCTAGATGAATGTCGGTTGCTATCACAGTGGGCCGTATGTACAGTGACGTTCCAGGCGATCTGGGAATCCAATCTCGATCCAACCGGATCAATTCAGACATTTGTTTCATAAAAAGCTCTGGGTCAAGAGCGGGAATGCACAGGCGTTCGCAAGATAGATTAAATCGTTTAATGTTCATATCAGGCCGGAACAAAAAGATATCATCTTCGTTAGAGCCGGTGAACGCCTTAAGTCCTTCGAAGACCTGCTGCCCATAATGGAGCATCATAGTGGCCGGATGAAGAACCAGATTTTCGAGGCGCTTTATCTCTGGAGATTGCCAACCGCCTTTTTCCGCCGAATAAGACATTGTCAGCATATAATCGGTGAGGATATCCCCGAAGCCGAGCTTGTCCTCCTGGTAACCTAAAGAATCAGACCTGTTGCGTGGTACCGTGGGCATGAGGCCTCCATTTAGGATGATTTAGACTGGTAAACGAGCCCAACCGAGTCCTGAATACCCGTCTCGTAACTGAGCCTCGAAGCGGTGAACAGGATTAAAGCGCGGGCTTCTGCGGTGAATACTATTGAATACCAGAGGGATCTATTTGAGTCAAGCGCAGGTTTTAGGCATAGGGGCGTGGCAAAGCTATTGTGAACGCTCCACAGGCGATGAAGAAGCTTGTAAGAAAGAGCGGCCACTGAAAAGGATTTGGCAATCCTCCTCCGAGAATATTTCCGCCTTTATCAAGTGGGTAATAAATGGCCGGCAGTTACTTCACGACAGAGGCTTCAACAAAGGCAAAAGCAATATCCCTCGTAATGATGGCTGCCAAATTAGTAAAATTGTATTTCAAGAATTTGTGGGCTACCAATAATCGTCTGATCCGCAGACCTGTTCGATAAATCTGGTTCTGGAGTAGGCAGGGCATTCGTTGCAGGAAAAATCGGACCAGCGACTCTTCAAAGCCATGTCCAGGCATTCCCCGTAATGATCGCAGTCCACTTTTCGATATGGCCGGTCCGTCTCGCGATTACCTTTGACCAACATAGGTTTGGGTTCCATTCTCCGGATTTATCCTCCCATTTGGTTCCTGCTCCATCTCGTCTGAGACGGCGCCGGCAATGTGCAGATTGTTCGTGGCGGATGTTCGTTCAATCTTTTGGTATCAGGGAAAAATGATTTCTCGACAAAAATATTTGCACCCGCGTGGCAGCTCTCTTCTCCTTCTAAGTTATTAGGCATTCGGGATTTCATTCAGAATAACATGTTGTTAGCATATGTTGTTTTTTCTAGCCCTCGAGACATGATTTACTAAACTAGTCTTGCTATATTGTCAAGGGGCCGCGGCAAATCCAGCAAAAGCTAATCATTACTTAGCCGCTCAACATATAGTCTTTGTTAATGGACATAGAAAGCACAACATGTTAATTTAAACCTTTCAATCGGATACCCGCTTCAATCCTCCGATTTGTGATACGCCGTTGAAATGAACACCGAAATAGTTGTCTACCTATCTTATAAAGGCGCTCCGGTTGCCGAAATTACCTACAGGGCCGGTCTTCATGTGGAAGTAAAGGTTCAACAAGCATTTCAGGACGAAAGAATTCGCTTTAGTCTGACGCATTCAGGAAATGGTCAGCTCTCCGGAAATTGGGAAGAGGCGCTCGATCTATATTTCAACGAAGGTGTTTTTGATACAAAGGACCATATTTTTCGTGGAGAGATGCGAAGAGTAGGCTGCGCAAGGGAGCACAAATCTTTATTCCGGCAAGCGGCACACTCGTTATTAAAAGATTTGGAGGAATACGGATATGATGTCAATGTAAGCCACGCCTGACAGGTGCAGATGCGCAGGAGAACGAATCATTTTAAAGTCGTGTTTTTTGAATCGGTAAGTGAGGCCATATCACGCCCAACCCACTCACAGCCAAGTCGATAATTTCAAATCCGGCCAGAAACCTGAGACATGTGATAAAAACTGCGGGAAAACTATAAGAGTTTCCCCGCAGAATGAATTTATCCGAGTTTGGTCGCCAAAAAGAGGACCGCACGATTACGCTGAACCTTCAGGCGAATAACGTTATTAGTAGATTTGGCGGCGGCGACCGCTGCGTTGAAACCTGACACATCTGTGACTGTTTTGCCGTCTATTTCCAGGATCACGTCACCGCTTTTAAGTCCCATTTTAGCTCCGGTCCCATCAGATTTCATGTCTTTTATCCGGACACCTTCACCTTCTTTGAGACCCAGTGATTCGGCAGCTGCACTCGGGACCGCCTCAATATCTATTCCAAGCTCGCTTGATGTTTCGGAAGCCGGAGTTCGTTTAGGCGCGGTCGCGGCGACTGCCTTTTCGGTCCTCTCGGCTATTTTAACATTAAGATCTATCGTTTTTCCGTCTCTGAATACTGTCAACTTTGCCGGAGAATCGGGCTTTTCTCGCCCCACCAGATTCTTTAAATGCGAATGATCTTTTACTGGTTGGTCGTTGAATTTTAAGATGATGTCTCCAGCTTTAACTCCAGCTTTTTCAGCAGGACTTCCGGGAATCACCTGAGAAACCAAGGCGCCATCAGTGTCTTTTCTTCCGAAGGATTTTGCCAATGATTCGTCGACCGACTGAATATTCACACCCAGCAGTCCTCTTCGAACCTTTCCCTCAGTTCTCAAATCCTCCAGGATCAGTTTCGCCGAATTCGATGGAATAGCAAAACCAATTCCTTGATACCCTCCACTGCGGGAGGCTATGGCCGTGTTGATACCGATGACCTCACCGGAGATGTTCACCAAGGGCCCCCCGGAGTTTCCAGGGTTAATTGCCGCATCTGTTTGAATGAAATCTTCATAATCGAGAATTCCCATATTTGTGCGGCCCTGAGCGCTAATGATTCCTTGCGTGACTGTTTGGTTTAGTCCGAACGGATTACCGACCGCAATCACAATCTCGCCAACATGTAATTTCGATGAATCGCCTAATTTGGCAACAGGGAGGTCTTTAGCATCAATCTTAATAACCGCTATATCGCTTTCCGGATCAGTTCCAACAATCTTAGCGGTAAATGTCCGCTTATCAGCTAAAGTCACCTTAATTTCATCGGCATCTTTCACCACGTGTGAGTTGGTAAGAATATATCCGTTCGAATCGACGATCACACCCGATCCCATTCCAAATTGCCGAAAACTTCTCTCCTCATTTCCATCCTTTTTGAATCGTCTGAAGAATTCATCGGGGCCTTTGTCGCCGAAAAAATCACGAAAAGGATGGTTCCTGAAGAATTGCTCAAACTCTCCCCCTGACGGACCTGATACTTCTTTCTTAGAACTGCTTATGTTGACAACTGCGGGGGTTACTTTCTCCGCGACCTGTACAAACGACTCGCCCAACTGTTTCAAAGCGGGCGGAGCATCTGATTGCGCCACTGCAACCGGCGCACCTACAGCAAAAATACTAAATCCTACAATGATCGGAATCAGTAAAGACATTAAGAAGCCTTTTTGCATAGATGGTTCTCCTTGTGGGGGGTTTATTAATCATGATCAGATTGACCTACATATTGAAATTTGGTTCTCTCGCATTCACTCAAACCCCGCCGAAAAAAACGAGCGCGGGACATAAGAAGATTGCTTCAAAGTGAAGCTTCTTTCAAGCAGAAGCGGATTATCTCATTCGGGAAGACCTGTCAATGCCGATTGCGACTTTCTGTAACTGAAAAAGTGCCAGGCTCGGATTCGGCATCAGGTTTGCTGCGATCTGGATCGGTATGGATGACCAGCCATCGCCATGTACCCGGGATATCGGGCGTGAACTCAAAAGCATTTCGACCTCGCGGAACTTTGAGAAGCACGTAGGTTCCAGACGGTCTGATAAAGACAATGTAAAAACCTATCTCACTTTCTTGGCCCAAACAATTCCAGCGAAATTCTCCGGACTTGCCTAATTCAATATGTGTGAGACGAACCAACGCGGGCCGGCATATCTCTCGAGACGTCGGCTCATCGGCCACACTAATGGTCATGCCCATTAGAATGACAATTGAACTTATTGAAATAATTAAGGACGACCTTTTTTCTGCCGGACTCGACAAAACTAGTCCCTCCCGGACTGTCAGTTACGCGCCGTGAATCAGGCCGCTACCCATAGCTCACCGCAATAAGGCGACAATATGCGTGTGGAAGCTAACTCAAAGCTTTGATCTTTGCAAGACCTATCACATCCGAAATTGTGTCACACCTTAAACCAAAAGATTCGGTTATTTTAAATTTAATTATATTAATTGGTCACAACATACGAATAAACTTGTTTTTTATACGTAACTATATTATAAGCAGCTGGAATTGCTGCAACGAGGTGACGCCATGGACGCCGCGCAAGCTTCTCATGAGAAACGAACCATTAATGTGAAAAATTTTCTGGACGATTTTCACTCAGGTGTCAATGACCAGAATTTAATGGAAAAATACAACCTTACCGAGAGCGGTCTGGCGACATTTTACGAAATGCTCGAAGAACGAGGCATTCTCAAGGCGCAGGAGATACCTAGGGAATCGTGTAGTCAATCGGAAACCGTTGACAATTCCCCGGATTTCTCAGACGAGAAATCGTCATACATTTGTCCTCGCTGTTTAGCGTCACATGAGACTATGTTTGATATATGCCCCAGCTGCGGTGTTTCTTTTCACGAATTAATCAGTCAGGACAAGAGCGTCACTCCTTCAGTCTCAACTGAAGATAAAAATCATGAGATTTATAATAGGATGACCGATGGGGCGGAATTGGAAGAAGATGGCACAGCCGTGGCTGAACCAGCCTCCCCTTCAAAAGGACTGAAACGGTCCACGCATTCAATGGAAGACGTTTTTTCTAACGATGATATTCCCAGATTTCAAGCGCTTGATGATTCATTAGAAGAAATATTATCGGCTGTACCCATCGACTCCGGGGAAGAGAATGCCAATTTCCATAAAGTGCCTTGCAGTACGTGCGGTCTTCCTATGGAATCGGGAATTCGGAACATTTATGATCGAACAAGGGCCTTGCAAGCGCTATTAATTGCAGGAATCTGCTTTGTGAGCGGCTTCATGGGAATTATGGTGTTGAGTCTGTTTCAAGATCAATCTTTGGTTAGGCTTGTAATATTTTTCTCCACAGTTGCAGTCATGCTTATTGGTGTCATAGCCGCAACCGCGGGTGCATTCTTATTCTTGGCCCGAGAGAAAGTTTATATTTGCCGGACCTGCCATAGAGCATATCCTAGGATATGATTCTTCCATCGTATGATTTGGGCAACATTCGTCGTTTGGAAAACCGGAAGTGCAATAATTATTTGCTACAAAGCACTTTAATGTTCGGTTCTTACTCAACTGCGTTGTAGATGAACTCCTTTTGTGCTAAAGCGGTGCAGTTTTCGTAATCCGAACGATTGGAGATGTCCGTCATGAATTCCCCTTTTGAGCAGAATACTCATACTAACGCACGGGAATCGAAGGAAACCGAGAAAGAATTGCCAGTGAACACTCCGTGTCTGAATACATTGTTCCCTGAGGACAGAAGGGATCTGGACGCTCTTTTCCCCGAACCGGAGGTAAAACAATTATTCATTGATATATCGGCAAATTTGAAACGCGTAAGCCGATTTGTCACACGTATGGAACAGGATCATAAAGCGAGCATTTCCAAAGGAAAGCGGCAGTCACATTGCTAATTCAGAAGGATCTTCACTGTTTTGAAATTCCGGTTTCTGATTGGTAAAGGGCCGATTGTCGGCTCGCACAAATACACGCATGGAAAGCCAACTGATAGGACAACTATTTCGCAAGCTTTTGGATGCCTTGCGCATCAACAAGGGTCCGACGCAAGCTGAAACAGCAGATCGCACTGAAAGCAGGCTGAAGCAAGCGTTCGCTGTGTTTGTCGATGGCTTAAGGATTCGGGGTGAAATTTTTTTTCCGAAAGCGCGCCCGTCTCGTCTCTATCCGGCGTTGATAATTTGCCATGGGATTCCAGGCAGCGGTTCCCCGCGGCCTGCGGAAGACCCTGGATACGCAGCACTGGCTGATGATTTTGCCTCGCTTGGAATAATCGCGGTCATATTCAACTTCAGGGGCTGTGGAGATTCGGACGGCAATTTCGAAATGACGGGTTGGGTGCGAGATTTGGATCTCGTATTGGATCGAATAATCAACACTCCTTATGTGGATCCGACTCGAGTGATGCTGTTGGGATTCAGTGGCGGAGGAGCTGCGGCAATAAAAGTCGCTGCCGATTCACCGGGTGTTTACAGTCTGGCCGTCGTGGGCACTCCGTCTGATTTTGGGACCTTCAATAAGGACCCCGATGAAATCATATCAGATTTCAAAAAAAGAGGTATTATCCGAGATCCTGAGTTTCCGTCCGATATCAATCGCTGGGTCGATGAATTTCGAGAAATCGAGCCGCGCAGATGGATTACCCATTTCAAAGGAAAACATCTCCTGATTGTCCATGGAGATGCCGATGAATTAATCCCTGTCGAGCAGGCTAGGGAATTATTTGATTCGGCGCCGGCAGGTGTAGCGGAATTGTCGATTATTCCGGCAGGGGTTCACCGCTTGCGCCTGGACAGTCATTGTGTGGACATTCTAAAGAATTGGTTCATGAAGACTCTCGGCTGGAGTAACTGATTCTATTTCTCTCCTTTTTTCTGCAACCAAGCTCCCTTGGGCTAAACCTTCGATTATGCCTTTTCCCGCCGCGCAAGTAGGTTGTTTATTTCAGATTGTTTAGATCAGCCCGATGGAGTTGTCTAATTTGATCACCCAAGAATCTACTTACACCGCCATGCGCAAAAGAAGGGCTATGGATTGAGGAATTTCCACGGGATTAGTCTGGGCACTCTGCCCTGATATTCACGGTATGCTTCCCCAAAATCCGCCACCAGGTCTCTTTCTTCAAGGAAAGTTCCGAGATAAATCCACATCGTCCAAAGAACGTTGAAGACTAATCGATCAACAGTCAGATCGGGACATGACCATATCATCACGATGACAAAGAAATATAGCGGATGGCGAACCCACAAATAGGGACCGCGAACAATGAACTCCGGAGGCCGAACCGGCTTTCCACTCAATTGAGCCTTGATGGAAGCGACACCAAATAGTTCGGATGATTGTAGAGTGTACACAACCCAAACGCTTCCCGCCATCGCCAGAAAAAAAAGACCTCGTACGAGCCAAAGAGAAAGATTTTGAAGCTCATATAGTGAGATTCGGGATGGTTGCCAGAAAACCATTACTATTGTGAGCAGGATTCCGGATATAATCGTGTAAAAAATTCCATAGTAGAGCGCTGGGATACTTTTGGCGAACCTGGAGCGGAAACTCCTGCGAATCATCCAGCTGTGCTGCACAAAGAAGGTAACCGAAAGTAGTGCATCCCACGTAAGGGTAGCTCGCTCTGTAAATTCGAATTGAACAAGATTTAGGGATCCTCCGAATAGGAAAACCACGAAAACGATCAAGGATACTCTCCCAGCCAACGTTGTCATGATTAGGAGAGGCTCAAGATACATCTTGACTCCTCAGTGCTGTTCCTTCTTTGCCGAGCCATTTCGTGGAGTAGTTCATGAAGAATTCCGATGTCCGATAAAACTCTGAGGAAAGAAGAGTTGAAAACGTGGTCAGTCACAGACCTAGTGATTTTGTCTTCTTTCTCCTGAAATGACCAGCATTATATTTCGATGAAGGAATATCCTTTTTGTTGCGATGCGTCTAAAATAGCGCTGACCTGAGTCGTGCGACATTGATGTGCTTCGATACGGAAAAGAAGCGTTTTTTGTAACATACATATTTCACCCGGTGGGGGTCTCCCTATGAACGAGGTAGATGAAGAACGCACTGCCGCCCAGCGGCAGCCTCCGCAAGCGGAGGAGGCAATAGAAAAGATCATTCTCCGAAGCATGAATGAGGGAGTGCTAACCCTGGAATGCACCGGTGATATCTATACGGTCAATCCCGCTGCCCTTCGCATCCTTGGATACCGAGAGGAAGAACTCAAAGGGAAGAAATTCGCTGATGCATTTTTAAGTGACCCGGCGAATGACAAATTCACGGATTTGTTTGTGAATGCCGTGTACCACGGCTTGCCGACAACCCACGATGAAGTACCCTTCAAACGATCTGACGGACAAATTATTGACTTGTCGGTGGCGACATCTTTTTTGGAGATTGACGAATGCCGTCCCGGCTTCGAGACAGTAGTTGCGGTGTTCCGCGATATAACTGCGTTCAAAAACTTGGAACGGATAAGGCAACGTGCGGTAGACCATCTGTCGCACGAATTGAAGACGCCCCTTTCCATTATTGCCGCCGCTGTGGAGATGCTCAAAAATAATGAAAAAAGCGAAACATCGCGGCAGAAGAACTTCGCAAGGATAGAACGCAATCTCAACAGACTGCACAATATGCAGCAGCTCGTTGAGGAGATCTTGCATCCGCGCGCATTTCGGGCAAGGCCGTTGAACATAGCTGCGACTGTAATGGGGGTATTGAAAGAGATAGAAACTGAGGCCGCGCACCGGTCAGTAAAATTGATACCGCAACTGGGACAGCTTGCAACAGCTTTACTCGATCCGGATCTCCTTCAAATCGTCCTTCGAACGCTAGTCAAGAATGCTATCGAACATACCCCCGATGGCGGACAGGTCTTCATTTCAGTCGAGAATACGGAATTGGGGATTCTGCTGAAAGTCAAAGATGAGGGAGTCGGTATTCCCATATCCGATCAGGAGTTCGTTTTCGAGGCATTCCATCACACGGTCGAAACAGATGAGTACTCGAGCAAGAAGCCTTACGATTTTGACGCAGGGGGAAAGGGCCTGGAGCTTCTTCGACTCAAGAACCTTTCCCAGGCCGGGTACTTTGATATTAGTTTCGAAAGCGACCGGTGCAGGTACATCCCCTCCAATCGGGACCACTGTCCCGGAACTATTGCCGACTGTTCCCACATTCAAAATCGGGCAGACTGCAATGAACCGGGAGGCACTACCTTCACGGTGCTTTTCCGTGGCCGGGAACGCTAACGCTGGCATCTGACGGCGTGCAGTTTTTCGATCCGTCGTGCTCAGAAGCTTGGGCGTGCCGCTCTAAACCACCGTGGTCAGCAACAGCTTTATGAATCGTCGAGTCTTGCTACATCTGCCGCAATCAGCGCGGCGCCAAGCGCCCCCACAATCTGCGGCTCATCCGGAACGTTCGGGTCCATTCCCAGTTGCGATCGGATCTGCTCGACCACCCCTGAATTCTTGGCAACACCTCCGGTCATGGTCAATTGCGCTTCCAGACCGATCCTGTCGACCATGGCGATTATGCGTGTGCATATGGAGTTATGAATACTGTTAAGGATATCTTCTTTTGGTTTGGACCGAGCGATTAGTGAGACAACCTCCGACTCCGCAAATACCGTGCACATGCTGCTGATAGGTATCAACTCCCTCGATTTTAACGAGAGCGGTCCCATGTCGCGCAGCTCAACTTCCAGAGTTCGGGCCATGACCTCCAGGAACCGCCCAGTCCCCGCCGCGCATTTGTCATTCATAATGAAATCCACGACTTTACCGTCCTCGGATAGTCTGATTACTTTACTATCCTGTCCCCCGATATCGAGAATTGTCCTGGTTTTCGGGAACAGATACCTTGCACCGCGGGCATGGCAGGTAATTTCGGTAACGGTCTTGTTAACAATGGGGATGCTCATGCGCCCATAACCCGTGGCAACCACAAACCCGATTTTCTCGGCCCGCACCCTGCCTCGTTCCATTGCTCGGGCAGAGGACTGCTCACCTGAGATACGACTATCGGCACCTGTAGCCGATATGTCGTACGAGACAATGCTGCCCGTGCCGTCCAGGATCACCGTTTCGGTGCTCAAAGAGCCGATATCTATCCCCATGTAATACATTAAATCAGCTAGGCCTCGTCGTACATGGAATCGAGCAGGCGACGGTACTTTTCACAGATCGGTTTTCTCTTCAGCTTGAGAGTTGGGGTGATCTCACCATCTTCCTGAGTGAATTCTCGCGGAAGAATGATGAACTTCTTGATAGTTTCGTATCGGGCCAGCTCCTGGTTGACTCTATCCACGCCCTTGCCGATCTCCGCATTGATTTCCGGACTGCGGATCAACTCTTCGTACGTGACTGTACTTCCAGCCTCTTTCCTTAGCCAGCGCTTCTGTCTCGGCCCGATCAAGTGTGATGAGAGCGGTCAGGTAATTCCTTTGGTCTCCATAGACCATCGGAAGAGAAACAAGCGGTATGCGTTTCAACATGTTTTCGATTAGTTGCGGAGCAATATTCTTGCCTCCCGATGTGATGATCAGATCCTTCTTGCGGTCCGTAATGATGAGGAATCCCTCGCTATCCCACCTCCCGATATCTCCCGTGTAGACCCATCCATCCTTGATGACCTCTTTGGTCAGGTCGGGCCGATTGTAATATCCCATGAAGTTGTTGCCTCGAATGAGGATCTCCCCGTCCTCAGCGAGCTTCACCTCACAGCCGGGCATTGGTTTGCCTACTGTCCCGAAGCGACTCTCATCGAAAGTCGTCATCGTCCCGGTGATAGTCTCGGTCAGGGCATAAAACTCCAGTACCCTGATGCCCAAACTCTGGACGAATTCCCCAACATCTGCCGAGAGCGGTGCACCGGCAGAAACTGCAAACTGGATCCTGCCGCCGAGCATATCGCGGATTTTCTTGAATACAAGCCGATCCGCAACGCCGAATTTCAGCATGAAAATTATACCCGGAGCCTGATGAGCATTAATTTTTCGGCTCCTCTCCCGACCTATCTTCATAGCCCAGTTAAAGATCAGCCGTTTCAGCAACGATCCTTTCTCCGCAGTGGAGACAATACGATCATGCAGTTTTTCGAAAATACGCGGCACACTCGTAAAATATGTGGGTCTGGCCTCGAGCATGTTCTTGCCCAGCGTTTCCAGAGATTCCGCAATGGCGAACGGGATATTCATGAAGATGTTGTAATAATAGCCGGAGACTCTGGGATATAAGTGCGATATGGGGAGAATCATTAGAGAAAGGTTTGTTTTCGGGTCGATCCGGGTCAGCTCATGTATGGATTCGAGAACCGAGGCTATGTTCCGATGGCTTATCATGCAGCCTTTTGGTGGCCCGGTGGTGCCCGATGTATACACGATAGTTGCCATATCATCGAGCGTGACCTGCCTTTCGCGGTTCTGGAATTCACGTCCGACCTATCGTGTTTCCTTCCCCGGTTCAAGAGTTCCCTGAAAGAAATGACTTTTTCAGCGGCCGCCGGGGTCTCGCCTTCTATTAAGATGATACGTGCAAGATTCTCCAGCCTCTCAATTGAGCTCAGGACCTTCGCCAGCTGTACCGTGTCCTCCACTACGACGAACCTTGCACCCGCGTCTTGAATGATATACGCGCACTGATCCGGGGTGTTGGTGTGGTAAATCGGCACTACGATCCCGCCTGCCAACATGGTACCAAGGTCGGCTACGATCCATTCCAGACGATTGAAGGACAAGATGGCTAGTCGATCTCCCGGCCTCCATACCGAGCCCGATCAGGCCGGAGGCAAACGAAACGAACCAATCTCTCCAATTCTTGCCAAGTGAGGTCAACATAAGGCTCCGCCCTTCTCCTTCTTGTACTTGACGATCACATCGTCAGCGGAACGTGCGAGTATTATCGATGAAGCTGCCGGTAATCGTCCGAATGGTCTTCGTATTCACGCCTGTCCTCCGTTCCTACTTGATTCCTTTTCGCTCCAGGAGAAGCTCCATAAAAGGATCGACTCGCGCCTGGAACTGGGCCATGGAGAAATTTCGGGCATCCATGTGGTCCGCGTCGATGATCACAGATGGAATCCCCAATTCTTTCTCAAGTGCCCGTTTGATATCCATCTGCCCGAGCGTAATCGGCACACAGGATTTATTGCGGTGGAGCACTGCCCCGTCGATAGCATACTCCCGACACGCATTTACGACTTTTTCCATACGTTTCTTGACGGACACACACGAGACAAGGGGGTAGGACATCAGGCTCTTCATGGCCAGAGCTTCAACGGGCCGGTCCGCGTCTAGCCTCAACGACCACGCTGCCGAATATGTTTCGGCCACGAAGACACCGCCCATATTCTCGAAATAGTTGAACAGCCCCATGTTGTACCATAGCGGGATGTTGTCCCAGAAAAGTCGAATCTTTTCGTCTCCGATTACTCCTATACCCGCCTCCGTCCTCTGCTTCACCTCATCTCGAACCGAACGTGAGGAAATCAACGGCGGTTTGTGTCCCTTGCAGCGTAACCATGACAAACATTATTCCGATCTCTGCCGCGGAGAATGGGGTAGGAACATGTCTCCGGTAGGTCATAATTTCATCCCACAGTGCACACGCCTGATCCGAGAGGCTCACAACTTGTCTCAGCCGGTCATAATCCATTTCGCGACCAGTCGTTTCGGTCAGGAATTTGATGAGACGGCGCATCTCACTGATCGCGTATTCTACATGGTGTTCTCGGATATCTTCGACGGCGACCTGCGGTAGGTCTGCTTTGAACACCCTTGCGTCCGGGAATCGCCTTTCCAGATGCATGGAAAATTTTCATTACCGGCACGCATCCTCCACCCGGGCTGAGGAGGATGTCCGGCTCCGGCAATCGTCCCAATGGCAGGCCTTCTTCATTAATGGGGCCGTGAACATATCCGATGATGTTTCTGAGGTACCCGCAGAGGTCGCGGGAGTAGCCCAGAGATTCGGCCACCTCGAAATTTCTCGGGGCAAGCCCGAAAGCGGCACACACAGGGGACCAGTTCTCAGGGAAGAGGGGCTGAAGGTCCATGGCATAGAAGATCTCAATGGCTCCGTTCATCGGAGGCATCCATCCGACCGGTTTCCCTTCGGCTTTAGCACGAGCGCACGCCATATAATGCTCAGTGACCACTCGGTTGAGTTCCTTGGCCGCAGCCAGCCTTTTCTTGGATTTTCCGCTCTTGTCCGTGTTACGCCATATTAAGCCCTCAGCATCTCGAAGAATGCCTCGAAACGTGTTCTCAGTCTGGCCCTCATTGATCCCAGCTTCATCCATTTCAATCATGGTGCTGGGAATACCCTTTTTCTTCAACTCTGCTTGAAGGAACGGATGATCCGCCAAATGCGGCGTGCAGAACTTCTGGAACAAAAACACCACCCCCCTTGCCCCGGATCGCTCAATAAGGCGAGGTCAGGACCACGGCCCTATCTGTCCGCCCGGGACCGGGCCGGGCACGGCAATCGATTCATGTACCGGTCGATAAGCCGTTCGATCGGGTCACCTCCTTGGCCCGACGGCGGCTGGAAATTGCGCAACCCGGTGCACAGGTCGTCCGCGACCACTTTGCCGCCGGAGTCCTCCAGCAGATCGAGTACCGCCGGTTCCTCGACTAGGCTGCCTGATACCAGGATCGGAACCGAGTCCCCGATATCCGGGGAAGGCGCATTGCGAATCTCCGAGAGCAGCTCGGAAATCATGGAACGGTACTCTTCGGGAGGGCATGACGAATCCTGCAAGAACGACAGAGAGAAACTGGCTCGCGGTAAGTGGCATGCGCCGATCATAACGCATGCTGGTAGAGTTCAAGAGCGAGTTCCCGGATGTCTCCGTACAGCTCCAAGGATTCTTCAAGTGACTCCTCGCTGAACCGGCCGCCAATGGCCTGCATTTTGTCAATCAGCTCCCGAAGCGCCGCCCGGAAAAAAAGCCGCGCGTCCGGGTTGTCGTTATATGGCAGGGGAATTGTGTGGAAGAGCTCACCCCCTATGTTCTGTTCCCAGATTTTCGTCACCCCGCAGGCAACATCGCATGTGTAGCCTTGAATTATTCCTGACAGGAAATCATATTCATGTCTGAGCCCTTTCTCCAGCGCCCGCCTAATGTACGGGCAAACGAAAGCAGGGCTCACCAAGTCGGCCGCGGAGATGGTCCCTCGCCCACCCATGATCCGTACCGGCAAAAAACCAGCCGCATGTACAAGCTCGATAGGGGTATACGTGCAGAAATATCCCAGGATTTTTTTCCCGCTCTGTTCAAGTGTTTTCAGTTTTTGAGTATCTAAGCTCAGGGTTTCAATGAAAGGTTCGATGGTCAATGGTGGCATGAGCTAACTCCATTTAAGAAGCCTCGCTCCGTGATAGTAGCATTGTTTAACGTATGCTGTGTAGGACAAAATACTCAGAAATGTTTCCTCTCAATGAGTCCGACTCACACTGTGCTCCAACACAATTGGGATAGGAATTCCGCCATAGAACTATGGGATTGTTCCTATAGAATCACCACTACAGCCCTTCTCTTAGCCATTGCATCGGTAACTGGATCGACTTTTCTTCGTGATTTCTTCAGCTTGGGGTAGTTGGAACAGATTTCCGATCTGGTATAGAAATTGCTCATGCATTAAGCAGTCTCACAATCCGAGCAATCCAGATGATTCACACGGAAAAGAGGAGAATGACTGTGGATAACCAAAATTTGGCAATCAACCGGTGTATAGAATTGCAAGGCTATTTGGCTTTAGGAGATGAACCAACGCAAACCATAGACTTGCACAGCCTGCTCACGTACGATGCGGGAAAATCAGGAGTGTTCGACCTTACCGACATTACGTCCACGTCTCTCGGCAAACTATTAAATGCGCTTCCTGTGCCGGTCCTGTTGGTCGACCAGTGGTTCTGCATCGCTTTTGTCAATCAAGCATGCGAAAAGCTCACAGTCAATTCCAAAGTCCTGAAGGGTTCGCGATTCACGGATCTCCTTCCCAATCCGGATGATGCTACCCGAGCCAAAACTCTAGAATCGAAGACCATGGACCTTTTGGAAAGAACATTTGCCGACAGGAAACCGCAAAAAGCAGAGGCGATCCTGGAGATAGGGAAGCATAGAATATGGTCGCGTCTCCATTTGCGATCGGTAAGGTTATCGTCCGCCCGTTATATAATGGTCATTATAGAGGATGTTACTTACGAACGAGCAAAGCAGCGCATGTCACAAAAGGGTGAAAAAGAATTGAGAGAAGCACTGGCGGAATTGGAACACCGTGTTGAACAGATCAGCTGGGAACTCTCGGAAACTGAACAGAAGCTGAGATTAGAGAGGATTCAGCACGAGGTAACTAAAAAGCAGCTTAGCGTTTATCTTGAAAATGAAAAGAGCAATGAGTAAGCCTATTGCGGCAGTTTTTGGCTCCTTATCATCGGCTTTCACGAGCGGTTTCGAGGGGAGAGAGCCGGCAGGTGAATGAAAAATCCTGTAAAATCAATTCAGATCGGACATCTCGTTGTCAAGCGGTATTTATTCTTTAATTGAAGCGTCAACATGCCCTGGACGGCATACTTCGGAAGACAATATGAAAAAGGAACCCTCAAAAATTCTTATAGTGGATGATGAGCCATATATTTGCCAGCTATTGGTCCGCTATCTAACGGCCGAAGGATACGACTGTCGCACCGCTTCCGGGGGAGAAGAGGCCCTGAATGCGCTTGAAACCGACAGGTTCCACCTCGTTTTGGCAGATATCATTATGCCGGGAATGTCAGGCATTGATCTTCTGAATATCATCAGGCCCTTGTACCCTGACGTGGGGGTACTTATAGTCACCGGGGTAGATGATAGGGATACAGGTATTCTTTCAGTTGAACTCGGGGCGTATGGTTACATAATAAAGCCCTTTGAGCGAAACGAAATTTTAATCAATGTAGCAAATGCACTGCAGCGTCTAAGGCTGGCAATTCTCGGAAGGGAGAAATCAAAAAATCAGGCATTTAACCCTCAAGCCATAACATTGAAACGAAGGCCAAGGCCAATAAAGCTCCCTACCAAGGAAATCGTGGATTTGATCAAGTCAGGGATAGATGAAGCTTCTTTAATGGAAAAATTCAATCTCTCCGCCAAAGCGCTTCATAGTCTTTTGGATCAGTTGGTAGCCGCGAAGGTGTTGACTCAATCTGAAGTTGATGTGCGAAGATCGCTGTCGCCAGGTTCGGTCGTGATAGATTTCGGCCAAACTACGTTTCCGGAGACAACCAAAGAAAAGCCTGTCATCAACAGTGCAGATGCTGCAAAATGTATAAGGTCCGGAATGGATGATTCATCGTTGATGAAAAAATACGGAATTTCCGCGAAAGGGCTTCGGAGCCTTTTTAGGAAACTGGTTGCCTCTGGGATTATTCAACAGTCTGAACTGGACAAAAGAATGTCGGAAACCCACGATTGGGCAGTTATCGATGAATGAATCAAAATGCCCGTCTGTCAAAGAACGCCATATCCGCTCTAATCTGAAACCCGCAACCAATGTAAAGTCCAAGATTGCAATTGAACAGAAGCTAGATCTCTTCGAAATCTTGCGGGAACACCAATAGGACACTATCGAGCGTAACGCTAATCCGAAGGTGCTCATTTGATCAGAAGCTACATGGGAGAATTTGTGCCGCGGAACTCCGGATACAGCACAATAGTCGAAAGCGGCAAATGACAGGCACGGACCTTGCAATTTTCCGACTACAAGTCAGCTTCTAGATGCAATGTCGGGAGGACTCCAAATTCCCCATGCTCACCGGACGTGATACATGCTCATCGGTTAAGTTACTCGTTTCAGAGCAAATGAACTGTAGCTCTATGGGATCCATACCACTGAATTATGGAATCTCGGCTATGGAATGAATCCCATAGTTATTGTTGACCCGCAGCATACCCTTAGGATAACGAAAATGGCAAAATCGGCCCTCCAAAAATCTCACTCCCGGCGCCTTTTCTACTTTCCGATCATACACAATCAAGCCGACATGGGGGCTCTCAGGGATTCGGTCAAGCAAGCCTCACTAAAAAAGCTAGGTAGGTCAGCCTGGAATAGAAAAATTGGTCTGATCGACAAATTATGGACTGAAATTGAAGACTCTGTGGCGCAACTAGCTATCCCGCTCAATCAAGTGCGCATCTACCAGGATGGTTTGCCGGTTTCCGGCAAAGAAAAGAATTTGGTGGTCGAACTCGCAAAGACCGGAAGTCGGAACCACGCTCTGATTCTGCGGCTAATGAACGAGGGAGCAACAGTGATGGGCACCGAATCCCTGAAACTCCTCTTGCAGGAATACGAGCTGGCAAAACGAGACCTGGGGTCGGCGAGACCTTTGAGGCTAAGAGCAACCGATAAGGAGCAAAGGGCCTCTCTGTTGGACAGGCGAGATCGATTCATAGCTAAACGAATTAACGATACGTTGCTCCCTGGTGAAGTAGGCATGATTTTTCTGGGCATGTTCCATTGTCTGGGGCCCTGGCTGGAGAAGGATATTGCAGTAATTTACCCGATTAGCCGCCCCGTGGGAGAAGTATAACGGATGCTCATGCGCAAAAGCTTGGATTTGGATCGCAAGGTGGAGTTTCACATGAGTTCAATGTAGGACACCCGTGTCTCTGTGCCAATTGTCTCGGATGTCTCAAGGACCAATCAGAATAAATCCATGCGGAAAGAGAAGGTTATGACTGAAATATTTGTTTGGAGGCGAAGGAGATGACTGAAGCCGTCGGGTACTAATTGTTGATGACGAAAGAGACTTTTGCGATATCGTCTTTCGGCTTCTCAAACGAAATGGGTTTGCCCCTGTAGTGGCCACGACGGGCAAAAGGCACTAGAAATGATCGCCTCCGGTATGGCGGATGCGGTGCTCATGGATGTGCGCATGCCCGGCACGGACGGGCTGGAAGTGTTGCGGCGCGCAAAGAAATAGAAAGGATCTCCCTGTTTTGATGATCACCGGGTACGGCGGCTTTGACGGGGCGGTGAAGGCCTTAAAGACGGGCGCTTACGACTATCTGACGAAACCTATTAAAAATCGTGAACTTGTTGAAAAGGTGAAGCGAGCCGTCAGAACGGCCGGTGGGCAAGAAAGACTCTAGCTCATACGCCGAAAGCTCCGAGACCTCCCCCCCACTTGAGGAAATTATGGGGCCTAGCGCCGCAATTCGAAGGGTCATATCAGACGTAAGACTGGTCGCTGCATCTGATTTTACCGTCGTAATCCAGGGTGAGACCGGAACCGGAAAGGAACTGGTTGCTCGGGCGATCCATCAAGGCGAGCTTCGATCGAAACATACCATGGTGCCGCTCGATTGCGGCGCCATTCCCGAGAGCCTATTTGAAAGTGAACTATTCGGCCATGAAAAGGGGGCATTTACGGGCGCCCCGGGAAGACGCCCGGCAAGTTTGAAATGGCTAATGGCGGAACCCTGTTTCTGGATGAAATCGCCAACATGCCTCTCAATTCCCAGAGCAAGCTGCTCCGCGCGATTCAGGAAAAGACCTTTTATCGGGTCGGCGGCAGAGACCCAGTGACGGTAGATGTCCGTCTTATGGTGGCAACCAACCAGGATTTGAATGCAGAGGTCGACAAGGGTTCTTTAGCCGAGATCTATTCTATCGTTTGAGCGAATTCACCATTCCATCCCGCCCCTGCGGGAGCGCAAAGAAGATATCTTCACCTGTCAAACCGGTTCGTTAAAGCCACAAACGCGGAATTGAACAAGAAGGTTAAGGGTTTTTCGGATTCTGCCTTACAGATTCTCCTCGACACCGATGGCCTGGAAACGTGCGCGAACTGAGAGCTGGTGTAAGACGAGCCGTGCTTCAGGCCGAAAACTTGATTCTACCGGACCATCTCGTTCTCGATGGCCCGATCCACCACAGTACCCGCCGAGAAATTACGACCTGTTACCGAAGATTGTCCTGGGAAGGCCTTTCTCTCAAAGAGATCATTCGCAGAAGCACGGTCGATGTGGAACGCCGCGTTTTGATTGGGCCTCAGAAAAACAAAGGCAACAAAGCGGAAGCGGCCCGTTTATTGCACATCGATTACAAGACGATTCACTCCAAAGTAAAACAGTACGGGATCAAGCTGTATCCGGAGGAGCACAATGACCAAAAAGAGTAAAGACGTTCAACGAGCGACACCTTCGGGGGAGGCCTTGTAGGCTTTTTGGGCGGGCTGGCGGAATTAGTGGAAAAGCTGAGCGAACTTGCCGAGACTGGAAAACAAATGTCCGGGACAGGCGAAATTCCCGAGCTATGGGCAAACAACTCAAGGGCGTGTACGGCTTCAACGTAAGGTGGGTCTAGGCGATGACAAATTAAAGGTTGAGCCTTTCGGCAACATCAAACGAGACAAATCGGGGCAAACAGTGGTTCAGGAGGTCCGAGAGCCCCTTGTGGACATCTTTGAAGAGGAGGATCACACCCTAATGGTGGCCGAAATGCCAGGGATAAGCGAGAAGGACATAAAAATGGGCTTGCAGGATGACGTGCTGACCATATCCGCCAAAAGAGGAGACAAGAAGTATCGCAAAGAAATTCTCTTGCCCAGGGCCTATGCCAGGGAGAAGATGATCGTTTCATGCAACAACGGAATACTTGAGATCAAGTGCCTGGACTAGAAGGGAGATAACAAATGGAAAATACGGATTCGTCCACAATCAAACTGAAGGTGACAGAGGCCCTCAGCAAGGACATGGGACGAGCGTACGCCCGGATGGGCCCTGAAGATTTGGAAAAGCTGGGGGCTTCGATAGGGGACATTGTAGAAGTCATGGGAAAGCGCACGACCGTATGCAAAGCCATGCCCGCTTACAAGGAACTGAGAGGACAATCCCGGATCCAGTTGGATGGCTTGTCCAGACAAAATGCAAAAGCGGGTGTGGACGAGAATGTAGTCGTGAAGAAGATCTCTTGCCGACCTGCCGAACGTGTGGTCCTGACCCCTACCAATGTCACGCCGTCAGAGCGGGACCTCAAGTACATCGGCGGTCTTTTGGACGGCTTGCCTATCGATGAAAGGTGACCATACGAGCCACTCTCTTCGGCAGCCGGTTTGCAGATTTCAAAATTGGAAGCACCGTCCCCAAAGAGCCGGTAATAATAGTTCCGACCACGCAACTTGTTATAGGAAGCGCCGAAAATGGTGGCAAAACCAGGAACGCTTCGTACGAGGACATCGGTGGTCTCAAACCTCAGTTGCACCGCATACGCGAGATGATAGAGCTACCTCTGCGCTATCCGGAAGTTTTCGAACGCCTTGGCATTGACGCTCCAAAAGGGGTTTTCTTCAGGGCCTCCAGGCTGCGGCAAGACACTTATTGCCCGCTCCATTGCAAATGAGACCGAGGCGAATTTCTTTTCAGTCAGCGGTCCCGAAGTGGTGCACAAGTTCTACGGAGAGAGCGAGGCGCATCTGAGAAAGATTTTTGCAGAAGCGGCGAAAAGGGCCCAGCATCGTTTTCCTCGACGAGGTTGATGCCATCGCGCCGAAAAGAGAAAAGGTGGTTGGTGACGTCGAGAAGAGAGTTGTCGCTCAACTCTTGGCATTGATGGATGGTTTGAACAAACGTCAAAACGTAATCGTGATAGCCGCCACGAACATTCCCAATGCTCTCGATCCTGCACTCAGGCGACCAGGACGATTCGACAGAGAAATCGCCATTCCCATTCCGGATCGAAACGGCCGGCTGGAAATCCTAGAAATCCACAGTCGAGGCATGCCCTTGGCCGACATAGACATGAACCATCTAGCGGAAATCACACATGGTTTTGTGGGCGCAGACCTGGAAGCCCTGTGCCGTGAAGCGGCGATGATCTGCCTGCGACGAATTATGCCGGAAATTGATTTTGCCGCGGCAGGCATTCCCTATGAGCAGCTCGCAAAACTTGAAGTTCACATGAACGATTTCCTCACTGCTCTGAAAGAAGTGGAGCCGTCTGCAATACGGGAGGTCTTCGTGGAAGTCCCTGATGTTCGCTGGGAAGACGTCGGGGGGCACGAGACCTAAGAATCGTCTCACAGAAGCCGTAGAATGGCCGTTGCAATACCCCATATTTTCGAGCAAGCGGGCACAAAGGCGCCGAGAGGGAATCTTGCTCTGGGGGCCCCCCGGTTGTGGGAAGACTCTTTTGGCCAAAGCGATCGCCAACGAGAGCAAGGTCAATTTTATATCGGTAAAGGTCCGGCTCTCCTGTCGAAATACGTAGGTGAGTCCGAAGAGGCGGTGCGAGAGGTATTCCGGAAAGCAAGGCAGGCTTCTCCGTGTATCATCTTTTTCGACGAAATCGACGCCCTTGTGCCGGTCCGAAGCGGATGGATCGACTGATTCACATGTGGCCGAAAGGTACTCAGTCAGTTTCTGGCGGAACTTGACGGCATAGAAGAACTCACGGGAGTCTTGGTGCTGGGCGCGACAAATCGAGTTAGACATGCTGGATCCGGCGGTCTTAAGGCCCGGACGTTTCGACGAGGTCATTGAGATGACCATGCCCGATGAGAATGACAGGCAGGAAATCTTCGCGAGTGCATCTTCGAAACAAGCCTCTCGAAAAGGGTATTGACCGGCAGAACTCGCCGAAACGGAAGGGCTTAGCGGAGCCGAAATTGCCGCAGTTTGCAATAAGGCCGCTCTGAGCGCAGTCAGACGTGCGGTGGAAAAGCTAAAACAGAAGCCTGACGGCAGGTAAAGATCTCCTCACACGCCCAGATATTGAGGCGGCATTGGAGGAGATGGGGGAGCGACTGATCATGGAAAAAGCCGTTTATCGTTTCTGTCTTGCTTTCCCGGGAGAAGTGCCTCGCGCTTGAGGAAACCGGTATTAGTGTAACGAACCTTATTTCAGGAAGACTTTCGTGATGTAACCGCAGTGGTCTGACTGTCCCGTTGGATGAATTACGTCGGATCATCCGCGGATGCAAAGGCTCAGGTGTTGGCCTGGCTGGGCTTAGGGCGCTTCCACGAGCAAGTCATCGAGGAGGCGATGCGATATTCTCCGGTGCTCCCGGCAAGGTTCGGCACTATTTTCTCTCCAGGGAAAGCCTTCGAGGACTTGTGGAAAACAACCATGCCCAAATCGGCGGATTTCTCGCCCACATGCGGGATAAGGAGGAATGGGCAGTCAAATGTGTCCTTTCCAGGGCCACGGCTAAGCAACGCCTTTTGTCCGAAA